>CBDBCK010000028.1:0-1381194 GCA_965203345.1 Dehalococcoidia bacterium
CGCCAAGCTGTCGGGTGGAGTAGCCATACTTAGAGTCGGAGCGGCTACCGAAATTGAGATGAAGGAGAAGAAACAACGCGTAGAGGATGCACTATCCGCCACGCGAGCGGCCGTCGAAGAAGGCATAGTGCCCGGAGGTGGTACCGTTCTGATTAAGGCTTCTCAAGATCTCAAATCTGTGAGCTTTGAAGAGAGAGACCAACAGACCGGCGTCGAAATACTCCGCAAGGCGCTTCTGGAGCCCGTAAAGATTATTGCCCAGAATTCCGGCTTTGGAAGGAGCGGTGATATTGGAACGCGTATCCGATAACAAGGATAAGAACTTCGGTTTTGACGCCGCCAAAGGCTCCTATGGCGACATGCTTGAAAAAGGTATAGTGGATCCTGCCAAGGTTACCCGCTCTGCTGTAGAAAACGCCGTTTCCGTAAGCACTATGATACTGACCACGGAGGCTCTCATAACCGACATGCCTGAAGAGGAAAAGATTCCTCCAATGCCCAACGGAGGAGGAGGAATGGACTTCTAAACGGCTTGCACTCGGCAAATAGGAAGGCCCTGTCCACGCGAAAGAGTGTGGGCAGGGCTTTTGTTATATATGGATTGGAAGCAACGTACTATCAGCGTTTCACGAAGCTCCCCGAGGGTGGATTTAGGAGCAAGACAAAAAATTCTGCATGCCCCGGCCATCTTCGTAGGGTAAAATTTATTGACGCCGCAACCTTATACTGTCCGTCAGAAACAAGGGCTCAGCATACAATTTTAAGCCCAGACTGCAATCGCCGTCACACACACTAACACAGAAAACAGGAGATATTTGCCGTATGAAGAAAACAGACGATAAGCCGAGCACGTTCAGAGCTGTCTCTTCTGAGGTGGAATTCCCTGAAAAAGAGCGAAACATTCTTGATTGGTGGGAGCGGAATGGCATACTAGAAAAATACATCAGAAAGAACAATGGTTCTGATCGCCGTTATTCCTTCATTGACGGCCCTATAACTGCAAACAACCCTATGGGCGTGCACCATGCATGGGGCAGAACTTACAAGGACTTGTTCCATCGTTTTCGTAACGCACAGGGTTTTTCGCAAAGGTTCCAGAATGGTTTTGACGGGCAAGGTTTATGGGTGGAGGTGGAAGTGGAGCGCGAGAAAGGGTTCGGCTCTAAAAAAGCTATAGAGAATTATGGTATTGACCGTTTCGTAGAAGAGTGCAAGGCAAGGGTTCTGCGATTCTCTGAAAAGATAACGGAACAGTCAAAACGCATGGGCTATTTCATGGACTGGGATAACTCTTACCAAACTATGTCCGATGAGAACAATTACGCCATATGGAATTTCTTAAAAAAGTGTCACGAGTCCGGCTGGCTTTACGAGGGTGAAGACGTTATGCCTTGGTGTACAAGATGTGGCACCGGACTCTCTCAGCACGAGATAGTTACCGACGGCTACAGGGAGGTGGAACACCCTAGCCTATACGTGCTTTTACCACTCTTGGATAGCGACGCGTCTCTCTTGATTTGGACTACTACGCCATGGACGTTAACGGGTAACGTCGCCGCGGCTGTGCAACCGGACAGTGATTATATTCTGGTCGAAAATCGATGGGAAACCTCGGAAGGTGAGGTATGTAAGCGAATCTGGCTAAGCAGCAATAGGGTCCAAGTCTTGAAGGGTGAGTGGACATTGCTTGAACGCTGCAAAGGCAAGGAGCTCGTTTCGTTGAAATATCGAGGTCCCTTTGATGAACTACCCGTCCAGGAAACAGCTAAAGAGTCGCACGCAGTCATTCCATGGGCTGACGTATCGGACGAAGAAGGCACAGGGATTGTCCATATAGCGCCAGGATCTGGTGCGGAAGATTTCCGCTTAGGACGTGAGATGAACTTACCGGCGATATCACCTTTGGACGACGCTGGATTTTATAAAGACGACTTCGGCTACTTGAGCGGTGTTCAAGTCACAGACGCCATAAAACTTATATATGAAAGCCTCAAGGAGAAGAAGATAACGTATAGATTAGACCGCATTCGACATCGTTATCCTTGTTGTTGGCGTTGTGGTACGGAGCTGGTGTTCAGGCTTGTCTCGGAATGGTTCATATCCATGGACGAATTACGCCCGCGACTGATGAAGGCGGCGGACAACATGCGCTGGATGCCATCTTTCGGCAAGGAACGGGAGCTAGACTGGCTTGCTAATATGCAGGACTGGATGATATCCAAGAAAAGATACTGGGGGTTGGCTCTTCCTATATACAAGTGCAGCGGTTGCAGCAAAGTCGAAGTGATAGGCTCTAGAAAAGAGCTACACAGCCGCGCTGTAGAAAATTGGGACTCTTTTGACGGCCATTCACCTCACCGGCCATGGGTAGACGCTATCAAGATAAAGTGCTCTGGGTGCAGTGAGCTCTTATCTCGCATCAAGGACGTCGGCAACCCTTGGCTTGATGCAGGAATAGTGGGTTATAGTACCCTACGCTTCGCCATGGATAGGAATTATTGGTCTCAATGGTTCCCCGCTGATTGGATATCGGAGTCGTTCCCTGGCCAATTCCGTAACTGGTTCTATTCTCTTATAGCGATGTCCGTCGTTTTATCAGATAAACCTCCTGCAAAGGCCGTGTTTTCGTATGCCTTGATGCGCGACGAAAAAGGGGAAGAAATGCACAAATCTAGGGGTAATGCCATATGGTTTGAGGATGCAGCAGAGTCCATAGGCGTGGATGTTATGCGATGGCTCTTTGTCCGCCAAAATCCAGCCCTGAACTTGAATTTCGGTTACAGACCTTGCCACGAGGTAAGACGACAGTTCATCATCCCTCTCTGGAACATATATTCGTTCTTCGTCACTTACGCCCGCCTAGACGGTTGGACTCCGGAAGACCAAACAACGAACAGGAGCTGTTCCCCAGAGCTTGACCTGTGGGCTTTGGCGGAACTCAATCAGTTGACACGTGAATTTACCGCCCTCATGGAGGAATGGCGTCCAGATCTAGCAGTCCGAAAGGTAGAGGAATTCGTCGGAAGGTTATCAAACTGGTACGTACGCCGTTCCCGCCGCCGGTTTTGGAAAAAAGAGATGGACGACGACAAAAAAGCGGCTTACTCGGCACTTTATGAGTGTCTCAAGACGTTGGTGCGCCTTATTGCTCCCATTGCCCCCTTCGTTTCCGAAGAGATTTATCAAAACCTTGAAGGAGAATGTATCTCCGATTCACCTGAGAGTGTGCATCTCGCAGACTGGCCTGCACCAGATGAATCGCTCATAGACAGAGACCTTATAGAACGCTCCAGACTCGCTATACGCCTCGTCAGTATAGGCAGATCAGCTCGATCAGAAGCCGGCATCAAGGTCAGACAGCCTCTCTCTCGTTTTGTATTTTCCGCTCCAACAGAACACCATAAGGCGATTGAGGAAGCCTTGCCATCCGTCCAAGACCAGATAATGGAAGAGCTCAACGTACGCGAGGTAGTATTCGATGAAAAGAGCGAGGCTTTTTCTCCCAAGCCGACGCAGGCGAAACCTAAATACCCCCTGCTCGGTCCTAAATACGGAACCTCTATAAAACGTATAGCCTGCCTGCTCGCGGGGTTGTCAGCTGGGGAACTAATGGAGATGTACTCCCGCGCGGAATCCGGCGAAGAGTTGCCTATAGGCGAATTTTCGCTGAAGCCGGAGGAGGTGGTGTTTGCGCTAGAGGCTAGCGAAGGTTATTCGATGAATAGGGATAAATCGGGATGGATAGGCGCCGTTTCTACCCAGGTAACGCCCGAACTGCGCAATGAGGGATGGGTGCGAGAGACTCTTCACCGCATCCAAAACTTGCGGAAATCCGCCGGGCTGGACATATCGGACAGGATATCCTTGCAGGTGCAGGCAGAAGGAGAGGTTCTGGCGGCTCTAAAAAAAGCAGAGGAGTTCCTTACGGAGGAGACGCTCGCCGAGAAGGTGGAGTTCTGCTCAGAAACAATAGCCGTAAACAAAGACCACTTCAACCTAGACAACTACGGTGTTGTCGTTTCCCTCAGAAAAGCATAGCCGGCGGTTTTGTTTATCATAATATTACCTTAAGAGTGATGAGTGCTTATGGAATAGGTACGCTTTTGAGAGCTCCTCAGTTTTGCCACTCTCGGCGGACGCTCGTACGAGAAGGACTAAATTGAGGCATCCCCGGCAACTCTTTTGCAGTCCGTATTCTTGCTAAGTTATGGCTTATATTCTCGTTGAATCTGTTCTGGGATTTCATGTCCAAATAAAAAGTGTACCTTGCCGTAAGCATAGCACCTACCAGCATTATTATGGACGACACATAAACAAACACCAACAACACTATCAACGCACTGACACCTCCATATATGTTGTTGGTGATCCCGCCTAGATTCTGGAGATACAACACGAATATCTGCTTAGATACTTCAAACGCGATAGTCGCGGCTATGGCTGTAGGCCATATATGCTTTATTGAGAGGCGCGTATTCGGCAACCACCAATAAAGAACGGTGAACACTATAAGGGAGAGAAAGGGCGGGATGAGCTGACCCAAGACTTGCCATAGTTGCTCTAAAGGTATAGATGAACCAGGGAAGAGAGATTCTGACAGTTGTCTAATAAACGCCAGCATGATGGATACCGCTATTGAAACCATAAGAAGAGCCGCCGTACCAAACATCAAAGCGAAGTCCATCATACGTTCCATCAGAAACGGGCGTGATTTGCTTATACCCCATATGCTATTTACACTTTTGCGTATCGCCCCGAAGACAGCGGTCGAAGCCCATAGCAGCCCACCTATTGCCAATGAACTGGTTACAGCCCTACCGCTTCGCAGACTCCCAAAGAACTCTGCCAGAAATTGGTCATCGGTTTCTTGTAGGACAGGTATTTGCTGCACAAGCGCTTCTATTAGCCTCTCTTCAATGTTCCCAACGCCCAGCAATAGGGAGAGAAGCGTTATCATAGCAATCGACAGCGGAAAAAGCGATAAGAAGGTATAAAAGGATATCGCTGCTGCCATATAGGGGCCGTTTTTGTGCAGGAACTCATTGAAGTTATCGGCAACAAAACCTGCAAATTTAACTATGGCCGTGAAGATTATCATCTATATTTTGTTCCCTCTGCAGGCAGCTATGTAGTTAAGGCAGAATTCGTCTTCTCCGTTGAGCATGGTTGTTGTGATTTTGAACGCGTCCTCTTCAGTGTCTAATGATACTATTGAATAGATAGAGCATTGAACGGGATCTATTATTCCACTGTCCGCTCCCGCCTCAATCGCCATCTTTATAAACACTTGGTTTATAAGCTTCCGCTTCGGAAGCCCGAAAGATATATTGCTCATTCCGCCGGTTATCTTTATCACATCTCCGAACTCTTTACGCAAGAGAGATATGGCTTTTAGTGCCTCTATACCGTTGGATGAAGAGACCGATATTGGAAAAAAAAGTGGGTCTATATATATGTTCTCCGCGGCAATGTTCTTGTTCATAGCGGCTTCCACAACAATACCAGCGTTCTCCAACCTGTCTTCTGCGGTCTCCGGCATTCCGTCCACGGCGGCTGCAGAAGCTACTATGGCGGCATCAAAACGCACCGCCAGATCCAAAGTGTCCAACCTCTCCATTGCTACAGAGTTCAGCATAGGTCTGCCCGAATCGTTTGAGTAGGCTTCCAAACCGGCCTCAATTATCTCGGGGTTGGAGGAGTCTATTGAAAGAGGAATGGTCGGCTCGGCTTGCACTGCCCTTACCATCCACCGCATGTAGTCCTTTTGTTCTGGCAATTTATAGGACGCTTCATCAACATTCAGGTCGAGGAAACGCGCACCTGCCCTGGTTTGGCGGCGTGCCTCCCATCGCACATATTCAGCAGAATCGTGAGCTTTTTGCCTATCATCGCCAACACCTCCCCAAGCGGCTATCATGAAGTGTTTGATGTTGCCTTGCTCGTAGGATTGAGTCTTTTTGAAAGAGTAGGGGACTTCCATATACCGCAGTTCTCCGCTCTCATGCTTATAGACGACCGATTCATTGCCATTCGGACTGATCGCCGTTCTGTTACCGTTTCGCTTAACTACGCGGGTTGCGTGGAGGT
Organism: Dehalococcoidia bacterium; assembly: GCA_965203345.1. Lineage (GTDB taxonomy): Bacteria > Chloroflexota > Dehalococcoidia > Lucifugimonadales > Lucifugimonadaceae > CBDBCK01. The sequence goes on from CBDBCK010000028.1 coordinate 6,088, forward strand.
TTTCTCCGATTGTTATAAATTTTTCAACTGTGTTCATCTATAAATTTCCCTTATTATGTCCCCCTATTGTCTCTTTTCATAAAGCTGTTTGCCCATGCGGAGGATCTTTTTAGCGCGGCGTTCTTAAATATAGGTTTATGTTCCAACATAAGCTTTTCTTCTCCATGCAATTTTAGGCGATTGTACGCTCTGACCCATATACACTCTTTCTCCAGTACTTCACACATCCCCGCCTTGGTCCCTCCACAAGGACCGTTGCGCTGGTTTTTCACGCATTGGGACTCCGGGCAAAGATAAGCTAAATCCGGTAGAGAGCAATCTCCACAGTCTCTGCATCCATACATGGTTACTTTCGCGGCTTGCTCAAATCCATGAGCTACGCTTGAAGCGGTCTCCGATTTTTCTAAAAGAGAGTATAACCGTTTTCCAAGACCGAATGCAGGGGCTTCGTGGGAGAATAGTGCAGAGTGAAGGGTTCGCCCCAGAAGATAAGACGGAGGAGCAAGAGCACGCTGAAACAGGCTGCCGCGTTGTGATATCCCCGCAAGATACTCTTCACTTAACTTGGTGGAGCTTCGTCCAGGACGAGAGCCTTCTTCAAACAGGTAGAACTCATCATCTTGCGGGAAAAGTATCTCGTCTGCAAACTCATGCCAATCGTCTGCCCCGAAGGAACTTTCAATATCAAATATCCGCTTTGTTCTTTCTGCCCCGGTTCGGCCAGACATATACACACCTCGACAGCCTAGCCCGCGCAAGATCGCTATCTGTTTGGCGGCGAATTCGTCAAAGAAGGCACGACCTTTGTCTTGGGCGCGACTCTCTTTATCTACCTTGTTCAGAAGCGCATCCGTAAGAACTAGACCCGGTATACCCCAGCGATTAAAAAACGCAGCAGTCCCTCTATTCAAGACAAATATCGAACCAAGTAGAGGTACTTCGCAACCATTCAGTCTGCTCCATAAAAGGAGTTCTTCTAGTTTCCTTGAGTCGAAACCTATCTGAGCTATTGCCCATCTAGCGCCCGTTCGCATCTTCATAGCGAACTTAAAATATTGAGTCATAAGTTCACCTTCTACCTTCTTAAATGGGTTGACCGCCACACCTGGGAAAAAGCGAGTAGTTGTCGTCTTCGTCTTTCTGCGTCCGGTGCTGATGGGTAGACCTTCGTTCATCCTGCGCATGACTTCAAGCAGTCCCACCGAATCAATATCAAAAACCGGTTCTGCAGTTCCGTTTATGCCGGCCGATGGATAATCTCCCGATAGAGCAAGAACATTGTCGAACCCAAGGGAGGAGAGTCCCCAAAGCCTGCTCTCCAAAGCGTTACGATTATAATCTTTGCAAGATACGTTGATAACCGTCTCTAAATTCCTTTCGCTCAAAACAGTTCCAAGAGTTTCTGGGCGATTATGAGGATGGCCTCCCGGATTATCGGTTATGAAGAATACATCTACAGCACCAGAGTCTGCCAAAGTGAGTCCAGTTTCCAAAGCCTTATCAGCTGGCTCTTCCATCAACAGTCCTCTTGAGGTTTCCAACTCGACCGCTTTTATGAAGCGTCCTTCTTCCTCAAGCAGATTAGCGAATTTCGTTTTCGGTTGGCCTTGTATATCGTGAATAGGTTTCTGCATCTGGAGTATCCTGTTATAGTTTCTGCATAACGTGCAAAGCGCGGAGGTTACTGTTGAAAGTCTGGCAACCCAAACCTGGAGACAGAATAGCTCGCCACCCAAGGCGGGCAGAGATGGCTCCTGTACACATACACTTAGCGCGCAGGACGGTATCGATCAGAGGACCTACTTCTCCAATGGTTCTTGTGTACGCCGTTCTTGCAACCGCCATTCTGGGATCACTCATCTTGATGCTTCCCATAGCGAATGCTGAAGGCGGTTTTACTGATCCACGGGATGCGTTTTTCACTGCTGTATCTGCAGTTACCGTCACTGGACTAGTCACTGTAGACACAGGCAGTGCATGGTCGGGATTTGGTAAGGCTGTCATACTGTTCTTGATATTCGTAAGCGGATTAGGGTTCATGACGGGAGCTGCATTTCTAATTTTAATCACTGGTCAACGTGTGGGGCTTAGCAACCGTCTAATTATACGCGAAAGCATAGCTAGTAGACATCTGGGAGGAGTTACAGTCCAGGTTCGTAGGATATTTGCCGTAGCAATAGTAACTCAAGCTATTGGGGCTGTTATATTGTTCCTCGACTTCTTGACTTTCGCTCCTCTTTGGGAAGGAATAAGATGGCACGAAGCACTGTGGCATGCGCTTTTTCATTCGGTTTCGGCATTTAACAATGCAGGATTTGAAATTCTGCCCGATGAACAGGTAGGAGTAGGATTCTCTGGCTTGCGTTCCAATTTTTTCAGCCTTGGTATATTCGCCTCTTTAATCTTAGCCGGATCACTCAGCGTAAGCGTGCTGTCGGACGTCTGGAACAGGCGCAATTTCTCCACTCTCACACTCGACTCTAAGCTGGTACTGCTAGGCACCTTAGGCCTCATCCTACTTGGCGCGGGTGTATATCTGGCTACCGATTGGAACTCTTTAGTCGCGCCGACCGACCGACCTATTTCAGAGAAGGCAATCGGTGCATTCTTTGAATCCATAAGTTCCCGCACCGCAGGTTTCACGACTGTAGATCAGGAGGCTTCAAGCAACGCTCGAACAATATTCACACAATTCTTGATGTTCATAGGTGGTGCGTCGGCGTCAGTCGCTGGCGGGATAAAGATCAGCACGTTCATGGTCATAGTGCTGGCCATTCTCTCCGCTCTACGTGGAGAAAGAAGCGTACAGATATTCCGCCGAAGGATACCCACGCCAAACGTACGCCGCGCTTTATCTATAGGTGCGCTGGGTGTGTTAGTCATAATCTTTTTTATGATGCTGCTTACGATAGTTCAGCCAGACTTGAGCTTTGAGGCAGCCTTCTTTGAAGTGGTATCAGCCTTTGGCACTTGCGGTTTAAGTCAAAATACCACGTCTGAGCTCAACAATGGAGGCAGTGTCATAGTTATTATTCTGATGTTACTGGGCAGACTCGGCCCACTTTCAATAGCATTGTTAATGGTAGGTAGAGAAACGCATAAGACATATAAACCGGCGGAAGAACGAGTACGGATAGGATAAAACCCTTACTTGAACGATGATTGAAAATAGTCTTTTCAACCACAAAACAGCCCAAGTAGTCGTAGCTGGGCTAGGCAGGTTCGGAAGCGAATTAGCACGCACCCTTTACCAGATGGGGCATGAAGTTATGGCGATAGATATAAAGGAGGAAGCCGTTCAGGAAATGGTAGGGCAAGTTACTTATCCCGTAGCTGGAGACGCTGCCAATGAAGGGGTTCTTCGAGACTTAGGCGTACAAGATTTTGATGTAGGTGTTGTAGCGATAGGGACAAATGTGGAGGCAAGTATAATGGCAGCCGTGCTTTTTAAGACCATGAGTCTGAAATACGTAGCAGCGCGCGCGCATAGTGAATTGCATGGCAATACCTTACAACGAATAGGTTGCGATCGAGTAGTACACGTTGAACAAGAGACCGGAGCCAGAGTAGCTCACAACCTGTTCAACCCGGACGTGAGAGAATATATGTCAATCGGCCCAAACTTTGGAATAAGCCGCATAGAAGTACCCAAAAGGTTGGTGGGTATGGCTCTCTCTGACGCAGGGTTTACCGCGGCAAGACAAAAAAGCGGGATATCCGTCATAGCTATAAAGCGTGCCGATGATGTTACGCTTATACCGGACCCCGACGAGAAACTGCGACAGGACGACGTTCTTCTGCTATCAGGTCAAGACAGTCAAATACAAGAACTCGCCAAAGAAGACTAGATACCCGATTCAAACATTGGTTGATTAGATTATGATCGATACTGGAAGTTTGATCCAACCGTTAGCTCTGAACATGGTTTTGGCTGTAGCCGATGGTAGATCCTCTGACGCTATCACAGCAGCTCTAGCTGCTAATATGGTCAGAGAGAAGAAAGGCAAGGTGTTCATCGTGTACGTGATTCGCGTGGAACGTTCTTTGCCTTTAGACGCCGAAGTAGAGCCAGAATTTGAGCGAGCAGAAGACGCTTTAGCACGGTTTGAAACCATCTTGAGACAGAAAGAGTGCAGATTCGAATCTCAAGTCATACAGTCCCGCGAGGCTGGCTACGCTATAGTGAGAGAAGCTGTAAGATGCAATGCTGAGGCGATAGTGGCCGGAATGCCCTACGACACAGAATACGGAACTTTCACGCTTGGTGACGATATTCTCTACATCCTGTCCGAAGCTCCCTGTAAAGTCATTTTCTCCAGAGAGCAGGTACCTCCAGAAGAATAACGATACTTCTTAAGCCACGAATGAACTCAAACTGCAATGTATATGGAACCTCATAGAGTATCGCTCCACATTCTGCTTATATTTGGCTATCATTTTTCATCACGCTCAGTCAAGATACCGATGGGGCTATGACAAAGCCATGAACGCTTTGCTCATCGGAGGTGGAGGCCATGCCCTCATGCTCGCACGTAGCCTTGCGGAGCGCGGTCATAACGCAACCATAATTGAAGTGAATCGTACGCGCATAGCAACCCTCAAAGCAGCTTTGTCAGACCACACTGAAATTAAAATTGCTTTGGGAGATGGCGCTTCCTCACATGTACTTGAAGAAATGGGCATATCCTCCGCCGATTTGGTGGTAATCTCGACAGGTTCCGGCGCGTTAACCTCGTTTATAGCACAGAAAGTGATGGTCATATTCAAGAAGAAACGGATAGTGGCGGCTATACGAAGTTTCCGCCTCCAAAGCATCCTCCAAGAAAGGGGCATAAAGGCCGTCAACACTCTTGAATCCTCAATAAGCAACCTTCTTAGTGAAGTAGAGACTGTCTTCAAAAATACTAAAAGTACTGAAGGACAATAATTTGTACATTTTGATCATAGGTGTAGGTGCTATCGGGGAACGCGTTGCCGAATCTTTGACGGCATCTGGTCATGAGGTATTCGTGTTAGACGTGCACCAAAGCAACGTGGAACGGCTACGTTCTAGATTGGGGGGAATAGCCGCTGAAGGCGACGGTACCCACTATGCGCCCCTTAAGGCAGCAGGAGCTGAACGCGCCCATATTCTCATAGCTTGTATGAGCGACGACGCTAATAACCTAACCGCATGTCAGCTTGCCAAAACCTTTTTCCACGTCAAGCAGACTATAGCAATCGTAAACAGCCCGGAGAATGTACCCGTCTTCAAAGACGGAGGAGTAGACACCGTGATTTCAACGGGCGACTTGGTATTCTCCCGCCTAACCTCGCTTCTGCCCACAGTACCTTACATACGTCTCTCACCCATATTACACCAAGGATATGATATCGTCAGCGTTAGGGTATGGAGCAATTCAAAAACCATAGGTATGAGCATAGGCGATCTAAAATTACCCGAAAATACTAAGCTGCTGGCTTCTGTTTCGCGTGACGGAGAAATGACAACCCTTTCTCCTAAGAAGGTCATTGAGCTAGAAGACGACCTGATAGCCATCGTCCCTTCATCAGATGTTGAAGCTTTAGCAGATACTATAAATGAGCCATCTGAAATCGAGTAGCAAAATAGCGTTTCTTGGGCCAGAAGGGACGTACACGGACGAAGCTGCGTTCCTGTACGCTCCCAACTGTCACCGCGTGCCTTTTGCAACGTTGACCGATGCTATGATGGCTACAGAATCCGGCGAAATGGATCAGGCTGTAGCACCTATTGAGAACTCCCTCATAGGCACTGTGGCGGATACTGTCGATTTCCTTATAAAAAGCGAGAGGCTCTTTATATGCGCAGAGATGTTAATGACCATTGAAGCATGCCTGGTAAGCCTACCTGGTGCTTCCATAGAGAAGATAGAAGTTATCCGCTCCAGACCTGAGGCTATTAATCAGTGCAGAAATTTCATAAAAGCTCATATGCCAGGTGTCCGTCTTGAGTATTTTGCCAGTACCGCGGCGGCCGTGGCAACGCTGTCTTCTGAGAACAACAAAGGACAAATAGCCGCAATAGCACCTCTTCGCGCTGCGCGTATCAACCGGATGAATACACTAGCACACAAAGTTCAAGACAGCACCAACAACGTAACACGCTTCGTAGCCTTGAGCAATACCCAAAGAGAACCGACAGGGAAAGATAAAACTTCTCTGCTCTTCAGCTTCGGAGACAGCGATCATCCGGGGCTTTTGCTTGCAGCTTTAACTCCCTTCTATTCCAGAAAAATAAACCTAACGAAACTGGAATCGCGCCCTACGCGTGAAGGTATTGGGCGCTACTATTTCCTGCTCGACTGCGAAGGGCATTCGGCAGATCCCTACGTTAGAGAGGCGATAAAGGAATTGAACGAACTAGCGTCGGTGTTAAAGATTATGGGTTCTTACCCAATGTCTACAGAGATTTTAACCCCGTCTTAAAGATCTGGATTGTTCAAATCCCAGTCATCTATCCAGATGTTCTGGCGTTCCTTGGTTGCTACTTTACGGCCTTCTTGCGAAGCTTCGGCTAACCTCTTAGCGACGCGTTCAACCGTATATATTATGAACATCCGTAGCCTCTCGCCGCGCGTGCGCACATTTTCAGACGTTGCTTTGGCAGTGCTAGGCTCAGACAGAATGGACACCAAAACACCTGTAATGAATCCGATAACAAACCATACGGGCGTATTCTTTTTACCATCTTTATCGTTCATTGTTTCAGTCAGGTCGGTAAGATAAGTTCAATCAGGCTTATTAACTAAAGTATACAAAACTTCTACCGCACCCACTGTCTTTGTCTTTATTAGAATGTCCCAACTATTCATCGTCCCGCTTTTGCCCATCTCTGAACCTCTCCATAAAAGTCATTGCGAAACGAGCAGCATTTGATATTTGCTGCCCCTTGGACATCGTCCAATCTGCCTTTTTAGCAAGCCCATTAATACGAGAGTAAAGCTTGAAGAACATTAAGACAATTGCCAACACGGAGATGAGCAAAACGACCGACAGTGCCAATATGGCGATATCGCGAGCATTCTCAAGAACACTTTGCAGGAGCAGGGTGGGGATTTCCAAAGAGAACACACTTAAAGAATAAATTATAGTCCGATGATTTTACTTAGGAATCTATAAACTTCTATAGAAATTTACCCGTCGGCATCATCTATAAAATCTTTTAACTTGCGAGCCTTACGACGTATTTTGTTCAGAGTCGCGTTTTCTATCTGCCTTATCCTCTCTCTAGTAAGACCTAATACCTTGCCTACGTCATTAAGAGTGTGCTCTTTGCCGTCGTGCAGCCCGTAACGCATAGTTATCACTTGCTTATCTCTTCTTGGCAATTCATCAAGCACAGCGTCAATATAGTCGCGCAGGAATGATGTCGCGGCTTCGTCTTGAGGCGAAGGTTGATTTTCGTCCTCTATAAGGTCTATGAAAGTAGAACGACCGTTCTCGCCTATAGATGCTTCAAGTGACGTGGGCTCACGCATATACTTTATTGACTCCAGTATCCTCCATCCTGGAGCAGACACGTTTGCCAGCAAGTCAGCCATTTCGGGTTCACGCCCATGTTCTTGAAGAAAATGGGTCTTGAAGTTTTGGATTTTGTTGATAGTTTCCTCCATTTGCACGGGTATGCGTATGACGCGCGCCTGCAACGCCAGAGAGCGGCTTATAGACTGTCTGATCCACCAGCTAGCATAAGTGCTAAAGCGGTAACCAAGTCTGTAATTGTACTTGTCCACCGCCTTGAGCAAACCTAAGTTGCCTTCCTGAATTAGGTCAGGCAGCGGGACACCTCTGCTGTTGTATCTCTTTGCAAACGCCACTACGAGCCGGAGATTGCTCTCGGTAAGCCTACATCGTGCGTTTTTACCTGATTCTATTACGCCGGCAAAATGTTCTCGTAAAGACCCTTTTTTTCTGATTATCTCCTTTTGTACAGTTTCCTTTTCTAATGCACTCGGTATAGACTGAAGCGGCAAGTCGTGTCCAAGTATTGCAACGATTGCTGAAGGCATTAACGCAGATTCAACCGAGAGTCTTGTCAATTCGTCTCGGCTCTCCTCCTCGCTACATTCCATAGCGTCGGAAAATTCCTCAATTACCCTTTCATCGAACTTTTTGTCCAGAATTCTCCTGACCTCAGGTTGACTGAATATGCTCAGAGTTATATGCGGTGTAGGTTTAAAATCATCCGAAATAAAAAGCCTGCATCGGTCCAAGCTAGCTATCGATTCTGCGCGACTACACAAACTCTTTACGATAGACAACGCTATCTCAACATCGGTATCTTTATCACTATCCGCCAGCTTACTCTGTATCGATTTGAGATTCCTTGCTAGCTCAATCCGATAGGCGAACGTGTTTTCTTCCTCAGGCATCAACAATTTGTACAAACCGATTTCACGCATGTACGTCATGAGAGTCAGATCAACCTCTCCGGTTGCCTGAGAGATTTGAGGTTTCTCTTCTTCAGCGGGAGTACCTATCTGTGAGGGGAACTGCCCCAGACTTTTAAGTGAACCGTTGCTCGTTTCCTCTGGAGGGGGTTCTAGAGCGCTGTTTTGTGGTACTAGTACAGTTATTTCGCTATCCTCTTCGGCCGTAGGCATTTCGTCTTTTATGGATGTTCCGATATTCATAAACTCAGTATTCCCTGGAGTTAAAAACTTCCTTTAATTGTTCGTTTAGACGGAGAGTAACATCTAAAGTAGACCCATTGGCTAAACTATGTTCATCCGAAACAACCTTACTCTGAAGCTGCATCTGGCTACGAACTCTATTTTCCTTTAACCGCTGTATACATTGACGTATCCCTTCAATGCGGATTTGGTCGTCGCCTGGAGGCAGTAGTTCATTCTCAAGCCTATCCCACAGATCTATCAATTCTTTAGGCAATGCGGACTTTTCTCGCCTACTCTTCCAATATTCGAATATTGCACGATTGCTCGTATCCATGAATAGAGCCGGCGGTACAATTTCTCCAAATTCGCGAGTCCTGGGGAACTGTATAAGGGTTGCAAGCAGACATTCTTCAACAGGATTTGACGAAGAGCGACGTAACGCAGATATCGCTTGATCTCGCTCCACTCTTTCTTGTCTGACTGGGCGTCTCCTTCCGGAATAACTCCTGACTGAGTATGCGTTGCTACGTACGCCGTACAAGGTCTTCAAGCGATACTCCGATACTCCTAAAACAGCAGCCAGACGCGTCAAGCGTGTGTCCTGCGCGTAGGCGTTACCGGCTCCCATCACTACAGGGAACAAGTCTTCAGAGGTTTGGGCCTTACCTTGATCTGTGGAAAGATCGTAACGCCTGTAGCACTCCTTTATAAGATATTCGAAAACTGGTTCTGCTTCGTCCAACGATGTTTTCCATGCACGGGCTGAGGTTCTTATAGCTTCATCGGGATCTTTTCCCATATCGGAAGCGGCGACCTTTAATACCGCTTTTCTTGATATCTCTTGATCTGTTGACGCACTCACTAGAGATTTAAAGGACGCCTCCCTTCCGGCCACGTCTGCGTCAAGACAAAGTATTATTTCACCCGCCTCGTTTCCGCTAGATGTCATGTCGGCCAGTACTTTTAAGTTGCGAGAGGACACAGCGACACCCATAACCGCTACCGTGTTTGAAAAACCGTATTCGTGCGAAGTTACAGCGTCCATATACCCTTCTACAATAATTGCTTGCTTTGAATATCGTATAGCATCCGCTGCCCAATCTATACCGTAAAGAATGGACGATTTATCGAATACCGGAGTTTGAGGGGAATTTATATATTTCGGTAAGATCCCCTCCTCCAGGCTTCTCCCTCCAAAGCCTATGATTCTGCCATTCGCGTCTCTTATCTCAAACATTATACGCCGGTTAAACAGATCTCGAAGTTCTCCGTTAGGAGATTTGACCATAAAACCCCACTCAACGAGAGCCTTCTCAGATACGCCTTTCGCCTTGAGGACACTGTACAAAGTCAGAGTTGCGCCAGGAGAAAAACCTATACCGCGCTGTCGCGCCGCTTGCGGAGTCAGTCCTCGTTTTTTGAGGTAATTGCGAGCGGGTTCGCCTGATCCGGATTTAAGCATAGCGCCAAACCATTCCGCCGCAACCGCGTTGATCCTCCATATACTATGTGAAGAAATTTTAGTACCATCATCGCTAATCCGCAATTTCACCCCTGCTCGTTTAGCCAAAAGCTCAAGGGCTTGCTTGAATCCCATATTTTCCTTCTTCATTATGAAAGAGAATATGTCTCCAGAATCGGAACATGCCCCAAAACATGTCCAGGTTCCCTTAGCTGGATTTAGTACAAAGGAAGGTGTCTTCTCATTATGAAAAGGGCACAAACCTTTAGGAGCGCGCGCCGATCTATCGAGCGACACGTATTCAGATACTACGTCCTCTACATGGAGTCTTTGTTTTATTTCTTCTACTTCTCTCATAATCAAGCTTCAAAGGGATATCAGAACCAGCCTCCGGAACTCATATTGCTCCCCGAAAAACCCCCTCGGAGATTCCAGGAGCTACTCTTTCTGCCATAGCTAAGGCAAAGTTATCTGTCATTCCACACACATAATCTATAGCGGCGTGTCGGACGTCTTCCGCCGTCCTCTTTACATTTTCAGGGATCTCTTGAGGTCTTTCCAAGAATCTATCCAAAAGGACCTCAACTATTTCCGAAGCTTTCAGCCCTTCGATAGAATTGCTTGTCTTGTGATAGAAGCGTTCAAACATGAAGTCCCTCAATGAGGTAACCAAGTCTGTCTTGTCCTTAGACATGCGTATCCATGGAGTGCCGCCTGGATTGCTCAGTTCTACCGAACCAGTACAGTCCCAAGAATTCATTATAACGTCCGTCACCAAGGTATTTACCCTCTTCGAATGCGTGCGTCCCAGACCTTCTATGAGGTCAGACGGAAAATCCAAAAGGGTTAGTGCGCCGGCTCGCATAGCGTCATTCATATCGTGTGCCAGATATGCTAAACTGTCCGACAGCCGCACTATCTGCGCTTCAAGCGACATATCTTTTACAGCTTGTCTAGTGATAAATTTACCTTCAGGCTTAGAATGTCTGCGTATAGCTTCAATAACCGCGCTGGTAAGGTTTAGACCTCTACCGTCTTTCTCCAGTTTCTCTACTATGCGTATGCTGTGTCTGCTGTGATGGAAGCCTTCAGGTATGCGGCGGTTAATAACGGTCTCCCCTATATGTCCAAACGGAGTATGACCAAGATCATGTCCCAACGCCGCCGCCTCTACCAAATCTTCGTTCAGGTTCAAGGCGCGAGCTATAGTTCTGCCTATCTGAGCAACTTCCATAACGTGTGTGAGACGTGTTGTAAAGTGGTCGCCCTGAGGAGCAACGAGGACTTGACTTTTATGCTTGAGCCTACGGAAGGCTTTTGCATGTACAATTCTGTCTCGATCTCGCTGAAACTCTCCTCTAAGTGGGCAAGGCGGTTCTGGTCTCTTCCTATTAGCCTCAAGCGTCTCTTGAGAAGCCCAAGGCGATAGAGATTTTTCCCGGCTGATTATACGATCGCGTATCCGCTCTAACTCAACAATCATTTTTAGGCTTTATGCATACATTTTCTTATGAAGAACAGACGTAAATACAATAACGTAAACTATAAGGTATCCAATTTCGTTCATCAGTCTACAGTTACAGTTTTTGCCAAGTGGCGTGGTCTATCTGGGTTCAAACCTTTATGGAGAGCAGTGAAATAGGCTAGTTTCTGAAGTTGTATCAGAGTCAAAAATGGTTGCACAGTCAGAAAGTCAGCATGTGGGAAGATCGCCGTATAGTCAGATAAATCCTCTGCCATTTTGTCGCCTTCCTCTGCAAGCGCATAAACTCTTCCGCTCCTCGCCTTTATTTCGCTGATGCTACTTATCATCTTTCTATGGGATGGTCCAGGCTGTACTATCGCTATCGTAGGCATCGACTCGGATATGAGAGCATTCGTGCCATGCTTCATTTCGGCGGCGGAGCACGCTTCGGCATGAATATAGGCTACCTCCTTCATTTTGAGTGCGCCCTCCATGGCTATCGGAAGTTGAGCTCCTCTCGCAAGATAGAGGAGATGCTCCTTCTCAGCAATTTCCCTCGCCCACTTACGAAGCATTAAGTCGTCATCTAGAGTTTTGAGCATCAGGTTAGGAAGTAAAATTAAGGAACGGGCGATTTTCGATTGGTCAGCTCGACTTATAGTCCCAAGCGCAGAACCCATAAAAGCTGCAAAGGAAAGCAGCGACGCTATAGTATTAGTGAGGGTCTTAGTAGCGGCTACGCATATCTCCATGCCTGCGTTTATGGGCAACGTAAATCGTGCCGCTTTGGCAGCATGGCTCACTGTATTTTCCACTACAGCCATGGTGTTTGCTCCAGCTTCTATACCAACCTCCAATGCAGCTAGGGTGTCTGCCGTCTCGCCCGACTGAGTTATCACTATCAAAAGGTCGTCTTTATCCAAAGGAGGGTTACGGAAAGTAAACTCTGCGGCATGTTCAAAAGAGGCCGGTACCCTGGCAAAGGTCTCTATATGAAACGCAGCCAGTTTAGCGGCGATAAGCGATGATCCCATACCTATTAACATGACGCTGCGCAAGTTTTTCAGCTGCTTAGCATCTATAGGAAATCCGCTAGGGATAGGCTCAAGCGTAGAGAAGTCAAATCTTCCTCCTAGAGCGCGTAGCACTGCTTTGGGCTGCTCCTCTATCTCTTTCTCCATAAAGTAAGGATATCCCTCTTTCCCAACATATTCGACGCCGCGCACCTGCATAGTTTCCTTCTGAACAAGCCTACCTTCTGGATTCATAACAGAAACGTTGTCGGACGTTACAGAGAAAGCTTCCCCTTCATCGAGAAAGAGAGCCTCTTGAGCCTCCTTAGGTAAAGCAATAGGTTCGCTGACTATAAAGGTTGCCTTCCCCGTCTGGGCTATCACAATCCCTCCTGCCTTCCCTATCTTCGCTCCAGCTATGAGCCCTACGGTGTTCCTATGCATAGCTACGAATGCTCCAGCTCCTCTTATCTTGGAAGCGGTTTGGGTCACGGCTCTCTCAAAAGAAACACCCTTCTCCATGAAGCTCCCAATCAAATGCGCTAAAACTTCCGAGTCTGTATCAGATAGGAAAACATGATCCATCAGGAGCTGTTCCTTGAGTTCAGGGTAGTTCTCAATTATCCCGTTGTGGATAATGGCTATACCGGCTCTATCGCACACTTGAGGATGAGCATTTTGTTCGTTTACTACGCCGTGGGTAGCCCATCGAGTGTGGGCTATCCCCGCCGTGCCTTCTATTTCTTCTGTCACCACATCTTCTGTTAACTGATCTACGCTTGTGCTTCCATAAGCCTTTTTAGAGATAAAAAAGGTTTTACTGTTTAAAGCTATAGTTAGTCCCGCGCTGTCGTAACCACGATGCTCAAGTCTCTTTAGACCCTCAAGAAGAATTGGAGCTGCACATTTCGGCCCTGTGTACGCGAATATCCCGCACATACTCAAACCGTTTTCTTAAGAAGTGGAGCAGTATGAATAAACCTCTTTGAACCTACATCCCAAAAATCTCCCCGTCTCTCCTCTGGCAACAGAGCAGCTATACGAAACATGACCTCCTCTATAGCTTCGTTATAAAAGCTCTTTGAGCGGCTAATATCGTCTGCTAGCTTGAAAGGCTCCCCAATGCACAACTTAAACTTACCTGAAGGTTTAAAGACTCTAAAGATGGATTGATACTTCTCTGTGCCGGATATACCCATAGGCAAGATAGTGGCATTCGTACTAGCAGCAAGTATCAAAGCTCCAGATTTTCCTTTCTGGAGAACACAGCTCTTACTTCTAGTCCCTTCTGGGAACATACACATTATGACGTTTTGCCGTATGCGTTTTCGTGCCCACCTCAGAGCATCTACGCCAGGTTTATCACGGTCGATAGGAAAACCTCCCACAGTGTAAAATAAGAAACCGAGAGGAGGAAAGGCGAAGAGTTCTTTTTTCATAATGAAGGAAGGCATGCTAGGCAAAGAGACCCCCAATACAGAGGGATCCACTGTTGATATGTGATTAGACAGGACTATGAGCGGCCTATCTGATGGTATATTTTCTTTGCCTTCAATATTGAGTTCGCCCCAGAAACTCATACAGGTCTTTAGAATAAACCTGCACGTAGAAGCCAGAAATGGCGGAGGTGGCATCTTAAAACTATCCAGCTAGTGTGTACGAACCGCTGCTCAGTGCAAGACAGCATATGCGGTCGACTGTATCAGCCACGCTCAAAGAATCAGTATTCAGCAATACCGTTCCAGTAACGACCTTCAATGGGGAATCTGCGCGCGTTGAATCTTTTCTATCCCTCATCTGCAAGGATGCTTCAACTTCTTTCAAAGATATTCCAGCTACCGTTTTCATTATCCTACGCGCTCTGGTCTCTAGCAAGGCAGTAAAGTATATCTTTACTGACGCATCCCAAAGCACTTTTGAGCCTATATCACGTCCGGCCATTACCACACCCGTCCTTTCTGCGAACGATCTCTGCTTCCTTACTAGTTCGCGTCTCACAGCAGGCAACGCAGAAACGTCAGAGACCATCGCATCCACCTTTGCCGACTTCAGACCTTCCACGGTTTTCCCTCGCCAGTATATGATCGCCTGACCGGGGCTAAAGAAACTCTCTTTTGCTTCTATATCATGCGCTATAGCAGTCAAAACCTTCTCATCTCTCAGGTCCACACCTATTTCTATCACTTTCGCCGTTACGGCTCGATACATTAAGCCAGTATCTACAAAGGCAAGTCCTAAGCGATCAGCAGTCGCGCGTCCGATGGTCGTCTTACCAGAAGCTGCTGGACCATCTATAGCGATTCGAATATGCGTAGAGGGTTTGCAGCAAGGTATGAGACATGTCCCGATACTTTGTTGATCAGGTATTGAGAAGTTGGTTGATTGAAGCATTCAACGTAAGTATATCTAACTAAGTGGTGGTTCTCTAGGTTCCTAGAATCAATAGAAGATGACATATGTATCATGTATGTTATAGCGTTAAGATTGATTCTCATTCTTAGTCAATCAGTAAGATATTGAGGAGTCAGCATGATTATAAGCAGTTGGAACATTTACGGGTTTCCGTGGTGCAATACAGCGTCCTTTTGCCATGAGGAGTCAGCATGATTATAAGCAGTTGGAACATTTTAGATTGGGTGTTACTGGGACTGTTCGCGGTCTTAGTGCTAATAGGAATTACTCGAGGCCTGATAGGATCCGTGGTGGCTATTGTAACGGTGTATTTAGCAGTATTTCTGGCCAGATTTTTCTCGGACGATGCTGCAGCTTGGATCAGCGATAACTTAATGTGGTTCGAGTCCGGGTCTACACTGGGGATATTCGTTTCTGCAGTAATTATCTTCTTGCTGGTGATTTTGGCAGGATGGCTGTTTATAAAGCTGTTGCGCCCTATACTGAACGTATCGATAATAGCTTGGGTAGATAGATTAGGAGGCCTGCTTTTTGGTGTAGCAGCTGGGGCGTTAGCCGTGTTTTTTGTTGTTGCATATCTCTATGGTTCTGTGGATTCGGACAGCTCCAGGGACGATTACTTACAAGAAAATATCAATCGCTTCCTGGGGAATGAGATAGAAAGCCAATTCAATGAAGCCGAGCTCCTGCCGCTTGCCGTTGATCAGGTAGATATTGTGCCGGATGGTGTTCTGCAACAAGTTCCGGGTGACTACCTAGGATCTTTCCAAGAGTTGCAGCAAGATTACGAAAAACCATGACCTGTCAGTGAACCGAAACATGTCAGACGTCTATTCCGTTTTGGTGCTCAACCAAGATTACCGTCCTATAAACATATGCAACGGCAGGCGTGCCATCGCTCTACTCGCTAGAGAGAAAGCAGAGACAGTGATAGATTCCGAGAATTTCATCTGTTCTCCAAGCTCTCATGTTATGGTTCCAGAGGTCATACGTCTGTATATGTTTATAAAGTATCCGCTGCAAAGACGAAAACTGTCCCGTAGGGATGTCTTCGCCAGAGATGGATATACGTGCCAGTACTGCAACACGTTAGGTACATCACTAACAATAGACCATATTTTACCTAGATCTCGAGGCGGGCTTCATGATTGGCGAAACGTGGTTACCGCCTGCAAAAGGTGCAATCACCGAAAGGCAGGACGCACTCCGAAAGAAGCCGGTATGAAGCTTACTAGCTTGCCTCATGAACCTAAGCCTATGCGAGTTCCTCATTTTCAAGACTCGGTCATTAAACCCGGCTGGTTCATGTTTATGCCCTGGGCAAACCGCAAAAGCTCAAACCTGCAGAAATCCGCCAAAAGTGAAGATACTAACGCGCATCTGACATTCGCTTGAAAGTGCTTTAACCAACTAGAATAAACAGTGTACCAACGTATCTAACCTTTTACCCGTCCCTAAATCTAAATGAAGGTTTAAATAGATGAGAAAGTTGAAGCAGGGCACTCGGTTCTCAGGGGACAATGAGCGCAGTTAGGACGCCTTGCCTTACATACTCGCCTCCCGTGAGTAATCAGTAATACATGGAGGTTGAAGCGCATGTTTTCCGGCACGAGACTTTCTAGTAGTCCATGAGCTTTCTCCGCCGAAACCGATTCAGGAATAAGACCCAAACGTCTTGAGACTCGGTGTATGTGAGTATCTACAGGCATACAGGGCATCCCAAATGAAAATGCAAGGACCACTGAAGCTGTCTTTATCCCTACACCCGGCAATTGTTGGAGTTTCTCTCTGGCCTTTTCCATAGGCATATCCCGCAACCACTCCAAAGACATCGAACCTCTAGACAGCTTGATTCTGCGCAGAATATCCTTCAGGCGTTTGGCTTTCTGGTTTGCTAGACCGCCGGAGCG
The DNA here is from genome assembly GCA_965203345.1 of Dehalococcoidia bacterium. Lineage (GTDB taxonomy): Bacteria > Chloroflexota > Dehalococcoidia > Lucifugimonadales > Lucifugimonadaceae > CBDBCK01. The sequence goes on from CBDBCK010000028.1 coordinate 22,986, forward strand.
TATGACGTAAGCTATCTCTCCCTCTGATGCTTGCTCAACCGTCTCCCAGTCTTCAAACGTTTCTTGCAGCCTAGCAAACGCTTTTTCTGCATTTCTGTCGGATGTGTGCTGCGTGAGTACTGTAAATATGAGCTCTTCTAGCGGGGGGAGACGAGGAGAACGATCTATAGGACCGTATAATGGTTCAAGAGCCTCTACAACTCTATTCACTGAAGGTGCGGAGTATCTATGTAACTTACCGAAACGAGACAAAAGACTTTATGGAGTAGGATGAAGAGTGAGTATTATTTTATGATGTCCTACCGCGACAAAAGGCGGCTACGTTCTCAAGCGGAGTGGCAAATATATAGGAGGATATAGAATTCAAGGAGTCTACAGCAGCATCAATAAGTTTGTCTGCCATCTCACCTGCCTCTTCTATAGCACCTGAACTTCTTACAGCTTCAAGCGCTGGTGAGAGGAGGGCCTCTTTGTTTTCTGAGGGGGCCTCAAAGAGGTTATGAATGGCGTTCCTGGCCCCATCCTCTCTTACAGCGAGTATCGCAGGCAAGGTCATCAACCCGGACATAAGATCTCTGCCTGATGGCTTACCTATATCGCTCTCTGAGGCTTCGTAGTCGAGTACATCGTCGAATATCTGATAGGCAAGCCCTAAAGAGCGTCCGTATTCGCTGAGTGCTGATATATCCTTTTCACTGCTACCACCCAGTACCCCTCCGCTTTCAGCCGCAGTAACGAAGAGTGAAGCAGTCTTATCGTAAATCAAGGTCATATACTCTTTTCGTTTATGGTCGATATTCCACGCGGAGAAAATTTCCCTAAGTTCACCTCGTGAAAGCTCTGTTATCGTTTCCGCGAAACGCCTTACTAATCGCATGGAGTTTGTATCACACACAAACATTGCTGAAGACGCAAAGAGGTAATCTCCAAGCAAAACAGCTACATTATCGCTCCACAGAGTTCTAGCCGTTGCCGAGCCTCTTCTGATGTCCGCTCTATCTACTGTGTCATCATGAACAAGGGTAGCTATATGCAGAAGCTCAATAGCGGTCGCCATACTGATAGAACGTTCATCTGGACAACGTCCAGCAAGTCGCGAAGTCAGAAGGGTTATGATGGGTCTCAGCTTCTTTCCTGGTAAAGCAACGATATGCCGCAATCGCAACGCGACCTTTTCGCTGTTTTTGCCTTCCTGTTTGGCTACCCATAATATCGCCTCCCCAACCTTCTTAAGCTCACAAGAAACTAGGTCATATATTTCATCATAAGCAGCTTCTCTCAACGGTGTTCTATCTTCATCGGTAAGTTTTTTATCAGTCGTTCGTTCTCTTCCTCAACAAGTGACGCGTCCAGCTTATCGAAGAGGGGCTCTGGTCTGTCTAGGCGGGCTCCTGGCTTCATTTCTTTGAAAGTCCAACCATCGTCCGTTACTGCCCCCTCAAAACCCAGCATTTTATGGAGACGATCTGATGATTCCGGTAGCCAAGGATAAAAAAGGGTTCGCAAGGTGGCAACCACCGTAAGCCCAGTTAATAAGGTTGACGCCGCACTTGATTTGTTATTCTTGACCTCAGTCCATGGAGCTTTTTTGTCTATGTATCGATTACCTATCTGTGCAAGTCTCATGGCGTGTTTTATAGCTTCTCTGAAGCGTCGGGCTTCAAGTGAAGTAGCGCACTTGTTTAGTGACTCGCGGCACTGATTAAGGCATTGCTCGTCTTCAGCTTCCAAGCGATCGGGGATAGGTGCAGAACCGCCGAAGTTACGCATAATCAAAGTCAGAGTTCGGTTAACGAAATTGCCATAAGTCGCCACTAGTTCATTGTTGTTTGCAGAAACAAACCCTGACCAAGTAAATTCAGAGTCGGAATATTCAGGCATTATGGAAGCAAGATAGTATCGAAGTGGCTCCGGCTTGTACCTGGATAGGTAATCCTTCAACCATATGGCGTTGCCCTTGCTCTTGGAGAATTTACCCCCCAAGTTTAGAAATTCGTTCGCAGCTACATCTGTCGGTAGGTTGAATCCACCCGCTCCAAGCAAGATAGCTGGCCATATGACAGTGTGAAACGGAACATTATCCTTACCCTGAAAGTAGTATGTCTCCGCAGATTCGTCTTCCCAGAAATGCTTCCACTCTTCTATACGACCAATGTTCTTCGCCCATTCAACCGTAGCGGAGAGATAACCGGATACAGCTTCAAACCATACATATATGCGCTTATTTTCGTAGCCTTCAATAGGCACAGGTACACCCCATGAGATATCTCTGGTGATGGCTCGATCGCGTAACCCTTCCCGAAGCATGCCTAGTGTTTGGTTTTTTACGTTTGTGCGCCAACCTTTACGCGTTTCAAGCCACGCCTCAAGCTCCTTTTGAAAACCGCTTAGTTTCATGAAGAAGTGGTTTGTCTCTTTGAATACTGGTGTGGATCCATCGCGCTTCGACCTGATATTTATCAGATCAACTGGGTCTAAGGTTCTGCCACAACTGTCACATTGATCCCCTCTCGCTTTTTCCCAGCCGCAGAAAGGACATTCACCTTCCACAAGTCTATCGGTGAGAAAGATGTTTTCTGTTTCTGAAAAAGGTAGAGTTTGCGTTCCTTCGTAGATGTGTCCTTTCTTATATAGACGCATGAAGAGATCTTGCACCACCTCGAAATGGTTCTGAGTATGAGTATGAGTATAAATATCGTATGAGAAGCGCATTCTTCGCAAACAATCTGACCATATAGTGTGGTATCTGTTGGCGATAACTTGAGGTTCTACCCCTTCATCAAGAGCTTTGAGAGCGGTAGGAGTTCCGTGCATGTCGCTTCCTGAGACCATAACCACCTCGTTACCTGCCATACGATGGTATCGAGCGAAGATGTCGGCAGGAATATTCATGCCGGCTATGTGACCTAAATGAGGCTCGCCGTTTACATAAGGCCATGCAACGGCTACTAAAATTCTACGGGGCACTAAAGCTGTATTGAGAGGTGGTATTGGTAGTTAGGTAATTTGCTCACATAGATGATTTTACACTACATGTAGCCAGGATCTAAGCTCCGCGTTCCTTCAGATAAGCTCTATATGCCTGCGTTCTTGAAACCCCAGTGCGTTTGGTTACCTCCTCCACTAAGGTTTTCCCAGCGAAACCCTGACCTATAAGATATTGCACGGATTTGTGTAATTCTTGATCGGTTACATCAGGTAATCCTTGGCCTCCTTCCATCACTATCGTAAACTCCCCAAGAGGCTTAGTGAAATATTGCAACGCCTCATCAGCGGTACCATAGAATACCTCTTCGTGTATTTTCGTCAGCTCACGACATATGCATAACCGCCTGGCAGGAGCTTCGGTTCGCAGAACAGAAAGTGTCTTGCGGAGTCTATGCGGAGCTTCAAAGAAAACAACGATGCTCAGTTCAGCAACCGCTCCTGCTATTGCTTCCACTCTCTCCGAAGGTACCCTAGGCACAAAACCGAGAAACAAGAATCTACTTCCGCCAAAGCCGGACAGGGCAACCGCGGCGATAGGAGCGGAAGGGCCGGGCAGTACAGATACAATATAGCCAGCTTTCTTCGCCTCGGTTATAGCCTCTGCACCAGGGTCGCTTATCGCCGGTGTTCCCGCGTCTGAGACCAGCGCAACGTCGCCGGACCCAAGAGATTTCAGCACCGCCTTTACTCCCGTTTTGCCCTTCCTTTGGCCTATAGATATCATCTGCGGTTTCGCACCGATTTTAGTCAATAGTCTGCGAGTTATCCGCGTGTCTTCCGCGGCTACTATTGGTACGGAACGCAAAATATCCATCGCCCGAACCGTAATATCATCCAAGTTCCCTATCGGAGTAGCCACTACGTAGAGAGTGGGCATATCGTTATAAAATGCTATATAGCGGCTGCCGCGTGCTGTTCGTCGGCATGGTAAGAAGACCGAACGAGCGGACCTGATACCACATGTTTAAAGCCTTTTCCCATCCCTTCTTCCTTCAGTTCCAAGAACTCATCAGGGAGATAGTAACGCACAACCGGATGATGTCGTTTGGAAGGACGCAGGTACTGCCCTATAGTGAGCAGCTGACAGCCTGCCATCAGTAGGTCATCCATCGTGGACTTTATCTCGTCCTTTGTTTCACCCAGACCTACCATGATCCCTGATTTACGGGCTATCCGCGGATCAATTCGTTCCACCTTGCTAAACAAGTTTAAGGAACTCTGGTAGTCACCTTTAGGTCTCACCTTCTTGAAAACCCGACGTACGGTCTCTATGTTGTGATTCAGAACATCTGGGTGTGCCGCGAGAACCTTAAATATAGACTGTTCCTCACAGTTGAAGTCAGGTATCAGCACCTCCACCTTACAGTTGGGGGACTTATCGTGTACAGCTCGTATGGTCATAGCGAATATAGAGGCACCTCCGTCCGGTAGATCATCTCTATCAACGGAGGTTATCACAGCGTACCGCAAACCCATTTCTCGTATAGTATCAGCTAGACGGAAAGGCTCGGAGACATCCAATGAGTCCGGCCACCCGGTCTTCACGTTACAGTAGGAACAGGCACGTGTGCATACGTTCCCAAGTATCATAAATGTAGCCGTTCGTCTGTCCCAGCAATCGCCTATATTCGGGCAGGCCGCTTCTTCACATACGGTATGCAGTTTTTGGCGGACGAGTCTTTTTTTTAGATCTTCGTAGTTTGCACCACCGGGAGCTCTGGTCTTAAACCAGCGAGGCAGAGAGGTTATTGATGCAGTCAATCGACATTCTCCAAATTTTCAGGTTTTTCCCATTGAACTGTAATTGAAGGATGATCTAGGCGAATCTGACGCCAAGTTTAGGCTTGAGTAAGCTTAACATATTATAGGAGACAGTTTTAGATAGTGATTTTCTTGTTCTGATGAACATATTTGGTATAGGCGGATTTGAGCTACTCATCATTATAGCAGTAGCCACCCTAATCATAGGCCCGCGGCGCGTGACGGAGATGCTCAGAGACGCGCGAAAAGTGTACTCAGAACTTAAGCGGCAACGGGAAAATTTAACCTCCATGGTCTCTGAGGAGATGGCAATAGAAGAGCTTAGAAAAGAGTCAGGGATAAATGAAGTATCCGAGGCGGCGGCCGTTGTCAGAGAGGAGCTTGCTCTTCCTAAAAACGAACTTGGTGAGTTACAAACTGTAGTTCGGTCTGAAAGACTCACTATGTTAAACCTGCTTTCAGATGATGAGCCCGTTAAGCATAGTAGTGATAGTACTGAAAACACAACTCGCTATATAGAACAACACAGCGATCTTGACGGCGACCGAGATCATCCCGCCAAGGTGGATGATTCGTCTGATTCTATAAAGGGTTCTTTATCGGGAGGTGGGCGTGGATAAGAGGATGACGCCGCTTCAACATATGGACGAACTGCGAGTTCGTCTGTTGCGTGCAAGCGTAGTAACGCTTATAGCAGTGATTATAGCGATGGTTTTCTATAAACAGATTTTGGCTGGGTTTACTGCTCCCATACAAAATTTGCTAACTGACGCTGGCAGCGATGGGCTGTTGGCCATCAAGCTCACCGAAACATGGTCTGTAGCAGCTCGGCTCGCCTTTCTGGCTGGGATAGGAGCTTCTCTACCCGTTTACATGCTGGAAATTGCAATGTATTTCCGTTCAGCACTCAAGCCATCAGAGCGGATTTATTTGTACCTCCTACCACCTAGCTCAACGTTAATGTTTGCTGGAGGAGCAGCATTCGCGTATTTTATTCTCGCGCCGCAATTCTTCGGGTTTCTTATAGGATTCAGCATAGGTGTTTCTGGTCTGGACGTAAGGCCGTCCTTAGATACTACAGTTGGCTTGATAATTTCATTTATGTTTTGGATGGGGGCAATATTTCAACTGCCCATAGTTATGTTTTTCCTTTCAAAGGCAGGGATCGTAACTTCCGGGACGATTGCTGGCAAGAGGCGTTGGGTCATAGTAGGAGCTTTCATTTTTGGAGCCGTGATAACACCGACAGCCGACCCTATGACCCAGATCATGGCGGCTGGCCCTGTGATCGTACTCTTTGAGTTGGGTTATCTACTCGTCAGGCTGTCTGAGAGAGGACAGAGAGAGAGACCTTCTATTCCTACTTCTAGAAGGGAGACTGTCTCCGTAGGCGGAGCCGCAGAAAGTCAGGACGCTTGACGGGACTCGTCTTCCTTTACTATAGCGGGCGCAGATTGAGTATCAGCATCCGAATTCGGAGCACCAGGTGAAGCACCAGAGGTTACTGCCTCGTCTTTCGACTTCGTAGACGTTCTAAACTCTTTGATAGCTTGTCCTAACCCTCGCCCCAAATTAGGGAGGGTAGTTGCCAGCTTACCCACACCAAAAAGGACGACTATTGCTAGGACTATAAGTGCTATTTCAGGTCCACCGAAGTTTCTTATAAACATAGTTTGAGTCCTTGTAGAAATTAGGTTAGAGGATGCAAAAAGCCTCAACACCCTTCAGCTTCCAATTTGAATGTACGTTGAAATTAATAGTCAATCGTTACATCTCCGCTGGATATACATATTACACGACATGTCAAAGGTTTAAAAGAAATCCAGTACTATTATATCAGATTGCAGAGTGGCTTGGAAATGCTAAACGCTCTCCTGTATCTCCCGTATATGAGTATAAGACGAGGATATTACAAAGACATTATACACTATGAGACTTTGCGCCTCTTTCAAATAATATGCCCTCGAGTGAAGTAGGAGGAGCGTCTGTAGAGTCTGCCTGTCCAAACATTATATAATCAGGCGTTGTTCCTTCAAAAACTAGGTACGCGCTGGATCGCCTTGACAGAGGTTCTAAAGCCCCGAACCAAAGGACTATAGGACCATCTTTCAGTTTGACAGGACCACCTTCAATTGCCCCTCGTGGACATTCTTTGATTTGGTTTGGGTGGTTGCTTTTACTTGTTCCCCACTTAAGCGGTTTTCCAAAATATCCAGGGAGTACAAATCGCCATCGGGCCAGCAACCCTTTCTTTGGGCTGACTTCCACACAAACTCTATCGGGTATACCGTCAATAGGGTGGTGTATGCGCCACTCAAACCTAGTGCCCAGATGTCCTTTGGCTGGTTTAGGGGAGATATCCTCAAGAAACGGATCGGAGTCCATTATTTAGCTAGGCAATTCGTCAGCTTGAGGTTTGTGCATTGGAAGTTCTTAACCAAACAATTTCGTTGTCACTAAAATAGCAGTTGAACAACTCATGAAAAGGAATTCAGATGTCCGTCCTTCAGTTTCTTCAAATTTTTTCGTCGGTTGTTTCTCCCGAGTTGACTGGATTGGTATTCATACGCGCAGATTGAGAATTAAAGTACCGAGCGAGACGGGATTTTCGACGAGCTGCATTGTTCTTGTGAATCACTCCTTTAGACACAGCCATGTCTAACGCCTTCTGCGCTTCTCTAAACCTTACGAGTATATCTTCGGACTCTGGGGATTCTTCAATGGCTGTGAAAGCTTTCAGTACACGAGATCGTGTGAAGGTACGTGTAGACTTATTCCGCGCTGCTTTTCTCATCTGTGATCTTAAAGTTTTTCGGCTTGGCATTTTCCTTCTTTACTCTATCCTCGTTATGCCGGTTATGCCCGGCACTTGGCCTATCTTCGTGATGGCCCTGCCCAATTGCTCCGGCCTTTTAGTATACATAGTTAACTCTATAGTGCTTGAAGATCCTTCAGTGTTTTCGTTAGTCTTTATAGAGTGCAAATTAATACGCTCCTTCATCAATACATCAGTGATGTCCCGAACGAGACCTAGCCTATCGCTGGCATTGATAAATATACGCGCTGGCATCGTGGATGAAGAGTGTCCCCACGCAACAGAAACAAAGTTGTCAACATCCTTTATTGAAAAGATAGTCCCACAATCTGCTTTGTGTATAGTAACCCCGCGTCCTTTAGTAAGGTATCCTACTATATCGTCACCATACTCCGCCTGACAGCACTCAGGGAATCGTGTGTGCAACCCCTTCCCCCCCATCACAACTATCTCAGAACGTTTATCCTCTTCAATTCTTTCACTGTGCTTTTTGAGCTGGTAAGCTGCCGACGTGGTCTCTGAAAGTTTACTTGTCAGAACCCATACTGATAACTTGCCAGACCCTAAGGCCTCCGAGAGATCCTCGCTATTAGCATAGTTCAGCATAGAGCTTATCTCTTCTTCAGTCATAACCGTTCCAAATCGACGAGTCTCCCGTTTTATTATCTCTTTCCCACGCTTTATATTTTCAGGGCGTTCCCTCTTCCTAAACCAGCTCCTCACTTTGTGTCTAGCAGCAGAGCTCTTAAGATAGGACAAACCTGGATTCAACCAATCAAGGCTTGGGCCGTTACGGTTTCTGGAATTGATGATTTCCACTGTATCTCCGTTTTGGAGACGATATCTGAGCGCTCCCATCTTACCGTTTATACGAGCACCGGTACAACTGTGCCCCAATTCAGTATGAACGGAATATGCGAAGTCAAGCGGAGTTGAACCAGCAGGCAGATCCTTCACCTCTCCTTGAGGCGTATAAACGAATACACTGTCACTAAGGATATCTGTCCGCACCCCCTCCAGGTATTCATCGTCGCTAGTCGTTCCTTCCTGAAGCACGCGCAACCCTTCTAATATACTTCTTAGCCTTTTCATCCTACCTTCAAATGACTTACTCTTCTTATCTAAAGAGGCCTTGCCTTCCTTATATATTGAGTGGGCTGCTATTCCCTCTTCAGCTATTTCGTCCATTTCTCTCGTACGTATCTGTATCTCAAAGGGACGTTGGTCTTCCCCCTTCACTGCTGTGTGCAAGGATTGGTAATTGTTGTCTTTCGGCTGAGCAATATAATCGTCAAATGATCCTGGAACAGGTGGCCAGATTTCGTGGATTATTCCAAGAGCCGTGTAGCATTGTGTTTTGGTCTCCATTATGACGCGCAAAGCTATCAGATCGTATATGTCATCAAACTTACGGCCCATCTCTTTGTACCGTTGGAATTTCCGATAGACGCTGTAGAGATGTTTCGGTCTACCATAGATTTCGCACGACATACTGTCTTTGGCTATAGCATCCTTCAGGCTAGCAACGAGCTGAGACGTATATTGTTCTCTCTGGTCACGTTTACCGCTTATTAACCGAGATATAGCCTTGTACTTACTGGGGTTCAGGTGTTTAAATGCCTCATCTTCCAAACGCCACTTTATATCAGATATCCCAAGCCTGTTAGCCAGAGGAGCGTATATATCCATAGTTTCGGTTGCTATCTGGATACGCTTATGTTCCGGCATATATTGGAGTGTTTGGATATTATGGAGACGGTCAGCAAACTTTATAAGTATAACCCTGACGTCACCCGCCGTTGAGACAAGCACGCGTCTCAAAGAGCTGATGCGTCTACGTCTAGCTGCCTCCCCTTCCTTGGGTTTGGTGTTGTCTATATCTATGAATGAAGACTCAAGTCTTACAATTTTGGTAACACTTTCGACCAAAAAACGGACAGATCTGCCAAAACGTAGCTCCAGTTCTTCTGGTTCTACACCGCAATCTTCAACAGTGTCATGCAACAAGGCAGCAGTTAAAGTATCAACGTCCATCTCTATACCAGCAAGGTAAGACGCCGTTGCTATCGGATGTTCGATAAAGGGCTTGCCTGACCTTCTAAGCTGCCCGTTATGAGATTTTGAAGCAAAATCAAGAGCTTCTTCTACAATTTTGCGCCTTTCGTCCTTCAGATACCTTATCTTTGCCAGAAATTCTGCCTTGCCCGATGGCCAGCTTTCTTCATCATTTGGCCGTTCCATCTGAACGGATCCGTTAGGAATTGTAAGAGGTGGTTTTGTTTTAACATCCATATTAATTAGGATACTCTATCCGTCCGATTACACCCGTAGGGGCTTTCTTGGGCATCGGTTCTGATCAGTGAATTTTGAAAAGGTTTATTAGAAACAAAACAACGTGACAGGAAAATAAATGTCAAGTAGTAGATTTGAGCTGTTTATCACCTTGTATGGTGCTCAAAGGTCGGCGAATAGGTTAAACTTGCCGTTAAACAGATTTTGCTAAAGGGAGGACAAATGCAAAGCAGAGCCGCCATATTCACAGAAAAAGGCCAGCCACTCACAGTTGACGAGATATATGTACCCGACCCTAAGCCCGACCAAGTAACCGTCAAACTCTTTTCAAGCGGCGTATGTCATTCGCAACTACACCAGATGAGTAAGGAAGAAACTCCGGTGCCTACTCTGCTAGGCCATGAAGGAATAGGGGTTGTAACGGGGACCGGTTCCACAGTTTCTCATCTTAAGGAAGGTGACCTCGCCATAGTAACTTGGGTGCCACGCAATCCCATCAAAGGTAGGTGGGCACCCCCTCCTGGTGGAGCTACTTGGAACGAGCAGCCTTTATCCGGGTCAACTTACACTTGGGGAGAAGATGTGATAGTGTGGGGAGGATACGCAGTGAAAGTTCCAGACAACAGCCCGAAGGATCTGTCGTCAATAGTAGGTTGCGCCGTTCTCACTGGCGCGGGAGCCGTTCTCCACACGGCCAAAGTCCGTCCCGAAAATTCCGTAGCCGTTTACGGCGTCGGAGGTGTCGGCATGTCCGCTTTACTTATGGCATCTCTTCTTGAGGCTTATCCACTCATAGCCGTTGATATAGACGACTCCAAGCTGGAGTTTGCCAAACAATTCGGAGCTACTCATACAGTGAATGCATCGAAGGAAAACCCTATTGAAACGATTCACGAGATAACGGGTGGTGGAGCCGATTTCGCTTTTGACGCCATAGGGTTGCGTATAACGAACGAACAGATATTACCATCGGTGCGTGGAGGCGGGCCTGGAGCAGACAACGTTGGAGGAATGGCCGTACTTATAGGTATGCCGGGTAAAGAGATGACCATAGACCCAGGGCATTTTATGTTCCACCAGAGGCAATATAGAGGAAGTTTGGGTGCAACTTATCCAGAGGGTGATTTTCCTATGTATCTACGACTATACTCTGAAGGAAAATTTCCTCTAGACAAGCTCATTACGAAGCGGTACAAGCTGGACGATATCAACGACGCCTGCGACGATCTACGGAATGGGAAGGTGCTCGGCCGCTCAATAATCCAGTACTACGGCTAGGACGAGAGTCTAAACGCGGCCGTCTAGGACCCTTTCGGTGAGCATGTTTACGGTGGTCATACGCGCGAGACTTCCTTATGAGTTCTTGTGCGAAGCGCTCTAATCTCTTGACCCCTTGCTCGGATGCTATGTATCTCATTTCATCGTACATTCTTATGTCTTTGTCATTAGCAAGTTCCGCCATACGGGCTCGCACTGTGGCGAAGTCTATATTGTGCTTCCAACGCATAGTAAGCATGAAAGCAACCTCTGATGCTGTAAAGCCCACCCCTGTAGAGCTCAAAGCATACAATGTCTTCATACACGCATCGGACAGGTCCTCAAAGTTTATGTTCCTTTTGAAAAGGGGAACGTTAGACGTTAGGTTGACTTTAATCCAGTTACGCTCTTCTTCACTCAGCCGTCGCCAAGCACGAGCTACCTTACCATGGGACGGGGTAAGTTGGCGTGAGAAAGTGCTCTCTAGCTTATCGATCCCGTCTGGGCTATGAACATGCTGGAGATTATCGGAGTCTGACATGGATATCCAAGGGGGTGCTTACGACCCTAGAGGGGTTTGTGCCCTTGCAGTAGATATAAGCGGAACTCAAATGAGCGCAACCGTGGTCAACAAAAACAAAGACATTTCTATTATCGCACGCGGTGTTATAAAAAACGCGGGGTAGAAGAGACCTGTCGAACCTTATATTGTGTCTCGCACATGAAGCCGGCGTGAGCTCTGCATCTGGGCTTGGGATGGCGTCCCGGTCCTATAAGGCCTTGGGGCGGTAAATACATTTATCCGCCTATCCTGCTGCTATGGCACGGAAGGTCCGTCAAACCTATAATGGAAAACAACTTAGGCATACCTGTATTTATGAGGCACGACATCACACTTTCTGCTTTTACTGAGGCTCGCATTGGACCCAGTAAGGGAGTGAATACTTTATTGTACGTAACTATCAGCACTATCAGCACCGGAATCGGGGGAGGTATCGTCGCAAACGGAGAGATGGTGTCTGGTTTGTACGGCTTAGCAGGTAAAGTTGGACATATATTAGTGCGTCAGGGAGAGCGTAAATGCAACATAGGGTGCCACGGTTGCTTTACACGGGAGATTCGACTGCACTAACAGTAACACATAAGGTTATAGAAACTATAGGTTGGGGGGTGTCGAGCCTCTTAAGCATCTTTGATCCGGCAAATATCTACTTGGGTGGAGATGTTGAGTAAGGGTTACGACCATTGTGGAGCGATGTAGAGCAAGCTATCCGAAAGGTCACATTACCACGCTACACGCTATAATAAAGACGTTCCCGTGAAAATCACGACACTAGGTGACGATGCTGGCATACTAGGAGCAGCTCTTCTAGTATTTAAAGGACATCGTCTAGCACCACCTAACCTCAAAACTGGCAACAAGACAGAGTCTTGCTTCCACGCATTAAGCGAACGTCGTCAGAGGTAAGATGAAATCCTTACACTAACGAATGAACGAGCAAGATTGAAAGCTTACTAACGGTCTCGCTGAGGTTCGCCTGTGGTTCCACCGACTTGATCGTCTATGAGTCCGGCTATTTTGACTGCGCGTTCCAGTTGATCTTTAACCTGCTCCATCGCGTTCTTCATGGATACAGGATCTAGTGAACTGGTGGAATTTAACTGCGCCTGTATACTCTTAAGCAGTCGATCAAGACGTCTGGCGTTGCGCTTAAGTCTTGTTTGACCTGGGTATGGATTTGGACCTCCAGAAGCTCCATTGCGCAGTTTTTGGATATCTGATATTCGAAAACGATTCCAACCCTGCGGGGTAGTAGAGGTTACAGGGAGAGTTCCTCGCTTAACCGCCCTCGAAAGGGTGGAATGGTGTACTCCCAACAAGCGAGCAGCTTCCCTGAGAGAAACCAACCGAGAGTCATTTCCCGAAGTCTTATCAATACTGTTCAAGCTCAAATCATAACCTTATAAGATATCTTGGCCGGCTTTCCTCGTTGTACAACAGACGATGCAATGCTCAGATCTCGAATGTTGAGCGAAGGATCATTATCAAAAGCTGCCATATCTGCGTGCATGCCCGGCCTCAGACAACCAATCTCTGACTCAAGTCCCAGGGCTTCCGCGGTCTGGGCAGTAGCTGCTCTTATAGCTCGCCATTCGTCCCAACCCAATAGCTCACACATAGCCCATGTGTTCGCGGCGGAATTATCGTGTCTGCCTCCCAACATCCCCATATCCAGCCCGGCTGTAAAACGCACTCCTGCATCGTCCATCTTCAGAAAACAGTCAACATGCTTCTTATCTGAAGCCTCACGCCTGGACAACGCCCAATGCTCCGGCCGTGGCAGCGTATGCCCAGTGGATATTAATTCTTCTGATCTCATCATATGGCCGAGCGTAGGATCTACCCATAGTCCTTGGTCGACTATCTGCTCAACGACCCCTTCATCATATTCCAAACCGCTACCCGGGAGTTTACCAAACCAACGAGAGTGTATTATGTGTTGGATTCCTGAGTCAACACAGCTCTTGATTCCCTCAGCAGAGAGCGTATGTCCGGCAACAGGTAGATTCATCCTATCGGCCTCTATTACCGCGCGACGCAACGTTTGAAGGTTGTACTGAACAAATCGTGGGTTAGAAGTAGGTGTGAACAGCCCGCCAGTAACCATTATCTTTATGACGGAAGCTCCTGCAAGAACCTGCTGTCGTACAGCCTTTGCCACCTCATCTTCCGTATCAGCTTGGGTTCCAAAAAACCAGCAATGCCCGCCGGTTATAGTTATAGGTGTTCCCGCCGCTTCAATCCTCGGTCCTGGTGAAACACCAGCCTCAATCGCCGATCTCAGTGGAAACACTATCTCATTTTTAGAACCCAAGTCTCGTACCGTCGTAGTTCCAGACAACAAGCAACGGCGCATATTGTCAGCTGCTCTTATCATCAGACGTTCGTTAGTTTCTGTAGTAACCAGAGAGAAAGCATCAGATGTTGCACTGCAATGCATATGGCAATGCGCATCCACCAGTCCCGGTAAAAGGGACACATCCCCCAGTGACCATACCTCATGAGTAGAAGAGACGTCATTCGGCAATGAAGCTTGAGGAATTACAGCCGATATCTTCTCATTTTTTGTTAAGACAGCATGGTTTGGCAACCATGCGGAGAGGTCCGCATTTGCCACTCGTGTTGACAGATATGCTCGTCTTCTTAGTTTCAATGGGAAATTATGCTGATTTTAGATTTTGCGCAACATTTATAATACAGGCTTATTAATAAAGCAATCAACGATACATGGAATTTTGGATGAATGGTTCATCGTCATCAAACCCTGGATGTTCACAAAATTGCTCACAAATCTCTTCAGTGGTTGCATACAGAGCGATCGTAAGCTAAAATGAGAATGTTTATACTCTATGGATGTTATCCTGCATCTGTATCTATACTGGAGGATACAGGGATGAGCCTCTCAACTTTGCCGTCCTATCGCATAAAACAAAATTCTTGGGAAACTCCACGCGCTCCTGACACCTTGCTCGAAAGGTACTCAGCGGTGCGGAGGATGACCGAACAACTATGCGAACCTCTGCAGACCGAAGACTACGTAGTACAGTCAATGGAGGATGTAAGCCCCACCAAATGGCATATAGCCCATACAAGCTGGTTCTTTGAGACCTTCATACTGTCTGAAACTTCTCCATATTACCGCAGCCTAGACGATACTTACGCCTACCTTTTCAATTCTTATTACGTTGCGGTAGGACAGCGACACTGTCGACCAAAGCGAGGACTTCTGTCGCGTCCGACCGTCGAAGATGTTTATAACTACCGCTCCCATGTTGACGAGCATATGGTGAGCTTCCTGCGCGGCTTGGATGGAGAACAACTTGAGCAATGGGGGGATATTGTAGAATTAGGGCTGAACCATGAGCAACAGCATCAGGAGCTTATGCTTACGGACATAAAACATAACTTCTCAACAAACCCCCTACACCCCGCGTACAAACATCGCAAATCCTTACAACCCGATTCTGCCACTCCCATGAAGTGGGTACCGTTTCCGGAAGGAGTGCGGTCAATAGGTTACACGGGGGACGACTTTTGCTTTGACAATGAAACACCAAGACACCGTGTGTTCCTTGAACCTTTCCTTCTAGCGTCTAGACCCGTAGTCAATGCCGAATTCATTGAATTCATTGAGGACGGCGGGTATCGCAGACCTGAACTTTGGCTTTCGGCTGGCTGGGACGCTGTGGAACGCGAAGAGTGGGATTCACCTCTATACTGGCAGCGCGAGGGCAAAGAATGGAAAGTGGTTACGCTGTATGGATTTGAAGCGGTGGAGCCTTCAGAGCCAACGTGTCATATCAGCTACTATGAAGCCGATGCATATGCGAGATGGGCAGGAGCGCGTTTACCCACCGAGGCCGAATGGGAAACCGCCGCCGTCAATGAGCCTATAGAGGGTAACTTCGCAGAAAGCGGGCTGTTTCACCCTGTGTCTATCACGGAGGATGACAATGGAGAAAGAATAACTCGAATGTACGGCGACGTTTGGGAGTGGACGCAAAGCCATTACTCACCGTATCCGGGTTATTCTCCTCTTGCAGGTTCCATAGGCGAATACAACGGGAAGTTTATGGCGAATCAGTTCGTCTTGCGCGGGGGTTCTTGCGCAACTCCTGTCTCGCATATAAGGTTGACCTATCGTAACTTCTTTCACGCCGACTCTAGTTGGCAGTTCACAGGCTTTCGTTTGGCAAAAACAGGAACCGGATGAAATCCGACGACAGTGCGGACTCTCTTCAAAACGGCAACTCTTTGCTGGATGAGGTTATCAGAGGACTGCAAAACTCCCCTAAACAGTTAACTCCCAAGTTCTTTTACGACAAAGAAGGTTCTCGACTATTCAACGAAATCACGCGGCAACCGGAATATTACCCAACTCGCACAGAAATAGCCATCTTAACCGATAACTCTGAGGAGATAGCCAACCTCATCGGGGAACGGGCGGCCATCATAGAGTATGGAAGCGGCAGTATAGACAAAGCAGGCATCTTGCTAGAAAATTTGGAGTGTCCAGTCGCCTATGTACCAGTAGACATATCTGGGGAACACCTTCAGTCCTTCGCCTTGAACATCCAAGCACGATATGAGAACCTGAAGGTATTCCCCGTTGTTGCAGACTACACTAACTCAGTTCATATGCCCCGTCTATCTAGCAAAGTCAAACGGCGCGTTGTCTTCTTCCCAGGATCCAGTATAGGCAACTTCACCCCGGAAGAAGCCCAAGAACTTCTGTCCAGCGTATTAGAGGTTTGCGGTGACGAAGGTGGGCTTGTACTTGGCGTCGATTTGAAAAAAGATCCTGCCGCCCTTCACCGGGCATACAACGATCAAGCAGGTATCACAGCTAAATTCAACCTCAATATGCTGAAGCATATAAACAGGAATGCACCTGCCGACTTCGATCTGAAAAAGTTCAGGCACTACGCCTTCTACAATCCGCCTTATGGGCGCATAGAAATGCACCTAGTGAGCCTTGAGCGACAAACCGTTATCGTCGGTCAACACAAGTTTCTTTTCGATAGGGGCGAAACCATATGGACAGAATCCTCTTACAAATATTCCCCCAGCCAATTCGCCTCTCTAGCCGGAAAGGCCGGGTTCAAGGTGTCTCAGTTCTGGACGGACGCCGAAAAGTCATTCAGTGTCCAGTATCTACACCCGAACCGTCTATGATAATCAGGGATACTTACATCTGCTGGCTATAGACCCTTAAGAACCCCACCATAATCCTTGAAGTGAGTCACAAGAGTCTCTTCGCTACAATTCATCTCGCCGTACCACCGTCCGCAAGCATAACAAGCAAACATTAACATGAGTGCACCAGATCGCAGGGAGAAGAGTACATGAGCAATCGCACTATATCTTTAGATGACACCTTACACGACTACCTCTTGGAAAACTCGCTAAGGGAAGACCCAATACTAGCCAAGCTAAGAGCAGAAACTGCCGATATGACTCAAGGAAGAATGCAAATCTCACCAGAACAAGGACAGTTTATGGCACTCCTCGTTCGCGCAACAGGAGTGCGCTGCTACCTTGAAGTAGGCACGTTTACTGGATACTCTAGCATATCCGTCGCCCTTGCTCTTCCTGAAGACGGTAAGGCGGTTTGCTGTGACATCTCTGAAGAGTTTACCAAAATTGCAAGATCATATTGGGCTGAAGCTGGTCTGAAAAACAAGATGGAACTGCGGCTTGGCAATGCGACGAAGACTCTGCGCTCTCTTTTGGAAGAAGGGTTTGAGAGCAAATTTGACATGATGTTTATAGATGCTGATAAAGAGGGTTACTTGGACTACTGGGAGAGCGGCCTGAAACTTGTGAGACAGGGAGGACTCTTGCTAGTGGACAACGTTCTATGGGGCGGGCGAGTCGTTGACAATCCTCCATATGACTCTTCTACCAAGGTTATCCGTAAGTTGAATGCGGCTTTAAAAAATGACTCAAGGATAGATATATCTATGCTACCCATAGGTGACGGATTGACTATAGCCCGTAAGAGGTAAAACGCGAAAAATTATAAATGTACCTTACAACTCCCAGGATGAGCCATGCATTTCTATCGCCAATGGGCTGATGCGCGCTCCCAAACCCGGTTCCTTGGGCAACTCTAGCCACCCCTCAATTATCGTCTCCCTAGGTTCAATCGTCTCTCGGCGCCACTCTACCTCGTTATGAGCATGCTCCAAGGGAAGTCTCCCTTGGAAAGCAGCGGTTATATGGCCTGATGTTAGTAGAGAGATAGGTCCTGACGGACAGTGCATTGAAACCGATACCTCCGAACGCCGCTCAAGTTCCACCCCTATACGGTAAGCCTCGCAGGGACCTCCACAGAACTTCACATCCGGCATCAAGATATCCAAGGAACCGCGGCTGAGTCTAATAAAAGTTTCCTCCCCATAAGCCAGTTCTGCACCTGCAATAGGTAGCAGCCCTTCTTCCCGCAAAATACACAGTTCATCGGGATATACCAAAGGATCTAAGGGTTCTTCCATCCATTTAACGTCCGCGTCTACCAGAAGTTGTGCAATCCGTACAGCGGAATCCAGAGTAAAGCGGGAATGGCAATCCACGTACAAATCGACATCGCCTATAGCCTCTTTTATCGATTTAACTCGTTCCATGCCAATTTGCGCTGCTGCCAATAGTTGGCCTTCATTCATTGAGGATTTGCATTCATCAAAGGGGGCGCACTTTATAGTTTGGAAACCTTCTGACACGGCTAGTGAAGCAGTCTTCGCAAAATCCTCCGGCGCTCGCGATGGAGACGCAATGTCTGCATGAAGCAACGAACGGTTGATATTTGCATACAGGCGTACCTTATCCTGAACCACTCCACTTTCCCCGTGAATCGCCCTCAGGTAGTCAGAAAGAGACAAGCCACAGCGTTGCGAGATAGCGTCCGCTACAGCACACATGATGCCGCTGACCGCCACGGCCAACGTCCTATCCATCAAGCACTCTTCGCTTGATACACCAACCAAATCCAAGACATGCGCCGTTGAGTGCACACGCTCTCCACGCATACGGTCAGCCATTTTCGCCACCAAAGAGACAGCACTGCGCGAGAGCTGCACACCTGTTATCTCAGCCAGTCCGGAGACTCCGTTTTTTTCTCCCAGTTCCAAGAAAGTCCACTCAGTACCTCCCCAAACTTGTATTGAAAAGAATTTTAATGTATCCGGTGAAAACCATTCTGTGTTTCTATAAACTGCACTCATTACATATCAGAGGTTCGCTATACTGCTTGACCTTTGTGTCGCATAGGAGCAAATCGAGCATCGCTCATGAATTCCTTCACGTCTACGCGCTCTCCACCCAGTTCATTAGAAGCGTTAGAAGCTAGAACCGCCGCCAAAGAGTTGAGTGAGGACTCTATAGAGTTGCGCCGTAGTTCCGATTTAGCACTGACTATCGATTGAACAAACGCCTCACACATTGCTAGTGTATTCTCATCCCCCATAGGATTCAGCGGACCGGACATTATAACGTTCTTCGTCTCCTCTACACTAGGGATATGGGGAGGAGGCCATTCTCCAGACCAAGAATAAGCTAATATGTCTGATTCCACCTTTATCACAGTGTGGTGCGCCACTATTGAAGCATAGTTCTCCACATAATAAGTACGCGCCGGCCTCGCAAAAAGCACGTTGCCCACCGCTCCGTTATCAAAGCCATATGTAACGGTGTAAGCTATAGGATTATCTCCTTCCTGAACCCAAGCCTGTTCAGGTCTTTCGCAATACACCGATTGCACCCAGCTGACGTCACTATTTGACCAGTAGCGCATTATGTCTGTCTGATGTATCCCAGCCTCCACTATAGAAGAGCCCGACCATGCCCTGTAAGCCGTCCAAACCCTGCTTTCTGGGCCCTTCAACTTCTCAGTGTGCGTATGCTTACGCCCGTGCCGTTCGATTCCACTTATCGAAATCATAGTCATAGAAGCCACTATCTCACCCTGTAAACGCCTACGTATAGCTTCATACCCATTGTCATAACGTTGCTGGAAGCCAACCATACTTGGAACACCACTACGCTCAATCGCCTCCATTTGAGATATAGCCTCATCCATAAAGAGGCTTTGGGGCTTATCTAACATAACCGCTATGCGACGCTCTGCCGCTTTTGCCACTTCACCACTGTGTCGATTTGGAGGTATCACCAGCCAAACGGCGTCAACCTTGCCCGAATTTATCAACTCCGTACCGCTGGAAAATTTAGTTATCCCTTCTTCTGAATAACCATCCACGTGCTTTACCAGCTTTTCTTCGCTTATATTCTCTGAGAAGGAATCAGCAAGAGCGATCAGTCTCACCTTTCCCTGCTTATGCAACTTCCAGAGGGAGCGTAGATGTACTAACCCACGTTGTCCCACTCCAACGATTCCAACCTTTAAAGGCAGTGACAAAAATTTCCCCCCTAATAATAGATAAAAAGTCCGATACCGATAGGATAACGCACTCAACAGAGAAAACAAACATCAACAACGGTGTATCCGGCAATAAAGATATACTACTGACGACAAGACATCATTTTATTGATGGTACACCAGAAACAGCGCACGTTAGATGCGGCCTAAAACAGGACAACGAACTGAGGCCTGTACTATCGTGTGCAATAGTATCTAGCACCCTCTGAACAACGAGAGGAGACTGATACAGGACAGACAAACGTGTCTCTATCCTGATATAGATTCAACCAGTTTAGAAGATACAGTAGCTTTTTGTTTGTATGTCTAACCATCAATCCAAAACAACTCTTTTATCATCCATTGCCGATACACTAATCACAGACCAAAGTACCTATCAACCAGATTCAGTTTATGTAGGTCATCGCAAAGATATTTATAGATGGAAGGTATTAGATATTATACATTCCAGAAAATTCTCACCGCAAAACAAATATTGAAAAAGCGTTTGAGAAAATTAAGTTGGGTAAAGGGTTTAATGAGTAATTGCTCCAAAGGCACTTTTTTCGCCCAGAGGGCTACATCAATATTTCTTCAAGTATAAAATGTTGACGCATAGTAATTCATAGCTTCATTATTAGTTTTCACTCCGAGGATATTTCTCATCACCCCACCAGTGCCTCAATCTAGCTGCGATCCTTCTCTCTACCTGGTTATCACCAGGGCGATAATAAATAGCATCCTTGATTCTTGATGGCAGATTTTCCATCTTAACGAAACTCTCCGAAAATCTGTGAGAGTACTTGTACCCTTTACCATAGCCAAGCTCTTTCATCAGCTTCGTAGGGGCATTTCTCAGGTGCATCGGTATAGGTTCGTCTGCTGCACTTCGAACTTGTTTAAGCGCTGCCTCTATAGCTGTATAAGCCGAGTTGCTTTTAGGAGAACAAGCCAGATATATGGTCGCCTGAGCCAACGGTATACGCCCCTCCGGCATACCTATTAAATGAACTGCTTGTTGGGTAGCAGATGCCAAGACCAAGGCTTGAGGGTTAGCTAAACCTATGTCCTCGGCTGCCGACACAACGAGCCGCCGTGCGATAAACATATGATCTTCGCCTGAGTCAAGCATTCGAGCGAGATAGTGCAACGCTGCATCAGGATCAGAAGAGCGTACAGACTTAATAAATGCTGATATAGAATCGTAATGAGCGTCTCCTGCCTTGTCATATCGGGAGCGCTTCTGCAGGGCATCGGATACGTGTTTCGGCTTTATAGTTACGGGACCATCTGATTTGAGCACAGGCGCGGTGTTCGCGATGATTTCCAACGCATCCAAAGCGGAACGAGCGTCTCCTGACGAAAATGACAGCAACATCTCAAGTGTATTATCCCCCAAACGCAGGTTCATCTTGCCCAACCCTCGTTCTCCATCTTTAAGTGCCCTTTCTATTACGGAACTTACGTCTGCATCCGACAATGGTTCTAGCACATAGACTCGCACACGGGAGAGCAAGGGCGATATAACTTCAAACGATGGATTCTCAGTAGTAGCGCCTATAAGGGTTATGATGCCCTCTTCAATATGCGGTAGAAGCGCGTCTTGCTGGGATTTCGAGAATCGGTGTATTTCGTCCAGGAACAATATAGTTCGCCTGCCGTTCTCGCCGAGTCTGTGCTTTGCGTCCTGTACCACCTTCCGGACGTCACCCACTCCTGAGTTGACAGCGGACATATGATCAAAATAGGCGTTCGTTGATCTAGATATGATTCTGGCGAGAGTGGTTTTTCCTGAACCGGGTGGGCCCCACAAAATAATAGATGATACTTTGTCTTCATCTATTGCCCTACGCAAAGCACAACCTTCACCTACAAGCGAACGCTGCCCTGCGTACTCTTCAAGCGTACGAGGTCTCATACGTGCCGCAAGTGACGCATTGAGGGAAGCTAACTTTTCACTATGTTTTTCAAATAAAGTCATGACCATTTTAGAGATGGAACGCGCAGAAATAGACAACTTTCATTTAATACATATAGAAAACTACAAACAATTAGTTGCTATTCTCTCTCCTTAAGACCAAATAGGACAGCTTGGGTATTTGACGCACATCTGAATTATTTAGAGCATGGGCAAGTATACACGACGCAGGATTTAAATTCTGGCGACCCCGAGCGGATTCGAACCGCCGATCTCCGCCTTGACAGGGCGGCGTGTTAGGCCGCTACACCACGGGGCCTCAGTTTGCATATCAAAGTCTACTACATAAGTCTCAAGATGTTTTGGAGGCTGGCAATAAATTTTTTAAAACTTTCTAATATCAGGAATAGTTGCAGCCTATACCTTTATATCCTATTTGGACTTCGCCGTCCGGCATTAACGTTACAGGGGTTATCCTATCGCCACCAGAGAGCTTCTCTACTTCATCCCAAGCTTCAGGGTGCAAGGATACATCTATCTCGTTGTATCGTATCCCTTTTTCCGAAAAATCTTCTTTCAAGAGGTTACAGTATCCACAGGTTGGATGAGTGTAAATAAGGGCAACAGCTTCCTGATCTAGTTCTTTTTTCAGCATCTATTTATCCTCTTACCGTTTTTGACCCCATGTTGCTAATGGCAACGTTTCACAAGTCAGCAACTATTGTCTCGCTTATACAAGGTTTTGTAATAAGGAGGAACTAACCGGTTGGAGTCGGGCTTGAGCTTAAAGAACCGCCAAACTTACGTTGCAGACGATATCTCAGCCTCATAGAGTTTAGCACAACGCTTAAAGAGCTCAGCGCCATAGCGGCGGCGGCGGCGGCGGGGTTCAGGAAACCGTTTTCTCCCAAAAGAGGCCGCAGTATAAAAGGGACGGATCCATCAATAAACAACAGATAAAGGGCACCTGCCGCTATAGGGAGAAGAAGCAAGTTATATATAAAGCCCCAGAATAGGTTTTGCTTGACTGTTCCCATAACGGAACGACCTATGAAGAGGATCTGCGGTACTTTAGCGGGGTTGCCGCCTTGAATCGCCGCGTCAGCAGACTGCACAGTAATATCTGCACCACTCTCCATTGCTATGCTAAGATCGGCCAGTATAAGTCCTGCCGCATCATTCACCCCGTCGCCCACCATAGCAACTATAGAGCCATCTTTCCGAGCTTGCTCTATCCACTTAGCCTTATCTTCAGGCATCATACCTGCTTGCACAGTAGGTATACCCGCTTTGCGTCCGCTAACCACCGCCGCCGCAACGGTGTCCCCAGTGAGCATAGCCGAATTTATTCGCATATCTTTCAGAGAACTCACCGCCAAATAAGCGCCCGGCTTGAGTGTATCCGTAAAGCCTATCGCAGATACTAGTTCAGATCCACGAGAAACGAACATTGCAGTTTCACCGCGGGCGTCAAGAGTCTGAGCCCATTGGGCTAGCTGGCCAGAATTTACACCTTCATCAAGCATTAAGGAGCGTGTACCAGCAACAACTATCTCTCCTTCAACAATGGCCTTAGCTCCTCTCCCCGGAATTGTCTTGAAGTCAGATGATAAAAGAGGAACTATGTTTTGTTTCGAAGCAGCTTCTACGACGGCCTTACCAAGTGGATGTTCAGAGTTCATCTCCAATCCTGCCGCCAAAGCCAAAGCAGATTTCTTATCAATGCCCGGGACAGTGAACATTGACGCTAGAATGGGTCTTCCTTCAGTGAGGGTACCGGTTTTGTCAAACACCACTAAATCGACTTTGGCTGCCGTCTCCAAGGCCGCCGCGTTCCGTATCAGGATACCTCGGCTAGCAGAAAAGCCCATAGCAACGACCATCGCCGCCGGAGTTGCTATTCCCAAAGCACAAGGACACGCCGAAACAAGCACGCTTACGGCGGCAAGTAAAGCTATAGGCAGGACCGGATCAGGCGCAAAAAACATCCATATGACAAAAACGGTACCAGCCAAACCCAAAACCACCGGCACAAATCTGACTACAACAGCGTCGGCAAATCTCTCAACAGGGGCCTTTGAAGCTTGAGCCTGCTCCACTATCCGTACTATGCGTCCTATTACTGTCTCGTCGCCCACATGCTCTACCCTCACCTCCAGAGCACCATAGCTGTTCATCGATCCAGCATAAACTTTATCGCCCTCGCTTTTGTCTAATAATTTACTTTCGCCTGTAATCAGGCTCTCGTCCACTGTAGAAGTACCGGATTCCACAATTCCATCAACTGGAACGCGCGCGCCTGGTTTGACAAGAACCAACTCTCCAGTCGATACCTGATCTAAAAGGGACTCTTGAGGTTGACCGTTCCGCAAAATCCAAATGTAAGAGGGAATGATGACGCTGGCCAAATTTTCCAATGCGTTACCCATCTCAGATTTAGCCCTCTCTTCAAGCCAACGCCCCAAAGATATAAAACCGATAATCGCCGTTGAAACATCAAAGTACAGTGAAGCAGAAACAAGGTTACCCAAAGCTCCTCGAAAAAATATCACCGTTACCGAATAAACGTAAGCTGATATGACCGCCACCGAAATTAGGGTATTCATATTAACCGATCCGTGTCGTAGAGCAACGAAAGCGGAGACGTATATCCTTCTCCCGGCCAGCAGTATTACCGGCGTTGCCAGTGCAAAGACCGCCCAGATCACTACCTCTGCCGAGAGGAAAAACGGATCCCAGGCTCGTTGGACATTCATGACGAGTATAATAACGGCTGCTATTGTTAGACTTACAACCGCAGAGTTGCGGAGTGAGTCCACTTCTCCTTTACGCGATCTTCTCCCATCTTTATAGGAGTATGGGGAACGCATAGATCGCGCTCTATAGCCAGCACTCTGGACAGCTTCCGCTATCTCTCTTTCTGGGGTCGCTCTTCGTTTAAGATGAACAGCGACTGAACCGGATATTAAATTAACGTCTGCGTTAGCAACATCTTCCACCTTCTCTATGGCACTCTTCACAGAAGCAGAACAAGAAGCACAGGTCATCCCCTCAACTGCAAAATAGAGCGTAGTAGCACCCCCTACTGCTAAAGGCGTCTGTTTAACTTTCTGATCCAATATCCCAGTTCCTCAAAATTCCAAAATCAGCAAACTTAAACCCTCTTTTGAGAGAATCGTATATACTAATAAATGTATAATTCGTACGCAACCTGATACAATCACACAAGATTTTTTGACAAGCCACAGGAAAAACAGCCTCCGAGTGCAAACTCTAAACTATAAGTCTCTACACTTATTCAATTTTATAACTTCTTCATATAAAAGACCGATTTTAACTTGACATGTTCATTCGGGATATGGGATAATATAGTCCCGATATCATTACAAAGCGGCCCTATATATCACGCAGAACACCACACAGCTATAGATAAAGCTCCTGTTGCCAGACACACGAGGGCTTTGTTTGGCTTTAAAGAAAATTTCCCTGATCCTGAAAAAGCTCTGAGTCTTCGAAAGACTCGTCATCACCACGGAGAAACCATCCTTGACTATCACACTCTCTAAAACTGATCTCGTTCATAATGACTTGCCGGAAGATAAGAGTCTTTCAGAGCCGCCGAACTTAGTCAGAGTGCAACTTCAATCGTTTGATTGGCTTAAAAGAGAAGGTCTTGCTCAGATGTTGGCCGAGATATCTCCTATAAAGGATCTCACAGGTAGCAGGTTTAGCCTTGAACTGTCCAACCCCGTTCTGAAAGAACCGCAGTACGGAGAAGAGGAATGCCGCATCCAAGAACTCACGTACGCGTCTCCTATCTCTATCACTGTATCCCTACTCATACACCGCACCAAAGAAGTAAAAGAGCAAGTCTTGTCCTTCGGTGAACTTCCCATGATGACCAGCCAAGGAACATTCATAATAAACGGAGCTGAACGGGTGATAGTGTCTCAGCTCATTCGCTCTCCAGGAGCTTACTTCTCAACTATTCCAGATCCTGGGACTGGGAATCTGCTTGCCAAAGGGAAACTCATACCTTACCGGGGAGCATCGGTAGAACTAGAAACTTCTAACCAAGGGGTTATAAGTGTAAAGGTAGATCGGAGACGTAAACTGCCTGTAACTACACTTCTGCGCGCGCTTGGATGGAGCGACGAGGAGATACGTGAGACATTCTCGGAGGTAGATACAGGTGATCCGTTCAATTTTATTGAGGAAACTTTGAACTCGGAATCAAGTCCTCGTAAAAACATGGATCCATTTGAGGACTCCTTGCTCAAAGTGTTCTCAAGAATAAAGCCTGGCGAACCCTTGAACCGAGAGAGTGCCGAAATGGCTTTAGATAGGCTTTTCTTTGACCCTCGACTGTACGACCTCGGAATAGTAGGCCGATACAACCTCAACCGGCAACTCGGCTTGGACGCACCCAGCAATACTCGCACCCTAATCAAAGAAGACTTCTTAGCCCTCACCAAGAAGCTTATACAGGTCAATAAAGCACCCACTGTAGATGATGACGTGGATCATCTAGGCAGAAGAAGAGTCAGGGGCGTCGGCGAATTGATACAAAATCAGCTGAGGGTAGGTTTTCGACGTATGGAAAAGGTCATACGAGAACGTATGACCACACAGGTAGACCTTATCACAGCTACCCCAGCGGCTCTTATCAACAACAGATCGGTTGTGGCTTCAGTCAGAGAGTTCTTCGGTGGCTCTCAGCTGTCGCAATTTATGGATCAGACCAATCCTCTGGCGGAACTCACCCATAAAAGGCGCCTGTCCGCTTTAGGTCCCGGTGGAATGACAAGAGAACGAGCAGGCTTTGACGTAAGGGACGTACACTATTCACATTACGGGAGAATATGCCCGATCGAAACCCCTGAGGGACCAAACATAGGACTGCTGAGCTCGCTGGCCGTTTTTGCCCGGATCAATCAATACGGTTTTATAGAGACACCTTATAGAGTTGTGCATCAGAACATCTCTAGCCACGACCTGGACATAGTCGGACATTTGGCAAAAGAGGATATTGTGGACAAAAGCAGCAAAGTCATACTCCAATCCGATTCCCAGATAACAAAACCGGTCGCCGCTGCTTTGAAGGAGATAGACGAACACAAAATCGAGGTCCAGGCCTACATAAGGTACTGCGACGAAGATATACGGTATATGACTGCCGATCAAGAAGAACAGTATCTGATAGGTCAGGCATCTGCACCAATAGGGTCAAAAGGACAGATAGTAGCAGACATTATAGAAATTAGGCGAGGAGAACTTTTCCTGAAGGATTCACCCAAAACCATACAGTACATAGATATAGATCCAATACAGCTGGTCAGTGCGTCTACTGCTCTCATACCCTTCCTAGAACACGATGACGCCAGCCGCGCCTTGATGGGATCGAACATGCAACGCCAAGCTGTGCCAATAATAAACGCAGAAGCGCCTCTGGTAGGAACCGGCATGGAGAGAAAGATAGCGGGCGATAGCGGTCATATGGTCATCTCGAAAGTAGACGGAGTTGTGGTGTCTGCGAACTCTCACAACGTGGCGGTAGAAGATTCGCAAGGCGTCATTCATGACTACAGGCTTATCAAGTTTCGACGGTCCAATCAGGGAACGTGTATCACACAATATCCTGTTGTTAGAATAGGCCAAATAGTCAAAAAAGGACAGACTCTCGGCGACAGTTCGGCTACTGACAACGGAGAGCTCGCCCTAGGCCAAAATCTCAATGTAGGCTTTATAAGCTGGGAGGGCTATAACTACGAAGATGCAATAGTCCTATCTGAAGATATTGTCAAAGAGGACCGCTTCACCTCTATACACATAGAGAAGTACGAGACAGAGGCGACAGATACTAAGCTCGGCGAAGAGGAGATAACAAGAGACATACCCACCATAAGTGATGAAGGCCTTAAAGATCTGGACGAAAACGGGATAGTGCGCATAGGAGCATGGGTGGGTCCTAAAAGCATCCTTGTAGGTAAGATAGCACCAAAAGGTGAGACAGAGCTGACCGCCGAAGAAAGGCTCCTCAGAGCTATCTTCGGAGAGAAGGCTAAAGACGTGAAAGACGCTTCCCTGCGGTTGCCTCACGGTCAACGAGGCAAGGTCATAGACATTACAGTAGAGGATGATCCGGAGAAGTTGCCGCATAATGTGCTGAAAAGGATCAGAGTGTGGGTAGCACATACACGCAAAATACAAGAAGGGGACAAGATGGCCGGACGTCACGGCAATAAAGGCGTAGTAGCAAGGATAGTACCGCGTGAGGATATGCCCTATCTCGCTGATGGCACTCCGCTGGATATAGTTCTTAATCCTTTGGGCGTCCCTTCCAGGCTAAACTTAGGTCAGCTACTTGAGACTCATTTAGGATGGGCAATGCACCAATTGGGAGAAAAGTCTCGTTCATCAGTGTTCGACAGCAAATCGCAGTTGGTCATTGATGACCTTATAGCGCGCTCATGGCTCCTTTTTGAATCCGGAGCGATAAAACGGGAAGATATCAATGACAGGGAGATTGACTGGCACGTACTAGATATTTGGCTTGCTGAAGAGGGATTGCCAAGTAGGAAGGCTCTCTGGAGCGACGCCAAATATCGCCAGGGGGAGGCTCGTACCGCTTGTATAAAAGCATGGCTTAAGAAGGAAGGAGGGGTCGAGAATGCTACCACTATCCCGAAGGCGGAATTGGAAAATAAAGTAGAAGTCGTATCTAAAGAAAAGAGCATTGCATCTCCTATATCAGGCAAGGCGACCATATATGATGGTAGGACCGGTGAACCATTCGATCAGCCGGCTACAATCGGAAACATATATATGCTCAAACTCATACACTTGGTCGAAGACAAGATACACGCTCGCTCAACAGGTCCTTATTCCCTTGTAACGCAGCAACCGCTAGGAGGCAAGGCTCAATTTGGAGGACAGCGCTTCGGTGAAATGGAGGTATGGGCTCTTGAAGCATACTCTGCCGCGTACACCCTGCAGGAAATGCTGACTCTCAAATCAGACGACTCCAAAGGAAGAGTAATGGCATATGAAGCCATAATCAAAGGCGGATATCAGTTCAAGAGAGGGCTTCCAGAATCGTTCCACGTGCTTGTAAAAGAACTTCAAGGGCTCGGAATATTGGTGGAGACCATTCCCTATGGGGGAGGAGAGGATGCGTCCAGAGATATTGAAGACGATACACCGTCCTTCGACAAGGAGTTCGTTTGGAACGAATCCGAAATGGACGGCAAATTCGACCTAGAGGATGAGGGTCTAGATGAACTTGACGAAGACACCTGATATCAATATCGCAGTCCAGTATAGGATTGCGGACATGAACGAAAGCAAAGCTTTAATTTTATAAGGAGACACCAAAGAATGGTTCACTCTGCTTCAGACGTGGCTGGAATACGTATATCTCTGGCTTCACCGGAACAGATAAAAAAATGGTCATACGGCGAGGTTACCAAGCCTGAGACTATCAACTACAGAACTCTGAGACCAGAAAAGAATGGGCTGTTTTGCGAACGGATATTTGGTCCAACGAAAGATTGGGAATGTTTATGCGGTAAGTACAAAAAATGGCGCAACCGAGGCGTTATTTGCGACCGATGCGGCGTAGAAGTAACACACTCGAGAGTGAGAAGAGAACGGATGGGGCATATAAATCTGGCCGCACCAGTCGCTCATATATGGTTTTCTAAAACGACGCCTTCATATATAGGCACCTTACTAGATATAACTCCGCGTAACCTGGAACGCGTCCTTTATTTTTCTAAGTACGTTATCACCGAAGTGAACAGAACAGAACGCGATAGGGTGCATAAGGAGATGGAGAGCTATCTCAAGCAAGAGACTGCACGATTGGACAAAGAGGCAGAAGAGGCTCTTAAGGGGGACACGTCGGAGGCACTTGAGAATGTAAAACAGATGTTTGACGCACTGAAGATAGTCTCCAATTTTGACGACGCTCCGACAACCAACCTCAGCCCTACAGAGGGCACCGTCCGAATATCAGAAGAAGACGGACTGCAAACTGTGTATATAAGGAGTTCCGATCCGTCAGACATTACAATGACCATATTGCCGACGCATAAAGCTGTAGTAAAAACCAGCGACAAGGTGCAAAAAGGCGAAGTCATTATGCAAGTAACCCTGCGCGCCAAAAACAAAGCAACAAGAGAAGGCGTCCCCATAGAAAACCCAGAAGAGATACTGGCTCCAGTCTCCGGAAAAGTAAAAGTAACCAAAAAATTGATATTGATAAAGCCTTCGACCGTCTCAGACGAAGAGGACGAAAATAGAGAAGAAATCCCTTGCCTCATAAACCGCTCATCGGAACTGCGCGTCAAAGAAGGGCAGAAAGTAAAAGCAGGAGAGGTTATCGCAAGCGCTTCCGACGACGAACGCATAAAGTACTCATACGAACTGCTGAAAGATGCCGTGGCTAAGGAAGTGGAGACTAATAAGGGCGAGCTTCAGTCAATTCAAGAGAGGGTTTGCATCCCAGAGTCCAAGTATAGGGAGTGGCGCGACAAATTCGGAGAAGAGGTGTTCTCTGCGGGCATGGGCGCTGAGGCTATCCTCAAAATACTACAGTCCTTGGATTTGGGAAGCATGAAGAAGGCACTTGAGAAGGAGATGAAGTCCGTCTCAGGACAACGCTATAAAAAGGCCGTCAAGAGGCTCAGTATCGTTGAAAAGCTGTACAATAGCGGCAATAAATCCGAATCGATGATACTTACAGTCCTACCTGTGCTACCGCCTGAACTTCATCCGATGGTGCAGCTCGGAGGTGGACGGTTCGCCACCAGTGATTTGAACGACCTGTACCGAAGGGTGATCAACCGTAACAACCGTCTGAAGAACCTTATTAACGGCCAAGCGCCGGAGATAATCATCAGAAACGAAAAGAGGATGCTCCAAGAAGCAGTGGACAGCCTTATAGACAATGGACGGCGCGGAAGAGCTGTGCATGGTACGCACAATCATCAGCTAAAGTCGTTGACGGATCTACTGCGCGGTAAGCAAGGACGATTCCGGCACAACCTTTTAGGCAAGCGCGTTGACTATTCTGGAAGGTCGGTAATAGTGTCTGGCCCAACACTCAAGTTGGAGCAGTGCGGACTTCCCAAAAAGATGGCTGTGGAACTTTTCAAACCCTTCGTTATGAACGCCCTTATCCTCAAAGGGCACGCTCACAACATCAAACACGCCAAGCGTATGACTGAAGATCCTGACAATCCTGAATATAAAGTATGGGATCTACTTGAAGAGGTAGTTAAAGACCACCCTGTACTGTTGAACCGCGCTCCCACCCTACACAGACTTGGCATACAGGCTTTCACAGTAGTGTTGGTTGAGGGCTCCACAATTCAACTTCACCCTCTGGTCTGCACCGCATTCAACGCGGACTTTGATGGCGATCAGATGGCGGTGCATGTTCCACTCTCAAAAGCCGCTCGAATAGAAGCACGCAGACTCATGCTGAGTGTGAATAATCTACTGGCACCACGATCGGGAGAACCTATAGTCGCCCCTACGTTGGATATGGTGCTCGGGATCTACTACCTAACGGGTCCTGAAGACGAAGGAAAGGCAAAAGAAAACGGAAATCTACGAACATTTGCAAGCTTTGACGATATGCTTCTCGCCCATGATTTGAATGAAATAAAGCTCCGAGAGATAGCCTCAGTCCGCACTCCAGAAGGTGAGTTCTTAGAAACAACGGCCGGCCGGATCATCTTCTACAAAGCCCTACCTGAAGGCTCTAAATTCAAAAGTCGAAACCATACCTTCACTCGTGGAAATATAGAAAATCTGGTCGCAGAGTGTCATACCAAGTACGACAACCAGACGGTCGTAGAAATGTTGGACCGTATAAAAGATCTGGGCTTCATCTATGCCACGCTCTCCGGTACAAGCATATCAATGAAAGATATCCAAGTTCCAGTGAGAAAGAACTCTATACTGGCGGCTGCAGATAGAAAGGTATCCAGGCTGGAAGAGCAGTATTTGGACGGACTGATCAATGAAGAAGATAAATACCAGGAAACGGTCAAAGTGTGGACAGACGTATCAGACAAGATAACCGTAGAGGTGCAGAAGAATATGCCTGGCTACGGTGGAATTCACACCATGTCAGTGTCGGGAGCTAAAGGTAACATTTCACAGATAAAACAGATGGCAGGCATGCGCGGTCTTATGTCAAACCCAAAAGGACGCATTATAGAACTACCGATACGTTCTTCTTTCGCGGAAGGTTTGTCAGTCATGGAGTACTTTATAGCCACTCACGGGGCGCGCAAAGGACTAGCGGATACAGCTCTCAGAACAGCCGACGCGGGATATCTAACCCGAAGGCTCGCTGACGTTTCTCAAGATTTGATAATCTTGCAGGAAGACTGCGGTCCCAACGCAGGCTTGAAGGTAGCCATAAGCAACGATTCGAGGCTTGGAATAAACATAGCGGAGCGAGTAGTCTCCAGATATCTGGCACAGCCTGCAGTTCATCCACAGACCGGCGAGGTTATAGCTGATACCAATGTGCTGGTAAATATGGATATTGCGCTGGATATAGAGAA
Organism: Dehalococcoidia bacterium; assembly: GCA_965203345.1. Taxonomy (GTDB): domain Bacteria; phylum Chloroflexota; class Dehalococcoidia; order Lucifugimonadales; family Lucifugimonadaceae; genus CBDBCK01. The sequence continues at coordinate 55,575 of CBDBCK010000028.1, forward strand.
CGCCGGTATAAAAGAGAGCTATGTTCGTTCTCCGATCGCTTGCAAGGCCCGCAGGGGTTTATGCAGTAAATGCTATGGAGCATCTCTTGCAACAAACAAGAAAACTATGATCGGTGAAGCGGTCGGGATCATAGCCGCGCAGTCGATAGGAGAACCAGGGACTCAGCTTACAATGCGCACATTCCATACCGGAGGCGTAGCCGGGCAAGACATAACATCCGGGCTCCCAAGAGTAGAAGAGTTGTTTGAGGCTCGGTTGCCAAAAGGAATGGCTCCCATAGCTGAAATAGGCGGAACAGTTACCCTACAACAAACCCCTACAGGACGAGTTGCACACGTAACAAACAAACGGAAGTTTTCTCGCGAATTCCCTATACCGGAAAACTACAGGCGCGCAATCAAGAACAAGTCCTATGTAAACGTAGGAGATCCTATGTTCGTCCTGCAGAAATCTTTCGCTAGAATGGCCCTTAAAAAAGGAAAAACACCCCCACCTGATATTATTACTGCTGTACAAGCTGGAGAGGTAAAAACTACCAAATCTTCCATCATAGTTTCATGGGAAGAGCCTGAAGAGAGACGTTATGATCTGCCTGCCGTTGCGCAAATACTTGTAAAAGACGGAGAGGCTATAAAGCCGGGTCGAGCATTGACAACCGGCACGAAAGACCCAAAGGCGATACTTGAAATAGAGGGTGCAACGGCTACCCAGCGATACTTGGTAGACGAGGTTCAAGCAGTATATCGCTCGCAAGGAGTTCACATACACGACAAGCACATAGAAGTCATAATCCGTCAAATGTTGCAGAAAGTGGAGGTTGAAACAGGAGGAGACACAAACTTCTTGCCCGGAGACACAGTGCAGAGAACAACCTATGAACGTATCAATTCAGATACGATAAGGCACGGAGGCCGGCCGGCTTCCGCAAAACCCAAGCTGCTAGGCGTAACTCGAGCTGCACTGGCTACAAGCTCCTTCCTCGCTGCAGCGTCGTTTCAAGAGACTGCCCGAGTTCTCACAGAGGCGGCTATAGCGGGGGAGACTGATTGGCTGGTAGGCCTGAAAGAAAACGTTATCATAGGTAATCTTATACCGGCTCGTTTGGACTTGACCGAGGAAGGCCGTGAATTCCTAGGAGTTGAGGAACATATGGAAGATCCGATGCAGATATCGGAAGAACCCGAGACCATAGAAGAAGCCATGCAAAAAATAGGAGGGAATATCGGATCCGAATCTCAATCTGAGCACTGGCTCATGGGAAGTTCGTTGCCAAGTGCAAATGTTGCATCAGCGGTAGAAACGGATAAGATGTTCAAGACAGATGGAAAAGGGGATAAAGAATCTTCACCAAACGGTTTAAACTAATAGCTACTTCATAGCCTTGGAGGGTAAGCAAACAAACGAAACTGTGCGTAAAATACATTGAACATCGCTTTATCAATGGCTCAAGGATATAGGCATATATCCATCTGATGAGATTGTACAGTCTTCTAACTTGGCTACGCTGCTATTCTTAATATCCGCCTTGGCGCTTTGTACTTCACCAGGTAGCATAAGAAGAGCGTCCTCTAAACGCTTATCTGTCCAGATGTGCTTCGTTTGGTGAAACACAGCATTAAGTTCTTTCCATAGCTCCCTCCTTCGGCGTAATTATGTAGGAGCCACAGGGTGAAAAGGTCTTCTTAAGTATATAATCGCTGTAGCGGTTTGTAATAAAACTTCGGAAGGGCGGTTAGCTCAGCTGGTTAGAGCGCGTCGTTGACATCGACGAGGTCGCAGGTTCGAGTCCTGCATCGCCCACCAATGCTCACCATGTAGCTAATTATAAAACCCGTATCTATCACTGAACAATATAGCTATGACTCCGACTCCATCCAATCCACAAACTGAGGACAACATAGAAAAATTACGATGGCGTATTCGCCATTCTGCAGCACATGTGCTCGCAGAGGCAGTAACCGAACTTTTCCCGGAAGCTCTACCCACTATAGGACCACCCATTATTGACGGTTTCTATTACGACTTTGATACCCCACGCCCCTTCACCGCTGAGGATTTGAAGGCGATAAAAGAGAGGATGCTTGCCTCGGTAAAAGCAGATACGCCCTTCAAGGAAAGAGAAGTGTCTTACTCGGAGGCACTAGATCAAGTTGCAGGCAACCCCTATAAAGTTGAGATACTTAACGCAATCCCCTCGGGCGAACGGATTACCGTAGTGAGTCACTCAGACCGAGGCTTTACGGATCTCTGTCAAGGTGGACACGTAAAAAGAACCGGTGACATCAAGGCGTTTGAGCTCCTTAAATCTGCCGGTGCATACTGGCGCGGTGACGAGAAGAGACCGATGTTGCAACGTATATATGGTTCTGCGTGGGAGTCTCGAGATGCCTTGAAGAAGCACATGTCGCGTTTGGAAGAACTTGAACGTCGTTCTCATGTTCGTATCGGGCGGGATCTAGGTTTGTTCTTCTTTAATAAAATGTCTCCCGGATCCCCATTCTTCCTTCCTAATGGCACCATAGTAATGCAACTCCTCGCCGACTATGTACGAAGTCTGTACAAACGGAACGGCTACCAAGAGGTTATTACCCCACAGGTGTTCTATTCGGAATTGTGGAAGACCTCCGGACATTACGACAACTTCGCGGACAATATGTTTTTCATCAGAGAGGAAGAACAAGAGTTCGGTTTGAAGCCTATGAACTGTCCAGCCGCGGCTATAATCTTTAAATCTTTGCACAGATCTTACCGTGAACTACCGCTCCGACTCGCAGATTTTGGAAGATTGCACAGATATGAACGATCAGGAGTAGTGCAGGGGCTTACTCGCTCGCGCAGCTTTACCCAGGACGACGCACACATATTTTGTACCCGCGAAGATATACGAGAAGAGGCGGCCCACTTCCTCGACACTCTAGAAAGTTCTTACCGAGTATTTAAGCTGGGAGAGCCTACATACGCTTTATCTCTCAAGCCTGCAAAAAGCCTTGGGGGAAGCGAAATTTGGGATGAAGCCGAAACTATGCTGGAAGACGTATTGAAGCAGAGCGGGAAGAGCTACACAAAGGCTGAAGGTGAAGGCGCGTTCTATGGCCCTAAGATAGACGCTTTTGTGCCAGACGCTTTGGGCAGGCAGTGGCAGCTCGGAACGGTGCAAATCGATTTCAACTTACCTGAGAGATTCGATCTGGAATATGCTGCAGAAGACGGTTCCAGAAAACGGCCTATCATCGTGCATCGGGCAATGCTTGGTTCACTTGAACGCTTCCTTGCCGTCCTGTTGGAACACTTGAATGGAAGATTGCCTTTATGGCTGAGCCCCGTTCAAGTCGTAGTCGTGCCGATATCAGATAAACACCTGGATTATGGATCAGAGGTTTTGCAAGCTCTGCGATCAGGAGGGCTACGCGCCAGAATAGATGATTCCAAGACGCGCATGAACAGTAAGATAAGAAACGCTACAATTCTAAAAACTCCCTATATCCTTGTTGTAGGAGACGCGGAAGCCTCTCAAGGCGTCGGTGCACTCCGCTCACTGGAAAAAGGCGACGAAGGATCTTTCCCAATAGAGTCGATAGTGCAGCGCCTCAAACAGGAGAACGATTATCATAAGGAAATATAACCGTTGACTGTATTAGAGTCTATGCAACGTCCTATTTCCATCTGCAAAGGAAAGCTCAACCATGAAATCTGAAGTCCGCCTAAACAGAGGTCTGCAGGGGATAAATCTAGACCGTACACAAACCACCTTCATAGATGGAAAAAAGGGGGTCCTGGAGTACCGAGGCTACTCGATTCATGAATTGGCAGAGCATTCCACATTCGAAGAGACCGCTTATTTAGTCTTATACGGAGAACTACCTACCAAAGAGCAACTCAAAAAATTTGACGGCGAACTCAAAGAGGCGCGATTTCTCCCTCCAGAAGTACTCTCAATAATAGATACGATAAGAGACAGCCACCCCATGGATGTGTTACGTACTGCGGTATCTGCTCTCTCCGCCTTTGACGTAGACAGAAACGACGACTCCGTGGAAGCGATATATCGCAAAGGTATAAGGCTCACGTCTCAAGTCCCTTACATCGTAACCGCGCACGACCATATACGGAACAATAGGACACCGGTCTCTCCAAGCAAAGAGCTTGCCCATGCAGCGAACTTTCTCTACATGTTCTCCGGTAAAGAACCAACCGAAGACGCGGCAAAGCTGATGGATAAGGACTTCATACTGCATGCTGACCATGGGCTAAACGCGTCCGCCTTCACTGCGCGGGTAGTCGCGGGAACAAAAGCCGACTTTCACTCTTCAATAACGGCAGGCATAGCTGCTCTTTCAGGTAATGCTCATGGAGGAGCCGCCGAAAACGTTATGCAGATGACAAAGGAAATAGGCCACCCTGATAACGCCGAAACGTACGTTAAAGACCTTATATCATCCCGCCAAAGAGTGATGGGTTTTGGCCACAGGGTGTACAAGTCAGAAGACCCCAGAGCTAGGCATCTCAAGGAAGAGGTAAAGACCCTTTCCAAACAGATGGGACAGAGAGAATGGTACGAGATATTAGAAGGTGTGCAGAAAGCTATGACACCATATGCTCGACGTGGTATACACGTAAATGTGGACTTCTTTGCGGGAGTCATATATCACTTGCTTGGAATACCCCAAGGACTCTTTGTACCCATCTTCGCAGTTGGGAGAATCCCTGGCTGGACTGTACAAGTAGTGGAGCAGATAACAAACAACATATTGATAAGACCTTTGTTGCACTACACCGGCCCGGAGTCACGGGCGTACATTCCTCTTGAAGAAAGAGACTAACGCCCTCTGCACGGATCCAGATTCAGTGATCAGTTTCGATTGATCCGAATAGACAGTAAGACGTCCGCAATAGGTTCCCTTTATGGTGATAAAAATTCTTCAGACTGTATAAATCCAGACGGCCCGTAAAACGCTAACATCCGGCGTTTTTGTTAAGACGTGGGGATTGATATTAGCAACGATTTCATACGAAGATTTTTAAGGTAGCCTACTCGTGGATAAATCTCTAGAAAAGAAAATTTTAGAGCGGATCAACAAAGAGGGACCTATATCGTTTGCTGAATATATGAACGAAGCGCTCTACGCCCCTGCTCAAGGTTACTACATGGGTTCTTCTCAGGGTTTCGGAGGAATAGATTACATCACTTCTCCAGATACCCATCCTGCTTTCGGGGCTTTACTCGCTGAATATGTTTGTTCTCTGTGGCGAGGCATGGATATGCCTCCTTTCACAATAGCTGAAATAGGGGCAGGGCAAGGACTATTAGCGGCAGACTTCGTCAAGTATGCAGAAAGCACCTTGCCATGTTTTAGCGATAAGCTCACTTATAGAGCGTTTGACGTAGAAGGCGGTGGGCGCGTCCATTGGGAGGTAGAACCTATTGAAAATTTTCCGACTATTCAGTACGGATGCATAATAGGGAATGAATTACTGGACGCTTTTCCTGTACACCTCTTCGAAATTCACAACGGAGAGCCGTTAGAGGTGTTTATGACAACCCAAGACGGAGCACTCTCTGAGATCCTGTGCGAACCATCCTCAGAAGTGATAAAGGAAAGACTAAAAGACACGCTTAGGGATTTGCCGGATGGTTACAGAGGAGAGGTTTGCGCAGAGCCTCTAGAACACTGGGCAAATGAGGTTTCCAGCCATCTTCAAAGTGGGTTGGTCATATTAATAGATTACTTTTTGCCGCGTTCTAAACTTTATTCGCCTCAAAGAAAAAGAGGCACTATCCGCAGTTTCAAATCGCATACGCTCGGCACCCTTCTTACCGAGGAGCCAAGTAATCAAGACATAACTGCCAGCGTAGATATAACGGCTGTCGACGAGCTCCTTACCGGACTTGGTTTCGATAATGTAATCAAAATTTCGCAAGACGATTTCCTTTCGGCATGTGGCGCGCGGGAATGGCTAGACTTTGTAAATGGGAGTGGTCTGGTGGAACGTGAGCGGCTGGCGAATGGAGCCGGCATAAGAAAGTTGCTGGATCCCACCGTATTTGGGGGCTTTACAGTAGTCGTGTATTCAAGAAATTGCACACCTCCAAAGCTCCCTATTAATTGCAACGCAAGGCCTCCACTCATCAGAGACTACCCTGGACACATAGATTTGTGGAAATATTGGAACAGGTTTGCCCGGTACCTCTAATGGCAACCTTAAAGCGATTAAGAAATGTTTGTTTCTAGCTGACTTATGAAAAGACGGCATGAAATTTTTGAGCTAGAGCAAAATTTAGATTAACCGAAGGCATGAGAGCGTCAAGTTGCTATTGATGCTCTACTCACAGAACTGGAGGACAGCAGTGAACGACGAACAAGCGATTTCAGATAAGAGGTTTGTATGTTTCGGGGAAGTGTTGCTGCGTTTAACCGCGCCTAGAAATGAAAGATTCACCCAAGCGCGCAGCCTGGATTTAGTGTACGGTGGGACAGAATGCAACGTCGCTGTATCGTTAGCAAAATTTGGAGTTGAAACAGAATGGATTGGGGCGGTTCCGGATAACGATATAGGCCTGGCAACCTTGGAGTACGTACGGGCGTACGGGGTAGGCGTGCGTAACGTTGTCAAGAAGGGTACGCGCATGGGGCTGTATTTCTTGGAAATGGGTTCTTCCCATCGCCCTTCAAGGGTTATATACGACAGAGCTGGCAGTGCCTTCGCAAGCCTGAAATCAGGAGATTTGAACTGGAGGCGTATTCTGAATGGTGCATCCTGGTTCCATTTCAGCGGCATATCTGCGGCAGTATCACCAAGTACCGCTCTCATATGCCAAGAGGCTGCAAGAAACGCTAAAGAGGAAGGACTTACTGTAAGTTGCGACCTGAATTACCGCTCGTTTCTTTGGAACGCTGAAGAAGCCCAAAGAACTATGGTGCCTCTCATGGAAAATGTGGACGTTCTGCTTGGGGGCAGAGAAGATGCCCTAATATGTTTGGGGGCAGGCAAACGAGTCAAGGACAAGCAGGGAATCGATCAATATGCTTGCGAGGAGGTCATAAAAGAACTCCAAGAAAGATTTGGTATCTCTCGGATTGGATTAACTATGCGCGAGGCCGACTCCGCAACTGAAAATCGCATAGCTGGCTCATACTTTGACGGCAAGCGAGTTCACTTTTCACCTGCTATACCGATCAGCGATATTGTAGACAGAATAGGCGGAGGCGACGCTTTTGCAAGCGGAGTAATATACGGAGAATTATGCGGATGGGAAGGCAAAAAAACGGTCGATTTTGCTTCCGCAGCAAACGCCTTAGCACATACTATTCACGGGGACTTCAACCTCAGCAGTTTGGAAGAGGTCAAAGCCGCCACAAAATCTCCTGAAGGTGGGAGAGTCAGAAGATAGCCTTATTCGGAAGGGTTTAGTTTCCCTATCCCGACGACGAGCTTCTTCGTGAAGTCGTACGCCTACCACCTCTACCGGTACCGGTACCAGTCCGCTTTGTCGTACTAGAAGTAGGTCTGCTACGTGAAGTAGTAGATCGTTTTGGAGCGGGCTTAGAGGCCGCAGGTTTAGCGGGTGCAGACTTGGGCGGTTCAGGTTCTGGCGGCTTTTCGTCTTTGGGTTGCGGTTCGGGTTTAGGAGGAGCAGATTTCTCTTCCTGTGGTGCTTTACTCTCGGGTTCTTTCGGTTTATCTGAGGGTTGGGGTTTGGGATCTGATGGTTGATCAGAGCTAGCAGATGGTTCCTCAGCAGACGATGGGGCCGGTGTTGCAGAAGCGGGGGGATCAGAAGAAGCATCTGACGGCTGATCTGCGCCCGTACCTGGCAACTTTCGAGGAGCAGAAGTACCAGACCGCTTGACGGCGGAATCAAACATCTCACGTACCCGCGTAAAAACCTTTTTCGCGTTCCCTAGAAGCTTGTCCAAGAAGCTCATATTCATTTGCATTGCGACCCTGCCTTTCATTTGAGTAAGATTCCGCTTCACACACCACTAAGAGAGGAAGAAGCTAAAATTAACACGCATCTTACACATTAAAGATAGTACACTAAATGTCAATCCACTAAATAAGCCACTCTTCACCGATCTATGGTAGTTTTGATCCTTACTGACCCGTCCATAGTAATATATAAGAAGAATTAAAGCTGTAAGCCATGCCAGAAACCTTTGTGAACTTACCAGTCACATACCCTTAAGTTACTAAAATAGAACCCTCAGGACTCCACTCCGTACGAGATACTTAATAGTAGTACCGATGGATAGTCCCATGATTCTAAAAACCCTTCTTTGCGTCATTGCGACATTCGTCCTGCTGTTGCCCATTACAGCCTCTGCTCAATCACCGCCACCACCTGGAGAAGCGGGACCCTACGCCGTTGTACTAGAAGAAAACCGAGGCCCGTACCATGTCCGAATATGGCAATCACCAGAACGCTCTGTAGCAGGTGTAACTCGTTTCATAGTTGAACTGCGAGATCACCGCGGCACATCCGTGGATGGCGCTTCTATAACGGTTTATGCAGATCCGCAAGAGGAAGGACGCAGGCAAAAATCGCTTGCACTCAATGCCCCTCTAAATCCTGAGCTGTACCACGTATCTCTAGATATGGATGAGCCGGACGAGTGGGCAATCCAGTTCCTGATAGCTGGACCTAGCGGAACAATACAGGTAGATATGCCTATAATCGTATCCGCTAGGGGAAGAAGCGGTACATTTGATCAGCCTGCCACGTGGCTCTTCATAGGTATCCAAATCAGCTTGATAGCGAGCGTCGCCTTGCTATGGTGGAACGGTCGGCGGAAGAAAGCAATTCTTTCCCAAAACCCGTAACCCCACCCCAAAACGACCTCTCTATTCACAAGGTAAAGGGAGAGTTCAACATCCTACGCGTAGAGCAGCCAGCTTGAGCATAGCCTCCAAGACTATCATCGGTGACATCTTAGACATGCCGGCCGCTCTTTTTTTGAATATGTATGGCACTTCGACTATCTTAAGCCCGGCATTTTCACAATAATAGATAACCTCCGCTTGAAAACCGAACCCAATGACACGCGCCCTCTGAAAGCCGGAACGAAGTATAACAGAGGTACGAAATGCCTTGAATCCCGAGGAAACATCTCTGGTTTTGGTGCCCAGTGTCAAGCGCATACCTCTCGAGCCGGTGAACGACAGGAGCTTCCTTCTAATACCCCACTGTTTCTCAGACCCTCCACCCAATATGTAGCGGGAGCCGACGGATATATCGGCCTGCTTTAGATTCTCAAGCAACAAGGGAACCATCGCTACAGGATGCGACATATCGGCATCCATCTGAACAACCTGCTCCGTGCCTTCCTTGATGGCGGCCCTAAAACCAGAAACATAAGCCCTTCGCAGTCCGGCTTTTCTTGAGCGGCGGATTACCCTAAACCCAGCTGGGAAATTTTGCGCCAGATCCTCCGCCAGGTCAGCTGTGCCGTCCGGAGAAGAGTCGTCCACAACTATTATGCCCATCCCCTCTATACTCAACTCCTTAAGTTGACTAACCAATACAGGCAGAGTCTCCTTTTCTTGGTACGTAGGAATTATTACACTCGTACTCATTGGCTTGTCGTTACCGGCCATTGTCTCGGACACTTCGTCGTCATGGTATCTGCCTAACACAAGATTGCACTTTATGTTGACTATATCGATAAAGCCCCCTATACCATTCCAAAGCCCTACCTTGCTCTCTACAGAATGTTTCCAGGTTATGGGCAGTTCTTCCACTTTAAAGCCGCGTAGACGAGCAATTATCAAGGTTTCCACGTCAAACCCAAAGCCATCTACGGACAATCTGGAAAATATAGACTCAGCAGCCTCTTTTGAGAACATCTTGAAGCCACATTGGGTATCTTGGACACCCTTTAGCACCAGAAAGCTAACCCATTTGCTAAATGCCAAACTTATGAAGCGTCTGATGAACGACTCACCCTCACGTTTTGCGCCTTCCTTCTCGCGGGAGCCTATCATCACGCCGCTCTTACGAGCCTCCAAACTCAGGAACCGCTGTATCTCTTCCGGGGGAGTTGAGAGGTCGGCATCGGTAAAAACTCGCCACTTGCCATACGCGCTCAGCATACCTTCCCTAACGGCTGCCCCTTTCCCTCTATGTGGGAGCTCTATTCGTCGAATGCGGGGAGAAGTCTTTGCCACGGAGTCTGTTTCTGCCCCAGTGTTGTCTGTAGAACCGTCGTCCGCTACCACAATTTCCCATTCCAGGCCGGCTTTATCCAGGGTATCGCTCAATATCATAAGCGTATCCCTTATCCGCGCCCCTTCATTGTAGGCAGGAACTATAACTGACAAATCGGGAGATGAGTCCGGGCGCTTCATCTTGTTTAGATATCAGGCTTTTAGGATCGGGAGGTAGGCAACGCGTTCGTTAATCCGCTATCCACTCAAACGCTTTATGAAGAGCGGACACGGCAGTTTTGACGTCGTCTCTTGATATTACGCATGTGATCCGAATCTCTGAAGTAGATATCATCTCTATGTTGACGCCCGCGCCACCGAGCGTATCAAACATAAGGGAAGCATAACCCGGGCTATTTTGCATACCGGTTCCCACGATGCTTACCTTTGCAAGACCTTCTTTATACTCAACCTTCTCCTCTCCATGCCGGCTTTCTACTATGCTCAGCGCCTTTCTAAAGTCGCTTTGTGACACCGTGAAACCAAAAACAGCCCTGCCTTTGGTTCCATACGCTGCGTGCACTATCACGTCCACGCTGATATTTTCAGTAGCCAGGGGAGACAGTATTTTAGCCGCGGCTCCAGGGGTATCTTCAACTCCATATAAAGATATCTTCGCTATATCTTTATCCACCGGAATGCCGGTAACGACTTTTCTTATTTCCATACCGTCTTTCCTTTGCAGACTACTCCGTTTAGGTAACGAATGTATGAGAGTGCCGGGCGCTTCGGAGAATGAGGACGCCACATATACCGGCATTTCATATACTGCCGCCAACTCTATGGAGCGCGGGTTCATCTTCGCTCCTAAAAAAGCCATTTCCAACATCTCTTGAAAGTCTACCTCCTTCAGCTTGACTGCTACAGGCTCAAGACGAGGGTCTGCTGTATATATACCCTCCACGTCCGTATATATCTCGCAGCGGCTTGCTTTAAGAGCTATAGCAAGCGACACCGCCGTCGTATCAGAACCGCCGCGCCCCAGTGTCGTAACGTCCCCGGCCTTGGCATAGAACCCCTGAAAACCTGCCACTACCACTATATTACCCTTGTTGAGTTCGTTTATGACGCGCGAGGCGTCTACCGAAGCTATGCGCGCAGACGTGTACTCCGAGTTTGTCCTGATACCTGCCTGAGACCCACTTAGGCTTATCGCCTTACGTCCCAGGGAGTTTATAGCTATCGCCATCAGGGCACTGCTGGCGTTTTCGCCTGTAGCCAAAAGGTTGTCAATCTCTCTTGTAGAAGAAGGGAGCTCACCGGCCGTTACAGCTTGAGCATGCTTCATCAGCTGATTAGTGGAATCCCCCATGGCGGACACAACAACAACCAGGTGCTCCCCTGACTTGGCGCGTCTACACACCCTGACAGCCGCTCGCCGAATCATTGAGAGGTCCTTAAGTGAGCTACCTCCGTACTTCTGAACAACTACCCCGGATGAGCCGGTCCCGGTGCTCACTCTTCTCCGTCTACCACTCGTGCGCCCGTTCGGGAAGGCCAAACTATAGATACCCGGCCTCCGAGCTGAGCGATGCGGACAGCCTCCGCCATCTCGTAGTAAACCGTGTATTCGTTCCCGCACGTCAAAGCGGCTATAGCAGGCCCTGAACCTGAAAGAAACGCCCCTTTCGCACCTCCGCGTAACGCAGCGTCTATTATGCTTTGCATACCTGTAAATCCAGAAGATCTATAAGGTTGATGCAACTTGTCTTGCGTGGCGTATTTAAGCAAAGAAAGATCAGAAGATGCAAAGCTGGATATCAGGAGAGCGGCACGCCCGATATTGTAAACGGCGTCACCGCGTGATATCTGCTCGGGTAACTTCGCTCGAGATTCGTGTGTACTCGTAGAAGAGTCAGGAATATACAAGACACAGGAGAGGTTTTCAGGTATAGGAGTGCTGGTGACTATCCATTCGCCAGCCTCATGAATCCCTATCGTACAGCCACCGGCTAAAGCGGGGGACACGTTGTCAGGGTGTCCTTCAATATCGGCGGCTATCCTTACCAAACGTGAAAAAGGAAGGTCCGCGCCAGCAAAAGCTGCACCTGCCAGAAGTCCGGCTACTATCGACGCAGAACTTGAACCCAGGCCTCTCCCAACCGGAATTTTGCTAATATACCGATAGTGAAGGGAAGGCATCTGCTCCCCTATTTCCGAGAAAGCAGCGTCCACGCCCGTAATTATCAGATTCCTTGCGTCCAGAGGGATATGACCTTCACCCTCGCCTTCTATCTCTATGCCGAAGGGTCCACCCGTTATAGTTATGGTGTCCCAAATATCCAGGGCCATGCCTATACAATCAAAGCCTGGCCCTAAATTCGCCATGGTTGCTGGCACCTTTACCTTTACTTGCTTCGGCACAGTGCAGACCTCCGAGCGCGATAAGATATATAATCAGCCTCGCGGGGAGTGGCGCAGCTTGGTAGCGCGCTTCGTTCGGGACGAAGAGGTCCCGGGTTCAAATCCCGGCTCCCCGACCATACATTCCAGCCTGAAGGCCGACGATATAGAGACAAACCGCTCCCAAGCCACATCTCCAACACAGAGTAGGCGGACAGCGGGATCAAAACAGTTGGACTAGTAACCTTTACCCCATCACACCCGCGCGACATATAAAGAACTCCTTTTTAGTTTGCCAAACGTAAATAGATAAGGTATCGCAAAATAGTTAACAAGCCTAGTATATATCCCTTAGCTTACGCTTTACTAAGCGTATATGGCGCGTAGACCAGAGTCAAACCATAAATCTGGAGCATTAAGTCTAGTCGCTCAACTTGTTGATCTGCTTTTTGAATCACGCATGAGCCGACAACCCCAGCCGTCATTTCGCGTTCATCTGTGCTTCCGAATGGGAAAAGAAGCAAGTTAACACCTCTTATCAAATATATGTTATTATTACAATATGCAAATACTGACACAAAAAGAGCGATACCTTGACCAGGTAGCCGAAATATCCACGGGCACAACTTTCCGCTCTCGCATTGAGCAAAATCCCTACGGCAACAGAATAATACAAATGCGAGATATATCAAGCAACGGTGAATTAAGGATTGAAGAGGCTTTCAGGGTTCAGGCGCAAACACAAAATTGCCTACTGAAAAGAGGAGACTTAATATTCCGTTCCAGGGGGTACTCAACAACGGCGATCCTGTTTGATTCTGACGAAAAAGACGTAGGAATTGCAGCCCCTCTTCTCCGTATAAGGGCAAACAGAGAAAAGGTCTTACCCGAATACCTTCTCTGGTATCTGAACCAGCCGCGGACCCAGCAGCGCCTCGCCTCTCTTACCACAAGAACGACCGTTTCGGCACTAAACATCAAAAGCCTAAAGGAAATCCCAATCACTCTACCCGATATGGAAACACAAAAACTGATTGGCGAAGTCTACGCCCTCTCCGTCCGCGAACAGAAACTGCTTGAACTCATCGGGAAAAAGCGTAGAGTTTACACAGACGAATCTCTAACAAGCCTTGCGGAGACTCAACATCAAAAAACCGAATAACAAGGAAACAAAACGAATGAGTGAAGAACAACAAATCAGACAGCAAGACATAAACAAAGCAGCATGGGGTGCCTGCGACACTTTCCGGGGCGTTATGGACGCAGGCCAGTACAAGGACTACGTCCTCGTTATGCTCTTCTTGAAATACATAAGCGACGTGTGGCGCGACCACTACGAGGGGTATAAGCGAATACACGAGGGAGACGATGAGCGAATACGCCGGAAAATGAAGCGTGAGCGTTTTGTCCTGCCGGAAGGCAGCAGTTTCTACGACCTGTACCAAAAGCGTTCGGAGCCCAACGTCGGCGAACTCATCAACGTAGCCCTGGATGCCATTGAAGCGGAGAACAGGGGAAAACTGGAAAATGTGTTCCGCAACATCGACTTCAACAGTGAAGTCAACCTTGGAAGAACAAGAGACCGCAATCGTCGCCTGAAGCTGCTGCTTGAGGACTTCAACAAGCCCGAACTGGACATGAGCCCGAGCCGTGTTGCGGAAGACGTGATCGGCAACACGTATATCTATATGATTGAGCGCTTCGCGTCCGACGCCGGAAAAAAGGCCGGAGAATTCTACACCCCGCACAAGGTGTCCGAACTGGTGGCGAGACTGTGCGCCCCCAAACCTGGAGCTCGCATCTGCGACCCGGCATGCGGTTCGGGCGGTTTGCTGATTGAAGCCGCAAGGCACGTGGGAAACAACAACTTCTCCCTTTACGGAATGGAGTCAAACGGAAACACATGGGCGCTTTGTAGGATGAACATGTTTCTGCACGGCTTTGATTCTGCCGGAATTGAGTGGTGCAACACACTCACGGCGCCGGCTCTGGTAGAAAATGACCGTTTGATGAGATTCAACAACGTAGTGGCAAATCCACCCTTCTCTCTTGACAAATGGGGCGCAGAAGGCGCAGAGGCGGACCTTTACAAACGGTTCCGGCGCGGGGTTCCCCCCAGGTCAAAGGGAGACTATGCATTCATAAGCCACATGATAGAGGCAGCGTTGGAAAAGAAGGGGCGGATTGCCGTGGTGGTCCCGCACGGCGTTTTGTTTCGTGGCGGTGCAGAAGGACGCATCCGGCGGCAGTTGATTGAGGAAAACCTGTTGGATGCCGTAGTCGGGCTTCCGGTCAACCTCTTCCCAACCGCCGCAATACCGGTGGCTATCCTGGTGTTTGACCGATCGCGTGAGATGGGAGGCGAGAACGAAAAACGCAGAGACGTCCTGTTTATTGACGCCAGCCGGGAATACGAAGCCGGAAAAAATCAAAACAACCTGCTGGAAGGACACATAGAAAAGATTGCTGAAACCTACAAAAAGCGCGAAGACGTGGACAAATACGCGCACGTAGCGGATCTTGAAGAGATAGAGGAAAACGACTTCAACCTAAACATCCCGCGCTACGTGGACACCTTTGAGGAAGAAGAGGAGATAGACATTGACGCCGTGCAAAAGGAGATCAACCAGTTGGAAGAGGAGTTGGAAAAGGTGCGTAGAGAGATGGACAAGTTGTTAGAAGGGATAAAAAGGGCATGAAAGAAACAGACGGGCAACACAAACAAACCTTCAGCGACATACGCAGACTGGGGGAAGATAAAACCGAATATTGGTCAGCGAGAGACTTGCAGCCAGTCATGGAATACAGCAGCTGGCAAAACTTCACGGCGATCATCAAGAAGGCAATCAAGGCTTGTAAGAACTCAGGAATGGTTCCATTAGGATCAGGCGCCAAACGGAACCCTGGAGATAAAGAGAGCATGAAACATGCGTTCTTTACCTATATCTGCAAAGATATATACACAAAATTGAGTTTTATGTATATATCAAGTGAAACATATACAGTTCCTGCTAAGGGTTGTTGAAGGGTAAAACCGAATAACAAGGGAACAAAACGGATGAGTGAAAAACAACAAATCAGACAGCAAGACATAAACAAAGCAGCATGGGGTGCCTGCGACACTTTCCGGGGCGTTATGGACGCAGGCCAGTACAAGGACTACATCCTCGTTATGCTCTTCTTGAAATACATAAGCGACGTGTGGCGCGACCACTACGAGGAGTATAAGCGAATACACGAGGGAGACGATAAGCGAATACGCCGGAAAATGAGGCGTGAGCGTTTTGTCCTGCCGGAAGGCAGCAGTTTCTACGACCTGTACCAAAAGCGTTCGGAGCCCAACGTCGGCGAACTTATCAACGTAGCCCTGGATGCCATTGAAGCGGAGAACAGGGGAAAACTGGAAAACGTGTTCCGCAACATCGACTTCAACAGTGAAGTCAACCTTGGAAGAACAAGAGACCGCAATCGTCGCCTGAAGCTGCTGCTTGAGGACTTCAACAAGCCCGAACTGGACATGAGCCCGAGCCGTGTTTCGGAAGACATGATAGGCAGCACCTACATTTATATGATTGAGCGCTTCGCGTCTGATACAGGAACAAAGCCCGGCAAATTCTACACCCCGCAAAAGGTATCCGAACTGGTAGCGAGACTGTGCGCTCCCAAACCCGGCGCTCGTATCTGCGACCCTGCATGCGGTTCGGGCGGTCTGCTCATTGAAGCCGCAAGGCAAGTGGGAAACAACAACTTCTCTCTTTACGGAATGGAGTCAAACGGAAACACCTGGGCACTTTGCCGGATGAACATGTTGCTGCACGGCTTTGATTCCTCGGGCATTGAGCGGTGCAATACACTCACGGGGCCGGCTCTGGTAGAGAATGACCGTTTGATGAGATTCAACAACGTAGTGGCAAATCCAGAATTCTCTGTTGACAAATGGGGCGCAGAAGACGTCAAGGCAGACGTTTACAAGCGGTTCTGGCGCGGAGTTCCTCCTAAGTCAAACGGAGACTATGCGTTCATAAGCCACATGATAGAGGCAGCGCTGGAAAAGAAAGGACGGATCGCCGTGGTGGTACCGCACGGCGTTTTGTTTCGTGGCGGCGCAGAAGGACGCATCCGGCGGCAGTTGATTGAAGAAAACCTGTTGGATGCCGTAGTCGGGCTTCCGGTCAACCTCTTCCCAACCGCCGCAATACCGGTGACTATTCTGGTGTTTGACCGATCACGTGAGGCGGGAGGCGAGAACGAAAAGCACAGAGACGTCCTGTTTATTGACGCCAGCCGGGAATACGAAGCCGGAAAAAATCAAAACACCCTGCTGGAAGAGCACATAGAAAAGATTGCTGAAACTTACAAAAAGCGCGAAGACGTTGACAAATACGCGCACGTAGCGAATATCGAAGAGATAGAGGAAAACGACTTCAACCTGAACATCCCGCGCTACGTGGACACCTTTGAGGAAGAAGAGGAGATAGACATTGACGCCGTGCAAAAGGAGATCAACCAGTTGGAAGAGGAGTTGGAAAAGGTGCGTAGAGAGATGGACAAGTTATTAGAAGGGATAAAAAGGGCATGAAAGAAATAGACGGGCAACACAAACAAACCTTCAGCGACATACGCAGACTGGGGGAAGATAAAACCGAATATTGGTCAGCGAGAGACTTGCAGCCAGTCCTGGAATACAGCAGCTGGCAAAACTTCATGGCGATCATCAAGAAGACAATCAAGGCTTGTAAGAACTCGGGAACAGATCCGTCAGACCATTTTAATGAAGTCATTAAAATGGTTCCATTGGGATCAGGCGCCAAACGGAAACCTGGGGACAAAGAGAGCATGAAATACGCATTTCTTACCCATATCCGCAAAGATATGTACACAAAATTGAGTTTTATGTATATATCAAGTGAAGCATATACATCATTTGGAGAGAATAAGCACATTTTAATTTGGAGAGAATAAGCACATTTTAGGGCAAGAAATATTATGGTGACCATTACACAGTTTCCGTCACGGGTAGATTTTTAGGTCGTTAGGGAGATTGAAAGGTGAATGACGGATGAACGTAAGAAATAAAAAAGGTGATTTGGTCTTGGATAGAGGTGAATTCCTGGTTTACCAGGCTGAAAACGGGCGGATCAAACTGGAAGTGCACCTCAAGGGCGAGACCGTCTGGTTGACTCAGAAAGCAATGTCGGAATTGTTTGATACATCCACCGACAATATCAGCCTGCATCTCAAGAATATTTATGCAGAAAGGGAGTTAGAAAGAAACACAACTACCGAGGATTTCTCGGTGGTTCAAAAAGAAGGAGGACGAGTCGTCCGTAGACTCGTGAAGTTTTATAACCTTGATGCAATCATATCCGTAGGCTACCGCGTAAAGAGTATCACCGCCACCCGCTTCCGCGTCTGGGCCACGCAACAGCTCAAAGAATACATCGTCAAGGGCTTTGCTATGGATGATGAACGATTGAAAACCCCCTCCCCCGAAGGCTCCTCTCTGCCCGACTATTTTGACGAATGGTTAGAGCGTATCCGCGAAATCCGCGCATCAGAAAAACGTTTCTATCAAAAAGTACGCGACCTTTACGCCACCGCTATAGACTACGATAAGAAATCTAAACAGGCGCAGGCCTTTTTTAAAAAAGTGCAGAACAAAATGCTGTGGTCAATTACCGGTCAAACCGCCGCCGAGTTGATATCCGACCGCAGCGACTCCAAAAAAGCAAATATGGGGCTGACATCATGGCAAGGCGCGAGAGTACGTAAGGGCGACGTCGCGATTGCAAAGAATTACTTGAAAGAAAAAGAGATCCAGCAACTCAACCGTATCGTTACCATGTATCTGGACTATGCGGAAGACCAAGCAAATAGACGCAACACCATGACGATGAAGCAATGGTCCGAGAAATTGGACGCCTTCCTGGAATTCAATGAACGGGATTTGCTAAGACACGCAGGTAATGTGCGAGCGACAATTGCCAAACAGTTAGCGGAAAAACGGTACGAGGAGTTTGAGATGGAACGGCGCAGGGTTGAGGCATTAGAGGAAGACGCGACCGATTTGAAAGAGATTGAAGGGTTGGTGAAGAGACTGGAGAGTAAAAGAGAGCAACGATAAATAAGAGAATGGCTAAAGACCAGAGGCTATCAAAGGGGTGGCAGGAAGTGAAATTGGGGGATGTCTGTTCAGTAAATGCAAAAAAAACTATTAATTGGAAAATGGAGCATGAAAATATGAAAATATCACAAGTAAAAATATCAAATTTTCGGTGTTACAAAAACGAAATCACAATAAATATGAATGATTTAACTGTTTTTGTTGGGAAAAATGATGTTGGTAAATCTACAATATTAGAGGCATTAGACGTTTTTTTTAATGAGGGTAAGGGAGTTATAAAAATAGACAAGGAAGATATTAATAAATCACGGAAAAATGATGATATAGAAATTACTGTTATATTTGAAAATATTCCCAAAGAAATAATTATAGACAGTACAAATGAAACAACACTTGAAGCTGAATATCTATTAAATGACGATAATAAATTAGAAGTCTTAAAACGCTATAAAAATGCAGGGAAAGAAAATGTTTTCATAAAAGCAAAACATCCTTCAAATTCTAATTGTGCAGACCTGCTTCTTAAAAAGCAAAAAGATTTACAGAAAATCATCAAAGAAAAGTTAATCGCCTGTGAGAATCAAAAGAAAAACGCAGTTATGCGAAAAGCTATTTGGGATTATTACTCGGATGACCTTCAACTCAATGAAGTCGAAATTGATGTCACCAAAGAAGACGCAAAGAGTATTTGGGAACAGCTTAAACAATATATGCCTCTTTATTCTTTGTTTCAGTCTGATAGAAAAAACAGTGATGGTGATAGCGAGATTCAAGACCCAATGAAGTTAGCTGTTCAGGAAATTATTAAGAGCAATGAATTGCAATCTACTTTTAATGAAATAGCTGAAAAAGTTACTAAAAAACTCAATGAAATAGCTAGTAATACTCTTGCAAAACTCAATGAAATGAATCCAGAAATAGCTAATAGCTTAAAACCAATTATTCCTTCAACAGACAGCCTTAAATGGGCTGATGTCTTTAAAAGCGTAGCTATTTCTGGCGATCAAGATATTCCAATTAATAAGAGAGGAAGCGGAGTTAAAAGGCTTGTTTTACTTAATTTCTTCAGAGCAGAGGTAGAAAGAAGGGTGCAAGAAAAAAATGTCCCAAATATTATTTATGCAATAGAAGAACCTGAAACCTCCCAACATCCAGATCATCAGCAAAAATTTATCAATGCTTTTCGTGAATTATCAAAACAAAGTAATACGCAAATCATTTTGACCACACATGCTCCATCTATTGTTAAGATGTTGGATTTTGAACAATTGAAATTAATTATAAAAAATAACAATCTAAAGATATTAAATGTTGAAAAAAACAATCTTCCGTACCCTTCTTTAAACGAGGCTAGTTTTTTAGCTTTTGGTGAATCTGATGAGAATTATCACAACGAACTTTATGGATTTATTGAGAGCGAGCGTTGGATTAAAGATTTTCAATACGGAAAAGATAAAAGAGAATATATTCGGGAAATCGAGAAAGGTAAACCTAAGGAAGAACAAAAGAGAGAACAAAAAATTTTAAGTGAATATATTCGTCACCAGATCCATCATCCTGAAAACAAACACAACGAACCATACACAAGGGAAGAACTTCGACAATCGATAGACCAAATGATAGATTTTATCAAGAAGAAATCTTCATGACCACCTTCCACCACACTAAAAAGCACCTATCCCAAATCCCTGCATTGATGCAGTTGATCAATTTAGGCTATGAGTCTGCCAAACAAGCCCTTGAGGAACATGGCGAGCGTTACGACAACGTTCTACTGAAAAAAAACATACTACGTTACTAAAAATATGCTGTATCTGACGCACAAAGGGCTTCTGGACTCGCCCATTCTTTATTTGAGCCGAGCAATCAACCGCACGAAGCTGGACTACTACCGCCTGCTGCAAGCCGTGCGGGAAAAAGGCGCATGGGAAGAATGGGTCATCTACATACTGCGCGCCGTTACAGAAACAGCGAAAACAACCCTGCAACTTGTATCGGGTATTCGGGACCTGATGGCTGAACACAAAAACCGTATACGGAATGACCTGCCGAAAATCTATTCGCAGGGTCTGCTGAATAATCTGTTTCGCAATCCTTATACGCGCATCGTCTACGTGGCGAGAGACCTGGAGGTTGAACGCAGAACAGCGAGCAAATACCTCAAACAATTAACTGAAAAGGGGATTGTGGAGGAACAAAAGATGGGGAGGAACAACTATTACATAAATAGAAATTGGGTTGACTTGTTTGTCAGTGTCTCGGCGGAATGGGATCAGGGATGAATAGGAAAGTGGACAAGAAACAAGCGTTGCCGGAGGGGGTGACGATGAATAGTTATAAAATATTAAGCCAAATTGCTAATATTTACTCTGGCGGAACACCTTCTCGAAGTAATGATGAGTATTGGAATGGTTTGATTCCTTGGGTAAAAACAACAAACATTCAGGGAGATACTATTTTTCGACAAGATATTGATGAATGTATAACAGAAAAAGGTCTAAAAAACTCTTCAGCTAAACTTGTTCCCTCTGGAAATATACTTATGGCAATGTATGGACAAGGAAAAACTAGAGGTCAAGTGGCTTTACTAGGTATCAAAGCTGCAATTAACCAAGCTTGCTGTGTAATTGAAATTCTTCCAGACAATTGCTCAGAGTATATCTTCCAGTATTTAAAGTTTAACTATCAAAAAATTAGAAATCTTAGTAATAACGGAAGCCAAAAAAATCTCAATGCAAGGATTATAAGAGAGTTATCAGTATATATCCCACCACTCCCTGAACAAAAAGCCATCGCCTCTTTACTGGAAACATGGGACACGGCGATTGAGAAAACTGAATCGCTAATTGCCGCCAAAGAGCGGCAGTTTGGGTCGTTGGTGACAAGGCTAATCAATAAATCGGGTCATAAGAAAAAACAGCTTTCGGATTTTATTGATGAGGCTTCCAAACGGAATCGAGAAAATAAAATTGATCGGGTATTGAGCGTTACAAATCATAGTGGCTTTGTATTACCAGAAGATCAATTTGAGCGACGCGTAGCAAGTGCGAATGTCACGAATTATAAAATCGTGCAACAAAGCCAATACGCTTATAACCCGTCTCGTATAAATGTTGGCTCTATTGCCCGCTTGGATAACTGGGGTGAAGGTATCCTAAGTCCGATGTACACAGTTTTCAAACTAGACGAAAACGTGATCAATAGTGATTACTTACTGCATTGGCTATCATCAAGTGAAGCGAATCAAAGAATAAAGAAGAGTGCTCAAGGTAGCGTACGCGAAACCGTTAGCTTTGGTGATCTAGGAGCAATAACAATCTCGCTTCCAGACCTCAAGGCTCAAGAGAGAATTGCAGAAACCCTCAACACAGCCCAACAAGAAATTCATTTACTCAAAAAACTTGCCGAACAATACCGCACACAAAAGCGCGGTTTGATGCAAAAACTATTAACCGGAAAATGGAGAATAAAGGAGGCCATCAATGGGTAGAAAAATTTTTGTTTCATATAAGTACTCTGATTGTCATGTTCAACCAAACTCGCGTGGGAATAGTGCTCGCGCCTATGTAGATCACCTAATCAAAATATTTGAATGTGATGAAATATACAAAGGTGAATACAATGAAGATTTGAGCGAGTTCAAGAAGGATACGATCAAGAACAGATTGAAGAACAAGATTCACGACAGTAGTATAACAATTGTCCTAATTTCAAAGGGAATGAAACAAGATCCCAAACCAGAGTCTGATCAATTCATTCCATGGGAGATATCCTATTCGTTGAAAGAGATAACACGAAGCGATAAAACAAGTCATACAAATGCCGTTCTTGCAGTAGTGTTACCCGATAAAGATGGCTCATACGAATATTACATCGAGGATGATACTTGTACCCAATGTCACTGCATAACATTGAATACAGATACTCTCTTTCAAATATTAAGGGACAATATGTTCAATGTGAAAGACCCGACTTTTTCTGATTGCCCTTGCCATACTCAAGATAATCCTGTTTATATTGGAGAAAGCTCCTATATTCTTTCGGTTAAATGGCAAGACTTTATATCAAATATGGAACACTATTTGAAAATATCTACTGACATACGCGATGACAGAAAATCCTATGAAATAATCAACGAGATTGAGTCATGAATGATAAAGAACAGGTGGTTAAACATATAGAAATTGTTCAGGGTATTATTAATCGCTTAGCCCATAACTCTTTCCTTATTAAAGGATGGAGTATGGCTATATTAGCTGCGGGAGTTATATTCATAGCGAGAACAGAGGTTCAAACCCAGTATTTTGTATTTGCTTTTCTTGCCCCCGTAATCGGATTTTGGATTTTGGATGGTTATTTTCTTTGGAAAGAGCGTTTATTCAGGGAGATATATAAGGAAATATCGAAGCAGGAAAATACAGATTTTGTGATGAATACTAGAAAGCATAAAAATAAACCAAACTGTAGTTGGTTATCCTCGATATTGTCTATACCCTTGATTATTTTCTATCCAGTTGAAATTTCCTTTGTAGTCGCGGTATTTGTATTTTTAATTCTCGAATCAACAAGCTGATAGATAAACAGAAGCCATGTCGTTCATACAGATATTGTTGAAGCCCCGGTAAGTGGGCAATAGAATCTTGACGCACCAGATAGCCTGTCACTTCGCCAGTGCAAACGAGCCTTGACTTCGGGACCATAGGTAGACCCAGCGGGAGATTAATTGCATATTGACCATCCCATCCGGTCGCAAAACCGCCCTGCTAATATTGGATGATATCCAGAAAGTTCCCTGTTGGGTAGAATATTGGGTGAGTTAATGTCTAAATTTCCATTCAACGAAAAATACCTCTCTCAAATCCCTGCATTGATGCAGTTGATCAATCTAGGCTATGAGTATCTGACTCCCGACCAGGCCATTGAGGAGCGTGGCGGACGTTACGACAACGTTCTACTGGAAAACATACTCCGTACACAACTGGAGAAGATGAACAGCTTTATATCCAGGGGAAAAGAACACCGCTTTACGCCGGAAAACATCACCTCTGCGATTAATAAAATCAAAAACACCAGATACGACGGGCTTGTAAAAACCAATGAAGGAATCTACGACCTTCTGACTCTGGGAACATCGCTTGAACAGTCCATTGAAGGCGAGTCCAGAAGCCCCACCCTGAACTATATTGACTGGAAAAACCCGCGAAACAACGTCTTTCATGTTACCGCCGAGTTTCAGCTTGAAGGACAAAACGAGTCGGCGCGCCCCGATATTGTGCTGTTTGTGAACGGGATTCCCCTGGCGGTGATTGAATGTAAATCGCCCAACGTTGAAGTAGAAAAGGGGATTGAACAGACGATACGCAACCAGAGAAAAGAGTACATCCCCAAACTGTTTACCTATGCCCAGATTCTCGTATCGATCAATAAAAACAGCGGTCGTTACGCTACAGTCGGAACGGAAGCGAAGATGTGGAGTCTGTGGCGCGAAAAAGAAATCCCCGAAGATGAAATTGAACAAAACGTGAACGTTCCCCTTTCGGAGGAACAAAAAGCCGCCCTGTTTTCAGGCGACTTCGCCAAAGCCCGCTACCACTTTGAAAAGATAGGGCAAAGACTGGTAACGGGACAGGATAAAACGTTACATTCCCTGTTGCTACAAGAGCGCCTTCTGGAAATCACGCAAAGATTTACAGTCTTTGACGCGGACACAAAGAAGATAGCCCGCTACCAGCAGTTCTTTGTCGCCCGATCAGCCATCGAAAGAATCAAACATTGCGGTCAAGGGGGAATGATCTGGCACACGCAAGGGTCGGGTAAGTCTTTGACTATGGTCTGGATAGCCCGCCTGCTCGCCGAAGAGCTCACCAATCCGCAAATCATTATGGTTACAGACAGGATTGATCTGGACAAACAGATTGAAAAAGTGTTCCGCCACTGCGGGATTGAACCCAAACGGGCGACAACCGGAAGCCACCTGGCTTCATTAATCAGAAGCGACACCTCTGTTATCACAACACTCGTTCATAAATTCAACAGTGCTGTAAACTCTGGAAAGAAGATTGACAGCGGCAATATCTTCGTGCTTGTTGACGAAAGCCACCGCACGCAGTTCGGCTCCCTTTCGGGAACCATGCGCTCAATGCTGCCGAACGCCGTATATATCGCATTTACCGGGACCCCTCTGACAAAAGAACAGAAAAACAACTTTGCCAGATTCGGAGCTCTTATAAAGCCGTCCTACCCGCCCCGACAGGCGCTTAAAGACGGAGCAATCGTGCCCCTGCTGTATGAAGGGCGCACCGTAAATATGGAACAGGACGAGGGAGCTCTTGACTTATGGTTTGAACGTCACACTGCGGGACTCAATGAAAGACAGAAAGCGGATTTAAAAAGGAAATACGCCCGTGGAAACCAGTTAAGTAAAGCCGAACAGGTTGTTTATATGAAAGCGTTTGACATATCTGGCCACTACCGCTCAACCTGGCAGGGCACTGGCCTCAAGGCGCAGCTTGTCGCGCCGGGCAAACCGACGGCAATCAGGTACCACCGGTTTCTGAATGAGATAGGCTCCGTTTCATCGGAAGTGGTCATATCCGCTCCCGATATGCGCGAGGGTTTTGAAGAAGCGGAAGGCGAAACTACGTGGGAAGTCCGCAGATTCTGGGACAGAATGATGGAGCGTTTCGGCTCCGAAAAGGACTACAACGAACAGATTATTGAAAACTTCAAGTATGGAGAAAATCCGGAAATCCTCATTGTGGTAAACAAGCTGCTGACCGGATTTGACGCCCCTCGCAACACCGTTCTCTATCTGTGCAGGACTCTGCGCGAACACACCCTGCTACAGGCAATTGCGCGGGTAAATCGCCTGCATGAAGACAAGGAATCCGGCTACATAGTGGACTATGAGGGGATACTCGGCGAGCTGGACAAAGCCCTTACGATGTATGACGCTCTCTCGGGTTTTGACAAAGAAGATCTGGAAGAAGTGCTGACCTCCATCAACGAAGAGATTGAGAAACTGCCGCAGAAATATTCAGACCTCTGGGGCTTTTTCAGCGCCGTCAAAAACAGAAGAGACGAGGAGGAATACGAGAGGTTTCTGGCAGACGAAGAAAACCGAAACGAATTTCGCGGGCTTCTCTCCGAATACGCGAAATCCCTGGCGGTCGCGCTTTCAAGCGGAAAGTTCCTCACTGAAGAGGACAGGAGAGCCATCTCCGGTTACAAGAACGACTTGAAACGGTTTGAAAAACTGAGAAAGTCCGTAAGCCTGCGCTATGCCGACACGATTGACTACGGAGAGCACGAGAAGAAAATACAGAAACTTCTGGATACTCATATCCGTAGCGATAATGTTGAGCAGGTAAACGAACCGACTCACATATACAAAATTGATGGCGAGGATGAAGAAGGCGAGGTGAGACAACACCACGCTGAAAAAGAAGCCGCTACCGCCGACCGGATTGCGCATAGACTCAAACGTACATTCAAGGAGAAAATGGACGAAGACCCCGAGTTTTACGGTCAATTCTCCCGTTTGATTCAGAAAGCCATTGACGAATTCAGAAACCGACGACTGTCGGACTCCGCGTATCTGGAAGAGGTCAAAAAAATACAGGCCGATTTTGATTCAGGAAGACGCGAGGACGTTCCCGAAAGCATACGCCCTAATCCTGAAGCGTGCGCCTACTTCGGAGTGCTCAAACCGTATTTAGGGGAAGACGCTGGCGACGTGGCAGCGGAAGCATCTCTCGCCTTTTATGGCTTCCTTGAAGCGCACTTCGTAGTGGATTTCTGGACCAAAGACAGCGCCCGCAATAAAGTGAAAAACGACATTGACGACTATCTTTATGACGAAATCGGAGAAAAACACGACATTTCGTTAAGTGAGGAAGAGAAGGACAAAATAATTGAAGAGACAATGAAGGTAGCAAAAAGTTGGAGGAAGTGAAGTTGGCACGGCCTTTAAACCGTTGCGGTGACGTAAGTTTTGAACTGGTTTTCTCAAAGAGAAAGACCCTTGAGATTTCCGTCCATCCCGACAAGAGAGTGATCGTGAAAGCGCCTGAAGACTGCACGGTTGAGGATGTAAAAAAGCGCGTAAAAAAACGCTCGGGTTGGATAAAAAAACAGATGCGCTATTTTGAGCAGTTCCATCCGCGCACGCCTCCCCGCCGGTACGTCGGGGGTGAAAGCCATCTTTATATGGGACGCTCCTACCGGCTGAAAATTGAGCCTTCTGAACCGGACGGCGTCACCTTGAAAGGCGGACGCCTCATAATAAAAACCTCAAACGCAGACCCGGAGAAAGTGAAACTGTTATCGGACGGCTGGTATGCAGAAAAAACCGCCGCGCAGTTTGAAAAAATTTTCGAGGAGTGCTGGAACAATTTTGAAAAGAAGGGGTTCAAAAACAGAAAGCCGAAACTCAAAATTCGCTCGATGAAAACCCGCTGGGGAAGTTTGTCAACGCGTGGAAACCTGACTCTGAATTCGGAGCTTATCAAAGCGCCGAGGCAATGCATTGAGTATGTTGTCATACACGAGCTGTGCCACCTCGCCCATCACAATCACGGCCGGGACTTTTACCGACTGCTGGATACCTCTCTGCCCGACTGGACAAAAAGAAAACATCTGCTGGAAACAAAGCTGGCGTAAGAGGAGCCCAACGCCTGACCTGATCATCCCCGCTCATAGGGGTTACCGTAAGTTAAAAACCTTCAGGCAAGTAAGTGGATAACCTCTTCCAGTCCACCCCTAGCCGCGGATTGCCGTTTGTAAGGTTGTCAGGGCCGGACCAGGCTATCGTCCCTGGCCTCGTCACCCTCTATTGCTGACAAGACCGACGGAGTTGTCGGGCTTCTGTCCCACCTTTTTCTCCATCACGTACTGATAAGCAGAGAGGGCAGCAACCGCCCCCTGAGAAGCAGCCGTAACTGTCTGCTTCAGCGGGGAT
Source organism: Dehalococcoidia bacterium (assembly GCA_965203345.1). GTDB lineage: Bacteria > Chloroflexota > Dehalococcoidia > Lucifugimonadales > Lucifugimonadaceae > CBDBCK01. The sequence goes on from CBDBCK010000028.1 coordinate 83,205, forward strand.
CCGTCGGTCAGATCTCCGGCAGCATAAAGCCCGGGCAGGTTGGTATGTTGACGCCTGTCCACCTTGACCTCGCCGGTTTCAGGATCTAAACCGACACCCAGGCTCTTTGGTATCTCGTTACGAGGGTCTGCGCCTGCTTCCACAAAGAGCCCGTCTATCTTCAGGGTATCTTCCCCTTCGTAAGACGGCGTTATCTTTATATGGGTAATCCCCTCTTCCCTACTATCAACAATCTCCGTAACGTTGGTCAAAAAAAGCGTCCTTATTTCAGGTGTTTCAGCCAGCGTCTCCAAAAGTATAGGTTCGGGCCTGAAGAACTTGGCCTGTCGGTATATCAGATAGACAGTAGGAACATACTTTGCAAGCAATATCGCTCCTTCGACCGCGGCGTTGCCTCCGCCAACAACTGCAACGGAGCTCTTGTTACGGTAAAGCGGTGCGTCGCAAGTAGAACAGTAAGACAGCCCTCTGCCTATCAAATCCTCCTCATTAGATAGTCCCAGCTTACGCCTTTCGCGGCCTATAGCCAGGATAAGGGAATCACAGATGACGCTGTCCCCGTTTCCCAAAACGCATTCAAACCCACCTTCAACAAGGCGCGCCTCTTTCAAATCGGAAGACACAATAGGCACTTCTAAAGCAGCGACCTGCTCCTTGAACTTCATCATCAGTTCGTATCCGTCTATATCTGGGGTGCCAGGGTAGTTCTCGATCAAACCGCCTATCGCTGTTTCTCCGCCGAACATTTCGGAGACCAGCAAAGTCTCTAGTCTATATCGAGCGGCGTATAGTGCAGCCGAATACGCGGCGGCACCCTGACCGGCTATAAGAACGTCAACGTGTGTAGTACCGTTATTCAATGAACCCTCGTTTGTAACTGGTTTACGTCTTTCCTTCTGTGCTTATTGCGTGCACAATCAGGGAAGGAGTCATGACGCTACGTTTGATCCTTCATACGGAGCATAATCTCCTTCGTCCGAAAGAGTTTGATACTTGGACGGGCATTTAACCTGCATGCTTTCTGCATGGAACAAACCCGCCTCGTCTTTATGTCCATGAACAGTGATCTCGGAGTGATCGTTAAAGATCGTGCTGGGAAAATCTCCAAGATACCGTACGGGGATCGACGTATAACCTCCCTCGTCCTTCATCAGAAACTGTGCCGCTATACCGTCCGGCTCACGTATGAAAGAACCCGGAACCAGCTTACCGCGCATTCCCACTTTGCCACCCTGCTCAACAGGTTGAGCTTCAATCACGCTTGCCACCGTCTTGAGTTCAATCGTGGCTCCCGTAAACATGAAGTATATGAGCCACGCCAAGCCGCCCACCGCAAGCGCCAAAGCTATGGCCCCTTTCGTTCGCATGCTCAAAAAGGTGGTAGCGCGAGCTTGTGAAATGGCCTCTTCCGTCAATAAAAGAGGGTCTTCAAGGTTGTCAGGACCAGAAATGGGCGCATCTTGTCCCATAGACTGTCCTTCGGCTTCTTTTTCGCTTCTGAACTTTTCACGCTTCATATCAACGATATCCTTATCCTTAGCTATCCTTAGCTAAATTTTATGCGCTGAATCTTCCGAACGGTTCTCAAGAGACGCCTTTATTGAAGACAACTCATCTTGCAAATCACTTTGGCGGCGAGACATCCAACCCACGTACCCAAACATACCGACTAGCACGACTGCCACCACTATAGCCAGCCAGACGAGGTTGGTCTCCAGTCTGGTGGGTGCTGCGTCCACCACTGCTACCAAACGTTCCCCCTGCAACCGCACAGTAACCGGAGAAAAAGAGCGGCGGTGCTCTATTAGCAACAAGGCGACGCGATCAGGGTCTTCTGACAACGTTCCGACCCACCTGTCTCCCGCGGTATTTTCCAAACCGAAGGAGGTCTCATCAGATGCCGTGAGAGTTAGGCTACGCCCTTCAGAGTCGGATATCATAAAGCTGGTTAGAGCCCCGTCTCCGTCTGTTTCCACACCCACTACTACGCCAGTAACTACCCTCTCCTCCTGGGCAGAAACGATTTGCACCGTATATGCGACGATCAGCAAAGCCAAAAACGCTGCCAACGGCAAAGCCTGCTTCAATCAATGCCACCCTGCGTTAGGAGCCTGCTTCGCCAAACTTCCTCAACCTCGGACTCGGCGGAACGTATCCTGTACCTGTCGTACACTATACGCACGAATATAAAGGTAAAAGCCAACGTGGATACTAACAGCGTTAGCCCAAGCTCTGCGGCAAAGGCGGATTCGTCGCTGGCGGCCGGCCCTACCACCGGACCGGGGTGAGAACGCTCCCATAGTTGGGCTGCAAAGTATATTATCGGGGCGTCCACCGCTCCCAGCAGAGCTATCACCGCGGCTGCCCGACTTCGCTGGGTGCCGGGAGGAAAGTACGCTCTAAACATTAAGTAGGCGGCGTAAAGGAACACAAGTATTGCCGCTGTCGTCAGTTTTGCTTCGCCCGTCCAGAAAACACCCCATACAGGTCTCGCCCATATCATTCCTGAAAGTAGCATCAATACCCCAAACATCACTCCCACTTCTGCCATAGACACCGCTATGTTGTCCCATTTACGGTTATTCGTTCGTAGGTAAGCTAAACTTGCACCCGCCACTCCGATAATCGCAGCCATTGATACCCAGGCGGTCGGAACGTGAAAGTACAGTATCCGCTGGACGGCTCCTTGGTTGATTTCTGTGGGAACCCAAAAGAATATCATCCAGACGGCGAGGCCTGAAAAGACAACACCAAGCCATAGCGATCCTCTTGAAACTAAAGACATGACACACTCTCCCAAGCGTCTGCTACATATAGAAAACCCATCATACCGCTCTAAAGTTTAACATACCGCCTGCTAAACAAGTCACTGCAAACCTTCACTCTTCCAAAACTATATTGAAAAGAAAGATGCAAACCCCACCCAGTACCAGGTCAAACGCGGCAGCCACACCCAGCCAAAGGCGCATATCACTCCATCCCCCACCTGTTGCTAAAATTGACGTCGCCTCTACAGAAGCCAGCAACAAAGGCGCCATAGCGGGCAACAAAAGCAAAGGAAGCATCACTTCCCTGGACCTTACCCGAACCGACGTAGCGGCAAATACTGTCCCAAGCAAGCTGAGCCCTATCCCTGACAGGATGCACACAGCCAACATCAAAGGGCTGAACAATGGCAGATTAAAGAACAAAGCAAAGAAAGGAACTATCGCCAACTCGGCCATAAACAGAAAAAGCAGTATGCCCAGAGCCTTGCCAAGAAGTATCAGTTCACGGTTAATAGGAGCAAGAAGGAGGCCGTCAAGCGTGTTCTGTTCCGACTCCATACCAAACGAACGGTTCAACCCTATTACGGTTGCAAAAGCTATAACTATCCACAACACACCAGGGCCAGCGGCGACCCTCACCGTTTCCGTCCTGATATCAATAGAAAAAGCGAACACAAACACAGCAAGCAACCCGAAGCCGGCTATGGACAACGCAACCTCTCTGCTGCGGTATTCGACCAGCAGATCTTTTTGCGCTATCACCCACACTATCTTCGCGGCATCCAGAAGAGAAGAACCTGCATTCTCTTTTTGGCTGGCCCTCACTGTTCAAGCGCCACTACAGGTTGCCCATCCGAACGGTTAGCCCCGCGGTCAGCCCCGGATGCCAGTTGCGTAACCCTGCTCGCAGTAATTGACGAAGAGCTGCCCGACCATACCAAACGCCCTTTTCTCAGCACCACCGCAGAATCGGAACAACGAAGTCCCCATTCTACATCGTGAGTAGCGACTATCGCCGCCCCTCTCCTGCGTCTCTGGTCGTCTAGTATAGATTCAAGGATGTCTACAGCTTCGGCGTCCAGCCCTGTTTCCGGTTCATCCATGATGAGAAGGAAAGGATGCGCCAAAAGAGACTTCGCTATAGTGACACGCTGAACCATCCCTCTGGAAAGCCATCTCACTCGTTCGTCCATCTTGTGAGCTAACTTCACTTGCGTAATAACCTCTTCGCACCTTTCTGGCAGACGGTTGACTCGCATAAGGCGACCTGCAAACGTCAGGTTCTCTCTCACGGTCAAGTCGTTGTAAAGCATCGGATAATGCAAAGTCACACCTACTTCCCGGCGTGCGTGAACCCTGTCTGAGGCAGTATTGATACCGTTCACAAGGCTCTTTCCTTCATCAGGTAAAATAAGCCCCGCCAACGTACGCAACAGTGACGACTTTCCAGCTCCATTTGCGCCGAAGATGACTGACGTCTCGCCACGTAGAAACTGAGCTGAAATAGACCTAAGGGCCACAGTACGACCATAATACTTTGATACCTTCTCTAGAAGAGCCGCACAGGCAAGTTGACCAGGAGAACTATGTGTAGGAAACATATTTTGACGTCTGAACCATATCAACGATCCCCACACAGGGTGGGGCGCTATGAGCTATGCCGGACGAGCAGACCATAAATCTATTCTCGCAGCGCGTATAAAACTAAAAGACATACCCCATTATATCCTTGTCCCCCTCCGCTTCTATCCCAAGAATTATGACTCTTCATCTCTCCGGTATAAGGTGTGAAACTTAAGCGTACAGTTACTGATTGCCAGGTTTAGGAGTTGTAACAAAGGTTCTTCTAGGTGCGCAAGGCGTCGATCTTCTCCAAAATGTCATTGGACAGAGGTCCCATCTCTATTCCCTGCACTGCCTCCGACAATTCGGTCCGGTTCTTCACGCCTAGAACGTGGGAATGTACGCGCGCGTCGCTGAAAGCGTACCTGTAAGCAAGCATTGATGGTGTAACGCCCAGGTCCGACGCCAGCCTTCTAAAACCCGCTGCACGTTCGAAATCTTGAAAGTCTCGTGCGTCGTTACCGCGAGGCGCCCTGTCCATCGCAGAGGAAAGAGCACCCGCCTGCATTAGCCGTATGCCCAGCATTCCAACACCTGCCTCGTGAACCAGACGTCGCCTAAAACGTGCGTCCTGGAGCGGATCTGCGTAGTCGAGCCCGCCCGCCGACTCTAGAGCATTGATGATACATTGCACCGCGGCTGGCCTATCAGATACATCCGCGTCCAAAGCCGCCTCAACGCCCTCCACGGGGCCTATACCCGTTATACCCCAGGCACTACAGAGACCTTCTGAGACCAGGTCCTGCATTGCGGGAACTACCGATTCACGATACAGAGACACGGGAGTCGTACTGCGAGCTATACGTTCCTTATCGTTATGACGAAAACGCTCCCATCCGTCGGGGACAAGATGTGAATGCAGCAAGAACAGATCTACGTCTGACCTGTTGATATTTTTCAAGCTTTCGATCAAAGAGCTCCTCATCCGCTCCTTCACCTTATCCGATGCTATGGTACCCAGACTTACCTTTGTAGTTACCCTCACTTCTGAAGGCCAACCTGCTGCAAAGAACCTTCCAAGAAACCGTTCAGCCTCCCCGTTCCTGTAAGCGGGAGCTGTATCTATATGATTGACACCCAAAGAAAGCGCTTCCTCAAGCGTCGCCCGCCCCTCCTCTTCTGGAGTCTCCCCCCAAAGTGAGGTAATGACTCCGGCGCTTATTGTCAGTCTGCTAACTTGCCAAAGTTCTCCGAGCTGTGTCCTGTTCATCTTGCGTTGTCCCCTCTATGAATTACTTCGTTTGAGCAGATAATGAGACGATTTTCCATTATCCGTCTATAGATGCAACTGTTCACATTGTAGCGGTGACACTTACGGTTTTTGAATGCCGCATAGTCAGCAAACATAGTTGTCGCCCTGGTCTGCCAATACATAAGCGACCTGCGCCTTAAGGGGTGAACGCCTCACCACCCAGGCAAATCCGTCAAAGTATCTCTGCTTCTTTAAACGCTTGACGGAGCTCGTCCTCAATCTCCTGAGCAAGCGGTTTGACGGGACGACGGGGCACGGTAGCTTCAAAGCCAAGCATATTGAGCCCCGCCTTCAGTGCGGCTACACCGTACGTCATACCGATATAGTCGGCATGCAAAAGAGACTTTTGGATCCGTATAGCCTCATCGTGACGTCCGTCCATCGTAAGCCTTATCACCTCCCTGCATTTATCAGGAGCCCAGTTCCCAAAGAACAGGCATGCACCTTGAGCTCCCGCGGACGCTCCGGGATACAGCAGGCTGCCGTTACAAGTCCAGTAATTCACACCCGGCGCAACGAACGTGGCCGCCCGCTGCTCCCAACGGAAATTGAGCGAAATTATGTAGGAGTAGACGTTATCCAGACTCGTTATTAAGCCTATCTCTTCAGGCGTTGTATCCACCTTTCCCGGGTCTTTCGGCTGGTGTATTACCACTACTGGCACCGGACTCAGGCGCGTTACCTCCTCAAAATAGTCAACGCTACTAGAAGAAGCGCGTAGCCCTCTCTGTAGAGCGGGTATCCTCACGCGCACCATATCCGCGCCGGCCTCCGCGTAGAGACAAGCCAGACGGACCGCCTCTGTTGGAGACGGAGAGTCTATACCGGCTATGACAAACCGCTGCCCTTCATGCGCGTCGGAGACAGTCTTCACCGCCTGAATCTTGTCCGGCTCTCCGATATGGAACTCTTCGCCGCCGTAAGAACCAACGACAAAACCTGACAACCCGGTACCCAACCATCGGTTTACGTTACGAGCTAACTTGTCGAAATCTATAGAATCATCCGGTTTCACCGGGTTAGGGGTAGGAGCAACCACTATAGGGTTATCCGGTGGAACTTGCATATTGTCCTCCTCTCCAAGGTAGTAACGCTCTTCTACAAGCGAGACACTGTTGCCCAACAAGAGCGATATCAGGCATACGCACGCACTGCAACATAAAAAGCGTCTATACATTGAGCATAACCCAGGGAGCATAACCCAGGGACATAGCCGGGAATAAGCAAACGGGCAGATATAGTCCACATTATAACTACTCACCGCTCATGCGTCCTCAAATCCTGCATGAGCGGCTCGCTATCTTCAATTTAAGTAAGGCTCTCGTTCAAACAAAAAACAGAAGTAAACGACCAGACAGGCGGGTGGTATGATCATAAGTAAGACCATCTTGAACGATTCATTATAAGTTTCGCCACACCTAATATGTTTGAAACACTAACTGAAAAACTTAACATCGCCCTTGGAAAGATTACCTCGCGCGGCTCCCTTTCAGAAAAGGACGTCACCTCGGTGCTACGCGAAATTCGGCTAGCTCTTCTGGAGGCTGACGTAGATTACACTGTAGTGCGTTCCCTCACCCAGAAGGTGAAGGAGAAAGCAACCGGCGAAAGAGTGTTCGGCTCACTATCTCCGGGACAAACCGTCGTAAAGATTGTCCACGAAGAAATAACCTCAATCCTGGGTGAAAAGGACGCTCCTATAGCCCAGCCAAATAACCCTCCCGTACAAATAATGCTCATCGGCTTGCAAGGAGCTGGAAAGACCACCACTGCAGCGAAGCTTGCCCACTTTGTTAAGAGGAAAGGGCATTCTGTGATGCTCGCCGCGTGCGACTTGCAGAGACCTGCCGCCATAGACCAGCTGGCACAACTCGCGAAAGACGTCCAGACTCCGATTTACGCCAACAAGAACGCCCGCTCGCCGCGGCACGCGGCACGGGACGCCTTCAAGCAGGCAAAGAAGACGGGCGTAGACTACCTGATACTTGACACTGCAGGAAGAAATACGGTTGATGAAGCACTTATGCGCGAATTGGCTGATATGAAGAAGCGGATAAAGCCTGAGGAAACTCTACTCATCCTGGACGCAATGACTGGACAAACGGCAGTACAGCTAGGCCGGGAGTTTGACAGCAAAGTAGGTATAACCGGACTCATACTGTCCAAGACGGACGGTGACGCAAGGGGAGGAGCAGCACTTTCCATGCGTGCTACCGTGAACGCCCCGATCAAGTTCGTAACGGCTGGTGAGAAGCCTCATCAAATAGAAGAGTACCGTCCTGGACGCCTGGCGTCCAGGATACTCGGTATGGGCGATATTGACACATTAGTTGAAAGAGCGCAGGAAGCGGCAGACAAGAAAGCCAGGAACAAAACCGATAAGCGGCTCACCAAGGGCAAGTTTGATATGGAAGACTACCTTGAACAGATACATTCACTGAAGAAGATAGGCTCATTCGGCGAGATAATGAGCATGATCCCCGGAATGAACAAGCTCATCCCACGTGCAGGAACGGAAGAACAAAATCAAAAAAAAATGACCTGGACAGAGGCAATAATACTCTCTATGACCAGGGTAGAGCGAGCGCATCCTGAAGTCATCAAAGGCTCAAGGCGCAAACGCATAGCCGATGGTTCAGGCACCAGCGTCGCCCAGGTAAATCAGGTCCTGCAACAACATCGTCAGATTCAAAAAATGTTCAAGCGCCTGAAAGGCAAGAACGCCTCCCGTTCTATGGCGGGGCTCTTCCGCTAATTCAATGCGTATGCCAAACGCGCTCCCGTTGGCATACCTAAACCAAAGTCTGACCTGCTATTGAAGGGTTGCCTCTTACAAACTCTCCGGCGTCTATGGCGCGCTTACCCTCCAGCTGAAGCGAAGTGACCAGCAGGGCACCGTCGCCGCAGAAAATCCCCGGCTTATTTTCATAAATAAACACTTCGCCTGCCTTGCCTGAAAGAGACGTACATGAAGCTTCAAACAGCTTCAAACGCCGTCCGTTCCACGTCGTCCACGTGCCGGGCCAAGGATCAAATGCCCGTATCATCCTCTCAATATAGGCTGCTTCATCGTTCCAGCTGATCTTGCCTGACTCTCTGGTCAAAAAGGGGGTAACGGTGGCCAGAGCGTTGTTTTGAGGGACAGGCTCAATCCTTCCTCCGGCCAAATCTGGCAGCACATAAGGAAGCATCTCTCCGCCTGTTCGCAGGAGTCTTCCCAGAAGCCGCCCTCCACGTTCATCAGGGGCTATCGAGACTGATGAAGAAACCGAAAGGATAGGCCCGGTATCCATGCCCGCGTCCAGCCTGATTAAAGTAACACCCGTAGCCGCGTCTCCCGAGAGTATAGCTGTTGAGACAGGACTTGGGCCGCGATGGCGCGGCAACAACGAGGGATGAACGTTAACGCATCCCAGCGGGGGAATATCCAAAATACCCTTTGGCAACAACATACCGTAAGCAACCACTACGAACGCGTCGGCGTTCCATGCCTTAACCTCTTCCAGGACCGCCGGATCGTTTAGTTTTCGAGGGGTACGCACAGGTACATTGAGCTGCTGGGCAGCTACCTTTACCGCTGTTGGCACAGGTTTGCGTGCTCTCCCTGAAGGCTTGTCCGCTCTTGTATAGACTGCCCGAAGGTCAAAGCCACACCCGGTAAGAGCCTCCAACGCGGGGACAGCCCCGGAAGGAGAACCAAAAAAAACCACTTTCATGCTCGGATCCACCATTTGCGCCAATTGCACCGCGAAAAGAGTAAAAAATCCCAATGAGACCAATCTCAACGGGCTTTCCTGCGGTTTACTTTGAATATATCAACTTTAAGAGAGCGGCTTCTAGGATCTAAAACGCTATCCGCTCTGACTCTGAAGCGCTGAACTCAGCCGCGAAGGTTGCTTTTACCATTGGAGAAACTGAATACATGGACAACAAAGAAGCAAAGCAAATATGGGCAGCAGCTCTTGGAAAACTGGAGATAGATATACCCAGAACCAGCTTCAAAACCTATCTGAAAAACACCACGGCTGCCATCGGGAAGGATAAAAAATTTACAATCTTTGCACCAACCATCTTTCACCAGGAAACTCTTAAGAAGAGGTTGGCAGGATCTATCCATAGAGCCCTGGAGGAGACCATCGGAGAAAGCATTGAAGTTAAGTTCGGTATTCAGGGTGCGGTCAATACGAACAGGGTTTCAAAGAAGGCTCTTCCCGGATATGAATTTATCCCCAATCCCTTCATGACCTTCAAGAACTTCGTAGTCGGCTCCTGCAACAACATGGCTGTCACTGCCGCCAGGTTTGCGGCCTCCAAAGAGAAGAAAGAGATGTACAACCCTCTCTACATTGTTGCCGCGGCAGGCATGGGGAAGACGCACCTCTTACACGCCGCCGTGCATCTCATGAGACAACAAGGCATAAACCCCATATACGTAACGGGCGAAAAGTTCACAAACGACTACGTCCGCTCCGCCAGAACGAAATCCGCCGACAAATTCCGGGAGAAGTATGTAACCGCAGACGCACTGTTGATTGACGACCTGGAGTTTTTGGAAGGCAAGGCAAAAACGCAGATCATCTTGCTCTCCATACTGGACGAGTATCTTAACTCAGGTAAAAAGGTAATGGTATCTGCAGAGATGGATCTTACGTCCCTTCCATTAAAAGAAAAGATACGGGCGCGCCTGGCCAAGGGTTGCTCCGTAAAAATAAACAGCGTGTCCGAACAAACTGCAAAAGATATAGCCCGTCAGCATGCCAGGCACATAGGGGTGCCCATGTCCGAAGCCACTCTAGACGTTATAGGGGTCAGAAGACCTAAAACCCCCACCGAGATCATAGGCCTGGTCAACCAGCTGTCGGCAGAAGCCGCCCTGGGCAACTCTCTCGTAAGCCCCGAAGTCGTCCGGGAAACACTGGATGCACTTGCCAACAGCAACCCCAGGAACAATCAAAACGACCTGAACCACGAAAAGATACTGCAAGCTATAGCACAAGCTACAGACGTAAGCACCAAGGCTATAACCGGAAGAAGCAGGGAAAGACACGCGGTAGAGGCCAGATGGCTCGCCATGTACCTGATGACTGAAGTGTGTAGCATCACCTACAAGAGGACGGGCGAAATACTAGGGAAAAGAAACTTTCAGACGATCATGCACGGCCATAAGAAGTACAAGTCTCTGATACAGTCCGACCCAAAGGCAGCGGCGATACTCTCAAGGACAAAGAACATCCTGGGTATATAACCAGCTAGCCAGTCTGCCGATGTGAGGGAGGGGGTTGATTCGACGAGTGTATGTTGGTGGTGTCTTTACAAAAAGTTAGAACGCATTCCAGGGAGTGAACTGCTTCCTGCGGAACGCTACGTCTATACCCGCTATTCGTAATCCAGTCCTACGCAGTAAAATTTCAATAGACACTGGTATCAACAAGATTACACTAACTTTAGAAAACAGTTCAAGGTGTACAACTCAAGGATTAACGATGCATACGAGGAGGAAATAAAATTCGGGACCTGATGGCTGAACACAAAAACCGCATACGGAATGAACTGCCGAAAATCTATTCACAGGATCTGCTGAATAATCTGTTGCGCAATCCTTATACGCGCATCGACTACGTGGCGAGAGACCTGGCGGTTGAACGCAGAACAGCGAGCAAATACCTCAAACAATTAACTGAAAAGGGGATTGGGGAGGAATAAAAGATGGGGAGGAACAACTATTACATAAATAGAAAACTGTTTGACCTGTTGGTCAGTGTCTCTGCGGAAGGGGATCAGTGATGAGCAGGAAAGCGGAAAAAAAACGAGCGTTGCCGGAAGGGTGGCGGGAAGTGAAGTTAGGCAATGTCTGTTCAGTAGATGAACAAACACTTTCTTCAAAAACCCCCGATGACTATTGCTTTATGTATGTATCGCTATCAGACATTGAAAAGGGTAAATTACTCCAAACAAAAAAGTATAAATTCTCAGATGCTCCATCAAGAGCAAGGCGGATAGTAAAGCAAGGTGATGTATTATTGGCAACTGTTCGCCCTAACCTGCAAGGATTTTATATTTTTAAAGACAAGGTTAAAGATTTCGTTGTATCAACTGGTTTTGCTGTCCTAACACCAAAGTCTCATATACTGGATTCGATGTATTTGTTTCAGCTTCTTTTCAGTAGAAAGATGCTTCAAACATATGACATTGTTAATGTTGGTTCTAACTACCCTGCTATCAACTCATCCGACATTCCCAATTTTAAGATTCTTGTACCATCTTTCCCCGAACAAAAAGCCATCGCCTCTTTACTGGAAACATGGGACACGGCGATTGAGAAAACTGAAGCATTGATTGAGGCGAAGGAAAAGCGGTTCAAGTGGTTGCTGAAAACACTCATCAGCGATCAGCAAGGCAATCCTGAATGGCGGAAGGTGAAGTTGGGTCAAGCATTCACACTTGGTAGGGGTCGCGTTATCAGTAAAAAAGAAATCAATAATAACCTTGGCAGCTTTCCTGTCTACTCATCACAAACATCCTGCAGAGGAGAATTTGGAAAAATAAGTACCTACGATTTTGAAGGCGATCATATTACTTGGACAACTGATGGAGCAAATGCAGGAGCTGTTTTTTATAGAACAGGGAAATTTAATTGCACAAATGTTTGTGGGATAGCAAAGCCAATTGATCCAAAGGAAATCGACTGCCAATTTATCAGCTATTTTCTACAAGGTAAAACCAAAAGATATGTATCATATGTTGGAAACCCAAAACTGATGAATAATATCTTTGCAAATATACCAATTCTCTTTCCATATCTCCCTGAACAAAAAGCCATTGCCTCCTTACTGAACATCGCACAACATGAAATTGATTTACTCAAGAAATTTGCCGAACGCTACCAGATCTCAAAACGTGGCTTGATGCAGAAGCTACTGACAGGAGAATGGAAGGTGAAAATAAAAGAAAATTAGGCTAATGACTCGAAGAAATTATACAGAAAAAACTATAAAATTACTGGGGATTTCAAGTGGAGATGAGTGTGCACAACCAAAGTGTAAAAACACACTAATTGAACCTGCTACCGAAAAGTCTGAAGTATGTGTCAAGGGGCATATAGCCCATATTTATGCAATTAACGAAGGTGGCCCAAGATGGAAACCTGATTTCCCCGAAGAAAAATTGAATAGCGTGGAGAATCTTATTTTTCTCTGCAGAGACCACCATGGGATAGTGGATCAGCAACCTGAAACCTATACGGCTGATTTACTTATGAAATGGAAGCGGGAGCATGAACGCAAAATAAAAAGAAGATCACAATTACAGCATTTTCCCACAAAGCTTGTTGACGACAAAATTAAAGATGAGGTAGATGCACTTAGGAAATCTAGATTTTTTCCTGATTTTGATCGCATTAATTCCTCACTATCCATCGGCCAGAGACTTCTTAAGGGAGAACTTTCCTGTGGCACTGATAGTGTAAGGAGTCACGCGTTGGCATGGTGCGCGCGTATTTTATCATATACAGAGAAGTTTGATAAAGCAGAAGAGTATCTCAAAACCGCTAAGAAGTTAGGATCGTGCCCGGAAGTTGACATTGCGAATGCTTTTATTGTTTCACAGAAAGGTAACAAAAAAGAAGCACTGAGCATTTTGGCGGAAATTAACTCTCCAGCATCACGGTCTGCGGCTTTTTATATCGTTTCACATCATGAAGACGGGAAGGGAGCTATTGATTGGCTGAAGTCCGCCGGCATCAAATTTATGGACTTGAATTCTGATGGCAAATTTCTCCTTTTAAGAGAGTTGATTAAATTATCTTATTGGGAATGTGCAGAAAAATCCATACGTGATATAAGTAGTCAGGATTTAGAAGAAATCCCACTATTACATTACATGGTAGCACTGACACATCTTCTAGTTACAGTACCAAAAGAACTTCGTTTCAGTATTTTGGATCAATTGCCATTTAACCTAGTAGACTTTTCGTTCGCGTCAAACACGGCTGCGGTTAATTCTCTTCAGGTAGCACGCCGTCATTTCATTCAAGCGTCCAAAGTTGCGCAGGAATTTAATTGCGCGAAATCAGCGAAATTTTTTGAGGAATACGAGTTATGGATTCAATTAAAAAACACCGAAACTTTCAACCAAGGAAAAGAAAGACTACAAGCTAAGCTTCGTGATCCCAAACAGTCTCTGCGCTTTGTCCGTTTTGCACTTCAATTCGGAGTCAAATTGAATTTATCAGCAATTAAACAGGAAATTGAACAACAGACTGCTCTATACGGTAGAATGACCAGAGATGTTGCATTTGCTCGTCTTTCTTGTATTCTCAATCAGGAAACGCCGGAAGAAATTGCGAAAGACGTTGAGCAGCACTACGAAGAATTATCTGAGCATATTGGCAAAAAATTTCTGAATCTCCTTCGCATTGAGATATTCGCAAAAGCTGGACTATCTGAAAAGGCCAACAAGTGTCTGGATATTTTGTTACAAGAAGGGCTTTCTAATGACGAAAAAAACTTCCTTCGAGGAATAATAGCTGAAGCACAAGGAACCAATTTAATTGAATCTCGAAAAGCACAATTCGAACAGACTAAGACGCTTAACGATTTAGAGATTCTTGTTAGAGAGCTTGAATACAGACAAGAATGGGTAGAGCTTTGTAGGTATGGAGAAATTCTTTTTGAGAAAACCGATTCAATACAAAACGCCGAACTATTGAGTCGCGCTTTATATAAAGCGCGCGATACCCAACGACTTCTCAGATTACTTAAGGCAAACAAAAGTCTCTTGAAGCAATCCAGGAATTTACAGATGTTGTACTGCGAGTCTCTATACTGCGAGGGCATGCTACTCAAAGCTCGATCCGAGTTGGATAAGCTGAACGACGATACTGATAATTCAAATTACCGTATGTTAAAAGTTAAGCTTGCAATTTCTTTGGGTGATTGGAGTTCTCTATCCACATATATAAACGATGAATATGCGAAGAAGGATCAGAGAAGTGCTAAGGAACTGATAGAGGTCGCCGAATTAGCTGTATATCTGGATTCGTCTCGTGCCAAAGAATTGGTTGAGTCTACGGTATCTAAAGGCCATAATGATGCAGATATATTAGCTACTGCTTATTTCCTGGCATCAAAAGCTGGCTGGGAGAATGATAAATGGCTTCATAGAGCTATTGAACTCTCGGGAAGTGATGGGCCTCTTCAGACAATATCTCTGCAAGATATTGTCTCTCAAAAACCTGAGTGGGATCGCCGAAATTATAAGATACAAGAGGCTTTGAATCATGGTGAAATTCCTATGTACCTTGCAGCTCAACCTCTCAATAAGTCGCTCATAAGTTTAATGCTTTTTCCAGCCTTGGTAAACCCATCATCAGGTGATCCAAGGTATAAGAGTCTAATCCCAGCATATAGTGCCAAATATGAACGAGTACCACTTGATATCCGTAAGACATTTGGCATAGATACCACAGTGTTATTGACGCTGAGTTTTTTGAATCTTTTAGATAAGGTATTGGATGCCTTTGGCGAGCTTTATATACCACACTCAACATTTATATGGTTGTTTGAGGAAAAACAAAAAGCAGTGTTTCATCAAAGAAGTCTGATCACAGATGCGCAGCAGATAAATCATTTACACGCGAGAAATGTGCTGGATAAACTAGTTCCAAGCCAGGTGGTAGATAGTGATTTGTCAGATATGGTGGGTGATGAATTGGCGATGCTGATAACAGAAGCAGAAAATAACAACAATGACGATGACAAGCAACATATTGTCGTTCGGCCATCCCCAGTCCATCGGGTTTCTTCTTTATTGGACGAGGAAGCTGACTTGACCAAGTATAATGCTGTAATAAGCAGTTGTCTATCCATTGTAGACAAATTGAGAACAAATGGGCAACTCACCACGGAAAAATACGAACATACACGTGCCTATCTACAGCTCCAAGAAAAGCCTTGGCCATGTCAACCGGAAATCATTGATGGAGCAGTCTTATATTTGGATAGATTAGCAGTAGGTTATTTCACTCATCTTGGAATACTTGAAAAAATTAAAGCTGCAGGTTTTCGACTCATTGTATCACCAGGAACGATATTGGATGCCAGTAAATTTATTTCCTATGAAAATATTTCTGAAGAGATTCACGAGAAAATAGAACAAATAAGATCTGTCGTCAGTTCAAGAATCGAATCTGGGAAAATCAAAATCGGCAGGCAACAAAACACTAGAGAGAAGAGCTCGGCATCGGAATATTCTGATTGTATGATTGAGGTATTTTTCTTAGTAGAAAACTGTGACATTATCATTGCTGATGAAAGATTTTTTAATCAACATGTACATATCAAGCATGGTAACACACAAGTGAAAATATGCTCTACACTGGATATTTTAGACTCACTAGTCTCTTTGAAAATTATTACTTCTGAAAAACGATTTGAATATAAAACTTTACTTCGTAGTGCAGGATACTTTTTTATACCCATTGATGATGCAGAATTGGTTACATATCTTAACGCTTCTACCGTTAAGGATAACAAGGTTCTTGAGACAGCTGAGCTGAGAGCTATTCGAGAGAATATACTTCAAATCCGGATGGGTGATTGGATTCAGCTCTCTCAAGAAGCCCCTTGGTGGGATTTAACCGCGAAAGCATTCATCCGAGTGCTGAAATCTTTGTGGAAAGTTGACGCAGACCTTGATGCTGTAAGGGTATACTCAAACTGGCTTGTAGATCAAATTGATATCCGAGGCTGGATTCATATTTTCGAAAAAAAGAATAGAGATAACCTTGTTACAATCGGACAGGGCAAACAAACCCAGATGTTGCTTATATCACCTCCGGATGTTCCACAAAACATTAAGGACGCGTATTGGAACTGGTTAGAAAACAGGATTTTGGGACCTATTAAAGAGCAATATCCTGATCTATATGCTTGGATTATTGAGCAAGGGAAAAACCAGATTTCAAAATTCGCCAATAAAGATGTGGATTGGAACTGGTTAGAGGACAGGATTTCGGAACCTATTAAAGAGCAATATTCCGATCTATATACTTGGATTATTAAGCAAAAGAAAAACCAGATTTCAAAATTCGCTAATCCAGACTCAAATGAGGAGAAGTAAATATGGCTAATAGTTCTATCCTCAGACCCATATTAGCAAACGCTGTATTAGTTAATTTGCCTCCACTGATACGCCATACTTTGATTAAAGAGTCATCGTTTTGTGAGGAGTATGGCTTTGTAGCAAAAACTGTTATACCTATCGGTGATTCAGGCATTTCAATTCAGCGTTCCATACTTTTTGATGCTATCCGGGAAGTTCTTTCAGGTGCATCTGATGTAGAATTAGCTGATACAGATGGACGAAATTGGAGACTGAATAGTAAAAGGGAAGAAGGAAAGTTGCCAGCAATCGTTATTTCCTGTGATGAGCAACGCATCAGACTGGTTGATTTCACAGTACTATCGCCCAACAGTGCTGATCGCATGCATTTATTTGATCAGACTGTTTCTTACGATAATTTTCCTACTACTGCACATGAGGCATGGTATGACATCTTTTTACAGCGTGCTCTTAAGGATAATGAGGTTGAAGAATTTTATAATGACTATGATAATATACCAGTTAATCTTTCACGATTCATACAAAATCGAATAAAAAATAGACAAATCAAGACAAGTTCACTTGTTCCAACTTCTCGGAAATATTTTGAGAGACTGGTAGGCGTTTATGATGGAAGCACATCTATTCAGGATTATGCCGTTGACAGGGGCAAGCAACTTTTTAAGGATTTGTCTTTATGGAAACCATATGAAGGGTTCTTGTATAGTCTGTTTCTGTCATCCCATTCTGCACTGACAGAAGAAATCAATGCTGAAAATCTAAACGGTGAGGATGTTCTCAGGGCTTTTGAATTTCTTGAAAAACACGGAGACAGAATTTCTCAATTAGGTGCGATTGAAGTCGGATTACGGATTTTGTCAGAAAAGCCAGAAATTGAACCGATTATTATTCGTCTTATTGAACAGATTAGAGATGACGACGTAGATGAACAGGGAAGTGGATTTAAGCTTATTTCAGCTTTGTTTGTTTTGGTAGATGGAGAATTATCCAGACTTCGAATGTTTCAGAAGGAACCACCTTTCTATAGGAGGTTAGCATCTTTATCACACGCAACATTAATTATTCGTCAATTTCTGAACTCAGGTATTGATATTGACTCTTTTTTTAAATGGGCGTTCAAGAACCGCGGAGAGCAATATTACATGCAATCACTCGCGGATATGCGCATAGAGCCGCTCTGGGATCCTGAATTAGTGGCACCACCGCGGATGAAAGCAAATTTTCTTGGCCGAATTATGAGTGCGACTATAAAATATGAGCAGCATATTACCAGCAGTAGGCTGCGTAGCCTTGTTCTTGGCAACGAATCCAATAGCCTCCTATCGTTTTGTGAATCTCCTTCTTGGCAATACCTTCCAGGACCTTTAGAGGGAGGCGAGGATAGCTTGAGGATTTTGCCTGCCCACTTATCTGAGGTAACTGAGAAGCAACTCAATTCTGAAGCAGTAGGACCATCTTCGTTTATTGGTCTTATCAATTTTGCTCCATTTTTTCGTACTAAAACAGAACAAGTAGAGTCAGCAGTAAAAATTCTGAGGCGGGCAAAATATCGACTCGCAGATGTGGAAGATAGACCGCAACTTGTTGCCATATTGAATGGATTGGCTAAGGTTGCTGCCGCTTCCAGAAGTGGCATGCTTGCTGATGAATTGCGGATCCTCGTACGCAATTATAGACGTTATGATTCTTATGCTCCATCAGTTGGTGAGATTATAGATATTTGTCTTACAGCTGCTGCAAGCCGAACGAATTTGAATGATTGGAGAGAGTTTGTTGGCGATTGGCTAACGGAGCTCGCGTTTAGTGATTTGAAGAAAGATGACGGATATCTACTAAACTCCCGTTTACAATGCCTCTGTCGTGTGGTTCCCGAACTATGGGTGTCTTACGGAAAGGCTGATGCAGCATTGAAAGCTTTTATTGCTCATTAAAACTTCAAATCGGCACAGGCTGAGTCTCCCTTGAGTGGTTTCTGGCCACGCCTGTAGAATATTGGGTGAGTTAATACCTAAATTTCCATTCAACGAAAAATACCTCTCCCAAATCCCTGCATTGATGCAGTTGATCAATCTGGGCTATGAGTATCTGACTCCCGACCATGCCCTTGAGGAGCGTGGCAGGCGTTACGACAACGTTCAACTGGAAAACATACTCCGTACACAACTGGAGAATTGGTGGAGCTGGGGGGACTCGAACCCCCTACCTCTTCAATGCCATTGAAGCGCTCTCCCGGATGAGCTACAGCCCCTGATCACCGTTCCCTATAATATCACGCTTCTCTTCCTTCTTTCTCTGTCGTCTGCGGTAACGCACAAAATGCCACACAAAGAAGGCGGTACCACCAAAAATTATAACGCTGACCCAGCTCACAAGTCTATCGGCAGCAGTCAACGCTATGGCGTCCGAATCACTGAAATTCAGCAGTATCAGAAGCCCCGTCAGGCCAGTCTCTACGAACCCAAAACCGCCAGGCGTAGGTATAGTAGTCAGCATAGCTACGGCAAGAGCCGCCATCAGGGCAAGGGCAAGCCCCACGCCTAACCCGATGGCGTCCGAGACGAAGTAGAACCTCAACGCTTCCATTATCCATCCCAGCAGTCCGAGTAACATCTGGGGAAGCGTGCTACGACCAGATACACCCTTCAAGGTGGCGACTCGGAAATCCAGGTAGCGATTCAGTATCACCTTAGGGAGTGGAAGGGGTAGCTTCTCCCCGAATATCCAGATAGCAGATATCCCCAACGCAAGAAGACCCGTCAGTATGAACGCACCAAGAACGACTACGCGAGGTACTTCCACCCCTGAACCGCTGAAGGTTAGCCACAGAGCAGAAGCCAGGACAAGAAACAGCACCGCCAGTATGTCCTGTGCTCTTTCTGCCGCTACGCTACCCAGTGAGGGTGCCGCCTGAGCCCTGGCTTCTCGAGCCAGTATCCATCCGCGGTAAGCATCTCCCGCCCTGAAGAAAGCTACGGCGTTCAGAAACCAGCCAGAAAGTATCATAATGGCCATAGTGAATATGCCAGGCAACTCCTTCTTTGCTTTTATATCCGCGTTGGCGGCTATCAGTCTCCAGCGCAGGCCTCTCACGGCAAAGCTACTATAATAGAACAGACCGGCCAGTATATAAGACACGGGATTGATATTCTGGAAACTCTGTATAAGCTCATCCCACTCAAAGTCGAAAAGCCTCCACAAAGCAAAAGCTATGATGGCCGCGCCAATCACTACCCCGGCCAAGGTCGGCCAGGAAAACGCCCTCCGCCGAAGGACGTCAAAGGAAAAATTCTTCCCTGGCGGTTCAGGTGAGGGTGGCAGGGGTGTTTTTGGAGAGTACATTCAGGTTTAGAATTCAGTTTTATGCAAGGGCAGTTTTGGCATAATCAAAGATAGACAACCAGCGCTGGCAGATTATCCCGTATTTCTCACAATGTTGCCAAAAAACGGTATGCCGTGCGCCATTTTAAGTCTGGTGAGAAGTTGCAGGCTAGAAAACATGCCCCAAATTCAACTATATCCAAGTAAGCTCCTTAATAATAATAAGCAGTACAAACGTATGCGCGTTACGGATTCTTGAGCTCCAGACGTTGCCGGCGTAAGCTGTCTTTATGGTTTTGGCGTGCCGCGAAGTTGGGCGCAACTGCAGGTTTGATTATAACTGTACTACTCATACCCGGTGGAACCACTACTAAAACCCCCGCCCAGTTCGCCATTGCACAAAACAGTTTCTCAATATCAGAATGGGAGATCAACAATTTTTTCTCAAAGTGGTTATATTACCTGTATCTGAGACTCCCTTACACGGACGGAAGCGACGATAAACGTCGGGAATCTCTGAACCGATATCTTGAACTTACAGACGAGGCGAACAGTCTACGTCTCAGCCTTAGGAGAGCCGCTACGAGCGGAGATAAAACAAGGGCAGATCAGCTCGATGAGCAGATAGCAGAGATTGATAGACTACAACGACAGTATCAGAAATTGACGGAAGAGTATCTGGAATCGGAGTTGAGTGCCGTCTTGCATGAGGCCGGTTTTGGAGGGACGGGCGACCTCTTATGGCCTCCTGTCGATATAGCCCTTGTCAACGGCGTTAGGGCGATAGCCGTTTCGGAAAGAACCTCCATTTCACTCAAGGAGTCATTGCTTGTCAGCCCAGATATAACCTTGAAAGAGGCTGAAGACGCAGAAAAGACGCTTGAAGAGGAGTGGGATCTGTCGGGAGTGGTGCTGGACGTAGGAGGAGTAGCCACCTATCCGACTCAAGTGATTAATCGATCAGATTTAAGGGTGATGCTGGAGACGGCGGCGCACGAATGGCTGCATGCTTACCTCATATTCAGACCCTTGGGGTGGGCTTACTTCTCCAGCCCCCAGATGGTGGAGATAAACGAAACCCTGGCCCAGTTCTTCGGTATTGAGCTGGGAAGGACGACCTACAACCGTATTTCTGGAGAGTCGATAAACACATTAGAGCCACCCGTCGAGCCTGTGGCCGATTCGGCGGCTCTCGAAAATGAAAACGAGTTCCGCTTTATAGACTTCATGCGGGAAACCCGCACCGAAGCGGAGGTTCTACTGGACCAGGGAAAAGTGGCGGAGGCGGAATCCTACATGGAGGAGAGGCGGCTACTGCTCCTTGAAACGCATGGCATAGCTATACGCAAGATAAATCAGGCATACTTTGCATTTGTGGGTAACTACCCTTTCTCCGGAGGATCAGTCAGTCCCGTGCCAAGGGAGATTTGGTCGGTGCGAGAGAAGACAGGTTCCATACGAGGCGCCGTAAAAGCTCTTGAAGACGTGGGCTCCGTAGAAGAATACCTGCGCAGACTGGACGAAATAGGAGTCAAGTCCGAAAGATAATTGAGCTGGTCCTGAGCATAGGCGTACATGTCTCCTAACATTACAGATATAATCTCTTTATCTGAGGCACGTAATGCTAATAATAAATACAGACCGATCCAATAACATAGACGGCATCTACGCCAGAAGTCAAAATAACCCGTCTAATCCCTGGGAGGAGTTTGACGTCCTGTTTCGATGAGTACTTCACCTGGGCTTATGGCGCAAGACGTCATGACCTCTCCTCCATTCATTATCAACGAAGAAGCGTCACTTGCAGACGTGGCCCGTTCCATGCTGGAAAAGCAGGTAGGTTCTCTTATAGTCGTAGACGAGTCCGGCGTGTACAAGGGTCTGATCACCGAAAGGCTCATGCTCCCTCAAAAAGGACACATCCCGTTCAATCGTGGGGAGATATTTAAAGTTCTGGCAGGTCACATAGGCTCACTTGGAGAGTTGATGGAAGTGATGAAGCAGTTGTCATCTCGTCCCGTCAGCGAGTTCGCAAAAGGCGACGTCCCAACTACACATCCCACACAACCCATCGATAAGGTCGCAGATACCATGATGGTCAACGAAGTGCACCACCTGCCCGTAATAGACAAAAAGCGCCCGGTAGGCATGATTTCACGCCACGACTTCCTGAAAGTGTATACCCAGAAGAACCTGGACTCTTGATTAACCCTGCTTGCTCATAAAAGTCTCAGGACTATATCCAGTTACAAGCTCAACCGTAGATTAAACAGTCAAAACGTAAAGACCTGCGTCACCTCTCACCAAACGACCAATTAACTCAATAAGAAGACCCTAAGGGTGCTCTTGAGCCATTGTGTCAACCCGCCTTTTGCAAGGTCTCCTCAACCTCGCGGAGGTCCTTGGGGCTGTCTACAGTAAGCCACAAAGCTTCCGATTTATAGGCGCCGAGTTGCCGTTGTCTGGCAAGCAAGGGGAAGGTTTCCGTCTCGTGGTCGCCTTTGTCCGGCAGAAGATTCTCTATTGAACGGGAGAAGATATACACCCCGGCGTTTATCCAATAAGGCAGGCGCGCCTTTTCCGCAAAGCTCAGCACCACGTCGGCTTCGTCGGTTTCCACCACGCCGTACGCGCTCGGATAGGGCACTAACATAACCGTTGCCGTAACGTTCCGCTCCTTATGCCGGTTTATAAGACTGCTGATAGACTGCATAGGTATGTTGTCCCCGTTGCAAACCACAAACACGTCTGCACCTTCAGGCAGCAGAGACATGCCCTTCTTCACGGCGCCGCCTCTGCCCAGAGGTGAATCCTCAAACGAATAGTGAGCGTTGAAACCAAACCGGGAACCGTCACCGAAGTAACCACGTATAGTTTCGCCCTTGTACCCACAAAGAAAAATTACATCCGTTACGCCGTTCTTCAGAAGTCGTTCAATCTGGTGGTGAATGAGCGGGCGGCCGTTTATAGGAACCATTGGCTTAGGCAGACTATCTGTGAGCGGTTTCAAGCGCTCACCTCTGCCACCGGCTATAGTTATAGCAAAGAGAGGTGTTGACATAGACGTTTCCTATTGTGGAGGCGGTTTTACTTTAAGGTCTAACAATTAGTTTATAGCTTCAGAAGGCAATAGTATTTTCATATACATATTTCCAGTATTTAAGACTGCTTTGATTATTTAGCAATTTCTGCAATTCTTTCACTTGGTTCTAAAATTCTTTTTTTCTCTTTGCTTTCTATTTTGTAAAAAGTTTGCACAAAATCTAACAGGCAAGAGCAGCTTTTTGGGCAGCGTCTGACAGTCTGTAAAGTCTGTGCTGATTCAGCTGGGATTCCTGTAATCCTGTGTTCAGTATTGCGACGGTCAGATTAGAATCCGGGTCTGCCCATGCCACGGAGGACCCTGCCCCGCCATGTCCAAAATAACCGTTCTGTTCGTCGGGTGTTGCGTAAGTCCCTTGAGTGTATGGTTGGAATGCCATACCCAAAGAGCGGGAGGTGATTTCGTTTTCTCTAGTGGGTATATTGAAACGGCGGGCTGAAACTTCGCGGACGACCTCAGGCGAGAGCCATCCTCTGAATGGTGGACGGGCGCTATTGAGGAGAGCACTGTAGAACCGTGCCAGGTCGCGGGCTGTCGATATCCCACTTGCTCCCGGCATCAGAGCTTCTTTCTTTAGCACCTCGTCAAAGGTGGTCGCCAAGCCCGCCATCTCAAAGGAGGGGTGCTCCTGAAACGGTAACACCCTTGACCATTGGGAGGATGGTACGGTAAAGGAGGTGTTTTCAAGGCCTAGAGGCTCGGTTACATGCTTCCTGAACAAATCAGGGAACGGGGCGTCCCCTATCCTGGACGCCAGCTCTCCAACGAGCCACCCAAAAGTGAGTGAGTGGTATTCAAACAGCTCACCCGCCGTGTATTCCAGTGGAGCGTCTTCCAGAAATCGTACAACTTTGCGCCAGTCTCCGTATTCATCCTCCGGGACACCTGGATTTGACGGCAAGCCGGATTGATGCGTCAAGACGTGAGCTATGGTTACTTTTTGCTTCTCAGGACGGCCTTTAGCAAATTCAGGCCAGTATTTTGATAAAGAGTCGTCCCAGTTTAGGCGCTTCATGTCGCGAAAACGCCACAGCACTGCAGCCGCGAGAGGTTTAGCACACGAGAGAACCCGAAAGAGCGAGTCTTGCCGTGCCGTGCCTCCATGCTCTTCAAACAATAGTTGTCCGTCACGGTAAGCACATACGGATACAGCTGCGGAGAGTCCTATATCTATTTGCCGTCTCATCTCTTTGAGTAGGAGGGAGAGGCTATTTTGGTGTGAAAGGTCAGAGGTCATAATGCCAGGTTATCCTGCAATATAGGGGATGGTTTGCGGTCCTTGTGGCAAGACGCAGATGGTGGCATTCTTTCCAGCAGATTTCACGGCTTCATTGAGGTCATCCACGGGGGTAAGATGGGCATCGCGTATCTGCTTGTTGGAAAGGCCTTCAGATTTGAGTTTTACTTCCGCCTTGAGTTGTATCATCGCCTGTATCTGCGCTTCCCATTGATCCGGGACTGTACGGTCTGACTGGTTTATCTTATCCAGTATATCTTGCGGGGAGCTGGCCTGTTTCAAGAAGGATTCGTAAAAGCTCGGTGAAGGTACACCGTTCTTACATTCCGAAGCGCAGATTATGACTCCTCCGTCTTTGACTATCCTGGCAGCAGCAGACATACCTTTGACGGTTTGATAAAGGTTCTGATCAAGCGGATAGCCGGAATTTGAGGTTAAGACGACATCACAAGGAGCATCTACGGATTGCATCGCCGTCTTATATGCCGTTTTGCACGCGACTGAATGCTCTATAGCGAGTTCACCCGCAAACACCTTCGTTATACGCTTTTCTCTATTGATAGTTACGTCTACTGCAAAGTGAACGCCGACTGACTCAGCTATTGCCCTTATATCGTCGTGTATAGGGTTGCCCTCTGTTACACCCCAGGTGGCTTGAGGATGCCCTATACGCCAAGCATTGTGAAGCTCTAGAACAGTCTCAAGCCCCGCGAGTCCGGGTGCCGCCATCTTAGGACCTCCACTGAACCCCGCGAAGAAGTGAGGTTCCACAAAGCCGGTGGTTATCCTCAAATCGCATTCCATCCATTCTCGGTTAATGAGAACGGGTGACACACTGTTCACGTCAGGCAACCGCAACAGAGAAGAGTCATCCCTTGCATCGTGAACTATCACTCGAAAAGAGCCTGCTATCTCTTTGCCCAGCATCTCTTCTATCTGTCCAGGACTGTTACCCTCATGCGTGCCGGTCGCTATGAATATAGTTACGTCTTCCGTCCGCAGCTCGGAAAGCTCTTCAAGTAAAGCGTGCAATACAGGTCTTCTCGGCTGAGCACGTGTAACGTCACACACCGATATACCGGCGGTGGTTCCCTTCCTGGCTATTGAACGAAGACGGACGCCGCCGTATGGAGACAACAGAGCGCGCCTGACTGCTCCTGTTTCGTCTTGTATCGATTCCATAGGTGAGGGCTCAATGACGCTTGTCGCTTCATCAGGGAGGTTTACCCATATACCCTTGTCCCCATAGTCTAATTTTACGTTCATTATACTGGCGTTACGTTGATGGAGAAGGAGGCTTCACGCGAGTTATCTCGGCGCATGCCGCTTCGGCGTGTCTGAGGGCGGCCGGCTTGCGGAGGCTTACGTCAACTCTCTGCACAGGGGCGTACTGAAGGCAATGGTCAGCAACATGTTCCGCCAAGGCTTCAAGCAGGCCAAACTTCAAACGGATAACTTCTCGCCTTATCCCTTGGACAACGGTTCTGTAATCCACCGTGAGTGATAAGTCGTCCGCCTGCGCGGCAGGTCTAAGGTCCGCGTAAAGTGTAAGGTTGGCGAGAATCGTCTGAGGCGCATCGTGTTCCCATTCACTTATACCTATAATGCATGAGATATCAAGGTTAACTATTCGGATCCTGTCGAGGACGTCTGACCCCATCAAGGTCCTCCAACGGGGATGATTGCGCCATTGATTGCCCGTCCGGACTCGCTACAGAGGAATATCATCAGCTCCACTATATCTTCAGGAGCAACCCACTTTGAAAAGTCTTCACGTGGCATCGCTTCTCGATTCAGAGGTGTGTCTATGATCGTAGGGGCTATCACGTTGACCGTAACTCCGGTCCCATGTGTCTCCGCCGCGGCGGTCTGAGCAAGGTTTATGAGGGCAGCTTTGCTTGCTCCGTAAGCGGCATTGCCAGGCATTCCGTGCAACCCTTGGCGCGCTCCCATAAGTATCACCCGACCTCGCTTTCGCTTAAGCATGCCCGGCAGGACAAGGCGCATCATAACCTGCGCCGTAGTGAAATTTATCCTCATCATTCTGTTGAAGGGAGCTTCTTCAGAGATAGAAATGAAAGGCTGAGGTTCATAACCGCCGGCCAGGTGAAGAAGAAAGTCTATATCGTCTATCTTTTCAACATTGTCCAGAACACCGCGAGCCACTTCCTCTTTTGCAGCATCAAACCACATTTCACCTTGCGGCATGTTGCCCGTAATAGTTTTTGCTCCGCTCTTTTCAAATACGCTGGCAACCGTCCTCCCAAGTCCACCGCTAGCGCCGATAATCAGAGCAGTTTTGCCCGAGACGCCGTTATCAGTCATCCGCTTGTGCCTTTACGTGGTCTCCACCATCAAGGCGTATAGTCTCTCCCGTTATGAAGTCGTTTTCTATCAGGGACAGCATCGCCTGTGTTAACTCGTTCAGGGTTCCCATGCGCCCGGACGGCCCGAGATTATTCGGGATCCCACCTCCGGGAGCAGCGTCCACCGATGGTAATATGTTACCCAGTGCTAGTTCATTGACCTGCACACGGGGAGCCAAGGCTATCGCCAATGAACGGGTAAGCCCTGACAGAGCAGCTTTGCTGACTCCATAACAAAACCGGCGCGCCCGATATTGCCGCCAATCGCCGATATTTACTATCTTGCCGTGCGCTGAGTCCGGCAAATTCTCCCACATAGCTTTGGCAAGGACAAAGGGGGCGAGAACGTTGACGTTCATATGTTTATGCCACTGTTCAACGTCTGCTTGATCGAACATACCGCGTTCGTATGTTGACGCGTTATTCACTATAATATTCACGCCGCCGAATTGATCTTTAATCTTAGTCACTAGTTGGGCAGTTTCTTCCCATTTCTCTAAGTTTGCTTGGAACGGTTGTGCCTTGCCTTCCAAATATTCAACGGAAGCTACAGTTTCCTCAGCGTCTTCAGCAGACGTACGGTAATGAACCGCCACGTTTGCTCCACGTTCGCAGAGCGCTAAAGTTATCGCACGACCTACTCTCCGAGCTCCACCGGTTACAAGCGCAACCGCTCCCTTGACTTCCATCGTTACAAATTCGCGCCCACGGCTATATGCCGCATAAACTCTTGTCGCGTAGCCGGGGAATTGCGGAATGTGCCACGCATCGCGCTAGTGTGCATATGCACGGTGGGCTTCTCTATACCTCTAGCAGCCGTACACAAGTGGTACGCTTGTACGACTACTCCGACACCCCGTGCTCCTAACACTTCTTCTATGGCTTCCGAAATCTGCACCGTCAACTTTTCTTGGACCTGGAGACGCTGAGCGTACATTTGGACGATCCTTGGCAATTTGGACAGTCCGATAATCTTTCCGTTGGGCAGGTAACCTACGTGAACCGCTCCATGAAAAGGCAAAAGGTGATGTTCACACATACTGTAAAACCGAATGTCTCTTACTACAACCATCTCATCGTACTCCACGTTGAAAAGAGCGCCGTTGATTACGGAGTCTAGAGTCATATTGTAACCGTTGAGTAGTTCAAGATACATTTGAGCTACCCGTTCGGGTGTGCGCCATATACTGTCTGCGTCAAGGAAATCGCCTAGATCGTTCAACAGGGAATCAACACCTTTTTTCAGTAGATCTAGCGTCTTAACAGATACAGGAGCAGTCTTTTTATATGTTTCCGCCATACTGCTGTCACCCACTACCGCCAGATATGGCGGGCACAAAGTGGACCTCTTCATCTTCCGTCAAGGGCTGCATAAGTCCTTGTCTTGTAGGAGCGTAACCGCACACTGCCGACAGTCCTGGCTTAATCCTCCCGTCCTGCACAATCTCATTCTTTATACCGGAGTACGATGCTTCAAGATTATCTATCACTTGCCCCAGAGTCTCTCCGGGAACGGTTACCTCAGATACTCCCTGAGTGAACTTTCTTAGTGCGTAAGGTATAAAGACTTTTGCCACTGCAATCTTACAGAATCTCTCTATCAGACGGAAATTTCTGCTCCGGACGAAGCCTCCAGGGCCGCCAGTATAGTGCCTGGAGATATCGGAGTTTGGAAGAATCGTACACCCGTGGCGTCCTTTACAGCATTGGCGACCGCTCCAAGGGGAGGGACAATGGGTACCTCTCCAACGCCTCTTACTCCGTATGGATGAAGTGGGTTAGGTATCTCCACTATCACGGTCTCTATGCGAGGCAAATCCAAAGCCGTAGGCATACGATAGTCCAAATATGAGTGATTGTTCATACCGCCGTCTTTGTTCATATGATACTCTTCGTTCAGCGTCCAGCCTATGCCCTGGGCAACACCTCCTTGCATCTGGTTTTCCACGTACGAAGGATGTATAGCCGTTCCGACATCTTGAAGAGCAGTATAACGGATGACGTCTGTTTTGCCCGTCTCTGGATCTATCTCTAAGTCGCAAATGTGTACACCGAACGCGCTTCCCGCGTCCGTCAAATTCACGGATCCTGACGCTTGAACGGGGCCACCGGTTTCGTCAGTTCTGCGTGCCATATCTTGAAGGGATATCTTCAATTCTGGATCGGACTTTGAGAAGAAAGTCCCCGAATCGAACTCCACGTCCCCTTTATTTATGCGCCATAGGCGAGCGGCGCGAATCTTCAACTCGTCTATCAGATTCCCCGCGGCGAGCCAAGCTGCAAGACCCGTAGCGTAGGTTACTCTGGAGCCTCCCGTCGTCGCCGTGAAGCCTATGCTTTCGGTATCCGGAATATAAGGGTGCACGTCTTCGGCCTTTAACCCTAGTCTCTCCGCGACCTGCATGGCGATAGAGGCCCGTGTGCCTCCGATATCCTGCGAACCTTCGTTGAGGAAGACGACGCCGTCGGAGTTAAGAAACAGGGTAGAGGAGGATTTATTCCCTCCATTGCGCCAAAAGCCGGTAGCAACACCCCTACCACGCAACTTCCCGTTTGAGGATTTCTCCAACGGAGTCATCCAATGATCCGAGTTCATAGCGGCTTGCAAGGTTTCCTCAAGTCCTATTTTTTTAAACAAGATCCCGTCGCCTCTACGAGTCCCCTCTTTTGCAGCATTATCCAGGCGAAACTGCAACTTATCTCTACCGGTCTTCTCACATATTTCGTCTATGACTTGCTCCACAGCAAAGGCAGCCTGTGGTGACCCGGGCGCTCTGTAAGCCGCTGACTTGGGTTTGTTTACTAGTACGTCGTATCCGTCTATGCGAACGTTCGGAATATCGTATGCAGCCAACACACAGACCGCAGCAGCTGGCACCGATGAGCCTGGAAATGCACCCGCTTCTAGCCATATATCAGCCTCCGCGGCCTTTATCTTACCTCCAGAATCCACACCTATCCTTATCTTCACTACTCCACCGGGAGCGGGACCGGTCGCTTGAAATACCGAAGATCTGTCCATGACCATTTTGACTGGACGACCAGACTTTCTGGAAAGCACAGCCGCTATAGGAGGCAGATAGACGACAGTCTTACCTCCGAATCCACCTCCTATCTCAACAGGGTTGACCTTCACACGCGACTCATCCATATGAAGGATGCCGGCGGTTTGAGATCTGACCCCGAACATACCTTGAGTGCTAGACCACAAAACAAGGTTGCCCTCTTCATCCCAAGAAGCAGTAGCATTGTGAGGTTCTATATATCCTTGATGAACGGTTTTCAGAGAGAATTCCCGTTCAACCACCGTATCACATTCCGTGAAACCTTCTTTTACGTCACCCAAGGCATGCCGAAAGTGGGTTGCGACGTTCACGCGTGCAACCCTTTCGCCCAGGTCGTCTCCAATCATATTTTCGTGGAGGATGGAGACGTCAGAACTGATCGCTTCCTTGACCGTCAATACCGGTGGGAGGGGTTCGTACTCAACCTTTATTCGATTACAGGCTATACTGGCAGTATTGCGGTCTATCGCCGCTACAGCCGCCACCATGTGGCCCTTGTACATGGCCTTGTCCTTTGCCATTATTGTCATGGCCCTCAAGCGAAAATCGCTGGTCTCATGATTAGGGACGGGGTTATCCGTCTGAAGAGCCGGTAAATCTTTAGCGGTACAGACGGCGAAGACGCCTGGCATGCTCTCCGCTTCGCTTGTATCTATTGACAGTATGCGCGCATGAGCATAAGGGCTACGCAGGGCATCTGCCCAAATAAGACCAGGCAACTTCACGTCCGCTCCATACACGGCGCGGCCGGTCACCTTATCAACGCCATCGTGTCTTACCGGTCTTGTACCTACGATCTTGTAGCCGCTATTAGAAGACTGTAGACCGTTTCGAGTATCCGTTCCTATATCCATCCCTCTAGATTACCTTGTCTCCAGCTCTTAAGTTTTAATTTTTAGACGTGGTACTAATTTTTAAGAGGACAACGCCTTCAGAATCTTCCCAGGGTTCATAGGAGTCTCGTACAACCTTATACCCAGCGCGTCGTGAATAGCGTTTGCCACGGCAGGGACTGGAGGACATATAGGCACCTCCCCAACCCCTCGAACTCCGAACGGATGCCCTGGGTTAGGTACCTCCACGATGACAGTTTCTATTGCCGGGAGATCCAATGAGGTCGGCATACGGTAGTCAAGAAAAGAGGCGTTTGCCATAGCTCCGTTTTCGGTCATGAAGTACTCTTCATTTAGTGCCCAGCCTATACCTTGCGCAGCACCTCCCTGCATTTGGCCTTCAACGTACGCCGGATGTATCGCCGTTCCAGCATCTTGGACCACGGTATAGCGCACCACGTCGGTCTTTCCCGTATCGGGGTCTATATCGAGATCCACGATATGAGTACCAAAAGCTCCACCTGCATTTTCAAGGTCCACGTTGCCAACGGACGAAACAGGCCCTCCT
The DNA here is from genome assembly GCA_965203345.1 of Dehalococcoidia bacterium. Lineage (GTDB taxonomy): Bacteria > Chloroflexota > Dehalococcoidia > Lucifugimonadales > Lucifugimonadaceae > CBDBCK01. The sequence goes on from CBDBCK010000028.1 coordinate 114,459, forward strand.
GTATCATCCAGCTTTGACGCCAGCTCTTTGAAATCCATCTGCACTTCCGGCTCCGCCGTGTTCTTAAACGTTCCGTCGCTAAAGCTCACCTCGTCTTCTTTTATCTCCCAAATCTTCGCTACACGTCTCTTCATTTCTTCTACCACTTTCTGGGCGGCGTTATAAGCAGCGTATCCAGTAGCGTAAGTTACTCGCGAGCCTCCGGTTACGTCCGTATAGCCTACTGAATCTGTATCCACTACAGTAGGTCGGACGTCTTCTGCTGGTATACCAAGCACCTCAGCTGCCTGCATAGATATAGACGCCCTGGTACCGCCTATATCGGTGGAACCTTCAATCAGCTTGACTGTACCGTCTTTGTCTACAGAAATTATCACGGATGACTTCAGCCCTACATTAAACCAATAGCCACTTGCTATACCTCGTCCCCGTTTGCGTCCTGATGCGGGTTCTCCTTTAGGTGACTGCCAATGAGGGGAGTTCTTTGCTCCGTTCAGGACTTCAAGGTTGCCTATTCGGGGGAATACAACGCCGTCGCCTCTGCGCGTACCTTCCTTTGAGGCGTTACTTACACGGAATTCAAGGGGATCCCAACCCGTCTCTTCACACAGCTGGTCAACAGCTGTTTCCATAGCGAAAGCAGCCTGAGGAGAACCAGGTGCCCTGTACGCGGCCGACTTTGGTTTATTCACCACTATATCCCAGCCGTCTATCCTGGTATTCAGGATATTGTAGGGAGAGAAAATACACATAGCTGCAGCCGCTACGGCGGAGCCGGGGTAAGCACCCGCTTCTAGCTGAATATCGGCTTTCGCCGCTGTCAGACGCCCACCTTTCGTAGCTCCGAGCTTAATTTTTACGCGCCCGCCTGGAGCCGGGCCACTGCTCTGGAAGACATTCTCGCGTCTCATCACCAGCTTAACAGGGCGATGGCCACTCTTCCTGGACAAGACAGCTGCTACAGGCTCCAGATATATCGGTATCTTGCCGCCAAAACCTCCGCCTATCTCAAGAGGAGTTACCCTGATACGAGACACGTCCATCTTTAGGACGCCGGCCAGCTGGCTCCGAAGCGGGAAGGCGCCCTGAGTAGAAGACCATACTCGAAGGTGCCCTTCCTCATCCCATATGGCGGTACCGTTATGTGGTTCTATATATCCTTGATGAACCATCTGCAAAGAGTATTCGCACTCAACCACATGATCGGCCTCCTTGAACCCTTGCTCAAGGTTTCCAAATTCGTGAGTGAAACGCTTAGCGATATTGGTGTTTTTCAATTCAGTGCCGTTATCATCGCCTACCAGCTCTTCAATAAGTATGGGGGCGCCTTCAGCGGTTGCATCTTTGACGTTTGTTACTGAAGGCAGAGGCTCGTACTCAACCTTTATGGCCTTGAGTGCCTCTTCAGCCAGGTATCTGTCGGAGGCTGCCACTGCTGCTATAGCATGTCCCTTGTAAAGTGCCTTACCACCTTCTGAAGCCATGACGTTTTCAGATTCCCACTTAAGATTTGCGGCTCCTTCTCCTAGATCTATAACTTCCGACGCCACTTGGGGAAGGTCGGCAGCAGTCATTACAGCGTGGACACCGGGTATCTTTTCGGCATCTGATACGTCTACCTTCTTTATTTTTGCATGCGCGTGGGGACTTCTAAGAACTGCACCCCACAACATGCCAGGCAGTTTGATATCTGCGCCATATACCGCTCTCCCTGTAACCTTGTCTACCCCATCATGCCTTATCGGACGTGTTCCTACTACCTTGTAGTCTTTGTTTTTGTGTTCGAATACTACAGACATTGTCTTGTCTCCTTGTATAGTGAAGAGTCAGAGTTGATATTATCCGCCTTGCGAGGACTGTTAAACGTTTAAACGTTGGAAGTTTCTGATGCTTTCTTCACGGCTGTCACTATTTTGTCGTAACCCGTGCACCGACAGAGGTTGCCAGCAAGCCAATGCCTTATCCTATGTTCAGTAGGGTTCGGTTCTCGTTCCAGCAGGTCTTTAGCCGCTACCAGGAATCCTGGAGTGCATATCCCGCACTGCAATGCCGCTTCTTCTAGGAACGTCTGCTGTAACGGATGTAGCCCTTCGGCACTTGCCATACCTTCAACCGTCTCGACCGTTCCACCATCTATCTCAACGCCCAGCACAAGACATGAGTCCACTATCCGGCCGTTAAGGTTCACGGTACACGCTCCGCAGTTACCGTCAAGGCAACCTTCTTTAGTTCCCGTAAGTCCCACTATTTCCCGCAACGTATCTAACAGGCTCATATAAGGAGGGACCAGAAACTCATAGGAGTCACCGTTAATTGTGGTTCTGACGTGTTTCTTTTCCGGCAATTCATATGTCATTCAAGTTTGTCCTTTTCGTCTACGATTGGTTTTCAATTTGAGCGAGCTCTTTCGACCGCTTTAGATAGCATCCGCCGTGTCAACACCTCAACAAGTGACACACGCTGATTCTTTGTACCACGCATATCGTCTATAGGACGTGCGGCCTCCTTAGCGATGGCAGCGGCCTGCCTGATGTTTCCGTCGGTTATCTCCTTGCCAATAAGAAAGTCAGCGGCCTGGGATACAACTATAGGAACTGGACCTACCGCAGCAAGGGCTATAAGTACGTCTTGGAAACTTTGCCCATCGTTGCTTATAGTTACAGAAGCAGCGACCCCGGCAACGGCTATATCCATCTCGTTACGGGGGATGAAACGTTCGTACGCGGCACCTGAACGAGGGGCAGGGGCAGGTATCTCTATCGAAACCACCATCTCCCCGCGTTGCAAGACGTTCGTTCCCGGGCCAGTGCAGAACTCGGCCGCGGGGATTTGCCTTCTGCCTGATGATCCCGCTATATTCACTTGCGCTTTATAAACGATGAGCGGACATATTCCGTCGGCGGATGGAGAAGAGTTGCATAGATTACCGACCAGACCCGCTCTGGACTGTATCTGTATGCCACCTATCATTGACGCAGCATCTATGACGCCCGGGTATTGCTGAGACACTTTCTCGTTCTCATAAAGCATATAGCACGGGACTGCTGCACCAAAAGTGAGGCCTTTAGAACTAACGTCCAGCTTCATAAGTTCGGGTATTCTCTTCATATCGACCACGGCGTCTAGATCAAATCTATCCCCGCGTGTTTGAACCAAGAGATCAGTTCCGCCTGCAAGGGGCTTAGCTCTATTTCCGTGTTTGTTAAGTGCTTCTACCGCTTCATTTACGGTTTCAGGTGCAAGGTATTGGAATGGACGCACTAACCGCTCCTTTCATTCTTATAGTCAAACAAGACCCCAGGCAATAAGGGTGCAAAATCACACTCATGGCACGATGTATCTAGAGTACAGAGACTCGGCACTCGCTTGCTTTCAAATCTCGCTATATTTATTATGCAAAATCCAAGCTCTCATTGCAAGGGGTCGTTCTTGTTGCTCTTCACTCCAATTTCGACATGGTGCTCAAGTCCCAATCAAGGGATTTTACCCGTAATTGACCTACTTTCCGCCAGGCGCTTCAATGTAAGTCACGCTAATAGTCCTACAATATCATATTTATGAGCAAGGTATTTTACGTGTCTCTCAAAGAGATTTACGCAGGGTGTGGTTTCTATGATATGGAGCGCTGCAACTGGTGAGCTTGTGAAGCAGTTGTCTCTGGTAAGATTCAAAATACCATTCTCTTCAACCCACTATCAGCTGCAAATTTAACCAAAGAGTCTCACCTTCAATCACTAACAGTAAACTATATGATGTATTCACAAATCGAGTGATAAGGGCTCCAATTAAAAATATGCTTAGAATAGTCATTCTAGCTTCCATAATAATAGCCTTGGTTGTAGGGATACTTTGGGTCTCAAGGACATGTAGTCCAGCTATCATAGAGCCCTCCCCCACACCAGTTCCGGCCCCTAGTCCAACTTCAACCCCACCACCTACGCCCACGCCCAGACCCACGCCCACACCATCACCTACACCTATACCGAGTGACCATTTCAACAGCATAGGTGCAGGAGCCAGACATACTTGCGTCCTCAGTAACTCCGGACTGATCAAATGCTCTGGCGATCCAGGTTTTCACGGGATAACGTCGGCTCCTGTTGGAGTTTTTATGGCGATTTCTTCCGGAGCCCACCACGCATGTGCTATAAGAACGAATGGTTCAGTAGAATGCTGGGGAAGCAACAGCAATGGACAAAGCAGACCAGAAGATGGTACGTTCGTCAGTATATCTTTAGGCGATTATTACTCATGCGGGATAACTTCACGCGGCGAGATAAAGTGCTGGGGATACGAAGCGCACCTTGGTGAATCTCCACCTACAGGCGAATATACAGCCCTGACTACAGGAACTCTTCATGCCTGCGCTATAAACACTGAAGCCCAAGTAAAATGCTGGGGACAGGACTATGCTGAGCAGGCTTCTCCGCCAGATACTAAGATGCTGGCCGTCTCTGCTGGTGCGGAGCACTCGTGCGGCTTGATGCTGGACGGAAGGATTGAATGCTGGGGGTCTAACAAAGAGGGACAATTATCACACCCATCCGGTAGGTTCGTGGAGTTGCGAAGTGGTCCGTTCCGAATCTGCGGTTTACGAGAAAACGGAAGGGTTGAATGCTGGGGAAATGATCAAAGTGGTCTATCCAGCCCGAGATCTGACTTGATCGCCGTAGGCCTGGGCATGGGTTGGCACCACTCTTGCGGTGTGCTCACCAACGGTTCTATCAGATGCTGGGGGAGCAATGAGTACGGGCAAACTAACTTGAGTGTTTCTATTATTGATGCTACCCCTACACCCAGACCTAGACCGAGGCCCACCCCTACACCACCATCAACCAGAAGCACACCCCAACCAACTCCAACTTATACACCCGTTCCACCCAATAGGGGAGAACCATCGCCTTCTACCTTGATCGAATTAGTAGAAGAGGCAAGCGATTCAGTGGTAAAAGTCATAGCTAATATCGGCACAGGCTCCGGATGGATTTATAGAACTGTAGGAGAAGAGGCATGGGTACTGACAAATCAGCACGTCGTTGATAACGATAGAACCCCTAACGTTCACGTTGAGGTTATGAACAAAACTTACCGCGGCGACGTCGTAGGCTCTGATATTAACAAAGACTTGGCGGTGGTCAGGATCTGTTGCTCATCCCGATTCCGCTCTCTACCTTTTGGAAGATCAGGGGCACTCAGGCTGGCTGAAGGAGTCATAGCACTAGGTTATCCAGCAGGGACAGAATCTGTAACTTTTAACGAAGGCAAGGTTTCATCCAGGGAGCAATATCAGAGCACCAATAGAAGATACATAATTACGACCGACGTACCGGCAAACCCAGGCAACAGCGGAGGTCCCCTATTGAACTTGCAAGGAGAAGTAGTAGGTATAGTCAGTGAACGCGAAGAGCCTTTATACGACGCAAGCGGGAGACCAATCGTAGGATTGAGTTTCGCGGTTGCCGAGCGAACCATTTCAGAAAGCCTACGGACTTTGGAACGAGGACGGTTTTCGGCTGCGGCTGCGACGCCTACACCCGCGCCTATGCCCACGCCGGGGTTCAGATCGTCTTACAGCAATGACAGATTTGGGCCTGAAAATGGTGAACTGCATCACGATCCGAACGGCGCCTTGATCACAACATCCAACACCGACACTGACGTATCCAACTTTTTTACGTCTGTTACTGTGGTAAACCCTTATGGAGCGTCAACTGCCGATTGGGATTTCTGCCTCGCGTTTCGGGATGAAGAACAAAGGGACAGAACACTCCATTTATTAACCTTTAGAAGCGATAGAAGATACACACATACATTACGTGACAGAGGTGAAAGCAACACTATCTCCCAAGGCGAAGTTAGAGCTCTACGTCGAGGAAACGGTGCTGAGAATAGTGTCAGTATGATAGTGATACAAAATAGGGGATACGTATTTGTAAATAGAGAGTTTGTAACCGACTTAGACTTGCGCGACCATAACGCAAGAGGGACGGTGTGGCTTGGAACAGGCTGCACAGAGGGGTTTGAACGACAAGGAGCAGTTACGAGGTTTAAAGACCTATACGTTCAGGAACTTGAAAGTTCTTACAGTAGCTCAAGAGGCACTCTCACCAACGTTGCAGGCTTTATAGCGCAAGACTATACCGATTTACATATATCCAGTGGTTATGTAAGAGCAACGTTTGAGAACCCAAACGCAAACGAATGGAGCTACGGGTTTATATTCCGAAACAGTGGGGACAGCAACTTCTACTCAGCTATTATCGATAACTACTCTAGACCCAGGTGGCGCGGGCAGTGGAATATAACCTGGCGACCGGGTTCGGTGGAAGACGAAGTAGAGATAGATTCGGGAGGCGACAGCAGTATCAGTACTATCAGAGGGCAGACCAACATGGTAGAACTGCTATACGTGGGTAGATTCGGCGCATTGTACGTGGACAACGAACTGCGTTCCACGTTCAGCCTGGAAGATTCTCAAGACGCGGGCGATATCAGCATTGCTGGATGGTTTTATAGCGATGAGCCCGAAGGAAAAGACATAGAATACAGTGATTTTGAAGTGTGGTCCCTTGACTGATCGGCTGACATTAGGATATCCGTAAAGCTTACCGGGGTTTGGATACCGCTCACATCTCTATCTTCAGGAGTGATACAGCAATCATAGTGGCTTGCTTTAAGCTCGCCTAATCCTTACTGCCAGAGCCCACAAGGCCAGAGGAATGGTTACAGCGCCTAAACCTGCTATTGCCGCTATCGATATCCCGATTTCAGCTCCGTTCCACCCATTTATGAGCGACCTTTGCCCTTCAAGAAGGTAGGTCACCGGGTTAAATACCGATACTGAGGCTAGCCAACCTGTCAGGTTTTCTCTCGGCAACCATAGCGGTGCCAGGAACACTACAGGAAAAAATAGTATAAAGGAGGTATTGACTACCGTCGGGTTGCCCGTTTTCAGAGCTATGGCGTACGGTATTGCGTTGTATATCATTGCCCACAGGAGATTGATAGCTATATATACCAGTACTCCTAACACACCCGTCGCAAAGGTTACCCCCAGCGCAAATCCCATTACAAGGACCAACAGCGTGAGACCTCCTATAATCACAGTGTCTGCGACCATCAACCCGAGCAAAAAGGCGAGCCTGTTGGAAGGAGTCAGCGCGAGTCTATCGAAATAGCCACGCTGTATATCCAGCACAAGCACATTTGCGCGACTAAGTCCGGTTACGGCGAAAAGCGTAGCTACTGGAAGCTGGAAGGCTTTATAGTCGAGTCCAGGTATCTGCTCTGCGAAGTCTTGCAAAGCACCCAGGTTGACGGCATAGAAGAATCCCGGGATTATCAGAGCCGGTATAATAGTTTCAACGTCCCTGGAAAGCGACCTAACCGATCGTGTCCCAAGCGCCATCAAATCGGAGATAAAGCCCGCTCGTCTCGCTTTTACTCTTTCGTTTATCATAATATTTCTCGTTTGAAACAGCCTATCAGCAAAGATAATCAGTCGTCATAATTAGGGATGGTATCCCCTACTTTTGAACTGATCGCCCCTGAGATATGGCGACCACTGAACCTTTTCTGTTTCATATACACTTTCAAGTTCAAGATTTGCCTGCTTCTTGTCCATCCCCGTCCGATGCCGATTTAGATATACGGGTGCCGGTTACGTTGAGGAAAACGTCGTCTAGGGTTGGTGTGCGGAGGACTATCTCTTGCGCGTGGATATCCGCGTTGGAAAGGGCAGTTACCACGTCGTATATACGCGAAGCTCCGTTCAGAACGCTGACCGACACCTCATCACCGTAAGCCTCTGCTGACGCTACTCCCTCAACCTTTATGACGGCGTCTCGGGCAGAATCAGCTGCGTTGGGCGTGCGCAAAAGTATCACGTCTGTGCCTACTGAACGTTTGAGTTCATCTGGTGAACCTTCGGTTGCTATTTCTCCTTGATTTATTATGCCTACCCTATCAGCCAGTGCGTCCGCTTCTTCCAAGTACTGGGTTGTCAGAAAGACGGTTACTCCATACTGCTCATTGATAGTTCTTACCCTGTCCCAGACTTGAATCCTGGAAGCGGGGTCCAGTCCGGTCGTTGGTTCATCCAGGAACAGTATATCTGGTTGATGAAGTAGAGCAGCAGCTAAATCAATTCGGCGCATCATCCCACCTGAGTACCCCTCTATTGGTCTATCCATAGCATCACCAATATTTATTATCAGTCCTTCCAGCTCATCTATGCGCCGAGTGATGTCTCTTCGACCCAGGCCATAAAGTTTGCCTTGCAACGTGAGAAGTTCACGTCCTGTCTGCTTGGGATCAAGACCAGTTTCCTGCAATGCGACTCCTATACGCAGACGTACCTGAAGGGGATGTGATACTACGTCAAAACCGGCAACATGAGCTCTACCACTGTTAGGCAATAGCAAAGTTACCAGCATCCTTACCATTGTAGATTTGCCCGCACCATTAGGTCCCAGAAAGCCATATATCTCGCCTGAGGGAATGGCAAGGCTCACCTTCTTTACAGCTTCAACCTCTCCGAAAGAGCGGCTGAGCCCCTCTGCGAATATAGCATATTCCTGTTCTGATGAGTTGGAAGGCTTTTTTTCGTTCTGGGAGATTCTAACGGCTCCTGTCCTCAAAGATGTCGGACACACCGCTCAAAGTACCACCTTCGCCGCGCTGATTGCCTCCGATGGCCGGCGCGTGCTCAATTATCCTGTCTGCCAGTCGAGAAAACGGCATGCTCTGCAACAATACCCGACCCTTTCCCCGCAACGTAGCCAAGAAGAGGCCTTCTCCACCAAAAAACATAGATTTAAGACCGCCGGCACGAGATATAGAGTAGTCAATAGAAGGAGTGAACGCCACTAAGCAGCCGGTATCCACGTAAAGAGTTTCGTTGTCCAGCTCCTTCTCAATGATTGTACCGCCCGCATGCATGAAGACCATTCCGTCTCCCTCAAGCTTCTGCAGGATGAAGCCTTCACCTCCAAAGAATCCGGAACCAAGCCGACGATTAAATGCAATATTTATGCGTGTACCAAGAGCGGCACACAAGAAGGCATCCTTCTGACAGAGCAACGCTCCTCCGATGTCCTTTAAATTGAGCGCAGCAATGCGCCCAGGATAAGGGGCAGAAAAGGCAACGTGACGTTTGTTGTGCCCAGTATTGGTGAAATGCGTTAAGAACAAAGACTCTCCCGTAACAATACGCTTGCCGGCCGAGAACAACTTCCCGAACAGACCTTGAGCTGAAGAGCCATCTCCCAATTTAGCTTCAAACTCAATATTATCTTCCATATAGTTCATCGCACCGGCTTCGGCTATGATCGTCTCACCTGTGTCGAGCCCTATCTCAACTATTTGCAGGTCGTTACCTATGACTTCATAATCTACTTCGTGGCTTTGCATGAGATTACCCTCCTTGGAAAATCGTTAAGAACCACAAACAGTTTCAATAATTAGACGGGTTACCAAGTAAGGATCGCAATTGGCTCCGGGCCTTCTATCCTCAATATAACCATGTCCGTCTCGTTCCACCTGCCAAGGAATACGCACTGATGCGCCCCTGTCAGATACTCCATATGAAAACTCTTTATAGGAAGCCGTCTCATGCAGTCCAGTTAACCGGCGTTCTATACCTTCCCCGTAGTGGACTATATGCAGATCATGATTCCTTTTCAAGGCCTTGGCGGCATCAATACAGGCCTGGTAAGACTTGCGCATATCTACAGTGGAAAAGTTGGTGTGACAACCTGCTCCATTCCAGTCACCCTCAATGGGTTTGGGGCTGAGTGTCGCGGATATAGAGTTGCCACTAAAACCTCTGAAATCTTCACCCAGCCTGTACAGCAGCCATCTTGCCAGCCACACTTCGTCTGCAACAAGAGGAGCACCAATCGGACCTATTTGAAATTCCCATTGTCCCGGCATAACTTCGGCGTTTATACCTGATATATGTATTCCTGCCGTTATACAAGCCTCCATGTGCTTATTAACAAGAGGCCTGCCGAACACCTCATCAGCTCCCACACCACAGTAGTAACCTCCTTGAGGAGCGGGGAACCCATTATCAGGCCAACCCAGGGGCTTTATACCCTCATAGAGTGTATACTCCTGCTCCAGCCCGAACCACATATCAGATGAAGCGTACCGGTTTGCACTCTCAGCGCAGGCGTTGCGAGTGTTGCTTGGATGGGGCGTCATGTCCGTATTCAGAACCTCGCACATCACCAGCTTATTAGTTGAACCGCGCAGAGGATCAGGTTTAACCAAAACGGGCTTCAGCACGCAGTCAGAGTTGCTTCCTTCAGCCTGCTCGGTAGACGAACCATCAAAGCCCCATATCGGAGGGTCTTCTCCATCAAGCAATACTTTTGTCTTTGAGCGCAGTGTAGACGTAGGCTTACCACCGTCTATCCAGATATATTCCGCCATATAAGGCATTCGGGGACTCCTTCCTTACCCTTTGTTTTAAACACGCAATAAATTCAGTCTACCATTTACCACCCGGTTGTCATCCTAATTGAACAGAATGCCGAACTCGCAAACAAGATTCCACTCTCTGCTTTGTTACTGCTTACGACTTACGACTTTAGAGCCATTTGCGCCTTTTTAGCAGAACGTATGAAGTCGTTTATTCTTTGAGGACTTTTTACACCATCTGTCTCTACTCCAGATGCAACGTCTACGCCCCAAGGAACAACCGTGCGGACAACCTCTCTAACGTTTTCTGGGGTCAGTCCTCCAGCTAATAACACCCCTGCACGGTTCGCTATATTTTTGACCACGCCCCAATCCCACTGTTTTCCTGTTCCACCTGCAGCAGAGGCATCGTACCTATCCAAAATCACCATACGTCCCTTACTTAAATGAAGATCCGTTTCCGTCGCCAATTGTTCCAAATCCTCGGGCTGCCTATATCGCAACTGGCGCACAATGGGCAGCCTTATATTAGAGATGTAGTCCTCATTTTCTTCTCCACAGAGTTGCACAAAGTCAAGACTTGTCTCACGGGAAACCTTGTTGACCCAGCCCATTTCTTGATTCCGAAACAGACCGACGAAAAAAGGGAGAGGGTGGTTGGGAATATCCGCTGTTTTGACGTCTCTAATGATCTTAACAGCTTGATCTAGAGAGATATGTCTACGAACTCCATCTACGAAGTTGAACCCCAAAAAATGAGCTCCAGATTTGGCAGCCGCAACACCTGCCTCCGAGCTCATCATGCCGCATATCTTTATGGGTAGACATTCCTGAACTTTTTTTGACAAACGCGTCTCCACAATTCGCCTTGCAGTCTCATAGCCTGCCTTCACTTTTCAGTACCCTTTCAACGATTGGATGAAGTCAAAAGCTGTGCAGCTCTGCTTCATCAATGACTCTCCGACCAATATGGCGTCTGCACCTGCGTCAAACATACGCATGGCGTCGTTTGCATTTTTTATACCGCTTTCAGCAACCGTCATTATACTACTCGGGACGAGCGGAGCTAAACATTCAAAATTTTCAAGTCGGGTCTGCAAAGTCTTAAGGTTTCTATTATTAATCCCCAGAATATCCACTTCCAATTCCAGAGCTTCGGTCATTTCTTGTTCATCATGTACTTCCATCAAAACGTCCATCCCCATCTCACGCGCCTCATCTGTCAAATCTGCGCACTCTGAAGACTCTAATACGGCCATTATCAGTAGCACAGCGTCCGCACCAGCCGCTCTTGCTTCAAGCAGTTGACGGCTTGTGAATATAAAATCCTTCCTCAATACGGGTACCGAGTAAGTCTGCGAAACGTCTTTGGCTTTAGTCAAATCCTCTAGTGAGCCATAGAAATGGTTTTCTTCTGTAAGAACTGATATAGCAGCAGCTCCTGCTTTACAGTAAGCAACAGCCGTCTCTACAGGGTTCAAATCCCTCTTCATGATGCCCGCGGATGGGGAGGCGCGCTTCATCTCAGCTATCACAGCGCGTTTGCTTTGGGCAGACAGAGAGGCTGCAAACCCTATGGGCGGTAGAGCGGACTCCATTTTGTCTCGCAAGTATGAGACAGGATACGCACGTCGATCTTGCTCCAAGAGGGCTTTCTTGGAAGTAATTATTCTCTTGAGAGTTCCTGTAGTTTTCTTCATTTACAATATACGGCTAAAAATCTGCCTTGATCTAATATGCCCTACTCCCGTGTTTTGTTCAATGTTGGAGGGACTATTACGAGCTATATTTAGACGCATCAACCAGAAGACGTAGCTTTTCTTTCGCTTTCCCGGATGTTATAGACTGTTTAGCCTTCTCAGCTCCGTCTTGGAAACTGTTGGCGATTCCGGCAGCAGTTAAAGCGGCGGCGGCGTTGATAACTACAGAGATATAGGCCGACCTTTCTGGAGAAGGAGGGGCGTTATGTTCTGATCCTTTTCCTTCAAGAACGTCCCGTATAATAGCGGCGCTTTCCTCTGCCGACATTGCAGACAGATGATTTCGGTCTCCCTCGGGGAGACCGAAATCAGCAGGACGAGTCCTTCTTCTTTTAAGGCTTGACGCAGTTACCTGATACATAAGAGTAGCCCCTTGAACATCTATCTCGTCTGCGCCCGATTCAGCATTTATCACAAGAGAGTAGTCTGTTCCAAGCAAGGTAAGCGCTTGAGCCAATTTTTCCGCAACTTTTCTTGAGGATGCACCTATCAACTGTCTTTTAACTTTTGCTGGATTGACAAGAGGACCCAACACATTGAACACTGTAGGCACGCCTATTTCCCGTCGTACCGTGGCCACGCGCTTCATTCCAGGATGAAATTCTGGCGCAAACATAAAAAATATGCCTGCCTTTTTCAGGCATTCCGCCGCTGATTTGCTTCCACCTTCTATGGTAACTCCCAAGGCTTCAAGTACGTCCGCAGAGCCGGTTGAACTTGTTACAGAACGGTTGCCGTGCTTGGCGACAAGGGCGCCAGAGCCGGCAGCTACTATCGCCGCGGCAGTGGATATATTGAACCAATTTTTACCGTCGCCTCCGGTTCCGGCGGTGTCCACCAAAGGCAAAGATAAACCGGAAATGGATTCTACCCTAACGGCACCCTGCATCATCGCAGACGCCATGCCCGCTATCTCTTCCGGTGTTTCATCTTTCATCTTCAGAGCTATGAGTAACGCTGCCACCTGTGTATGAGAAGCCTCACCGCGCATTATAGAGGTCATAGCTTCCAACGCTTCCCTCATTGAAAGGTCCCTCTTGTCCTGAGCGATCACATGTATAGCGTCTTGAATAATGCTCACACTCAACTATCTACTCTTTTCATCTCAGCTGTATCCATCTCCAAAAAGTTCTCAAGGATATCTTTACCTGACTCGGTGTATATGGATTCCGGGTGAAACTGCACACCTTGTACATTGAAACGCTTGTGCTTGATTCCCATAATCAAGCCATCATCCGTCTCGGCGGTTATCTCCAGTTCCTTGGGCAACGAAGCTCTATCAATAACCAGAGAATGGTACCTCACCGCTAGAAAATGCTGAGGTATACCCTCGAAAAGCCCTTGCCCGTCGTGTTTCACGGGTGATGTTTTGCCGTGCCTAATCTCATCTGCCTGAACTATAGTCGCCCCGTACGTCGCTCCCACGCATTGATGTCCCAAACATACACCCATTATCGGAACCTTCCCTCCAAAAAATCGGACCGCCTCCATAGATAATTCAGCGTTCTCCGGTCTTGATGGACCTGGCGATATGATCACCTTGTCTGGATCAATATCTACAAGCTCTTCAAGGGATAAGTCGCTACTTCGTACAACTATGGTCCTAGCACCTAGCTCTTCAAGATATTGAAAGAGGTTATAGGTGAAGCTGTCGTAGTTATCTATAAGAAGAACGCCGCTCATTGTTGAGCAAACTCTGCTATCTCTATGGCTCTCGCTAACGCGCTCATCTTTTGTAGGGTTTCTTTGTACTCAGCGTCAGGTTGGGAATCAGCTACTATGCCTCCACCCGCCTGTAAATAAGCCACTCCATCTTTAACTATGAGGGTTCGCAGGGCTATACAGGTGTCCATCTCCCCCGAATAGGAGAACCACCCCACGGCACCCGCGTACGCACCTCTTTTTACGGGCTCAAGTTCGGATATAAGTTGCATAGCTCTTATCTTCGGAGCGCCGGATACGGTTCCGGCTGGAAACGCTGAGCGAAGGGCGTCGAATTGATCGGCATCAGGTGAGAGCTTGCCGGTTACATGCGACACGATGTGCATTACATGAGAGTAGCGTTCTATTTCCATCTGCTGAGTTACGCGCACGGTTCCCGGGATTCCAACGCGCCCGACGTCGTTCCTGCCCAAATCTAGTAGCATTACGTGTTCTGCTATCTCCTTCTCGTTCTCCATAAGCTCTTTCTCAAAGATGTCATCTTCCTCTTGGGTGGCACCTCTAGGCGCTGTTCCCGCTATAGGGTGAACCGCCATCTCTCCACCTTTCACGGACGCGAGAAGTTCAGGAGAAGCCCCTATAATCTGGAAGGTACAAAAATCAAGGAAAAACATATAGGGAGACGGGTTTATGCTTCTAAGCGCTCTGTAGATATCCAGAGGAGGTGCAGTTATACGTCTTGTAAGCCTTTGAGATACCACAACCTGTATCAGCTCTCCTATCCGAATGTTACGCTTACACTCGTTTACTATTGACTCGTACCGTTCTCTCGTCATGTTTGCAAAGTACGCACCGAAAGGATCTTTCGGCGGCGGCGCCCCTTTGCAGACCACGTCAACAGCATCAAAGCACGGTTCAAGGTGCGAGGGTGGAGCACCTAACAGACGCTTTTGCGGCATAAGTGATCCGTCGAGAACGTCCACAATCTCCCCGATTCTCTTTGTGGCTGCGTTGTAGGCCGCGGCGGGGTCGTCTTCTACCCTTGCGTTTACAACGGCTATCATTTCTTGCTTAAGATGATCGAATATCAGGAGAGCGTCGGTCAGAAGCAGTATTGACTCTGGAATATCCATCCCCAAAGGTTCTTGTGATATGGGTGGCACGACCGGCTCAAAATGACGTACAGCGTCATACGATATATAACCAAGTGCGCCTCCTGTAAAACTGGGGAGTTCCGGTGAGTGAGCATATTTCAGCGATTCCATCTTGGTGGTGAAAACCTTAAGCGGATCGCTTTCACCATCTTTTTGGCCTAGCCCCGTTCTTATGGTGTCTGTATGCCATGCTCCCAAAAACGAATATCTCGCTTGCCTCTCTCCTCCCTCAACGGACTCAAGTAAGAAGGACGGTTGCTTCCCACCGTCACGAATCTTCAAGTACGCAGAAACGGGGGTCTCCATATCTCCACTGAATCGCGTATAAACGGGTATCAGGTTGGCCGTTTGAGCTAAACGTCTGAATTCCGGCCCGCTGGGCGAGATAGCTAGGCGCGAGTGCTCCATACCGTCTGTTATCCCTCAGCGTAAAAGCAGCGAGGATGAAGGAAGACGCATGGCAGTGTAGGTCATTTCCATAGTCTCTTGGGCTATAGTGCGAGATCTTTCAGTGCCGCTTATTAGAGCATCCCTGACCATGTCCAAATTTTGTTCGTATCGTGCTCTGTGTTCACGTATAGGCTCAAGGAAACGGTTCAGTGCTTCAGTAAGAGCACTTTTTACCTCAACGTCGCCTATTCTGCCTGCGCGATATCGCTCTTTGAAATCTTCCACTTGGTCTTTATCATCATTGAAGGCATCATGATACTGAAAGACAGGGTTCCCTTCCACGGTACCTGGGTCGGTAGCGTGTATACGTTTAGGGTCTGTGTACATTGAGCGAACTTTCTCTTTTACAGTTTGAGGGTCGTCGGACAGCAAAATAACATTGCCTCTCGATTTAGACATTTTGGCCTTGCCATCAATGCCGGAAAGTCTGCCTACTCTTCCGACCAAAGTTTCTGGTTCGGGGAACACCTCGCCAAAAATTCCGTTGAACTTGCGAGCTATCTCCCTTGTCATTTCGATATGTGGTGCTTGATCTTCCCCTACCGGTACGAGATGACTTCGAGGTAAAAGTATATCGGCGACCTGACTCATAGGGTAATTGAAAAAGCCTACCGTCTTTTGTTCTTGCCTCAGCTGTGACAGTTCACCTTTCAAGGTAGGGTTGCGTTCAAGCATACCCAAAGGCGTTATAAAAGATAGGAGCATCATCAATTCTGCATGCTCGGGCACACCGGATTGAACCACGAAGCTAGACTGATCAGGATTGAGACCTACCGACAGCCAGTCAAGAGCAACCTCCAATGTAGAACGGCGAATCAGCTCCATGTCGTGGAAATGATCGGCTATAGCTTGGTAATCCGCTATCAGAAAATGGCAGTCGTATTCATCCTGAAGTTTGACCCATTGTTCCAAGGCTCCCACGTAATGGCCAAGGTGTAAAGAACCTGTAGGACGTATTCCGGTGAGTATTCGTTTAGGCAAAAAACTCCTCATGGATTGTAATTGTAAATATTACGTGTTCAATGTGATCTACGGCTTCAGATCAAAGTATAAGGTTTAGACGTCAATATATATCGGGACAGCTAGCGCCTCATCTCTTATATTGCCTACAAATGATCCCTTATGAGGAGTAATTTTCCAACCGCGTGGAAATGTCAAAATTTCGCTTGACAAGCTAGAAAGTCATGCACGTCGCTAGAGTTTCCTGAAATCTTGAGGAGACATAATCTTCATAGGTTAGGGAGTGGTTCGTGAAAAACAAGCACGCCCTAAAGATGATCCAATGGCATAAGCTTGCTTTATACATATCCGGCGCAGGATCTTAATCGCAGGATCTTAATCCATGTCTCTCTAGAGATGGCAAACCAGATTTATGGGTGTTAGACTCTATTATCTATACAGGGTTCGTACAAAAATTAACGTAGACACTTTAGAACTGCAATAGTTTATTACCATACAAAGAAACATAGTAATGATCACATTAGCCGCTAATACGAAGTCGCTAACCTTTGGATTGAAAGGTAAACATTTCGTATCGCCTTGATATGGAGAACAAGTTGGAAATTTTTACAAGGGAAGAAGCAATGGAACTCCTCCGGCGCTATACGAAGAGCGCCCACCTGATACGACATGCTATAGCGGTTGAGGCGGCCATGAGACAGTTCTCAAAAAAGTTGGGCGAAAACAAGGAAAAATGGGGAATTATAGGGTTGTTGCACGACGTGGACTACGAACTTTATCCCGAAGAGCACTGCATTAAGTGCCGCGATCTATTATTAGCAGAAGGGTTACCGCTGGATTGGATACGTTCAATCCAGAGCCACGGCTGGCAGGTAATACCAGGCGTAGAGGAAAAACCAATAGAGCGTATGGAGTGGGTTCTCTATACGGTTGACCAACTAACAGGCTTGATTTCAGCGACGACACTTGTTCGTCCTTCCAAAAGTCTTACAGACTTGGAATCAAAGTCGGTGCGTAAGAAATGGAAAGACAAGAGTTTTGCAGCCAACGTAGACCGATCGGTGATACAACGCGGGTTGGACGCGCTTGGCATGGAACTGAACGAGGCTATCACCGAGACTATAGCCGGAATGAGAATTATGGCGGACGCATTAGAGTTAAACGGACCAAGACAGTGAATTTAGATATGAGACACCACCTGTTTCTACGTTCCAGAAGGTGAGACTCTCGATTCATTCCAAGTGGTTTGCCACGATGAATTGATACAAAGCCGGAGAATAACCAGGCAATGACCAATGACTAGTTCCAATATACCTACAAAAGACGGTCTGCCTATGCTCGCCTTCAACTCAATACAAGAATGGGAAGAGTGGCTTGACCAGTACCACTCGGAGTCAAAAGGGTTATGGTTGCGTATTTACAAAAAAGCCTCTAGAGTGGAATCTATAGATTACGCCCAGGCTTTAGAGGTCGCTCTCTGCTACGGATGGATAGATTCTCAGAAAGGTTCTCTGGACAGTCAATCGTGGTTGCAGCGATTCACTCCCCGTCGCGCTAACAGCGTATGGTCTAAGGTGAATACGAAACATATAGAGCGGCTGTTGAAAGAAGGTAGAATGAAGCCGGCAGGTCTTCAAGAGGTTGAGAAAGCAAAAAAAGACGGTAGGTGGGACAGAGCCTACTCATCGCCCGGAAATTTCGTCGTGCCAGCTGACCTGCTGCAGGAGCTTGATAAGCGTCCTCAAGCGAAGAGGTTCTTTGAGACTTTGAACAAAAAGAACGTTTATGCTATTACGCAACGGTTAGAGTGGGTAAAGCGCCCGGCTACGCGAGTGAGGCGAATGCAAGAGATTCTTGCTATGCTTGAGCGTGGAGATAAACTTTACTGATACCTTATGAGGCATTTTCAGAGAGAAGCCGGTGCCTGCCCCGTAGTTGTGGCTTGTTTATTAAGAGCCTTGAGTAGTACGGCTTCTTGCGCGATGCTCTATCCTTTTAGGAAGGAATAACGTCTCAACATCGTCTGCATATCGCTGCGCCTGATTGCTTAATAATTGCTTAATAGTTGAAGAAGAACTGACTTGATTGCACCTGCTGAAAAGACATACGTGCCCACGAGCCTAGACGACCCCGCCAATGAAAAGATAACCGGATCTCCTATACTCCAAGTATCTACGCCTTACACAGGAATATCACTGGGCAGATACTGGGCTGAGAAACGCCGTCTTCAGATAGAGCTCCTGGCCATTCAGCGGCGGATAATTGAAACAAAAGGTCGGCTGGCCATCACCTTTGACGGCCGAGACGCGGCTGGCAAAGGGTCTACTATAAGACGTTTTGTTGAGAACCTGATGCCACGCTTTTGCAGAGTGGTGGATTTAGGGATACCAACTAGAAGCGAATCTAGAAACTGGCTTGGCCGTTACAGATCTCTCCTACCAAGACCAGGAGAGGTCGTCTTCTTTGACAGGTCGTGGTACGGCAGGGCGCTTACCGAACCTACTATGGGGTACTGCACGAAGGCACAATACAGATACTTCATGAACAAAGTCATGGATTGGGAACATAACCTTATAGACAAAGACTTAACGCTGATTAAGTTCTACTTATCGGTTGAGCAGGATACTCAGCTCATCAGGTTCAAGGAACGTATAAACGACCCGCTTAAATTTTGGAAATTTTCGGAAAATGACGCGAAGACCATCAACAAGTGGGAAGTATTCACCCGTTACAAAAACCAGATGTTTACCCGCACGTCTTCCACGAAGTCTCCTTGGGTAGTCATCAATTCAAACAAGAAGCGAGAATGTAGGCTTACTTGCATGCTTTACGTGGTACAACACTTAGGGATTCGCCGATTCAAACCTCTGGTTGAGGAAGACATTAAGCACAAATACTCTATCTCCATTGATGGTGTGCAGTTCTCTGGACTGTCACCTCGTCAGTACGCAGTTCTCAAGGAGCTTATGGATGATGATGACTAATTCGCTTATTGACTCCATGGCGCTTCCGTTCATGGAGGCGGCTGGTGGTCTGGTAACGTCTGTAAATAACCAAGCCCTGCTCATCTTCAAGAGAGGCAAATGGGACCTGCCTAAGGGAGTTGTAGAGCCAGGCGATTCTGACCTGGACACGGCTATTAGGGAAGTATCGGAGGAATGCGGACTGAATAAGGGCGGGCTCATTTTCAAAGGGATATTACCGAAAACATACCATACGACCTCCCATAGAGGCCGTCGTATGCTAAAAAAGACCGAGTGGTTTTGGTTGCAGTACGAAGGAGAGGAAGAAGACGCCAGACCCGAAGTTTTGGAAGGAATAGTGGAGTGTCGTTGGATAAAATTCAGTGCTATTGCCTCATACAGTCCACTCATGCAGGTCCGCGTAAACTATGTAACCGATTTTTGGCATAAGAATATGGCTTACGCGCCGCGAAAGTAAGTAGCCTCGTGTGTATGACATAAGGGAGTATCATGACCGACAATTTTATAAAAGATAAGGGTATTATGCGTTCTGCTCTAGACGACGCCTGCGGAAAAAACGGCGGACGTGGTAGATATAATGTGATTGACTGTGAGACACCGGACGTCTTCCCAGGAGCTGCAGTAATAAGAGTTCGATCTACGGGGATATGTGGATCAGATCTCCATATGACGCGTGAGCGCCATGAACCACAAAAGGTCTCTACCGGCCATGAGGTCGCGGGAGAGATCGTAGAACTGCCGAAGAAATATACGGGCAGGTTGGCTTTAGGCGATAGGGTAGCTGTAGAGATAATAGGAGCCGGACGATCTTGTGGAGAGTGTTTTTTCTGCCGTTTCGGGGAGTTTCGACATTGCCTCTCGCCGGCGCCGGATACGGGTGGCGGATTTTCCCAATATATGACGCGGCATACTCGCGGTTTATTCAAGTTGACGGACAACATGGATTGGACGGACGCGGGACTAGTCGAACCTGTGGCGGTAGCCGTTCACGGGCTACGCTTTGGCGACATGCAGGCTGGCGACGTTATAGCCGTGGTAGGTTCATCGACCATAGGTCTCGCTTCAATACTCGTTGCACGGGCGTTCGGCGCCTCAAAAGTTATAGCATCGGCACGCTACCCGCACCAGAAGGATGCCGCCGTAAAGATGGGAGCAGACGTAGTTGTGAGCGACGAGCCCGGAGAGCTGGAGGAAGCTTGTAGAGAATCCACCGATGCAAGAGGCGCAGATACTGTAGTAGAAACCATAGGAGGGCACAACGGCAAAACATTGAATCAGGCTATAGACTGCGCGAGGAATGTCGGCAAAGTGATAGTCCTGGGAGGCTTTCGGCAACCAGTGAACTTTGACTTTCTAGCTCCTATGCTGCGTGAGGTGAGGCTGCTCTTGCCTGTGTGTTACTCAAACAAAAATGGACGGCACGACTTTGAGAGCGCTATAGATCTGCTGACCGGCGGCGATTCACCTTACAGAAGTATCGTAACTCACCGCTTTGAGCTTGATGACATACAGAAAGGTTTTGACATAGCCGATGACAAAAGCACCGGGGCCATAAAGGTACACATAACTCAAAATTGAACCTGACAACACAGCGAAGCT
Source organism: Dehalococcoidia bacterium (assembly GCA_965203345.1). Classification (GTDB taxonomy): domain Bacteria; phylum Chloroflexota; class Dehalococcoidia; order Lucifugimonadales; family Lucifugimonadaceae; genus CBDBCK01. The sequence continues at coordinate 135,453 of CBDBCK010000028.1, forward strand.
TGGTACCCCGTACCGGATTCGAACCGGTGATCTCCTCCTTGAAAGGGAGGCGTGTTAGGCCACTACACTAACGGGGCGCGGATATATTCTATGGGTAAAGCGGTAGATATTTCAATCCCGTTGTCTCATCAAACCCAGTCATCAAGTTCATATTTTGGACTGCGGCTCCGGCGGCTCCCTTGACCAGGTTGTCCAGCGCGGTGAACACAGCCAAGGAACCTGAAGCCTGTTGGACCACTGGACATATAAAAACCAAGTTAGAACCTTGAGCCTGCTTCACTGACGCGGGTGAATTCACCACGCGGATGAAAGGTTCGTCTGCGTAGTAGTCTAAATAAAGTTGAAGGACTTGCTCAGAGGTTACCTCTCGTTTGAACCGTGCATAACTTGAACCCAATATGCCTCGTGTTAGCGGCACCAGAGTTGTAAAGAACGACACTTTTACAGCGCGACCATTGCACATTGCGGTCAGTTCCTGCACTATCTCCGGCATATGCCGATGGCCTTCAACTGCATATGGTAAGCAGTTATCGTTCAACTCTGAAAATCCATATTCCACCTTAGCGGTGCGTCCGGCACCTGAAACCCCGGTTTTTGAGTCGTTCAATACGTCAAGTTCAATAAGATCCTCCGCCAGAGCAGGTGCAAGCCCCAATATCACACCAGTAGGAAAACAGCCAGGATTAGCAATAAGTTTTGCACCAACTATCTCTTTTCGCCGTCCAGACGTCACCTCAGGCAAACCATAAACTGCACTATCTATGAACTGCGGACAAGGATGCGTGACTTTGTACCATTCCTCGTACGTCTTCAAGTCCTTCAAGCGGAAATCAGCACTTATGTCCACACAAGGTATACCGTGCTCAAGAAATTTCTTGAGCACGGTCGCGCTGGTTGCATGAGGCAGAGCCGAAAAGACAAAATCTACAGAAGAATCCAGTTCAGACGAGACAACAAGGTCAAGGGCACCCAAGTGAGGATAAATTTCCGCCAACTGCTTACCGGCGTGGCTTCTACCAGTTACAGAGCGTATTTCCACCTCAGGATGGCCAGAAAGTAGACGTACAAGCTCCGCTCCAGCATATCCAGTTGCGTTTATAATTCCGACTTTCATAGACATAGTACATTTTAATATACTATATAGTGGTGATTATAGTCATAAGAAAGAAGAAGAAGATTATTTATGAAGGACGCAAAACAAATAATCATAGATGAAAATTCTAAATTTTTATATATTCATTTACTGAATATAGCAGGCGGGCTATTAGATAGACTGAACATAATAAAAAGTCTTGTACTTTGGGCATATATGTTGAAAAGGATATTGATAATAGATAAGTTCTCGATGGATCCTAAACATAATTTTATGATACATAAAGACTATAGATTATCAGATTATTTTGACTTAGACAACAGCATTCTATATATCAGAAGAGACAATAGAGAATTTGATATACCTGTATCAAATATATGGAGTGAAAATATAGATACTTTACCTCACTTTAGTAATTGGCAGAAGAAAAACAGTCTGTGTGAATACATCAATAAACAACAAAACATACTACACAAAAAATATATTGGTAATGATATATCTTTATTATCTAATGAAGACAATGAGAAGTATAAAATAATTACTATATGCTTTAACGAACATAGCAATGCACAGCAGAAACAGAAATTTCTACAAAGATATCAAGTGCAAGGACTCAACCAACATGTGAGCAATATATTTAGGCCTATTAACATCAATAGGGGTATAACTTGGGCACCTTCAAAGCAGGTTAGAGAGTTAGGTGAAAAAGTTGTATCTGATCTTGGAGAAAATTTTACTGTTCTCCATATTAGACGCGGTGATACGGTACAACATGATGGGACTTTAAATATATTCACTATATGGAAATATAAGTTACTTACGAGCCCGTATAATATACTGCGTATTTTGCGTGAAACATATCAAAAAGGTAAACCTCTCTATATTATGACAAATGAGAAAAATACCGCTATGCACGATAGAATAGTTAAGGAATTCCAGGCATATTTTTACACAGATTTTGAAATTCTACGATCTCTGATTCATAAAAAAGATGAAACACAAATAGACAATTACAAGCTTTTCGCTATTGAATTATTCATACTGAGCAGAGCAAACATTCATATTTTCACTCGTAATAGTATTAGAACTAAAACCCAATTGCATTCAAAATATGAAAATAGAATTTTTCCACGAAATGGTGATATTAAGCAAAAAACTTTCTATTTATACAAGTCATACAGGAGATTCTATCCTTCAATCTATACTATCTTATATATGATACTGGATCATTTATCTAGACTACTTAGATCAGGACATTATTAAGCATATTTTCTTATGAGTGATTTGTAATAATTCCACTTATCATCTTTTTATCAATTGTCTATCGATCTCTGCAAGATCTGCTTCAAGCATCTCCCTGATCAGCTCTTCAAAATTTACAGTAGGTTTCCAGCCTAGCTCTTTGTTAGCTTTACTGTAATCACCAATCAAGGTGTGAAGTTCAGCAGGTCGAAAGTAGCGAGGATCCGTCCTGACCATCACTTTCCCTGTGCGTGTATCAACCCCAATATCACCTTCACCTCTTCTATGCCATTCAATATCCACGTTTACCAACTCAAAAGCCTTTTCGACAAAATGACGGACCGTCTCATTTCGGCCGGTCGCTAAAACAAAATCGTCCGGTTTAGGGTGCTGCATAATCAACCACATGCCATAAACGTAGTCTTTCGCGTGCCCCCAATCCCTTGAGGCGTCTAGATTACCAATATACAAGCAATCTTGTAAGCCTTTCGATATCATTGCAACCGCACGCGTAATTTTCTTGCTGACGAAAGTCCCACCTCGTCGTGGGGATTCATGATTGAACAGGATACCGTTGCAAGCGTGTATACCGTAGGCTTTGCGGTAACTGACCGTCATCCAATACGCATACAATTTAGCCGCCGCATAAGGCGAAGTTGGGTAAAATGGCGTACTTTCGTTTTTCGGTTGATTCGGGGAGTTGCCATACATTTCACTAGTGGACGCCTGATAGAACCGAACCCTATCTATAAGGCCAAGTGTGCGAATCGCTTCAAGTAATCTCAATGTTCCGAGTGCATCGGCGTTAGCGGTATACTCGGCCATCTCAAAAGATACAAGCACATGGCTTTGGGCCGCAAGATGGTAAATTTCGTCCGGCTGTATTGACTGGAGCAGACGTGTGATACTCATCGAGTCCGTGATATCGCCGTAATGAAGGATCAAACGCGCATCGGGCTCGTGCAGATCCTTATACAAGTGATCAAGGCGCTCTGTGTTAAATGATGAGGCACGACGCTTAAGCCCATGCACCACGTAACCCTTGCTAATCAGTAATTCGGTCAGGTATGAACCATCCTGCCCAGTGGCACCGGTAATAAATGCTACCTTGCCTGATACAGAGTTGGATTTTTTGGAATTTAAGGATGTACCCATAGATAAATGTTAGGGGGCGAATGTCATGATAAAAACTAGAGGTTAGTAGAGCGTACGTGCTTCACTGAAAGAATCACCAATTCGCGCAGATTAGAAATGTGTACATCGGACAAGCGTTTGATGTACAAACACGACTTACCCGTTTTGTACTTGCCAAGTGATTGAAGAAGATGCTCGTACTGATCGAAACCGTCCATTATATATAGAGTCAAGTTCTGCTTACGAGGTGAAAAACCAGTTATGAACCAATCACCCTCTCGACCGCTGGCGTATTTATAGTGATAACTTCCGAAACCTACTATACTTGTGCCCCACATTTTGCCCTCTTCCTGAGTAGCCTGACGCATAAGTTCCAAAAGAGCAAAAGCATCTTTTTGTTTCTGCTCATCCGGGACAGACTTGAGAAAATGCAGCACACTTTCTTGATTCGGTTTAGTTTTGAGCCCTCTTTTATCTGCCACATCTACCTCAAGATAAGTCTCAGTAAAGTTAGAGAACAGCGCATACTGAAGCATCATAAACAGTATAGCACAGGCTCTCCAGTGTATATGGTTATCTATGAGTAGAGCTTAACTATAAAAATTCGGAGGTCGTTTGTTTGAAAAATCTGGATACGGTACTAGTTGCCACCTCCAATTCTGGAAAGGTGGAAGAGTTCAGACGTATGGCCACTCTATCGCCTTTGCGTCTTTCAGATCCCGCGGAATTAGGGCTGATAATGGAAGTAGAGGAGAGTGGGAATACCTTTGAAGCGAACGCCGAAATCAAGGCTCTGGCATATACGAGAGAGACAGGATTGCCAGCCTTAGCAGACGATTCGGGACTGGAAGTAGATGCTCTTGACGGTGCTCCGGGTATCATCTCGGCACGATACGGGGGTCCTGGATTGACTGACGCCGATAGAGTGAGGCTATTGCTAGATAAAATGAAAGATGTACCTGACGGAAAACGTGGAGCACGTTTCAAAGCCGCTCTAGCCTTATGCTTACCGGGAGAAGACAAAGAGCTACTTCGAAGCGAAGGGATTATGCAAGGGATTATTGCAAGGGCCCCCATGGGTGAGAGCGGATTCGGCTACGATCCAGTGTTCTGGCTGCCTGCGGAGGGTGCAACCACGGCGATGTTGGATGGACCTAGAAAAGACACTCTGAGCCATCGCGGCAAAGCTATGCGCACAATGTTGGAAATTTTGCACAATATCTACGGTGCGTGATCATATACGTCAATTTCAGGCCGATCGTCCGTATCTAATATCCGCTACCCTATTATGGTAAGGAACACCCACTTCTTATCCTTAAATTACATCCCAAAGTCGCACACTTGCCCCATCCGCCTCGCTAGAATATCTCACCCTCACCATGGAAACCCGCACACAGATCATTGACACGTTCCGTAGACCCATGAGCGATCTGCGAATATCTGTAACCGACAGGTGCAACTTCCGATGCCCCTACTGTATGCCCGCGGAGATTTACGGGGAGCGATACCGTTTTTTGTCCCGCACGGAGATACTATCCTTTGAGGAGATAACAAGGCTAGCCAAACTGTTCGTAGGACTTGGAGTATCAAAGCTGAGGATAACCGGGGGGGAACCTCTAGTGCGTTCAAACGTTGTCGCGCTTGTGGGTATGCTTGCTGACATAGCAGGAACGGAAGACTTGGCTCTTACAACAAACGGGTATCTGCTTGCTCCTCTGGCTGCTGACTTAAAGGCCACGGGACTGCATAGGGTTACCGTCAGCCTTGATTCTATCGACCCTGAAGTTTACAAGCGTATGAATGGCGATAAGTACGGGCCGGAGAAATCACTAGAGGGAATAGACGCGGCGATCCGAGTAGGCTTGGCGCCAGTAAAAATAAACGTTGTAGTGCAGCGAGGTGTGAATGATCACACGTTGCAGGAAACTGCGGATTACTTCCGGGGCACGGGTTGCGTAGTGCGGTTTATCGAATTTATGGACGTAGGCACTCAGAACAGATGGAACATATCACAGGTAGTGACGGCAAAGGAGATATATGAGACGATAAACGCCGCCTTCCCCCTCAAAGCGATTGATCCAAACTACAAAGGAGAGGTGGCGAAGCGATTCGTATACGCGGACGGCAAGGGAGAGATAGGGATAATATCTTCTATATCTCAACCTTTCTGCGGAGATTGCACAAGGGGCAGGCTCTCAACGAGTGGGCAGCTGGTTACGTGCTTATTCGCCTCCACGGGCAAGGATATGAAGGGACCCATGAGGAACGGCGCTTCAGATGAGGAGCTGCAGAAAATCATAGCCGGAGTGTGGCAAGGGCGGATAGATAGATATTCGGAACTTCGAGGGGCAGAGACCGCTGGAAAAAAGATAGAAATGTATCGCTTGGGCGGGTAGGTTATAAAGAGGACTTTAAAGGAAACAGAACGGAGGTAACGGTGATGGATAATACGGCCGGTTCAATAGTCGTATACACGGACGGAGCCGCTTCGGGCAACCCCGGGCCAGGCGGTTACGGTGCTGTTCTAAAGAGTAAGGGACACAAAAGGGAGCTGTCCGGTGGATTCGCAAAGACTACAAACAACCGGATGGAGTTAATGGCGGTTATAGTAGCTCTCGAGAAGATAAAGCCGCAACAACGGGTGATTGTGAGATCAGACTCCAAATACGTAGTGGACGCGTTCGCTAAAGGTTGGCTGGATAGATGGCGCAACAACGGATGGCGCAAGCGCCGTTCTTCCAGAGCTAACGACGAGCTTGCAAACGCCGATCTGTGGATGCGCCTGGACGCAGCAGCAAAAAATCACGAGCGCGTGGAATTTGAGTGGGTCAAGGGACACGCGGGTGATCCAGACAACGAGCGGTGCGATTTTCTGGCGACCGAGGCTATTAAATCAGGGAACCTGCCGGTAGATGAAGGGTATGAGCTGAACGTAACTATGGACTTGCCTGAAGGAGAGAACAAGCAAAATAAAGCAGAGAATACAGAACTTACTCATCTAGACAATAAAGGCAACGCGTCTATGGTCAACGTATCTGGCAAGGAAATGACCGAACGTACAGCCACCGCAGTCGGTAAAGTCGTTATGGAACAGCGTACGCTTGACCTCATATATTCGGGTAATATGCCCAAAGGGGACGTCCTTGCCTCCGCGAGGATAGCGGGGATAATGGCCGCAAAACATACGGCGGATATTATCCCACTGTGCCACCAAATCCCATTGAGCAGCCTCAAGGTAGACATAAAGAAAGCAGATACAGGCGAAGGGATAGAGATAGTTGCTACGGCACACACTATCTGGCAGACAGGGGTTGAGATGGAGGCTTTGGTTGCCGTATCGGCCGCCGCTCTCACCATATACGACATGTGCAAAGCAGTGGAACGAGGAATGTATATAACAGACGTACACCTCCTTGAAAAGAAGGGAGGTAAGAGTGGAGAATACCTATCAGAATAACGGCCTGCAAGATAAAAGAGGAGTGTCCGTATGATAGAGACGTCTCCCTCCATTCTGAATGAATTTCTCTGGATATAACAGCGCTTTATTTTATAGGATAAGAAGGTAAAAGATAAGCCTGTAAGGCAACGTAGCTCAGTGGTAAGAGCGGGCGTTTCATAAGCGCTAGGTCGCAGGTTCGATCCCTGTCGTTGCCACCACTGCATAATGGCTTTATAATCGGGGTATCGGGTGTTGACCGGGGCGATTAGCTCAGCCGGTTAGAGTGCTTGCTTCACATGCAAGAGGTCGCAGGTTCGAGTCCTGCATCGCCCACCATCCGAAACCTTGTGCCGAGGTGGCGAAATGGTAGACGCGCTACGTTCAGGGCGTAGTGTCCTCACGGGCGTGTGAGTTCGAATCTCACCCTCGGCACCATATACGCGCTTGTAGCTCAGCTGGATAGAGCGCAGCCCTGCGAAGGCTGAGGCCGCGAGTTCGAATCTCGCCAAGCGCGCCATAGTAATTACACGTCCTTACATAGAGAAAGGATAAAGGGCGATTAGCTCAGCTGGTTAGAGCGCCTGCTTTACACGCAGGAGGTCGCAGGTTCGAGTCCTGCATTGCCCACCAGAATCTGACTTGCAGGCATCTGGCAGACTGATGAGCAGGTAGCCTTGCGGACTGCCTGCGGTGGTGTGGATTTTTTTCTCTTTGATTTTCATATTTATTGTTACTTTAAGCCAGAACAAACCCGATAACTTTGCACCACGTATTCAACGGTCTAGTTTTCTCAAATTCAAATATTCGGCGTCAACCAAAAACGAATATACTTAACTCAACGCAACACAGGAGCAACCTTAATGACAAAACTTTCCTTTGACGTTTTTGACACTGCGCTTGGCTGGGTAGCAGTTGTAGCCTCCCTGAAAGGCGTAAGGCGCATGACCCTGCCGGAGCCTTCATACGAGACGGCTTTTGAGCATGCACAACCTGACATACTTGAAGCTTCGTACGATCCAGACGCTGTATCTAGCGCTCGTTCGGCCGTAGTCCGATACTGCGCAGGGGAACCTGAAGATCTGACCACCGTCGCTTTAGACATTGGCATCCGAGCGCCGTTCTTCCACAAAGCGTGGGACGCCTGCCGCTCAATCCCGCGCGGTGAGGTGCGCAGCTATCAATGGCTTGCCGGGAAGGCGGGCAATCCTATGGCAGCCAGAGCCGCTGGACAGGCTATGGCGCGGAACCGTGCAGCTTTGCTTATACCTTGCCATCGCGTTGTAGGTGCGACTGGCAGCCTTCAGGGTTTCGGCGGGAGTTTAGGTATAGGGATGAAAGAACGACTACTGAAGATGGAGGATAACCAGAGTAGCTGCACAACGCCCAGGCAAGACGGCGAGCTCGCCAAAAGGCAGTCTACACTCTTACACGCCAGGGGAGACCACAAGGAAGGTTACGCTCACGCTACGCCGATGGGCGCCTTCATGCCCCAATAAGGTTGCAGTCTTTCAGCTTACCGCACCCCTATTTTTCTTTAAGAGTAACTTTGTACGTTACTGGATCTACGTTTACTTTTTCTACAGTGTTAGCAACTTGTTTCCATGGACCTCTGAAGACGTTGCGCATTGGCGCTTCGTGTGCAGCAGTCCATCCCAACGTTTCTGCTTCAGGATAATATTTTGTTAGGTTCTTGTCTTCAAAGAACCTATAAGTTTCTGTAGGGTTTTCTACTGCATGTTGTAGGAACGCATCCACTATGCCGGGAAATTGCTTTAACAGTTCAGGTCGGTCTTCAGGCAGTTGAGAGAATCCTTCGTCAAACACACCTACTTTGAGCATAACGTTCTTTGTCAGATGCGTGCCACGCCCATAGATCGAATTTTCACCACCACTTAATTTGTAGAGATGAAGGTCTTCATACGCTTCTTCATTCGCAAAAGGAAACATGGGACGAGGCGCAGTTGCTGAATTAGGATAAGCTGGGTGATGAAATGGTGTTTGTGGATTGAACTTCACGTCTGACGAATCAAATGGAGGCAACTCCACGCCAAGAGGTATAGCGCTTGGCTCTCCTGTTGTAATGCAATGCCCATCTTCAGTAGTTCTGTAAACAGTTTGATTTCCTACAACTCCTTGTCGATAAGGTGCAATGTTGGGCGCAAGACAGAGGATGCCCCATGCTTCAGGGTCGTACTGCGTCTCTGATGCTTTTCTTGCTTCAGTGTTAAGTGCACCTCGCCATAGGCTACCTCCTGCCATCAGTAATACATCTTCTGGTTTTATGGTAACGTCTCTTCCTGGAAAAATCCAGTCATCATGTCCAGCTACTCTGTATCTTTCGATTTTTAGATCACCAAAGCTACGAAAAGCACCTCCGCCTCTGCCAATATCTAGGGTATACTCGTTAAGGAGGCTATCTTTTTGCATCACTGAACCACGAGAGAGAGTGAGGGTGAAACCATGATTACCAATAAAGCCACGCGTACGAACATCAAACTGACTAGTAATATGGCGATGTTTCATCGCATCATCTATCATGTTTACTGACAATGAAGCGGGGTTAAATATTTTAGGAGTGAACGGAGCCTTTATTCGTTCAAACGAGTAGCGTACATTTGTCGGCAGTTCATTCAAGCGTCCATGCGCTAGGTCGTCCAGCACTATGGCGTTGCTGGTTGGTACTACATCCAGTTGTTCCAGTACTTTCCAACGCTCGCCTCCCAACTCCCAATACTTCTCACGATTACTATGAGCTAAGGCATTCTGGCTTTCTGCTACTTGCTGATCGTCTGTGAAGACAGGCCAGAGTGAGAAGCGGAAGTCCAGTGATGTGGTGCTGCTGAAAGGAGCTCTTGGCGTGTCTGAATCGTTGAGGTTTTCTAGTCCTGACACTTTTACCCAATCTGGATGTTCGCTGAGTGCAGTATCGGGGAGGGCGAAGAAGCCGAGTGCGTCTGCTCGGGCGAGCAGTACGGTTCTTGCTGCCTGGTCATTCTCCAATAGTTCTCTTCTTTCTTCACGTTGTTCGTCATCTGTTGCTAAATAATTCTGCACAATAAGAATGTCATGTACGCTGTTGAATCGTGTGGGGTCAGAGAATGGAAGCGCAAGGTTGTTTTCTGCAATGCTCCATCCTTGTTCGGTGTTGTTACGGCGGTGTTCTCTGTACATGTCCATGGTCCAGAGTAGGTCGTCCAGTGTTGGGTTTGCTCCTGCACGAGAATCAAGTAGGGTTTCGGTGGCAATGAGTGTTCGTTTGAGTTCTTCTGTTGCTTCATTTGGCGTGTAAGAGAAACCGTGTTGTTGGGCTTCATTTACTGCAAGGGCGACCTGTTCTTGTAAAAGTTTTATGAAGTTTTGATGGGGTGTTATTGCTTCTTCAACAGTGTCGCCTGTTGTTTGGAAGAGGAGGAGTTTGTAGGTTCTGCCAAGTAGCAGTGCTCTTCTCGCCAGTACTGCTGCTTGTGCATCATCGTCGAGTTGTTCTGTTGCCCACTGTTCGAAAGTGTCGTTGATAGTTCTGTGGGCTTTTTGGCTTGCTGTTCGTATTCTTTCTCTTTTTTCAGGTGTAGTTTCTGCTTGCACTTGTATGGTGTTGAGAAGAGTATCTGGTGATGGGGTTTCGTTTTCTTGAAGGATGTGTAGATTGTAGTCGTTTGCTGGTAAGTGTAAGCTGCCTGCTGTTGTTGGTGTGGGTAGTGGGGTGACGGTTTGGGTTTTGTCTGTTGTTTGGAGTATGACTTTGAGGTTGTGGTCGGTGATAAGCTTGAAGAATTTTTGGCTGACAATAAAACCAATTTCTCGTGTTTCTTCGGCTGCGTTGTATGTTTTTGGTGTGATGGTAAGTGCAGTAGCGCCGTTTTGGGTAATCAAATCGTCGATGAGAGCGTCTATAGTGGGGGTTGGTTCTGGTGTGGGCGTGTGGGTTGGTGTTGGTTCTAATGCTGGAGGAGGCGTAGCTGTTCTTTCTGATGTGAGGGTGGCTGACGTGGCGCAGGCTGTGATGGTGATGAGTGCTGCTACCAGTACTGCCAGGCTTGCTCCGAATTTGCCTGTGCTTCGTAGTATTGCGAGGCGTCCTGTTTTTTCTGGCGCGTCGTCTTCCTGTTCTGTCGCTGCAGGTATTGCTCGTTGGGAGTAATTGGGGAAGAGCGCGTCGAATCTTTGACCGGTGAGTTGTTTAATCCCGTCCCCCAGAAATCCAGTTCGCATGTACCGCGCCTCGCTCAAATTCCTCTTATGTAATGGAGGATAGTCATAGTAGCTACACAATGCCCCAATACAATGAAATCATAGCCTCTCAGCTTAACCACTCGTTAGAGGGCAGTTCACCTATAGATGAAATTATGTTGCGAGCAGTGTCGGCAAAACCTTCGGGCACAAGCACTCTTACTCCTCCGACAGACACCCCCATGAACCCTGCCGAGTCGCCGGGGTGTATTCTGGCTGGTATGCCGTTTGTACTATGTTCCTATTTTTCTTTAAGAGTAACTTTGTACGTTGCTGGATCTACGTTTACTTTTTCTACCGTGTTAGCAACTTGTTTCCATGGCCCTCTGAAGACGTTGCGCATTGGCGCTTCGTGTGCAGCAGTCCATCCCAACTTTTCTGCTTCAGGATAATACTTTGTTAGGTTCGTGTCTTCAAAGAACCTATAAGTTTCTGTAGGATTCTCCACTGCATGCTGCAGGAACGCATCTACTATGCCGGGAAATTGCTTCAACAGTTCAGGTCGGTCTTCGGGTAGTTGAGAGAATCCTTCGTCAAACACACCTACTTCGAGCATAACATTTTTTGTCAAATGCGTCCCACTTCCGTAGACGGAGTGTTCACCACCACTTAATTTGTAAAGATGAATGTCTTCATACGCTTCGTCATTCACAAAAGGAAACATAGGACGAGGAGCGGTTGCTGAATTAGGATAGGCTGGATAATGATGTGGTGCTTGTGAATTGAACTGTACATCTGGCGAATCAAATGCAGGCAACTCCACACCAAGAGGTATAGGGTCTGGCTCTCCTGATGTAACACAATGACCATCTTCAGCATTTCTGTAAACAGCAAGATTTCTTAAAACTTCTTGTCGATAAGGGGCCGTGTTTGGTGCGAGGCAGAGGATGCCCCAGTTTTCAGGGCCGTAATTCGCTTCTGATGCTTTTCTTGCTTCAATGTCAAGTGCACCTCGCCATAGGCTACCTCCTGTCATCAGTAACACGTCCTCTGGTTTTATGGTAACATCTCTTCCTGGAAAAATCCAGTCATCATGACCAGCCACTCTGTATCTTTCGACTTTTAGTTTACCAAATGCACGAAAAGCATATGTCCGCTACTGCCAACATCTACTGTATAATTATGAATGAGTTCATTTTTTCGCATATTTGAACCATAGGTGAGATGAAGGACGATACCATGATTGCCGATAAAACCACGAGTACGAATATCAAACTGACTAGTAATCTGGCGATGTTTCATCGCATCATCTATTATGTTTACTGATAAGGAAGCAGGGTTAAATATTTCAAGAGCAAAAGGATTTCTCACTTGTTCAAAGGAATAGCGTACATTTGTCGGCAGTTCATTCAGGCGTCCATGCGCAGGTCATCCAGTACTATGGCGTTGCTGGTTGGCACTATATCTAGTTGTTCCAGCACTTTCCAACGTTCACCCAACTCATGATACTTCTCACGATTACTATGAGCTAATGCATTCTGGCTTTCTGCTACTTTTGCTGATCGTCTGTGAAGACAGGCCAGAGCGAGAAGTGGAAGTCTACCGATGCTGTGCTGCTGAAAGGAGTACTTGGTGTGAGGGTCATGATTGAGGCTTTCTAGTCCTGATGCTTGCACCCAGTCTGGGCGTTCGTCAAGCGCGGTGTCTGGGAGGGCGAAGAAGCCGAGTGCGTCTGCTCGGGCGAGCAGTACGGTTCTGGCCGCCGGGTCATTCTCCAATAGTTCTCTTCTTTCTTCACGTTGTTCGTCATCTGTTGCTAAATAATTTTGCACAATAAGAATGTCATGTACGCTGTTGAATCGTGTGGGGTCAGAGAATGGAAGCGCAAGGTTGTTTTCTGTAATGCTCCATCCTTGTTCGGTGTTGTTACTGCGGTGTTCTCTGTACATGTCCATGGTCCAGAGTAGGTCGTCCAGTGTTGGGTTTGCTCCTGCGCGAGAATCAAGTAGGGTTTCGGTGGCAATGAGTGTTCGTTTGAATTCTTCTGTTGCTTCATTTGGCGTGTAAGAGAAGCCATGTTGTTGGGCTTCATTTACTGCAAGGGTGACCTGTTCTTGTAAAAGTTTTATGAAGTTTTGATGGGGTGTTACTGCTTCTTCAACAGTGTCGCCTGATCTTTGCAAGAGGTTGTAGTTTCCGGGAAACGTCAAATTCCATGCTTCTTCGCCAGTACTTCTGCTTGTGCATCGTCGTCGAGTTGTTCTGTTGCCCATTGTTTGAAAGTATCGTTGATGGTTCTGTGGGCTTCCAGGCTTTCTCTTCGTATTCTTGCTGTTTTTTCAGGTGTAGTTTCTGCTTGCACTTGTATGGTGTTGAGAAGAGTATCTGGTGATGGGGTTTCGTTTTCTTGAAGGATGTGTAGATTGTAGTCGTTTGCTGGTAAGTGTAAGCTGCCTGCTGTTGTTGGGGTGGGTAGTGGGGTGACGGTTTGGGTTTTGTCTGTTGTTTGGAGTATGACTGTGAGGTTGTGGTCGGTGATAAGCTTGAAGAATTTTTGGCTGACAATAAAACCAATTTCTCGTGTTTCTTCGGCTGCGTTGTATGTTTTTGGTGTGATGGTAAGTGCAGTAGCGCCGTTTTGGGTAATCAAATCGTCGATGAGAGCGTCTATAGTGGGGGTTGGTTCTGGTGTGGGCGTGTTGGGTGGTGTTGGTTCTAATGCTGGTGGAGGCGTAGCTGTTCCTTCTGGTGTGAGGGTGGCTGACGTGGCGCAGGCTGTGATGGTGATGAGTGCTGCTCCCAGTACTGCCAGGCTTACTCCTAATTTACCTGTGCTTAGTAGTATTGAGAGGCGTCCTGCTTTTTCTGGCGCGTCGTCTTCCTGTTCTGTCGCTGCAGGTATTGCTCGTTGGGAGTAGTCGGGGAAGAGCGCGTCGGATCTTTGACCGGTGAGTTGTTTAATCCTGTCTCCCAGAAATCCAGTTCGCATGTACCCCGACTCGCTCAAATTCCTCTTGTGTAATGGAGGATAATCATAGTAGCTACACAATGCCCCAATACAATGAAATCATAGTCTTTCAGCTTAACCACTCGTTAGAGGGCAGTTCACCTATAGATGAAATTATGTTGCGAGCAGTGTCGGCAAAACCCTCGGGCACAAGCACTCTTACTCCTCCGACAGACACCCCCATGAACCCTGCCGAGTCGCCGGGGTGTATTCTGGCTGGTATGCCGTTTGAACGCAGGAGGCCCACCCACATCTCGGCAACCACCTGATCAGGCGCGGTACACACCGCGGCCCACTTAACCTTTGTTACCCGCGCCGTATCCTCCCCGAAGAGCTTTCGGAGAGCGTTGAATCTAAACAATCTCCTCCACACCTATGTTTGCCTGTCCCACAATCTGGGCTACCGAGTCTACCAGGGCGGCTGACGGTTGCACGTTTAAAAACTTCATATCCAGGGTAAAAAGTTTCTCGTCGGAAGCGGACACCCTGAAGAAAACCTGACTACTACCGGGCGTCGCTACCAGAACGGAGGTGATTCTATCGATCAATTCGCGGTCGTTTTCGTAGTTGTCAGTCGCGTCCACCCGAATCCAAACCTGCCTATCAGATGACGGTGGGGATTCAGCAACTTGCGCGGCAGGTCGTGATGCAGTACTTAAGCCGTTACCGTTCATGTAACTGGAAGACCTCTCAAAACCTTGATCCAAGTCCGTACCGTTCACTTCCCTTGATTCAGGCTGTTCCTTACCGAACGTAAATATCTCGGCGCTTTGAGCAGTCAAAAAAACCTCCCCTATTCTTTCCTTCAGGGATCCTTCCAGCGCGAGATACACTCCCGTCTTCCAGACGTCCTTGGTCCGTGAGAGAACGTCCGGCCACACTATCACCTCTATAAGCCCATCGGTCAACCTGAAGCTCACCTCCAGAAACGTTTCCTTTTTCTTGGTGGCTCGGTACCGTACAGAGTTCACTGATCCCAGTGCCCTGACTCGTTTGCCATGCTGTTCGGGGGTTATATCAGCCGCTGACACCAGGAATCGTCCCTGATTCTCCAGAATAGCGTTGAGATAAGGGCTTTCAGTTACTTCAAAGCCGAGCATCTCTCGCTCCCATGATATCTTCTCTTCAAGTGGAGCATCCTCTGCGTCGGGTATATCTATGCGGGTCATATCAAAAGAGCTGACTCCATCAACGGAATCAAACAAACCTGCCTGCTTCTGATCGGCGGCCCTGGCTCTCAACTGCATCGTCGCTACCATATTGTCCACCGATTCCAGCAAAGGTCCGCGCTTGCTAAAACGGTCAAATACACCCGATTTCACCAAACTCTCAAGCGATGATTTTTTCAGGTCAGAGCTGGAAACCCTGGCGCAGAAATCTTCCAGTGATTTAAACGGACCGTTAGAGTTTCGCTCCTGCAATACGGGCAAAACGGCCGCCTCACCTACGCCTTTCACCGCCGCAAGTCCAAACCGTATCCCTTCCGCGGCAGAGTATTCGTCCAGTTCACTATGCGAACCGTCACTATGGACAACTGTGAAACCTACGTCTGAGTCGTTCACGTCAGGACCAAGCACCTGAACGTCTGCCTTGCGCGCTTCCCATATACACTTCGCCATCCTACCTGTATCATTACGGTAGGAGTCGAGAAGTGCCGCGAAATACTTTGCGCTGCAGTTCGCCTTCAGATAAGCAGTCCAGTAGGCAATCATAGCATAGGAAACGCTGTGTGCCTTGTTGAAGGCGTAGCCCGCGAAAGGTTGCACCAGGTTGAACATCTGTTCGGCCAGGTCCCTCTCATAGCCTTTGCCCAGAGCCCCCTCTATGAACTTATCCCGTTCCGCGGCCATAATCTGCGGATCCTTCTTGCCCATCGCCTTGCGGAGTATATCCGCCTCACCAAGTGTATAGCCGCCAAACTCTCTGGCTATCAGCAGTATCTGATCCTGGTATACGATAATCCCGTAAGTCTCCTTAAGTATCTCGGCGAGGTGAGGGTGAGGGTAGGTTACTTTTCTTCGCCCATGCTTGGATTCAATAAAGTTCCCTATGTGCTGCATCGGACCGGGGCGATAAAGTGCTATCATTGCCGCTATGTCCATCACGGAAGTAGGTTTCAGCTCACGTATATAACGCCGCATCCCGTCCCCTTCCAGCTGAAAAACCCCGTACGTATCACCCCTGGAAAGCATATCAAAAGTAGTTTTATCCTCAAGTGGTATCTCATCAACCGAAGAAGGGCTTTCTCCGTTTCGGGCTTGCATCTTCAGCGTTCTGTCCACCACCGTTAGATTACGCAACCCCAGGAAGTCCATCTTCAGAAGGCCTATATCAGCCACGGGATTCATAGGGTATTGGGTCGCGGGGGGGCCTTGCTCGTCTTTTCTTACGGGAAGCTGTAGAGGCGTATAGTTCGTGAGGGGTTTATCAGATATGACCACTCCAGCCGCGTGAGTAGAAGCGTGCCTCACTGAGCCTTCCAGCTTCTGCGCCAGATCTACTATCTTACGCACGTCCTCTGATTCCTCAAGCAACTTGCGCATCTCTAACGACCCGGATATAGCGTCTTTTATAGTCGCTCCAAGTTTATACGGTACAGTCCTCGCAAGGCGGTCTCCCAGATTCGCGGACATATCAAGAGCACGTGTAACATCCCTTAGAGCAGCCTTTGCACCCAAAGTACCAAAAGTGATTATCTGGGCTACGTGGTCTCGTCCGTATTTATCCACGCAATACTGTATGACGTCACCTCGTCTGTCGTCCTGGAAATCCATGTCTATATCAGGCATCTCGCGCCGTTCTACGTTAAGAAAGCGCTCAAACACGAGGGCACTCTCCATAGGATCCACCTGTGTAACCTCCAGACAGTACAGTATGAGGCTTGACGCGGCAGAACCACGCACCGCCGAAAGTATACGTTCCCTGTTCACAAACTTGAAAATATCCCAACAGACCAGGAAGTAGTCCGCAAAGTTGGTCTCTTTGACTACGTGCAGCTCATATTCCATTCTTTCTGTGATCTTTTGCGAAGGTGTCGCTCCGTAACGTTTTTGCATACCTTCTCTGCACAATCGCGTAAGATACTCAATAGCGGACATACCGTCCGGGCAGTCAAAGCGAGGGAAGAGCTTACTACCGAAGTCCAGTTCCGTGCATATAGAGTCGGCTATGGCAAGGGTGTTATCCAGAGCGTCAGGGATATCATCAAACTGTGAGCGCATCTCCTCCGAGGACCGTATGTAGTAAGTCTCGCCATCCATACGCAACCTGTCGTCCTGATTTATATGAGCGTTCGTCTGTATACAAGTCAGTATGTCCTGCAGCTCCGCTTGCTCTTTATGCACATAGTGCGAATCGTTCGTAACCACCAGTTGCACGTCTTCAGCTTGCGCAAGCTGAACAAGCCCGGAGTTCAGCTCCCCCTGTTGCGGCATACCATCGTGGCGCATTAACTCCACGTAGTAACGTTCTTTAAAGACCTCTTTGTACCAGCCAAGCGTTTCCTTTGCCCCTTTGTCGTTCCCCGTCAGCAAATGACGGGCAAGTTCACCAGAAGGACAACCCGAGAGGACTATGACTCCTTCCGAATACTGCTCCAGCAGTTCCTTATCCATACGAGGACGATAATAAAATCCTTCGAGATGAGCAGTTGAAACCAGCTTGAGGAGATTACGATATCCCGCGTTGTCCTGGGCAATAAGCGTCAAATGAGCGGGCAGTCGTTCCTCTTGACCACGCACCAGGCGAGAGCCATGTGCCATATATCCCTCAAAGCCAAGAATAGGCTTCATACCGGCCTGTTTCGCCAGCTTATAAAACTCTATAGCACCGTGCATGTTACCGTGATCAGTCAGTGCAAGCGCAGGCTGTCCAAACTTCGCCGCCTGTTCTACCATGTCGGGCAGTCGGGAGAAACCGTCAAGTAAGCTGTATTCGGAATGGTTATGTAGGTGTACAAAGTCGCTCATTCCGCGCTCCCGTCAAGTAAGTTGTTGTGGTTGCTCCGCCGGAAAGTTCAGCATATCCGGCAACGTTTAAGAGGTCCACTATACTCGTATTTTATGGAGATATTATGTCATTATCAAGCCAGGCAATACCGTTACAGCAAAACTCCTCGCGCGTCCCATCCAGGTGCTTCGGGAGCGCGGGCTTAACTACTAACCTCTCTTCGCATCTTTGAAATCTGCATGGCTCTTATCCTGGCTTTGGTTCGGGATACAGGCTCCATGAAAAAAGAAAGAGGCGCCGCAAACACCGTTCCTCCCGCAAGTATCAGAAGCGGTAATCTATAGTCTTGGGTAACGTCGAACACGAAGCCGGGAAATGCTGCCCCTGCCGCCTGAAAAAGGGCATTGACAGCGCTGATCAGACCCACTATTGAAGCATAATTACGACGCCCGAAATAATCCCCCACGAGAGAAAGACGGAGGGGTATTGAAGCACCAAAACCCAGGCCGAAGCCTGCAACGTAAACAAAAAGGGGGCTGATACCCAGGCTGCTCCAGTTCACCAAAGCGAGCGCACCTATCCCCAGAGCCTCCAAAACGAAAGCCACGGCAAGAAAACGACGCCTGTCAAAGCGGTCACCTACCACCGCCAGGCTAGCGCGTCCCAAAAGGTCGCCTATTGCCACAAACCCGACGGCACCGGCTGCAAACGTTACGTTCACGTCGAAACTCTTAAGAGCGTCTATATGCACAAGATTGCTGGCGCTCGCCATCTGCGCGAGACTTGCAGCCAAAGCCATCTGCCAGAATACACGGGTGCGCAACGCCGTCATCAAGCCGGCGGAATCGTCGCGGACGCTGTGGCGCAGACCGCTCGCAGTCTTTGATCTAACCGATCCTCCTTCTCCGTCTGGCATCATGCCGTAATCTTCTGGACGATTACGCATCAGGAACGCGGCAGGTATACCTATCAACCAAAACCCCACGCCAGCTCCAAAGAGAACCTCGCGCCAGCCGATACCCTCTACCGCTTGCTGAAGAAAGGGCAAAGCCAGCCCACCGATCGCAGTCGCAGACATCAAAACTGCCAGCGCACGCGTCCTCTGCTTAATGAACCAGTTACTAACCGTTGATACGAGGATGATGAACGTCCCGAAAGACATCCCAACGGTCAACAGTACCACCGTCAGGTAAAATTGCCATAGCTCTTGCACCAGGCTCATCAGAATAAACGCCAGCCCGGTAGTTACAACGCCAAACGCCATAACCCTCCGACGTCCAAACTTTTCTATGGCAGTGCCGACGAATGGAGATATAGCGCCACCTTCAAGGCGCTGAAGGGAAAGAGCAGCCGACGTGGCGCCCCTGCTCCAGCCGAAGGTATCTATTATAGCTACAAAGAAAACGCTGAACCCGCGCCAAAAGACAGCGGCGGTGTACATCTGCACCAGTCCACCAATGCCTACTATCCACCACCCATAGAATATATTGCGTTCGCGAAGAGGACGCGTAATCGCCCTCCTTTAGTAAGCCGTTATTCCGTAGCCTGCGTCCACGGGTATGATCGCTCCAGTTATCCCGGAAGACATGTCAGAAAGCAAAAATAGAGCGGTGTCCGCCACCTCCTGATGAGTTACGTTCCTGCCAAGGGGCGACCGTTCCTGGTGCACCTTCTTCATCTCACCAAAGCCGGGTATACTGCGCGCCGCCAGCGTAGGCAAAGGCCCGGCCGATATAGAGTTAACCCGGATACGGCGGTTGCCGTATTCCGCGGCAAGCTGGCGAACCTCATTCTCCAGGGCGGCCTTTGCCGTTCCCATAACGTTATAACCCGGATAAACCCTGACAGAGGCGTCAAATGTCATAGTCAGGAAAGCTCCGCCGTTCGCCATCAGAGGGGCGGATAGCCTCACTATTGGTATCAACGTGTAAGCACTCACCTCAAGCGCCGTTCTAAAACCCTTTAGAGACACCGCCGAGAACGCTCCCCCCAAATCCTCACGCTCCGCAAACGCTATAGAATGAACCACAAAATCAAGGTGCCCCCACTCGTCCGATATCCTTTGAAACACGTCGGATATCTGACCCTCGTCCGAAGCGTCGCACTCATACGTCAGGGAAGAACCCAGGTCCCCTGCCAAACCCTCAACGGCGGGCTTCACTCTATCGTTAAGGTAGGTAAACGCGAGCTCCGCGCCTGCCTCCGAAAGACGACGGGATATATGCCAGGCTATACTCCTGTGATTCGCCACTCCAAACACTACGCCCCGTTTGCCGGACATATTTGATGATGCCATAAATTACCTCCAACAGGCGAACGTTACCAGTTTGTATGTGAACCGTCTCGCCTGCGCAACTTCGGAGCTTCCCAAAAGCGGAAATCACCCACTACCAGCTCCTTTTCGTTCACCTCCACGCCCAGGCCGGGGGAGGTAGGGACGGGATAACGTGCGCCTTCGAGAACCACCTGACGGGGGAATACGCGATCAGCGTCGGAGGCGTACAGCGATTCCGTCGGGGTTACGCGCGCCTCCAGCCACGAGAAGTTGGGGATTGCAGCTCCCAGGTGAACGGTGGCGGCGGTGCATATTGGTCCCAGAGGGTTATGAGGCATGAGGTCTATATAGTGAGCCTCCGCCCAGCCAGCCACCTTCATCGCTTCCGTGAAGCCTCCCACGTTACACAGGTCAAGCCGCGCGTAATTAGTCAAGCCCCGCTCTATGTAAGGAAGGAACTGCCACTTTGAGGCAAACTCTTCACCTATCGCAAAAGGGATACCCGTCATCTTCCGCAACGCGTCGTAAGCCTCCGGAGTCTCATCCCGTATAGGCTCTTCAAGAAAGTCCAGAGTGTGCGAGGGCAGCATCTGACAGAAGGAGGCAGCCTCTGCAACCGACAAACGATGATGATAATCAAGACCAAGCACCACCGACGTGCCTAACTGTTCGCGGGCCTTCGTTACCCATTTGGCAGTCTCCGCTATCGACTCGCGGGGTTCAAACACCCCATCCTTGTCGCCCGCAAGACTGAGACGGAAGCAGTTCCAACCTTTGTCTATCAGGTCTTGACCTTGCTCTATCATACCTTCGCCCGGAGGGGCGCTGGTGGTAGCAAACGCTGGTACAAACTCCCGCTGTCTGCCACCAAGCAGGTCGCACACCGGCACCTCCAGAGCCTTACCTACTACGTCGTGCAGTGCTATATCTATCGCGGATATCGCCGCAGTCAGCACCCGACCGCCTTCAAAATACTGCGAGCGATACATCTCCTGCCACAGACGACCACGCTGCATCGCGTCGCGACCTATAAGCCACTCGCGGTAGTGCCTTATAGCCCCAATAACCGCCTGCTCCCTGCCCGAAAGCCCGGACTCGCCCCAGCCGCTGATACCTTCGGAAGTCTCCACTTTTACAAGCAGCTGATTACGCATCCCGACCCAAACCGGGAAAGTTTTTATATCTGTAATTTTCAGCATAAACACCCTCACAAGACAATACATTAAGACGAGGCAACAGTGCAGATGATCCTACGCAAATACCTCGCTATCATAATACACCAGTTGAGCCCCTCAAACAATTAACAACCCACCTCTGAACCCAGGCAAAGAACCATGCGCCAGAGAACAAACCAAACCTGTTAAAATCAAAACAACAACCCGACTCCACGTCCACCTATGCCCCGAACATCACGCAAACAATCGTCACGCGACTACCGCTACAGCGACAAGCAGGCCCTGTTGCGACCGGAAAGCGGCGCCCAGGACAACTTCTCACCCGCCAAGCAAAAGCCGCGCAAAACCTGGCGCTATGACTCTTCGCTGTCCCCGGAAATGACCTGGGACGAATCCGAAGCACGCGGCGCGGTTGAGCAGTTGATTAACGAGATTATCAACAGCGACAACCTTGACAAAGCGCGCCGAGCGGCAGAAGAACTGAAGAGAGTACCCAAGCCGTTCCTCAACTGGACCGGGCCACTGTTCGTAACATGAGCGACAGATATATCGTTTCTGCACAATGGAATAGTTAGGTTATTGAATAGACTGAGATCGGAACTGCAATAAATGGAAATACTCCAAGAAACAATATTGCTTGGAAATTGCAAGCAAAGACTTAAAAATCTTAAAAACAATTCTGTTGATTTGATAATTACCTCTCCACCTTATGCTGACCAGAGGAAAAATAGTTACGGTGGTGTTTCACCAAGTGAATATGTTGAGTGGTTTTTGCCGATTTCTGATGAACTTCTAAGAGTGTTGAAACCTACGGGGACTTTTATTCTGAATATAAAAGAAAGAGTTATAAGCGGAGAACGTCATACTTATGTTCTTGATCTGATAAGAGCTATGCGTGAGCAAGGATGGCTTTGGACGGAAGAATTTATATGGCACAAAAAGAATTGTTACCCAGGAAAATGGCCTAACAGATTCAGAGATGCATGGGAAAGACTTTTGCAATTTAACAAAAGCAAAAAATTCAATATATACCAGGAGTCTGTAATGGTTCCGATGGGTGAATGGGCAAAGAATAGACTTGGTAAGTTGAGCGAAACAGATAAGAAAAGAGATGAATCAAGAGTTGGTAGCGGGTTTGGAAAGAATATTTCTAACTGGGTCGGTAGAGACCGCGCATATCCGACAAATGTTTTACATATGGCGACAGAGTGTGGGAACAAAAGACATAGTGCTACTTTTCCCAAAGCACTTCCTGAGTGGTTTATGAATCTATTTACAAAAGAAGGTGATACGGTTCTTGACCCATTTGCTGGTTCGGGAACTACACTTTGGGTTGCAAGAAGCCTCGGCAGAAACTCTATCGGTATTGAGATCAACCGAGAATTTTATGACTTGATGACAGAAATTTCACAAAAATATTTCAGACAATCCAAGCTGTTGGAAAAAGGAAAGACGTATGGTTAAAAAAATCATGCCTAGAGATTTACAAGATTATGTAAAGGAAAATATAGGTGTTTTCCATGAAAACAGGCTTCAAAAGCTCGGAAGCCTAAAGCTTGATACAGTTTTACAGAAAAAGAACCCTTATTTGTTCAGAGCCAAAAATTTAACAACTGCTCCCGATTTAGTTAAAAGTATTCTTGACGCATATCTCTCCTCTCAAGAAGAAGGGATATTTGGAAATTTCCTTGAAGGTCTCGCTATATTCATAAATCAAAAGGTATATGAAGGTTGGAAGTCACCGGCAGAAGGAATAGATCTTGAGTTCACGAAAGAGGAAGTGAGATATATAGTTTCCATTAAATCAGGACCAAATTGGGGAAACAGTTCGCAAGTTAAAAAAATGAAAGATAATTTTACTCAAGCCCAGAGAATCTTACGGCAGAATAACAAGAGAATACACATTCAGGCTGTGAACGGGTGTTGCTATGGGAGGGACAACAAACCAGATAAGGGAACGTATTACAAATACTGTGGGCAGAAATTTTGGACGTTTATTTCGGGCGACGAAAATTTATACCAAGAGATAATCAAACCATTAGGGTATAGAGCAAGACAGAAAAACGAAAAATTTACGAGAAGCTATGTGCAAGTTGTAAATCAATTTACTTTTTCTTTTATGGAGCGCTTCTGTGAAGATGGTGTTATTCAGTGGGATGAAGTGATACTTTTGAATTCTGCCGAAAGATCCCCAGCAAAAACAATCAAGCGGGTTAAATGATAACCTTTGACTCTCGTTAAATTCAATGAAATATCCCTATGCGGCAACCTTGCCATGTCCACTCCGCCCAAAAACTATGAGAGCAGCCAGCTTTTCTATCTACGATCTGCCAGACGCGAAGTTCGAAAAGAGGAAGACGGCGGAGACCTGCATCAGGTGAAACTGCGCGGCCTTGACGTATTCGAGCCCACCTCCACATGGGAGAAAATACACTGCGCAGTGAAAGCCGACTTTGAAGACAGCGTCTGGGAACACCTGCGCGGCTCAGTAAGCGCACCATTCGTGGCGGGCGAGCAGGTCGCGGTGAAGGTGATCGATGATAGAGGGAATGAGCTGATGGTGGTTAAGAAGATTCAAGAGGTAATGAAATGAAACTTACTGTAAAAAACTTCGGGCCTATTCAGTCAGCTGAGGTGGATGTGAAGCCTATGACTGTTTTTGTTGGACCTAGTAATACAGGGAAATCCTACCTGGCTATGCTGGTTTATATCACCGCTAAAACATTAAAGAGTGACCTCTTACGAAATTTTATATTTCATTTCAAAAATCGTATTGTCGACAAAACAGAAACTACTCAAATGATTCGCGCGATGTTTTCTTCTTCTGTGAAGACCATTCATGAACTTTGGGAGGAGCAAGGGATTTATTGCTTTGGAGAAGAGTGGGAAAAATTAATCAGGCATGATGGTGTCCAGCCCTCAATTACAATCTCCGACAAGAATAAAGAAATAACTCTGAACCTGCTCTCACCTGAGAAAGATAAATTTCCACCCCCAGACTTTATTAAAGACTTAACAGAAGAAGTATGGGCGTTGTTTAAGTCTGATAATGCTCCACGTGTTTGGAGTTGGGAATTTGGTGAATTTAATCAAAAGGTCAATGAAGTGGTAGATAAACATATCCACAATTTACTTGATTTTTTCCCAAATACAGATGAATCAAGAGGACCTCAAGGTGATATGGGACGCAAATATATGGAGATGCATATCAATACCACACATTACTTACCCGCTGTACGGGGTGGTTTAATGCAAAGTCATCGCATTTTGGCTAGCCTATTGATTGGCAGAGCCCCAACTACAGGACTGAGCAAGGAGGAAATTCCTCTGCTTAATGGTGTTTTGGCGGATTTTCTGCAGAAGTTACTTATCATTGGTAACGAGCATCAATACGATCTATATGGGCTAAGACTAAGAGAGAATCGCAGAATACAGTCTATAAAAGATATATCTGAATTATCTCAGACAATTGAACAAGATATCATGCGTGGAACAATTGAAACGAAAATACTTACAACACGCTACCCTGATTTTCGGTATAATTTTACCGACCTAAATGCAGAATCAAGAGATATTTCGTTGGTGAATGCATCGTCATCAATATCTGAATTAGCACCAATCGCTCTATTCATCCGTTACTATCTTTTGCCAGGCGATCTTTTTATTGTGGAAGAACCCGAGGCGCACTTGCACCCCAAGGCACAGCGAGCTATCGCGGGGGTTTTAGCTGATTTGGCAAAAGCTGGCGTATACGTGCTGGTTACCACGCATAGCGATATTATATTGGAACAAATCAGCAACTTTATTCATGCCGACAATATTCCGGGAGACAAAATGTTAAATAGAGAGGCTAGTAAACACAAATTGCCTGTAGATAAGATTAGATGCTATTCATTCAAAAGATTCGACCGTCAAGGAACCACTGTTAAAGCTATTGAGTTTGACGAGGAAACAGGAATATTGACTGAAGACCATTTAGATGAGGCCTCTGACTTATATAACCAAGGGGTTGATCTGTTTAACGATAGAGAAAGGATTTCTGAACAAGGTACAGATAATGACAATTAAACAGTGTTTTGAAAAATGTTTTAAAGCATATCAAACAAATAATCGTCCGTATTCACTAAAACTCATAGAAGATCAGTTGCCTGTTAGTTATTCCGCAGATAAAGTAATGCCAAACAAACAAATGCCAAACAAACAAACAAATCGTTGCGATTATTTTGTGCTTTGCGATTGTGTTCCTCGGACTACAGGTATTTACGTAATAGAAGTAAAAGGTAAGAGTCCATCCATGAAAGATGTCGAAAAACAATTACAAAGCGGGGCCGATTTTGTAAATAAGCACCTTTCTGCAAATGAACGCATCGCCTTTTTACCGATTCTGGTAGCCAAATCTATACCCCGCACTACCTTGAAAGAGTTTCAGAAGATTAATATTCAATTGGGCGGAAAAACACTATCCTCAAAACACACTAAAAAGATTAAACACATTAAACCCAGGAAGTCATTGCCAAAACTGACACCTAAATAATGCTCGAAACCGAAGTAGAAAACCCAATCATCAACTCCCCCTACCAGGAGCCTACCTCGCACTGGAAGATTAACGAGCACGAACCTGCGGAGAAACTCAGCGGGCGACGCGTACCTACCTACCTACCTACATGTACTTGCCTCCGGGCGCAAAAAAGGACAACAAAACCGAGAGCGAAGTCGGCTACGAACTCCAGCTGGAAACCGTTTCCCAGATCCGCCAGCAGTTGACCGGGTGGCGTCTGCTTGCCCTGCGCGGGGAAGGCGGAGTAAGCCGTGTAACGATGGAGCTGCTTAACCATTGGCGGCGCGAGGGACGGGAACAACCGCTGTTTTTTGCACAACTGGAGGCCGCCGAGACTATCATTTTTCTTACTGAAGCACGGCGGGACTTCCTGCAGGGCATTGATATTCAACTGGATGAGCCGGGGGATGAGAAGAAGAAAGAGGGTTATACCGCCTTCAGGCGCCTTTGCTGCAAGATGGCGACCGGCACGGGCAAGACCACCGTTATGGCAATGCTTGCGGCGTGGAGCATACTGAACAAAATCAATAACAAGAAAGACAAGCGGTTTTCCGACGCCGTTCTTGTAGTCTGCCCCAACGTAACCATCCGAGACCGGCTGGCGGAGTTGGATCCTAAAAAAGGCGATACGAGCATTTACCGAACCCGCGACCTGGTGCCGGAGTCGCTAATGCCACAGTTGAAGCAAGGGCGGGTTCTGACCACCAACTGGCACGTATTTGAGCCTCACGGCACACAGAGCGGCAGCAGGGTGGTCAAGACAGGGCGGCGTGTTCTCACGCGGGAGACCGTTCATATCGGCGCAAAAACTACCACCGCACGCGGCAGGCGGTACATGACCGAGGCCGACTTGCGCCACAAGAGTACATTGGGGCTTCTACGGATACACAAGGAAAATCGCGACAAGAAAAGTGCAACACTGAAGAGCGTAGAGATTGAGTCGGAAAAGTACGTAGAAACCGACACCGCCCTGGTGCGGCGCGTACTGGACGGCGAACTTGGGGCGCGGGGCAATATTCTGGTTTTCAACGATGAAGCCCATCACGCCTACCGCCTGCGCCACACGGAAACCGAGATACAGGAAGACATGATCAGCGATGAGGAGTTCGCCGATACCTACTACAAGGAGGCCACAGTCTGGGTGGATGGGCTGGATAAGGTGCACAAACTACGCGGCATCAATTTCTGCGCCGACTTTTCCGCCACGCCTTACTTCCTCGGCAAGGCAGGGAAGAACACCAATCGCATTTTTCCGTGGACGGTGAGCAACTTTGATTTGCAGGATGCGATTGAGGCAGGCCTGGTGAAAATCCCTCAACTGGCGGCGCGTGATTCCAGTGGTGACAGCGTACCCGGCTACTTCAACATCTGGCAATGGATACTGCCGAAACTTACAGCCACCGAGCGCGGCGGTAAAAGAACCGGCGCCAAGCCGGAGGCGGTGCTCAAGTACGCACACACGCCTATCGCTATGATGGGCGGCATGTGGGAAGAAATGCGCCGGGAAGTGGCCATGTCGGATGATCCGCGTCCGCCGGTTTTTATCATTATCTGCAAAACCAAAAAACTGGCGGAGGTAGTTTACGAATGGCTGGCCGAGAATAAACCTCCGATAACCACAATCCCGTCAGCGAACCTGCCCGAACTGCAAAACAGTGAAGAGAAGCGAAACACTATCCGCGTGTATTCCGATATGCAGGCGGAAATTGACAGCGGTAACGCCAGAAGCGATGAGACCCGCTGGATGCGCCATACTCTGGACACCATCGGCAAAATGGAATGGCCTCGGGACCTACAAAAACGGGAGCAGTACCCCGAAGGATTTGAAGCCCTGGCTGAAAAGTTGGGCCGCGACAAGCACCCACCGGGGCGTGACGTTCGGTGCATCGTGAGCGTGGGAATGCTCACCGAAGGCTGGGATTGCAACACGGTAACGCACATAATAGGGCTGCGTCCCTTCATGTCGCAGCTGCTGTGCGAACAGGTGATCGGGCGAGGGTTGCGGCGCGCTTCTTACGAGGTCGGAGATGATGGGTTGATGAGCGAAGAGGTCTCCACTGTGCTTGGCGTCCCGTTGTCAGCCTTTACCGTCAAAATCAAAAAAGGCAAGCCACCGAAAAAAGTGAAACGCTATCATATTTACGCATTGCCTGAAAAGGAGAAACTAGCAATCCGTTTTCCGAGGGTGGAAGGATACCGGCAGACTATCAAAAATCGGCTTGTTTGTGATATAGAAAAGATTGCGCCACTCACTATTGACAGTGAAAAAATCCCGCCGGAAGTGGAGATGAAAGCGGCGCTACAGAACAATCAGGGCCGTCCTTCGCTGAGTGGGCCGGGGCGAATCACGGAAGCGAATCTAGATGAATTCCGCAAACAGGCACGGTTGCAACAAAGAATGTACGAAATGACGCAGGCTCTGGTGCGTGATTATGCGCAGAATGACAAGTGCCAAATGCCGCCAAACGTCCTGTTCCAGCAGCTGTTTCGAATCGTGAGGACGTACATCACCGAAAAAGTGTCCGCGTATCCTCCGGCAGACATCAAAGACGCTTTTCTTGCTCCCTACTACGGCAATATCATAGATAATCTGCTGGAAAATATCCGTCCAGATGAATCTTACGGCGAGTTGCCGGAGTTGCCGCGTTATGAACGCCTGCGCGGCGTCGGTTCCACTGCAGACGTGGATTTCTACACACGGCGCGAGCCTTATCAGGTGGTGAAAAGCCACATTAACGCAGTCGTCCCTGATACCAAGCGCCTTGAGCAGTCAGCAGCTTTCCGAATAGACAAGCACCCGCGGGTTTCAGCGTTCGTCAAAAACGAGGGTATGGGTTTCGGTATTCCTTATCTGCACAATGGAGAGACCCACGACTATATGCCAGATTTTCTGATTCGCTTGCAACACGACGAAGATCGCTACCTCATCCTGGAAACCAAAGGCTTTGACCCCTTGAAGGAGGTCAAGCAAAGCGCTGCAGAACGCTGGGTCGCCGCGGTCAACGCCGACGGCAACTATGGGCGATGGCACTACCGCATGGCTTTCAAAGCGGATGAAATCAACGGCGCAATAGAAGAAGTCGCCCAAGAACATCCGTAACCTCCCTCCAGGCAAAGAACCCGGGCGTCAGAGAACAAACCCTCTCCCGTTGATGAAGGTTTGATGAAACTCAGCCCTGTTGCATCTCCTTCTGCGCCCACGTAAAGAACACGGCGGTCAAAGCCGCTACATATGTAAAACTGCCGGGCAGCCACATAATCAGCCCACCGATAACCTGATTCTCTTCGGCTGAAAGTCCGAAATGCTTGGGAGCGTCCAGATAGAACCGATACAAGACGTCATCGGAAAAGGTTATCAACGCTGCCAATGCAGCATTAGGGGTAACCGCCAACGCAAGATAAAGCACTCGTTGAGGGTATGATATCTTTGAACGCACCGGCGGCGGGCCTATAAGCGGCCACCAAAAGAACGAAGCGGCAACAAACATAGATAAGTGCTCGGCAAAATGGACGTAAGCATTGTTCAAGGCCGCTTCGTAAGCAGGTGGATAGTGCCACCCCCACATTACAATAACAAGAAGCGGAAGAGCGACACGCGGCCTGGAGGCAAGCTCAAGAAACCTCCTTAAGAGACTCCTCCGCTCCAACAAAGAGCCTGCTCCAATCCGAACGGTCTTGGGAGCCGCCCATAAGAACGCCGACAAGGGGCCTGCGGCTAACATAGCCGGAGCTGCCACTATAACCAGGATCATATGCTGGGTCATATGTGCCCAGAAAATCTGCCCTGAAAACACATCGAAGGGCCCTATTAAGGCGAAACTCAAGACAATGAACCCAAACGCACCCAGGCCGACTCGCTCCCAACGAATAGACGACAGAGAAGAACGCTTTACAATGCGAAACAGCCCTGCGCCGTATACCAAAACCGCACCTGCCAAAACAGCAGTCCAGACGCTGAGGAAGTCCCACCTTGAGAAGAACCCCCATACTGAAACTATCGCCTCATCCATCACGTAACGAGGCGAGCTTATACGGTACTCAGGCGCCTGCGCCGTGGTTTGAGTTCAACAAAAGCAAGGCCAAATATACTAGAGAACCTATAAGCATACAAAAGATGAAGACACGCGTGTACTGCTTATGATCGAAGCGGAGATGCATGAAAAACGCAACAACCAAAACGAACTTCATAGCCGAAAGTACAAGCATAGACGTTATAAACACCGTTTGCCTTAAACCTACGCCAAACAACCATACCTCAAAAATAGTTACAGCGGCAAGTAGCACGGCTATAAACCAGTAGTACGCGGGTGTGGCATGCCCATAGGCGGAAGTGATTTTAGAGAAGAACTCCCGTAAAGTGTCAGTGAAAGAACCGAATGGATTCTCATACTCCGGGACGACTTCGCTTTCGTCTTTGGGTATGCGCCACCAACCGTGAGAATCCTGGGTTAAAAGTTTGCTTAAGAAGTTCAAGGCGTTGCCCCCGCTACTACTACTCAGCTATGTGTGAAAGGTGGCGCGCCAGGAGGTGGGCCATCGTTCGCTGATATTAGATAAATCATGGTGAATATGACTATCCAGACTACATCCACAAAGTGCCAATATAGCCCTGCCATCTCTAAATCTACGGCGTTTTCTTTCTTTAGTGATCCCTTGAACTGGCCGTACAATAAGACCACCAGCCACAAAACGCCAAATGTTACGTGTGCTCCATGCAAGCCCGTAAGTATAAAGAACGTGGTCCCAAATATATTGACCCTCGGAGTTAGTCCTTCATTGACGAATTCGTAGAATTCGACCACCTGAAACCCTATAAACACCAATCCCAGTGCTATAACTCCGAACAGCCATAACTTGGCGAGAGACGTACGAGACTCTTTCAAATAGTAGAGAGCGAGCACCATAGCAAGTGAACTCATAAGAAGGACAAAGGTGCTGAGAGTCGTTATCGGGATGTTCAGCACGTCGGCCGGATAAGGACCTACCAGGCTCTTGTTCCTGTACACAAGGTACGTACCTATGAACGCCCCAAAAAACATCACATCAGAACCCAGGAACGCCCACATCAGCAACTTCCGGTTGCTCAAGCCAGTTGAAGGGTTGATCGCCTCCCCGTATGAGTCTATCTTTACGTCGCTCATCCGTTACCTTGCCGTTTCAGCAAAACTACTCGCTATCAATGCTCCGTCTCTGGATCATTGACCGGTTCCATCGACCACCCCATCATAGCCCATAAGACAACGATCGCTCCCACCGCTATCACAGCATAATGAGTGAGAAATCCACCTCCCAAAATCGCCAACCCAGCGGATATCAGTATCGGATAGTACGATTTCTGCGGCAGGTGAATCCCGCCCCCAGAACCACCGTGAGCGTCATCATGCCCCTCGAAAGAGTGAACTACATCTTCATTGACTGAACCGCCAGACGGAGGCTTCTGGATACGTTCAGACTGCGCGGACGTCTTGCCTTCATCTTCACCTTCATCATCATTTCCTAGACTTTCAGACGCCTCAGGGTATTTCTGGTGCCAGAAATCGTCCAACTCTTTAACTTCGGGTATCTGCTCAAAGTTGTACTCGGGTGGAGGGGAGGATATCGACCACTCCAAAGTACGCCCATCCCATGGATCGTCGCCCGCCGGCACCTTTACTCGGCTGGAACGCCACACCCCTATCAAAAACACGATTATAGAAACGCCAATAAGAAAACCGCCCATACTAGCCGCAAAATTGGAGGCCTCCCATCCTGTCTCAGCCGCGTACGTATAAATCCGCCTCGGCATACCATCCAGACCAAGCCAATGCTGAGGGGCAAACTGCAAATTGAACCCCACAAGCATAAGTGCCCAGGTCGCTATACCCCAGCGTTCATTGAGCATCCACCCGGTGAACTTGGGCCACCAGTAATATATTCCTCCGAATATAGCCATTATTGCCCCTCCGAACAGGACGTAATGGAAATGCGCTACCACAAAGTAGGTGTCCTGTTGTTGAGCGTCCGAAGGTGCCACGGCATGCATCACACCGCTTATTCCACCTATTGTGAACATCGCTATAAAGGAAACAGCAAACAACAGAGCGGTTGTCAATTTTATTGAACCGCCCCATAGTGTCCCCAGCCAGTTAAATATCTTGACACCTGTAGGTATGCCTATAGCCATAGTTGCAAGCGCAAACGCGGAGTTGGCCGCCGGACCAAGCCCTACCGTGAACATATGGTGGCTCCAGACAAACCAGCCGAGAAAGGCTATTACAAGCCCGGCAAAGACCACAAACTGATACCCAAACAGAGGTTTACGAGAAAAGGTAGGGATGATTTCAGAGACTATACCCATAGCAGGCAATATCAGGATATAAACCTCAGGATGCCCAAACAACCAGAAGATATGTTGCCATATCACAGGATCTCCACCTGCAAGAGGGTTGAAAAAGTTTGTCCCATATAGTCTATCGGTTTGAAGTTGAATCAAAGCAACTGTAAGTACCGGCATGGCCAGTATCATTAGCACTGAAGTTATAAGGGTCATCCATATAAATACAGGCATGCGGAAGAAATTCATGCCAGGGGCACGCATATTGATTATGGTTACCAGGAAGTTTAAAGCCGCCGCAAGTGAAGCTGTTCCGAGCGCTATAAGCCCGACAGTCCAGTAAGTCATACCAAGCCCCGGATTGTAAAGCGGTCCCGAGTTAGGAGCGTACCCGAACCAGCCTCCGTTTGGAGCGTCGCCAGTGAGCCAGCTGACGTTTAGAAGTATGGAGCCAAACACAAACGTCCATAAACTGAAAGCGTTAAGACGAGGAAACGCTACATCTCTGGCGCCCAGTTGAAGCGGCACGATCCAATTGAAAAATGCAGCGCTTAGAGGCATAACCACAAGAAATACCATAGTCGTCCCGTGCATCGTAAAGAGCTGATTGTAGGTTTCGGGATCTATGAAGCCTCTTTCAGCGGCGCGCAACTGTTCTCGAATGAGTAGCGCCTCAATCCCCCCTATCAGGAACCAGAAAAAAGCCACGAAACCATACATTGTCCCTATACGTTTGTGATCCACGGTAGTCAGCCAACCTATCAGGCCGGCCCCTTCCGTCGGACGAGGAATTATTCTTGGGAAAACTAGAGATCTGGTAGCCATATCTTCGCCTTGACTCTCAACCTTCAGAGGTGCTGTTTGCCGTATCAGTCCGAACAAGACCGTCCGCAGAGTCTCCCGATACGCTAGCCTCCGCGCCGGGCTTCAGAGAAAGAAGATAATCAGCAATCTTCTCCACTTCTCCCGGCAGCAACTTTGCAGACGGATTCTCGGTATTTTTGTTAGCAAGTTCAGGGTTCAACCTGTAGACTAACGCATTCTGCTGCATGCGGGTTCCGGGTTTGATAGACGCCGGGTTTTCTATCCATTTGATGAGGTTCTCTCTGGTTAAAGGCTTATCCCCTGAACCTATCGTCGTCCTATCGCCGAAGTGAGTCAAGTTGGGAGCAGATACAAGCAAAGAACTATTCGGTTCTCTTTGCCAGGACTGCCATCGATTCGCCTGCTGTAATATCTCGGAATCGTAAGACCCGAAAGAGTGAGAATTGACAGTATGGCAAGTGGAACAGTGGACCGCAAACAGGGTTTGCCCCTCTTGTAGGTCGGCTGTAAGCGGATCCGGTGGAACAAACCAGTTATTAACCCAATCTTCAAACTCTTCCTTCTCATGGGCTATAACCCTGAAACGCATATGGGCATGCGCTATACCGCAAAATTCGGCGCATTGGCCGTAATATTCACCCGGCCGGTCTGCTCGTAGCCAGAGACGGTTCTCATTGATGGGTACCATATCTATCTTGCCCGCGAGCTTCGGAACCCAGAAGCTGTGTATCACGTCCTCTGACTGAAGAGTGATAATGATATCTTCGCCCGCGGGGATATGCATTTCGTTGGAAGTAACTATCGACTGCTCAGGGTAGCGGAATTCAAACCACCACTGATGCCCAACAGCGGTAACCGGTAGTCCCTCTTCAGGGATGCGAGCCGTTGTCCATATACCGCTGATTGTGGGGACAGCTATGATAGCTATGATGATCGCAGGTATTATCGTCCAGGTTATCTCCAGAGCAGTGTTGCCGTGTACTTGTTTAGGCATGGAATTGTTCCGGCGCCTGTATCGCAGAACGATATATATAACCGCACCTTCCACCAACACAAACACCACGGTCGCTATTACGAATACGAAGTTGAACAGGTCAGCCTGTAGCTTTGCAACGGGGCCTTGAGTATCAAATGTAGACTGGGGATGATCAGGCGTGCAGGAAGCTACGAGTAATCCCAAGACCATGACAAAGAGGAGTAGATACGCAGAACGAACCAACGTTCTTCTAGTCAGGAGAGTGAACATATGTTTAACTTTAGTAGCCCTCTGCGGTTCTTCTTAGTAAGACACACTAGTTATAAGGATACAGAGCATTATGGTTTGTTTCAATAACCACAACGCCCGTAAAACATGTCCTTTATTGCACATATTGGCCATTGCATACGGCACTGTGCATGATATCCGGCAAGCTGAAGGTGCATGCTCCCTGTTCTGACTGTCAGAACATTCACGGTTCGAGCGGCTCCGGCAAAACGTAATGCGCGTCAGTCTCTTATTGCTAGCCAGAACAAAGGGCTTATCAAATCTTCAGTTTATGTTATAGTTTTAAATAACGAGGCTGCTCCGATTGAAACTCCTGCTTTTCAGATTGAGGGTAGCTTGTAAGCTTATATTTGCTTTGGGCGGAAGTGGCTCAGCGGTAGAGCATCTCCTTGCCAAGGAGAGGGTCACGGGTTCGAATCCCGTCTTCCGCTCCATTAAAGCTAAGCCGTTGCATGTTTCTGGGAATCCGTTCTTCCATTGAGATTCTTATACCCGACTCCTCATGACGACCTAAAAGCGGCCTCATATCGCGCATTATCCAGTGGCTTTATGAAAAAAGCAATCCGCGAATTTGTTCCATTCGGATTTTCGTTGTATGACGGCAGCCCAAGCACACAGTGTCTTGTTTGACAGATCATCACGCATAGGTATTGCGGGCGCTGGCAAGCTGGGATCTTCACTTGCTTTAGGTTTATCAGACGTCGGGCGTCCTCCTGTTTGCGTAAGCAGTTCTAACGAAAGTGTGAAGCAAGAGATACGGTTTCGACTGCCTAACAGTAAAATAGTCTCAACAGTTCAGGATGTTGCGGACATTGCAGACATCGTTTTTCTGTCTGTGCCAGATAAAGTGCTGAAGCGTGTCTCAGATTCCATTCGATGGCGAAAGGGACAGGCCGTTGTTCATTGCTCCGGTATATTACCGATATCGGTGCTTGAGAATGTTGCAACTACAGGCGCGGTTTACGGCGGGTGCCACCCTCTACAGACCTTTCACAGCCGATTCATAGAATCAGCTGTGAAAGGGATATTTTTTGGTATAGAGTCCAATTCAAACGAGCTACTATCTTGGCTTGAAGAATGCGCCCTCGATTTAAAGAGCGAGACTTTTGAAATATCCTCTTCCTACCGTGCCATATACCACGCCAGCGCAGTAATGGCCTGCAGCCTCATAGCAAGTATGGCAAGATTGGCGGCCGTGTCCTGGCTAACGTCCGGACGAGAACTCTCTGATGCCATGCGATACCTTCGACCCTTGACAGAGTCTGCAATAAACTCGGTGCATCAATTCCAGGACGGAAGCGGTGTCACTGGGCCTTTGGCGCGTGCCGACGTTGAAGTGTTAGAGTCTCACTTGAAGGCTTTAAACGCATATAATCCGGAAACCGCTATAGCTTATGCAGCAGTTTCGCTTGCTTCAACCAATTCGGCACAGTTAGACGTTTCGTCTAAGGATAGAAAAACTATGAGACTTCTTTTCATTTCCTACATCAATAAAGGCTTGGCACAATTAAAATAAGAGTTCAGCTGCACCGGAATGCAGTATTACTATCAAGAAGATCACCAGTCAGGAATCAGCATAATGCCCAGGATCACTACGCGCGCTTTACAAGCTATGAAGCGGAAGGGTGAGCTTATACCAATGACAACAGCTTATGATTTTCTATCTGCAAAGCTGGCGGATAGAGCCGGTATCCCGGCCATACTGGTAGGTGATAGCCTCGGTATGACGGTTTTGGGACATGAAACTACCCATCCGGTTACTATGGCTGACATGATCCGGGCAACGCAGGCTGTCTCCAGGGGTTCCCGGACCGCCCTGATCATAGCTGATATGCCTTTTATGTCGTATCAAATAAACGGTCCCAAAGCTATCGCAAATGCAGGGCTTCTCATAAAGGAAGGCATGGCACAGGCCGTGAAGATTGAAGGCGGTGCCGTAATCGCGCCACTCGTTCGTAGCCTGGTACAAGCCGGGGTTCCCGTCATGGGGCACATCGGGCTTACTCCCCAGTCTCTCTTCCAGCTCGGAGGCTACCGGATCCAAGGCAAGACTGAGGAAGAAGCAGAGGCATTGCAAAGTGACGCTTTGGCTCTCCAAGAATCCGGCGTATTTGCTTTAGTAATAGAGTTGACGCCGCCTAAAGTGGCCGGAGAGATTGCTCGTACGCTTTCTGTTCCCTGTATCGGCATCGGGGCAGGACAAGAAACAGACGGGCAAATCCAGGTGTTCACTGATTTGCTGGGCATGGATCCAGATTTCAGCCCTAGACATGCAACCAAATACGCCAGCCTGTCTTCAATAATTGAGGAGGCTTTACGCAGTTACGCTAATGACGTCCGTCTAAACGCAACTGTTGATTAAAATACATGATATCTAGTTGGCTTCTATAGTTTATATGAAACTTATAAAAACTGCTTCTGACATGCGACTTACCCGCAGAAATATGCCCAGCTCAGTGGGATTTGTAGCAACCATGGGAGCTCTGCACAAGGGACATGAATCTCTGATCAGATCAGCCAAGAAGGATTGTGCTACCGTAGTCACTTCTATATTTGTAAATCCTAGCCAGTTTGAAGGTGAGCAAGACTATAAGGGATACCCACGGGACATGGCCGCTGACCTGAAATTGCTTGAAGATTTGGGAAACGATTTCGTTTTTGTCCCTTCCATAGAAGATATGTACCCGCCTGGAGGGACTACCGTAGTAGATACCCTGTTCTTGAGTTCTGTATTTGAAGGAGAGGTAAGACCAGGCCACTTTGCAGGAGTATCCACAATAGTAGCTAAGCTGTTCGTTTTGGTACGGCCCGACAAGGCATACTTTGGACAAAAAGACGCCCAGCAAGCTGCCGTCATTCGCCGCCTGAACGACGACATGCTCTTTGGTGCAGATATAGTAATCAAGCCCACTGTGAGGGAGCTGGACGGTCTCGCGTGTAGTAGCAGAAATAAATTTCTCAGCCCTTCCGCTCGCCGTAAGGCACAGGGCATATCCAAGGCATTGTCGTCCGCTCAGGCGCTTTGGCGAACGGGCGAACGCAGAGCGGAAGAGTTGCTGAACTCTGTGAGGCGAAGAATACAAGAAGAAGATTTAGTATTAGAATATGCAGGCGTAGTCAAGCCCGACAGCTTTACAGAGATGGACAACGCTGAAACCGGTTCTTTACTAATCCTGGCGGCAAGGATAAACGGCATACGACTTATTGACAACACCCACCTAGACTACTCCCCTGCAATAAGAGAAAAGTAAAATGCATTACCTGAAATTCAACGATATTACTCCGGATAGAGTGACCGCAATCATAGAAAGAGCATCTGTGCTGAAGAAAATAGGCGGATCAGACGCTATGAAAGGGACACACACTGCCCTTATATTTGAGAAGCCTTCACTACGCACAAAATTGAGTTTCGCCATAGGGATAAATAAACTGGGAGGTTCCTATGTCTATTTCTCTCCTGAAGAGGTCGGACTTGGCAAACGTGAACCTGTCCAAGACGTGGCGCGCGTCGTATCCAGAATGGCGGATGCTGTAGTAGTGCGAACATTCGCTCATTCAACCATTGAACAGTTTGCCGAAGGATCTTCCATCCCCGTGGTTAACGCCTTAACCGACGCGGAGCACCCATGTCAGGCACTAGCCGACATCTTGACAATACAGGAGGTCTTCGGGAGCCTTTCCGGTATTCAGGTCGCATTTATCGGGGATGGCAACAATGTAGCAACCAGTCTGGCCTTCGCGTTGGCAGGCATGGGCGGGCGCTTAGTTGTAGCTTCGCCTCCCGGTTATGGACTCACAGATGCAACATTAGAAGCCGTCAACATATACGGCAGGCCTGCGGGTGGAGAGGCGGTTCAAGTGGTGCTGCCTTCAGACGCTATCAAGGCATCTTCTGTAGTTTATACAGACGTCTGGACCAGCATGGGCGAAGAAGCCGAGGCCGAAAACCGGCGCGAAGTGTTTAAAGATTATATAGTTACACCTAAACTGATGGAAAGTGCAAAAGATGAGGTTCGCTTCATGCACGATATGCCCGCGCATCCGGGCGAAGAAATTGAGGAAGGAATGCTCTATCACCCTTCCTCAATATGCTTTCAGCAGGCCGAAAACAGACTCTGGGCACAGATGGCACTGCTGGAGATGCTCATATGAGACTGATTCTATGAATCCACTTATAGCTATCGTGGGGCGTGCAAACGTAGGCAAATCCACTTTGCTCAATCGTCTGGCGGGTTGGCGCAAAGCCGTTGTATCAGACGTTCCCGGTACCACGCGCGACAGGTTATCGGCAGATATAGATTGGCGGGGGCGTCGCTTCACGGTGATTGATACAGGAGGTCTGGATATTGCAACGACCGGACAGCTGTACGAGAATGTATCGCATCAGTCCAAGATAGCTATTGAAGTATGCGACGCCGTTTTGTTCGTTGTAGACGCTGTTGAAGGAGTTACCCATGCGGATGAGGCGGTAGCAGATATTGTACGACGATCAGGCAAGCCTGCTATCCTAGCGGTTAACAAAGCTGACAACCAAGAGCGCAAAGCCGCCATAGCCGATTTTTACCGTCTGGGCATATCCGCCATAACAGCTATATCAGCATATCATAACGAGGGTATCTCCGAACTGATAGATGAACTGACGGTACTGTTGAACACCACTTTTACGAATGGCGCAACCGAAGGAGAGAAGGATGATAGTATCCGCATAGCCTTCGTAGGAAGACCTAATACAGGTAAATCTTCCCTATTCAACGCTATAGCCGGTAATGAAAGGACTATAGTCAGTCCTCTGCCAGGGACAACGCGCGATGCCATAGACACTGAGATCTTATACTCAGGCAGGAGTCTAATATTTCTTGACACAGCGGGCATACGCAGGCGTGGTAAGACGGAAGCGGGCATAGAATA
Organism: Dehalococcoidia bacterium; assembly: GCA_965203345.1. Taxonomy (GTDB): domain Bacteria; phylum Chloroflexota; class Dehalococcoidia; order Lucifugimonadales; family Lucifugimonadaceae; genus CBDBCK01. The sequence continues at coordinate 174,804 of CBDBCK010000028.1, forward strand.
TTATTCGGTTATCCGGGCAATAAACGCAATTCGATTGTCGCATATCGTTATGGTCGTTTTAACTGCCGAGGATCCTCTCACTCTACAAGACAAGCATATATGCGGCCTGGCGTACGATTCCGCAAAGGCTTGTGCGCTTATAGTCAATAAAAGCGACTTACTAAACAGCGCAAGTGAAGATCTTGAACGTATAGAGGCAAAGATACGTTCAGAGATGCCTTTCCTAACCGGTTGCCTTATCATATTTACATCAGCATTATCTGGGGAAAATGTAATGAGAATACCAAAAGAAACGTTGACTCTTTATGAAGAATTTACCAAGCGTGTTCCTGATGTGGAAGTAAGCAGATGTATTTTTGAGGCCGTAGGGGAAAATATGCCTCCTCGCAAAAGTGGTAAACGTCCCGCTATCATAAAAGCAGTGCAAGAGAAAACTGCCCCCCCTGTGTTTTTAATAGATACGTCCGCACCCGACCACATACACTTTTCCTACAAAAGATATCTAGAAAACAATCTACGAAAGCGTTTCGGTTTTTCGGGAGTGCCTGTGCGGATTCGCTTTAGAAAGAGTCCAGTGTGACCAATCCCATAATAATATGGACAGTTGCGGTGCTCGGCTCTTATCTGCTGGGATCCATACCCACGGGAGTCATCGTCGTGAGGCTTATGCGTGGGGTAGACGTGCGCGACTATGGAAGCGGTAGCACCGGAGCAACGAATGTATCACGCGTATCGGGCATTGCTCTCGGTCTGATCGTTTTGTTCATAGACTTCATCAAAGGTGCAGCCGCCATCGTCATAACGTTGATAATAAGCGGAGAACCATTCCCGTCACTTTCTTATACAGAACAAGCCCTTCCGGCTGCGATAGCGTCTTCTGCGGTAGTCGCAGGTCATTTGTGGCCAGTATGGGCTGGCTTTCGAGGAGGTAGAGGGATAATGACTGGGCTAGGAGTTGTAGCCGTATTCGCTCCCATAGCCGCACTGGTGGTCTTGATCGGACCGCTTACTGCTGCTCGCACCAAGTACGTTTCTCTAGGTTCTATGGTAGGTGTATGGTCATGTTTCTTCACCATCGTAGGTTTTGTGGCAGCTGGAGTATACGGATGGGAATATATTGTATTCGCTGTACCGCTGGCTTTAGTGATGACAGTTCGACATCTTCCCAACATCAAGCGACTTATAGCCGGCACCGAAAGTAAATTCGGGGAGACCTCTTCTGTCAAGCATACCAAGACATAACGGAATATCCGGCTCAATAGGAATTGTAGGTCCCACATCTTGGGGAACTACTCTCGCAGTTGTGTTCGCTAGGCAAGGTCTTGAAACGACTATACTAGCGCGCACTGAATCGGAAGTCAAATTACTTATGACAGATTCTAGAAACAAGCGGCTAGCGCCAGATGCATGGTTTCCTCCTTCCCTCAAAGTTACCTCCTCGGCAGAGGAGGCATTGAATAACGCGTCAGTAGTCATATTTGCAGTGCCTTCCGCCGTAATGCGCGAGAACGCGAGCAAGATAGCAGGGTTTATTTCCAGCGAAACCCACACCATCTCGGCTTCAAAAGGCCTAGAAGCTCACACAGGCAGACGTATGACTCAGGTCATCAAGGACGAGCTTCCACATCTGCCCATGGTGAACATAGGAGCTCTTTCTGGCCCTAATCTAGCGGTTGAATTAGCTAAAAAATCGCCTGCGTCAGCAACGCTTGCCTTTCCAGATCAATCAATCGCGGAGAGTGTCCAAGCTAACTTGAACTCGACAGATTTTCGTATATATTCAAGCGATGACGTAACAGGAGTAGAACTAGGAGGCACGCTTAAAAACATCATAGCTATAGGTGCCGGGATTATAGATGGCCTTGCTCTTGGAGAGAATGCTAAAGCAGCATTCATAACGCGTGGGCTGCACGAAATGGGGAGGTTTGCTTCAACCTTGGGAGCTAAGGCCGACACCCTTTATGGACTTTCGGGTATGGGAGATGTGATAGCTACTTGCCATAGTCCTCTCAGCCGCAACTACAGAGCAGGTCTTGGGCTTGCTCAAGAAGGTGATTTGGATAAAATTCTTGTGGATATAAACCGTACGGTTGAGGGTATCAACACATGTATAGAGGTCGCAAAACTCGGCCACAAAGTCGGCATTAACATGCCTATTACTTTCTTGACCCACGAAGTTATTGAAGGACGGATTTCACCTCAAGAAGCTATCACCTCGTTGATGCGGCGCGAACCTCGCTTCGAAATGCTTATTTAATCTAACCTGAGATCCCCCAAAAATTCCAAAGCTATTGTGCAGGCAGCTATGGCGGCAGTTTCAGCACGCAAGGCACGTTTTCCTAACCCAGCCGTTTTCGCTTTTGCCGCCTCTATTTTTTCTATTTCGCGGTCGGATATACCGCCAACAGGACCTATCGCCAGAGCAAGGCAATCGCTCTGCATATCCACCGTTCCCAAAACTTCGCGGAGAGACGAGTTACGCTCACTTTCCCACAAGACAATGGTCGGGATGCCAGTTTGAGTCTGAAGTTCAATAGCGTCTATCAGACTTGCCGAAGGCGCAAATATCGGCAGAGTTCTGCGTCCAGACTGCTCCGAAGCCGACACCACGATTCGTCTCCATCTTTCTAAACGTCCAGATGAAGGAGCTGCTTCTGCTCCACCTTGCACGCGATCAGATATAACCGGCACAAACTTTGACACACCCAATTCCGTACACTTTTCGACAGCGATCTCAAATCTCTCAGTCTGTATTAAAGAAAGAAGAAGAGTCAATTTCAGGCGCGGAGATGCCTCCAACCATTTTACCTGTTCAACGATTTTACACTCCACAGCACCTTGCTTGGATCCGGTTATCTCAACTATCCATTCTCGTCCGGATCCGTCGAATACGGATATTTCGCTCCCTAAGGCCATATGGAGAACGGTATTGACGCGGCGAGACGCTGTTTCAGTCAAGTGTACAGTGCTACCTGCAAATTGTTCGGGTGGGGTATAAAAACGTTTCATCTCTGCTTTTTCAGAACCAGTAGCACCCATTCACCGGACGATCGTGATTTAACTAACTGTCCTCCGGATTGTTCAAACGAGAGAACCGTTTTATCTGTTTTACTGCTCATCAGACCAGAACCGAGTACTATGCCGTCCTTTTTTACAGCTTGCATAAGATCTCCTGCTATATTTTGCAACACATAGGAAGATATGTTTGCCATCACAAGGTCAAAGTTGTCAGGCTTCACGAGACGATGCGGAAGTGACCCATGGCAAAATACGGTCGTGCTTTGTACAGAAGCAAGCGTCGAGTTCTTTTGAGCAATCAATACTGCTTGAGAGTCAATATCTAATCCCAAACAACCGGACGCACCAAGCTTAGCCGCAACTATGGAAAGCAACCCAGATCCAGAACCTACGTCCAGAACAGAGTCACCCTGCTTCAAAACTTCTTCTATTTCCTCAAGCATCATTCGCGTAGTGGGATGTTGGCCCGTGCCAAATGCCATACCCATGGTTATGGTTACCTTCACATCACCCGGATACAGAGCCACCGCCCGGTTCGGTGGGCATATGACCAGATGTCTGCCTATTCTCATAGGGTTGAAGGGTTCATATTCCCATTCTTCATCATTCACTTTCCGTTTTTGAATAGCGTCCAAAGGATGAAGTAAGGATATTAGCTTCAAGCCGATTTCTATATGCACAAGTTGCTCATGTGAATCGGGTTTTAGATAACCGTACACCCTCAGTTCTCGGTCTTCAGGTGGTCGTTCGCCCTCATCCGGATCATAACTCACAAACTCTTGAATTACAGAGCCCCCTTCACACCATCGAGTAAACAGAGTAGCAATAGGCTCAGCGTACTCTCTCGGCGAATTGACAGAAACCTCCAGCCAGTGCATAATTTAGCGCGGTTTCAAGGGCATCAGCGATCCCCTTCGATGGCGTCCTTTATACGGGTAAAAATACTACCGCCCTCTTTGTTGTTTCGTTTGCCGGAACCATTTACCCGACTGGAAGGGAAGGTATCCGCAAGTTGTTCAAACAGTTTCCTCTGCTCTATAGTCAGTTTAGAGGGGATTTTCACCTTCAATATGAAGTGCTGGTCACCTCGAGATCCGGGAGCATTCAGTCCAGGCAGGCCCGCTCCTTTCAAACGTACCACGTCTCCTGGCTGAGCTCCAGGATTTATCGTGATTTCCTGAGTCCTGCCGTCAATAGTCTCAATCGGTATGGTTGCCCCCAATGCCGCTTCCGAAGGAGTTATCTCCAGATCGGTTAAAAGAGTTTTGCCCTCGCGTCTGAAGCCGGGAGCACCTTGAATTCGCACTATAACGTACAAATCACCTGCCGCCGCCGTTCCTTCGCCGGCGTTTCCTGCTCCTCGCTGGTGAAGACGCATCTTGTCTTCTATACCTGGGGGGATCGTCAGCAACTGTTCACGCTTCTGCTTTGTAATGCCTCTGCCTCCGCAAGATTGACAAGGATGCTCTGCTGTAACCCCTTCACCATTACAAGACGCACAGGAAACGACCTGCTGAAACTGACCAAACAGAGTACGGTAAGCTCTCCTAACTTGGCCTGATCCACCACATGAAGAGCACTCAGCCAGGCTAGTGCCGGGATCAGATCCTTTGCCCTCACAGTTGCTACATTTTTCTAATCGGGTAGTCCGCAACTTTTTTTGAGTGCCTCTTACTACATCTTTTAGGTTGATCCTTACAGAAGACTCTATATCTGAACCTCTGTGTGCCGCTCTATTCCGGCGCTCTCCTCCGAAGAATGCGTCGAATATATCTCCAAAACCTCCAAAATCCTCAAATCCGCTAAATCCGCTACCGCTGGTGTAACCGTTCTTAAGGCCTTCATGCCCGAAACTGTCGTAGATACGTCTGCGTTCTGGGTCAATAAGGACCTGGTATGCTTCATTGACCTCCTTGAAGCGCTCTGAAGCACCATCTGACTTGTTTCTGTCTGGGTGGTATTTTAAAGCCTGTTTGCGGAACGCTTTCTTAATATCTTCTAACGACGCGCCTCGCTCAAGTTCCAGAATTTCATAGTAGTCCCTTGCCATAGTTTGGGTTATTCTCTCTTGCTCTGTCTTGTCTCCGGCTAGGAAACAAAGCCCTGATTTATCCTCTGGTGTATCTCATCTGCTGCCAACCGAACAAGCAACATAGCTCTGGCGTACTGCATTCGGATAGGGCCTATTACACCTATAATGCCGTAAGATGCTCGGTCCTCGCCATAGGTGCACATTACTGAGCTAAACCCATTTCGCATATTAGAGACTAGCTCATCTCCTATGAAAACGGAAGCCGGTTCAGTGGGCTCTTCTCTGGCTGTCTTGACGGCATCGTTCAGAACCTCCGGCTTGTCAATCAAAAGAGCAACTTCTCTAGCACGAGATGGCTCGGATATTATTTCAGGCTGGTCAAAGAGACGACGCACTCCTTGCAGACGCCATTCGAGTTGCTTACGTGACTCCCAGTTTTCTAACACGTCTACAACGTGCCCAACTATGAGATTTTCTGCAGAGTCAGTAAGCAAATCACAAGACACTCTAGACTGGACAGAATCCAGCCCCGATAGAGTTTTATTAAGGCGATTTTGAACCGACTCTATCTGATTTATCGTAAGAGGCTTTTCAAGGCGCACGAGCTTCTTTAGCAAAAGAGAGTGGGTGAGTGATAGTATCAACAACAGCATAGCCTGCCCTACTTGCACAAGCTCCAGTCTTTTAATGATAGGTGAAGGGGGTTGGGGCATCGTGGCAAACCCTATAAGTCCCAGCAGGGAGGATAAAGCCGCTGCTGTAGAATCAAGCCATCCGAGAGGCACCTCTTCGTTCTCTGATATCGCAGAGCAAAGTACAGTAACATCTCGGTCGTCAAGACGGTTGATTTTTGACGCAGAGGACTCCACAAAATACCTATAGCCCTTGTTCAGAGGGATACTTCCGGACGAGGGGTGAGGACGGGTTATGTAACCCTGTTCTTCCAGCTCCATCATATCGTTGCGTACGGTCGCTGAACTGACGTTGACGCCTTCACGGCGTATCACTGTGGAAGATGCAACGGGTACAGCAGAGTTTATATACTCCTCTACTATTACTTGCAGTATGTATTTTTTGCGTTCCGATAAGGTAATCATCTTCTTGAAAAAGCTCTTTGTGAGGCCATAAACACTTTTGGGAACTTTTACACTACTTTCTTATATTATTGTAATATCTTTGAAGCACTCTACGCTGCTGCAACGTAGTTACCCTTATATGATTTAGAGGACATCTATGAACATAAGCATCGAAAACTTTTCCGTATTCAAGGTATCAGCTAAGTCTGGAACCATTCTATTGAACCCTCCGTCTCCGCCTCCAGACATGAAACAAGAAGGGGTAATAGCAATTTTCTCATTGGCTTCATCCGTGTTTGATAAAACATACGCCGAGTGGGAGCACAGTATAAGCAACCCCGGAGAGTATGAGATGGAAGGAGTACGCATCGTAGGAATAGCCTCTCCTTCTTCAGAATCAGGTAGAATCAACACCATCTATTCTGTTCAAACAGAGGGGCTAAACACTATTTCGCTTGGCGAATTAGGAGGAACACCGGATATGTCCCGCCTCCAAGCTCTAGAACCTGTAGACGTCCTTATTGTAGACGTGGAAAAATCAAGCCTTAATATCGCTGAACTAAGCTCAGTGGTTAACAGCTTGGAACCTTCCGCAATAGTGCTGAACGGCCTCGATCCGGAGACGGAAGCCCCATCGCAGAAGTTGGTTGCGCTGCTATCGGATATAGGCTCGGGCGGAGGTATACTGGAGCCGATGCGCGGGTTTACCATAACTTCATCTGCTGGAGCAGACGGAGACAGGAAGATAAGCGTACTGGCGCCGCGCTAATCTGTCATTTCTTAAGGGAGTAGACAACGCCTTCTACGTAAACAAGACGCTTGCTTACTTGAAACACGTTTGTGCTCTCAACACTTAAAGGATAATTTTCCAGAGTAGCTAGATAAAGAGTATACGAGACAGGAAAAGTTCACGGACTTAAGGCTACAAGTATTACCCCGTCACCTATAAAAGCAAAACCCGCATCAGGCATCTGCTCTCACCGCCAACTCTTCCAGATCAGGTAGTTTCATCTTAATACCGGGACCCATAGTAGTACACAAGGTAGCCGAACGGATGAAATCTCCCTTAACCCCATTTGGCTTGGCTTGCAATATAGCAGCGTAAACGCTAGAGAGGTTCTCTATGAGCTGGTTTTCTTCAAAAGCTGAGAGGCCTAATGATGTATGTATAACAGCCGTGCGATCCAGACGAAGTTCCACTCTGCCCCTCTTCAGGGCCTTTATCGCACTTTCCAGATCCTGGGGCTGCACTACTCCTCCTGAACGAGGATTAGGCATCAGTCCCTTCCGTCCCAAATGTCTCCCTAGCTTGGCTATCTTGGGCATAACGTCCGGGGTTGCGACGCTTGCGTCAAAATCCGCCCACCCTTTCTCTATTTGGCTGATATAGTCATCATTCATAACATAGTCGGCACCCGCTTCCTCGGCGGCTCTTATATTGGCGCCTTCCACAAAGACGAACACTTTAACCTCTTTGCCTACCCCATTCGGCAAAGCGACTGCGGTACGGAGCTGTTGGTCAGCCTGTCTAGGATCAGCGTTAGTCTTTACATGCAACTCTACAGTCTCATCAAACTTAGCGGTGGCCATAGTCTTTGCTAAGCTTATCGCCGCTTTAGGTGAGCGTGGTTCGCTACCTATAGAGGCTTCTATATCTCTGTAACGTTTGCTTCTAACTGTCATTAAGAATATCTTTCTCTATTCACTTACGAGAACACCCATGCTACGCGCAGTTCCTTCTATTATCCGTACTGCTGCTTCAAGATTGGATGTATTCAAATCTTTCATCTTGGTCTGGGCTATTTTTTGAAGTTGCTCTCTAGTTATTCGTCCTGCAATCTGCGCTCCTGCAGAACCAGTACCTTTCTCTATCCCGATGGCTTCCTTTATCAAATCGCCAGCAGGGGGTGTCCGCAACACAAATGTGAAAGAGCGATCTGAGTACACAGATATCTCAACAGGGACTACACCCGACATTGAACCCGTTCGCTCATTATATTCCTTCACAAACTGCATAATATTCAGCTTATGCTGACCAAGAGCTGGGCCAATAGGCGGAGCCGGTGTGGCAGCTCCAGCTTGTATTTGAAGACGAAAGACTGTAATTACTTTTTTAGCCATTAGGATGTAACGAATATAGAACCTTAGACGCGTTCTATTTGCAAGAAATCCAGATCTACAGGCGTTCCTCGCCCAAAGAAGGAGACTTGGACACGGACTTTGCCGCGATTTTCATCAACTTCGGAAACCGTCCCTATGAAATCTGCGAATGGTCCGCCTTTTATGCGTACAGACTCACCCTTTGAGTATCCGATACGTATACGCGGTTCGCCCGCGTTTATTCTATCCATTATACGCTGTACTTCATCGTCTTCAAGTGGTACCGGACGCGGTCGTTTTTCAAAAGGATCCTCCGCGGATATGAACCCCGTTATACCCGGAGTATTCCGCACCGCGTACCAAGATTTATCGTCCATTATCATATACACCATAAGATAACCAGGATAAAGTTTCCGCACTACCTTACGCCGTTCGCCGCTCTTGTATTCTATTTCCTCCTCAGTAGGCAATATAACCTTTAATATCTTCTCTTTCATGTCCATGGTCTCAATCCGGTTTTCCAGGCTCCGGAGTACGCTGTCTTCTCGACCTGAAGGTGTATGAACTAGGTACCATCTAGGCTCTTCAGAAGACGGTTCATCCGGCTCATAAGGGGTTCCGTAAGAAGAGGGCAGACTTTCTTCAAACATTTATCAGTCCGAACAAACGAGAAAAGCCTATATCTATAAATCCGAGAACCAATCCAGCCACTCCAGACAGAGCCAGTACCAGAATTGTAAGCCGAGTAGTCTCTTGCCTGGTTGGCCAAGTAACCTTTCTAAGCTCCGATACTACATCGCCAACAAGGGAGAAAGACGGAGACCGAGAACCACTACCAACCGGAAGTCTTGCACGATTTTGATCCAAGATTACTACCTCTTCTCAGTAAAGGACTGCTTACTACGACAACGGGGGCAATATTTCAATAGTTTCATCCGCTCCGGGTCGTTCCTCTTATTCTTCTCTGAGTGGTAAGGATAAGCCTTGCATTCATCGCAGAGAAGTGTAATTATAGTTCGGACGGTATTTTTACGAGCCATTAGTAAAGTTAGTCGGCCACCTCTATTATGACGCCCGAACCTACAGTACGGCCACCTTCACGTATCGCAAACCGTAGATTTTTTTCAAGTGCTACAGGGTACATCAACTCTATATCCATCTCTGTGTTGTCCCCCGGCATCACCATCTCCACACCGACAGGGAGGGTCACACTCCCTGTCACGTCAGTTGTTCGAATATAGAACTGGGGACGATAACCGGAAAAGAAAGGGGTATGCCGGCCTCCCTCTTCCTTGGTCAGCACGTACACTTGAGCCTTGGCCTTGGTATATGGAACTATTGAGTTAGGAGCGGCAATCACAGAACCACGTGTTATCTCATCACGCTCTGTCCCTCGCAAAAGCACTCCCACTGCGTCTCCGGGGAGTCCCTCATTCAACGTCTTTCTGAACATCTCTACACCAGTCACCACTGATTCCTGCGTTTTTCCAAAGCCCACTATCTCTATACGTTCTCCCGTCTTCACCTGCCCACGCTCAATTCTGCCTGTAGCGACTGTGCCTCTGCCTTTTATACTGAACACATCCTCAACTGGCATAAGAAACGGCAAATCCACAGGGCGGTCGGGAAGGGGTATGTAGTCATCCACTGCGTCCGTGAGCTCTTTTATCGCTTTAACCCAAGGGTTTTCCATATCGTCAGCATTCTCCATGGCTTGCAAGGCACTCACCTTTATCACGGGGATATCATCACCGGGGAAGCCGTAGTTTGAAAGAAGATCACGAACCTCCAACTCTACCAATTCAAGTAGCTCCTCATCATCCATCATGTCGCACTTGTTCAGGGCCACGACTATCCTAGGGACATTTACCTGACGGGCAAGCACTATATGCTCTCGCGTCTGAGGCATAGGTCCGTCAGGAGCAGCTACGACTAGTATCGCGCCGTCCATTTGGGCAGCTCCTGTGATCATATTCTTAATATAGTCGGCGTGTCCTGGACAATCTACGTGAGCATAATGACGCGTGTCCGTCTCATACTCAACGTGGGTTATAGCTATCGTAACCCCACGCTCCTTTTCCTCTGGGGCAGCGTCTATCTGATCGAAATCAAGAGCAGTTACTTTATCATTAACTTTGCTCAGAACATTTGTTATAGCCGCCGTGAGAGTTGTTTTCCCGTGGTCAACGTGGCCTATAGTCCCAACGTTTATGTGTGGTTTAGATCTATCAAATACCTGTTTTGCCATTCTCACTCCCCTTGAGTTTTTTCCAAGCCATCTGTTTTAGTATTTTGGCTATATAGCTAGTTTACCTTACATTGGAGCCCAGACCGAGGTTTGAACTCGGGACCTCGTTCTTACCAAGAACGCGCTCTGCCGCTGAGCTATCTGGGCGGCTACGCCGTGGTGCAGGGGGCAGGATTCGAACCTGCGAAGCCTTTCGGCGGCAGATTTACAGTCTGCTGGTATTAGCCACTCACCCACCCCTGCATGTACAGATAAAGTGTACCAATCACAGACCCATATATGCAAGAGTGTACCCGAACTCAGCACGTGATCTTTAATAAAGACAAAGTATCATGCAAAAGATAAGGCTGTTCACAATACAGAAGTAAGCCATCTCAAATAATTGAAAGACAGAACACAGCAGTAAAGTGGAGCCCCGGGAGGGATTCGAACCCTCGACCTACCGATTACAAGTCGGTTGCGCTGGCCACTGCGCCACCAGGGCAAGTACCCTGCAATCTGTACGCCTTACAATGTACTTCGCCTACAAGGGCATTGTGCTTCACTAAGACCGAATACAACAGTCTATCCTTTAAAGTATATCCCGATGCAAGTTTTGCGCGGCGTAAAATTCATCCAGCTCTTTCGGAGATGATAGCTCTACCAGCGGAACGTACGAAGGTTTCCAGCGGATTATCTTCTCTCTTCTAGAGTTATAGCTTTGTCGATTCATAATCAGCCACAAAATAAGGGAGGATTTGCTCATAAAGGTGTGCCCAAAAGTCTCGTAGTTGTTGCCGCATATTCGCTGCTTTTCTCTTGCGCGTCGGATAGAACGAAAAAATACCCGCTTCATCATCACGTGCCAAGGCATATTCACAAAGATTATCGTATCTGCTCTGCCAAGTATAAACCCGCCAACTTTGCTGAAGTAGTTCCCATCCACCACCCACGTTTCGCCTGCCTCGTCTATCGCCTTACGTATGAGAAGTGATACCTCCCGAGGCTCTCGCTGAACCCAGCCAGGCAACCAATTAATAGCGTCCAGCTCTATGTACTTGTACCTAAACTTGAAGGATATAGCCCGAGCAAGGGTAGATTTTCCACCCCCACCGACCACAGATATACGCTTGCCGAGCTGAAACGACAGCGGCTCTTTGGCAGAACTGGACAATTTAGCAAACAACCTTTCTATTATGTGCTTGTACACCACAAGTCGCGCATAGATATTGATCACAAAGTTCTTTTCTAGCATATATGAAAGCCAGCATTAAGTAGACGAAATGCCCGACTTCATTGCTCATGTATCTAATGGGTATATTTATATATATGGAAATGGCCTTCATACTGTTCTCTCCAGATTGTGTTCTATCAAATAAAGTCTCTCGGGCTTTGTCGTTCCTTGGTCAGCACGGGGTCGGTATTCGTGCATACCGATGGCGCCGACTGTCTGCAGATGAGGTCGGATTTTTATACCACAAGAACCGCGTAAACAGGAAGCTCTCCAAGCTTGATTTGCTTGTAGACAGGCTCTTTGACTTTGGCGAGTCTCTGGGCTGCCTGGTTTACCCGGTGTCAGGTTCAAGCCAAGGGTTTCTGCACAGCCGTTTGTCAGGTTTGAAAGGCGACTCGGATCCCTTCATGTGCAATGAGGGGCAATTGCGCCGGGTATTAGGAGCAACGAATAAGCTGCTAAATCTGATCCATACAAGTGACAGCCCGGAAGATTCACTTCGTGAGGCGTCAATTTTCTTCAGCGACGTCTATAAAACAGCAAACTCGCCTCCCATAGAACTTGCAGGTTTGCATAATGACCTGGAAATAAGAGGCGATAGGCGCCCAGTGTCCGGCTTTCAAATAATGTGCACCGTCAAACAGCGGATAGAAGCTCAATACGTCAACGGCGGACCAGGGATTTTCAAGCGCCTGGTAGAAAGAGAGCTGGAGTTAGTATGCTCCGAAACAGATCAAGTATCAATATTCCCACGCATAAGGCAATTACTGAACGACCAGCTATATCAGATTGCCAATACCCGGTTAGATAACAATAACGCTATACTGCTGACAAGATTGATAGAGACGGCGCTAAGCAAGGACGGAACGTACTCAAGCCAATCTGGGAACAACAATTTACCTATAGAAGAACTGCTGCGCCAAAGTGGTGTTTCCGTCAGTCCCTGGGAAAGGCTGATCCTTGAAGCAGAGCAGGTTGGTATGCGATAGAATCTTTGTAGGTACCCTTCTCAGATCATATCATCACAGAGAAAGTCAAACATGACACATTGAGCATGTCCATCTTCTTCAGCCATAGTTGCTTCAAGTGCTAAGGGGCTTGTATATTACTGCAAAAGATGGAACTGTTTACCTTGATGGGTGCGCAGGGACTTTTAATGTTGGGCTGGGATACAAGCATCCAAATATTGTACAGACTCTTCAGAAAGTGATTGAAAGCGGATTAATGGGAGAGGGGAGGCGAATCCTCAAAGAGGATGTGCAGAATTTTGTCAAGAATGAATTGTCGCGCAAATCAATTCCGACCGAATCATTGACGGCGCCCAAGGCGCGCGTTTCATCATTCTCATACCCCGCCAACTCGCCGACATTCATCAGCTGATACTGTAAAATTACCTCTAGAGAACTTAAAAATTATTCTAATATACTTAGAAAACTGGAGGAAAAAATGCCCACGGAAAGCGACCAAATCGTCAACCGTAATTTCGGTGAAATTTTTTCCGGCGGAATACGCTACGAAGTTCCTTTCTTTCAGCGGGGATATGTGTGGAATAAGCGTCAGTGGGATACGCTCAAGCAGGATGTTGAGGAGCAAATATTAGCCCCTATGGATAAAGACGATTTCGCCGCACAGGAGCACTTTTTCGGCCCGGTCGTGGTGCTGGAAAAAACCGGCGGACGCCCGCAGATCAAGACCTTTCAAGTCATTGACGGTCAGCAACGCATTACGACCGTCTACCTTATGCTCGCCTATATCAGGAGGCAGATAGAAAAACATTCCCGTCTCAATTCCGATACGGGCAACCATTATTATCAACAACTGAGCAAGTGGGTGGTTAACGATGTAGACGACACAGAAAGAGACGACTATTGGAAGATGAAGGTGTTTAGTACCAAGGGCGATCGATTCGCTACATATCGCGCCGTCTTTGGAGAGGAGGAAAACCCTCGGAGCCCGACGGTTGAAAGTGACAAGGAATTGTATGTTCCTGGGGACGGAAACATTGCTTCTTTTGACAAATGGCTGGGTAGGCGTTTTGGTCACAGAAAACAGAGCGTAACGAAACTATGGCAGTGGGCGAAAGCCATAACCGAGTGCCTCAAAGTCGTATGGATTCCGCTTGGAAGAAAGGACGATCCGCAGGCGATATTTGAGAGCTTGAATGACAAGGGAATGCCGTTGACTGCGGCGGAATTACTGTGCAACTACCTTTTTAAACCACTTATTGACGAGAAAACCCGTCGACACGAGAAGTTGCACTCGGATCAATGGCTGAAGGCACAGAGGAAGCTTAACGACAAGAAGTCCAATACGTCCTTTGAAGAATACTTGCGTCATCTTTTTTCCATAGGAGAGACAGAAGTGATTGGGACGGGACGACGGGTGTATGTTTCATTCAAGTACAAACACCGCGACCTTGATTCTAACGGTGCCGAAAAGCACCTGAAGGAAATTGAGTCTTCGGCGGATCTTTACATCCAAATTACGGATCCCTCCCACGGCGGACCCCACGCGAGTTTACTTGAAAAAATCCGAGAAACCAATATGACGTCTTGCCGTCCTTTCCTGCTTTCGGTTTTGCAGGCGAGGCAAGATGGCTCGCTGGAAGAAACGGACGCTGAAAGTATTATGCGGGAGGCGTATATCTTGCTGGTTCGTCGCAAGATAGCGATGGCGGAATTTCAGATCGACAGATCGTTTTTTCCCGCATTGTTGGAAAAAATCAAGCATAAGCCGAATAAGGTCAGAGCAATGCACAAGGTGATTCAGGAAAGTCAATTATGGGTGTCCGACCAAGACTTTGAGGATGCTTTCACAAGGCGGGCGATATATCGTCGACGTGAAACTAATTTCACGCAGTTGATCCTCCGTGAAATTGACTCATATATGACGCGAAAGTTCACACGGAGAATTGCCGGACTATACATCTCTTAACACGGTGGAGCATATCGCTCCGCAAACTCTCACTGACGAATGGATGAACGAACTTGGAGATTACGACGAATCCACCCGGAGTACCAAGATAGATACCATTGGCAATTTGTGCATTAGAAGCAGAGGAGCCAACTCAGGAATGGGGCAAAAACCTTTTGAGGAAAAAAAACGGATACTCCGCGATTCGCCGAGCTTACTAGCGCGCGACATCGCCGAGCGCGACGGACCAGTGGAACATCGACGCCATTGACGAAAGATCAAAATTTCTTGCCCAAAAGGCGCTGCAAATTTGGAAATGGGGTAGTTAAGAAAGGAGAGGTCGCAGGCTTTTCACTTTGCAAATTGGCGACGCGTAAGCGGACTTTACTTATGCTCGCCTCCGACGGCGCTACCTATTCACTGGCGACGCCCCCTTTGCTGATGGGTTTCTTCACCTGCAATCACTGCCTCTAATGTGATTGGATCGGAAGAATCCACCCGCGCCATCGCCGATGAACTCACCGCCAAATGTGCGCGTTTTGTAGGTCAGGGTGCAATGCCATAACGGCCTTTTATTGCCGAACCTATACCTGGAGCAGGAGGGGGATAGTCCCGCCTAAATCTTACTGGCAAGAAGTTTACAACGTCTTACATTAAGGAGAAGGTTAATGAGAGAAAAAATAACAGGTTTCGTAGAATACGGCTTTGACTCAATAGTAAAATTTGGAGGCAGTTTATTAGTAGATCAGTCTATAACTTCCGTTGCGGTTAAAGCACTTGAAAAATGTGCTTCGCTAAGTCAACGTATCCTGGTATTCCCAGGCGGAGGTCCTACAGATAAAACTATTGAAGAAATAAATCAGCGTACACCTTTCGCCCCAGAGACTCACCACCACGCCTGCGTGCTAGCTCAAGATCAAACAGGCTTGATGATATGTGATCCCGCGTTTGGCCAGATGTTGACCCCATGCTCCACTATCACAGACGCCATGGCGATTTCTGACGGTGGAAAAATCCCGGTACTGTTACCATCCCAAATAGTACTTGATCTGAATCCTTTTGAAAAAATTTGGGAGATAACTTCAGACGGCATGGCAGTTTGGCTTGCGTGGCTGCTTGATGCCCCTATGACTGCTATTTTGACCAACGTTGATGGTATATTTCCACCGGGTTCAAACTTCGCTAAGGACAAGGTAGTGCCATACATTTCAGCACAAGAGTTGTGCAATTGGGGACATACTGCCGTTGACAGATGCGTGCCGGAGTTCATAAGCCAAAGAGGAGGGAAGGCGTGGGTCGGTCATGGAGGATTTACAGACCGTCTTTCAAAAGCGTTGACGGGACAGCCTACGGTAGGTACATATATCAGGATGATTGAATAATATCCTGGTCCAAGAAAATAATACGAGCGTCCATAAACAAAACATCTGATCCTGTTGTTTTAAAAGACGATATTGATGCTGTATATCCGATGAAATTTGGAGAGTTATTGCGAAGACACCGTCTCACTGGCCTTGCAGCTGGTCGGTGTAGTTTCTATAACGATGTTGGGACCGTTTCTGGCTATCGCGCCCGTTCGTCTTTTTAGCCGATACGCTCATAGGCCGAGGCACTGAACTTAGCGGGAGCTACTTCAACGATCTTGGGTACACAGACTACATAGGCTATTTGGTGGTGCCGCTCATGGCAGTAAACCTCTCGAACACTGTTTTCAGCTGGATAGGCGGGCTGATTAGTCACGAGCAGCGAACGGGAACCTGGGAACGGGTATTAGTCTCTACTCAATACGCCTCTTCAATGTTTGTGGGCAGGTCTCTGGCTCACGCTCTTTATATAGGATTGTTCGTATTGGCAACACTATTTCTCGTATTCATCTGGGTTCGTCCCAACTTCGAAGTTGACGCCCCTGCTGCAGTCATTGTAATTGTCCTGCATCTTATGACCGTTTACGGCATGGCGTTCACTCTTGCCGGGCTATTTCTGCGTTCATCCGACAGCTGGACTATACAGACAATGCTCACTCGCGCACTTTACTCGCTATCCTTGCAGGTGCGACCTTTCCAATCACCATATTCCCTGGTTGGTTGCAAGTTATAGCGCGTATATTCCCTTTTACAATAGATATTCGACCTAGAGAGAAGGACGCTGTTACGTGCAGAAACTTTGGGTGATATTACGCCAGATTGGCGCATCATAGTAGGCATGGCGGTTACGCTATGGGTGGCCGGTTTTGTGCTTTTACGCCGAGAGTTAACACAGGCAAAACGAAGCGGTTCAATAGGTACATTCTGATGAATTGCCGCGCGAATATAAAAAGGACTTTAAGTGATACAAGAGGAGATTGGAATGCTTTATGGGCGGTTACACACAATCAATTCACTATAGCTAGCCGTTACAGTAACAGATTCCGAATAGAGCTACTTGGGCATCTGCTGATTTTCCTTCCGATAGCACTGACGGCTTGGGTCTTTGCCGATGGTAGAGGTGCGTCATTCTTGGAGGAACTTACAGGCTTACCTGATCAATTTACCTTCATAACACTTGGATTTGTAGCGTTTACCGTCTTGGGAATAGGGAACATGATATTACAGGACAGCAATGTAGCGGGTGGGATAAGTTACGAGATGATGACAGGGACATTTGAGCGTATTCTAGCTGCACCGATTCGCCGTTTAACTATCATACTTGGGATAACAAACTACTTTCTTATCCTGTTCTCTTTTCATGCCGTCACTCCGTTTGTAGGAGCGTGGCTGTTGTTCGGATTTGAATCGCAACTGAATTTAGGTCCAGAAGGCATTGTACTGGCGATAGCCGCTGTTCTGTTCCTGCTGGTGTTGAACCTGTCACTGGGGATCATCGGCGCATCCCTCACCATGACTTTTCGGGACGCTCAAGTCTATCTACTGGCTATACATCGTCCCGCGGCGATATTGAGCGGGGCATATTTTCTAATAGAGATCCTACCGCAACCGTTCCGCTTTTTAGGGTACATAAACCCCATCGCCTATGCCGTAGACGTGTTCCGAGAGGCACTCATAGGCAAGACGCTTATACTGGAGTCCGTCTATATAGAACTGGGTATTTTGGCGGGCATGACGGTGGCGGCCTTCATGTTGGCGAGCTTCTTATATAGCCGCTTGATGCAGAGCTTGCAACAACGTGGCACACTGGCATTGTTTTAAAGGGGATATCTCTAGCTGTCACCCCTCTAACGAACATACTAACAGGCCAACTACCCTGGTCATTGCACAGAGTTTTATAAGCTCCTTGACTCTATGTATCCATAGATTCGCGGGTCTCTAGAAAAGTTCTTGCTGATTCTGCCGCGGCGTTCATTACTTCCATAAGAGGAATATGGTTCGCTTCAGCTATAGTCCGGCATGCTTCATATTCGGGGGATGGTTGCACTTCCCCGCCGCTCAAATACTTGAACTTGGTCGGCACAAGTCCGAACTTCGTTGGGATATCGTGCATAGAGCGGACAGCTTCATAACGCTCCAGGTCTCGGCGGCGTACCCCAAACGTTGTGGTCTCGCGCATAATAACACCTAGCGCTTCGGCTTCCTTCTGCTTTTCGACAAGAGCAGACAAAACTAGCCCTGGACGACCTTTCTTCATAATTACCGGGACTATCCACGCGTCAAGAGCGCACTCTCTCAAAAGGCGCCCAACGGCATGTGCAACAACCTCTCCCGTTGCGTCGTCAATATTTGTTTCTAGAAGAACAAGGGAATGGTTGCTTTTATATTGCGGAGGATTACCTTCCCCAAGCCATAAAGAGACTATATTGGGCGGCCCATCTTGGGTGTCTCTAGAACCTGCCCCATTACCTATGACCGAAGGGACAAATACGGTTTGATTAAAACGCGCCAACGCAGCAACAATCGCCGCTCCAGTAGGAGTAATGCTTTCTCCATAGGGAGCATGAATGGAGGAACAGAGAGGCAATTTATGCCGCAGACATATAGCACGAGTCGCGGGAGACGCGGACGCCATTCGTCCATGAGAAGAGACTGCCCAGCCGTGAGCCATCGGGAGAGGAGAGGCATATAGGGCATCTATACACAAAAGTCTCATACCCACTACGGCGCCTGCTACGTCTATCAATGTATCCAGTGTGCCAAGCTCATGCAATTCCGTATGTCTGCTTGGGGAGACGTCGTGAGAGTGAGCGGCTGTTTCTGCTTCCTCCAAAACCTTAAAGACGCTGAAAATGGCAACTTTATCCGGTTCGGGGAGATTAGAGTTGGAAGTGAAATTGCGCATGATATCCCAGTCCAAGTTTCTCGGACTCTCCTCATCCAGCTTTACCGTAACCAAAGCTGCGGAAGACGCTCCCCGTCGCACACGCTCCGCAGCCAGTCTCCAACCTGAAACGGGCAACAGTGACAATTCTTCTTGCAATCTCTCTACAGTAATCCCAGCATCAACGACCGCTCCGAGAATCATGTCCCCGCTAACACCTCCTACAATATCTAAGTAAGCTATCACAAAGCTTCCTTATGGTTTTAGCCAAGCTAAGATCATCATTAGAATACTGATTAACGTCTAACCGAGTAGTTCAAAGAACCGGACACAAACGGAGAAAGATCTAAAGCGACGTGCTTATACCCGGCGGCTTTTACAGCTTCGTTAGTTTTGCTCCTGAAGTCGCGATCGGCAAAGTTTGGCAGCTCGTCTTCAGCGATCTCTAAACGGGCAACCGGATAGTGATGCCGAACTCGGAAGTATCTGAGACCCATCTTCCTCAGTGAGAACTCCGCCTTGGCTATCATTTCCAAAGTATCGACTGTGACATGTGTGCCGTAAGGGATTCTAGAGGATAAACAAGGTTGAGCAGGTTTGTCCCATACCGCAAGGCCGAGCTTCTTGGATAACATTCTTGCCTCGTCCTTGGATATCTGGGCTTCAAGCAATGGAGATTTCACGCCGTACTCTTCTGCCGCTTCCATGCCCGGACGGTAGTCGTGAACATCGTCCGCGTTCGCTCCATTAGCGATGACTGCTACACCTTCTTCAAACGCTATAGCACGCAGTTGAGTGTAAAGTTCTACTTTACAGAAATAACAACGCCTCAACCCATTAGAAACATATCGCGGGTCAGCCATTTCTCCTGTATTGACGACTCTATGCCGCCATCCTCTATCGGCGGCCTGAGCTACAGCCGCCTCAACCTCGTCTTCCGGCACTGCGGGCGAATAGGCAGTAACAGCTAAAGCAGAGGACCCTAACTCATCGTGAGCTATGCATGCCAAAAGTGAGGAATCCACGCCACCGGAGTATGCTACAACCATAGATCCAAACGCGGAGACCACTTCACGTAGACGACGTTCCTTATGGTCAAGTGAAGCTCGAGGTAGAGAAGTCACGTAGCTTATCGTTCCGTTAGATCACAAAGAACTAGAACATCTCTATTAGGCTATAGAATAAAATCGCAGACTTACTCGCGCCAGATAAGACACACAGCTACGATAACTCCACTCCTAAGACGACACGCCTGTTTTTTGCTTACGCTTCGGCTTTTTAGAACTCCGGGCAGTAAACCGCTCCGCCGTTTCATCCCAGTCAACCTTTACAACGTCACCAGCTTTGAACTCACCTCTTAGAACGCTCTCTGCCAAAATATCCTCAACCTTATCCTGTATTAATCTGCGGAGCGGCCTTGCTCCCATTTTGGGATCAAAACCTTTAACACCCAATTGTTCACGAGCCTTGTCGCTGACCTCCAACAGTATACCGTGTTCAAGTGACCTCGACTGCACTTCCTTGATCATAAGCCCGACTATTTCAAGTATTTGTGATCGTTCTAAAGGACGAAAGACGATTATAGCGTCTATTCTGTTCACAAATTCGGGACGGAAACCTCTGGCAGGATCCTTTACAGCCTCCAAAACCCGTTCCTTGATGCGCTCGTAATCGCTTTCAGGCACATCTTCAGTTGCCTCAGCGAACCCCATGCGTCCAGAATTATGAATAAGCTCCGATCCCAGGTTCGAGGTCATCACAATAATCGTGTTCTTGAAGTTGACCCTGCGACCTTTTGCGTCTGTAAGAATACCGTCTTCAAATACCTGCAGAAGAGTGTTATACACATCTGGGTGGGCTTTTTCCACCTCGTCTAAAAGTATGAGGGAGTAAGATCTACGCCGAACAGCTTCCGTCAGCTGCCCCCCTTCGTCAAACCCCACGTATCCGGGCGGAGCTCCAATCAGTCTAGCAACTGTATGCCGCTCCTGATATTCAGACATATCAAGGCGCACCATAGAACCTTCTTCTCCAAACATAAACTCCGCCAGTTTTTTGACCATATGCGTCTTGCCTACACCTGTAGGGCCAAGGAACAAGAATACTCCCATTGGACGGTTTGGATCTTTAAAACCTGTCCTGGAACTGCGTATGGCTCGAGCTACTGTATCTATAGCCTCGTCTTGTCCGACTATATTGGTGCGCAACGTCTCGCCAATTTTAAGAAGGCGTTCTTTATCTTCAAATCCAAGCCGCGTCAAAGGAATACCTGTCCACATAGATACCACGTCAGCAATATCTTCGTAGGTTACTTTAGGTTTTCCTTTGGGGCGGCTCTTACTCCATTCGTTTTGTAGATTCTCTACTATCGCGACCTGTTGCAGCTCCCTATCCCTAAGGTCAGCAGCTTCCTGGAAATTCTGATTCTCAATAGCTTCGTTCTTCTCCCTGCGCACCGCTTCCAGAATACTTTCCGCTATTCGTAACTCTTTAGGTACGGAACTGTTCTTTATCCTCACGCGAGAAGAGGCTTCATCTATCAAATCGATAGCCTTGTCCGGCATGTAGCGGTCGGTGATGTACCGTTCCGCAAGCTTGGAGGCCGCGTCTAAAGCCTCATCTGTAATGATGATCCCATGGTGCTTTTCGTAAGGATCTCGTATCCCCTTGAGTATTTCGACTGTCGTTATGGAATCTGGAGGCTCCACGCTCACCGGCTGGAAGCGCCGCTCAAGAGCCGGGTCGCGTTCCACATATTTTCGATAATCATCTTGAGTCGTCGCACCTATAAGTTGAAATTCTCCCCTAGCTAATGAGGGTTTCAATATATTTGAAGCGTCTACAGCCCCTTCGGCCGCGCCTGCTCCAACCATAGTATGAATTTCGTCTATGAAAAGTATACAGCTACGGTTGTTGCGGAGTTCGGAAACCACCTTTCTGAGACGTTCTTCAAACTCCCCTCTGTACTTTGTACCTGCAACCAAAGCGCCCATCTCCAAGGTTATGAGCCGCTTCCCTCTCAAAGTATCCGGCACTTCGTCGTTGATTATCATGGTCGCTAATTTTTCAACCACAGCAGTCTTACCTACTCCAGGTTCACCCATAAGAACTGGATTGTTCTTTGTACGCCTACTAAGTATTTGGATGACCCTTTCCAATTCCGCGTCGCGCCCAACAACAGGATCAAGTTTACCTTGCTCGGCCATACGAGTCAGATCTACGCCGAGATCATCTAAAGTGGGAGTGCCCGCCGACCGCCTCTTCATATTTGACGGGCGTTCTTTGCTGTTACCGTCAACTACTCGCTTGGTCTCATTCCGAACTTTTTCCAATGTCAAGCTGAAGTTCTCAAGTATGTTCGCTGCTGCACCTTCTCCCTCTGCCATAATAGCCAGCAGAAGGTGCTCAGTCCCTACATAGTTATGATTCATCCTTCGGGCTTCATCAAACGAGAGTTCAATAACTCTCTTAGATCTAGGGGTGAGTCCCATATCGCCTTTGCTTGAATTGTGACTTTTAATTATTGAAAATTCGACAGCTTCTTTAACCTTGCTCAGTTCAATATCCAAATTCTTCAATATTTGAACCGCAAATCCTTCTGTCTCGCGTACCAACCCCAACAAGATATGCTCAGTTCCTATATAGCGATGATTAAATCGTTGAGCTTCTTCTTGTGCAAGGGAGAGGACGCGCCTAGCACGGTCGGAAAATTTTTCAAAATTCCCTGCCATTATGGTCCTCGTTTCTTCTTATGTTCCAAGCGTGTAAATGTCAGAGCAATGCCGTATCAGGCCAAGATAGACAAAATACCCTACAACTCACACATTTTTATTCTAATCTTTCTGTGTATCCAAGTTGACGAGATTTTTAGACGTGGTATCAGCTTTAGTCGCGTTTATTTCTTCTGAAGTGGAGTCTGATTCTGATGAATCCGACGGAGAATGTACTATTTCCTCACCCAGCACAGCTTTATCGTCAGAAGACATCGTTACTTCAGCCTTTTGTTCTGGTGACTCCGATATCTGATTATGTGAATCTATTTCTGCATTTGTGTCTACAGGCGACTCAGGTTGCTGTTCTGATTCCGTTGGTGCTTGATTAGCGGCATTAACTTTAGCTAGTTCCTCTCTTATGGAATCTTCTTCAAGCTGCTTAAGACTCAGAGCTATTCTTCGTCGATCAGGTTCAATCCTTATGATTTTGAGATTGAGTTCCTGCCCCACTTTCAGAACATCTTCAACAGATTTCACATTGGCCGCGCTGATCTCGGAGATGTGAATAAGGCCTTCGATCCCTTGGGCAATACGTGCAAACGCTCCAAAAGGGGCAACTTTTGTTATAGTACAAGGTACAATATCACCCGTGTGAAACTCTTTTTCCACTTTGTCCCAAGGTTCCGGTTGCAGTCTCCGCAAGCTAAGTGCGATTTTCAAGCCTTCACGATCTATCCTTAGAACGTATACTTCCAGCTCTTGACCTAAAGAAACCACGTCGCGCGGATGCTTAACCTGATCCCAAGAAAGTTCAGAAATGTGGATGAGTCCATCCGCGCCCCCCAAATCTACGAACGCGCCGAAATGAGATATACCTACCACCTTTCCTTTCACCTTATCTCCTTCTTCAAGCTCTTGCAGGATACGCAATTTTTGAATCTGCTTCCACGCTTGCTGAGCCTGCCGCTCCGAAAATATAGCCCTATTCCTGCGCCGGTTCAATTCAAGTATCTTAAATTGAACTTCCATTCCTATAAAGCCTTCTTTAGGCGGTTCGCCGTCGGGAACGTAAAGCTCACGTGTAGTACCTACCAGTTGCGACACCGGAATAAATCCATGTACGCCTTCAGCATCCACTACAGCTCCTCCACGATTCGAGTTGATTATCTTACCCGTAACTGTATCGCCATTATCCATAGCTTTTTCTAGGATGCGCCAACCTTGCTCACCTCTGGCTTTATCTATAGACAGAATAATACGTCCCTTTGAATCTTCCGTAACTACCACATAAACGACAACGTTATCGCCAGATGAAAGAGCTTCATACGTTTCGCCTTCAAGAGTGCGCATTTCACGCGCTAGCACAACACCTTCGGACTTGTAACCTATATCTACAAGAATCTCGTCTGGAGCTTTTGCGATCACCTTTCCGTCAAGAATATCGCCGCGACGGAGGGGCTTCTTAGGGTAATGCTCATCAAGGAGTTGCTCCATAGTCTGTTTAGGATCATCAACACCTTGACCTTGAGAAGGTTGAGGGGCTGCTATTTCGTCTGAACCGTATGAAGCAGCTTCCTGAACCACATTCTCTGAATAAGGGGTAGGATAAGTAGAATCTGTCAATTACATCTCATTTGCAGTGTGGGTTTGAAAATTCGGTAAGGCTTCAGATACAAAGCCATCCATCTTCGCTGAGTTTAGCATTGATATAAGCCTAATGGCAACCGTATGCAAGCACAACAATCACCAAAAAGGGACACATACATATTTACAGCCTGAACCAAACTTTATACATTTTATACATCATTCATGTTGTAACCTTTAAGATTTGTTACTTTCATCTGGAGTATTTTGGGAGTGGTTAGGAGACTTCATACCATGCCATGAAGAATATTCATAGGAGTTCTTGAATTCTTGAGTCACTCCGCACAATTTACAACACCCTAAGCTGATTCCTCCGTTTGGAGGCTCTATAGCCCAATGATGGATGCACACAGGATCTGGAGCTTCCTCTGCTCCAGAGATTTTATCCGAATCTAAAGGCTTCCTAGCTTTGACCATATACTAAATCTCTTTCCTATCGTTTATAGGCCGCGAACAATTCCAATACATAGTATAAACCATTTGCTGTATTTTAACGAACACATTGCAAATCTTCAGAGAGATCAGAGAGAAAGGTTCAGTCGCCTCCGCATCGGAAGAAGCAGTGCCAACAAGAATCCAAACCCAGCTATAATACCTGAGTAAATTACCACTCCGGAAAACCCTAACGAGCCATCATATATTATCCCCGCTACAAGGGGGGAGAGAGAGCCTATTATCGCTCCTCCAGTAAACATCAGTGCTGTAGCGGAGCCTTCGGAACCTTTGCTTATCTGGTCCATAGCTGAGGCTGTAATTATAGGCATCACAGAGAAAAAGAACATCCCCAAAGAAGCAACTAGAAGTGTCAGTTGCACGCCTGTATCAAATATCAAAAACAGAAACAAGAGTCCTGTCATAGCTCCCATCGCCGTTACAATGACTGGTTTACGTCCTATTTTGTCCGAAATAACCCCCATCAAGGGGGTAGAGAGAATACCTGCTAAAGTAAGAAGCGCTATATGAAAACCTACAACAAACGGAGCATATTCCAGTTCGTTAGTCAGGTACAGCACCAAAAACGATTGGAAGGAGGTATGCACTGCGCCCCTGCAAGCACCCAATGCTACCAAACCAAGCACACGAAAATTATGTATCAGTTTCAGGGCAGAATCCACATACTCCGCTCGCGTCAAATTGCGAGTAGCCTCGACTCCTGCCGTCTTGAATAAGGTCAAGACCAGAATTGCGGTCGCTGACATAGGGATAAAAAGTCCGACCGATATCCACCGCCAGTGTATACCCCCTATCTGCCAACTCCCGATGGCACCACCCAGCATAAATCCTATGAGTATGGGACTGAGAGTGTTGCCTATCTGCGCTCCAGTAAGATGCGCGGCCATAGCAGTTCCACGCCGTTCGGGATACCGCGCCGCTAAGGTACCAAACGCAGGAGCGTGCCACAAGCTAGTACCAAACCCTATCAGAACTACGGAACCTATCAGAAACCAATACCATGGACTTAGCCCCGTCAAAAGGTACCCTAACCCAACCATCAGCATACTGGTTGCAAGTATCCAAGCCACGCGCTTACGGTACATATCAGACGCAATACCTGCCGGCACATTTGCAATACCTGCCGCCACCGATTGAGCAGTAAATATCCCACCATAAGCCACCGATCCTATACCCAAAGTCGCCTTGATAAAAGGCGCCATCACAAGTAAAGCCCCTTGTCCAAAATGCTTTATACCGTGCCCCGCCGAAATACCCACCATCAAACCATAGTAGGACAAAAAACTCTTGTTCTCTGATGAAGTCTCTTCAACGGGCACCATGTCAATTGGTTCGGAACGCATAAAAGAAGTGCACAGCCTCAATATTTAAGAAATAGGGTTTGGTCAAGTCTACGAGTTCACAATCAGATACCATGGTACAGTAAGTGCAACAGAAAACATCTTTAGGAGTTACAGTATGGCACGAGCAAGCAGAACAAAAAAGAGGCATACGGCAAGAGGACAAACCGTCAGGCGGCATCAAGAAGTGACGGACGCAGCCGGATATGCTGCTTCACATGTGCGTATTCGTGGGGCCATAATTTTCACTGCCTTGATAGGAGCAGGTATAACCGCCTACATAACTTTCACGGGATTTTCTGGAGGCGAAGCGATATGCGTTAGCGGGGAGAGCAACGGGCAAGGGTGTGGTAGCGTCTTAAGCTCTGCGTGGGCCACCTTCCTTGGAGTTCCCCTCTCTCTCTTTGGTCTTATCGCTTATCTCCTGGTTTTGGGGGTTGCTGCAATTCCTTTAGCATTACGCAGAAAAGAGTGGGAGTTCCGAACCAGTTTAACGCTTGTCGGCGTAACTTTCGCAATGACCGCTTTCAGTCTCTATCTTATGACCGGCCTCTTTCGTTTGCCGGGAATCCAAGGCGTCTGTTACTATTGCCTGGGATCTGCAGCTGCAGCTGCAATTCTTGCCGGTCTCTCGTTTTTCTCATATTCATGGAGGAGCATAGGACATCCCGTCACCGCTGGAGGGGGGCTCGCGGTACTTACACTCTTGATAGCTCTAGGAGTTTTTACAGTCCCCAACGTAATAAACGGTAGAATTGTGGTTTCAGCCGCGCAAGGACACGCTATTGAGCCTTATGGCTGGACAGTTAAAACCACGTCAGGAGAATCTGAAGAGGCCTTGGCCATCCATCTGAATTCTGTAGGGGCCAAAATGTACGGAGCATGGTGGTGTCCCCATTGTTACACACAAAAACAGCTCTTCGGTGATACGGCATCCAAGCTCATACCATACGTAGAATGTGCGGACAGAGGCGTAAACCCTCAGCCAGAGGAGTGTTCTTCAGTCGGGGTGAGATCATATCCCTCATGGGTAGTAGACGGACGTGTTTTTCCAGGAGTTGCCGATATGGAGATTTTAGCCGGCTTATCTGGGTATACGGGACCTCAGGATTTCCAGTATACATTCATAAGATAAGACGATTTTGCAAGTAGCCAACGTTTGGTGTCCAAATTGCACTTATTGATGCAATAATGAAGAACGGCTATTGATTATTAAGGGAACGAGGCTCATGAACAAAAGCCGAGGCATATGTCTACAATCAAGCTTCAACCGACCCTCTTACAACAAAAATCGTTGTAAGAACTGTAAAGTGTATGAACGCCTTACTTTGGGAGCACTATGAGTAAGCTCAACTCTATCCGGCAGTAATTTATGAACCCCTATCCTTCTAGGCGACCGAATAAGCTGTAATAGGAAAAATGCTCCCTTCTAAAAATACTCAAAATACACACTAGATTGTTTTAAGTGAAAGGCAAGCATTTCGTGTAGGTGGAGAACATTTATAAACTCAACACCGACCCAAGGCTTTATATTTTTAGATTACTCAACGAACGGAATCAAGCTCCGTCGTCAAAAGATTTACTTCAGTGAAGCTTTTGCCTCATCGTACTTTGCTTTAGCTACAAACAAAGTCAAGCTACGTCCGTCTGAAGTCTTACCTTTCAGAGCAAAGCGCCCGTTGGCTAACTGAACTGCATCCACAACCTGCGCCTCAACCTTAGCCTTTGCTTTTACGTCATAGAATTCCGCTTTCATCAAAGTTCCCCTTATAAACTCCAGAGTTAACCTGAAGACCTGACGGTCATTCCGACCTGCCAACCGTTAATTCATTACTAACACCTCTTGCTGTGTTTGTCAACCGTACATCTTTTCACCCTATATAAAACCATAGAGATATCGTATTTGATGAGTCTTAGAAAATATCCTAGATTTTCCCAAGATTTCCATCTGTGGACAAATCTGCCGAAGACAAGCCGTAATTTGCACCTGCCAAACTAAGAGTTCCCCAAAAGATGCAAAATCTCTGAAGATTTACGTAACGCATGAATAGAGGCTAGAAGTTTTACCGTATGTCTATCGCCCTTGAATTGGAGTTCTTCCAGTACAGGTTCTCTATCTCGCTTTTGCCACCCGAAACATACAGTCCCCACAGGAGTCTTAATAGAGCCTCCATCCGGGCCTGCGACTCCTGTAGTAGAAAGAGCAAAATCAGCGTCAGAAATCTTTATCATTCCGGAACACATCTCAGAAGCAACAGCAAAACTGACTGCACCATGGTCATTAAGGGTTTTGGGCGAAACACCTAGCAAACTCACTTTGGCTCGGTTAGTATAAGCTATGACACCGCATAAAAACCAATCCGATATACCAGGTATTTCGGTTAGAGCATCAGATATCATGCCGCCCGTACAAGATTCGGCCGATGCTATTGACAACCCTTTTTCAGAAACTGTTTGCGCTAATGATTTGGCTGTATCAAACAAATCTCTCCATAAAATGACATCTTTTTCCACTTCTACGTACGCCTGTTTAGGAGGAGAATACCTACTAAAGCATCCTCTGACAAAGGTGATATAAAGCTATTTACGGAGCACACCTGATTGCCTGCGCCGAAGGCAATCAGTACGCCTAAGGTGCGCGTGTGTCTCTATGCCGCCAATACCGTTAAGGACATATAACACGGCGCGTATAACTTTAAAAGCGATCATATGATTTTGTTTGTCCAATTCCAGCTTGAGGGTTGTACGCTAATTTCAACATAACCGCTTTTATATTTTACTATCACGTAAGTACAAAGCTACTTTATTTCTCCAAAATTTTACCAGAGGTAGAAACCTATCTGCGCGCTTGCTAACTCGATTCCTGAAAACGAACCTAAAATTTTCATATAAGTCGGGTTCTAGGCTATTAATCAATATCCAGTAGGGAACGAGCGTTGCCTCCAAGTATCATCGCCGCATCTTGGTCTGAAAGGAGCGCCATAGGAAAATCTTTCAGTGCTCTCTTCTGTGATACGAGGGGATAGTCCGAACCGAAAACGATACGGGAACTGCCTGTAGATATAATAGCCGAAGCAAATATATTGGAGGTGTACAAATAAGGAAAGGCAGCAGAATCAAACCATACGTTCCGGAAAGCCCTTCTGATTTCGGGCATTAGGCAGTAAAAGGACAGTCCTCCACCGAAATGAGCAAGCACGAAGCGGTTGTCTGGAAAAGATTCCACAAAAAACGCCAATGCTCCGGGGTAAGCAGTCCCTTTGCCAGGATAGATGTGCCCCACGGGCTCTGAAGCGTGAATGAGAAGAGGCAGACCAGCAGAACGCAGACATCCCATGAAAACGGATAATTCACGAGGCCCAGAGCATATCTCCTCAAACGTCATATGAAGCTCACCTACCCCCATTGCTCCATACGACACGCACCGTTCTATCTCTTTGACGGCCGCCTTGCCATCAAAAGGGTTCACGCTACAAAAAGGTACGATCTTTGAAGGATAACGACGCGATGCATCAAGTGCATAATCATTAAACAAGCGTACAACGTCAGGATTTTTCCATCCGTAGCCCAGCACAATGGACGAGGAAACTTGAGAGCGTTCCATCTCCAGCACAAGATCCTCGGCTGAAATAAAGGTTGAGTTTGAAAAGGAAAACAATCTCTTGAACAGCGGGTCGGAGGCTAGCGCCTTGTCTTTGTTCAAGCGAAGTTTTTCAGGCAGTATGTGTGTATGAAAATCTATAATCATAGCTATATATTAAACTTATGCATACAATAGGTTATTGGACCTCACGCTGTCATTTTCAGCCTCGGCAATCAAAAAATTGACATCAAACTACACCACAGAACATAGCTCACCAAACGGTTTCCAAACTAGCCATGAGATGGGACAGGTAACGGTCTTCCGAACTGCTCCCGAAACTGTGCTTGAGGACTACGAAAGGCTCTTGGAGGTTGCACATGCTCCCATCGCCCTCGCGGCAGACAGGAAAACTTTGCTCAAGGTTAACATATCCTGGCAGCATTACTACCCAGCATGTTCCACCACTCCATGGCAACTGTATGGCGTTACATCAGGGCTGCGCAAGCTGGGCTTCATTGACATAACAGCGGCACATAATGGCACTGTGGTAGTAGATGCTAATGAAGGCAGAGTCCGTAACAAGCACGCGGCAGTTGAAGAGAAACTAGGTTTGCCGCATGTGATTCTGGATGAGCCGCCTACGCGTTGGAGGCTCTACCGCCCAAAATCCCATATGCTGGTTTTGGACGAAGTATACCCAGACGGCATCCTGATACCTGAACTGTTGTTCGGGTCAAACATAGTACACTTACCAACTGTCAAGACCCATGTTTTTACTCAAATAACAGGGGCTATGAAAAACGCCTTTGGCGGTCTATTGCACCGGAACAGGCACTGGACTCATTCGGTTATTCACGAAACCCTTGTGGATCTGCTGAAGATACAAAAGGAGATTCATAGCGGCATCTTTGCCGTAATGGACGGCACGTTCGCTGGAGACGGCCCTGGTCCTCGAGCTATGCGTATACATTGTAAGAACATTATACTTGGATCGGCAGATCAAGTCGCTATTGACGCCGTCGCTGCCAAGCTGATGGGGCTAGATCCTATGCGCATAAGAAAGATACGCTTGGCGCATGAATTGGGATTGGGAGTCGGAGAACCACGCTCAATAAAGATAAACGGAGACGATGTCCAAGGTGAGTCTTGGAACTTCAACACTAGTGCCAACACTTTCGCGTCTAGAGGTCAAAAACTGATATATCATGGTCCTCTAAAACCGTTGGAGAAGATTTTGCTACGTTCACCCATCGCACCGTGGGCTTATTTCGCCTCCAATCTATATCACAATGCATTTTGGTTGCGCTTCATTGGACGACAAAGAGTTAAACAGGCTATGAAAACACCTTGGGGTAAACTGTTTCAAACTTATTGATAAACTAGGCATTCTTGCCGTTTTGAGGTGGTTCGTCGTCAGTGGAATATACACCTAAGTCCTTGCCCATATGAACATGCACGAGTAATTCTTCCCCTTCTATCCCCACAGCCGTTAGCAAAAAAGATTCCATGTCTTCAACTAAACTCTCAATTTCATTTTTACCTACCTCCTCGCGAAGAAGAAAAAGGGAACAATGAATTATCTCAGCTGTCATATGCAGATCCAAGCGTCCCATAGAGTTACCCGTATCAAAATCGATGACTGTATAACATTCTGAAGAAGGGGTTCTCACCTCTCGACTAAAAATATACCCGGGCATCAAGCGTCCCCCTTATGTAAAACGATATGCCCCAAATGACTACCGCTTAGGCGCCATCGGCCCAAAAACATACTATGCTCCTTCGCTAGCAAAATCCATAACACTGGGCTTGTAGATTTTTCAATGTTCCATAAAATGCTGTACCAGAAAATATTTCCCGACAGAAGCATAAACATCTGTCTGATATTCTACGTACGTATCTGCCCTTTGCCTTTTACTACCCACTTGTAGCTGCATATCTCTTTGAGCCCCATCGGACCACGGGCATGTAATTTGCTTGTGCTGATGGCCATCTCAGCACCCAAGCCGAACTCGCCACCGTCATTGAAACGGGTGGAAACATTATGGAAGACAGCGGCGGCATCTATCTTTCGCAGAAAACAGTCGGCCGTATTCGCGTCTGCTGTAACAATGGCTTCCGAATGTCCAGAGCCATGCCTTGCAATATGCTCTATAGCCTGCTCAACCGAATCTACAGTCTTTACACTTGCAGTCAAAGCAAGGAATTCGCATCCGAAATCGCTATCTCCAGCCAATTTTATATTGGCCTCCGGAGGGAATGGCTTAGCGAAGCGGATAGCGCTTTTATCCATACGCATCTCAACCCCAGACTTCGCAAAACGATCCGTTAATTTCGGTATAAAAGCGGGCGTAACCGCAGAGTGAACCAAAACCGTGTCTAAGGCGTTACAAACCGTATGTCTTTGAGCCTTCGCGTTATGCACTATCTCCACTGCCATATCAATATCAGCATCTTTATCCACGTATGTATGACAAACGCCTATGCCCCCTATAATCGCCGGCATGGTCGCATTTTCTGCCACCATGTGCACCAAGCTGCTGGAGCCGCGCGGTATTATCATATCTATATACTGCGACATCTTCAGGATACGCACTACATCTGCGCGGTTTTTGCTGGAAACGAACTGAATAGCGTCTGCAGGGAGTCCAGATCTTACAAGAGCAGAACGTGCTATGTCTATCAACAAACCGTTGGTATTAACAGTCTCGCTACCCCCTCGCATAAGTACGGCATTACCGGATTTTATGCACAGTGCTGCTGCGTCGATCGCCACGTTTGGTCGGCTCTCAAATATTATGCCTAATACACCCAACGGAGTCCTGATCTGCTGAACAAGCATACCGTTTGAGGTGACACTTTCTTGAAGCACCTCGCCCACAGGGTCAGGAAGCTCCTCTATCACCCTTACAGCGTCAACCATATCACTTATCCGCTTCGGACTCAAGGTCATGCGCTCAATGAACTGTTCCCCTTTGGACTTAGCGCGGCTGTTAAGGACGTCTTTTTTATTGGCACGCAAAATAGCGTCTTGGCCTGCAAAGAGGGCCTGCCTAATGTTGCCAAGAACCTCCGAGCGCTGTTCTCCTGATGAAGAAGCTAACGCGGGAGCAGCGTTCTTCGCTTGTCTACCCTGCTCTTCCACGGTGTATTTCACTGCTGCTGACTGACTCAATTTTTAGTTCTACTTTTAGTCTCACGGGGGTATACTAATACCATATTGTTCCTGTGTATAAGCTCTTCTCCATAACTCTTCCCCAGCATATTTTGTATAAGTGAAGAGGCACTACCTTTGATGATACGCGCATCTTCTGCACTATAGTTTGCGATCCCATAAGCTATTTCCTCGCCGTCAGGGCTGGATATCTGTACAATATCGCCGCGCTTAAAGTTACCGCTCACCACTGATACTCCTATCGGTAAAAGACTTATACCGCGCTCTATAAGAGCACGGGCTGCTCCTCTGTCCACTTCTATATTCCCATGGCGTTCTATGGTACCTGTTATCATCCACCTTTTGCGTGCTTTTGCGCTCTTGCTAGCCGGTGGAAAAGCTGTCCCTATCATCTCTCCCTCACATATGCGTACTATAACGTTCGGTTCAAGCCCCGAGGCTATGATCAAACCTATCCCAGAAGCGGACGCCAACCTTACAGCATCCATCTTAGAAGCCATACCACCAGAACCATACCCGTTATGAGGTCCTCGGGCTATCCTTTCTATGTAAGGAGTTATCTGTTCCACTAAAGGTATAAGAGGTGCATCGGGGACAATATTTGGATCGGCTTTGTGCAACCCATCAACAGTTCCGAGTAGCAGTAACAAATCGGCATCTATAAGGTTTGCGGTCATAGCCGATAATCTATCATTGTCACCGTACACTTCCCCCTCTAGCTCGTGCACAGCGACGGGATCATTCTCATTAACTATGGGAATTGCCCCTATATCCAGAAGAGCGCGCAGAGTCTCCCTGACATTCAGGTATCCCGCCCGCATATTCAAGTCATCTCTGGATATCAGCACTTGCCCGCATTGTAGTCCCTTGAGTCCGAAAGTGTCTCTATATACATCCATAAGCGCTGGTTGTCCTAAGGCAGCTATAGCTTGCTTACGGACAACGCCGCGGGTTCGAAGAGCATCAGGGTTGGGAGTGCATTTAAGAGAAGCCAGACCAGCAGCCACGGCACCTGAAGAAACTAATATAACCTGTATTCCATAGCTTCTAACGTTCACCACTTGAGAAGCTATTTTCTCTACGAATGCCTTATCCACCTTATCGCCATTCAAGGTCAAGAGGTTAGTCCCGAGCTTTACAACTATACGGCGAATCTCTCTATCTTTTATCCATATGTTTTTTGTCATTTAGACGGTACTCTTGACAGTTAGTTAACAAAGGATCGGGCAATCTTGGCTCCAAGCAACTTATTAAAGATGATATAAAATGGAACGGTGGCACACCCACAAAATTCACCCTCATTGAACCCATTTATCCTCGTGATTAAGAAGTTTGCCTACTCTGAATAACTACCCACTATGCGTCTAAACGGAATAACCGCATTCATGCGGCGTAGCGATGCTTTTGTCTGCTTGAATTCACGTCTCAGAAAGGACTCGTTTGACCAAAGTTTGCAAGTGCCAGATTCCGGGCTACCTTGCCTGATAGATGCGCTAAAGGAAACTACGGACTCCCCTATTTTAGTGATATCTCCGAGACCTGAACTATCATCCCGTCTTTGCAGCCAGCTTGAAGAATGGTTTGGAACCCACGACGGAATCGCCCATTTCCCAGAAGAGTCTGGCTTGCCCATAGAGTTTTACACGCCGGACCCCGTTACAACGAGAGAAAGGCTGACTGGTGTTTACACACTTGCCAAAGGGGGGATAGTCGTATCTTCCATTTCCGCTGCTGCGCGCTTCACCATCTCATCTGTAGACTCCGCCCAAGCCAAAATCAGCCTCTCAGTCGGCGAACTACACCCAATAAATTCCATAATTTCAGTCCTCATAAGAAGTGGTTATAAGAATGGATTTTCGGCGGACTCCCCCGGAAGTTTCAGTAAAAAGGGCGGCATTCTGGACATCTTCCCAACCTTTGCGCACAGGCCAATCCGAGTAGAGTTCTTTGACGATGAGATAGAGAGCATACGAGCCGTAGACGTCGTCACCCAATTATCTGTAGAAAACCTGGATAGTGCAACTATAGATCCGGCAGCCGAAATCTTACCTCAATGGACAGATTCCACTCATGTTTTGTCTAAGACAGCTTCACTAAACCTGAAGTCTTTAAAACCAGAAGTAGCAGAGCGTATACTAGAGCACTTACATAGGCTGATGGACGGTGAAGACTTTGAAGGTAAGCTTTTTTACTCGGGATTCTTTCAATCTTCCACAATCATAGACCACCTGCCCGAAAATGGCTTGTTAATACTTCTACGTCCGACGGAAATACGAGAGAACGCCCTGACAAACGACATAAGAATAAGAACGCTGCTGGCAAGAAAGATAAGCCGCCGAGAACTTCCTGAAGGGTTCCCTCTTGCACATCTGAACTGGAGCAGCATATCTACGAAATTGAACGGTGCAAGGCGTAAGATCTCTGTTTCACCATGGGGATCCGATATTGAGATGAGCCGCAGTGGAGGTATAAATCTACCCTTTAGTAAGTCTCCGTTCCGAAGCGAATCTATGACAGAGTCTATCCAAAGAGTGGTAGACATTGCAGACAAGGGAGAACGAGTAATTATAGCTTCACTGCACGGCCTAAGAATTCAAGAGATGTTGCAAGAGCGCGGAGTTGAAGCTAGACTACTTGAACGGATAGACATAGTCCCGGCTCCAGGAGAAGTAGCGCTAAATATAGCTTCACTGCGCGAAGGGTTTTCATTGGACAGTCAGGACGGTAGCCTGACAATTTTAACGAACTCCGAGATAATGGGGGTATTCAAAGATAGACCGTCCAGGCCTGTGAAGATCAGGCAAGCTCCTCGACTAGAAGACTTGGAGCCCGGTACTTATGTGGTCCACGTTGAACACGGCATCGCCCGGTTTTCTGGAGTGAAGGTGATGGAGCACGATGGAGGTGAGTATTTGGTTTTGCAGTACGCCGAGGACGATAAGCTGTACGTACCTGTGGAGCAAATAGACCGTGTACAAGCATATCTAGGAGGATCAAACGGAGCACATCCCAGACTAACGCGCCTTGGCACACAGGAATGGAAGAAGAGTAAAGCAAGAGCGAGACGCGCGGCGGAAACTCTTGCGGGGGAACTATTGGCTATATATGCTCAGCGAGAAGTCGTGAAGAGTGACCCATACGACGTCGACACCCCATGGCAAGAGCAGATGGAAGCTGCTTTCCCATACGAAGAGACACCAGCTCAATACTCAGTCGTAGAAGAGATCAAATCGGAACTCGAATCGGATAAACCCATGGACAGATTAGTGTGCGGGGACGTTGGATACGGCAAAACTGAGGTTGCACTACGCGCCACCTTCAAGTCAGTAATGAACGGACAGCAGGTAGCCTTGCTCGTACCCACAACCGTACTAGCACGTCAGCACTTTGAAACGTTTACCGAGCGGCTCTCTCCTTTCCCAGTCAATATCGGGCTGCTGTCTCGTTTTACAACTCCGAAAGAAACAAAACGTATCTTGGAGGAAACAGCCGCAGGCAAAACGGACATAGTGATCGGCACACATCGCCTTCTGCAAAGAGACGTCCACTTCAAAAAGCTAGGACTGCTGGTTATAGACGAAGAGCACAAGTTCGGAGTAACTCACAAAGAGCGCATCCGTAACGCACGTGCAAACCTGAATGTCTTGACCATGTCGGCGACGCCTATACCCCGCACGCTTCATATGTCGTTATCTGGAGTAAGGGACATGAGCTCCATAGACACTCCTCCCGAAGAACGACTACCCATAAAAACCTACGTATCAGAAAATTCGGACGAACTCATAAGAGAGGCTATCATCAGGGAACTGGACAGGAACGGGCAGGTGTTCGTCCTACACAATCGCGTAAGAGACATAGACTACTTCGCAGCAAAGATACGCCGTCTAGCGCCAGAAGCATCAATTGCAATAGCCCATGGACAGATGGGTTCAGATGATCTTGAGTCGGTGATGAATGCCTTCGCGCAAAAGGAGTTTGATGTCTTGGTTTGTACGACCATCATTGAGTCTGGCATAGATCTCCCAAACGTGAATACGCTTATAGTAGATAGGGCCGATACGTTTGGGTTAGCACAACTTTACCAGCTTAGAGGGAGGGTAGGAAGGGGCGCTGCGCGCGCCTATGCATATCTGACAGTGCAGAAAGGCCAAAGGCTAACTGAACAAGCGGAGAAGAGGCTAAACACTATACTAGCGGCAAATGAGCTTGGGGCAGGTTTCCAGATAGCCTCCAGCGACCTAGAGATAAGGGGTATCGGCAACATATTAGGGGCGGAGCAGAGCGGTCACATATCCGCCATAGGTTTTTCACTTTACAATCGGCTGCTATCGGACGCCGTCGCCGAAATCCAGGGAAAGCCATGCCATACGATATCTAGACTACTGGGACCCACCTTCCAAGCAAACTTAGCAGCAGATGCCAGAATACCGCAGTCATACATAGAAGATTTAGCGCAAAGAATGACCATTTACAGACGCCTCGCGCAAACTGAAAACGAAAGCGGAGTCAAAGCCATACGTCAAGAGCTGAGAGACAGGTTCGGCATTATCCCCCAAAATGTAGACAGCCTCCTAAAGCAGACGAATATACGCATCTTGGCCGAGAACGCTGGAGCTAGCCTAATAAACGCTGATGAAACTGTAGCTAAGATAGCTCTCAAACACCCGGTGGGAGGGGCCAAGCGAGCTCTGCAAAAGGCTCTGCCAAAAGGAGTCCGCGTAGGTTCTTCAGTAATATATGTTCAGATAGACCGCGAAGACCCTAGATGGCTAGACAAACTGGTATCGTCTTTGAAGCAAGTCATAAAATTTAGAGAGAATTCGCTGAAAGCCCTTGAATCCATAGAAGCAAGCTCCTGAAGAAACTCCCGATTCTACAAGATATACTTACGAATACATAAGACAACAGTAGCAACTCTTACCTCCCTCCTCACCAGAAATCCATTTCAGGTAAGTTAAGCAAGCTGGTAGCATAAAAGAGATAACCGAAGTAAAGGGGGTATAAATGTCAAGAACCGTGATCAAAGCAATTTTTAATTTAGTCCTGTTCCCATCTCTGGCTATACTCTTACTGACGGGATGCGGGGGTAGTTCTTATGACAGCGTCAAGGTTCTGCGTTTGGGAATCCTTTTGCCAGAGACTGGTTCGTTTAGCAGTTTCAGTTCGTCTATGTTTAGTGCGATTCGGTTGGCCGCTTTTGAAATCAACCAAGCTGGAACTGACCTTCAATTATGGGAACGAGACAGCGGAACAAACCCGGACGTCGCCAATAACGCCATTGATGACCTTTTAAACGTGGGCGTTGATGCAGTGGTAGGAGCTGCTACATCGGGGGTTTCTCTTGCAATCTTGGACAAACTATCTACGGCCAAAGTGGTTCATATAGCTCCATCTAATTCCTCACCTACGTTCACGACATATGCAGATGACAATTACTATTTTAGGACGTTACCCTCTGACGCGCTCCGAATCAAATTCATTAGCAACAGGCTGATTGAGCAAGGTATTGGATCGGCGGCCATCGTCTTCCGCAATGATGATTATGGGCTTCAGGTCTCCAAGGAGATTAAAGAAGACTTAGAGGAAAAGGGGGTGACGGTAACAGATTTCATACAATATGACCCAATGGCTGAATCCTTCGCAACAGTTATACAGAGCGTTCAGGCCGTTGATATCCGAACTGATGCCTACATTATTTCTTCCTTTGACGAACTCGTCCCACTGTTACGAGAGATGTTTGCGGCAGGTATAACTCCGGCGGACAAGTTCTTTTATTTGACTGTTGCAGCAAGTGTAGACTTGGGAGAGCAGGTAAATCCCGATAATCCAGGAATCGTGGCCGGTATTGAAGGCACAGAAGTCTCGCTGCACCCTCAGGCAGAGAATACATTCTTAAGTAGGCTTCAGGAATTTTCGCCCAATATAGGCGAGGTCACATATGCTGCTTATGCCTATGACGCCGTGGTCATTCTTGCTCTGGCATCTTTGGAAGCTGAAAGCACAGATCCAGAGAAATTTCGCACCGAAATAAATGGTATCACTAGAGACGGCACCAAATGCAACCACTATGTAGAATGCGCCCGATTAATCGAAGACGGTACAGACATTGATTATGACGGAGCCTCAGGCCCGCTTGAGTTCTCAGCGGTCGGCGAACCCACTGTAGCCGGTTATCAACTCTTCCGCTATGACTTCCGCGGCCTCCGCCAATTCATTCCTCCCGTAGTGGTCTTGAGCGATAACACCGGATCTTAATATCAGGAAACTAAAGACCGCCTCAATTCACAGTCTACATAGGTATGGAAGTTTGGATATATTAGTGGCAGAGCAGGTGGCTCTGCCACTAATAATAAGCACTCTGCGTGCCATTATAATGCCTTGTTCATGTCAAAACGGATTCCTCCGCTCCTAAACAGACGCGCCAGCTCAAGTTGCCAAGCTCCTCGCTCATCGCATTTAACCTTACCTACTCCGTACGCTGAAGCCGGTACTAAGAGCCCGGGTTTATGAAGGGCACAAACGCTCTCTTCGCCAAGCCTGCCGGCAAGATAGCCAAGCATAAATATGGAATCTCGCGACGGCTCTTTACGGGTCTGTCCAGCTTGTCCGCCTAAAGCGTCCTGTCCGTAACCACCCAGATCTGCTTCAAGAAATACAAGAGCGAAGGCTGCTTCCTCCAGCTCTCCTAACGTCTCAGCGATATTACCACCCTGCTTAGGCCATTCAAAAGCTAGCGGCACGAGTTCCAGTTTGTGCAGGAAATTTTCAACTTTTGGATAGTCAGGGTTGCCATTTGATGCCAATATCAAAACGCACCTTGAAGCTGAAGCTTCCGCATTTAGGCTACTTTCACCGTCGGAGCGTTCTTGAACAGGGGGTACTGGACCAGATTGGACGGTGGGGGTATAGGGATTCCCACCGGTTTTACTCCTGAGTTTCTGCAAAAGAGCTTGAAGTTTGGAGGAGGTCTCAGTTATCCCTTCAGTGTATCCTCTCCTTACCTGTTCAATATCGTTTGTAAAAACTACTGGTACAAGTCGTGCACGATAGAGCCTGTACTCAGGTGTGTTCGGCCCAAACAGTTCGGAAATTATGCTGTTTATACTATTTTCAAGCCCGCGCACATGCTGGTTAGGATCGAACCTCTCCCCTATCGTCTGCACATTGAGGTTTTCTAGCACTTGCAAACAGCGCTCTATACGCGGGATGACAGACGCTATGTTTTCTGAGTTGAGCTTCTCTCTGCCTGGAACGGAGTTTTTTGGCTCATCGCTTTGATACACCATGCGGAGTTCTCCGGGTAGATGATTCCCTTATCGGGTAGATGATTCCCTTATTAAGTCAAAAGATTTCCCTGGACTCATCATAATAGATAAGAAGGTAGATAAACTCAATCCGATTTGTTCCGAAAATCTACAGTTCAAGCCGTTTACGAGGTTCAAGCAATCTATCTGGTACGCTAGTATCTGCCATAAATTTGAGCATCAGTTTATGTAACTCGCGTGCGGTTCGCTCGTTCTCGTGTATAACGTTCTGCCGCTGTCCTGGATCTTTTTTCAGATTATATAGTTCCGATTCTCCTGGGTCCATTGAATAAAGTAAAGACCATTCGCCCGCGGTAACTGTAGTTACGAGTCCTGCAGTCATCGGGCGCGAAAAATTGTCAACGGAACGGATGCGGTCTCCAGGATTAGCGAAGGGCACCGTTGATATGGCAAACTCCCTGCCCGGTGTTGAGCTGTCCTTCATGGAAGGTAGCAGAGACTCCCCTTCCACCCATTCTGGGACGTTTTCTCCCATAATGTCCAGTACGGTTGGCATAACATCCACCGCGGCAGAAAAACCCTTATACGAACCTGCGTTCACACCAGGTACATTTATAAGCAAAGGGATATGAATAAGCTCCTCGTAAAGCGGAGATTTTGCCCATTTGGAGTCTGGGTCACCATGGGTAAATAGAGTGCCGTCTTTACGTTTGGCGAAGTGCATCTTCCCGAACAACCCTCCATGCTCTCCGAAATAAAAGCCGTGGTCAGTCGTAAATATAACTGCCGTTTTTTCTCTCAGATCCATATTGTCCAACTTCCGCAACAGGTACCCAATCCAAGTATCCACCATGCTTATCTCACCCATGTAAGAGGCCAGTGCTTTCTTAACCTTCGTCTCTGTAAGATGGTCTGTTTCCTGCCATAAAGCATATGGAGGCTGCACTACCTCTCCGTCGTAGTCGGGCATGTACAGTTCTGTGTAGTAAGTAGGAGCGTCCCATGGCTCGTGCGGATCCCAAGTATCTATATAGAGAAAGAAACGCTCCTTATAATGTTTCTCAAGCCACTGGCCGGCTCTAATCATAGTCTGGGGTGCACACCTGTCAGCTTCCTCCCGCCAGTCGGCAACGAAGTCTCTTGATTCATGGTTGCCTATTTGGGCGACGCGAGTTACGGAGCCTTCCTGCCCTAGCACTGTGAAGAAGGTTTGAAAGCCTCGGTCGTAATTCATGCCGCCACGGGTATAAAAAGGGGTATCTACGACGGCTGCTGTATGTACCTTCCTTTCACCTAAAATCTGCGCTAGGGTTACTTTGTCTTCCGGCAATGGTTCCCATCCCATAAAGGACATAGTCCAACGCCCTGTATGGTGGTCAGCGCGGGTAGGCATGGTTGGAAAACCGCACGCGTAGTGGTTATCAAATCTCATAGACCGAGACGCCAAAGTATCTATAGCTGGAGTTTTGATAATTTTGTTCCCGTAACATCCCAGCTTATCTCTTCTCAGAGTGTCGGCTGTTATCCATATAAGGTTCATTATCTGTCCTTTCGAACGAGGCGATAGCTGAAGCAACATAACAGATTTTCGCAAGATAGCAGTACTGAAAGTTATACAGTTGTACCATGTCAGAGACGGACTCAACCGCTATAGATACTTAGTCTAACAGGGAATATACACAATAACCAAGCACAAGGAGGGATTAGTATGTCAATTTCTTCAAAGACAGCAACAGTTCTGGGTCAGACAACGACGTCTGGTCTTGAGTTTTCAACGCGTGCCGACGGTCCTAAAGGACGGATACCCTTCACGCCCGAAATGCTCGCGACCGAACCGAGTGGCTATCTGTTTGGAATGAGTCAGAGCGCGGGTATGGGTTGGGCGCCTGATAAACTATTACAGAAACATTTTCTAATCATAAGCACCGCTGGGGGAATACGTAAACCTGACGGCACCCCTACAGCTTTGGGGCTGCATACCGGACATTGGGAGCTTTCCACTTTGGTATCTATCGCAGCAGATACCTTGCGCGATCACAAAGCTATGCCCTTCGCCGTGTTCTGCTCTGATCCATGTGACGGCCGAACTCAAGGCACACCTGGAATGATGGATAGCTTGGCGTACAGGAATGATGCTTCAATAGTTATGCGTCGGCTCGCTCGTTCTCTCCCTACTTCCAAGGGGGTACTAGGGGTAGCTTCCTGCGACAAGGGTTTGCCGGCTACAATGATGGCTCTTGCGGGTCTAGACTTGCCCTGCGTAGTTGTACCCGGCGGTTCTACACTCGCTCCTCGGCGGGGTGAAGACGCTGGCAAAATACAGTCGATAGGGGCACGTTTCGCTCAAGGGGAAGTTACTCTAGAGTACGCGCAGGAGATGGGTTGTAAGGCCTGCGCGTCTCCTGGAGGAGGATGTCAGTTCATGGGAACTGCCGGCACGTCGCAGGTAATATCTGAAGCCCTAGGGATAGCAGTCCCTCATTCGGCTTGTGCACCCTCCGGTTCGCAGGTTTGGAGAGACATAGCCGTGAGAGCATCGCTTGCTCTCCTCATTATGGAAGCTGCAAATACTAATATCCGAGATATCTTGACTACCAGCGCGTTTGAGAACGCGATGATCGTCCACGCTGCCGTAGGAGGTTCAACTAATCTGCTCCTGCACCTACCTGCTATAGCGCACTCGGCAGGGCAAAAGCGTATGATTGCCGACGACTGGATACGCGTTAATAAGGAGACGCCGCGTATAACCGACGTACTGCCGAACGGCCCCGTTGGCTACCCTACCCCTGTCTTCTACGCTGCTGGAGGAGTTCCAGAGGTTATGTTACAACTGCGCAGGGAAGGATTGCTCAACGGATCCACTCTCACCGTATCAGGAGTCACTTTGGATGAGGTTATAGACTGGTGGGAAGATTCTGAACGGAGACACAAAACCCATGTACGTCTCCAAGAGCTGGAGGGCATATCCTCGGATGAAGTAATAATGTCGAAGAAGAAGGCTCGCGCAAAAGGGATGAACAGTACAGTACTGTTCCCAAAAGGCAATATAGCGCCAGAAGGTTCGGTCATAAAAAGTGCTGCTATACACCCCTCGGTAATAGAGCCCGACGGCGTATATCGGAAAGTAGGCAAGGCCCGAGTCTTCCACTCAGAGCCGCTTGCAATAAAAGCTGTCAAATCGAAAGGCAAAGATAAGATACTACCTGGTGAGATCATGGTGCTTGCCTGTGCAGGACCTATGGGATCTGGTATGGAGGAAACTTACCAGATAACCGCCGCCCTTGCACATCTATCGTACGGCAAAGAAGTGGCTTTGATTACGGATGCCCGATTTTCAGGAGTATCTACAGGAGCATGCATAGGACACGTAGGACCAGAAGCTCTTGCTGGAGGCCCGATAGGGAAAATACGAGAGGGAGACATCGTGCGTATAGAGATAGATCCCGAAGCTCTGGTGGGGATGGTGGATCTTGTAGGAACGGATGGGGAGGTACATGGGGCAGAATGGGGAAGGCATGAACTAGCTATGAGGAAGCCACACCAAGACTTAAAGAGAAAAGAGAATATGCCCTGGGACACAATAATGTGGTCTGTGCTTCAGTCAGCAAGCGGCGGCACGTGGGGCGGCTGCGTCTACGACCCTAAATCCATAGTAGGAGCAGTGAAGCAAGGGATGCAGGAATAGGTTACGGTTTAGCCCTGTATTTGAGTTGAACGAGGTTCAGTTCACTAGATTTGCCCTGCGTGTAGTTGTCTCGACGGTTCCAGACTTGCTTCCCGACCAGAAGGGATAATCCCGTCCAGGTTTAGGACTGCAATCCAGCAAGCTAAAAATTGCCATGACAAATTAACCGGAGGACCTGATGGAAATCAATGCCACAATAATTGACCAATATATACAGGGCCCTACGGCATGTATTACATACCTGGCGAGCAGCAAAAATCCTGAGGTTGTTTTGATTTCACCCGTTGGGGAACGATTGTCTCATTAAAAGAGACTTGGGAGGACATAACGCGCTTCATGGAACGTCCATCCGTCTGAGTTTCAAAATCGCAAGAGTCGTGAAGATAATCCCTACAATCAGAACGCCAATTATTGCCCCTATTGTTGCTATATCGTCGTTCCCTACACTCTCGTCTATAGAGTTCATAATCCGCAGAGAGTAAGAGTTTATTATCAAATAAGCCCAACTTGAGCTTCCGAATATGAAGCCGCGTATTTGGTTTATACCCAGTTCCCATATCAGTACAAACAGGAACGATATGACAAGCGGACGGGTAAACATAAGACCCATCCAAAGCATTACGGCCATATAAGCCGTAAGACTAGCGATACTTCCCACGGCTACGGCGACAACAGTATTGCCGGTGCCGGTATCACTGCCTAAGTCTGTCAAAGAGACTATGCTAATGCACACAACAGAAGAAAAGACCGTGAACGCCGCGGCCAACAAAAAACCAGCAGTCGCTTTGCCGATTACGATTTTCCAGCGAGATTGAGGAGATAAGGTAAAGTAAGACAAAGTTTTGTCCTCTATTTCGCTTCCAAACAAAGCAGGAGCTACAATAATAGCGATCACAGGCACCGTCAGCAAAGATATCAGGTTGGCTGTTATAGCAACAGGGTCAGAAGGAACG
The DNA here is from genome assembly GCA_965203345.1 of Dehalococcoidia bacterium. Taxonomy (GTDB): domain Bacteria; phylum Chloroflexota; class Dehalococcoidia; order Lucifugimonadales; family Lucifugimonadaceae; genus CBDBCK01. The sequence continues at coordinate 219,460 of CBDBCK010000028.1, forward strand.
GGAATTACCGCGGATATAAGCGGAACTAAGGATGCAACAAACAGTGAACCTAGCCTCCAAGGAGTAAGAAGACCACGCAGAGTTATGGAGAAAATTACAGACATTTCAGCTCCCTGCCAGGTAGGTGAAAACACTTTCAAGAGAGTCATCTAAAGGCACGAATCCGGTTAACCGCGCATTTTCTTTCTGCGCTATCTCAGGAAGAGCAACTTGAACGTCCCCTATTTTACGAGTCTGTATTACAAGATTTTGTTTGTCGTCTATGGTGGCGGAGTCCACCGCTTTTATCTTCAGAAGTTCGGCTCCTACATTACGAGGTTCGCTACAGATTATCTGGATATTGTAAGGCCTTGAACTGATAGCAGCTCGGATACCATGATGGTCTCCAGTAGCCGCTATCTTGCCACTGACCATCACGATAACCGAATCGGTTATACGTTCTAGCTCTTCCAATATATGCGAAGATATTACAACAATTTTCCCCATATCGGCGAAACTCCGGAACATATCTTGAAACTCAAGCCTCTGACGAGGATCGGTGCCGTTCAAAGGCTCGTCCAGTAATAAAACCTCTGGGTCATGCACTATAGCCCCCGCAAATCTTATGCGTTGTCTCATCCCTCTGGAATATCCACTTATTCGTCTGTTTTGTACGTCCGATAGGTTGACGTAATCAATAGCTTTATCCACCATGGATGATCCGTTCTTGACGTCCCGGAGACGCGCCAGCATTGAGACGAACTCTCTACCCGTCAGATGATCGTACACAGCGTCATGGTCGCTCATAACCCCTATTTTTCTATAGATTGTCGGGTCTTGCCTAGGATTAACGCTAAGTATGCTTATTTCCCCTTCGGAGGGTTGTGCCAAGCCGCACATAACCCTCAGCAACGTTGTCTTGCCCGCACCGTTTGATCCCAGAAGCCCTGTAACGCCTGGTCCTATATCCAGCGAAACTTCGCTGACAGCAACCAAACTACCAAACCACTTGGAAACCTGTTTTATAGACAGGATCTGAGGCTGTGAAGGTGTCTCAGGGCTCGGGTCTACCATACTCATTGTGTGAGGTCTCTATACTTTGAAACGAGGAAAACCCATCCTAGTATAAGGAGGACAAAAAAGAGTACTATCTCTGCAGTTATAAGCCCCGCGCTAAAGTTTCTATCCAATAGCATGAGGTCTCCCAAATCTGCAGGTAGGCGTGCAGGGTGCAAAAAGATAACCCATTCAGGGGGAGAACCACCAGTAAGAGCAGAGTTGAGGTTTGTAACTGTAAAACGGATGATTTGCCCTAAGAAATAGGTACCTAACAGAATCACAGGAGCGTAGATCCTCTTTTGGGTTGCTGAACCCACTACCATAGCAGCCGTCGCGTAAAAAAACGCCATAGCAGTTGATGTAGCTAGCACTGCAGGGATAAGCACCAAACCTTCTCCAAGCTGCTCGCCCAAGTTAGAAGAACCAAGTACCGACAGTAAGAAGTACAATAGTTGTGGAATAAAAGCCAACAGAAATACAGATGTTGCTACAGATGACCATCGGGTAGCGATGTAGTCCAGAGACGATATAGGTTTTGTCAAGTACAGAGATAGTGTGCCATACCGAGCGTCATTTGAAATAGACTCTGTGCCAACCGTTGCAATAAAGACAAAGATAGAGAATGCCTGCCATCCAAAAAGATCAGCAGCATTAAATTCACCCCCTAGAGAGGATATCAAATAGACTATTAGGACTCCTAGAAGGATAAAGCCTATAGAAAACCATGGGATAACTTTATCCCTGCCCAGACGGTTGGTACCTATAGAGTGTCTTAAACCATCTATGTAGAGCGCAAGCAATACAGAACCTCTACCGCCTCTATCACCCTGGTAACGCTGATAACCTATATCGTACAGTCTCCCTGCCCCTGAGTTACGTGCAGAGTTTGCAACCTCGTTCGTCTGTTCCCTATTAGTCATAACTCTACCTTGCTCCTAACGGAAGATGTCTGCCAAATCACCCTGCTGAGCAGCCATACGTAATAACGGAGCACCGGAAGTCACAAGGGCATCTCGTATAACATCGTACGTTTCACCATTCATCACTTTCACTTCAACTGTACCCTTTTCACCTTGTGAGACCTCCAATCCACGCTCCACTAAGAGCTGAACAAACTTCTTTTGATTCCTGAGCACTTCAACAGAGACAACCTTCCTTTTCTCAGTCAGCTTAGCCACCGTCTCAGAACGTGTTATTTCTCCGCCCTCAATAACTATTACTCTATCGCACATAATCTCCACGTCTCTAAGTAGGTGAGACGTGATAAGGATGCTGATCCCGAATTCACTATGGATCCTTCTTAGTAATTCCAGCATTTCTCTCCTACCGTTAGGATCCAAACCAGCCGTAGGTTCATCAAGGAGGATAAGAGTTGGGTCGTGTACTATGGCCTGTGCTAGTTTAATCCTCTGACGCATACCCATAGAGTAATCCTTGATAGGTCGATAGCGTTCTTCAAGTATACCGGAGTGCCTGAGAGCATCTGCAGAGCGGCTACGTGCATGTTTAGAAGGGATCCCGCTCATTTCGCCCATATGTGCGACAAACGTAGCCGCTGTTTCATTCTCGGGAAGACATTGATGCTCAGGCATATAACCTATACGATAGCGGGCTTCCGGGTGAGAAGAAGGATCCATATGAAACAGGGAAACCGAACCTGATGAAGGAGAAGATAAGCCTAGGAACAGACGTATAGCTGTACTTTTACCGGCACCGTTAGGTCCAAGAAAACCAGTAATACCCTCACTTACGGCTACGTGAATCCCCTTAAGAGCATGTACATGGCCATAATTCTTCCGCAACTTTTCAGCGACTATCAAGTCCATTGCTTCCAACACTCCTTGTTATATATTTTAAAGTATAACGGTTTAAGGACAAAGTCAATACATTGTTATCATATTTGGTGATGTTATATAAGTTTAAGTATAATAAAATACTTTTTAAAGTTTTCTTATTAATAATTACATACTTACAACATCTCTTTTCAGTGTCATACAAGCTCAAATGGCGTACATCATAAATATTTTATAAGCTTATAATAAGGTGTCTATCTTTACTAGGTTGTGTTTCAAAGTCATCATATAACATATCCTAGACGACGTTTATATTATTCTGATGAATAAGCAGATATATTTCATATTCAGATTAGATTGTTTGATAGTACAAAATCATCAAGTTTTAATCCCATAGGTATGAAAGAGGACTATCTTACTGTCAGCCATCAGCGCTTTCTTCAAGCGCTGATGGCTGTAAAATTATTATAATGATAACATTGATTCCCCGTTGCTTAGGGCTGGAAGGAGTGTCTGATGCTCACGCTAACTAGTGATAACCTAGATTTCTTCGTTAGGAATGGATACCTGAGGGTAGAGAACCTTCTTGACCCGGAGAAAGTGATTGACCCAATAATTGAGGAGTATTCAGGTGTGCTGAGCTCTTTGGCTGACGAGCTATTTGACAAGGGTAAAATTTCTTCTAAGTACGCTTATCTAGACTTCAGTGAAAGAGTAACTCAAATCTATGAGGAGTCTAATGAGGTGTATAACCAGTACTTTGACTTCTCATTGCCACAGAGCGGGATAAACTCTGATACTCCTTTTTGGGCTGGACCTGCAGTGTTCCGCGCTCTCACGGATAGGAAATTGCTGGATTTTGTAGAAATGTTTATTGGCTCAGAGATATATTCAAACCCTGTTCAACATGTGCGCATAAAGGTGCCCGAGACTCGCTCACCCAAGGATGAGTCCGGGAATATTGTTTTCGGCGCTACACCTTGGCATCAGGATAACGGAGTAATCACTGAGGACGCCGACAACACCGATATGCTAACTGTATGGTTTCCTCTTATGGATGCTGATGAAGAGAACGGTTGTTTGCAGGTTGTGCCAGGTTCGCACAAGCATGGATTGGTTACACACTGTCCAGGGTATAAGGGTAGCGTTGGCACGCAGATACCTGAACAATTGGTGGATACGCCTCGCGCTGTTCCGATGCCTATCAAAAAGGGTGGAGTGTTGTTCTTGCATAAGAAAACAGTTCATTCAGCATTACCGAATGTGAGCGATCGTATCCGCTGGAGCTTCGATCTGCGTTATCAGCCGATAGGACAACCGACCGGCCGAGCGTCTTTCCCTGGCTTCGTTGCAAGGAGTAAGGCTCACCCTGAGGACGAATTGCGGAGTCCAGAGGTTTGGGAGAAAATGTGGACACATACCCGGGATTCTTTGGCCAACAGTGAACAGCCAAGGTTCAACCGGTGGAATGGTACAGACGCTGTATGTGCATGAGGGGCTCGGGTTCAGTCTAACTCTTCAGAGCCTCTTACTCAACGGAGGAGGAGTTCTCGGAGTTTATCTATACCGTTTAACCAACTCGCCTGTATATCAGTAGGCCAAGCCGGATCAAAGTCCGGGTACTTCCCCAGGATCAATCTTGCTGTGGAGTATTTCTTATCGGTCTCCTTGAGAGGGAAAGAGGTATCGTTGCCCTTGGTAGAGGTTTCCAATCGCGATGATCTCTTCCTGCTACGCGGAGTGATAAATTCGGAAAGTGTTATGTTAGCGTCTTTCGCCGAGTGTATGAAAAAAGTTTCCGCTTTGGTTGTTACAGTATCTTTTAGGCCGTAAGACTTGAACGCGTCATGGAATTGGCTGAAGGTAGCTCTTTCGAGATCCAGGTCGAACACTCGCGGATAAGCAGGCTTTAATATAGCTTTGAGTATTCTGCTTCGTCGGTCTTGGTCGTATATGCTGGCGACTAAAACCCGTAGCTTTTCCGCAGGAGTACCGTCATACTCTATCAGCTGAAGTATATTCAACGCTCTGGTCAGCTGACTTCTGCTTGAGCCGGAAAATCTTTCGGATAACACGCTCCGGTCTATCCTGTCCGGCAGCTCCTTAAGTCCTGCCAGAAAGTGGATGAAGGTACGGAACGTCCTATAGGATACGTACGGCGGTGCTATGTTTTCCTGGGTAGCCATTTAGTTCTTTAGCGAAGCGGTTCTGATGATACGCCTGTGTTAATACAGTATATCTCTAAAAGCGTACTCGGAACAATCGTACTCAATGAGATATCTACGGGTAAAAATGATTCAATGAACTGTTCGGGATAGCTTCGGATAAACCGGGACAGTTTTTAACTTTGTCCTATAGAACTTCTTCCATTTAAATGTACCTGTTGCTCACCAAATGTACCAGGACAGTACAGGATAGGACAAGAAAATGCTGGAGGAATATGCTATGGATATCGCTATAGACAAAATACAAAGGGCTGAGGAGCATCCTCTTAACGGTAACGCGAATAAAGCAATGAAATTCAGAGCGAACAGAAGTTTCAGGAAGCCTGTTGTATCGGAGGAAAAGAGCGGTAGCTACTTACTGTTTATTGGGGCTAGGTCGATATTTGAGGCTAGGAAAGCAGGCGCGGAAACTATAAATTGTGAAGTGGTGCCTGTTCCTTCGATCAAGAGAAAACATGAGATGCTCCTTACTGAACGTTATCTGTGTGCCACACCTCCTCTTGACATGGGACGGGCGTTCGTACAGCATCGTGAAGAGTATGGGATAACTCAACAAGAACTGTCAAAATGCACTGGGATAGCGCCAGGCACTATCCACCATTATGAGTCACTGGTGAAAGACCTCGCCCCATCACTTGCCGAATCTCTCGAGAAAGGTCTACTTACCTTTAAAGAAGCACGGTGCATAGCAGATCTCTCAACGCACGCGAGACAAATTGAGATTGCTAAACCATTTATCAGAGGCGAAATTTCGTCGGTTCACGTAGAGAGGATCACAAAACTTGGAAAAACCTTCCCGAGCATGTCTGTAAAGGAGATATTAGACAAAATAAATGACCACAGACAGGGAGAGCAAAGGTCTTCTCAAAGGCAAGATGAATCTCTAACCTCAGCACACCATCAGAATGAAGTCACTTTAGAAGAGAAGGCGGTAAGTCTTGCGGCTGAATTGGAGGAACTGCGTTTAGTCCATATTCCGGAATATAGGCGACTCGGAATGATATCTAGCTTGCGCATACTAGAATCGCGGTTGCGCGTTGCTCTGGAGCACCTGAATGATTCTCCTGCGAAACATTCGAGCGCACTGCAATCTTTTAGGAGACGGGAATTGAAAGCAGCTGTTTCGGTAAGATAAGCGAGAGTATCTTTGGTAATAGTTATAATGTTTTGGATAGGGTACCCTTGAGGGAATAAGAAGAGAAGACCCCCGTTTAGACCCTAAAAATCAAAGCGGAAATTAGGAGACGAGAGATATGCTTGAACGTTTTCATGTATCAGAGGGGGAAGCCGTAAGAGTTTCTGAGCCGAAAGTTCGGAGCGCAACTGAATCTATCTTTTTGAAGATGGGACTCTCAGAAGAAGACGCCCGTCTCTCCGCAGATGTATTGATGTACGCCGATATACACGGAATTGATACGCACGGTGTGTCAAATATGTTGCGTGTTTACGTTCAAGGTTATCAATCAGGAACCCTGAATCCCCGACCTCAAATAAGGACGGTGCGGGAGCGTAAAGCAGTTGCAGCGTTGGACGGCGACGGTGGTTTGGGACTTCATACGGCTCCTGTTGCTATGAATCTGGCTATTGATAAAGCCGAGTCCTGCGGCGTGGGTTCGGTTACGCTTATGAACGCGGGTCATCTAGGCGCGGCGGGATATCACGCCCTGATGGCGGTAAAGCATGACATGATAGGCACTTGCTTCACCGGCGGAGGCGGATACGCGATGCTTCCCACTTTCGGGGCCGAACCTAGGTTCGGGACAAACCCCTTGGCATGGGCTGTGCCTGCGCGCAAACAACCGTCGTTTATATTTGACGCGGCTACGACCCAAGTTGCAGGTAACAAGATACGTCTTCTGCAGCGTATGGGTAGGAATATCGCTCCAGGATGGCTTGCCGACGGTGATGGCAGCCCGCTAATGGACGACGCTCCGGTGCCCGAGCATGACCTCCGAGGTGAAGAGCGTCATTGGTATATGTTGCCGATAGGGGGCACGCGTGAAAACGGTTCACATAAAGGCTATGGTATAGCCTGCATTGTAGACATCATGTGTTGCACGCTTTCCGGGATAGGTGCTGGGTTCCTTTCCCGTAAGTCGGGGCACTTTTTCATGGCATTTGATATAAACGCATTCACCGACCTTGAAAAGTTCAAGGACGATATGGATGACTTCTTGGACGGTTTGGCTGCTACTCCCCCGGCGGAAGGGCACGACCGAGTTGTATTTCCAGGGTTGCTTGAGGCCGAAGAGAAAGAGGATAGACTAAAGCGAGGCATACCTTATCATCCAGAAGTTATAGAATGGTTCAAGTCTATAGGTGCAGAGCTTTCGCTGGAATTAGACCTAGGGTAGCAGCTTGAGATTCCTAGCGCTTCTGCGCGGTATCAACGTTGGAGGTAATAACCTCATTTCGAAAGAAGAACTCCGCCAAACCTTCGCGTTCCTAGGCTTCACAAAGGTCCGCACTTACATACAAAGCGGCAATATACTCTTCCGTAGCGACGAAGCAAGATCAGAGGAGCTAACCGGGATTATCGAAAGTGAGCTGTCATCTCGTTTCTCGTATATGGCGCGTGCTGTCATCTTGTCCCATGCTCAGTACGCTTCCGCTGTTCAGTCCGCTCCCGTTGGATGGGGCAATGATCTTCAATATAAGCATAATGCTCTTTTTACACTGACTGGCGTCGCTCCGAAAGAGATTTTGGCACAGTTGCCTGTTCCGCAAAAGGGCATTGAGATCATTACAGAGGGATCCGGAGTGATCTTTTGGTCTGTGTCAAAGGAACAGTTGACCAGAACAAGCTTCATGAAACTCCCCATGCAACCTGCCTATCAACAGGTAACGGTCAGGAATCACAACACAGTACAAAAACTACTGCGACTGTTTGAAGAGATATAGTAAGGTTGGGGATGGAAGTCGGAACGGCACGGGAGCGAGTTTTAATTGCGCTATTTATGTATGTTTTTGGCAAAGAAAATGTGGATTTACCTACTTCTTCCTATGAATATGTCCATGTTTGTAAAAGACCCGTTTCTATCAAGACCAAAATGGGGAAATATAATACCGGAGTCAAAATCGTCTGGACAGTGGACTGGCTAAAGATAGAAGAGTTTTACGAAACCTACGAACCCGCCTGTGATTTACTGTTTGTTCAAATAGATTGGGACACATATGAGGGTGGATTTTACTTAATGCCCCTTGGGATTCAAAGTGCAATACTGGAAAAGGTTGGAAAGAGGAACTACCTCAAGCTCCCAACTAAGGGAACAAATCCTCGTGGGGTGGAATTAGCAGGCGAAGCAATGAAATTACTAAAAAACCACCCTGATACTTTGTCTTTGCCAATAGTGTGGCGGAAAGATACAAGTTTACTTGTAGAGCGTGCACCATATGGAAGGTGGATACAGTTATGGGACGGTCTGTAAAAAAGAGGAGTGAGACTAAATCTTTCGGAACACCTGTGCGTGTTGGGCATAACTCTTCCCGTTTTTACAGTCGTGCTTTATACAAGAGTAATGGGAAAGGCTCTCAAAAAAGTGGTACAACCCCCACCTGGAATCCTCCCGAACATACAAATGTCATTCACCACGACGACAGCAGGGAAATGAAACACCTGCCGAATGACTCCATACATCTAATGATTACTTCCCCTCCTTATAATGTTGGAAAAGAGTATGACGCCGATTTATCCCTTAAAGAGTATAAATCTTTGTTATTTGATGTGATGAGTGAGACGTATCGTGTATTAATTGAAGGCGGGCGAGCTTGTGTGAATATAGCAAATGTAGGAAGGTCTCCTTATATTCCACTTCATTCGCATTTGATAGAAATAGCGGATAAGTGTGGTTTCTTTATGAGGGGAGAGATTATATGGGACAAAAGTGCCAGTGCAGGGGTTTCCTGCGCTTGGGGAAGTTGGCAATCTGCAAGCAATCCCGTATTACGAGATGTTCACGAATATATACTGGTTTTTTGTAAAAACACTTTCAGACGATATCCCATAAACCAAAACAGTATCGGGCGGGACGACTTTCTTGAAAACACCAAAAGTATTTGGCGAATTCATGCTACGAGTGCGAAAAAAGCAGGACATCCTGCTCCTTTTCCATTGGAGCTACCTTTAAGGTTAATCCATCTCTATTCATATGTTGGCGATATTGTGCTTGACCCTTTTATGGGAAGCGGAACAACAGCTCAAGCCGCACAAAATACTGACCGGAGGTATATAGGCTATGAAATCAATAAGAAATATATTATAAATGCACAAAAGTCATTGACAAGAACAAAAAAACCATTTGAGAAAACCGAAAGAATGGTCAAAAATGGAAGAAAGTGATAAGCAATACCGCGAATCTTTGGACATGCCCTAAGTTTGTGCCCTTCTCCTGTGGAACTGCCTAGTTTGTAGGTGGAGCAGAGCGCCTTATTCTCTCTTCTTCAGGAGAAGGGCACAGTGCAGAGCCTCTTGGATATGGCTTTTTCACTGGGGCTTGATTCTAGTGAAATGACGGTGACATTATAGTGATAGCACCATCCTAATATATACTGTAGATGTGGAGTCTGCTGTCTAATGCAGCGGTGGTTACTCCTTTCTGGGCCGCGGCAGTCAGGCTTCCGCCTTTACCCTGCGCGTCTACTTGAATCCTTGGTTCCCGGGCCAGGATTCGAACCTGGATTGGAGGATTCAAAGTCCTCAGTCCTACCGTTGGACGACCCGGGATATCATGCTGTACGATGATATCATCTACCTTTGGTTCGTGTTGGTGCCGATAGGTGATATTATGACTGACGCACATAACTAAGACAATTTGGGGCCTTAGCTCATCCGGGAGAGCGCCTGCTTTGCAAGCAGGAGGTAGCGGGTTCGAGTCCCGCAGGCTCCACCAAATTTGATTTCGCAATGGTAGTATTGCTAGTGTAATATTTTGCCTGTCCGAAGGCGATATTCAACATAAATTTTCCTTGCGGTGTCACTTCAAACCAAGTTATTTTTCCGGTATCCACGAGGTAAATAGCCCGTCCAACGTCTATTGAGTTTCTAGGTTGTCAGGAAAAAGAATCAAACGATTTCGGCAAGACAAAGGGCCTTCGCAAGATAAACGGTTTGAAAAAATAGCTATGACAAAAACAAATTTCAAAAAGAAACATATCAACAAAATCGTCTGCGGTAGTGCCGTTGATATTATGAAAGAATTGCCGGACGGCTCGGTAGATTTGATTATCACTTCGCCACCTTACAACCTCAAAAATTCCACCGGAAACGGAATGAAAGACGGACGAGGGGGTAAATGGGCAAATGCTGCCCTGCAAAAAGGTTACACGCACCATAACGATTGTATGCCGCACGAGGAGTATGTGAAGTGGCAAAGAGATTGTTTGACCGAAATGATGCGTCTGATTCCGGAGGGCGGGGGGATTTTTTACAATCACAAATGGCGCGTGCAAGGCGGCTTGCTGCAAGACCGCCAAGACATCGTGAGTGGGTTTCCCGTCCGACAAATTATCATCTGGAAGCGGAAAGGCGGCCTAAATTTCAATCCCGGATATTTTCTGCCGACTTACGAAGTTATTTACCTTATCGCCAAGTCAAAGTTCATATTGAAAACTAAAGCAAATGCTCACGGGGATGTCTGGGAGTTTACGCAGGAAATGAACAACGATCACCCTGCCGCCTTTCCAGTCAGTTTGATTGATAGGATTGTTGGATCAACTGACGCAAAAATCGTTTTAGATCCATTTATGGGCTCCGGCACGACGGCAATTTCTGCCCTGAACTTTGGACGGAATTATATCGGGATTGATATTTCGCCGGAATATTGCGAAATTGCAGAAAGCCGCATAAAACAACATCAATCCCAATCTAGACTTTTTCAAGTCGCTTATGAAAAACACACCTAAAACTTACACCAAGCAAGAACTTATCGCCAATCTGAAAGAAATTTCGGCTATGGGTTTTGTACCGAACGCGCGGCGTAGCAATCACGGCGGAATTGGAAACACGCTTGAGGACATGCTCGGAATTGAGGAAAACAATTTACCTATTCCGAACGCGGCAGAGTGGGAACTAAAAACGCAACGCGCCAAAACTTCATCACTTATAACTCTTTTTCACATTGAACCCTCGCCGCGCGCGCTCCGGTTTGTTCCACAGGTCCTTTTGCCAAAGTATGGTTGGGGACACCAAGAGGACGGCCAGAAATATGCAAAAGGAGAAATGAGCTTCCGTCAAACGATACACTGAGAATCATGAAGCGATAGGGGTTTTATGGTTCTGATTGATCGCGAAGAGAGAAAGATACTCATTTCGTTTGATGCCGGAAGCGTTGATATTCGTTACAGGGACTGGCTTGAATCAGTCAAAAAGCGTATTGGTCTCGGCGAGCTGAAGCCCCAGCCGTATTGGGGCTTTGACGACCTGGAACACAAGGCCGGAACAAAATTGCTCAACGCTCTGAAGTAAAAAAGATATTCGGAAAAGAGCATTATCACTACACGAAAGTGATGATGTTGCAGAAGTTCAATTTTGAAGGATTTTTGAAGGCGTTGGAAGAAGGAAAAATCCTTGTGGACTTTGACGCTCGCACCGGACACAATCACGGAACAAAGTTCCGTTTGCGACAGGATTGTTTGCCAATGTTATATGAGAAGCAAACAATAATCCTATGATTTTATGGAACCCGACGAAAGGTATACCAGGGCAAAAACGGAACGCAAAAGCATACAGATTGCAACCTGAGTATAAATAATATGGTTGGGCTGAAACCTTCAGAAGTATGTATTGAATATAAGGAATAGGAGGAATGAAATGAGAAAAATAGCAATTATTGGGGCTACCTGGAACATAGGGCAATTGGTTGTGCCCTCTTTGTTAAAAGCGGGCACCGAAGTGAAAGCCTTGGTACGTAACCCCGATAAGGCTGAGAAATTACAAGAGCAAGGGGCAACGGTGGTTACGGGTGAATTCACAGATGCTGAAGCAGTCAGGAACACTTTTGAAGGAGCACAAGTCATACTTTTGATTGTTCCGGCAAGCCCTGACGCAGCTAAACAAATGAGTGCTTTGATATCTGCCGCCAAAATATCCGGTAATCCCCACATTGTAAGAATGTCCGCTATAAAGGCGGCTGCAGATGCGCCAACTGCTAATGGCATTTTGCACTATGAGTCAGACATTGAACTTATGGAGTCCGGTCTGCCCTATACTATTCTGCGCCCCCACTTTTTCATGCAGAATATTTGGACGTCAATCCCCACTATTCAGCAAAGTGGCCAGATATATTGGGGTATGGGAGATGGGAAAATAGGTATGGTTGACGTACGAGATATTGCAGATGTCGCTGTCGCTCTTTTACTTGAAGGCAGCTATCAAGGCGAGATCCTTACCCTGACCGGACCAGAATCGATTACTTTTAGCCAAGTTGCCGAAGCTATATCCGATTACTTAGTCAAAAAAGTAACTTACGTCCCGATAACGTATGAGCAAGTAAAACAGAGCATTCTTGAGATGGGATGGGGTGAATGGGGTGCTCAGGTCATGCATGATTACTCAAAGGCGTACAGTGAAGGCTGGGGTGACTTCACCACCGCCGACGTCGAAAAAGTAACAGGACATAAGCCTCGTTCAATCAAGCAATTTATCAGTGAAGTTCTGGCATATGGCTTTCAACAGACAACTACTTGATGTCTTATATATAAAGATAAAAAGCTCCGTATGGGCTATGGATTTCGGATCGGTTTGAACTCAATGGAGCCTAGATCCAACTTATTCAGTTGTGTCCTGATTATAAGCGTAAGACAATAAGCTTGAGTTCCTCGCGCTCTACAATTTTTAAATGTAGTAGCCTTTTTTGAGTATGCTGTATTATAATATACTATAGATTTACTATAAGAGCTTGCCCGATGCCTTACTTTAAAACTTTAAGAACGTGGCAATTCCTACAGAGACAAGACAGATACCTTGGAGATAGTGCTTTGAAAATATTGAAAATAGCCCCTTATTTGGCTTTGACTGCTATTTTGGCTGTTTTTGTTGCCGCTTGTGGTGCAGGAATGTCTGAAGAACCAACGGCAACACCTGCTCCGGTTGCACCGACTGATACGTCCACTGGTGGTGCAGGAATGTCTGAAGAACCAACGGCAACGCCTGCTCCGGTTGCACCGACTGATACGTCTAATGGTGGGTCATTAAATCAAGAACCAACAGAGGAGCCAGACGACCAGCCTGTAGTTCTTAAGAGAATACCCCGTAATCGTACCTTGTACGCGGCGGGTAACTGGACTGATGAACCCCTGAACTACGATAAGTGGTCTCCTTACTGTGCAGGGGGATGTACCTTCCAGAAAGGGGTAACCTTCTTTTACGAACCTCTCTGGTACTACAACGGACTTGGTAATAAGGAATATCCTTGGCTGGCCACTAGCTTTGAGTACAACCCTGATTCAACTCAGCTGACCTACACTCTCCGGGAGGGCGTTACGTGGAGCGATGGAGAAGAATTTAATGCGGATGATGTGGCATTCACGTTTGAATCTCTCATGAGCTTAGGTGGTGAGGTTCGCAATGGTAAAGAAGTGCAGGATTTTGTGGAAAGAGTGGAGACGATAGATAATTACACAGTCAGGTTGTATTTTAGCAGGCCGGCTCCCAAGTTCCACGACTTCGTGACGCATAAGGGCGACAGTGGTATATGGATAGTACCGGAGCACGACTGGCGTGATAAAGACTGGGCCTCTTATTCTGTGTGGCGGGATGGTATAGGGCCTATAACTACCAGTCCCTGGCGCGTGGCTTTCGCTGACCCAACCCAGCGTGTAATAGACAGAGTTGCAAGCTGTGATGATTGGTGGGCCTGTAGTACAGGCTTTCAAGACCTGCCCGAGGTAGAGCGCTTCGTTCTGCTCTCAAATCTAAATGAGACCCAATATGTAGAATCGGCTATACGTAATCAAGTAGATACTACTTGGGATGTTCAACCATCCAACTCCCAGAGAGCTCTGGCTGAAAATATGGATGCCACCACTTGGACGGGAGAAACAGGGCCTTACGGGTTGGTATCTTGGTGGCCGACGCAGCTGCTAGTGAATCATGCGGATGAACATTTAGGAAAGCCCGAAGTGCGCAAAGCTATTAACTACTACATAGATCGGGATAGAGTCATACAGTTTGGTCTAAATGGGAACGGTTATCAATCAGATTATCCATGGCCTTCGTTTGGAAGTATGGATAAATACGAAAATTCTGTGAGTAGCATATTGGAGCGTAGTGGTGTCGGACAGTACGACCCAGGAAAAGGTGATGAAATACTTACGGCGTCTGGGTATACGAAAGATTCTGACGATTTTTGGGTCGACTCGACCGGTAGCCGTATAGTTTGCGAGATCATAGGTACCGATCCCCACTTTACCGGTTCCGGCCCGACTATAGCCGAGCTGCTTAAGCAAAACGGCATTCAGTCTAGCTTTTCTACACCACCGGATAAATGGGCTAGAGCAGCAGAAGGAAACTATACCTGCGACCTGAGAGGAAATAATGGGGGACACAAAGATCCTTACTTGACTTTGCGTCTTTATCAAACGGGCATTGCTAACTCTGGCGTTACAGGCTGGTCTAATCCGGAATTTGACGCCATTGTTGAAGAGCTGGCTGTTTTGAATCCAGTGGGTCAAGCGGATGAATTTGAAGCTAAGGTATTAGTGGCTATGGAGATATGGTATGAAGAATTGCCCGATATTCCGCTCCTGCAGTTCCTTAATTCTCCCATAAGAAGCACGAAGTACTGGACGGGTTGGCCAACTGAAAGCGACCCATATATGAATGGGCTGTTTTTGCACACTGGCTTTCCTTATACTCTTCTGCAGCTGAAAGCTACAGGAGCCGAATGAGTTTAGTCTCTATCCTATAGGCAAGTCCTGTTACAGGGTAGGCGTCTACTGCTTTCCTGCAAGGGATAGCGACCGAAAATCATCGTAAAATTTGTGAGTAGCGACCCCAAGGATGAGCATAGGATATATACTACGGCGGGTACTGTTTTTTGTAGCGGCGATATTTCTGGCTGCTACTCTTAATTTTTTCCTGCCGCGTCTGACGGGCAGAAACCCTATAGAGGAACAGCTGCTGTTGGAGGTGGCCATACAGGGTCGTAATCCCGATTTTCAGCAAACTGTGGATATATGGACTGAAAAGTTCGGGCTAAATGAACCACTTTGGCGTCAGTATGTGAACTATCTCGGAGATACAGCCCGACTTGACTTTGGGCACTCTATAAAGGCGTTTCCTACCAGAGTAACCACTGTACTGGCAAGGACTCTTCCATGGACCCTGGGTCTTCTGTTCACGACCACAGTAATAGGCTTTTCACTTGGAACTTTGGGAGGAGCTATACTAGGATGGGGTAAGGCACCGAAATCTTTTAAGGCTATAGTTCCTTTCTTCTTTACAATGTCTGCTATTCCCTACTTCATGCTGGGTCTTCTGCTAGTTTGGCTGTTTGCCTACACACTCAGGTTGTTTCCAGCATTCGGTGGTTACGCAGCAGGTGTGATACCCACCCCGAGTCTGAGTTTGGCCCTTGAGATACTTCGCCACTCTATTTTGCCTGCTCTTTCTATAGTTCTGGTGCAGCTCGGTTTTTGGGCTTTGGGCATGCGCGGAATGATGATAACTACAAAAGGGGAAGATTTTGTCAATCAGGCAGAGGCGAATGGGCTAACCAGAAACAGGATATTCTTGACCTACGCTCTCAGAAACGCCATACTCCCTCAAACGACGGGACTTGCTCTGTCGCTGGCTGGTATAGTGTCAGGTGCCGTTCTAGTGGAGGCGGTTTTTGCTTACCCAGGCATCGGTAAGACCTTGCTTGACGCTATAAAAGGGTTCGATTTTTTCCTGTTGCAGGGAGTAATTTTCTTTGTGATAGTAGCTATTGCGTTTGCTATGATGCTTATTGATATTGCATACCCCTTTATTGACCCTCGAATACGTTACAGGAAATCCTAAATTGGTGGATCGCGCGGCGCGTATTTCCGGCAGTCGGCATAACGATTCGCTTTTGGGTCGCCTTGTTGATACTCTCCGTTACTTCCGGCGCAACAAATCCTTGGGCATAGGATTGGGGATATTCCTTTTGCTCTTTGTATTGTGGCTGGTAGGTTCGTACATAACGGAGCCTTCTCAGGCACGTCCCTTTTCTTCGGATGCTCCAGTTCTACCTCCTTCTTCCAAATACTGGTTGGGCAGCGACATAAATGGACGAGAAATTTTGGCTGTTATAGTGGAAGGGTTCCCTGCGACACTGTTAGTTGGAATCACAGCCGGTTTTGTTGGGATATTCGTCGGGACTATCCTCGCTTTTGCTGCCGCATATTATGGTGGAGTGTTGGATAGCGTTGTGCGTGGAGTCGTGGATGTTTTTCAAACGGTCCCTGGGCTGCTAGTGCTTATAGTTATAGCCATATCATTGCCCAATACTATAACTGTATGGCAAATGGCGGTTGTGATAAGCGCATTGTCATGGCTGACTCCGGCTCGAACTATACGTTCTCAGGTGCTGGTTTTGAAGGAGCGTCCATTTGTGGAAATGGCGAAACTGTCAGGCATGAGCGGCCCGGCAATTATAGTTAGAGAGATGATGCCCAACTTAATGCCTTTCATATTCGCCAGCTTTGTATTGGCTGTTTCTTCGGCAATACTGTTTGCGGTGGGCATAGAAGTGCTTGGACTGGGCCCGTTTGACCAAAACACTATAGGAGTAACGATCTACAGAGCGTCCCAATTCAATGCTCTGAATCAAGGTTGGTGGTGGTGGTTCGGACCTCCCGTCTTACTTATAGTGATTATGTTCATAGGGTTGTTTCTCATATCCGTGGGTTTGGACGAGTGGGCGAACCCTCGACTGAGACGCAGAGTATGACTAGAAATGCCGTTGCTGGAATGGAGAGTCCGGATAGAGCAGCACAAAGCCCGGATATGGTACTGACTGTAAGAGACCTTCGCGTTTACTATGGCACGGACTCCGGCGTCGTGAAAGCGGTAGACGGTGTGTCATTATCACTTCAGAGAGGCGAGCGCATAGCTATAGTAGGTGAATCGGGTTCAGGTAAATCAACCTTGGCTCAAGCTTTGATGCGCCTTATTCAACCGCCTGGATACATAGCCAGCGGCGAAGTGATTTTAGACGGCACTGATCTCTTGCAGTTGCAAGATGAAGACATGCGCCTGAGGCGTCTTGCAGATATAGCCCTTGTGCCTCAAGGTGCTATGAACTCCCTCAATCCAGTCCGCAAAGTCGGAGAACACATATCAGACTGCATTGAAGATCACAAATTGAACTTGACTTCAAAAGATATGCGTGAGCGTATCGAGAGCCTACTCAAGTCGGTAGATCTTGGCACGAAAGTATCAGGTATGTACCCGCATGAGCTGAGCGGCGGTATGAAACAGCGGGTTGCTATGGCCATTGCTACTTCTATGAATCCAAAGGTGATAGTCGCAGATGAACCGACGAGCGCTCTGGACGTAGTGGTTCAACGGCAGGTGATGCGTACATTGCGCGTCTTGCAGGAAGAGAGAAATTCTGGTGTCATACTTATAGGGCACGATATGGGTCTCATAGCGCAATTTGCACATAAGATAGGGGTGATGTACGCGGGCAAACTTGTGGAAATGGGACCAGTTCGACAGATCATAGGCTCACCCTTACATCCGTATACCAAGCTACTTATATCCAGCCTTCCTACCCTTGAAAAGAAGCGCACTTTGACAGGTATACCGGGCCTGCCTCCCGCTCTTGTCAATCTGCCTCCGGGATGCTCCTTTGCTTCTAGGTGTCCACACGCTCTTGAGAAATGCTCCTTGGAGGAACCTGAGTGGACGACGTTAGATTCTGCCCATGGCGCATCCTGTCACCTTGTAGAGGTAGGCAAAATTTGAATGTATTGGAACTTCTGAACGCTACAAAAGTCTTCGGCGGTGGTTTGTTCAAGCGTAATACTACCGTCGCCGTGGATAACGTATCGCTAGGAATAAGCGGAGACGATCCTAAGATAACCTGTATAGCTGGCGAAAGTGGTTCAGGCAAGACCACTTTAGCACGCATGCTACTGGGTGTTATAGCTCCTAACAAGGGTGTGATGCTCTTTGATGGTAAAGATGTGTCATCAATAAACTCTTCGGAAAAGCGTAGATTTAGAAGAGAGGTTCAGCCTATATTTCAAGATCCTTTCGGCGTTTACAATCCCTTTTATAAGGTAAATCATGTCCTACGTATGCCTATAGAGCAGTTCTCCGTTACGGATACTGAGCAGGAGGCGCGTAAATTAATCCATGATGCTCTCGAAATGGTGGGTCTGTTGCCGGAAGAGACATTGGATAGATATCCTCATCAACTTAGCGGAGGACAGCGCCAACGTGTGATGGTGGCAAGGGCCCTGTTACTTAAGCCAAAGGTTATATTGGCAGATGAACCAGTCTCAATGGTAGATGCGTCTCTTCGCGCCACAATATTGAACAGCATCCTGAAATTGAATAGAGAGCTTGGTATATCTGTTGTTTACATAACACATGACTTGACTACAGCTTATCAAATGGCGGACGACCTTCTGATAATGTATCAAGGATCTATAGTAGAATCTGGCAAAACTGAGAAGCTGATTAAGGATCCAAAGCATCCTTATACTCAATTGCTTGTAGAGTCAATTCCGTCTATTAATCCGGACACCGAGTGGTACAGTGGCCGCTTTATAGAGATGACTCCTCATAACTCTGATTCCTCTTCCGGCTGCAAATTTACTTCACGTTGTCCCTCAGCTATGGAAATATGCCGTAATAAAGTTCCGGAGCTTTACGACTTGGACAGGAAATGTGCCTGTTTTCTTTATAAGGATGGCGCAACCTTTGCAAGCTCCCAAGCAGAGGTGCTTGAAAGACCCAGCAACGAAAAAACGAGAAACAAATGATGACGTCCACATCTAAGCCTAATTTACTCTTTATACACTCCGATCAGCACTGTTCAAACGTTACGGGATGTTACGGCGATCAAGTCATAGAGACGCCGAACCTTGACGCTTTGGCTGAGCAAGGAGCTGTCTTTGAGAACAGCTACTGCAGCGCTCCAATATGTGTTCCTTCACGAGCGTCTATGCTCACGGGAAAGTACCCTCATCAGAACGAGGTATGGACAAATGAACACTCTTTAGACTCTTCAATACCTACTATGGCTCACGCTATGGGTGGGGCCGGATATTCTCCCGTTTTAGCAGGTCGTATGCACTTCATCGGTCCCGATCAACTACACGGGTACGCTTCCCGGACTGTAGGTGATCACTCCTCGAATTTCCTCGGAGGTCTTGCGGTGGATAGAGGGGTTCTGGACGGCACAGCAGGACCCGATCGAATAAGCCTTGAGCTTTCAGGTCCCGGACAAAACGCGTATCAAGTGCATGACGAATATGTAACCGCTTCTGCTGTCAACCAACTAAACCGCTTGGGAGTTCGGAAACGGGCTGGACTACCTATCAAGCCGTTCAGCTTGACTGTCGGGTATATGCTCCCGCACCCTCCTTATGTGGCGAAGTCAGAAGACTATCGATGCTATAAAAGCAGAGTCGGAATGCCTCAAAAGCCGATGCCTTTCTCCGAAGATCTCCACCCTTTCTTGAAATGGTGGAGGAAATACAGCAAGATAGTCTCAGTTACAGATGAAGAGATAAAGCGTGCACGTGCTGCCTATTGGGGGATGACGGCGCGACTTGATGCATTAATAGGCGAAGTTTTGACAGCGCTGCGTACAAACGGGCTGGACCAAAACACACTTATTGTTTATTCCACTGACCATGGGGACATGCTGGGGGAACATGGACTGTGGTGGAAGCACACGTTTTACGAGGAATCAGCGCGGGTACCGTTAATAATGACTTGGCCAGGCGTTATTCGTCCCAGTCAAAGGGTTGAGCAGGTAGTAGGGCATGTGGATATGAATGCTACCATTCTGGACGCTCTGGGTGCGCCGGCCTTGCCAAACTCGGAGGGACGCAGCATATTGAGCTTACTGAAAAAAGACAGCGATGCTTCATGGGAGAATTTGACTTTTTCCGAGTACTGCTCCGACGAGTACTCCCCTGAAGGAGGCTGCTATCAACGAATGATTCGGCGCGACCAATGGAAGCTCATATATTACTACGGATATCCACCGCAGCTATTCAATCTTGAAGATGACCCTGAAGAGCTCATAAATCTTGCAGACAACTCAAAGTATGCTGAAATACGTCGTTCTTTGACAGATAGAGTCCTGGATGGGTGGTCTCCGGACGTGATTAAAACAACAATGGCATCCAAAAAGAAAGATCACGCCTTGTTGAGCAAGTGGGCAGGGAACGTCCGACCGATCGAACAATATCGCTGGCAACTGGATCCAGCCATGAATAGACTAGATTGAAACAGATACAGTCCATGAGTAATATATTTTTTGAGGACACTGTAATTTCCAAGTATATATCACGAACGTAAATGTAGTTCAGTAAACTATACTGTGTTAAATTACTCAAAAAGAAAGGAAAACCGGCAAACATGGATATCCCTAAGCGAATCTTGGTTACAGGCTCAGGAGGCTTCATTGGGCATCATCTAGTCAATTTTATGAAACGAAAAGGACACTGGGTAAGAGGAATAGACATAAAGCGCCCTGAATTTGAGAGCACTTCCGCCGATGAATTCTATCTTCTTGATGTGAGAGAATTGGACAATTGCCGTCAAGCCGTCAAAGGTATTGATTGGGTCTTTCATCTTGCAGCAGACATGGGAGGAATAGGGTTTATATCTCTATTTCATGCTCAAGTCGCACGAAATAACATTCTTATGACCTCTCATATGCTTGAGGCGAGCAGACTTGCTAACGTATCCAGATTTTTCTACTCTAGTTCTGCTTGTGTGTATCCAGATTACCTCCAGGATAAGACTGCTGTCCCTCCGCTAAAAGAAGAGGACGCGTATCCTGCTGCCCCTGAGAAAGGGTACGGGTGGGAAAAACTGTTCTCTGAAGAGATGTGTAGCTACTATTCAGAAGACTACGGCATTGAGACACGGATTGCCCGTTTTCACAATGTTTATGGACCGTTAGGTACCTTTAGAGGGGGCAGAGAAAAAGCACCAGCCGCTATATGCAGAAAGATAGCCCTTGTTTCCAAAGGAGAAGAGATAGAGGTTTGGGGAGACGGTTTACAGACCCGCTCTTTCCTGTACGTGGATGATTGTGTAGAAGGAATTTACAGGATTATGCTTTCTGATTACAATAAGCCTCTCAATCTTGGCGACGATCGTATGATTACAGTAAATGAACTAGTAAATATAATCTCTACTTCTGCCGGAAAAGAGATAAGAAAACGGCATGATCACTCAAAACCTCAAGGTGTCCGCGGTAGGAACAGTGATAACTCTCTCTTGACTGAAACCTTATCTTGGACACCACAGGTAACTTTGGAAGATGGTCTTGCTGCTACTTACCGATGGATAAAAAGCCAGGTCGTACCGGTAACGTGACATCTTAACAGAACGTTTACTATAGATTTGCCCCCAAAAGTTCACAAAAGTTCCTACCTTGACTCTCTTACCAAACGGAGTTTGGATATCTCGGTAGCTATTGTAGTAATATTGATGTTGTTTCCATTCTTGCCCATTATAGCTGTCCTGATAAAAGTTACATCGCCGGGATCGGTATTATATGCACGAGAACGTTTGGGTATAAACGGCATTCCATTTAAAATGCTCAAATTCCGAACTATGCGGTCAACATCTGGACAATATAAAATCCAGTTGCGTACCCAGAAAGATGATCCGCGCATAACATGGCTGGGCAAATTTCTCCGCCGAACTTACATAGATGAACTTCCTCAGTTTTGGAACGTACTGATGGGCGATATGAGTATATCGGGTCCAAGGCCAGAATTTCCAGAACTTGAAGAACGTCTAGAAAAACTAGATAGCAATTTTAAACAAAGATTAAGTGTTAAGCCCGGCATAACAGGAATGGCTCAACTGATGTACCCTCACGCTCACAATGACCTAGAGGCGCTTGGTAGGCTTAAGTACGATATTCAGTATATAACCTCTGCTACCTTCTTGGATGATTTACAGATAATGTTACGCACTGTTAAGAGAGTATTTTTATTGCGGGGCGTCTAGTATAAACCTACTATGATTTCAATAATGAAATTACCATATTTCATACTTTCAAGTATGAAGGCTATTAGAAGGTTCTTGTCTGTACCTTCATCTTCAGAAGATAGATCACTATTTGCTAATGTTGCTATTATTTATGAATTTATCACCAACTTGCCTCTGAAATATAAGCTGTTAATGGTATTCACTATATCATTTAATACCGTGTCTTCTTTTATAACAATAGCGTCTTCATTTATAATTGTAGCTCTTGGATATCGTATTATAGACCCAGATCTGCTGACTTCAAGTTCAACATTTGCAAACAACTCTATATTTAACTATGTATACAGTGTTTTTGAGTTCTTAGGTTTCGAAGTTCAGAACAGATGGTTTATACTGGTTGCTGTAGCGTTATTAGCCTTGATATATTTATTAGAAATTGTCTTTGGATATTTGATAAACTCCGTCTCAAATTCATATGAAAAGGATCTCCGGATCCAATTTTATACTACTATTATACATAGTAACTGGAATTTCTTTATTAAGAGAGATGCTTATGATCTCATGTTTGCAAATAATAGCCTTTTAGGCAAATATTCTTCTTTGGTCAGTTTCATAATAGGATTTATTTCTGGATTAATTTCTATTGGACTCTCATTTGGCGCAATTATCTTCTTGTCATGGCAGTTTACACTTTTAATTTTAGT
This sequence comes from Dehalococcoidia bacterium, assembly GCA_965203345.1. GTDB lineage: Bacteria > Chloroflexota > Dehalococcoidia > Lucifugimonadales > Lucifugimonadaceae > CBDBCK01. The sequence goes on from CBDBCK010000028.1 coordinate 242,378, forward strand.
CTTTGTTTTAGTGATCGTTCGACTATCATTATTTCTTGCGAAATATATACAGAGTATCAGTAAGGCAGAGTATGATCAGCAAAAAAAATCCATGCAGGATTATAATCAAAGTCTACTTAACTCTAAAAGTATAAAGAGTAGTGGATATGAAAATATATTTATACGCAGGGCTCAAGTAAATTTACAGAAGCTTTTTAATTTCTTCCTGAAAGCTCAGTTTTATAGTTCTCTCGGAGGTTATATAAGACGGACTGCCTCTATGATATCTGTTTTAGGTACTTTGTCTGTTGGTGTTATATATATAGATATTAGCCCAGAGAACCTCTTGGCAACATTTTTGATCATTTGGCGACTACAACAAAGAGTTATAGGTCTTAACAACAGTTTTTCATCTTTACCCCGTATAGTTGAAGGAGTCGTAAGATTTCGAGAGTTTTCCCGACATGCTGAAGAATCTTCTGAAATTCTCACAAATGGTTCTAAGAATATTAAGAATTTCATGTATAGCGTACAGTTTAAAGATGTGTGCTACAAATATCCTGGAACTAGCCACAATGTTCTCCTGAACTTGAACCTGGAGATCCCTAAAGGAAAAGCGGTTGCCTTAATCGGGCATTCTGGTTCAGGAAAAACTACCTCTATCGATATACTTTTAGGGCTTTTGAGACCTTCATCAGGAGTTGTACTCCTAGATGGTCAAGATATGAATGACTTCAATATATACTCATGGCGCCGGAAACTTTCTTATATTTCACAAGGCACCACTCTTTTTAGAGACACTGTGCTGAACAATTTTAGGTTGATTAATCCAAACGTCAGCACAGAATCAACACTTGCAGCTTGCCGTGTAAGTGAAGCGAACTTTATCGAAGATTTACCACAAGGTTTAAAAACCATAGTAGGCGGCAATCAAAATATAGGACTATCAGGTGGACAACGACAACGAATAGTCATCGCGAGGGCTCTGATTAATAAACCTGAACTGCTTATAATGGATGAATCAACCAGTGAGATAGACTCACATACTGAAGCGAAAATCTACAACAATATCTATAAACTTAAAGGTGACATGACCTTGATCATAGTTGCACACCGACTAACCACTACTATAAATGCTGATATAGTCTATATATTCGATAATGGACAGATTATAGAATCTGGTAATCCTCGTGAACTACTGAAAAGAGAAAGTGTGTACCGTAGTTATTGGAATGCAGCTCTTCAGAATGATAGAAAAACTAAGCACGGTGCCCAAAACAATCGTAGTAAAGAGGAACCAGAGAAAATAATAAAAGAATTAACGAAGATAACATCAGAAAGGAAGTAAAATGTCCCTTACTGAACTTATTGAGCCTCATGGAAATCAACTAATAAACCTTTTCTCTTCCTGCAGTACTATTGAAGAACTGAGACAAGAGTCTATGGAGTTGCTCGTATGGAATCTCACAGATACACAACTGTGCGATTTAGAGATGCTGATGAACGGCTCTTTCTCTCCGCTCAAAGGTTTTATGACTGAAACGCAGTACAACTCTGTTTGCTCTTCAATGCGCTTACCTGACGGCACCTTGTGGTCTATTCCTATAACTCTGGATATCTCCAGGGATTTCAGTGAGAAGCTGTCATTAGGTCACCGCTTAACTCTTCTTCATCCGGAAGGGATGCCGCTTGCTATTCTCGACGTGAAAGATATATGGGAGCCCGACCCTAAAATCGAAGCCATGTCAGTATTCGGAACAGATAATCAGGAACATCCTGCGGTGTTCCGTCTGTTTAATAAGACCAATCCCATAAGGATCGGCGGGACTGTACAGGGTATAGAACCTCCGCCTAACTACTCGTTTACGGAACTGAGGCACACTCCTAAAGAACTCCGAGAACTATTTAAGGAGAATGGATTTTCGAGGATCGTAGCATTTCAGACGCGTAATCCTATGCACAGAGCTCATGTTGAATTGACGAAACGTGCCATGAGACAAACGGGTGCCCATCTACTAATCAATCCAGTTGTAGGTGTAACAAAGCCCGGAGATATTGATGCGTTTGTAAGAGTCCGATGCTACAAATCTATTCTCAAGTACTACGAACGGTCCGCTGTATCATTGAGCCTTTTGCCACTGGCTATGCGAATGGCAGGTCCAAGAGAAGCGTTATGGCACGCCATTATCAGAAAGAACTTTGGCTGTTCCCATTTTATAGTAGGAAGAGATCATGCTGGACCTGGTAAAGATAGCACCGGCAAACCCTACTACGGGCCATATGAAGCGCAAAACCTACTCGCAAAGTACGCCGGAGAATTGGGAATATCTACGGTCCTATTTGAAGAAATGGTTTATCTTGAAGACAAAAAACTTTACGTTGAACGTTCTGAAGCTCCTAAGGGTGCTCAACTAGCCTCATTATCAGGTACCGAACTGCGTCGCCGTATTGCAGAAGAGATAGAAATTCCTGAATGGTTTTCATACCCAGAAGTTATAGCTGAACTGCGGAAATCACGTACGCCGCGTTCTCGTCAGGGGTTTGTTGTATTTTTTACTGGGCTGCCGTCTTCGGGCAAATCCACAATTGCTAGAGCTTTTGTAGAGAAATTGCTTGAGACCACGGAGCGCGCTGCTACGGTGCTAGACGGGGATTTGGTTAGGAAGAATCTATCTAGTGAGCTCACTTTTTCAAAGGAACATCGCGATCTGAATATATTACGAATAGGCTTTGTAGCCTCGGAAATAACTCGCCATGGTGGTGTTGCGGTTTGCGCTCCTATAGCCCCGTATGCGGCGATCCGTCGCAAAGTTCGGGAAATGGTAGGAGCACATGGAGGTTTCATAGAAATACATGTAGACACCCCTTTGGAGGAGTGTGAGCGACGCGACCGGAAGGGACTTTACGCGAAGGCACGCTCTGGTCTGTTGAAAGACTTCACCGGTGTGGACGATCCATATGAAAACCCCGAAAAACCGGAACTGCGTATACAAACTATGAACACAAATCCGTCTGAGGCCGCTTTGATCATATTGGAATATTTAAAATCGGCAGGATATATATCACTCAACGAATTGTAAGCGATACATGATAGAGGCATCATCCTACAAAGTATTATACAAAATAACCTTAAAATTCGAATGCTTTTCTGGTGCCGAAGGTGGGAATCGAACCCACACGGAGTTTCCTCCAACGGTTTTTGAGACCGCCGCGTCTACCGTTCCGCCACTTCGGCCCAAACCTATAGAGTGCTTACCGTCACTTACATTGAATATCCATAATTGTACCTACTGACGAGTCAAGGATAAACAATCAAACAGATAAATACTTGTAGATATGCAGAGTAGTCAGTGTGCCTCTATATTGAAAGCTGTCTACTGTACCCCACAATTATCAGTATTCGTATCCGAAGAACTCATTGAGCTCCTTGAACAGTTCTCCTACGCGTTCTGCCTGTATATCAGAATATACTTCCCTGTAGTGTCTTCGTTCTCTTCTCTGATAAGAATTGTAAGCTAACCTCTCGCCTTTGTACTCAAAATTTCCTTTCCAGGGTATATCTAGATGTTTGCATACTTCTCCGAAGTCATCCTGTATATTCTCATAACGTATTACCTTGTTCAACGGACAGTGAAGCTGGCTGTTAACACTCTCTAAGTAGTATCGACTGTGCTCTGTCAAGCCATCTCTGGAATTTTGCTTATCATATTCCTGACGGGATATCTGTTTTCTCATAGAATACTGCACCAGTAGCGATGATGCTCCAAACTTGTTGAAAAACGGCTCAATCAACACTCCTCTAAAGCGAGGGGTTCTGATGCGGTACCATACCCAAGACAGTAACCAGTCCCATGGATTCCGTATGATAGTGAACTTGTAATAATCTTCCCATATAGAGCTATCAGGGAAAGATTTGTCTAAAAAGCTTTTTACATCGGGAATGGTCAAATGACGGCCTATGTTTGTGACCGCATTAGGCCATGGAGAATGAGTCATACTTACTATATCGCCTTTGTCAAAGTTGAGGAAAAGGGACAAATACTTCTCTGCTGAAGTACCGGCTACCTTAAGTAGGTTTTAGGAAAATGAGCTTTTTTGAGTGAGATATTATAGTCATTCTATTGTTTTTTTATCTACTATTTGGACATGCTCACTTCTGTGCAGAGCAAGTAAGGTGACAATAGTGAACCGAAGACCAGTTCTCTTTCAGCCGATATTGCTTTAACATTTTGTATGATCTGGTATATATTTCCTGATACTATAACGTTCTTGACCCGACCGACTATTTCCCCGGACTCAACAAGATAACCCAACGAGACGTTTGCGCGAAATTCTCCCCCCAGAACATTGCTCTGTCCTGCTCCTAGAAGCTCTTCCACGATCAAAATCTGTTCCGATGTGTTCATTATGTCTTCCAGTGTCGTCTTACCAGGTGATATTTCTACGACACTAGATTGAGGATTCGGGATGGTTCCCAGCGACCGTCTGGCTGCTCCGTTAGGCTTCAGTCCGGTTTCCGCCGCGCTGGGCAGATCTAACAAGGGAGAAACGGCTACTCCTTTATCTATCAGCTTAACGATTCTGCATGGTGTGCCTTCGTCGTCAAATGGACGTGTTTGTGAGTTCATGGGCATAAGAGGGTTATCAAGAACCGTTATGGCAGGTGCCGCTCTATTTGTGTGCCGAACCGATCTGAAAAGGGAGACGCGCCTTTGGCTACATCTCGCCCGTTGAAGCCCGCAGGTAACGGTTCTAAAAGCGCAGCTCCCACTCCCCTTGGGGTGAACAGCACCAGGCAACCTGCAGAAGGTGCTGGAGCTAATCTCTGCGATCTCTCTATCGTAGTATCTACGGGTCTAAACACTTTGCTCTCCAGCTCTTCATTTCCAAATAGTTCACTTGAAGCACGGCCAGACCAGACATGCAGCATGTCGGAGTCTTTTATGATTTGGGCAGATAAAATTACAGAATAACCGGAGCTTTCACAGTGCCGCAGGCGACGCGAGCATCGCACGAGCATCTGGCCATTTTTCGAGTAGATTCTCGATAAGACCATTTGCCGCTTCCACCATATGCTTTGTAGAGATCGACTCCAGCTTTTTGTCAAATGTCTCCGTGTTCATCATTGTATGGTAGTAATTTCTGTAGGATCTAAAATATCTTCTCTTATCACTCTCGCGTGTTTGTACACGCGAGTTACTATCTAGATATTAAGCATTTACGTATGTGCACATGTGTATTACCTTGCCGAATATTAGTATTCGTATCCGAAGAACTCATTGATTTCCTTGAACAGTTCTCCTACGCGTTCTGCCTGTCTATCAGAATACACTTCCCTATAGTGTCTTCGATCTCTTCTCTGATGAGAATTTTCAACTAAATGATCGCCTTTGTACTCAAAATTTCCTTTCCAGGGTATATCTAGATGTTTGCATACTTCTCCGAAGTCATCCTGTATATTCTCATAACATATTACCTTGTTCAACGGACAATGAAGCTGGCCGTTAACACTCTCTAGGTAGTATTGACTGTACTTTGTCAAACCATCTCTGGATTTTTGCTTACAATATTCCTGCTCGGATAGATATTTTCTAATATAATACTCCACCAATAGCGATGATGCTCCAAACTTGTTGAATAATTTCTCAATATGCATCATAGGGCTACGGGATCGAGAGTTGAACCATGCCAAAGACAGTAACATGTCCCACGGATTCCTTATAGTAGTGAACTTGTAATAATCTTCCCATATAGATTTATCAAGAAAATATTCGTCTAAAAAGCTTTTTACCCTAGGAATGGTTAAATGAAAACGAAGTATATTTCCATTATTACTATCTACTATATCGCCACCTACTATATCACCTTTGTCAAAGTTGAGGAAAAAAGATAAATATTTCTCTATTGAATTACTGGCTGTCTTAGGAGCCTTTAGGAAAATGAACTTTTTTGAATGGGATATTACAGTCATTCTATTGTTTTTTTATCTACTAGTTGGATATGCTCACTTCTGTGCAGAGCAAGTAAGGTGACAATAGTGAACCGAAGACCAGTTCTCTTTCAGCCGATATTGCTTTTATATTTTGTATGGTCCGGTATACATTTCCTGCTATCATAACGTTCTTGACCCGACCGACTATTTCCCCGGACTCAACAAGATAACCCAACGAGACGTTTGCGCGAAATTCTCCCCCCAGAACATTGCTCTGTCCCGCTCCTAGAAGCTCTTCCACGATCAAAATCTGTTCCGATGTGTTCATTATGTCTTCCAGTGTCGTCTTACCTGGTGATATTTCTACGGCACTAGATTGAGGATTCGGGATGGTTCCCAGCGACCGTCTGGCTGCTCCGTTAGGCTTCAGTCCGATTTCCGCCGCGCTGGTCAGATCTAACAAGGGTGAAACGGCTATTCCTTTATCTATCAGCTTAACGATTCTGCATGGTGTGCCTTCGTCGTCAAATGGACGTGTTTGTGAGTTCATGGGCATAAGAGGGTTATCAAGAACCGTTATGGCAGGTGCCGCTATTTGTGTGCCGAACCGATCTGAAAGGGGAGACGCGCCTTTGGCTACATCTCGCCCGTTGAAGCCCGCAAGTAACGGTTCTAAAAGCGCAGCTCCTACTCCCCTTGGGGTGAACAGCACCAGGCAACCTGCAGAAGGTGCTGGAGCTAATCTCTGCGATCTTTCTATCGCAGTATCTACGGGTCTAAACACTTTGCTCTCCAGCTCTTCATCTCCAAATAGTTCACTTGAAGCATGACCAGACCAGACGTGCAGCATGTCGGAGTCTTTTATGATTTGGGCAGATAAAATCACAGAATAACCGGAGCTTTCACAGTATCGATTCAGTCCTTGGGAGTTCATTATGTTTAACTGTTCTGCTCCGCAGGCGACGCGAGCATCGCACAGGGCATCTGGCCATTTTTCGAGTAGATTCTCGATAAGACCATTTGCCGTTTCCATCATATGCTTTGTAGAGATCGACTCCAGCTTTTTGTCAAATGTCTCCGTATGTGAAGTTGGTTCTTCACCGGATGGAAACTGAAAAATAGCCTCAGGACCGAAATTTGCTAGAGTTTTTGCTCTCTTCACGAGCTCTGTACTCCTATGGCTGTATGTGGTTGAAGCGTGCCCCATCTTGCCATTAGACACCACCCTGAGTGCCAGGCCGGAAGAGCTTCTTCTAGAAACTTCCTTCAGGGTGTTCGCTTCAAATGCGACGACTCGGTTTTCGGTTTTCTCTTTGTATGTCTCAGCAGCTTCGCATATGGTGGAAGCTTTTTCTAGTGTACCTTCGTTGTTCATCATTGGATGGCAGTAATTTTTGTATGATCTAAAATATCTTCTCTTATCACTCTCGCGTGTTCGTATCTAGATATTAAGCATTTACGTATTGTGTACACGTGTATTACCTTGCCGAATATTAGTATTCGTATCCGAAGAACTCATTGAGCTCCTTGAACAGTCTTCCTACGCGTTCTGCCTGTATATCAGAATACACTTCCCGATAGTGTCTTCGGTCTCTTCTCTGATAAGAATTGTAAGCTAACCTCTCGCCCTTGTACTCAAAATTTCCTTTCCAGGGTATATCTAGATGTTTGCATACTTCTCCGAAGTCATCCTGTATATTCTCATAACGTATTACCTTGTTCAACGGACAGTGAAGTTGACCGTTAACACTCTCTAGGTAATATTGACTGTGCTTTGCCAAGCCATCTCTGGATTTTTGCTTGTAAGATTCATGCTCGGATAGATGTTTTCTAATACGATACTGCACCAATAGCGATGATGCTCCAAATTTGTTGAATAACTTCTCAATATGCATGATAGGGCTATGGCGTCTCAGTTGTTGCCATATCGTAGACAGTACATGGTCCCACGGATTCCGTACAATAGTGAACTTGTAATAATCTTCCCATATAGATTTATCAGGAAAATATTTGTCTAAAAAGCCTTTTACCCTGGAAATGCTCAAATGACGGTCTATTTTTGTAAAATCATTAGGCCATGGAGAATGAGGCATACTTACTATATCGCCTTTGTCAGAGTTGAGGAAAAGGGACAAATACTTCTCTGCTGAAGTACCGGCTACCTTAATAGGCTTTAGGAAAATGAACTTTTTTGAGTGAGACACTATAGTCATTCTATTGTTTTTTATCTACTAGTTGGACATGCTCACTTCTGTGCAGAGCAAGTAAGGTGACACTAGTGAACCGAAGACCAGTTCTCTTTCAGCCGATATTGCTTTAACATTCTAGCATAATGTTCTTGACCCGACCGACTATTTCTCCGAACTCAACAAGATAACCCAACGAGACGTTTGCGTGAAATTCTCCCCCCAGAACATTGCTCTGTCCTGCTCCTAGAAGCTCTTCCACGATCAAAATCTGTTCCGATATGTTATATTTTCCAGAGACGTCTTACCAGGTGATATTTCTACGGCACTAGATTGAGGATTCGGGATGGTCCCTAGCGACCGTCCGGCTGCTCCGTTAGTCTTCAGTCCGGTTTCCACCGCGCTGGTCAGATCTAATAAGGGGGAAACGGCTATTCCTTTATCTATCAGCTTAACGATTCTGCATGGTGTGCCTTCGTCGTCAAATAGACGTGTTTGTGAGTTCATGGGCATAAGAGGGTTATCAAGAACCGTTATGGCAGGTGCCGCTATTTGTGTGCCAAACCGATATCACTCTCACGTGTTCGTATACGTATGTGTACACGTGTATTACTTTGCCGAATATCAGTATTCGTATCCGAAGAACTCATTGAGCTCCTTGAACAGTTCTCCTACGCGTTCTGCCTGTATATCAGAATATACTTCCCTATAGTGTCTTCGGTCTCTTCTCTGATGAGAATGATCAGCTAACCTCTCGCCTTTGTACTCAAAAATTCCTTTCCAGGGTATATCTAGATGTTTGCATACTTCTCCGAAGTCATCCTGTATATTCTCATAACGTATTACCTTGTTCAACGGACAGTGAAGCTGGCCGTTAACATTCTCTAGGTAATATCGACTCTGCTTTGTCAAGCCATCTCTGGATTTTTGCTTGTAAGATTCCTGCTCGGATAGATATTTTCTAATATAATACTCCACCAATAGCGATGATGCTCCAAACTTGTTGAATAACTTCTCAATATGCATCCTGGGGCTAAGGGATCTCAGTTCGTACCATGTAAGAGACAGTAACTGGTCCCACGGATTCCGTACAGTAGTGAACTTGTAATAATCTTCCCATATAGATTTATCAGGAAAATATTTGTCTAAAAAGCTTTTTACCCCAGGAATGGTTAAATGACGAGGAAGTATATGAAGCGCATCAGGATATACAGTATTACCTACTATATCACCTTTGTCAAAGTTGAGGAAAAAAGATAAATATTTCTCTATTGAATTACTGGCTGTCTTATTAGCCTTTAGGAAAATGAACTTTTTTGAATGGGATATTACAGTCATTTTTCATTATGAGCCCGATATTAAGCACTTTCGTATGCGTATATGAGGACTGCCATTGGATACGGGCAAAGGCATCTGTCCTCCTTTACCGCAACCTCCACCTTGGTTCATGTCTATATCATTGCCTACTGCGTCTAGGTTGTGCAAGGTGGTGAACAGATTACCACTCAGTGTAACGGGACGTACCGTCTCGGCTATTTTGCCTTTCCTGACCATATATGTTTCAGCGGATGAAAAGGTGAACATCTCGTGTTGTGTCATACCGCCGTACCAATTTTTCACGTAAACTCCATTATCTACGTTCTCTAACAGATCGTCTCAATTCGCCATATTATAAACATTTACGTATATGTGCACGTGTATTATCTTGCCGAATATTAGTATTCGTATCCGAAGAACTCATTGAGCTCCTTGAACAGTTCTCCTACACGTTCTGCCTGTATATCAGAATATACTTCCCTATAGTGTCTTCGGTCTCTTCTCTGATAAGAATTGTAAGCTAACCTCTCGCCTTTGTACTCAAAATTTCCTTTCCAGGGTATATCTAGATGTTTGCATACTTCTCCGAAGCCATCCTGTATATTCTCATAACGTATTACCTTGTTCAACGGACAGTGAAGCTGAACGCTACCACTCTCTAGGTAATATCGACTGTGCTTTGTCAAGCCATCTCTGGATTTTTGCTTGTAAGATTCCTGCTGGGATAGATATTTTCTAATACGATACTGCAGCAATAGCGATGATGCTCCAAATTTGCTTAATAACTTCTCAATATGCATGATAGGGCTATCGCATCTCAGTTGATGCCATATCATAGACAGTAACTGGTCCCACGGATTCCGTACAGTAGTGAACTTGTAATAATCTTCCCATATAGATTTATCAGGAAAATATTTGTCTAAAAAGCTTTTTACCTCAGGAATGGTTAAATGAAAAGGAAGTATATGAAGCGTATCAGGATATACAGTATTACCTACTATATCACCTTTGTCAAAGTTGAGGAAAAAAGATAAATATTTCTCTATTGAATTACTGGCTGTCTTATTAGCCTTTAGGAAAATAAACCTTTTTGAATGGGATATTACAGTCATTTTTCATTATGAGCCCGATATTAAGCACTTTCGTATGCGTATATGAGGACTGCCATTGGATACGGGCAAAGGCATCTGTCCTCCTTTACCGCAACCTCCACCTTGGTTCATGTCTATATCATTGCCTACTGCGTCTAGGTTATGCAAGGTGGTGAACAGATTACCACTCAGTGTAACGGGACGTACCATCTCGGCTATTTTGCCTTTCCTGACCATATATGTTTCAGCGGATGAAAAGGTGAACATCTCGTGTTGTGTCATACCGCCGTACCAATTTTTCACGTAAACTCCATTATCTACGCCCTCTAATAAATCGTCTAAATTCGCCTCTCCGGGTTCTATTATCGTGTTTGTCATCCGTACTATGGGCGGCCAGTTGAAGTTTATAGATCGCGCGTTCCCTGTGGGTTTCTCTCCGAGCATTGCGGCGGTCTCACGCGAGTGCAGCCTGCCTACCAAGACGCCTTCTCTTACCAGAGGTGTTCTAGTGGCCATTACCCCTTCATCGTCGTACTTATAAGAGCCTCTCAGGCCTCCCATAGCTGCTCCGTCTGTGAAATTCAGGTGTTCTCCTCCAAATTTACGACCCATGTACATTAGATCTCTAAGTTCTTTGTTTTCAGATACGTTATCAGCTTCCGAGAGATGGCCAAATGCTTCGTGAATGAACACACCTGCTATGACCGGATCGAGTATAGTGGTTCGTTCGCCTCCCTGTATGTTATCTGCCTTGATCATAGCGATTGCTCTATGTGCTGCTCCCTTGACATCCTCGTCAAGAGATTCCACTAGCCCGTAGTCTCCTAGTGATCCTATGGAGAAACCTGCCTGCTGCATCTCACTATTCGAACGAGCCATCGCCTGTATTCTGAACACAACATGGATAAATTTTTGTTCAATGTGTGAACCTTCCGAATTAGTAAAGGAGACCTTTTTCCTGTTCTCCGAGTAAATGATATCGCAACTCTTTATATCCGGAGTGGACAGAGCTATATCGGAGTAGTGGCCCATAAGTCGCACCTTGTCTTCCAGAGGAATGTCAGCGGGGTCTTTTATGACAGTGGCTTGCACTGAGTCATGAACTGGTTCAACATCTGCAAATAGAGTCTTATCTCTTTGTACATTGCGCGCTTGTTCTGCTGCTTGTACAGTTGCATCCTTTATCTTGGCGGAGTCATTGAAACTAACGAAGCCCCAACCTCCTTTGGAGACAGCGCGCACACATCCTCCAATGCCATTTGTTTGATTTACACTATCTAGACCTTTGCCGCGATGAACTATACGAAGAGAATCAGACTCTTCGATCCTTGATTCAGCATAGTCCGCGCCAGAACGGCGCAACGTCTCCGAGTCTATATACAAGATGCTAGACGAATTTTTACTAAAAACTTGCCTGGATACATTGTCACCCGTCAGCTCCGCCTTTCTATAATTTGTGGACTCTCATTATTATATTATTATAAACTTGTACTCCTCACGTCACCTTCCTTTTCGTTGAAGTCCGTAGTATGTTTGTATTGTCTTCCCAAGAGAGATACTCTAGCTGAACTTTCAACGAAAATACCCTATGCATGATGGAGAAGAGTATCTGTTTTTTTGTATTCTAAATCAGCAGATACGGAGACTTAGAAAAGTCCAGAGAGCTCTGGGCATTTGCTTGAAGAAAGAGATTGCGTTATGCTTGAGCGTTGCTATGCCGACTCCATGGCTAAGCTGTTTTCGTTGGTAGATTTTGAGAGAAAGAGCATGCGGAGCGGTCCTAGCGAGTGGCATTTACGCCGAACGGAGGATATCCTTTACAGAATGCGTGCGCCGCATTTAGGATTGCCTGTTGTTCATGTTGCAGGCACAAACGGCAAGGGTAGTGTATGCGCAATGATAGAATCCTGCCTCAGATCAGGTGGCTTTTCGACTGGATTTTACTCTTCCCCTTCTCTCCATCGTTTCACCGAACGTATAAGAGTAAACAGCTTGCCTGTATCGGAGAAGTTATTCGCCTCCGCTTTTCATAAGACCTGGTTGGCAGCTGAGGATATGATGAACTTCACTAATTTTGGCGAACCTACACTGTTTGAGATCCTTACAGCAATGGCATTTGTGTGCTTCCGCGCCAGCGGATCGGATGTAGTGATTTTGGAGACCGGATTGGGCGGACGTCTTGACTCTACCAATGTAGTCAGTCCTGATGTGGTGGCTATTTCGAGCATATCTCTGGATCATGAAACAGTTTTGGGGAATTCCGTTCGGAGAATAGCGTTTGAGAAGGCGGGGATCATCAAGCCTGGGTGCATTGTAGTGGCTCATCCAGTTGAACAGGAGGCCATGGCAGTTGTTAGGGAAGTAACGGAACGAGAAGATGGCGAAATTATCGATGTTGCAGAAAGTACGAGCTTAGAAGAGGCTTCATCTCCTTTTGAAGGTGGACAGGAGGTGCACGTTCGCACGTCCAGAGCGGAATATCGCTTCGTTTTGCCTCTACTGGGTGTGCATCAGCTTGATAATTGTCGGACTGCGATATCGGTTCTGGAGGCTATACCGGGCATAGCAATAACCCCGGAAGCCGTCGTTAATGGTATGGAGTCTGTCAGGTGGGATGCGAGAGTTCAGCTTGTTTGCTCTGATTTGCCGCGTATAATAGCAGATGGCTGTCATAATCCAGCGTCTGTGTTTGCACTTAAATTGGCTCTAGAGCGCCATTTCCAAGGAAGAAGCGGCGAGGTTTTTGTTTTCGGTGCCACGAATGGGCATAATTTTATAGACTCTGCGCGTATACTCTCTTCGTCAGCTCGTGCGTTCTTTGTTACTCAGTCGCGTCATCCTCGCACTATACCCGCGGACCTGCTTACTAGACAGCTGAAGGAAGCAGGGATAAATGTAACAGATTATACTTCTTCTCTGCCGGAGGCTCTGGACATGGCGAAAGCGGCGGCCATGCTAGACGACGTAATAGTAGCTTGCGGATCTCTTTTTGTAGCAGCTGAAGCTATAGAAGAGGTTTTGGGGATTGAACCTGAGCTATACCCTGTATAGTTGAATATGAGGGTTGTTATTTCTGATACCCTCGCTTTTTTGCTTTTCGAACCCCGATGTGACTATGGAATTATGAGAGACGGTAGGCGTGTCGTTATTACCGGTATGGGCGCACTGACCTGTTTAGGAAATACAACATCAGAGTTTTGGAATAACCTGAAATCTGGTGTCTCAGGTGTGCGTACCCTTACTGCCGCTGATCCGGATAAGCTTTCATGCAAGGTGAGCGGAGAGGTGCAGAATTTCAACCCATCGGAACGTATGGCTGCCCGAGAGGCAAAGCGTATGGCTCGTTTTTCACAATTGGCAGTAGGCGCGTGTGCGGAGGCTCTTGAAGACGCCGGTCTGAATATGTCCAAAGAAAAAAGTGAAAGGGTAGGAACGTTGATTGGTTGCGGCGGCGGCGGTATGCCAGAGAGCGATGTCCAAGCAGAAGTAAGGGTAAAACGCGGCCCTATGCGCGTAAGTCCTCTGTATGTGCCTAAAATGCTTATCAATATGGCGGCCGCAAACGTGAGTCGCGTAGTAGGAGCCGGTGGTTATACAAACACATGTCCTTCCGCGTGCGCCGCGGCGACGCAGGCGATAGGGGAAGCTACCGAAGTGATACGCAGGGGAGAAGCAGACGTTATGATAACCGGCGGCACAGAAGCCGGATTGTGCGAGGTAGGCATAGGTGGTTTTGCATGCATGGGTGCTTTGACTTCCTGGGACGGCGATCCTTCACAGGCTAGTCGCCCATTCGACAGCCTGCGAGACGGTTTTGTGCCATCAGAAGGGGCAGGGATATTGATACTGGAAAGTTTGGCACACGCGGATCGACGAGGAGCAGAACCACTTGCAGAGGTTATGGGTTGGGGTGTTTCCGCGGATGCTTCCAATATAGTGCAACCAGCACCGGACGGCGACGGTGCCATTCGGTGCATGCAGGCGGCGATAGAAGATGCGGATTTAAGCTGTGAGCATATTGATTACGTGAACGCTCACGGAACTTCTACCCCGCTGAACGACAAGGTAGAGACTTTAGCCTTGAAGCGGGTCTTCGGAGAACATTCTTATAAGATCCCTATAAGCTCTACCAAATCTATGGTGGGACATGCACTCGGTGCCTCCGGTGCGTTGGAAGCCATAGCTTCGGTTTTCACAATTAGGGAGGGAACGGTTCATCCCACCGTTAACTGGGAGAATCCGGATCCTGAGTGTGATTTGGACTATGTCCCCGGCGAAGCGCGTCGCTTGAAGGTATCTGTGGTGCTCTCGAACAGTTTCGGCTTCGGTGGTCAGAATGCCTGTTTGGTGATAGGTTCTATTGGATGAGATGAAAATGATAGATACTAACGTAACGTACGGCCAATTCCTAGGCGTACATATAGGGCATCTTATTGAATCTGAAGGCGTAAGACGACTCTCAAACATTTCAACGCTTGTTGACAATGCGTAAAGTTGTATGTGAAAAATCAGAGGGGTTGTTTATATTGAGATTCAGGCTGGCAGAATTAACAATTTTTGGTTCGGTGAGCTATATCTGATGTTAGAGCTGGATAGCAGAAACGGTATCAAGCGTGTTGTGGTTACCGGGATGGGAGCATTGACCTGTGTTGGCAATACCACTGGAGAATTCTGGGACAATCTGAAGCGCGGTTCTTCCGGGATTGGACGTCTGACGAGGTCTGACCCTGATGCTTTGACTTGCAAAGTGAGTGGAGAGATCAAGAATTTCAATCCTGCTGAGCGGTTAGGAAGACGTGAAATCAGACGGATGGGATTGTTTTCCAACATGGCGGTGGCAGCGGCATTTGAAGCCATAGAGAATGCAAGGTTGGATCTGTCGTTGGAGGATAAAACCAAGGTAGGAGTGTTGCTTGGTGTGGGTGCTGGAGGCCTACCTGAAACAGACGTTCAGGTGGAGTTGAAACTGAGGCGGGGACTTATGAGGCTGAGTCCTTTTTTCGTGCCGGTCATGTTAGTTAACATGGCCTCTGCAAACGTGAGCCGCATATTCGGTGCGCAGGGATATATAAACACCTGCACCACTGCCTGCGCTGCGGCGACACAAGCGATAGGAGAAGCTTACGAAGTGATCAAGCGAGGAGAAGCGGACGTGATGCTTACGGGTGGATGTGAGGCGGCTTTGTGCCCGGTGGGGCTAGGGAGTTTCTCTAATATGGGCGCTCTTACGTCTTGGGAAGGGGATCCAATAGAGGCAAGCCGTCCATTTGACAGCTTGAGGGATGGCTTTGTGCCGGCGGAAGGAGCAGGCGTGTTAACGCTGGAGAGTCTGAAACACGCGGAAGAGAGAGGAGCGGAACCACTGGCGGAAGTGTTGGGCTGGGGCGCAACTTCTGACGCTCTTGAGCTTGTACAGCCTGATAGTTCGGGTGCAGGTGCAGAGCGTTGTATGAGGGTTGCTATGGATAAAGCAGGCGTGGAACCGGATGAGATAGATTATGTGAACGCCCATGGCACCTCTACTCCTCTGAATGATAAAGCGGAGACTATAGCCATTAAGTCAGCACTAAAAGGGAGAGCTTATAGCGTGCCTATCAGTTCTACAAAGTCAATGGTTGGTCATGCGTTAGGAGCGTCGGGAGCTTTGGAGGCGATAGCGTCGGTTTGTACGATCCAAGAAGGTATGATTCACCCTACCATCAATTATAAGAACCCAGACCCTGACTGCAATCTAGATTATGTTCCAAATAAAGCCCGTCGGGTTGAGGTGAAGGTTGTGTTGTCGAATAGTCTCGGGTTCGGAGGGCAGAACGCGAGCTTGATTTTAGGCTCAATGGATAGATAAGCACAAAGGGAAGTTTTTATTAAGGCAGCTCACTCTTTTGGGTAAATTATAACTGAGGATCCCGGTCGTTGCCTCAAGGCGGCGATGTCTCCTATCTTGAAAGCGGTTCTTGCTCTTTGCCTTACCCTAGTTACTGCACCAGAAGGAAACTGCACACCAAACTCCGCGAATTCGCCCATAAATGCGCGAAAAACTACTCTTCCGCTGATGTTATCCCCGTTCGGCGGTATCAGTTCCAGCTCCGACGCCCTAAGCAAGACATCCACTCTCTTCCCTTCAGCTGCCCGCGCGTATGGTTTAGCAACATTCAACGCTCCCATTTCTGTGAACGCTATACCGTTTCTTACCATCCCATCGGCAATCTCGCATGGACCTATAAGCCGCGCTACAGCAGGGGAAATAGGATGTCTGTAAACCTCCTCAGAGGAGCCTATCTGCATGATTGAGCCATTTCTAACCATCACAGCCACCTTGTCTGACATGGCCATAGCCTCTTCGCCTTCATGCGTTACCATCACCGTAGTTGCGCCTGCGGACTTAAGTATCCTTTGAACTTCGCGGCGCAAAGTAGCGGAAAACTCCTTATCTATACTTGAGAACGGTTCATCCAGTAAAACAGCAGCTGGCTTCAATACCAAAGCACGCGCCAATGCTACACGCTGCTGTTCACCTCCCGAAAGTTCGTTAGGGAATCTTCCTCCAAAACCAGCAAGCCCTACAGTCTCCAATATCTCGCTAACCCTTCTGTGCTTCGCACTTTTTGTATCTTTTCTCAGTCCGAAACCCACGTTATCTTCTACGTTCAGATGCGGAAACAGGGCATAATCTTGAAATACAAACCCGATCCTTCTGACGTTAGGTTCTAAATGCACAAAAGAGGAAGCTACTAGTCGTCCACCTATGCGCACATAACCGTCGCATACCTTCTCGAAGCCGGCTATAGCACGCAGTACCGTCGTTTTACCTGCACCACTACGTCCCAAAATAGAGACGAACTCTGATTGGGCTATATCTATGGAAAACCGACTCAATGCTCTCTCTTTGCTGTTGGCGTACTGAACCGATACATCCTGCATGCTGATGGACGCTGGTCCTTCTGTCACCTCGTATTCGATAGGGTTTGTGTGGGGATGAGAAGAAGGGTTGTGCCATCTGTTTCTTTTCCGGCGGAACAGTAGACGTGCTATTCGATAATTCAATTTCCAGGTGAGCGGTTTCTTATGATAACAAATATGGCCCATGGTGCCCCAGACATAGCTATGAGTAATAGCGAAGCCGCTCCAGTTCTAGCAAAAAATGCTTCAGACTCCGCTGCCCATATGGACGTTGCTAGTGTCTTGAATCCTATAGGCCCTAGTATCAGCGTAGCAGGCAACTCCTTCATGGAGAACAGGAAGACGAGAGAAGCCCCGATCATAACTGCAGGCATGGCAAGAGGCAGCAGCACCTTCCTAAAAAGTTCTATCTTGGTCGCACCCATGCCACTTGCTGCTTCTTCAAATCGAGGGTTGATCTGTGTAAAAGCCAACCTGAGAGGCCCTATAGCCGCAGATAGATAGAGGATCCCATACGCGGCTACAAGCATCCAGATAGATTGATAGAGGAAAGGGAAAAGGTTTACTCCTGCAAAGACTAAGGCGAGCGCTACTACTACGCCGGGCAAGCCAAAACCTATATATGAAGCCTTCTCAAAAAACGAGGTAAGCCTTCCTGGATGCCGCACAGACAGCAAGGCTATGGTAACTGCGGGGATAATAGCAGCTACAGCGGCCATAATTGATACGTATACCGAATTCCATAAAGGCTCCAGCAAATCGGTTATTAAATCCACAGTCAAGAAAGCGTCCCACACCCAGAACACTAAAACACCGACCGGCCCCGCTAGGCCTACCACTACCGGCACGATGCATATCACAGCGATAGGCCACTTCCATCCACCTAAATCTACCGTTCGTACCTTTCTCTCAAATCCTGCTCTCCTCTGGGAATATCTGCGGCGGCCTCTAATGACGGGCTCCCCCACGAGCAAAACGAAGGCCATAGCGATCATCGGGAGGGAAAGGGCCGCCGCCGCTGATCTGTCGAATGTAGATTCGTACTGAAGAAATATGCCAGCCGTCAGAGTCTCGTACCGCATCAGCGATACCGCCCCGAAGTCGCTCAAAACGTACAAAGCTACTAGAAGCGCGCCCGCGACGATAGCGGATCTTGTAAGAGGCAAGGTAACGAACGCGAATACTCCAAACTTGCCCATACCACCTGCCTTAGCGGCGTCCTCTAGGAACGGGTCTATCCTTCTCAAGGCGGCGGAAGCAGACAAATATACATAGGGATATGTGCTTATTGTTAAAGCCAAAACCGCTCCGGGTAGCCCGTACACCTCTGGTAATCGCGTTACTCCGAAAGGTTCTAACCATCCCTGAAGTACCCCGCGTGGTCCATAAAGTTCTATTAGGGTTATAGCCAGAATAAAGCTGGGTATGCTGATGGGAAACGCCGAAAGCACAGCCAGCGTGTTTTTCATTGGGACATTCGTTCTCGTTACTGTCCATGCTATGAAAGCGCCAATGAGCGTGGACAGAGTTGCCGTTATAAGGATCAGAACAGAAGTGCGGATAAGGAGCAGGGCGACGTGTGTCTTAAAGAACTGCTCTAAAAGATCGTCCCAAGCTCCGAACGCTCGAAGTGTCAGGTAAAGTATAGGTAACAGTGCACCTGAAGCGGCTAATCCTGCCACTGCGATCAATAGCCAGTGACCTTTGCCGTAGCTCGGTATAGGAAGCTTCACGCGAAAACCGTCAAAGAATGAGTTGTTTTTTGCTCTAGTGCTCAAACCTCCCTCGATCTCTATAAATCTGACCGAACCCTACGGTAAAACCCCAGTAGACTGTAATAGCCTTACTGTACCTTCCAGGTCCGTGAGTATGCGAGGCTCCATTTTAGTCAAAGGAGCGAGCATATCTGGGAATCCTGGGCCTGAAGGACGCACCTCCGACATTACCGGAAATTCAAAAGTGTTGTCGGCGAAATATTCTTGTGCTTCTTGAGAAAGTAGGAATTCCAAGAAACGGGATGCTTCCTCGCTGTTTTGGCTCGTTTTCAGTATCCCTGCACCGGCTACAAGCACAACCCCTCCAGGGTCCCCAGCCTCCATATAATGATTCTTGGCCGGGAAGTCTTCGCCCTCTTCTGCTATGAACCTATGCAGGTAGTAATGATTGACGAAACCTACGTCTATCTCACCTGATGCTGCCGCTGCCACTATGGGAGTGTTCTTTGGATACTCCTTTGGCTCATTTACCGCTATTCCTCTGAGCCATTCAGAAGTCCGGTCTTCGCCCCATATCGTACGCATTGCGGTAATCATAGATTGGAAAGAGGCGTTGCGCGGTGCCCAACCTATCCTCCCTTTCCATTTCTGGTCTGTAAACCCCCATATGGACGAGGGCAATTCACCCGGAGAGATTCGCTCAGAGTTATAAACTGCAACGCGTTGCCTTCCCGATATGCCAACCCAAGTCCTTTCCGAAGATTGAGCCCATTCAGGAACTTTAGACAGTATCTCCTGCGACAGGGGCTCAAATTTAGGTTCCAAGACACCTAGTCCACCTGGGTCTTGGGCAAAAAATACATCTGCTGGCGACGCGTCCCCCTCTTCAAGCAAAGTAGCTGCTAACTCGCCTGTACCGGCGTACTTTACTTCGGCCTTTATATTGTATGTCTCCTCAAACAGCTCAATGGCAGGACCTATAAGAACCTCTGAACGTCCTGAATATATCACCACGCTCTTAAGGGAATTCGTGCTGTCAGAACGGCAACCCACCAAAGATAAGGGCAAAGCAAAAGCTAGAATCAGCATTATGATGCTCCCTAACGATCCCGCTTTAAGCTTCATTCGCTTACTCCTATAATTTAGGATTACTTCACCATTCCTGATCTAGAGAGTAAGCATTTATTGTTTATTTGTCAAATACCCTTCTAGCCTTTATCTTTTGAGCATTGAGTTTATAAGAACGGATTGTGAAAGAAGGATTTGCAGATGCAAGAGAGGTCTATTAATTGTCAGATTGGAAACTAAACTTACTGCTTGCCACCGACTCCTAAGACGTATGATTGAGTTGTATAGGCGTATAGATAACGTCCTTATGATGGGCACTGCAGATGAGTGAGCATACTCCGGATATCTTGATAATCGGCGCTGGCGCGTCCGGTGCGGCCGTAGCTTGGAGTTTGGCAGAAGCCGGCTTTGATGTTCTCTGTCTTGAACAAGGACCTCAAATGAAGCCTGCAGACTATCCGCCCGCGAAGCCCGACTGGGAAATGAGACAACTTTCCGACTTCCACTTTGAGCCAAATGTGCGTAGATTGGACTACGATTATCCGGTGGACGACACCGAATCCGCCATAGCGCCGCTTATGTTTAACGCGGTAGGTGGCTCTACCATACATTGGACAGCACATGCTCCGCGATTTCACCCTTCTGATTTCCGGGTGCGTACGCTTGATGGTGCGGCGCATGACTGGCCAATATCTTATGAAGACCTCAAGCCTTGGTACGACCTGAACGACAATATGATGGGCTGCTCTGGCATAGCTGGCGACCCTGCTAATCCGCCACGAACTGATCGACCGATGCCTCCACTTTCATTGGGAAGAGACGGTGAACGACTGGCGGGCGGTTTTGACAAGTTAGGATGGCATTGGTGGCCCTCTGACTCTTATATAAACTCTGTAGAACGAGACGGCCGCCAAGCCTGTAACAACTGCGGCCCTAATGGCCTCGGGTGCACCCTAGGAGCGAAGGCAAGCTCTGATGTTACCTATTGGCCTAAAGCCCTCAAACTTGGCGCTAAACTTAAGGCTTGTTCCAGAGTATCTCGCATCATTGCCGCAGAGGATGGTAGAGTAACTGCGGCAGAGTATTTTGACGAATATGGAAAGGTTCACCGTCAGCCAGCGCGGGCGGTAGTGGTAGCTTGTAATGGAATAGGCACACCAAGACTTCTGCTCATGTCCCAATCTCCGGCGCATCCCAACGGATTGGCTAACTCGTCTGGACTAGTAGGCAAGAACCTCATGTTTCACCCTTACGCTATGACCACGGGTATGTTCCGCAGAGAAGATAGCATACGCACTTGGCAGGGGCCTCTCGGCAATATGCTGATGAGCCAACAGTTCTACGAGACAGACGAACGCCGAGGTTTTATAAGAGGGTATACTCATCAGGCAGTGCGCTCATCCGGGCCTGTATGGACGGCTCTGGGAGGATTTGTTTCATCTGTGCCATGGGGAGAAAGTCATCATTTGGAGTTCGCTCGCAGATTCGGAAACACTACCACCTTGGCGGTTATATCCGAAGATCTGCCAGAAGAGCATAATCGGGTAGAGTTGTCGTCTTCCTTGCAGGATTCATCCGGCCTGCCCGCACCGAAAATCTTCTACAAAGTCTCCCGCAATACGCGCCGCATATTGAACCATGGAATGAATACAGCCGAGCATGCCCTGATGGCAGCGGGTGCTTATGAAATTTTCCATTTGCCACTTCTGCGCTCTGCAGGATGGCACCTTATGGGTACTGCCCGTATGGGAGATTCTTCTACTGAATCGGTGGTTGATAAGTGGGGACAAGCTCACGACGCCGACAACTTGTTCATAGTCGATGGGAGTATTTTTGTAACATCAGGCGCTGTCAACCCCACTCCCACGATACAGGCGCTTGCTCTAAGAACAGCCCACTATATACGAAGTCAACGTAAGGACTTGAAGAGGTAACCAATGGACAAACAGAACCAGAATCTACTGACCCCATACGAAAAAACTTTGCTTGCCCAGGTTATGGACAGGCTTATACCTCCGACCAAAGATATAAAGGGTGCAGGATCTATGGGGATGGTCCGGCGCGTAATTGAAGCTGCTCAAACCATGGAAAGATTTCGTAAGCCTTTAAAGGTGGTGATGGACGCGATTACGCTGGACCCGATGGCGCGTTCTAGCTGCGGATTTGAGGCGATGGACCCAGAAGAGAAAGACGCTGCTATATACGCTGTAGAAGAGTCCCTGCCTGAAGACTTCGCTGATTGTCTCAAGCTGGTTTACTGCGTTTATTACTCCGACCCGAAAGTGCATAAAGCCATAGGATGGCGTACGGGGCCCGTGCAACCGTTGGGATTTGAATTTCCGCCTTTCAATCCTTCTATCATTGACAAGGTAAAGGACTTACAACCTTTATGGCGCAAGGCCGAGTAGCTGAGTTTCTTTTCCTCAACCATTGATTGTTCATAGATAGAATTACGGTATCAGAGTCTTATAGACAGTCTTTTATAATCGCCGTTTTTTTCTTGTTAGAATTTATGAATTAGTATCGGGGGTGTAGCTCAGTTGGGAGAGCGCTTCGTTCGCATCGAAGAGGTCGGGGGTTCGAATCCCCCCATCTCCACCATTATAATCTCTGAGGAAACGAACTATATAGTGATAAATAGTGATAATGCAATATCCGAGTATATGGCGTCAATCTCCTTTCCGCCCCCGTAGCTCAGTTGGATAGAGCAGCGGTTTCCTAAACCGCGTGTCGCAGGTTCAAGTCCTGTCGGGGGCTCGCCAAATAGGTAGCATTTGAACTGTTTTAGGGTTGTAAAAATTGATAAGCTTGCTCTTGGAATTTTGAAGCGAGGGTTCGCATAACATTTTCACGCTACGATTACGGCTTAACTTAGGTGTCCGTTTCACGCAGATTTAGAGAGAGGGATGATAGATGGAAGATGTGATTTTGGATGTGGATACCGGAGTAGATGATGCTCTGGCTCTGCTACTTGCAGTTAAATCACCGGCGCTCAATTTAATAGGAGTGACCTGTGTCGCCGGGAATGTCGGCATACATGACGTCGTGCAAAATACCCTCAAAGTGTTAGAAACGGCCGGGGCGTTCCATACACCCGTGGCCAAAGGTATTGGTCATCCTTTGATAGAGCCTTTCTATAAAGCTGAAAGAATTCATGGGCAAGATGGTTTAGGCGGCGTCAAAATGCCTGAGCCTATAGGAATGGTTGTGCCTGAGCATGCTGTACAGTTTTTGAGAGAAAGGTTGGTATCTTCCTCGCGTCCCATAACGTTGGTGTCCCTTGCACCATTGACCAATATCGCAATATTATTTATGCAATATCCGGAGGTCAAGTCTAAAATAAAGCGGCTCGCTATTATGGGAGGTGCGTTTTCTACCGGCAACGTCTCTCCTGTTGCGGAGTTCAACGTCAGACAAGACCCGGAATCTGCAGATATCGTCTTCCGGAGCGGGGTCCCCATAGTCATGTACGGCCTTGATGTGTTTACGAAAGTCAGGGTCTCTCGTGCTGAAGCCGAAACATTTCTTCAGTCTGACAGCCCAGCCACTAAGCTAGCTGGCAATCTGCTCCTCTCTTTAATTCGGAACAACGGGTTAGAGGACGCCTCAATAGGGGACTCGGGTTGCGTTACTGCCATCATAGATCCCGCAGTACTGTCTACAGAGACCTATCCTGTACAAGTAGAACTTAACGGTATGTACACACGCGGTCAGACGGTGGTTGATCGGAGACCTTATCACGTACGTTGCAATAATCCTCAAAACATAGCCTATTCTACTCTTGTATCTGTAGGTATAGATGTGAACTCTGAACGTTGCCGCCGCATATTCATGCAGGCTGTATCATCTTGATTTTGGCGTCGGTATTGTCTCGCTGATCCAATATGATCTGTCTGAATTTATGAGGGGTTACAACTCCCAGCCTATTTCCCACCCCTGCAGTCGGGGAATTATTTACCTAAATAAACGAACTACCCGAAGATGAACTCGTCTGTGTGTTCAATTAGGGATTCAGGTATGGTCCACCAGATTTGCCAACTCATTGAAGGCGCCAATGAAAATCTAACACCTGTATCATTATCTTGAATAAATTGTTTGCCTTTTTCTGTCCATTCAGTATCACTTAATCCAGTTAAATGCTGTATGTCCACATAGCACACTTTGTAAATATGTTGCCTTCCTTGTTCGTTGTCTTCCTTACGATATGGAACAGTGATAATATTCGCGCTGTTCGAGTTTAAGTAGTTAGTAATATCCTTTAAATTCCCCTGAAACCGCGATAATCTATGTCCGGATAACTTCAATTTGCGCGCTTGTATTTGCCCGGATTTGACTTGAATACGGTGATAGTCGCTGTTTGTACGCACCTCTATATCAGCCTTATCGTCATGCCCCGCTTCCTGCCAGAATACTTGGTGTTGGGCTTTTGTATCTGACTTAATAGCCTTAACAATCAACTCTTCCAATTCCCATCCTTTACATCGACCGCCATCAAATAGGTCGTGGTACTTGCCTAGATAGCTGATGAAGTGTTGCCGCATACGCGGTGTTAGTTTGTACACTGCTTCAACCAACTTCTACCGAATCTGGCGTATTCGGGATTGATTTCAATACCTAGAAACTCAACTCCAAGTGATTTTGCAACAACACATTCAGACCCTGACCCCGTGAAAGGTATCAACGTGCGCCTCTGTTGACCGTTGATGCGGGACAAAATCAGCCGCCTGGTCAATTCCATTGGTTTCTGAGTAGGATGCTTGAGTACGTCATGGCTGACATGGTCTGCCAATTCGTTTGGTGGCCGCACTTCACCTCCACAATTCCTACATGCAAACCACCGCTCTGCTCGTCCAGCACCACCAGCCAACGCGGGAATATCAATCACATCGCGGGGAAGTGCGCCGCCGTTATCGTTATAAATCGTCTTTTTCCCGATCCTGCTGTACCTGCCCTTTGTACCGTTTCGCTCCCTGCCAGCGCATTTCAGGAAATGGGGCGTGTATGGTTCGCGGATTTGCTCAATTTCCAAAGTTGGTCGTTTGCTCCCGGGCTTCCAGAGGCACAGTATCGCCTCATGAGATCGTTGCCAGAACTTTGAGGATGGGACGGTTTTATTGGTGTAGTGCCACGCCAGCCAGCGTTGCTCATCCATTGGGTATTTGACCGCAATCCGTGCCAAAATCTCGTGGAACCCGTACACATATACCAAACCATTGTCGGCTAGCAGTCGAAAGCACTGCTCTAGCCATCGAAGGCACCAGCCGACATAATCATCAATGGGTAAGTTATCGTTAATGGGCAAGCTATCGTTGTTGTCTCCAAAATCTTTGCCAATATTGTACGGCGGGTCGGCAATCACGACATCAAATTTTAGGTCAAAGGGTTGGTTTTTCAGAGTTTCCACCACATCGCCGGTGATAATGCGCGACTGGAATATGGGCTTTGAACAACAAGCCGTAATAGCATTGAGACTTGGCATGGTGCTTACCCCCCTAAGCGGTAATTGCGAGTATCTAGCGTCCACGTGATGAGAAATAAAGCGTTGCACTTCAGGGGAGCTCTACTCGTCCAAGAACTTTAGATTATAGGTTTACTCATTGCGTAAATCCTTCCGTGCCAAAACTAATTGTGCTACGAATAAAAGTATAAGGGCAAATTGACTCATTGCGTAAATCCTTCCGTGCCCAAACCGGGTTATTCTTGAAACCCTGTTTGCTAGTATGAGCATAAATTCAAGGTTTCGTATTTTACTGGTCTGATGTATGCAATAGCGAGTCAGGCGCGCCCTTCTGAATCTCTTGCCCTTTGAGCTGACCGCAACCCGCCTGTATATCTATGCCTTTCTCCATACGTTGTGTGGAGGCTATCCCATATTTTGCAAGCTCTTTTTGAAAGTTGACTATCGACGTTCGGTTTGTACGCATGTAAGGACCTTGCTTAGTCGGATTGACGGGGATAAGGTTTACGTGGCACAGCATACCTTTCAGCAAGGCGCCCAAGTGTCTGGAGTGAGCTATAGAGTCGTTCTGTCCCTTCAGCATCACGTACTCAAAAAAGATACGCCTGCCGGTGCGTGCGCAGTACTCTCGACAAGCCGCCATAAGATCTTTGAGCATCCATCGGCGAGTTACAGGCACTGTCTCTGATCGGGTAACGTCGTCTGGTGCGTGCAGCGACACAGCTAGGTTTATTTGTAGATTCTCATTCGACAAGCGGTGTATTTGTGGCACGAGCCCCACAGTGGACACTGTAATACGTCGAGCTGCTATTCCGAGACCTCTCTGATCGTTCAAGATTCGTATGGCACGCATAGTGTTATCGTAGTTATGTAGCGGCTCACCCATCCCCATAAATACCACGTTTGTTACTCCATGCCGATTATTATCTTGGTAGTATCCCTCCTCTATTGCCTCCTTGCGTGCTAACCTTTCCATATGTGTCACCTGCCCGACTATTTCGCCTGTCTCAAGATGACGGCTGAACCCTTGTTGCCCAGTTGCGCAAAAAGTGCATCCCATGGCGCATCCTGCCTGGGTGGATACGCAAACCGTAGCCCTAGGTTTCCTGTGACCGTCCGCCTTGTAACGCATTAAAGTCGTCTCTATGAGCTCTCCGTCGTCAAGTCGAAGTAAAGACTTGAAGGTCAGTCCATCTCGCGACCTGATTTGTCTTATTTCACAGAAAGGTTCTATAGAGAAGTTTGAGCAGAGTTTCCCTCTTAGAGTTGTCGGTAGTGAGATCATATCCGAAAAAGAATTTCGCAGCTCTTTGTATACACACTGAACAATTTGCGACGCGCGAAATCTCTTTTCGCCCATTTTTTCTACTTCACGGGTGAGATCTTCTAGGGTAAAGTTCAATATGGAATGAGGATGACTTTTACCAGCTAATTTAGTGGACTTCATTACAACGCTCATACTTGAAATTCATGCAAATACAGGACAATTTGAACTCTAGAGCAACGCTTAAGGATCAGGCGCTAACTATGCTTAAAGCCAATGTGCGCCAAGGTCGCGATAGGCGTTACGGGTTCGACTACTACTATGTTATGCCTTCTCCAGGCCGTTATGAGTGGCAATGGTTTTGGGATTCTTGCTTTCACGCTATAGCTCTGTCCAAGCTGGACTTAGAGATGGCTAAGATGGAGCTTAGAACCTTGACCGCCACCCAGAGAAGAGATGGATTCATAGGACACATGAACTTCTGGGGAGAGTTTGGGGCTTTGTACGCAGCTTTGTCTTTTCAATCTAGTTTTGCTGAATGGAGGAACCTTCGTAGCTCCATGATACAGCCGCCCATACTGCCTCAAGCCATTGAGTGTGTGTTTGAGCAATCGGGTGATGAAGCCTTTCTAGCCGAGTTGTTGCCAAAAGCCGCACTATTCTACAAGTGGCTTTCCCGAAATAGGGATATAGATGGCGAAGGGCTTATATGGATTTTGTCTCCCTTTGAGTCTGGTTTGGACAACAACTCCGCGTACGACGCTGTGATGGGTATCCGGCAAGCGACCCGCCAGCGATGGAACTGGGCTAACCACCGGCACGACGTCATAAATATGTTGGTTCATAGGTGGAATATCCACTCAGCGACTGAAAGAGGAAACAGGGTGATGGCTGACCCATTCGTCAACGCTGTGTTTGCAGATGGATGGCGTACCCTATCCCGTCTTCATAGAGCTACGGGACGACAGACAGAGGCTTCAGAGAGCCTAGCTATGTCCGAGAGAATCGCTGATGCATTGAACAGACGTTGCTGGGACGAAGAAAAAGGGTTGTATCGTCTGCTCTCCCCGATACTAACAGATGAGCATTATACCAATGCTCCAGTAACGGTGAACTCGCTTTTTCCTGCCTTGCTGCCTGAAACGCCCCCTGAACGTCAAGCCTGGGTCATTGAAGGATATCTCCTAGATGAGTCGAAATTCTGGCGTAATCTCCCAGTGCCTTCGGTAGCTGCCGACGAGCCGTCTTACAGCCCTGACGATGAAGGTATGATATGGAGAGGCCAAAGCTCAATGGGGATGAATTGGCTCATAACGAGAGGTTTGGTAGCGATTGAACGCTGTTCTGTAGCTAAACAGATAGCCAGAAAGTCTAAAGAAGCGGCAAGCGAGCAATTCTCCGAATTTTACTCTCCTGAAACCGGTAAAGGGCTCAGGGGCACGCAATTTGGGTGGGCCACAGTAGTTGTCAATATGTGTGATTAGCGCCGCGCTATCTACTGATCTATGCTCATTGTTCCTTGATGTGCTCAATTGCCACTTTTATATAAGAGTGAATCAAGGCACTCCACTATCACAGTTTTTCTCGTACAATTCTCAATAGTCCTTGAAGGAGTTCCAGAATGCAAGAAACGATAAGAGACCCTGTACTGGAGACACAGCAACTCTCGGTCTATTACGACAAATCCCTCGCCATTGATCACGTCAATATAAAGGTGCCGAGGAATAAAATATTGGCTCTCATTGGCCCTTCTGGTTGTGGGAAGAGTACACTGTTGCGGTGCTTCAATCGAATGAACGATCTTATACCGTCGGCTGCCATTGAAGGCAAAACGTTATTCAATAATGCAAATATATACGACGCAAGCGTAGAACCGACTGAAATAAGGGTCAAGATAGGTATGGTTTTCCAGAGACCTAATCCTTTTCCGAAAAGCATATATGAAAACGTCGCGTTTGGTCTCCGTATAAATGGAATGACCGATGATGTGAACCAAGCCGTGGAGGAATCTCTAAAGAAATCAGCGCTGTGGGATGAAGTGAAAGACAGGCTTAAAGATAGTGGTCTGAGCCTTTCCGGAGGACAGCAACAGAGGCTTTGTATTGCCAGAGCGCTCGCTGTCAATCCTGAAGTTGTGCTTATGGATGAACCAGCCTCCGCATTGGACCCTATATCGACCCAGCACATTGAAGATCTGCTTCAAGAGTTGAGCCAAAAGGTAACTATAGTTATAGTTACTCATAATATGCAGCAGGCGGCGCGTATATCTGATTATGTGGCAGTTATGATGTCAGGGCAGGAGCGTATAGGCAAAGTGATAGACTTCGGGCGCAACGAAGACGTCTTTGGTAATCCCAAAGATCCGCGTACCGAAGCTTACGTTACGGGGAGAATAGGGTAGAAGTCTGAAATGATAATGAGAGCTAGGGAATCTTTTGACCAAGACCTGAAGCGGTTAAAGTTAGAGCTGAAGATGATGAGCCGCTTAGTAGAAAGTGCGGTCCATCAAGCTTTAGTCGCGCTTGAAAAGCGCGACTTGGAACTGTCCGACAGGGTAGTAGCTGCCGATGACCGTATAGACCAAAAGGAACGAGAGATAGCTGAGGCATGCATAACTCTTATGAGACGTGAGGCGCCTGTCGCAGGCGACCTCAGACAGGTCATAGCGTCTCTTATGACTGCTGGAGAGCTGGAACGTATAGGTGACTACGCGGAAGGCATAGCTAAGATAAGCGTTGCAATGGGAGAGGATGAATTTCTTGTGGAGAAGCCTACAGATATTCCCGTGATGGTCGATATAGCTACGGACATGTTGAAGTGCAGCATTCAAGCCTACCTTCAAGATGATCCTTCAAAGGTAGAATCGATTGCAGCGAGCATCGGCCCAGAGGAAGAAAAGGTCGACTCTCTTCACAGAAAGGTGAACGAAGGCTTGATTGAATTGATGAAAATTGACCCTAAAAAAACCTTAAATTGTATACATTTTCAGTGGATATCTCATAACATAGAGCGGATAGCAGATAGGGCCACAAACATCGCTGAGAGAGCTGTTTATCGGTCAACGGGACGCACAGTGAGGATCCATCCTAAAGGATACCTGGAAGACAAGTAAAGACCGGATGAATTAGATTCTTTATTGTGCATTATCTACCTTTTTGTTGATATCCGTGAGTGTCTGTGGCAGAGTATCTAACCCTCCCATTTTTGGTCCATCTATGTAATCTTGGTGCCATCCGTACCTATCAATGAGTACACCTTTTAAATTGGCTGATGATGCCCCCTTAATGTCAGCTTCAGGACGATCACCGACGTAAACTGCTTGTTCAGGGGTGATTTTGGCCTTGTTTAAAGCGTAATGAAATATCTTTGGATCGGGTTTTTCGTGACCCGCATCCATTGATGTAACAACAAACTCCATAAGGGCACTGAGATCTAAATCTGCGCTTACATCTCGACCGCTTCTTGCCATATTGCTGATGACAGCTGTTCGAAAACCTGCTTTGTGCAAAATTTCCAGGCAGGGCTTCACATCCGGGAAAAGAGCGAGGTCATCGTGTGGCTGTGAACATACTTTGGTCCATATTTGAGCGGCTAGTTCTAAGCTAACGTCAAACCCAGCTCCGCTTAAGATTATTTGCTCAAATCTCGCGTAAAAATTCTCAAGCATCTCCGGGTTCATCGTTCGGATAGGATGTTTTGCTGTCCATTGGCTTAAGAAAAGCTCTGCTCGGCGGTAACCTTCGTCTATTCCTTCCTTTGTGGGTTTTAGTCCGAACTCACCCGCTGCTCGTTGCTGTGTGACTTCACGAGGAGGATGAAATCTCGCTAGAGTGCCATATATGTCAAAAAATACCATCTCAATCATATTAGATTCATTCTCTGCAATTTACTGTAAGCAGATTTTGTTCTGGTCAGTCTATTTCTCTTGCTAGAGCGACCGCTGTTACTGACTTGGCCCCCGCTATCTTTAAGGCTGCTGCTGCTGCTGATACAGTGCTCCCTGTAGTTATAACGTCGTCTACTAAGACCACGTGTAGTCCCTCCGCTTTGTCAGAAGCACTAAAGGCGTCTTGTGCATGAAGCATGCGTTTCTCTCTCGTTTTGAGAGAGACTTGAGAAGGGGTATTTTTTATTTTGCGGATGATGCCGTCGTCTTGTTCGGCATTTAGTCGTAAAGAAACTGTTTTGGCAATAGCCGTTGCTTGGTTAAATCCTCGCAGGCGTTCTCTACGCGGATGAACAGGCATAGCCGCTACAGTTCTATGTTTGTCTCCATCAAGTCTTATATTTTCAGCAAGCATCTCTCCCAGGACTTCACTCATTTGTCGGACGTGTTCATACTTCAAGGCGTGGATAGCCCGCCGTACCGCTCCTTCAAATACAAATGGCACAAGTACCATGTCTACTGACGGAAAAACTCTTGGACAATTTCTTCCCAGGCAAACTGTCTGTCTGTTGCCGCATATCAAACAGATATCGTTAGGCATACGCAGAGCCCGATTACGACACTTGACGCAAAACAGAGAACCATACTCACTACATCCAACGCATTGGCTCGGATACAGAAGTTCCAGCGCTGATCGTGTCAAATTCCGCAGCCTTTTGTGTAGCTTGGATTTAAAGTCGTTTGTGTCGGTTAGAATGTTGTTATAACCCTTTGACAATGGAGGGAGTCTATTGAAACTAAACATAAGTGTCAAGAATGTGGACCTTACTGATGAGCTACGATCTTATGCAGAAAAGCGCCTGATCAAGGTGGGCGACCTTGTTAAGTCTGATATCCCTATCAATATAGTCCTCAAACAAGAGGATACAAGAAATTCTGCGCATAAATTTGTCACCGAAGTGACAATAGGCATGAAGAGGGGCATCGTGAGAGCAGAAGAACGAGCTCAGACCCCAGAGGCGTCAATAGATTTGGTTAGGGAGAAGATACTCAGGCAGATGCGCCGTATAAAGACACGAGTGAAGAAAAGGCGTAGAGAAAATAGCATACTGGAACTGGAGCTGGCTAATCAAATAGAGGATGAAGTTCCTCAGATTACCGAACTAGACGAGGTTATAGATCTCCCCTTTGGCAAAGTGGTGAAAACAAAAAAATATGCTCTTGATCCTCTTACAGTTGAAGACGCTGCTGCTCAGATAGATATGCTTCAACACTCCTTCTTCATATTCAGGAATAGAAGCACAGATTCCGTTCAAGTTGTATACCGTAGACGGGACGGGAACTACGGTCTGATTGACACTGTTTGATGTACATCTCATACTCTCTTTAGGTGTTTCTATTGAGCTTGTAGGAAAGTAACAGATAGGTGAACGATGAGGTTCGAATGCTCTGCAAGCTGATTGCCTAATGAGGATGTCGTTAGCGAATTCATCGTTATTTTGCCGTGGCGCAGTTTTCACCTCCGGTTGCATTGAAAGTGGGTATGGGATGAGTTGAGAGCGTTACTTGAAGTTCAAAATATAATGAAACGTTTTGGTGGTGCGAAGGCTGTGGACGGGGCTTCATTCCAAGTTCTGGAAAGTTCTATAACTGCCTTGATAGGACCGAACGGCGCGGGCAAGACGACCTGCTTTGACTGCATATCCGGGAGTCTACGTCCCGACAGTGGCAGGATTTTCTTTGATGGCTTGGATATAACCAGACTGCCTACGCATGAAATATTTAGGAAAGGCCTCCATCGTACCTTCCAGGTGCCTCAACCACTTGACCGTATGACTGTGTTGGAAAATTTGATGCTGCCTTGGTCTAACCAACTGGGTGAAAAGTTTTGGATACCGATTATCCGTCCTGGTGTTGTAAGACTTCAGGAAGAGCTGCTTGTAGAAAGAAGCATGGAGATCTTGCAGTCGGTCTCTCTTGGAGAACTCGCGTATGAGCGCGCTGATACACTCTCCGGCGGACAGCGGAAATTGCTAGAGGTGGCGCGTTCTTTGGTTGATAAGCCGCGAATAGTGCTTATGGACGAACCTACCGCCGGAGTGAACCCTGCGCTCGCCGTTAGAATAGAGGGCCATCTCAAGGATATTCGAGACCGCGTGGGAGTTACTATTCTTTTGATTAGCCACGATATGGTCTCTGTGCAGAAACTCTCAGATAGTGTGATAGTGATGGCGTACGGGCGAGTTCTCACGGAAGGGACACCGTCCGAAATTATGCGGGACAAGGCAGTGAGGGAGATATATCTTGGCGGGACTTGAAAACAGGAAAATAGATGCATTGTCCACTAACCTGCCTGTTTTGTTTGCGCAAAATATAGAAGCAGGATATGGTGACGCAAAGATAGTACATGGTGTCTCTATGGAAGTTCGAGATGGCCAGATAGTTACTCTGATAGGGCCGAACGGTGCTGGCAAATCCACGTTTTTGAAGGCTATTTTCGGTATCTTACCTGTTACGTCCGGCAGGGTGCTTCTATCTGGCAAGGAAGTTACACGATGGTCACCACAACATATGGTTAAGTCTGGTGTGGGGTTCGTCCCACAGACTGAAAACATATTCTCAACTTTATCCGTGAAAGAAAACCTCGAAATGGGGGTATACGCGGCAGAAGATGACCCGGAGGTAAGCATTGAGGAACGAATAGAGGAAGTTTTGGATATATTTCCGCTGCTCAGGGAACGGCTGGGGGAAAACGCTTCCGTTCTGTCCGGTGGGCAGCGCCAGACTTTAGCGATGGCGCGGGCGTTGGCGATACGGCCTCGTCTTTTGTTGCTGGATGAGCCAACCGCTGCTCTTTCCCCTTCTGTACGTAGCACAATATTTTCAGAGATCAAGCGCATCAGAGACTCTTCGGTGGCAGTTCTTATGGTAGAGCAGAACGTACGCGAAGCTTTACAGGTTTCTGATATAGGGTGCGTCTTAGTTTCTGGGCGCAAAATTATTGAGATGGACGCTAGAGGCCTTCTTAAAAGGGAGGACATAGGAGAGTTTTTCTTGCGCGGCACCCTCAAAGCTGAGTAGCATGGTATTACGACATAGGTATGAAGGCGGAGCAACTTATGTTTGCTTTTATCCTTCCCATGTTATGGTAGCTCCCGATAGTTTTGTGAAAAACAGATTGAAGGATTTATAGAGGATCCGTATGGAGCTGCTCCAACTTGCCCTGATAGGTTTGGCAGTCGGTGCCGTTATATCACTGGGTTCTATGGGGCTGACCATTGCTTACGGCGTAACGAAGTTCGCTAATATTGCTCATGGCGATTATATGACCCTTGGGATGTTCGTGGCTTATGCGGTTGTTGTACAGTCAGATCTTTATCTTAACGCTTCTCCGATAGGTCCTTTTTCCTTTGGTTGGACAATGTTGCTCGGGATAGCGGCTGCGATGTTGACCGTGGGTCTGGTGGCGGTGGTAATAGATGCGCTGATATACAAGAGACTGAGAAGTAAACGGTCAGCGACGTTGATATCCCTAGCCGCATCCATAGGCGTGGCCCTTATGTTGAGGTCATATGTTCAAGCTCAATGGGGAGTCTTGCCCGTAAGGTACTCGAATCTGGTGAACTTTGCTATAGAGTTGCCCGGTGGACTTAAAATAAGACCCGATCAGCTGTTTATCTTGGGGATAGCCGCTCTTTCTGCCGTTGCTCTATACTTCTGGCTGTATAGGACTCGTGCGGGTAAAGCGCTTAGGGCGACAGCGGATAATTCGGATCTGGCGGAAATAACAGGAATAGATACTAATCGAGTAAGGTTCTCAATGTGGTTTGTGGCTGGAGGGTTATCCGCCTTGTCAGGGGTGATGCTTGGTATCCAGAGCCAACTTAAACACAATGCAGGCTTTGAGCTTTTGTTATCGCTGTTCGCCGCTACTCTAATGGGAGGTATAGGCAACCCTTGGGGTGCCCTTATAGGCGGAATAGTCGTAGGGATAGTTCAAGAGACAAGCACTTATTGGCTACCATCTGGTCTGAAAAATGTCGTGCCCTTTGTGGTGCTGATTCTTGTGCTACTTTTGCGCCCAAGAGGACTGTTCGGGTCAAGGATATTGTAGGGAGGATTTGGTGGGTTTTGAGGGAATTTTGAACTGGAGCGTCGGGTTCGTGTCAGACATGGCCATATTTGCAATATTGGCTCTTGCTCTCAATTTGCAATGGGGTTATGGGGGTGTTTTCAACGTGGGTATCGTCGCCTTTTTTATGGTAGGAGCGTATACAAGCGCACTGATAACGCTTGATGCTCCGTCTTCGTTTGAGTCGTATCTTGGTGGTCTGAGTTTGCCAGTGCCAGTGGGTTGGGTAGCGGCCATGTTTGCGGCGGGAGTGTTTGGCTTATTACTTGGCTTGCCCGCTCTGAGATTGCGCAGAGATTTTTTGGCAATAATGACCATAGCCATAGCTGCCATATTTCGTAGTACAGCGAATACGGTAGAAGGACTCGTTAACCGCAGCGCAGGGTTGCATGGTATCCCCCGTTTTTTTGGTAGTCTAGTGGAAGGATCTGACTACCGGTGGGTCTTATTAGGAATAGCCCTTTTTGCTCTGGCTACTGTTTATTTGACGGTACGCGCATTAACGGCCTCTCCATGGGGCAGAGCTTTGCGAGCTATGCGCGACAATGAGGAAACCACACAGGCGTCCGGGAAAAATCTATTTTCAGTCAGAACTCAAGCCTTCGTTTTTGGTGGGATGATTATAGGCTTAGCGGGCGCTATGTGGGCGCATAACGTAAGGGCTATAGCTCCATCTGCTTTCAACGATTTGTTCGGCACGTTTCTTGTATGGGCTATGTTGATGGTCGGTGGGAGTGGGAACAACCGCGGTGCCATAATGGGGGCTTTCGTGGTAGGGTTCTTGTGGTTTGGCTTAGCTTTGTTTCAGGAGAGCCTGCCCGACTTTTTAGGCAGTCGGATATTTCAAGTGAGGCAGTTCGTCATAGGTCTGCTTGTAGTGCTGGTGTTGCTGTTTAGACCTCACGGGTTGTTACCTGAAAAAGCCATGATTTCTCGTTTCATCCCTAATTCCTCTAAAAACAGAATATAAGCATCCTTTGTAAGGCTTATGGCAGCCCTTGTATCTGATGCTTTTTGTATTAGGCATGATCAGTCTTACTGAGTAGTTAGCCGCGACCCCACCATATACTAAACTCGCCTATAGTTATCTAAGATCGACGGGCTTCTTTTCTGTGTCCACTATCTCTCCGTCTTGGTACGTCCATATGCTTATAAATCCGCTGGTTACATCACCGTTGTCGTCCCAATCGACAGTTGTAGCTGCCCCTTCGTAGTTAATGTTCTTATCCTCCATCAATATTGAGAGCCCTCTTCTTATGGAGTCAGGACCTGCAGTTATCACCTCTCCATTCGGAGACGCTACCCTTCTTAGAGCCTGCCTTATGGCTTCCCCGTTTGTTGAACCAGCCATCTGTGATGCCAAGGCGATGGTTACCGTGGCATCATAAGCCTCGCGTACATAGGGTCGTGCAGGAGGAGCACCATGTTTGGCAATGAACGCCTCATCGAATATCCTGAACGAATCGGAGAGCTCGTTGCTTGATGATACGGTTCCTTTGGAACCTTCTAGATGCTCAGCTCCTATATTAGTTATTAGATCTTCTGATCGAGTGCCGTCTACAAAATAGAATTTGGCGAAGAGCCCCTGCTCAATGGCCTCTCTGAGGTAGACCTGAGCTTGTCCTACGTATCCCATTGCTATCAGATAATCTGCGCCTCCAGCTGCGACCTTCTCTAGCTCTGCAAGGTAAGATATCTGTTCCGCTTCATGCGATTCGGCTGATACTGTACCTTCGAATGAGTCGCGGAAATTTTCAATAAGACCTTGTCCGTAGGGGTTATTTATATATAAGACGGCCACATTGTCTATGCCGTCTTCTTCAATGAGGTCGGCAAGTGCCGCTCCTTGAGCTGTATCGGATAATGTAGTTCGGAATAGGAAATCTCTATCTCTAGCTTCAGATATGGTCGGTGCGGTGGCAGACGGTGAGACAATCGGTATAGACGCGTCGGCAGCCACCCCTTCTACTACGGAGAGAGTTATACTGCTTGCGAGTGGTCCTACTATTGCGCTCACCCCTTCAATGTCTATCAGGCGTCTGGCTTCATTTATCGCTTGCACCTCTTGGAGAGCGGTATCGCCTATTTTTAAGGTTACGTCCTGACCATTTACGCCTCCAGCTGCATTGATGTGCTCAACTGCTAGCTCTACACCCTTTTGGATCTCTGGACCGAACTCAGCGAGTGGACCAGAAAAATCGGCTAAGTATCCTATCTCCAACTGATCTTCGTTGGAAGACCCACAGGCTAACCCGGCGGTCAAACCCAAAGTCAATATACCCGCGATAATAAGCGCCCGAACAAACTTTTTCACGTGGACCTCCGCGTCATAAGGAAATGCTTATCGTTACTATTGTGATTTTACTATCCATATTTGGTCATGCACGAATGTTTAGTATTCTAGAATTGCAAAAACACATCATTAAAATTAAGTATTTAACCGATACGCTAGGGAATAGAGTTAGACTTCCATTGTAAAACGGCTCTGAATCAGCGGCTTAATCTCTGTGACAGACAGCTCCTGAATGCACCACCGCCACTGTAGACTTTTTCATAACGTTCAATATTATAGAGCAAGTAGTTATATACTTTTATCAAAATAACGCGGCGGAATTATGTCCGCTTCAGGGGATTTTGATTAACGTGAGGTAACTTTAATGCAAATTGAACAGATAAAGGTCCGAAAAGT
Organism: Dehalococcoidia bacterium; assembly: GCA_965203345.1. Lineage (GTDB taxonomy): Bacteria > Chloroflexota > Dehalococcoidia > Lucifugimonadales > Lucifugimonadaceae > CBDBCK01. The sequence goes on from CBDBCK010000028.1 coordinate 279,995, forward strand.
TCATGGCACTATGAAGACGGAGGGTAATCTATGGGAAGAACGTCTTTTGATGCCACTTGATATATATGAGGAATTCAGAAAAGCCGGACAACCTGCGAGCGTAAACCAGATAGATGCAAATCATTACAAGCTATCGACCAATTTTGTAGAAATAAAGACCGAATCAGGGCATATTGGCTTGGCAGGGCCTTTTGACGACGATGCTATAGCGCATATTATTATTTCTGATTTGAAGCCGATGCTGTTAGGAAGAGACGCTTTTGCGACTGAGTTTCTGTGGGATGTTATGCATCGCTCAATGCCGCATGGTCGCGGCGGACGGTCTATGATGGCATTGTCTGCAATTGACTGCGCTTTGTGGGACTTGAAAGGCCGCGCCTTGAACGTGCCTGTCTATTCTCTCATAGGTGGGCCGACGAGGTCGGAAATTCCAGCATATGCCTCAATGCTGGGCTATGCTGTTGAGGATATGGGACTCGTCAAGGAACGAGCTATTATGGCTAAAGACAGGGGTTTTAGAGCGCAGAAATGGTTTTTTAGGCATGGCCCTATGTCTGGGCACGAAGGGTTTGGACTTAATATCGCCCTGGTTCGTACCTTGAGGGAGACATTAGGGGACGACTATGACATAATGCTTGACTGCTGGCAGTCTATGAACTTGACTTATGCGGCGCGTCTCGCGGAGGCCATAGAGGAATACCGCCCGCGCTGGCTTGAGGAGCCGGGCTTGCCAGACAGGATAGATACTTATAGAGAGTTGAGGTCTCGTACTACTATCCCGATATCTGGAGCAGAGCACGCGTATACTCGCTGGGGGGTGCGCTCTTTCATAGATCAAGAGGCGTTGGACGTGTTGCAGCCTGACATATACTGGTGCGGAGGACTTTCAGAAACCCTGAAGATAGCAACGTTGGGGACGGCTCATGACCTGATAACCATACCACATGGGCATTCGACTCCTGCCACCATACACTTTTCCCTTTCTCAACCTCCCATACATACGCCATATCAAGAATACCTTCTCAAATGGAACGAAGTACACCAGTACTTTCTTCATGATCCACTGAAGCCGGTGGACGGTTTGATATCTGCCCCTACAGCATCTGGGATGAATATGGATATCAACATGGACAAGGTGGAAAATGAGGAAGAGGTTCTGGTCTGATCACAGTGAATCGCGGTTCATCTTCACGCAGGCGTGCCCTGAGTAGGTTGCCCATAGACACGCCTCATGCCGTCCGATTTTATCCTGAAACCCTCAGTCAGCGCATTCTGAATATAGTACTCACAACTGCTGGGTTGGTGTTTCTACCTTTATTCACCGGGAGTTGGGTTTGGAATTTGTCTGATGATGAGCGGCTGGGGTTCTTGATAGGGCTTGGAGTGATATGGGGGATGTACATTGCAGAATTCGTGATAGGAGTGGTGTCTGTGAAAGGAGACCGATTTGACTATCTGACCAAAAACTGGTGGCTTGTGCTGATAGTTCTGTTTCCTCCCATGCGTTCAATAAAACGTCTGCGTTATTTAGCGACTTTGTATAGAAACAACGGCGGTCAAGCCCGGGCTTTCCTCGGATTTAATGCTCTATTGATAGTGACGACAGCGTTGATTTTCACTGCTGCAACTGCCATTATCACAATAGAACAACGTTCAAATCCAGAATTCCAGTCCTTAGGGGATGCTCTGTGGTGGGCAGTGGTTACTATGACGACCGTTGGCTATGGTGATATAGTTCCTGCAACCATACTGGGTAGAGCCACAGCCATAATAGTTATGCTATTTGGAATAGCTCTCTTTAGTGCTATAGCGGGTAATTTATCTTCTTTTGTAACACGTAGCGATGAGGCAACCTACAGAGAAAGATTGGACGAGCAAATAAGCGAACTTATAAGCCAAGTGAATAACCTTTCTAAAGAGATCAAATCGTTGCACGGAGACAGATCTGAAGAGACATGAAGAAGCCTGATATGGACGTTCTCTCAGAAAATGTCCTGATAGACAGATATAATGATCAACAAGGAGATCTACGTTGGTTTTTATAATAGCGGATTCACTGAAAATGAGGAAGTGAAGGGTAGATTGTCTGTGCTAGGTTGCCGGTATGAACTCCCCACTATGTGCAGCGAGCTACAAACCAAAAGATAAAAAGCGAACAAAATATGCCGACCCTAGGAAACTATAAATTGCTTTCAAAAATTCCCCTTTGGCAGCTTAATGGTGCGCGTCTGCAGACACACCAAGCTGTTCAACTAGTCTCCAGGACAGCCAGAGCTTTGCTCACTCCTGAACCGGACGATAGTCATTCCAGCATGCAATGGAATGATGGATTCGGTGGTTTTCTTTCGCGTAATCTGGTACAGTCACAACCTGAATTTCGTGTTGGTCTTCGTATGAACGATCTGGCTATCACTGTAGTGAGGGACAGAGAAGTATCAGACTTTTTGCTGATGCATGGGAAGGACGACGACCAAATAGAGGGATGGATAGTCTCTCGGCTCTTGCACCATGGGTTGAGGGGTGCTAGTTTGGCTTCCCAGCTCCCTTACTCTCTGGAGACTGCTCCATCACTGCTTGTAAAACCGTACGATGCTCATTCAACCGAAAACGGGAGAATAGGGCTTCAACAGTGGTTCTCACTGGCGTCCAGCGTCTTGGAAGAGATGAAAGATTCACTGTCCGATATGTCTCTTGTACCTTCGCCGGTGGTCTGCTGGCCTCATCATTACGATATAGCGACTTTAGTTGCGCTGGAGAGCGACGGCCCAGAACTTGCACGATCAGTAGGTATGGGCATGTCTCCTGGAGATGGTTCATACCCCCACCCTTATTTTTATGTTAATCCATGGCCAATGCCCAGCGATCCTTCAAATCACCCTGCTCCTTCTCCTGGGCATTGGCACACAGAAGGCTTTGTCTCTATAGTTCTAGAGGCAAGTGCTTTGGTCGCTTTGGCGAAACCTTGGAGCGTTGCACAGAAATTTCTCACTCATGCCTTTCGTCTGGCGTCGGAGATTGCCGGGGTATAAGGTCTTACGGACTGTTTTCCATCTCACTGTGTTCCAGTAAGAAATACGCATAAGCCATGCTTTCCGGCTTTGTATAGATTAGAGGCTCAGAACTCTTTATTACTGGAGTACCATGTAAGTATGAGGTTGGATCTCAAATACGACTCTATCGCAGTGACATGATACTGACGAGCCGATAAAGAGCGAGGGAAATCAATGCAAGGAAAAATGGTCGAATATAAAGTGAACGGCGAACAACATGGAAGAGGTTACTTTTCCTTGCCAGAACAAAAGCGGGGACCGGGACTGCTGATGATACAAGAATGGTGGGGCTTGGTTCCTCATATACAGAACATGGCAGATCGTTATGCGCGTCAAGGCTTTGTAGTGCTAGCTCCTGATTTGTACGATGGCAAGACAACAGGAGAGCCAGATGAGGCACAAAAGTTGATGATGGAGTTGAATATTGAAGAGGCGGCTAAAACTATGCAGGCTGCTGTATCCTATCTGCGCGGACATGACGCCGTGGAAGGAGTCAAGGTAGGAGCATTGGGGTACTGTATGGGGGGCGGTATGACCCTTTACTTAGCAGCAAGGGGAATTGTGGACGGTGCCTCTCCATTTTATGGAGTGCTTCCTCATATTGAATTGGACTATTCCAAGACTGTCTGTCCTATTCTAGGTCACTACGCCGAGCACGACGAAGCAACGAAAGGTTTGCCTGCTTTGAAGGAACAGCTCTCTAAGTCCGTTTCGCGGTTCAAATTTTTTGTTTACTCTGGCACGGATCATGCTTTCTGCAACGACGATCGACCGGAGATATACAATGACAAGGCTGCCAAGCTGGCTATGCGTCGCACAGTAGAATTTATGAAGAGGGAGCTGTCTTGATCTTCCTAAGAGTTTTTAGTCTAAAGAGGGAGAATAAAGATGAGAGCAAGGACTTCAGAAGTTCCTTTGGTCTGTAAGGTGTGAGAACGCCAAAACTTTTGAGTTGATGTAGTTTACTTAGGAGTCTCTGGAGCCTTTAGGGTCAAACTTATACAGCTCATAGTCTTAGAAACACCGTCAAACTCCCGTATCTTTTTTTCTACTACATTACCTAGCTTGTCCAGAAGATCAGCTTGCAGAATACAGATGATGTCGTATGGGCCGGTCACCATGTCCGCAACTGTAGTTTCAGACAATTCACGCAGTCTCTCCAGTACTTGCTTGGCCATTCCCGGTTTTGTTTGAATGAGCAAATAAGCCTTTATCGTCAATGGATTTCTAATGTTGGAGTCTAGCTCGTTGGTAATTCATGGCACGTCTACCCGCGGTGGCGGATTTAAGACAGGGTGTATAGCTAACAGTTTACCAACCGAATCTGAACCGTTGAATATGCCGTGCCGGATGCCTGTCTCACACAGGAACATATCGCCTTCCAATAGACGGTTGCTGTCATCTTCTCCGTAAACACAGTTTAGGTTGCCAGATAAACAGAACATAGCTTCTTCATGTCTTGGATGGTAATGGTTTTGTGCGACGGCTCCTGGCTGGAAGGTTAGCTCTGAAAAATAGGAACTTTTCGCGCCTAAGAAGTCACCTGACATATCGTACCGCATAATTCCTGGAGCGAACTCAAACTGTGACTCTTTACGTCGCTTGAACACCCTTTCTGCAGGGAGAGACCTATCGAATGAGGATGGCTCCTCTGCACCTACCCAAGTTGGGGAAGGGTGTGGAGAAAACGTTATAAATCGCGCCGTTGTTTGTGAATCGTTTGTTATGCCGTGCGGTAAATCCTTCGGTACTAAAACGCAATCTCCTGCATCTACTCTGAAGATTTGCCCGTCAAGTTTGATTTGTGCTGAACCTTCCACGCAGAAAAGAGATTCTTCCGATTCCGGATGGCGCCAGTAGCCCGTATATGCTCCTGGAGATATGGAGATATCCAGCACAGTCAGCATAGTTGATCCTGTGTTTTTTGACGTGAGCGTAAGAGCTTGGCAACCGTATGCGATCTCTTTTTGTTGTTGATTGTCTCTTCGGTTGAAACCCATATTGTGCTCCTTTTCTTCTTTGGAAATTCCAGATAAGCGGAATATCTAGAACTATATCGCTTCTATGGTTATAAGGGCACCGGATGGTACCTGCTTAAGGGTAATAGCGTTCTCATCTATCATACCTAGGAGGTTTACTGCTGAAGCGGGACGTATTTCATCACCTTGGCTTGCAGGTGTTAATCCAAAGAACAGGCACAATGCAGAACCCGGAGGCCAATAGGCCACTGCACCCAAATCTACTGTCTCTCTTGCCCATTCGTCCAGTTCCATTTCGACAGGGATAGAGAAGTATATCTCATCTCCCCATGTGCTTGCTTGAGCGCTTATAGGAAGAGACTCCCATAAGGCCACCGCCGACGGCGAATCGTTGAGTGCAGCTTCAAGCACTACCTTATTTGCTGTAATTCGTATGCGTCTCTCTTCCATGACTGTGTTGCTTCCCTTGAAGTGTGGGTTATCTTTAATGATATTGGGCTTGGCAGCTCTTGGAAATTATACAAATCTTTTGTATATTAGTGAGTCTAGCATATGTTGAGATATTTCCCGTTTATAGTTGCTGTTCTACTGTTTTTCGTGGTGGTGGGAACCCTTTTAAGTATCTTCGCCGTATTCGGCCAGTTTAGAATATTTACGGTAATCATAAGCGTTTACGCAGGTCTTTTTGCTGTGTATCTTTTATCTCGGAGAGGGTTTTTTGCTAGGCGCGTTTGGCTCACGCCGGTCGATGGATCGGAGCCGAAGCTGCTAACAGCACGGCGTATGCCTTTACCAAAGTTGGCGCGTGACAGTTTGGTGCGGTGCTTTGTTGATCAGAAAAGGGCAGAAGAATTGAACTATGATTTGATGCCAGACGACAAGGTCTTGGGTGTAGAAAGTAATACAGCTGTGTATGCGTTGCCTCTTTCTCTTATGGGGATATTTATAACGACAGAGGTGCCTTCCTCAACGGGAGACCTGATTGCGACGTGGTGGCCGGTGAGTTATTCGGCTCGCGTTTATAGAGCGAAGTTGCAGACAGGGCGTTACGTTGTGCAGAATTCGGCGATCCTTCTAAATCCGGAGGGTGAAGAGTGGGTAGAGTTTACCGGGCAGAGCATATCTGATAGAGCTCCTGATAGCAGGAATCTTGAGCCTTATCCAGTGGTACTTTGCTCCTGGGAAGCTTGGCAAACGGCGTTTCCCTACACACACATCCTCTTTTCTAGCGGAAGGAAACCTGACTTGTTTGAGGGTTACTATTCAAACAACCGAGCTGGTCTTTATCCGGAAAGGCAAGAGGACACCCGACTATCGCCTAAGGAACCGGTGGTAGGTCTGAATATAGATGATAGACTGTCGGTTTGGTCTATAAGAGCCCTAGAAAAGGAATCGGTACTGAACTTAGGGAAACGAAAGGATCGAAGGTTGTTACTTTACGAAGAGGCGTCTGGAGCAGTGTGTGCTTATAATCCACGTGTCCAGGGACAAACCCTGACGTTTCACGTGAAGGATAAGAGAGGAACCCAGAACGAAGACGAGGGCTATCAGCCTATGTTGCTGGAGGATAAAGAAACAAGCAGCGTCTGGCAGCCCATATCAGGTAAGTGCTTAGAGGGTGCGTTAAAAGGTGAGAATTTGGATAGGGTGTCCATCTCCAACGGATTTTGGTTTGTGTGGGAACGCTTCCACCCGTCTGCAGTTTTGTTTGAGTCCAGTTAGTCTCGTCTCGTCTAGGCATTATTCAAGAGCTGAAAGTGTAGATTGTAGCTAATATGCTACGGGAAGTCTCATAACCAGAGATGCCGAGTTTTAAGACACTAGGCAAAGGCAACACGAAAACCACAGCTGGGGACTAGATAGCCTCCATTTCCGTATCTTCTGTGGTAGCAGTGCCGTTCGCTTTCCACATTTTGCCCGCCTCGGTCTGTAATTTAGTGAAATCTTTCGTAATTATTTGACGCAAAAGTCCGGCGTCGCTACCATGAAGCATGAATCTCGCCTTCAGCTCTAATGAGTAACGCAAGCTAGCTTCCAGGGTCTGATGATGAATCATCACTGGTATCCCCTTCGCTTCTGAGACCTTTACTATAGTCTGTAACGTCTTCAGATAATCCGGATTTTCCAGTTCATCCGGTGCTCCAAGAGCGGTGGTCAAATCGTTAGGCCCTACGAACACTCCATCAAGCGGCCCGGCCTCTATAAGCCTGTCTAATTTCTCTACGCCGGCCACGCTCTCTACTCCCATAATGAATATACGATCTTTGTGTCTACCTTCAATATAGGCCTTCGTTTTTTTGCTTGGAAACCTGCCCCGCTTAGCATCTGCGAATGCCTTGCCTTTTAATGGATGCAACTTCGCTTTCCAAGCGCATTCATTCACCTCATCATAGTCTTCACAGTATGGAACAAGTACTCCATCTGCTCCTGCATCTACAGCAACAGCTACTAATACAGGATCTGGCGACGCTACACGTATGATAGATGTTAGATTTGCTGCTCTACACATGACCGATAAGGCTGCCATATCTTTACGGCTGCGAGAACCGTGTTCAGCGTCAATAACTACGTAATCAAGCGGAGTCCCGGACAAAACCCGTTCCCATCGCATGCTCTCCGCGGCGTAAAGCATCATACCGAATACGATGCCGCCCGCGGCTAGTGTTTCTTTCAGTTCAGCGGATCTCATCAGTTACCTCCAAGCGGCTATAGTGTAAACTTCCTGTATTTCTCAATATGGGCTTAGATATATTGCAAAAATGTCGGCGTCGCGCAAGCTTGAGGAAAAACAGGCAAAAACTCATTATAAGTCTAAAGCGACCTCTCTACCTGTTCTCGCCGATTCTTCGGTCGCCTCAAGAACCTTCAACACATGGAGCCCGTGTTTTTGCGGGATAGGAGTGTCTTGAGTATCGTTTTTCAATGCCTTGACAAAGTCTGAAAACTGTTCCAGCAAAGGATCAAAATGGAGCACCTTTTCCTCTTCCCATTTACCTGAGGGTGTATCAGCTACCCACAAGGCAGTTTTAGGCCCAGCCTTTCCATATTGAATGCGAAACCTCAGCATCCCTTTAGTGAAAAATAAGTCGCCTCCATACTCTGTAGCGCCTTTTTCCCAAGCTATTCGAGATAGTGTGGCCACTAGACCGGATTTCCAGCGCATGAACACCATGGCGGTATCGTCGCATTTTATGGTCGGATGTTCGCTGAGAGGGTGAGTAACTTGTCCTACGAATGCACTTATAGAAGTTGTATCGTACCCTCCGAACCAAAGTGTGCGGTCTATTTGATGTGTACCGTCCATCTGTCCCATTCCTCCACCGAGTTCTCTATCGAGCATCCACGCGGGTCTACTGTAAGGCGAGTAGGGCTTGTGCCAAATGTCGTGAATCATCACCAGTTGCCCCATTCGTCCGGAATCGACTATCTTTTTCGCAGCTTTTACCACTGGGTAATAACGTTGCGTATGTGCTGTCATCAACTTCACGCCGTTTTGCATTGCTACTTTCAACATGATTTCCCCATCCTTCGCCCACGTAGCCAAAGGCTTCTCCGTGTATACATGTTTGCCGGCTTCTGCTGCGGCTATTGCGGCTTCTTTATGCATTCCATGGGGAAGCGTACATATCACTATCTGAATATCGTCTCTATTTACGGCTTCTTTGTAGTCGCCAACAAAGTTGACATGAGGATATTTTCTCCGAAGTTCTACCGTCTGTTCCTCGCGTGGTTCGGCAACTACTACGGCATGTGAATCAGGCAATTGTTCCGCTATTCTTACGTAATTGCCACCTATCCTACCTACTCCTAATATCGCTGTTCCGTAGCTCATCGTTCCTCTTTTCCGTTGCATTTCTACAAACCGTCTCCTGCTTTTTGCACCCCGTCTTCATAAAAATTGTAAGGCGCAACATTCCAGGGGACTATATTTGGTTTGGGAATATCCTCCTATGAAACCCGGTGATATCTTTAGCCTCAAAGTCTGGCTGAACTACGCCTGGAGGATATTTGCGGGAGGCCGTTACCCAGCCGGTTTGCATTCCGGCTTTGCTAGCACCGGCTATATCCGTATAAGGGTTGTCTCCTATAAACAGTATCTGGTCTGTCTGATTTGGTTTAACGTATAGCTTGGTGGCAGCGTGTATGAATATATCAGGTTCGGGCTTTGGTACGCCAAATTCGCTCGACACTATGACGAAAGGCGCGAGAGAGCCAAACCCTGTCTTGGCTAGTTTCGCCCTTTGCTGTTTTCCTCCGTTCGTAACTATTCCCCATGGCTTGCTTGTGCTGTTCAGAAGAGCTGCAAAAGCCTTAGCCCCGGGCAATGGATTCATCCCTTCTATCAGCTTGTCGTAGTAATATTCTGTGTGAGATTCGGGTGAACCTTGGACTCCAGGCCATCTTTCGCGAATTAAAGGGAGAGCGTCTTGAGGTTCACAGGCATTCCAAGGAGAAAGCGACCAGAAAAAGGACAGAGCTTCTTCCCAAGAAGAGGCGTCTCGGACGGCAGGATTGTCTTCGTAGAAATTACGGTATGCATATTCATATGCAGCACTTCGGTCAATAAGAGTGTCGTCCAAGTCAAGCAGGATAGCCGTGCATGTTATGATGTCGGTTGAGATCTCGTTGGGTGTCAAAGGTCTTAATTAGCGGGCGAATGTAGATAACATCTTGTATTGTAGACTAAACAACTTGAATACTATAGAATATCCGTGCAGCCATGGGAAAAGATAAGGAATAAAAACTCCCAAGAATGTCTCTTTCAGATTTTGCCATATCATGCGGATTGCTTGCTGCGAACTCGTACTATAGCCAGACGTCGTACTCTACCGGACCTCGTCCAGCGAATCTTTATCAGAACCTCTGATATGACGCCATAATTTGCTTCGTATAAGCCAGCGTCTGACGCCCATATTCATTGAGTCAAAGCGAGACGGAAGTTTTTATAAGGTCCTATCGGGAGATTATTCGCTTTTATACTGTCATAGAGCTCCTGTTTTAGACGAGTTCTGCATTCTAGAGATTTATACTAAGGATGTCTCGTCGGGCTCTCTTTTATCAGAATTTCTGATATCACGCCACAACTTGCTTCGCCTAAGCCAGCGCCTAACGCCCATATTCATTGAGTCAAAGCGAGACGGAAGTTTATAGGGTCCCATCGGGAGATTATTCGCCTTTATACTGTCATAGAGCTCCTGTTTTAGACGAGTTCTGCCTTCTAGAGATTTACTAGGATGTCTCGTAGTGCTCTCCTTAAAGTCTATAACTCTGTGTAATATTCTTACTCTACTCATTCCCCGAAGCTGCTCTTGGCATTCTTGGCTTTTGGAAAAAATTGTTATTTCCACTGGATCGGACAAGCGTTTGAAACTAAAAAAACTTCTAAGTACTTTAACCCGGATAAACCTATGTGGCCAAAGTTCATGTCTTCTTTTGTCGATATAGTAAGTATAAACATTGCCATATATATCTCTAATTTCTTCAAAATTTCCCACATTCTTTAATTGGGATTCTGCTACCCCACACAATCCTATTTGATCTATTGCTACTGGGTCATCTTTCTTTAGCCAATTTACTATCTGTTCTACCCTTGTCGTATCTACTTCTACAGGAAACCAGTCATCCATGCACCAAAATACCCATTGTTCTTCTTCTAAATCCTCTAAAAGAGTCAGCACAGTATCTGATATAGGTAGGGGGGTCTTTATGTACTCTTTTTGATTGCTTGAATCAGCTATATGATGCTGTAAAACTTCTTCAGATTGGTAAGGGATGCGGAAAGTAAATGGGTTATCAGGCCATAGCTGGTGGTATTTAAACATCATGTGATAAGATACTGCATAAGCAGTGTCGTGTGTTAAAACTAAGGCTTTCATAGATTCTTCCTTATCCTAACTGGTCTGTTTTTGTAACGAGTCTTTGATATAGTATCGGTTCGGACTGATCAATCATACGGTTCCAGTTTAACAATTTATGCATAGTTATATATCGCTGATACGTCTAGTTGCTTGGTTTCCAGATTTGTTTTGTCTAGGTGATCTAGTATCCTAGATTACTAGATTAACTGAAGAGTTACTGAAAACTACTCTAATGTGTTCCGTTAAGGTCCAAATGATTAGATAGCAGAAGGCAAGATAGTTTGAATCCAGTTTGATATCCTTGCAGATGTTGTGGCTTGAGTCGTTAGAGGTTGCATGCCTTGAACCACTCGAGCTTTTTCCTAAACTTGATAACATGCCTTTCTACGATCTCATCACAGAAGAGCAGGCGAGGCTCCTCTCTTCGGCAAAACTCTTTTTTGTAGCGTCTGCAGACCCGTCTTTGAGGTGGGATGAAGGTGGCCCAGTTAACCTTTCCCCTAAAGGGGACTGTGAGCTGACTGTGCTCTCTAGTAAGAAGGTTGCATATCTTGACTATAATGGAAGCGGCAATGAAACGGCTCGCCATATAAGAAGCGGAGGTCCTGTAGTCATAATGGTCTGCTCGTTTGATGAAAAAGACGCTGCTATTGTGAGACTTTATGGTACTGGAAAAATTATTCCTCTTGCAGAATCAGAGCTGGCACGTACGATGGCTGATCGCCCTGCCCGAAAAGGAAGGCTAAAACCGCGCCAAGTGATAGAGGTGGAACTTTCAAAGACATCTACAACATGCGGATATTCAGTTCCGGTGATGTCCTTCGTTCGAGAGAGACGCAAAGAAGACAGAGGTAGGGGCTATAAAACTGATACAAGAAAATTCGGCGCACAAGTATAAGCTCAGATGAAAAATATAGTGGTTCGAGGCGCTCGCGAACACAATCTGAAAAATATTGACGTGGATATTCCACGTGATAAGCTGACAGTAATAACCGGGGTATCTGGATCAGGGAAGAGTAGTCTGGCGTTTGACACAATATATGCCGAGGGACAGAGGCGGTATGTGGAATCCCTTTCGGCTTACGCTCGTCAGTTTTTAGGGCTGATGGAAAAGCCAGATGTTGATCATATCGAAGGTCTCTCGCCTGCCATATCTATAGACCAGAAAGGGGTATCGAAGAACCCCCGTTCAACAGTCGGAACCGTAACCGAGATATACGATTACCTGCGTTTAATGTTTTCTAGGGCAGGTAGGCCACACTGTCCAAAGTGCGGACGACCAGTCCAACGTCAAACCGTGCAACAGATAGTGGACGCTATCCTCCAGTTCGAGGAGGGTACACGGGTTATGATTATGGGAACTATAGTTACTCATATGAAGGGCGAACATGCCGGTATATTTGCAACGGCTAGAAAAGATGGTTTCTCAAGGGTCAGGGTGGACGGCGCTATAAGGATGCTGGAAGAAGAAATATCCCTGGAGAAAAATCGCTGGCACGATATACAGATCGTCGTAGATCGGATAGTGATCCGCCCTGATGCGGACAAGGGTCGTCTGACCGATTCGGTAGAGACCGCGTTGAAACTCGGTAAAGGTAGCATGTTAGTCTTTCTTACTGGCGCGGGAAGAGATAAAAAGGGTAAGAGCGAAGAAATACCTTTCTCTGAGCATTTTGCGTGCACTCAGTGCGGCATATCCATTAATGAGTTAGAACCACGTAACTTTTCCTTCAACACCCCTTACGGAGCCTGTCCTGCTTGTACCGGCCTTGGCTACAAAATGGAAGTTGACCCCACACTTATAGTGGAAGATGATTCACTCTCCTTCAATGAGGGGGCTATAATTCCTTGGAGTAATGCGGGTGTGTGGAGTTCTTTCTATGAGTCAACCATGAACTCTCTATCGGATACATTTGGGTTTTCCCTTGATGTACCTGTCAAGAGCTTGAGTAAAGAAATTTTGAAATTGGTATTGTATGGTAGCGACGGTAGGGATTTCAAAATGTCTCATATTACGAAGAGCGGCAACAAATATACTTGGATGCGTAAGTTTGAAGGTGTGATACCAAACCTGAAACGGCGATATACCGAAACCGAGTCAGAGGGGGTAAAAACGGATATTGAGAGATACATGACTCAGCGGGTATGTGTTTCTTGCAAGGGAGATAGACTGAAACCCGAAGCTCTTGCCGTAACCATTCTGGGATTGAACATAATTGAGGTAACTCGTCAGTCTGTAGCTAAGGTGCTGGAGTGGACATTGACCTGTCGGACGGGCAAACATCAAGATGGTGCCATCGCGGCAGAAAGCATGACAGAACGAGAGTCGATGATATCGTCCCAAATTCTGAAAGAGGTAGAGGCACGCCTGGGATTTTTGCAGAGAGTCGGGCTAGATTACCTGACGTTAGATCGCACTGCTGCCACGCTTTCGGGAGGTGAGGGCCAGCGCATAAGACTTGCTACGCAAATAGGGTCGGGGTTGATGGGTGTTCTTTATGTGTGCGACGAACCTTCCATAGGATTGCATCCTGCAGACAATGCCCGTCTGATACGTACTTTAGAAAGCCTACGCGACGTGGGGAATACGGTCATAATCGTAGAACATGATGAGGCGGTTATGCGTGCAGCAGATCACATAGTGGACTTAGGTCCTGGCGCAGGAGTGAACGGCGGAAAGGTTATAGCTCAAGGCAAGATGGAAGATATCATAGCGGAAGAGGCTTCACTGACGGGTGCATATCTGAGTGGAAGAAAGAAGATTGAAACCCCAAAGCAGAGGAGAAACGTCAATAAAGGAAGCATCCTTATAAAAAAGGCCGCCCAGAACAATCTGAAACGAATAGATGTCGAATTTCCGTTGGGGCGACTAGTATGCGTGACGGGCGTATCTGGATCGGGTAAAAGCACACTTGTCAACGATATACTGAGCAAAGCCTTGATGAGGCACTTCTATAAATCAAAAACCAGGCCAGGCCAGCATCAGGGAATTTCAGGAGCTGGGAATTTAGACAAGGTTATAAACATAGACCAGTCGCCCATCGGACGCACCCCCAGATCAAATCCGGCTACGTATACGGGCCTCTTCACTCCCATACGGGAGTTGTTCGCTTCTATGCCAGAGGCCAAAGCTAGAGGATACAAGCCCGGAAGGTTTTCATTCAATGTAAAGGGAGGCCGATGCGAGGCTTGCTCCGGTGCCGGTCTTGTTCAGATAGAGATGCAATTTCTGCCGGACGTAACGGTACCTTGTGATACCTGCAGGGGCGCCAGATACAATAGAGAAGCTCTGGAGATACTTTTTAAAGGTATATCTATATCTACTGTCCTGAATACTACGGTAACAGAAGCCCTTAACGTATTTCAGAATATCCCGTCTATAAAGAATAAACTTACTACACTTTCAGATGTGGGACTGGGGTACTTGAAATTGGGTCAGCCGGCTACGACTTTATCTGGCGGTGAGGCACAACGTATAAAGCTGTCGGCAGAACTTTCAAGGCGTGCTACCGGTAAGACCCTTTACATATTGGATGAACCAACGAGCGGTCTTTCATTTGATGATTGCGCCAAACTTGTTGACGTACTGCACAGGCTTACTGACGCAGGCAATACCGTCGTACTCATAGAGCATCATTTAGATTTTATTAAGAATGCCGACTGGATAATAGACATGGGGCCGGGTGCTGGTGACAAAGGAGGTAAAATAGTGGTAGAAGGAGAGCCGGAGTTCATCGCCTCAATAGATCATTCCCTCACAGGTCAATATCTAGCGAAATACTCGCATGTCGTTCCCGGTGGATTGATGGCAGGCATGGAGAACTCTGAATTGAGAAACGGTCATGCGGCGCTCAAACGTAAGCGGAGATCAAAATCCTCCTCCAAGATACCAGCGCAACAAACATAGACTGTTTTATCTGTATTTGTTGCTTTTGCTAGAGGTCTTAAGCGCGCGCGTCTGCTCCCTAACGGATAATGTCTCTTGACTATCAGCTTATTGAGTATTTCCCCTTCACAAACTCAACAGCTGCTTCTTTATTTACAAGACGGCTTTCCAGCTGTTCTATCTCCACGGCCGTCAGAATTTCGGAGAAGAGAGGCCCTGGTTCAAAGCCCATTGCTATCAAGTCGTGTCCAGTAATCAGAGGGGCAGGCTTGATTTCCCCGGTGCCGAACTCCTTGAGTTTTAACTTCACAAAATCGTAGGCGTCGGTCTTTTCATGGCTTGCAAGACAATCAGCAAGGTGGAGCGCAAGATGTTCATCAAAATGAGGCATAGCCATGAACTTTTTGAGAGTGCTTTTTCTCATGGCAAACACATACTGAAACTTCATGTGGTGACGCACAAGTTCCGATATTCTCTCAACCTGCTTGTTTGAGAATCTTAGGCGGCGGCATATCCTTTCTGCTATTGAAGCACCTACAGTATCATGTGAATTGAACCTGATCCGGTCGCTTATTTCAAATGTAGGTGGCTTGCCGACGTCGTGTAGTAGCATACCTATTGTGAGCTCGTCTGATCGATAGGGAACGTTTTCTTCCAGTTTTTCTAAAGATATTCGCGTATGGATGAATACATCTCCTTCTGGATGAAACTCTGGGGGTTGCTCAACTCCCGTCATAGCTTCTACTTCAGGCAGAACGTGCGTAAGGATACCTGTCTCTCTGAGAAGAGCAAGTCCGCGCCCGGAATTGGCACGCGTAAGAATCTTAACAAGCTCGTCTCGTATTCTCTCGGCACTTACCTCTTTTATGAACTGTGAGTTCTCTTTTATAGTCTCAAAGGTGCGTGCCTCAATCTCAAAATCCATGTACGCCGCGAATCGGACAGCCCGCATCATTCTCAATCTATCTTCTCCGAACCTCTTTTCTGGGTCTCCAATAGTTCTCACTATTTGGTTTTTCAGGTCTTGCCTACCCCCTACGTAGTCAATGATCTCCTTGCTTTCAGGATCCATTAGAAGCCCATTTATTGTAAAGTCTCTTCTTTCCACGTCTTCCCTCTCATCCGCTCCGTATAGAACCGATTCAGGATGTCTCCCGTCTTTATAACGGAGATCCTTACGGAAAGTAGCAACCTCAAAACTGTTGTCTTCCTCAAGCACAATCATCACGCCGAAGCTCTCTCCTACTGCGACTGTGCGGGGGAATAACTGCCTAATTTCTTCTGGTGTCGCGCTTGTTGCTATGTCAAACTCTTCTATATCGCGTCTGTAGAGCATGTCTCTCACGCACCCACCCACCATAAACGCAACATGTCCGGCGCTTCTTAGAGAACGCACCGTCATCTGTGCTTTTTTGAAAAGTGGGGCTGAAAAATGTTTAGGGTCGATGAGCATTCAAGCTTTTGGGTATAAATGGACTTGTACGTTATCTTGTATATTATATTGTTGAAGCTTGCTGTATCGGGTTACATGGAGATAAGCTCTTTTTCATGATGTCAGAATTCCTCATATCAGTCTTAACGTAGTTGTGTTCTGTACAAGTTCCAGTGATTCTGTTCACAAGAATAGAACAGGGAGGATTATGACAATGTACTCCAAGCGGGCAGCCTCATGTGGGTCTTGGACTTCACCTCTACATGCTACCGCTATTGCACAGGGAGGACTGCGTCTCTCTGATGTGCGCGTTCAGGACGGCGAAGTATATTGGATAGAGGGGCGACCCAACGAATGCGGTAGATGCGTAGTAGTGAAATACTGTCTAGAATGCGGCGTCAGGGATATTACACCGAGCGGATTTAACGTGCGCACGGCCGTCCATGAATACGGCGGAGGAGCTTTTGCAGTGCATGGGAAGACGATATTCTTTTCCAATTGGGAAGATTCTCGTATATACCGTCAGGCTCCCTCAGAGGAGCCGATTCCTATTTCATCCGACACGGTGCCAGGGATCAGAAGCTACTACGCAGACTTTGAAGTTTCTCCGGACGGAAGCATGGTCTTCTGCATACGAGAGAGTTGGGATAAAGGTTCTAAGGAACCATCTAATGACTTAGTAACACTCGCCGCCGATGGTTCAGCAGATATTCGCTCGATTGTTTCTGGAAGGGATTTCTTCTCGTCACCGCGTGTGTCACCGGATGGGAGACGTTTGGCTTGGCTAACATGGAATCACCCAAATATGCCGTGGGACAGCACGGAACTTTGGGTGGGCGACTTGAGTGCGGAAGGCACTATATCAACCCCGACAAAGGTCGCTGGTACTGGTAATAGTGCAGAAAGTGTAATCCAACCTGAGTGGCATCCGGATGGGACACTTTATTTTGTCTCCGATAAGACCGGCTGGTGGAATTTATACCGCTGGGAGAAATGTGTGCAAGTTCCAGTTTTTCCTTCCCGGCTTGAATGGGCTGAACCAGCCTGGGTGTTTGGTATGTCAAGGTACAGCTTTCTGTCTGATGGTTCAGTGATCGCTGCTCCTATAAAAGGCGGAAGTAGTGCTTCTTTGGGAGTCCTGCGAAACGATGAGGATGTTGGGGATGGAGTAGAATTCGTTGAAATACCATCTTCCTATACAGAAATTGCATACCTCCGCGGCGAAGGCGGTTCGGCTTACTTTATCGGTACGGGTATCAATAAGGGCTCCGAGGTAGCTTCATACGACTTCAACGCGAAGGAGGCCAAAACACTGAAGAAGCCTGCAAACTCCCCCTTGGCTACTCACGATGTTTCCTACGCCGAGATCATAAAGTTTCCCACTTCGGAATCCGCCGATGCTTGGGCTTTCTTTTACAGACCTGCTAGCCAAAATTTCAAACCATTACCCGGTGAGAAACCTCCATTGATAGTCATAAGCCATGGAGGGCCGACTAGCGCCTCTGGCAGCTCTTTCAATGAAGCCATCCAGTTTTGGACTAGTAGAGGCTTCGCCGTTGTTGATGTTAATTACCGTGGGTCAAGCGGTTACGGTAGGACTTACAGGAACTCTTTGAGAGGTAATTGGGGTATTTATGATGTGAATGACTGTATAGCTGCCGCTCAATTCCTGACAGGTAGGGGTGACGTAGATGGCACCCGGGTAGCGATCCGCGGTGGGAGCGCGGGGGGTTACACTACTCTATGTGCATTGGTCTTCCATTCATACTTTGCAGCGGGGGCCTCCTATTATGGTGTTGCCGATACAGAGGCGCTTGCACTTAAAACTCACAAGTTTGAATCGAGATATCTAGATAAGCTTATTGCGCCTTATCCATCAGGAGCATGCGTTTATAAGGAGCGTTCGCCGATACGATTTTCAGATAGACTGTCTTGTCCCGTAATACTGTTTCAAGGAGACGAGGATAAAATCGTCCCGCCAGAGCAGGCCGAGCGAATGGCGGCATCACTTGAGCGTTTAAAACTTCCTTATGCATATATCTTATTTGAAGGTGAACAACATGGCTTCCGCAAAGAAGAAACCGTCCGTCTTTCATTGGAGGCAGAGTTGTATTTCTATGGACGCATATTTGGATTTGAGCCGGCCGATGATGTAAAACCAGTAGAAATTATGAATCTTCCCTGATCGTTAATTCTGAAAAATCCTAAGCTCCCGATAGTTTGCTCAAAGCCTCATAGCAATTTCGTTTTTTTAATGCCCTGCCTGCCTATATGTATTGACGTATCACTTGTTGATATCATGATGATGAAACGACAGCAGACGCCAAATGTTCTGGAGGAATTTGAGAAAGAGCAACATCAGCCTTGTTTTGCGACAAATTCCCGCTGTCTGCATTCAAGTTTGCCATGAGGATTTTAGGCGTAGATCCGGGGCTCTCCAACACGGGTTACGCAGTTATTGATAACGAAGACGGCTTATTGAGAATAGTTGAAGGGGGTGTGATCACAACTCTCAGCAATATAGCTTTACCAGACCGGTTGCTTGAGATATTTAGCTGTATGAGCGAAATTATCCACCGCCTCCGACCTTCGGAGATGGCAATAGAGGAGTTGCATTCGCGGCCGCGTTTCGTACGCGTGGCTATACTCATGGGACATGCCCGAGGGGTAACCATCATGGCGGCCGCGCAAAACGGCATAAAGGTTTTCAATTATCAGCCCACAGAGGCTAAACGAGCAGTTACTGGTTTCGGCAGAGCTGACAAGCAACAGGTTATAGACGCTGTATCGGCACGATTTGGGATCCTTCAGACTACAAAAAACGAGCATATATCTGATGCTCTGTCTCTTGCTATATGCCATTTCCTTCGTACATCCGCGCCGGCGACAAAAAATTTAGGGGAAACCATTCAGTGATAGGTTTCTTGAAAGGCGTAATACATACTCTCTCTCCCCATCCGCCGCGGGTGGTATTGATAGCCGGATTCGTAGGGTACGAAGTGTATTTGCCCGCGTACGTGTATGAAACGATTGTTGCAGATGGTATGGACTCTGGGTCTCTGGCCGAATTTGAGGTTTATTATCATGTTACCGACCGACAGCCGCGTCCCAGTTTAGTAGGATTCCTCAATGCCGCGGAGAGAGAGTTTTTTGAAAAAATGATAGAGGTAGAAGGCATAGGTCCTATGAAGGCCGCTTCAGCGTTAGCAGTGCCCCCGTCAACAATAGCCCAAGCTATAGAAACGGAAGACGCAGCAACGTTGGTGCAGCTTCCAGGTATAGGGGCGCGAGCTGCTCAGAAAATTATAGCAACGCTCAAGGGTAAGGTATCGGCGCTCGCATTTCCTGCAGCCGTTGATGTCCATCCGGGAGCCCATGTAGTGCTTTCGGAGATCCAGCTAGCGGCAGTAGCAGGGCTTGTAACTCTTGGATACAAAAACGCAGAGGCTCGTCAGTCCGTGATAGAAGCGTCCAAGAATAAAGCGGCGGCGGATATTCAAACCCTTTTGCGCGAGGTGTTTAGAGCTCAGGCGAGTCAAAAAAGTTAATTATTAAGTGTATCCCCCATGACTCTTCATGTCAGTAAATGTGTGATTTACAACGATTTTGTAATTGTAATCAAGGTAGGCTAGTTTCGAATGCCCATGGGAAAAGAGTTTGATCAGAGTCTGAGAGTGGTGGAAGGAGATGCACAGGGTTACGTTGGAACTTTCGATCAAGATACGGCAACGGCTGTGCTGCGACCGAAAAGCTTTGACGAGTACACTGGACAGTCCAGGGTGGTGGATAGCCTATCGGTTGCCGTAAAGGCGGCTCGTGATAGAAAGGAAGCCCTGGATCATACGCTCTTTTTCGGTCCTCCTGGACTGGGGAAGACGACATTAGCTCATATCATTGCACGAGAGATGGACTCCCGGATAGTTCATACCTCCGGCCCCGCCCTTGAAAGACCTGCTGACGTGGTTGGGTTGCTCTCTAACCTAGCTGAGTCCGAAATCCTGTTTATAGACGAGATACACAGGTTATCCAGTTCAGTTGAAGAGTATCTGTATTCAGCAATGGAGGATTTCAGGGTAGATTTTGTAACGGGAACAGGCGCATTCGCTAGGACAATAAACCTACCGCTTCAACGTTTCACTTTAGTAGGTTCAACCACTCGTGCAGGGATGTTGAGTGCTCCATTACGAGAACGCTTTGGACTTCAATATCACTTGGATTTTTACTCAGATAAGGAACTTTCTGCCATAATCAAGCGTTCTGCCGAAATACTGGACGTTAAGATACGTTCTGCGGGAGCCCTAGAGATAGCGCGTCGATCGCGAGCTACTCCCCGCATAGCTAACAGACTCTTACGCAGGGTTAGAGACTACTCTCAAGTCAAAAGCGATGGGCAGATAGACGAGAAAACTGCAGCCGGAGCACTTCAGATGGAAGGGATAGACTCGCATGGTCTTGACAGGCTTGACAGACTTTATCTGACTACCCTCTGCAAAAATTATAATGGTGGTCCCGCAGGCTTAGAAGCACTTGCTGCTACTGTGAATGAAGAGTCTCACACTCTCGCAGATGTAGTAGAACCCTTTCTGCTGAAGATAGGATTTCTGGTTCGCACCTCTAAGGGTAGGCGTGCTACTATTAAGGGAGCAAAGCATATAAGAGCGGAATCTTATCTACAAACGGATAAAAAGACGCTTGGGCAAGAACCTTTATTGTAGTTGTGTATACATAGCGTACTGAAATTTGACCAAGTGGCCCCTGTGAAGATTGAATAATGAAAGCGATAGTTCTAACATATGATGCTCGCCGTGTAGTGGTAGATCATATGATATACAAGTATGATGAGCTTTGGCCGAGTCATCCGTTTACTTTCCGAGTGCCGTATCAATCTGCTAAAGTATTTGAACATCCTCTTAGAAATGAGAAAAGTGTAGAGTATATTAAAAGCCCAAAATTTGTAACTGCAACGATTTTCAAGTTGCTAGAAGGATTAGATTTAGACGAATGGATCTATTGGTGTATAGATGATTACTATCCTCTATTTATTGACGTCCCTAGAATAGAGGCTACTGTAAAATTCCTTCAAAATCTTAAACCAAATCACGTAGGCTGGATATCTCTTAATCGATTGCAATTTAAGAACTTAGATAAATTTATACATTCTGACATAAATCTGCAAGATTCATATAGGAATAATTACTATCTATGTGATACCCCTAAAGGTGGCTTTTGGTATCATTGTTTTATAAGGGTGAGAAACTTCAAAAGAATTCTTATTACAAACAAGGATATGCTTTATATTGATGATCTACCTTTAGATAGCGTGGATCATTCTGTACATAAACGTTATATCATTAGTGATCCTATTATAGAGCTTGTTGAAACTTCTTTCAGAGCTAGGAAAAATAATAAATGGACTGGCAAGAATAGTATTATGTATCCAACGTTTTATAAAAGCTTGGTAGACAACGATTTTCCTATACCTGACACTTTGACTATTCTCGGGAAGGCTCGTTCAAGTGATGATACTATTTATAAGAATTTAACTGGACAAGGTCTTGCGTTATGGGCAAGATTTTTAAGAGTAGTGTCTTCTGTTCGCCATAAAATCTTTCCTCGCAGGTACGATTCATAAGTATATACACTTTGATTCAGAAAAATCTGATCATACTTTACATATGAAGATTGAATAATGAAAGCGATAGTTCTAACATATGATGCTCGCCGTGTAGTGGTAGATCATATGATATACAAGTATGATGAGCTTTGGCCGAGTCATCCATTTACTTTCCGAGTGCCGTATCAATCTTCTAAGATACTTGAATGTCCTCTTAGAAATGAGAAAAATGTAGAGTATATTAAAAGTTCTAGATATATAACAGCCACAATTCTTACACTATTAGAAGGATTAGATCCGGATGAGTGGATATATTGGTGTATAGATGATTACTACCCTACAATGATTGATGTACCTAAAATAGAATCTACTCTGAAATTTCTTAAAAATGTTAACCCAAGTCAAGCGGACTGGATATCTATAGCCAGACCTAAAGATATTGAGATTTCTAGAGAGACTGTACATTCCAATGTAATTCTAGAAGGTTATAATGGCAACAATTATTATCTGCGTACTTATCCTCATAATTTCCTATTTTGGCAGCATTCTTTTATGAGAGTAAAAAGTTTGACAGAAGTATTTTTCACTGCAAGGAGGATTTTTGCCGTAAATACGCTTGAAAATGGCGCATCTAAGGCTTTTCTTATTTCAGATAAACGTTATTGTGCACATGACTATATTTTGCACTTATCTGAAGCTACCTTCAGAAGCAGAAAGAATAATAAATATACTGGTAAAAGTAGTGTTATATGTCCAGAGCTTTATGAAAGCCTTATGGACAACGATTTTCTTATACCCGACACTTTAGCTATTCCAGGAGGGGGCCGTTCAAGTGATGATACTATTTATAAGGATTTAATTGGACGAGGCTTTGTATTATGGATGGAATTTTTAAGAAACCTGTCTTTTATATGTCGCAAAATTCGCATTCATACATAAATAATGTAAGTATTCCTTACTTTGTTGCAAGATTTATTAGACATAGCCTAAGGAGGTTGGCATTATGAAAGCGATAGTTCTAACATATGATGCTCGCCGTGTAGTGGTAGATCATATGATATACAAATATGATGAGCTTTGGCCGAGTCATCCGTTTACTTTCCGAGTACCGTATCAATCTGCTAAAGTATTTGAACATCCTCTTAGAAATGAGAAAAGTGTAGAGTATATTAAAAGCCCAAAATTTGTAACTGCAACGATTTTCAAGTTGCTAGAAGGATTAGATTTAGACGAATGGGTCTATTGGTGTATAGATGATTACTATCCTCTATTTATTGACGTCCCTAGAATAGAGGCTACTGTAAAACTCCTTCAAAATCTTAAACCAAATCACGTAGGCTGGATATCTCTTAATCGATTGCAATTTAAGAACTTAGATAAATTTATACATTCTGACATAAATCTGCAAGATTCATATAGGAATAATTACTATCTATGTGATACCGCTAAAGGTGGCTTTTGGTATCATTGTTTTATAAGGGTGAGAAACTTCAAAAGAATTCTTACTGTAAACAAGGATATGTTTTATACTGGTGATATAACTCTACCTTTAGATAGCGTGGATCATTCTGTACATAAACGTTATATCATTAGTGATCCTATTATAGAGCTTGTTGAAACTTCTTTCAGAGCCACGGAAAATAATAAATGGACTGGCAAGAATAGTATTATGTATCCAACGTTTTATAAAAGCTTGGTAGACAACGATTTTCCTATACCTGACACTTTGACTATTCTCGGGAAGGCTCGTTCAAGTGATGATACTATTTATAAGAATTTAACTGGACAAGGTCTTGCGTTATGGGCAAGATTTTTAAGAAGAGTGTCTTCTGTTCGCCAT
Organism: Dehalococcoidia bacterium; assembly: GCA_965203345.1. Taxonomy (GTDB): domain Bacteria; phylum Chloroflexota; class Dehalococcoidia; order Lucifugimonadales; family Lucifugimonadaceae; genus CBDBCK01. The sequence goes on from CBDBCK010000028.1 coordinate 303,654, forward strand.
AAAATCTTTCCTCGCAGGTACGATTCATAAGTATATACATTTGATTCAAAAAATCTGATCATACTTTACATATGAAGAGCGAACAACGAAAGCGATAATTCTAACACAGCACGCGAAGCTATAGAAGAATTTAAAATGCTTACAACGAAAAGGGCGGGACTGGTTACAACCAGTCCCGCCCTTGCATCCTTTAGGTGTTTGAACCTTATAACCTGTAACCCTCCGTATCCTCAGCTTATAGATATCTTCTTGGGTTTTACAGCATCCTCTTTCGGCAAGATTATCTTCAGAATACCGTCTTTGTAGGTCGAAGTTACTTCTTCTATCTTTACGTTGTCTGGCAGGTGAATGGACCTGTGAAATAAACCTGTGCGGATTTCTCTGAGTGCGCGTCCTCCGAAATTTTCCTCTTTCCTCTCTTCTTTTTTGGCTTTTATCGTCAAGACGCCGTCTTCAACCGTTGCGTCTATATTTTCCGCCTTTACTCCAGGCAGAGAGGCTGTTACGATTATATCCTCGGTATTCACGTCTACGTCAAGCGGTATATTCCAGCTCTCAGGCATTTCCAATGCCTGTATGAACCTTGGAGGAACGCCAAAAAACTTGCCGAATTCTGTAAGTGGGTTAAATCTTTCAAGAGTCATTACTCTTTCCTTTCTTTTTGTTCTGTGCCTGTCAACCGCTCTGAGACTGTCTCGTAGCATAATCAGGCAAAGCTTACATATTTAGTATAAATAATCTTATAAGGAGTTGTCAAATAAATTTTTATGTAAGATAAAATATGTTAAGCTTAAGGTATAAAGAGCTGTAAGTCGGATAAGGCGAACTTAACCTTGAAATCTAACCGAGGACAGCCGAAAAAAGAAGCCTCAACAACAGAGCATGGAAAACTATTACAATATACTCGGAATATCCAGGAATGCCTCGGAGGGCGACATAAAGTCTGCTTACCGTCGCTTAGCACGTCAACTTCACCCAGATGTTAACAAGGGTGATAAGGAATCTCAAGAAAAATTCAAAAAGGTTAATGCTGCTTACGACGTGCTCGGAGATCCAGAGCGGCGGAAAAAGTATGACCAGTTCGGGGAAGATTGGAAACACGCGGATAACCTTGGGGATTTTGGCGGGGGTGGTGGTGTCGGGAGATCTGGGGTTAATTTTGATATAGGTGACATTCTAGGAAGGCAGAATTTTTCGGTCGGCGATCTTTTTGGTTCATTCGGCGGCAATAATTCTTATGGTTCTTCTGCAAGGAAAGTGGAAGCTGATGTTGATATATCTTTACAAGAGGCCTTTTATGGAACGTCGCGCCGCCTATCCGTTGATCTGCCGTCAGGGATGTCGAACATAGAGGTCTCAATACCTTCAGGCATAAAAGATGGAGACCGGATGACGTTTCGTCCTAAAGGGGTGGAGGTAGTACTACGTATAAACGTACTACCGGATAAGAGCTTCACGCGGCGAGGGGATGATCTGAGTATAGAGCTTGAAATTCCCCTTTTGACTGCGCTTTTAGGGGGAGAAACAAAAGTGTGTACTATGGATGGAGAAGTCGTATTGAGAATACCGGCAGACACCCAAAATGGAGCATCATTTCGTCTTCGAGGAAAGGGTATGTCGCGTCGTTCGGGAGATGGGCGAGGTGATCTGTTTGCCATAATTAAGGTGCAACTCCCGGTTCCATTGTCTAAAGAAGACCGCTCCCTTTTCCGAAGGATGCGCACGCCTGAGAATGATAACCGCGCAAGGAAGAAGGCGAAGGAGTAACATCATGAGCTATGGACGCGATGAACCACTTTTCGCTATAGGTGTAGTGGCACGTGTGGTAGGTGCACACCAGCACACCCTGCGTAACTATGAACAATGGGGGTTTATAACACCTAGGCGATCCGAAAGAGGCACCAGATACTATTCCTTCGCCGATATAGAGCGAATACGTAAGATAAAGGAATGGATTGACACACTCGGACTAAACAGGGCCGGCGTAGAGGTTATGATACGTCTGGTTCACAGGATTGAGGAACTGGAAGAGACTATAGCTGCTTTGCACGCAACTATGGAAGATCGTCTATCGGATGGCGGGTAGGTATTAGAGACTAGTATAAACAGGAGAAATCAGACATATGGTTTTCAAATGGGAAGACTATACAGAAATGGCACAGGAAGCCCTGCGCCTATCTCAACAAATGGTCTTAGAGTATAGACATTCCCAATGGGACGTGGAGCACTTGTTTACGGGTATTTTGTCTTTGAAGGAAAAAGACGGGACACCCAAGCAGATATTGGAAAAGATGAATATCGATCCTAAAGTCTTGCTGACTGAGATGGAGGACTATCTGGCCGCTGCGCCGAAATCCCAAGATTCTTCTTCCGTAGGTAGGATATTCGCTACCCCAAGGATTCAAGCCACTCTTGACAGGGCAAATAAGGAGGCCGAACGGCTGGCGGATTCATATGTAACTACCGACCACCTACTGTTGGCATTAACTGAAGAGACATCTGGCGACGTTTCTAAGATATTTAAAGACCACAATATAACGCGCGAGCGTATTTATCAAGCTATGCGGGAGGTACGTGGTTCTGCACGCGTTACAGACCCAAGAGCAGAAGGAAAATATCAGGCTCTGGAGAGATACAGCATAGACCTGACTCGTTTGGCGAAGCAAGGCAAGCTTGATCCCGTCGTGGGACGCGACATTGAGATGCGGCGAACTATCCAAACCTTGACCCGCCGGACGAAGAATAACCCGGTGATGATAGGAGACGCTGGAGTCGGCAAGACCGCCATAGCTGAGGGACTTGCACAGAGGATAATTGATGGAGACGTGCCCAATTCCTTGATAGGACGTCGCGTTTTATCTTTGCAGATGACGTCACTCGTCGCCGGCGCAAAGTTCCGCGGCGAATTTGAGGAACGTCTCAAAGCCGTCATAGATGAAATCCGGCAGGCTTCCGGAGAGATTGTGTTGTTTATAGATGAAATCCACACAGTGGTCGGGGCCGGTGCAGCGGAAGGTTCTTTGGATGCTTCCAATATACTGAAACCGTCTCTCGCCAGAGGTGAGATGCAAGCTATAGGTGCCACTACGCCGAGCGAGTATCGTAAATATATAGAGTCGGACCCAGCATTGGAGAGGCGTTTCTCACCCATATGGATAGAGGAACCAAACATAGATACCGCTGTAGAGATGTTGAAGATACTTAGGCCCAAGTATGAAGAACATCACGGCTTGAAGATATCGGACGAGGCTTTAACGGCTGCCGTAAGGCTCAGTGGACGCTACATATCTGGCAGACAGTTACCCGACAAGGCCATAGACTTGATAGACGAAGCCTGTGCGAAGGTGCGCATTCAAAATCAGAATATACCGTCAGACCTGAAGGAGCAAGAGGGCCGTCTAGCTCTGATGATCAGGGAGGAAGACGCTGCACAGGGACGAGGCGATTATGAGAGAGCTGCCAATATCAAAGCCGAACGTCTACGCTTGAACGGGAAAACTGGTAAACAACGCGCTGAGCTTGCCGCTGAAAATAAGCTGTCGTTCTTAGTGTCTGAAGAAGACATCGCTGAGCTCATAGCAGAACGTACAGGTATACCCATTGCTCGACTCGTGGAAGGCGAACGAGGGCGCATGTTGCATCTTGAAGAGCGTCTGCATAAAAGAGTTATAGGACACTCGGAGGCCGTAAAGGCGATTGCGGACGCAGTAAGGAGGGCACGGGCAGGTTTGAAAGACCCAAAGAGACCTATAGGATCTTTCATATTTCTAGGTCCCACAGGGGTAGGTAAGACTGAACTTGCACGCGCTCTCGCCGAATTTTTGTTTGACGACGAGGATAACATCGTGCGCCTCGACATGTCCGAGTATCAGGAACGGCATACTGTCTCGCGTCTTATAGGCGCGCCGCCTGGATATGTGGGATACGGCGAGGGAGGACAGCTTACTGAGGCAGTCAGAAGACGTCCTTTTAGCGTAGTGCTTTTTGATGAGATAGAAAAGGCACATCCAGAGGTTTTCAATACTCTGCTGCAACTACTTGACGACGGAAGATTGACGGACGGACAGGGACGGACAATAGATTTCCAGAACACTGTAGTAATTATGACTTCCAACTTGGGATCTGACCTAGTAGCTAAGCATGGATTAGGTTTTTCTAACGAGAGTGATGCACATAACGAAGAGAGCGAATCTGCTAAGGCGGAGACCAGACGGCATATAGAAGATAGGCTTAAGTCCTTTTTCCGTCCGGAGTTCCTCAACAGGATAGACGAGACGGTGATATTCGATCCTCTGTCTAAGGAGGAGGTGCTAAGGATAGTAGATAAGCTTGTAGGAGAACTTGAGTTAAGAATAGCGGAATCGGGTTTCAAGATAAGACTTACCCGTGCAGCAGCAGAGTGGCTTGCTAATGATGGCTACGACCGTATGTATGGAGCGCGTCCGCTGAAACGATCCATACAGCGTCACATTGAGAATGAACTTTCCAGACTTATCCTCTCGGGAGAGTTAGGCGAAGGATATTTGGTAACTATAGATTCCGATGGTGATCGGTTGACGTTCGCTGTCGAATCGTCGCAGAAAAGAAAAGAAACCACGGTTCCTCAGTTCTAACCCGCGTCTCTAGTGGCGGATGGATCGCGTTATCCACATGGGTGGATATCGTTTGTAGAGCTGGATTTTGGAACGATTACTCTCCGGCAAATTTAGAGAAGAAGGAGCGTATCTTATGCTTTATCATCAAGTAGGCCACCCTTGTTCTTCTTATCTGTTTATAAATTCTTGGTCTGTTGTCCGCGTCAAGGTTGGACAACCTAGGGATAGTAGGCAATTTTAGACCATGTTTTACTACACTACGGTAAAAATCATCGGTCATGCATGTGCTGTTTATCAAACCGAACGGTCCAGTAGCACCCCGCATAGTGCTCTCGTAAAAGAGTACTAGGTTCTCTGAAGAAAGGAATCTCCTTCCCTGAACCCAATCCGGTAGTGGGATGTTCTCGTGGAACAGTCTGCCGTCTTGTGGATCAGCAAAGTCTCTGGTCTTAAGAAACATATCCCTGAGAGTCTTCGCCCGCATAAATTGGTCTCTCCAGAAATCACCCGAAGCTACTATTTGAAAGTAGGTTTCTCCTGCAGGATCTTGTATCTGTTTTTCGCGGCAAACTAATTTGTCGTACTCTCTGACACCAGGACCGAAACGTGCAAATACAGATATCCAATCTATGTGAGGGGGATCATCGTTTTGCAGCCAATTGACTATGTATTCCATCCTTCGGACATTAATTTTTATTGGGTACCAGTCGTCCATACACCAGTAAACCCATTCCTCCGGCTCTATGTCCTCTAGCAGCTTCAGAACGGTTTGCGTTATAGGTCTTGGGCACTTTATATATTCTCTGTTGGCACTCTTGGCATGAGGTGAGGCAAAGGTTTTTCTCGACTGATACGGTATTTGGAACACAAAAGGATGATTGGGCCATAGCTGATTGTACTTGAAGATCATGTGATCCGTTACAGGATGAAGAGGATCGTAGGTAAGCACTATTGCCTTCATACTATTCAAGTTCGTTCGCTTTTGTTTCATCAACCTCCGCCAATTTTAAGAGCATTCGGTAGGGATATATACCTGTTTCGTGTCCGTCTGACCATAAGAACTGCAAGGCATACCTCCCCACCTCAAAGTAGTCTGCAATTACTACATCATCTGGGACTGTTCGTTCAATTACTTTTACCTCTCCCGTTATCTCGTCCACACAGGAGGCGCAGGGGCACAGTAATCTAAGCCTTTTGTAAGCATAAATGGAACACTTGCCGTTAGACCAATGCACTATAAGCGCGTCTGATACTGGTTTTATTGAAGATGGAGTGGGTAGGTTGCTGGACATTAAGATAATTCTAGCTTATATTATGTATTTAACCTTTACTGTCCTTAAGTAGGTCGTTGGTTGAGTGTTCAGCACGTTGCGATCCAAGGTTAGTAGAGCTTTGTTTCTATCTACATAAACTCTATAGGAGGGCTTTGTGTCTGACGTTATAAAGGTCGGTCTTATAGGAGCGGGTGCTAATACTTTTTCCAAGCATGTGCCCGGTTTCCGTAAGCAAGGCGACGTGGAGATAGTCGCCGTGGCCAATAGGTCTTATGAATCCAGCCAGCGCGCCGCTGACGCGTTAAATATTCCGAATCCCTGCCGAGACTGGATGGAAATTGTGGAGGATGAGGAGATAGACGCTGTTTGCATAGGGACCTGGCCCTACATGCATGCGACAGTCACAACCGCCGCGCTGGATGAGGGAAAACACGTCTTGTGCGAGGCGCGGATGGCAATGAACTCGCAGGAAGCTCTTGAAATGCTAGAAACTTCAAGAGACAACCCCGAGCTGACGTGTCAGGTAGTTCCTGCACCGCATACGTTGTCAGTGGATAAGACGGTAATGAAGATGATAAGCAACGATTTTCTAGGAGAGTTGGTTAATGCGCGGATATTGGTCGGTTCTGGAGGGTTCCCTGATCAGTCCTTACCGTTCCACTGGCGGCACAATCGCGAATTCTCCGGTAACAACATTATGACGATGGGTATATGGTACGAGGCTATTATGCGTTGGATAGGGCCAGCAAACTCCGTATTAGCCAACGCTCAAACAGTAATTAAGTTTCGGAAGGACTCTGATGGAACTCGCCAGAGCATATCCATCCCCGATCACGTGGATATATTGTGCAATATGGCTTGCGGCGGCGTTATGAATATGGCGGTAACTGCAGTTGCGGGATTTGCGCCTTCCGCGGATGTGTGGCTTCATGGTTCCAAAGGGACTATACGGGTTCAAGCTACAGATTTCACAGATCCTGGCGCCCCTAACCTGAGTATAACCGCTGGAAGAGCGGGCGACATTGATATGAAGGTTGTTGAGCCGTTATCTGAAGACGTAGGATATTGGCGTGTTGAGGAGGAGTTCATTAATGCCATTCGCGGTATTGAGGAAGTTACGCGTACTAGCTTCTCAGACGGCTTTCGCTACATGCAATGGACAGATGCCGTTACTGAAAGCTGGCAGACCGGTAAAACTGTAAGCCTTTTGTTTCCTTGATCAGTGGTCTGTAGTAAAGCAACCAGCCCTCCATATAATGAGACTTAGCTAGAACTCACCAAAGATGCATATAGATTCCGATAATTGAAACTGTAGGCGTCCGTTTTAGTTTTGTAGTTCTTTTATATGCGCCGTCCGACGATAAATCTAAGCTGACGTCACTACCTTTGTTGTAAAATAGACTATAAAGTGTTTTAGGTGAACAGCTGTTAAAGTTGATTTACAGGCGGATACAATGCTTATACCTATGAAAGTAGATTACGGAGTAAGGACACTCGTCCACCTTGCGCTCCAACCTGGCGGGTTTTATTCGCCTACGGCAGAAATAGCTCAGGCTCAACATATACCAGAGGCTTATTTGCTGAGAATAGTCGCACAACTTCACAGACTTGGATTTCTACACTCTCGCAGAGGCCCTGCGGGTGGGCATCAACTCGGGCGCCCAGCCGACAAGATATCGGTAGCAGATGTTGTATCTGCTTTAGATCATTCACTGGCACCGGTGGACTGCGTGGATGAGGCTTACGACTGTATGCTCTCGGGTAACTGTTCACAGCAAAATATGTGGGGAGATATTGAGAAAATGCTAATAAACCATCTTTCGCGTGTGAGCATATACGACTTGGCTGCTAAACAGAAAAAGCTCGGTGGAGTGGCGACAGAGGTAACTTTTTCTACGAATGACCTTAAAAACTGAGAGAACCGATGCTAGATGTCGAGAGGATTTGGAGAAAATTCCATGATTAACGGATCAACCACCCGCTTGCTCACTCCGCAACAGGTGAAGCGGTACTCACGTCATATAATTATGCCGAACGTTGGGAGTAAGGGACAACGAAACTTACTCAATGCTCGTGTGCTGGTTGTTGGCGCAGGTGGTTTGGGGTCGCCGGTTGCTCTATATTTGGCTGTCGCTGGTGTAGGTACAATCGGACTGGTAGACTTTGATGATGTGGATGTAACTAACCTTCAGCGTCAAATACTCCACTCGGACAGCGATGTGGGACGTCCGAAGGTCGTCTCCGCTAAAGAAACTCTTATGGCACATAATCCAGACCTGAATATAGAAATTCATGAGACTGCGCTTAATTCCTCAAATGCTATGGATATAGTGCCAAATTACGACGTAATTGTAAACGGAGCAGATAACTTTGCCGCCCGATACTTGGTGAATGATGCTGCCTATCTTGCCGGTAAACCTTTGGCGGACGGATCGATATTGGTGTTTGACGGACAAGCTGCTACTTACCTACCGGGGAAAGGTTGCTATCGTTGTCTCTTCCCTGAACCCCCGCCGCCCGGAGAAGTGCCCAACTGTGCAGAAGCGGGCGTTATCGGTGCTCTACCTGGCCTCGTAGGTTCTATACAGGCACTTGAAGTTATAAAGCTTATCATAGGTGCCGGAAACCCTTTGTCAGGCAGACTCATCCTTATAGACGCCTTGAATATGGAGTTCAAGGAAGTGAAATTTAGGAGGGACGCGAATTGCAAACTGTGCGGCGCTAATCCTGAAGTAACGGAACTTATCGACTATGAAATATTCTGCGGCATTGCCCCTGTCGTAACGTCTTGAGGACTTGGTACTTATATACCTTGGCGTGCTTGCCGTTTCGAGACGCTGAGTTCTGAAGGGTGATGAGCACGACCGTTAGCCGTATTCCTTCTATAGGCAACACGCCACTGGTTGATCTCAGTTTTCTTGTTTCTTCTCCTGTCCGTATACTAGCCAAGCTGGAGTCGCACAATCCCACTGGTAGCGTCAAAGATAGAATAGCTTTCCAGCTTATACATGACGCTGAAGTGAGAGGAGTGTTGAAGCCTGGCGACTCCATAATAGAACCGACTTCAGGTAACACTGGCATAGCCTTGGCAATGCTTGGTAGCTTGAAGGGCTATAAGGTTAAAGCTGTAATGCCTGGCTCTGTCTCGTCTGAGCGTGTCCTGCTGATGAAAGCGTTCGGAGCAGAGATCATATTCTCAGCTAAAGACAAAGGCACAAACGAATCCATAAATGTCGCAAAAGAAATAGTTGCTCAAGACTCCTCGCTCTTCATGCCATATCAATATGGAAATTCTGCCAACCCCGATGCCCACTATAGGACGACTGGTCCAGAGATAATCCGTGATGTTCCGGACCTGAAGGTTTTTGTAGCAGGTCTTGGAACCGGCGGTACTTTGATGGGTACAGGACGGGTACTTAAAGAATATAATTCATCCATAAGGGTTATAGCCACGGCTCCGCATCCAGACGATGTTGTGCAAGGGCTACGTGCTATAGAAGACGGCTTTATTCCTCCTATTCTTGACCTAGACGCTTTGGATGGGAGGGTGCTGATTGAAGCGGAGGAGGCGTTTTATTGGACTAAACGACTTCTATCGGACGCGGGTGTGTTTATAGGGGTATCTTCAGGGGCGGTATTTGCCACCGCGTTGAGGGTCGCAGAACAGATGAAGCATAACAATGAAAAAGGTTCTATCGTAGCTCTATTTGCGGACGGTGGATGGAAATATCTCTCGTCGGGCATCTATTCAAAGCAGTTCAACCAGATCAAACACGACATTGAGGGTAAAGTATGGTGGTAACAATGTCTTTTGTAGTGGATATTTGTAAGGCTCTTAAAAAATATGGTACGGTGCGCGGTATTTTTAGCGCTAAACCTTGCACCCGCCCAAGGTTCTTTATTTCTCTACATAAACCACTAACCCTGTATAACACAGGTATAGAGTACGGAGAGCAAACTCACTAACTTTTGAAATGAACAAACAAGATATAGTTTTCCAAGACGCCCATGCCATGGTGGCAATGCTACAAAAGGGCGATTTATCTGCCAAAGAGCTAATGGACGCGCACCTTAGGCAAATTGACGCTGTTAATCCAAAGGTAAACGCGGTATGCACGATGGTGGCCGATGCGGCTTTGAAAGGTGCTTCCGATGCTGACAGAAAGTACATGGCAGGTGAAAATATCGGAGCTTTACATGGATTGCCAGTGCTTATAAAAGATCTGACCCCTACGCGCGGTATCCGAACCACTTTCGGCTCCCCTATATACGAAGACCATGTGCCGGACAAGGATGGACTCGTGGTATCTCGCCTCAAAGGAGCGGGAGCGATAGTCGTAGGCAAGACAAATTCCCCGGAATTTGGTGCAGGTTCTCACACTTTTAACCAAGTATTTGGAGCTACGCTAAACCCTTACTCTTTAGATCGTACCTGTGGCGGATCCAGCGGAGGAGCTGCCGCTGCGCTCGCCTCCGGGATGTCCCCTATCGCGGAGGGTTCTGACTTCGGCGGTTCATTGCGTAACCCTGGGGCCTGGTGCAACGTTGTAGGGTTTCGTACTACTATCGGCAGAGTGCCTCGTCTCCCTCAGACGCTAGGATGGTCTACTATGTCTGTGAATGGTCCGATGGCGCGTAGCGTAGGCGATGTAGCACTTATGCTCTCGGTCATAGCGGGGCCTCATCCAAAAGTGCCTTTGTCTCTCAAAGAACCAGGAAGTGTGTTTGCCAATCTGAATAAACGAGACCCTACAGGGCTACGTATAGCATGGAGTGCCAATTTAGGCGGAAGGCCTATAGAACCCGCAGTGACTCAAACTCTAAAGCATGCCCGATCTAGGATCGAAGACATGGGGTGTATTGTGGAAGAAACGGAGCCGGATCTGTCTGGAGCTGATGAAGTGTTCCAAACGATCAGAGCATACAGTTTCGCTTATACTCACCGAGAGCATTACGAAAACCATCGAGAAAAGCTAAAAGATACGATCATCTGGAACATAGAGAAAGGCCTTTCTCTTTCTAGTATGGATATCGCAGCCGCAGAAGAGAAGCGCACACAGATATGGGAAAGGATGGCTGAGTTCTGGGAACGTTTCGATTTCCTATGCATGCCGGTTACAAGTCTTCCTCCGTTCCCTTCAGAATGGGAATATCCTGCAGTCATCAACGGACAAACTATGAAAACTTATGTGGACTGGATGTGGCCGTGCTACGTAATTACTGTTACCGGTTCCCCGTCTATATCCGTGCCGGCGGGATTCACTTCAGACAACCTTCCGGTAGGACTTCAAATAGTGGGACCCCCGATGAATGACCTAGGAGTTCTTCAGTTTGCGGCGCTCTTTGAAGAAGCGGATAAATTCTATAAAAGAAAACCTGACGTAATCAGAACGACCCTAGAATAGTACAGGAGAACTGTCATGCCTAGATTGAATGCCAATATATTCTTCATGTTTAAGGAGTACCCGCTCCTTGATCGTTATGATGCAGCTGCCAGGGCGGGCTTCAAGGCGGTAGAGCTTCAGTTTCCTTATACAGAAGAGGTAGATGCTCTTAAAGAAAGGCTTGAGCATAACGAATTGCGCCAGATAATCATTAACGTCTTGGTACGGGATCCTGATACAGGCCTGGACAACGTGTCTATTCGTCCTGATCGCCGTGACCTTTATGAAGAGAGGTTGGCAGATGCTGTACGATACGCGTCTGCCTTAGGTTGCATCGGCGTCAACACAGGTATAGGTGAACGCCCTGATGGATTTGAGGACGACGATATATGGCAAACTATGGTTTTCAACCAAAGACTCGCCGCTGAACAGCTGGACAGAGTAGGCATAAAAGCACTTGTAGAAGCTATCAACACTAGGGATAAGCCGGGCTTCTACGTGCACGATACGAAGACAGCTTGTAAGCTTATAGAGGATGTTGGCCACCCTAATATAGGACTTCTGTACGATATATATCATATGCAAGTTATGGAAGGTAATTTGGCTGAGACCATGGAAGCGAATCTCGACCGTATATGGCATATGCAGCTCGGCGACAATCCAGGCAGACATGAGCCGGGAACGGGTGAGATAAACTATGATTTCTTGTTGTCGTACATTGACTCTATCGGTTACAAAGGTTGGATAGGTTGCGAATATATCCCCGCTGGACGTACAGAGGACGGTCTAGGGTGGATCAAACGCTGGCAGTAGCGCTGATGTTTGGTGTACTTCATTTATGAAGTCACTAACGTCTTTAAACTTATACTCGGTTTATCGCCGTGAGGTTCCAATTTGGAGGGTTTTATGACCGTTATGAAATTTGCAAGATTTACTGATGCCGACTCGCTTGAATCATACGGTATCGTTAGAGATACTTCAATTCACGAACTGTCAGGCAGCCCTATTGGGGTGGAATACTCGGAGACAGGGCGGACCTTTACGTTAGATGGTGTAAAGCTGCTGTCTCCGGTTCCAAGACCCTCAAAGATCATCTGTCTTGCTCTGAATTACGGTTCACACTTACTCGGAACGGACAAACCTCCTCGACCGCAACCATTTTACAAATTACCTACCGCCGTTATCGGCCCTGGTCAACCAATACGTATACCTCGAGATGCTGGACTGGTTGTTTGTGAATCTGAGCTCGTAGCGGTAATAGGAACTCGCTGCAAAAACGTCGTTGAAGAAGAAGCTCTGTCCTATGTTTTCGGATTCACGTGTGGTAACGATGTGTCTGCGAGAGAGTGGCAATCGGGCCCCGATGCGGATAAACAGTGGTGGCGTGCAAAGTCGTGCGATACATTCGCCCCTACGGGTCCGTTCATAGTTTCTGGAATAGATCCGCAGAATTGTCGTATACGGGGTATAGTAGACGGCGTAGAAGGTCAGAACTGTCATTCAAGTGAGATGATATTCTCGGTAGCCGAGGCTATATCGTTTATAAGCCGTTACGTAACGTTGGAACCCGGAGATCTGCTCTGGACTGGCACCTCCGGAACCACTCCCCCTATAACCCCAGGTGGCAGAGTAACCGTAGAGATAGACGCGATAGGATCTCTGTCAAACCCCGTTGAATGGGGGAACTAACCAGACGCAGCTGATACAAAAATTGTGGCAAGTCCACCTTCTGTCATCCAGTAAAAAACCAGATAGACGCCTACCGCTATCAGAAGAACTGCAGATATCGGTGTTACGTATGGGATTACTTTCCTTATTGGCTTTATGAGAGCTCCTTTGAATATAGATATCCCTATAGTGAGCAATGTTACTACTGCCGTCATGCCTAGGGCATAAACTATGAACTGTAACAGAGCATTAGCAAATCCTCCTCCCGCCAATGAGGATACGATTAGAGCTAGAAAAATCGGCAAAGTGCAGCTGAGTGAGGCGAGAGCGTAGGAAAACCCAAACAAAAAGTAACCTCGCAGTGAATTGTCGTCAGGATTGCCTATACGATCGGCGTATTGTTGTGCTGCGCCAGTGTAAATCTTACCGCCTGCTAGAACATAGGCTCCTAAAAGTGCCATCACTATCCCTAAAGAGAAACCTACCCAAGGGAACACGGTACGTCCAGTCTGAGTCAATCCTTCTACGCCCAGAGCAAATATAACTCCAGCGCCTCCGAACAGAGCCATAAAACCTAGCCCCAAAGCAAAGCTGACCACAAGCCCCCGTGACATCTGCCGAGGGATTGAGCTTTTAGAGCCCCTCAGTCCAGAGGCATCACTTACGTATAGGGTCAGATAAGTCGGGAGCATTACAAAGCCGCAAGGGTTGAATGCAGCGGCTATACCGGCAAAAAATGCGAATAGCAATCCAAAATTTGCCCCGCCGAACAGAGTGTCCCGCAACCATGTTACGGCGTTGTTAAGACCTGAAGATACTCCGAGTGCTGATTGCAGAATCGGTGGAGCGCCTTCACCGGTTTGTACGCCAGCTAAGAAAGCTGCCCCTATCGCCACGACCGCTAGTACAAAAGCCGATATCTGCTTGATTCTAACTGTTGCCAAGAGGCAACCTCTGCATTGCTGGGATCTGTAATACCTTGTAAGAAGGAAATTTATCTCTTGAAACCTTCATTACTTTGAAGTATACCATTGAATATCTGAGTATCGGCGGTACACAAATACGAGAGGTAGTTCAAAATTGATCACTACGCCCACGCTCCAACAAAATAAGCGTCCTAGCTATACAGGGCAAAGAAAGCTGGCGTTCGAAAACAGCGTTGACCGAGTCGGTCAACAAGAACAAAAGGGTGTGTATTTAGTCATTGAAGATATCACCTTCAGAAGGCATGTAAAAAAAATGTTGGAAGAAGCTCTCCCGGAGGATTTCTCTTTGGTAGTGGGGCAGTATACGGAAACTCAGCTCTTGGATTCAGCGGTAGCGATTGTAAGCGCGGCTGAGCGTTTTGAGAGGAAGATGCCGGATTCTAGGGTCAAAGGACCCGCGGTGCAGCACAGTGCAAAGCCTTTACCGATAATAGTGTTAGACAACAAAATCGGTCTGGGCTCGATCAAAAAGCATTATGTAAACGCGGCATATAGAGGCGCGTGTGATTATATAACTATACCTTCGATATCATCTATAAAAATAAAGCGTTTAATATCATCCATAAAAGCCGTGACATCCGGTGAATGTCCTATAACGGATTACTTTTTAAGTTACTTGAAAAAGGAACCGGGCGATGTTTGTGTCTCTGGTGAAGTTCTTGCGAACGTGATTGAACGAAGTGTCCTAAAGCCTCCCAAATTTCAGCTCACGAAGAATGAGCTCCGATTGCTTGAGCTCGCTTGTAAGGGGAAACAGAACTCTGAAATAGCTAGGCAGATGTGTAAGTCTGAACAGACAGTGAAAAACGATTTTACTAAGCTGTACAATAAGATGGGTGTAAAGAATCGTGCGCAGGCCACATATATGGCATTGCAGAAAGGTCTGATAAACTGAAGCAAAAGGCGCGCCTTTACGTTATCCTTAAATCCTTGCAACAACAATAAATAGGATATATTCAACTTCATAATGAGGGAGTTTATTTGACTGAAGTCCACAGCGACGTAGCCGATACGTCAGGCGAACTAGACATAACCACACTTTTTAAGGCGGGAGTTCACTTCGGGCATTATACTAAGCGATGGAATCCTAGGATGAGTCCTTATATTTTTTCCCGCAGATTGAAGATGCATATCATCGATCTGAATCAGACGCTTCAGCTACTCAAAGAAGCCAAACGATTCGTTACTGATCTGGTTGCGAGAGGCGGAGAAGTCCTGTTTGTAGGGGCTAAACCGCAAGCGCGGGCTATAATCAGAGAACAAGCCCAAATATGTGAATCCATGTATGTAACCCAGCGCTGGTTGGGAGGCACACTTACCAATTTTCAAACTATTGAGGCTCGCATCCATAAACTTATTCATTTGGAAGATGCTCTGGCGAAAGGTACTGTAGAGACCACCACAAAAAGGGAGACCCTGAAAGTCCGTACTGAAATAGAAAGATTGAACAGGAACTTGGGGGGTATAAAAGAGATAGAAAGGTTGCCAGATGCCCTTTTTATAATAGACCCTCATCGTGAAGAGATAGCGGTAAAGGAAGCTCATAGCCTGTCCATACCTATAGTGGCTGTACTGGATACAGACTGCGATCCACGATTTATTGATTACCCCATACCGGGTAATGATGATTCTGTACACTCCATAAAACTTATCTCTTCCGAAATAGCTTCTGCAGTATCCGAGGGGAATAAGATATATAGAGAACGTAGGGACAGACGTTTGGCAGCTGAAGAAGAACTGGCTGCAATGGAGGAGGCGGCACGTGCAGAAAGACAGCAAGCTGCTGCCGCACGACACGAGCGACAACAGGAAAAGCTTGATAGTGAGCAGGAAAGTTCTATTACGGCTTCTGAAATAGTACAGTCGAAGGATGATTTAGCTTCCGATAAAGTCACGGAGGAACGGAAATCTGATGACGAGAATGCTGATAAGGGACATATAGACGAAAAGCAGAATCCGCTTATAGAGACCGAGACTCAAGATAGCAAAGGCACATAGAGGCAGGTAACTTTGGAAATCACTTTAGGTATGATAAAGGAACTTCGCTCCGATACGGGAGCCGGGGTGATGGACTCTAAAAAAGCTTTAGAGGAGGCGCAGGGGGATCATAAAAAAGCGGTTGCCATATTGTTGGAAAAGGGACTCGCGTCCTCTGCTAAACGCTCTGGCAGAGAAACAAGAGAAGGTATAGTAGAAGCATACATACATATAGGCGGCAGGATAGGAGCTATCGTAGAATTGAACTGCGAGACTGACTTTGTTGCTCGGACCCCTGAATTCAAACAAACCGCCCGAGATGTGGCAATGCAGGTCGCTGCTATGTCTCCACGGTATAAAAATAGGGCTTCTATTCCTGAAGGAACTGAGCCGATAGAGAGTGAAGACGTGTTGGAAGAACAGGCATTTATTAAGGATCCTTCTTTACAGATAGGCGACCTTATAAAAAGTCTAGGTGCCAAGACCGGGGAAAATGTTCGGATAAATAGATTTGAACGTTTGGCTATAGGCGAAGACTGAACGGTTCCAGGTTAAATCTTATTGACTGCCTCTGTTTATTCTCGAGCTCTCCTTAAGCTTAGTGGGAGATCCCTGAGCGGGGGGGAAAATCTAGGTATAGATACGTCTACTCTACAATATCTTGCGTCTGAAGTGAAGATAGCTATGGATGCTGGTGTGGAAATGGCTCTGGTGGTAGGCGGAGGAAACTTCTGGAATGGTCAGACTTACGAAAAGCAAGGCATGGATCGTGCGACAGCTGATTATGCCGGCATGCTGGCGACCCTGATAAACGCTCTCGCACTTCAGGACGCTATGGAGAGGTCGGAGATGCCTGTGCGCGTCCAATCTGCTATACCCGCGCCACCGGTTGCCGAACCGTACATAAGGCGAAGAGCCATGAGGCATATGGAAAAAGAGCGAGCTGTCATATTGGCTGCTGGCACAGGAAACCCTTACATGTCCACAGATACAGCTGCCGCCCTCCGCTGTTTGGAGATCAATTCCAATGTGTTGGCAATAGCTAAACATAACGTTGACGGAGTTTATGATTCAGATCCGAACATAAATTCAGGAGCCAGGAAATTCTCCCGTATTTCCTACTTAGACGCGTTGCAGCAGCACTTAGGTGTACTTGATAGTACTGCTCTCTCGCTATGCATGGATAACAACCTACCTATAATCGTTTTCGATATATTCAAACAAGGATCTCTGGCTAAAATTTTAGCTGGGGAAGATGTCGGGACTAAAATAAGTGACTTCCCGAGTAATGTTCCGTTGTTGGATTCTGAATCCGTTGGATATGTAACATAGGAAGACTGTGAAATGACCACCGAAAGCGTTATAAAGAAAACCAGGAAACGTATGGATAACTCAATAAAGGCTTTCAGAAGGGACATGTCAAAGGTGCGTACAGGTCATACTTCACCCGATATGCTTTCGTCTATAAAGGCAAGTTACTATGGTTCTATGACGCCTATAGATCAGATGGCACGCGTGACGCTGGGAGAAGGACGGATACTGATGGTAGAACCGTGGGACTCTTCTGCTATTGAAGCTTTAGTAAAAGCTATTCAGACTTCTGATATGGGACTGAATCCGCAAGTGCAAGGCAACATAATCAGAGTAACCGTACCCGCACTTAATCAGGAACGCAGACAGAGCATAGTTCGCTCAATAGGAGCCCGTTCTGAAGAAGCTCGTGTATCTATACGGAACACCCGACGCGATACTTTGGAGGAGATACGCTCTCTGGAAAAGACAGGCGAATGCTCTCAAGATGACTCTCGCCGTGCTCAAGGTACTCTGCAAAAAATTACTGACTCGGCAACGAACCAGATAAATGAATACGCTTCTGCCAAAGAGTCGGAGGTGATGCAATTATGACGTCATCCGCACCCTACACGATAGGAGAGATTAAAGAAGGGAGCCTCATATCGGACCTGTTACAACGCGTCACAATCATTCCGCGCCATATGGCCATAATCATGGACGGCAACGGACGCTGGGCGAAAGAACGCAATCTCTCTATCCGCGAGGGACACGAAGCAGGCTACCGTAGGATCCGTCACGTCGTGAAGCTTGTTGACAAGGCTAAGGTTAAATATCTTACTCTATTTGGTTTTTCTACAGAGAACTGGGGTCGTCCCCGCGACGAAGTGGATTCGATAATGTCTCTTGTTGAAAAAGCCGAGGAAGAGATATACGAACTTTACCGCAACAACACTAAAATATCTCATATTGGGAGGAAAGACAGACTCCCATCGGAAGTGCTGAAATGGGTTGAGTATGCTACGTGCTTGACTGAAAACTGTACTGGCCTGAACCTTGCAATAGCGTTTGATTATGGCGGTCGAGATGAGATAGTTCAGGCTGCACGTCAGTTGGTTGAGGAACAGGTGCCATCGCATATGATATCTGAAGAGGTTTTTTCCAAAAGGCTTTTTACTGCTGCAGCCCCCGATCCCGATATTATTATCCGTACGGGAGGAGAGTTCCGAATAAGTAATTTTCTGCTTTGGCAAGCGGCATACGCTGAGTTCTACTCTTCAGACTTACCATGGCCTGAATTTGGTGAAAAAGAGTTAGCTAATGCATTGGAGACTTACTCGGAGCGCCGCCGAAGATTCGGTCGTGTTCATTGACTGGTGAAGCTCCGTCTAGCTAGCGTAGCTGTTGGTATACCCCTGATAGCTCTTGCCGTTTGGTTTGGAATTTGGGGAGTTGGGGCGTTGATTTTGGCGGTAGGAGCGTTGTCAGGTATAGAGTTAGCCAAAATGTCCAAGGCAGGCGACTACAACGAAATAGCCCTCTACGTGATTCCTTTCATCTCCATTGGTGGACTTTCGATTGCCCTCGCGTTAGAGTGGCTGGAAAATAGTACAGTGCCTGGAATATATGCCGTCATAGTTGGAGGGATATCTTCTATTACTGTTCTTGCGATCGTATCGGCCGCGACAGTTGCTAAGTTCCGCCGAAGGCCTTTAGAGCCTGCGTTTGCTGCTCTGCTTTATGCCGTCCTGCTGGCGATGGGCGTCGGTGTTGTCGTATTGAGTAACGGGCGAGAGCTACTTGTTCTCGCGTTAGCTGTGACGTTTTTTAATGATACAGGCGCCTACCTTGTAGGGCGGACAGTCGGTCGGCGATTATTTGTACCCTCTATAAGCCCAAAAAAAACCTGGGAAGGGGTCTTTGGAGGGGCCTTTGCGGCCGTAGCCTCGTCGGTGGGTGCAAACTACTTGTTGAACTTAGACTTCAGCCTATGGCAAGCCTTACTGCTGGGGATTTTGCTCTCATTCGGAGGGATGTTTGGCGATTTAGGAGAATCAATGCTCAAAAGGCGAGTGGGGGTCAAAGATTCCGGATGGATAATACCCGGGCATGGAGGTATTCTGGACAGGATAGACTCAGTTGCTCCGAACCTTGCGGTCGTATACTTGTTTGCGTTATGGATAATGGTATGAAGCGCGTCGCAGTTCTAGGATCGACTGGTTCTGTAGGTAGGCAGACTCTCGACGTTTTGCAGAACCTTCCTGGTAAGTTTGACATCGTCGCCTTGTGTGCAGGTTTGAACACGACCCTTTTGGAAGAGCAGATAAATCAATTCCGGCCACGGTTTTATTGGCATTTTCCATCTGCTCCATCAATAGAATATTACGGCGCGGTCAAGCTGGACCCTATTTCCATAGCCGGTTGCGACGACGTAGATCTGGTGGTGTCAGCTGTTTCCGGAATAACCGGAATTTATGCTGCCGTTGCTGCCATAAAAGCTGGCAAATCTGTCGCTCTTGCCACAAAAGAGGCACTGGTCGTAGCAGGGCAGTTTATTATGAAAGAGGCAGAGGAAAATGCAGCCAAGATATTGCCTCTGGATTCTGAACCTTCCGCCCTGTGGCAGTGTTTGAACGGGGAAAAAACCTCTCCGAAACGTCTGATGCTAACAGCTTCTGGAGGAGCTTTCAGAGACAGGGCGTGGTCTTCTCTGCATAATGTCTCTCCACAAGACGCGCTGGCACATCCTACTTGGAAAATGGGGAAACGGATAACCATAGATTCCGCAACCCTAATGAATAAGGCCTTTGAGGTGATAGAAACCAGATGGCTTTTTGGTGTGCCTTTAGAAAAGATAGATGTGGTGATTCACCGTCAAAGCCTTGTACATTCAATGGTCGAATTTGAAGACGGAACATGGAAAGCTCAGATAAGTCAGCCAGATATGCGTTTCCCTATAGCTTACGCTCTATCGTGGCCAGAAAGATTGGCCCAACCGCGTCTTGAACCTTGGAATCCGATTGCTAGTGGCTCATTGACCTTTGAGGCTATGATTCCGTCACGCTATCCGTGCTTTCATATAGCTATGGACTGTTTCAAAAGGGGTGGAGGTTGGCCTGCCGTCTTGGCCGGAGCAGATGAAGCGGGTGTAGAACTCTTTCTTAACACCGACATAAAATTTACTGATATACCCGAAGTGATATCAAGGACTCTTGATGAATATTCAGCTCCAGAACCTGTTTCGTTTGAGGATGCCGTAGCCGTTGCGGAATGGGCAAAAGAGACTACTAATCTGAGAGAGAGTAGGTAAGGCGGATAGTGAGTTCGTTTCTTGTGGGTTTAGTTGTCGCCGTTCCCATCATTACGGTGTTGATAGTGGCTCATGAACTCGGGCATTATCTTGTGGCGCGTCGATTCGGAGTCAGGATATTCGAGTTTGGCATAGGTTTTCCGCCAAGACTGTTTGGGATATGGAGCGGTAGGACACTTATCCGGATCGATGCAGGAACATCCTTTCCTAATAGCGAGTCATTGGAGACGCTGAAAGGACGCTTAGTTAAAGTTAGAACAGAAGGTAGACGTGCGGTCGAAATAACATTGGCAAAAAGGTACAGTGTCTCAACCGGGGCCAATAACGTTTCTTTCGGCAAGGTCAAGGCTGTCGAGAAAGGGCATATTTTATTGGCCGAGATGGTGTGGTCGTTCAACTTGGTACCTATAGGTGGGTTTGTACGGATGGAAGGAGAGGAAAACCCAGTTCGCCGCGGAGCTTGGCATATCAATCACCCCCCAAACGCTTGGCGGTTATAGGAGCGGGCGTGGTTATAAACCTGTTATTGCCGTTTGTGCTTCTTCCGATAGCAATGCTGTTTCCACAGCAGGTCGCCGATATAGTTGTAGAAGATGTATTTAATGGCTCTCCTGCTCACTTTGCGGGGATTATGCATGGGGACCAAGTCTTGACAATAAATGGTTCCGAGGTGTCAAGCTTTGCACAAGTCAGGGCTGCCGCGAATCTTTCCGGCGACGAAGCTCAAGAATGGGAAGTCAAACGTCTCCCCAGCGGAGAGATGTTAACTGTTAATGCTATACCTCGTAAAGATCCGCCAGTTTGGCAAGTGGTGCAGACGGTTCAGGCTCCTTCTTCAGAAATATCTCTGGATGAAGCACGTGGATACTATAACGAAGTCGGCGTGAACAACGTCCTAATAGTTGTAGAACAGTCTTCCGATTCCTTGTATGAAATATCGCTGGAGGATACTAAAGAGCTCAGATATGGTGAGGCCGTTGAAGTAGGCGATAGGCTTTCCGTAGTGAACGAGGCAAGTCAGGTTGGCGAAATATCCTTGAGTGAGGCACGCTTGTTGAACCGATCTCTGGGTGTTGTTACCACTATTGAGGAAGGTCCCATAGGTGTTATATTTGGTATTCAAGAAGGTAGCGTACGCTATGAAAGAGTCTACGATCATGTGCCGGGCGCCATATGGAATGGCTTTAAGGCGGCTTCAAACATCATTACACTTAGTGCGACTGAAATTTCTCGCTTTGTGTCCAATGGGCGCGAGGATGTGTCTGACGGGGCTTCGGTCGTCGGCCCCATAGGCATAGCTCAAATTACAAGCGAAGTGGCAGGTACTTCAATGCCTTTCGTATCCAAACTGTTTTTCTTTATGTTCATGGCTGCTGCTCTAAGTTTTTCTCTTGCGGTGGTGAATGTTCTGCCTATACCTGCACTTGACGGCGGAAGGATGTTCTTTGTTGCGCTAGAATGGGTACGAGGCGGGCGCAAGGTGTCCCCGAAAGTGGAATCGGCCATACATTTCTTAGGATTTGCAGTACTATTGGGTTTAATACTGTTGGTATCTGTAAACGATATAACACGGCTCATAAGAGGAGAAACTATATTTTAGTTTGCTAGGTTTAATCAACACTTATAAAGCAATATGAAGACTCGTAGAAAAAGCCAGACTGTAGAAGTAGGAAAAGTCCCTATAGGCGGTGATTACCCCATAGTAGTACAGTCCATGACCGATACAGACACAGCAGATGTAGATAAAACCGTGGATCAGTGTAAGCTACTAGCGGACGCAGGCAGCGAGATAGTCCGAGTAACAGTCAATAATGACGTTGCGGCAAAGGCGGTGTCGGAGATAAAAAAACGTTTGATGGACCACGGCTATGATCTGCCTATAGTAGGTGATTTTCATTTTATAGGTCATCGTTTGCTCTCGGAAAACAAAGCTTGCGCGGAATCTCTTGACAAATTTAGAATTAATCCCGGCAATGTGGGACGCAGTTCCAGACGCGACGAAAATTTCAGACGATTTATAGAAATAGCCAGAGATTTGGGCAAGGCTGTCCGTATAGGCGTGAACGCTGGGAGCTTGGATCAGGAAATGCTTGGGGAGAAGATGGACGAAAACGCAAGGCGGGCTATTCCTCTATCGGCCGAAGAGGTAGAAAACGCGGCACTTGTATCAAGCGCGGTTGAGAGTGCTCAAGACGCTGAGGATATTGGATTACCCGGGAATAAAATAGTAATCTCCTGTAAAGTATCGCGCCTTCCGCAAATGGTGGAAGTCAACAGAGAAATAGCGCGAAGAACAGCTTATCCTATTCATCTTGGTCTGACCGAAGCGGGTATGGGCCGTAAGGCAAAGGTTGCTACCTCGGCTGCTCTTTCAATACTGTTGTATGAGGGCATAGGAGACACTATAAGATCGAGCCTTACCCCGGCCGTCGGAGGTAACAGAGCTGACGAGGTGTATTTATGCCAGGATGTCCTGCAAGCGATCGGAGCTAGGAGATTTCGCCCTGCAGTTACGGCATGTCCAGGATGTGGGCGTACAACCTCTAGCTTTTTCAGGGAGCTTGCACAAGATATTCAGATGCATCTGGACAAGAAAAGATCAGAATGGAAAGTTGAGTACCCTGGTTCTGAAGAGTTGCAGGTCGCAGTCATGGGCTGCGTGGTAAACGGGCCTGGCGAATCAAAGGCCGCTCATATAGGTATATCTCTGCCTGGTAGCGGTGAAGCCCCTCGTGCGCCAGTGTTCGTAGACGGCGAAAGACGTGCTTTTCTATCCGGCGGAAACATAGCGTCTGACTTTTTAAATATGGTAGAGAGTTACGTTAAAGAGCACTGGCGCGAAACTCGTTATTAGATTATAATCGGTCAACGTGTAGTTTAAGGAGCTAATCTGGCTTGCGTGCATCGTCTTTCTTTTTTAAAACACTAAGGGAAGCCCCTTCATACGCCGAAACGGAGAGCTATAGGCTGTTATTACGCGCGGGGTTCGTTGATCCCGTTGGTGCGGGTATATTCAACTATATGCCTTTAGGATGGCGCTCTATTCAGAAAATACGTCTGATATTAACGCAAGAGATGGAAGCGGCGGGCGCTCATGAGGTGAACATGCCCGTTGTGCAGCCTCGTTCAATTTGGGAAAAATCAGGAAGGGCAGAATCGTTTGTTCCGCCTCTAGCCTCGTTTCAGGACAGACACGGAAGAACTATGGTGCTCGCTCCCACCCATGAGGAAACAGCAGTGTTGATGGCGGAATCTGTAGTGTCGAGTTACCGAGATATGCCCGCTTTGATCTATCATATCCAAACGAAGTTTAGAGATGAGCCACGACCGCGCTCTGGACTTCTACGTGTCCGTGAGTTTGAGATGAAGGACGCTTATTCATTTGACATAGATGAAGAGGGTCTTGACGAATCTTTTCAAAACATGCGAAAGGCTTATAAGCGAATATTCAAGAGATGTGGCCTGGACGTGATGGAAATTGAAGCGGACTCTGGTTCTATCGGAGGGAAAACTTCCAGTGAGTTTGTACTTCCTACTGAAACTGGGGACGACATTGTGCTTTTCTGCCCCGAATGCGGGTATGCCGCCAACAGCGAGAAGGCAAGCTTCCGAAAAGAGCCTTTACCTGCCGAACCTGAGGCAGATATGGAAGCGTTCAATACACCGGGAATACTCACTATTGCAGCATTGGCGGCACAAGAAAACGTACCCGAGTCCAAAACCGCTAAAGTCGTGTTCTTCTTTATGGATGGATCTTTAGGCATGGCAGTCATAAGAGGTGACTACCAGGTGAGTGAAACTAAATTGCGAAATGCGCTGGGAGGCTCTGATGTCCGCATGGCGAAGCTGGAGGAGGTGGAGACAACAAAACTGATTTCAGGATCAGCTTCTCCCATTGGACTAGAAGACAAGATGAAGATAGTTGTAGACGACTCTTTGCGAACAGCCTCGAATCTGCTGGCTGGAGCCAACAAAAAAGACCTTCATATGAGAAACGTGAACTTCCCTAGAGACTTCCGCGCCCATATAGTGATTGATATTGCAGAGGCACAGGAAGGGTCGATATGCCCAAACTGTCCGGGGTTGCTCCAAACCAAGCGATGCATAGAAATTGGGCACATATTTAAACTTGGCGACTCTTACTCTAAAACTATGAACTTCTTGATTCAAAATGCAGATGGACAAGAAAAGGCTCCTCTTATGGGTTGCTATGGCATAGGATTAGGACGACTTTTAGCCGCAGCAGTGGAAGCCAATAGGGATGAGCTCGGTATACGTCTACCCGTTTCTATCGCTCCATTTGAAGTGGTTATATTGAACCTAGGTACAACTTCCCCAGAACTCTATAAAGTAGCGGAATCTCTGTACAAAACTCTGCTTGATAACGGTGTAGACGCTTTCTTTGAAGACCGTGAAATCAGCCCAGGAGTGAAACTTACAGACGCTGATTTGATAGGGTTTCCGGTACGGACCGTCATAAGTAGCCGCTCAATAAAGCAGGGAGGCGTGGAAATAAAGTTACGAAATTCGCAAGAGTCTTTTGTCTGTGCTGTAGACCGAGCTGCTCAAGAGATAATCAAGGCATTGCGGTAACCTTGGGTATAGTGCGTAGATTCTGATGGGTGTGTTTCACACAGTTCATCCTGTGCAGCTCCGAACAGAAGTTTCGTGTATTGCAGAAAAATTGTAGATTTGGCGGCGTATGCACTAATGAACCCAATAAAAGCTTGACTTCCTGCTTTAAATCAAAGAAGATCTAAGTATTGGCTGAAAATGGTAGGTCTCATGTTGCCTGATAAACAACAGTGTTTAAAGCCCTCAAGCGCCTTCCTAAGTCTATGACAACTAATCAGGAACAAGAAAAGGAATCTACTTTTCAGAAAAGCCCGGCCGATGTGTTCGGGCTTTTTGTTTAAGAGCGCATATAGCAATAAGAACAAACTAATGCCTACGGAACACAGTATAAAGGTTGTTGAGGGTCTCACTAAGGATTTTCGAGATTCATCTGTGGTTATAACCGCCGAATACCGAGGCATGACTGTAGCTGATATGGAACAGTTCAGAGGTGTTTTGGAAAAGGATAACCTCCGCTTCCGCGTAGCTAAAAACACTTTGGCAAGGATAGCTGCAGATAAAGCAGAATTGCCAGAACTGAAGAGTTTTATTGACGGTCCCGTAGGCTTTCTTCTTGGTTTGGATAGAGATCCTGCAGCTGTAGCTAAATGCTTAATGGGCTACACCGACGAAAATGAATCGGAAGCCTTGAAGATTACGGGAGGCGTACTGGAAAATGAACCTTTGCGCTTTAAGGACATAGAGATGCTCTCTAAACTTCCGTCTAAGAACGCTCTTGCAGGACATCTCGTGCAGACTATGGTCTCTCCCGTTTATGCCCTTGTGCAGAGCCTTTCCACCGTTACCTCAAGCCTTACAACCGTAATCGAACTGTACAAGACAAAACAAGAAGCCACATAGTGGAGAATATTCAGAGGAGTAAATCATGGCTGTCACCAAAGAAGAAATTGTAGAAACTATAAAGAGCATGACTATCCTTGAACTTTCGGATCTTGTGAAGGTGCTTAAAGAGGAATTGGGTGTGGGAGACATGCTTATGGCACCCGCTGGAATGACGGGTGTAGCCGCTGCACCAGAAACCGAGGCCGCTCAGGAAACGGAAGAACAGACCGAATTTATCATTACCCTCAAGGAGGTCGGATCCAACAAAATAGCGGTGATCAAAACCGTTAGAGAGTTGACCCCATTAGGCTTGAAAGAGGCGAAAGATCTCGTGGAGAGTGCACCAAAGGCTGTTCTAGAGGGTGTCTCCAAAGAAGATGCCGAGGCTGCTAAGGAAAAATTGACCGGGGTAGGGGCAGTTGTTGAAGTATCTTAAACCAGAGACTCCAGCATGTCAGCACATAGATAATCAGAGGTGGCACCTCTAAATTTGCAGGGAAGGATACTGTTCTATGGATACTGGCTTAAAAGGCAGAAGAGCTTTTGTTACAGGGGGTAGCCGTGGTATCGGTCTCACTTGTTGCAAAGCTTTAGCGAACGAAGGCGTGAAAATAGCCTTATGTGCCCGAGGCAAGGAAGGTCTTAGTAAGGCGAAGGTTGAATTGGAGGAGACAGACACAGAGGTCAGAGCTTTCGTCGGTGATATTTCCACTAAGCGAGGCACTATCACTGCTTTTGAGGAAGCCTCAAGAGTGCTTGGTGGCATAGATATCCTGGTCAATAACGTCGGCGGTAGTTTGGGAGTAACAGATCTGGATAGTGCGAGTATTGAAGACTTTGAAATGGTGATGGATCTGAACTTCTGGACGGCGCTACGGCTTATGAAGCTCGCAATACCCGACATGAAGAGCGAAGGCTGGGGGCGTATTATAAATATAGCCTCTATATACGGTAGGGAATACGGTGGCGGTGGCGGCTATATGGCCGCAAAGGCCGCCATGATAGCGGCAAGTAAGCACACGGCCATCGCTCTGGTAAAAACCGGAATCACTGTCAACTCTATAGCCCCGGGGTCAATATTTTTTGAAGGTGGAACGTGGGACAGATTCCTAAGTCGAAGCACCGAAGCAGAGGTGGAGTCTTTTATAGAAAAAAACCTGCCGATGGGAAAATTTGGCTGGTTGGAGCCTATAGGTGCAGCTTGTGTATTTCTTGCTTCCGAACAGTCGGGCTTTATAACGGGTGTCTGCATGAACGTGGATGGCGGGCAATCTCGAAGTATTATATGAAGATGGCTTTTGCCTTCAACAGCCAATACCTTTTGCTGCACTCCTATTTTCTCTGCAATTTTATACAGCCTATACGGTGTTGAGAGTGATCTGAAGAGCACTTGACTTGAACACTTTGATAAGCATATATAGAAGGTCCTGTTGAGGCAGTCTGTTAAAATAATCTTCGTAAGCCGTTAAATCGCTTGACATGTACTCACTCATCAGTTTAGTATTACTTACGATGCTATGCTCAATTAGTAGCGCATACGTGTAGTATCTCGCTAAAAGCGATGAATGGATAGCGCAATCGTTTAGTAAGGTGAAGAATGGAGGGCTCGGGCAAATGACCGGTCTATTCCCGAAAAGGTTCGGGTCTTTATTTCTGATAATCGCGATAACAGTAATTTCTGGCTTAGTCATAGCTGCCTGTGCCGGTCCTGCTGGAGATCAAGGGCCTCCTGGGCCTCGTGGAGCGGACGGGGTGGCTGGGCCTCGTGGAACGGACGGAGTGGCTGGACCTCCTGGGTCTCCTGGAACGGTTGGACCTCCCGGAACGGCTGGTGCCTCAGGTTCTTCAAGTGCTGTAAAAGTCTGGGATGTGACTGACCGTGATAATATATTGAACAATCAAGAAGGTGTAGTGGAATTTCGTCAGATGGAGCCCAGCACTTTGCTAGATGTAGCGGCCTTCGGGTTCAATTCTGGAGACAGGATCACTATAGTGATAAAGAACGCGAACGGTACTGAGGTAGCTCTTGATGGATGTTCAGGTACCGTAAACAGTTCTGATGCCTTTAACTGTGAAAATGTGCCACTTCCTGATTCTGTGACTTTGCCGATAGATTCTGAGACAGCCTCCTTCACTGTGTATGCTAGAGCTGGGAACGAAGAGTCACAGGGAGGTGTGTTGCTCGTGGATAAGGATCCAAGAAACTAAGCTTCTAAAGTTTAAAGCCCTCAAAATTAATTTAAAAGGCCCCGAAGATAACTTATCTTTGGGGCCTTTTTGTTTATACCAAACCAGCTGTCTATGACGTACTCGCTTCCGATTCGACTAAAGGGGAAGAGGGTACGTTTGAGAGGTTCAACCCTGTCTACGCGACTGATCTAATATGCAATAGTGAACTGGGCGGCATCCGCAGATATGCTGTGGACACATACTAGGTAGGGCTTGTCAGTTTGGAGAAATGCGCAGCCCGGCAGAAGGACGGTGTAACCTCTCTCGTTCCCGTGGTTCAAAGGTTATTCTAGGTAAATTCGTCAATGCTTCCAAACTTTCTTGGTCTCCAGCGTCACATACTACACAGTTCACTTCTTTCGCCGAGAGTGCCCAAGCAGTAGCAGCTTGCGCGGGAGTTAGCCCTCTTTCTTGAGCTACCGCCTTAAGTTCGCTGATAACGTCTGACGCAGGCCCGTGCATCTCCTGATCCAGCCTATCTCGTTGTTTGCTCCATGATGAACCTGCCGGTGGTTCTCCTCCTGGTTCATATCCGTCCGTGAGCAATCCGTGAGCAAGAGGATTGGAGGCTATAATTCCTACACCTGAAAATCTTGCCATGGGCAGTATTTCAGATTCCGCCCCTCTGTTCAGAAGGTTGTAAGGTGTCTGTAAAGCTGTTAACTTCTGCATATTCAGGAGCTGTTGTAAACCTAACGCAGCTGCAACTTGCCAACCTTGGTAGTTACAAATTCCGGTATAGAGTATCTTCCCATGCTGTAGAAGCCTCTCTAGAGCTCGGAACTGCTCTTCCCAAGGCGTCAGCGGATCCGTCCCTTGGAGCATGCATAGATCTATCCATTCAGAACCCATACGCCGAAGGGAGTTTTCGACTGATTGCAGGATATTTCTTCTGGAAGCATCAACCTTGCCGAGTCGTCCTCCGACTCTTAGGGCGATTACTATGTCATCTCTTCGGCCCTTTATGATCTGCCCGACAAGCCTTTCGCCTATGCCCGCTTCTGAAGTTTCTTTGTGTGAGTCGCCACTATTATGTGTGCATATCACAAAGCTCAGCCCACCGTCCACGGCTTTCCTAACGGTTCTCCTTATGCTGTCTGATTCTCCATGAAGAGAGTCTTCCACTCCTATAGCCACACAGGATACCCTCAGCCCAGATCGTCCCAGCCGTTCATAGTCCAATATCTTTCTCCTGATGAATGTTTGCAGGCATTCCAGTGGGTGCATCTTATCAAATTTACGCCTCGGAAGCCCTTCTTCCGCACCTAGCCTATATACTTTGTGTGAGACGTACGCACTAGCTACCTGTCATAGTCAGTATTAATCATAATAGTCAAGGTTGTCATATAAGCCTTATGAAAGATGGAACATTAATATACAGTCATACTAATGCCATAGTTGCTGAGGACCTGCGAAAGACCTATGGTAGCATAACGGCCCTTGGCGGTGTCTCTTTTTCTGTTAATCCGGGAGAAATTTTCGGTATTCTCGGACCAAACGGAGCCGGTAAAACAACCGCTGTAGAGATATTGGAGGCGTTACGTCTGCCGGATTCGGGACAGGCCTACATCAACGGGATTGACGTGCTAAAGAAACCCCGCGAGATAAAAAAAATCATTGGTGTTCAGCTCCAGGCGTCTGCGTTTTTCGACAAACTGACTCTCAAAGAGACAGTAGAGGTTTATATGAAGGCATACAAAGAAGAGCAAGACCCAATCGAAATCCTTAACCTAGTTGCTTTAGAGGAGAAGTCTGGCTCTTACTATAAAACTTTGTCGGGTGGGCAAAAACAGAAGTTTTCTATCGCAATAGGACTGGTGAACAATCCGGTGATACTTTTCTTAGACGAACCGACTACCGGTTTGGATCCAGTGGCGCGACGCAACCTATGGACATTGATACAAGACATACGCGAGCGTGGCAAAACTATACTGCTTACGACCCATTACATGGAGGAAGCCGAAGAGCTTTGCGATCGTATAGCTATAATGAACAACGGCAAAATTACAGCTCTAGACACCCCGGATAATCTCATCAACCAGCTTCTTGCTAAGGGTTTCAAAGGCGAGAGAAAAGTGAGAGCGGCGACGCTAGAAGATGTTTTTTTGGATCTGACCGGTCAGAGCCTGCTAGGGCAGGATAAGGCTTGATATGGGTTTTTACCTAGTTATGACCATTGCATCGTTGAAGATGTACTTTAGGGATGCCCAGGCTATATTTTGGTCTCTGATGTTCCCTCTTGTCATCATGCTGATATTCGGATTTTTGAACTTTGGAGGGTCGGATCCTATCCGCTTAGGCTTTGCAGATCCGACCGGTAATGAAGCTTCTCGCAATTTTAAGTCAATCATAGAGCAATTTGAGGGCGATGATAACTCGGTGTTGGAGTTGACGACCGGGGAATCAACTGACATAGAGGCTCAAGTGCAAAGCGGAAATTTAGATGTTGCAGTAATTTTGCCTTCTGACTTCGGGACGAATATACCATCCCAAGTGCATATAGTTGCTAACGCGGCTGAACTCCAGAAAGGGCAGATAACGCGCTTCATAGTGGACGAAGCTTTAGACGTCTTCTTTGAGCAATTTGCTCAGGTACCACCGAACTACCTTCGCGAGAGCACGTTCCAACTGACCTTCTCGACATCAAGGCAAGGTAGTTCGCTATTCTCAGGAGAAGGTAGTTTGCGCTTCGTGGACTTCCTGGTGCCATCTATAGCGGCTATGTCCATCATGCAAACGGCGGTATTCGGGTCACTGTTCTCTTTAATAAGATTCAAGTCACAAGGGGTTTTGAAACGACTTCAAGCTACGCCTGTAGGAGCAGGGCCTCTCATCGTTGGTCAAAGCTTGAGTCGTCTATCCATAATAATCCTGCAGACCTATATCATCTTGATCCTCGGAGTGATTCTCTTTGATGTATCGTTAGGGGCAGATAAAGGGTTTGTGACATGGGTAAATATAGGTGTAGCGTCGGTTGTGGGCGGTCTGATGTTCGTCTTGGTTGGTCTGGCTGTGTCAGGGCGATTGAATACGGAAGGCTCAGCTGCTCCCATAGCAAACATCATCACTTTGCCCATGCTTTTCACGTCCGGTGTGTTTTTCCCTAGAGATTTCTTGCCAGATTGGATGCGGATCATAACCGAATATCTGCCGCTTACATTTCTTGTCGAATCTCTGCAGCAGATCTCTATAAGAGGCGCATCTCTGGTTGACGTCTGGCAAGAGCTACTGGGACTGTTGGCTTGGACGGTTTTGGCTTTGTTTGCAGCGGTCCGTCTTTTCAGGTGGGAGTAAAGATTACATAATATCTACAGAAAATTGAAGGCGTGGGGGAGCTCTACGTAAAATTTCTCTCTGAATCGCTAATCAGCACAAAATCATCTCTTCTGTAATCCTTCGGGAGCTTATGACGTAGAAGTTGGGTGGTCTTCCTGAGAATGAGAACCTTTGTATCACGGTACTCCGGACTTTGTCGCCTTTTTATTGGTACGCCGTTGGGCTTTAATTAAGGCAGCTTGATTCGGAGGAAGCGTGTAAATTGAGAAAAACCCATTAGAGTGCCCCCGTAAGCCTGTTGCAGGCTGCCATTTGAATCCAAAGCATCAACACAGTCAAAATCGCCAGTTTTTCTTCGCTATGGAAGTAGCTCTTCGAACTATATAGTTCTTTCCATGTCTCTCGAGAGAAAAAACTCACGGTGCTGATGTAACGAATTCAGGGGTATGAAATGAAACCTTGGATAAATGCCTTTCAATCTGTTTGAGAGTCGGAGGACTAAGTCGCGGTGCAACCAAAACTCTATACAGCGGGTTGATATCATTGCTGTGCACTCTACAACCTCTCAGTTTGTGCTTCTATCAGCGTGGACCCACGACCCATGAACGGATCATATACTATATCGTTTGGACGGCAAAATCGCCGAATAAGAACTCGGGGAGCTGGGGTTTGTAACGAGCACGATATGATATCTTGTGCAGAAATGCTCTTCTCTCTGTTTCAAAGTCCAGAGCTCGTTTTCGTAGACCGCTATCCTAAATCTGCAAGACGTTTCTTTTCAGTGATTGTAAAGCGTTTGAACTTAACGAACGAGCTAAGCTCATAATGAAACTCCTGGCTGTCTTTGAGGGTGAATCTCTGTCGGGGGGTGAACATATCAGGTTGTCTCTCCTGAAAACGCGAGTTGTGCGCAACTATTAGTCTAGCTGCTCTAACCTTTCCGCCAAGGTGAAATCTTTCTCGGTAATTGCCGCCGCGTCGTGAGAACAGACCGCTATACGCACAAACGTGTAGCGAATATCTATATCCGGATGATGATCTAACTCTTCAGCAGCCTGTGCAACATTCTGCACGAATTCGATGCCGTCCATAAAACTCTCAAAGCGAAACTCCTTTTCTATCTGTTCTCTATCGTTCGAGACCTGCCAACCCTCAAGGCTTTGTAGGCGTTCCAATATTTCTTGTTCTGAAAGTGCCTTCATATTAATTGGCTCCTATGCTGAGTATTCTTAAATCAGACTTGGTTTCAAGCCCGTCCTACAGTTATATTAGGATAGTATTTTCCGCGATGCCGTTGCATTAGAATTGAGTTGGTCCGAATCCTAAATTGAGGCTTGTCCACCTTCCATCGTTCTCAGAGAGTAATCAGGTTCGCTTCTTGATGGAGTTTAGATATTATATAACCGTGCTGAAAGTGTGGAACAACTTCATCTTTGATTCAAATAAATGATTACATAAGTAGGAGGATTTACAATGGAGAAACACTTGTTTGGACAAACAGGTATGGAAGTCGCCAGACTGGGTATTGGCTTGGCGGAAATAGGTTTTGAGCTACCAGAAAATGAAGAGTCAGAAGCCGGACGGCTCTTGAATATGGCGTTGGATAACGGTATAAATTTCCTGGATACCGCCGCCTGTTATGGAATATCGGAGCGAACCATAGGGCGTACCGTTTCGGGACGACGCGATGAGTACTACTTGGCTACAAAGGCGGGACATTCGGCCGGTGAACCAGGCTGGCAGGAATGGACATACCGTACTATCGTAGATAGTGTAGATCGCAGCTTGCGTCTGATGAATACAGACAGACTCGACTTGGTTCAGCTACATTCTTGCGGCATAGACGTGTTGGAGAAGGGTCAGGTCATAAAGGCTCTGCAAGACGTGAAGACCGCTGGAAAGACGGGGCATATAGGCTACTCAGGCGATAACGAAGATGCGCATTGGGCTGTGGAGAGCGGCGAATTCGAGACGCTTCAGACCAGTTTCAGCATAGCCGATCAGCGAGCTCGGAGTACCGGTTTGCTTAAGAAGGCAAAGGACAAAGGCATGGGCATAATACTAAAGAGGCCCATAGCCGGAGGATCTTGGCAACGGGCCCGCAACTCCAAGGGTGGCGGACGTGGCTACGATGAACCTTATTTGCAGAGGTCAAAGAAAATGGCATCAGAAGGTCCGATATCCGGCGAGCCTTCCGATTCCATACAGTTTTCGTTAGCGTTTGTGTTTGCGTATCCGGAGCCTGACGTGGCTATAGTCGGTACAAAAAACTCAACCCATCTGGAAAGAAATCTGAGTTTAATCAAAGAAGGTATCAGTATAAGCGAGGAAGCTATCAAGGAATTACAGACCAGATTTGATAGATTGGACGATAACTGGCGTCAACTGACTTGAAAGCTGCATTCCAGAGGTGCTATTCCCTGAAGAAATTTCATATCTGGAATATCATTAACTTCCCATAGAAGCTTGGAGAGAGAGGTCAATGTATGGCTAGGTACGTTTTCCTGTTATAAAGTTTAATGTGTTGTGTATCCATATGTTGAAAATTGTTTTTAGTGTGAGGAGAAGGGTTTTATGCCAACTTATGCTGTATTAGGTGGTCATTGGGGAGATGAGGGGAAGGGTAAAGTAGTAGATGTAATGGCCGGAAAGGCACAGTTGGTAGCTCGTTTCTCTGGAGGCAATAATGCAGGGCATACAATGGTTGTACCCGAAGGGAAATTTACGTTTCATATTTTGCCCAGCGGGATGTGCCGTGAAGGGGTAATCAACCTTATAGGCGACGGAGCAGTGGTGGATCCGGATGTTCTCTTGGAAGAGTTGAAAGCTGCTAGAGACGCCGGTTTGCCTGGCCACGTGCGAGTCAGTGACAAAGCTCATATAGTTATGCCTTATCACAAGGAGCTTGACCGCTTGGAAGAGATATCCAGAGGTCGAAATGCTATAGGCACAACCGGCCGGGGAATAGGTCCAGCTTACTCAGATAAAGCTGCAAGACGGGGTATTCGTGTAGGCGAGCTTAACGATATAGAGGCGCTAATGCCACGTGTGCGTCACATTGTCGAATATCAGAACGCTGTCATCATCAAGATCTATGGTGGTACACCCTTCCTGATGGAACAAATAGAGGAGAAACTGTTGTCTTGGCGAGATGCACTTGGAGGTCTGATATGCCTTTCCCGAGAAGTTCTGGATCACGCACTGGACAGAGATTGGACGATGGTATTGGAGGGTGCGCAAGGAGCTTTGTTGGATGTAGACCACGGGAATTATCCGTTTGTCACATCTTCAAATTCTACAATCGGGGGGGCAATCTCTGGCCTAGGTATGCCGCCCAAGTTTTTTTCGGGAATTATAGGGGTTTATAAGGCGTACTGCACTCGCGTGGGCGCTGGTCCTTTTCCTACTGAGATGAGTGAATACGCGGCAGACGTATTGCGTGAAGATGCTGGGGAATTCGGTGCGACGACCGGTCGTCCTCGGCGTATAGGCTGGTTTGATGCTGTTGCAGGTGCTTATTCCTCAAAGGTCAACGGTTTTGACTCGGCTGTATTGACTCGTTTGGACACTTTGGATAATCGGGACGAGGTCAAAATATGCATAGCTTACGAACTGGATGGTTATAGGACGGATCTCTTTCCGAACGACATTTCCGCTCTTGCAAGGTACAAGCCTATATACGAAACTTTGCCCGGCTGGGAAGGTACGACTTACGGTTTGGTGGAGTGGGATGCTTTACCTAAGGGGGCAAAGGCCTACGTGAGGAGAGTAGAAGAGATCTTGGATTTACCTATAACTGGGATTTCTACCGGACCTGCACGGGAACAACTTATAGATTTGACTCCGTCTTCCGTCCTAGTATGAGAACGTGCGCAACTTTGTCACCTGCCTTATTAATAACATTGCTGGAAACGGTGGAGCTTATAACCGATTTGAGGTTGTAATGAGAAATATTGGGAAAGATTGAGCATATGGTTACACGGCAGATATTATGGGATCAGATTTACTGAGGAACGAACTATGAGTATAGATTTGACCGATGCTGATGGAGGAATTTTAGCGGCGAAAGGGTTTTCCGCTGGAGGTGTGTTCTCGGGCATAAAGAAATCTGGACTGGATAATAAAGATTTGGGTATGTTGGTCTCGGACGAGCCTTGCGAAGTGGCAGGTGTTTTTAGCCAGAATCGAGTGCTCTCACCTTCGACCGCCTTAAGCAGAAAGAGGGTTCGAGGAGGCAACCAGGTGCGTGGGGTAGTGGTTAATAGCGGATGCGCTAACTGTTGTGTAGGGGAGCAAGGTTTTACTGACGCTGAGGAAATGACATCGCTTGCGGAAAGTCATATAAATGCTCATAAAGGTGCAATGTTGGTAGCATCCACAGGCGTGATTGGAGTGGAGTTACCTATGGCACTTGTGCGCAATTCACTCCCTGACCTGCGTCTTTCTAGAGACGGCGGGGAAGATTTTGCACGTTCAATACTTACGACTGATAGTTTTACAAAACAGACCGCCTTCAAACTTGGTACTGAACCTGTGATAACTATAGGAGGAGTTGCGAAAGGCTCAGGGATGATTCATCCTGATATGGCGACGATGCTGGCTTTTCTTACTACTGATGCTTTGGTTGAGTCAGCGTTCCTGCAAAAGGTGCTTTCGGATGCAGTGCAGGTTACATTCAATCAGATAGACATAGACGGTGATCAGTCCACCAACGACATGGTTTTGCTTATGGCGAATGGGGCTTCGGGCGCACCGCGTCTATCTGGTAAGAGAGCGGTTTCCGAACAGTTCGCTGAGGCAGTAAGGATAGTATGCGAACGTCTAGCAAAGGATATCGCTCGTGATGGCGAAGGAGCACGCTGTCTTATTGAAATGGTGGTATCTGGAGCAGAGACTGACGAAGATGCCAGGGCGGCCGCCCGCTCTGTGGTGTCTTCCACCCTTGTGAAAACAGCGATTTACGGAAACGATCCGAACTGGGGGAGGATTATGATGGCTTTGGGGAAGAGTGGCGCGCATATCCGGGAGTCAGCGATAGATATATTTATAAACGGCATAAACATCGTAACAGAAGGAAAGGCGATATCTTTTAATATTCAGAGCGTAGTGCAATCTCTGGCTTCGGAGGAGGTGCGGATAGAGGCGAATCTGAACATAGGAGAAGGTAGAGGTATAGCTTGGGGATGCGACCTTACGGAAGAGTATGTCGTTTTCAATTCGGCCTACACGACTTAGCGATTTAGCTGGTCATATACGCGCGGCACCGATGAGTGCTACTGAAAGGGACCCCCCTGCTCCTATTGTCGTAAAAATAGGCGGCTCAACGCTCGGCGAAGGTGATAGTTTCCTTGACGATATAGCTGAAATGTGGCGAGAAGGTTACCGCTTGATTGTAGTTCATGGTGGAGGCAAAACTATCTCCGAATGGGTAGCTAAGCAGGGCATACGTCCGGAGTTTGTCCGAGGCCTTCGTAAGACCGACAGAGCGTCTCTTGATGTAGCTGTGGCCGTACTAGCTGGCAAAATCAACAACGAACTGACAGCTGAATTGCATGGCATGGGTCTGCCTGCAGTGGGGATTTCTGGAGTATCTTTGGGCATGCTCCAGGCGGAAATTCTTGACCCAACTATGGGATACGTAGGGAAAGTGATGGACGCGGATATACGTCTGTTGTCTCTGCTGATAGATAACGGAATGCTTCCTGTGGTTGCGCCCATAGCCTTTAATTTAGACGCTGAGAATCGACCGATGAATGACCTCTCTCCCAGCTGGATGCTGAATATAAACGCCGATATATCCGCAGGTTACATAGCCCGCGCCATCATAGCCGAAAAGCTGGTCTTCCAAACAGACGTGCCGGGAGTTATGGATGGACACAGACGAGTCATACCTAGAATGACGAGACAACAGGCTCTGGCTATGATAGAATCCAAGATCGCCGTCGGAGGAATGATACCTAAACTAGAAGCGTGTGTGCTGGCTCTCGAAACTGCGCGTAGCGCTCATATAGTTGATGGGCGTATTCCAGGAGCTCTGCGTATGTGCTTGACTGGAGAGGAAGCGGGGACACGGATAGTATGAATCCCCTTTCCAACTGGTGTTTAAAATACGCTTATGAGTTAGCCGAGGCAACTAAAATATGCAATTGACTATATTATTTCTGGTAATTTTACGAGCAGGACGTTTTAAGGTTAAATTGTTTGCAGGCGTGTAATGTATTTTGTCGTCTGGAAGTTCTAAAATAAAGAGTTCCGACTCAGCTTGAGGGAGGATAGAGTGACTGAATCAGAAAAATATCGTCGTCAGGAGGCGAATTGGTATATGCAGGTTGTAAAACGCATGCCTCCGGTTCTGCTTAGAGGTAGAGGATCTTATGTGTGGGATGCGGACGGCAATCGGTACCTTGATTTCACCGCAGGTTGGGCTGTTCTGAATGTAGGGCATTCACACCCTTCAGTGGTGGAAGCCATACGTTCCCAAGCTGACAATATACTTCAAATGACCAACCTATTCTATACAATTCCGCAGTTGGAACTAGCCCGCTTGATAGTGGAAAACTCGTGTATAGACAGGATTTTCTTCTGTAACTCCGGAGCAGAGGCAAACGAGGGAGCATGTAAACTCGCCCGCAAATGGGGAAGGACAAAGCTGGACGGAGCGTACGAAATCATCACCGCTATGAACTCATTTCATGGACGTACTATGGCGATGATAGCCGCTACGGGGCAGCCTCACTATCAGGAGTCATGGAAGCCTCTGATGCCGGGCTTCATAAACGTTCCCTATAACAACATTGAAGCTATTCAAAATGCTACGAACGATAACACGTGCGCTGTGTTGCTGGAACCAGTGCAAGGTGAAGGCGGTGTCAACATACCTTCGGATAATTATCTATACGAAGTTCAGGAGTGGTGTCATTCCAGAGGAATGCTTTTCATGCTTGACGAGGTCCAAACCGGCATGGGAAGGCTGGGATCTATCTTCGGGTATCAAAGTTTCGAAGGCGTGGAGCCTGACGTTATAACGTTGGGCAAAGCCTTAGGTTCAGGAGTTCCTCTTGGTGCTTTCGCTTGTCGTGAAAGTTGCGCCGTTCTTGAACCTGGAGACCACGGTTCCACCTTCGGAGGCAACGCATTGGCTACTGCAGCGGGCGCTGCCGGAGCGAAGCTTATCATAGACGAAGATCTGTCTGGTGCCGCTCATAAAGCCGGGTTCCAACTGTCGGAACGTCTGCGGACATTGGGCGAGCGTCATCTTTCATTGAAAGAAGTTCGTGGTATGGGACTACTCATCGGCGTGGAGTTTGATAAAGACATAGCAGTTGAAACGGTACACCGCGCCCTTCATAAGGGTCTCCTGATCAATGCGGTTAGACCTAATACTATACGCTTGATGCCACCGTTGAACGTATCTGATGAAGAGATACAGCACGCGGTCTCGATACTGGACGCAGTCTTCGTAGAAGGATAGCAACTATGCCTGCTAAGAAATGCGTCCTCGCTTACAGCGGAGGTATGGACTCTACCATCTCCATACCTTGGATAAAGGAGCATTACGGCTTTGACGTCGTAGCTCTCACAGTGGATTTGGGGGCTGGGGACGAACTGGAAGGAGCACGTGAGCGTGCTTTAAGGGCAGGCGCGGTGCAGGCCGTCACGAAAGACGTCCGGAAAGAGTTTGTAGAGAATTACGTCTTTAAAGGATTGAAGGCCGGAGCCGTTTATGAAGACGCTTATCCGCTTTCTACTGCTCTGGCCAGACCTCTGATGGCCTTTCACCTAGTGCAGACCGCCATAGAGACCGGCGCTTCTGCCATCGCTCACGGATGTACAGGGAAAGGGAATGACCAAGTTCGTTTCGATGTGGCGATCAAGACTCTCTCGCCCTTAAGTAGTCCATTTCAGATAGTGGCACCTGCTCGAGAGTGGGGCATGACTAGGGATGAAGAGAAGGTGTACGCGGAAAAAGCTGGTATACAGTTGCGGGAAGTAGGAGAAGGACGAGTCTACTCAATAGACAAGAACCTGTGGGGGCAAGCGATAGAAGGTGAAGACTTGGAAGATATGTGGTTATCTCCTCGTGAAGACGCTTTCTCTTGGACCAAGTCGCCGGAAAAT
This sequence comes from Dehalococcoidia bacterium, assembly GCA_965203345.1. Taxonomy (GTDB): domain Bacteria; phylum Chloroflexota; class Dehalococcoidia; order Lucifugimonadales; family Lucifugimonadaceae; genus CBDBCK01. Next base: position 343,218 of record CBDBCK010000028.1, read on the forward strand.
GCCCCTGACAAACCCAAAGAGGTAGTGATAGGGTTCTCGCGAGGTATTCCGGTCTCACTGGACTCGACGAAGATAGACGGAGTCAGGCTTGTTGAATCTCTGAATTCTACGGCAGGTCAACACGGGATAGGCAGGATAGACCATATTGAGAACCGTTTAGTAGGCATAAAATCTCGCGAGGTGTATGAAGCTCCGGCAGCGGCGACACTTTTTTCTGCTCTCGCTGCTTTAGAAACCGCTACTCTTGCTCGTGATCAACAGCGCTTAAAGCGTTACCTCTCTGTCTTATACGCTGACTTGGTTTATGACGGTCGTTGGTTCACGGCCCTGAAGGACAATCTGGATGCTGCCATCGATAGCCTGCACCTTTATACGTCAGGTGAGGTGCGAATGCGTCTCTATAAGGGCTCGGCACAAGCGGTCGGGGTGCATTCTGAGTACTCCTTATACGACTATGGACTCTCCACCTACTCGTCGGAAGATTCCTTTGATCATTCCGCGGCCGAAGGTTTTATAGATATCTATGCGTTACCTGCTCTTATGCAATATCGTTTACAAACCATGCGAGAGGTTCGTTAAATCTTATGAATCAAGATTTTGACTACATTGGCGCTGCATCTGCTCCAAGAGGTTCACCGTTAGCTAGCAACTTCACTGTATCTCTTCAATACGATAAACGGCTATACGAAGAAGAGACGGCTGCATCAGCTGCTCATGCCCGTACACTTGCTAAGGTGGAACTTCTATCAAAGAGTGAAGAGAGCGAGATTATTGAAGGTCTGCGGAAAATAAGGAGAGAGATAGAAGAAGGCCGATTCAAGTGGAGAAGTGAGCTTGAGGATATTCATATGAATATTGAGGCGCGCCTTTACCATATCGTGGGTCAGACGGCAGGCAGGCTACATACAGGCCGCTCTCGCAACGACCAAACGGCGACAGCCACGCGACTTTATATAATGCGTACGGCCGCTGAATCTGTAAGGCGGATACGAATAGCACAACGGTCTCTGCTGAATGTCGCTTATAGTCGTCTCTACGTTGTGATGCCTGGATACACTCACATGCAGAGAGGTCAGCCTGTATATCTTGCACATCACTTGCTGGCCTATTTTGAAATGCTGGACAGAGACGTTACGAGGTTTGCTTGTGCTTTTGACTCTGCAGACTGTCTGACTTTAGGTTCTGGCGCGCTTGCAGGGGTCTCATACCCCTTGGACAGAGAGTTCACGGCGAGGGAGCTAGGGTTCAGCAGGACGAGCTGCAACTCTATTGACGCTGTGTCGGACAGAGACTATATACTGTCTTTTATATACGCTTGTGCAGTCTGTATGGGTCATCTCTCGCGTATGGCAGAAGAATTGATATTGTGGTCAACAGATGAGTTTGGTTTTATTAATTTTTCGGATGAATATTCCACTGGTTCAAGCATAATGCCCCAGAAACGTAACCCTGACTTTGCCGAACTGATTCGAGGTAAAACGGGTAGAGTCATAGGGGCATTGGTTAGCTTAGTGGTTACGTTAAAAGGTTTACCTTTAGCGTACAATCGCGATATGCAGGAGGACAAGCCACCTATGTTTGATGCTGCCGATGCAACGTTAGCCTCTTTAGAGACGGCGTCGGGGATGATCGAAGGTATACAAATTGACGAAGAGGCTATGCGTAAGGCTGCTGAGCAAAGCAACGTTATGGCTACGGACTTGGCGGACTATCTGGTCGGCAAGGGAATGCCGTTCCGGCTTGCGTACGTCGCTGTCTCTAAGCTGACTGAGACTGCCCGAAATTCAGGGCGGGACCTAAGCCAGCTTACCGAAGAAGAGTACCGAGGCGCCTCACCTTTGTTGGATGCCGAAGTGATGAAAGGCGGTCCTGAAGACTCGGCAGCTAGGCGTGATATAAAAGGGGGGACTGCGCCCGGCCGGATTCGTTTTCAGATGCAGGCTGCATATGGACGGTTGCACGCTGCTTCATTGACTGACCCTACTTCTCCTTCTACCAAGTTCTGATTTTTGTGTCCCAAGTTATAGTATCGGCTTCCTTGCTTGGGGCTGATCAAACCTCACTCGGAGCAGAAACTTTGCGCGCTGTGCGGAGCGGTTGTGACGAAATACATATAGACGTTATGGACGGTCGTTTTGTCCAGAATTTTGGTCTGGGTGCACCCATAGCATCAGCGGTAAGTGAGCTTACGAAGAGGCCGATTGAAGTCCATATGATGACTGTCGAACCAGCTCTCTCGGTACAGCTTTTCGCGGCGGCAGGTATTGATATGTTCACAGTTCACGCGGAAGCGGAATCTTCTGTTGACGCGTTGAAATGTGCTGTCAAGGCTGGAATGAAGCCTGCCGTTGCTATTCTGCCGACAACTCCTTTGCCTAAGCTGCTAAACTTTACCGATATAGCTCAGAGAGTGCTTATTATGGCAGCCGAACCTGGTTTTTCTGGCCAAAATTTCATTCCAGAAACCTTGAACAGGATAAGACAAATAGCTGAAATGCTTGAAGAAGCGAGACGGGGCGACATTGAAATAGCCGTAGATGGCGGGGTAAGCGGCTCAAACGCCGTTGGTATAGTGGAAGCCGGAGCACGGGTTCTGGTCTCAGGGTCCTACTTGTTCCGCGCAAGGAATATGCAACAAGCGGTACTCAGCTTGAGATCCTGCCTTCATCTATGAGATGAGGGAGTTTATGCGCGGGTTGCTCCACCAGATCCGACTATTATTCACTCCGAAGAAGTTGATTTGAGAGAGCGCCGGCAAAGCGCTTCTGATATGAAATGTCTACAAAAATGTAGGTAAGCTACTCTGTAGCTACTTGAAGTTTACCCTGCTTCTCTAAGGTTCTTATGCATCTTGCGCATATGTTCAGACGTTGAGCTTTACCGTCTAAAATCAGGTTGCGTTTAAAGATGTTGGGCATGAACTTGCGGCGGGTAGCATTCATTGCGTGGCTTCGGTTGTTACCGAACATAGGTTTTTTACCACAGATGTTACACTTTGCCATATATTATTCCCTTGAAGCGTCGGTTGAATGTGTATATTACACCGTGTCTTGTTGACATTCCTATTATCGCGTTTTTAATTATACGGGTGATCATTATTAATAAACGTTGAGTTTTGTCGTCCATTGGACACTTATATTGCAATAGTGCTTGCTCTCTTATTAGGCGCTCTTCGAATGAGAGATTGACGGTTCATTTTTGGCTGTAGCATGTTAATTTCCGCGTAGCATACAGTTTCCATTGTTGGTCTGATGTGTGAGGATTTAAGGAGTGGATGCTGCTGCTAGCGCTTTTGTGAAGAGTTTGGCACCGATATTGCCGCCGGTTAGTACTAATCCTACTCGCTTGTCTTTCGCTGATTTATCCTTCAACAAGGCAGCGAGCGGCGCGGCACCGGCGCCTTCAGCTACGTTGTGCGTATAAATAAAATAGTAACCTATGGCACGTAAAATCTCTTCTTCGTCTACAGTGATTATGCGGCTCACTTCTCTCTTGATGACTTCAAGCGCCTCCACCGATGGCTTACGCACGGCTAGACCATCGGCGATAGTATCCGCGGAGTTAGTATTCACCGGATAGCCAGTAGAGAAGGAGCGCTCATACGTATTGGCAGCAGTGGCAACCACTCCTATCACCTCGGTGGAAAGTCCCAACGCACACTTCGCCGATATCACACCAATCACACCAGAACCGAGGCCGATAGGTACATAGACACGATCAAGTCGCGGTACTGATCTAAAGAACTCCCAAGCGTAGGTCGCGACGCCGGGTATCAGCCATTCGTCAATACTTGGCACGAAATATAGACGTCGTTCTGTCGCAAGGTCGTGGCATCTGCCCATTGCTTCGTTGAAGTCTTTGCCGTATACAATCAGCTCCGCCCCATAAGCCTGCATCGCGGTATTTTTGTCTGGGCTGTTACCTTCCGGCACAACTACGACTGCTTTGATGCCGTATTTACGCGCAGCGAAGGCAATGCTCTGGCCGTGGTTCCCACGCGTAGCTGTGACCAATCCGGGTACATCAGGTGCCTGTTTTTGCAGTTGGCGTACATACATCAGGCCACCGCGTACCTTGAAGGCACCAGTAGGGTTATGGTTTTCATGTTTCACCCATACCTCGGCGCCGCAATGAGCGTTGAGCAAAGGCCAAGAAATCTGCGGGCTGGCCTGCATAGACTCATACAAGAGGGCAGCAGATCTCTCTATTTCAGCGAGGCAAGGGAGCTTCATAGGATTATTTCGTTGCCGCATATTCTTTTCTTGAAGTGTCGATCAAATATAGTTATCATGCCTTAAATTTACCGATATTGCTATATTGTAATCTTTATACGGGATCGTTCCCAATAAAATGCTGCTATTTTATTGTCGATTGGGCTGTATATACTGAATCTGGTTCTGGGTATTACGGAGGCTAATGCAGTCGCTTGAAGAATTTCTGGGTTGAGATGAAGGGAGGTGTATAAAATATAAAGTATAAAACATCAAGCCCCTGCGGTATCGTGTAAAAGGGATAGTTCAACACATAAGAGGTCATGGTATGAGAGAAAAACTGATTACTGTAAAAGACTTTATATTGCTTACTTGGATAGGTAGAGGGGTAGGCTTGCTGATTCTGGTAGGTGTAGGGGTGTTAGCTTGGCTTGCATGGTGGTTGGGGTCGCCCCTCTTTATTGATAGAGAGGTGAATGAGGAATTCCCTCTGTCTGTATCCGCCCAGGTTCCAGAGGGTATGACTCGCGTTGATGTAGAACAGATGATGGAAGATGCAAGGAATGAGACACGTGAAGTTGAGGAATCAACGCCAGTGACCCCAGATATGCCAGAGATAACCTTGATTAAAAGCGGTAATTTTCGCGACGTCACTACGTTCTATACAGGTAGAGGTAAAGCGACAGTGTACGATTTGGGCAATGGTGAATCGGTTCTGAGGTTTGAGGATTTTGAGGTAACAAACGGCCCCGACCTGCATGTTTTACTGAGTAAGTCACCTAACCTGGACTCTTCGTCAGAGGTTAGGAATGCCGAATACGTAGATCTAGGGCAGCTTAAGGGCAATATAGGCAATCAGAACTACTTAATACCAACGGACTTGGACATAACGGAGTTTAATTCTGTGGTCATATACTGTCGACCGTTCCATGTTCTTTTCAGTTGGGCGCCAATCAGCTGAATCAGCTTTTATCTGAACAAGATAACTCTCTAAACTTGCATCGGTATATGTCAGCACATCGCAGAGTGTCAGCCAGTCTATCCAAAATTTCTGGATGAAAATACGAAGATGTCCGCGCATTTATACGTGTTGGCCAGGAGGGTGGTCACAAAATGCATACTAAGCTGGGTGAGATCGTAATTCTTTGCATTTTAGGTAAAGCTATGAATCAGGAAGATATGTAAAGACATAAATTCTTGCTGAAAACCTTCTGAGGATCTACGTCCTTGTATTCCTAGCTAAAAGAGCATATAATAGGGGAGCCTATCCGCCTAGAAGTGTGAATTTCATATATTGATTTTCGTTAAAATAAGTTATAGGTGTTGATTGAACTATGGAGGATTTACCTGCCGTGTCAACCTTAGTTGTAAACTTATAGGACTTGCTTGGAACTCTGTCAATCAGGCTGTTTTGCACACTAAAGGAGATAATGTATGCCAAACGTAGATTTTTATCCTCATGGAGCGCCTATGTGGGCAGACTTGGCAACACCTGATCAGAGGGGAGCGAAGCGATTTTATACGCGGCTTTTTGGCTGGGAGTTTGAGGATTTGCTTCCCTCCGGATCAGACGAGGCGCACGTATACACCATGTACAATCTTCGAGGCCGCTTTACGGGTGCTTCAACCAAGAGCACCCCACCTAGCTGGCAGGTTTACATAAGCGTAGAGAACGCAGATGCGACGGTAACACGCGCACGTGAAGCAGGTGCTAAGGTTCTAGCTGAGCCGTTTGACATAATGGGAGAGGGGAGGATGGCTGTATTAGAAGACCCACAGGGAAGCAACTTCAAGTTGTGGCAAGCTAACAAGCACAAGGGTGCAGGTGTGATGAACGAGCCGGGGGCACCTTCGTGGTACGAACTTGGTGCACGAGATAAGGACTCTGCTTTATCTTTCTATAAGTACGTCTTCCAGTGCGGGTCGGTTGAGGACGCATATAATGGCGTTCTTTATATTATGCTCACTGTGGAGGGAAAGCCACGCGCTGGAATATTTCAATCAGAAGAGGATAAAGATGGCGGTACGCCAAGTTGGACGGTTTACTTTGGAGTTGCAGACATTGAGGCGTCGTTGAGTGTGATATCAGCTGAAGGGGGGAGCATCCTTACCGATGGCCCAGTGGAAATTGATGACGAGTATTACGCCATAATAAGAGATCCGCAGGGCGCTTCGTTCGGTGTTGTTCAGAAGAAGAGGAGGAGCGATCTTTCAGGAGACTGATTGGGGTTTATACTCATACTGGCATAGTGCGGCCTGTATAGGATCGTCCCACCCGCGCTGTTTCCTCGTTTCCTCCGGCCAAAATCATTATGCCTTCATCTATTTTAGTCTTTACATCTTCTGGCGAAGCCCCCTCAAGGAAGGCTATTTTGTTCTGTTTACACGCTTCAAATACCCTCGCACGCGCTTCTACTAAAAGAGGATGTAACGGGGCTTCTAGATCGCGCTTCAAGCCAAAAGACATATGCAGATCAGAAGGTCCCCATTCCGCGAAGGCGATGCCTGGGACAGACAAAGTTTGTTCAACGTTTGAGATAGCGCGTACGGACTCGAGCTTCAGTCCCAAAAAAAGTTCTCCGTCTTTGTTCAAAGGCCAAGGGTCGGCTTTTTGTATATACTCCTCACTTGAGACTCCCCAAACGCGTGCAGCCCAAGCTTCTGATCCTACTCCCCGCGTTCCTTCACCGAGCCCCTTTCCTAGTCCATCGTGGTTTATAGGGTAACGGCACGATTCAACGAAAGTTCGGACGGCATCAGGAGTTTCTGCCTTACATAGGAGGATCCCATGTACGCCTCTTGCCAATATCTGTCTGAACTGCCAAGCATTATAACGAATAATATCTTCAGACGAACCTTCTACAGGCGCTTCTACTATGACTGCAGGTGTAAGGTGGCCGCTGTTTATTGGGCCTGCGTCCATCATACCGTGCATGTAGTCTTCAAGACCGCGCATATCTAACGGACCATGTTCCATACCCGCGTTTATGTAGTCGGCCCAAGTAGAAGCATCTTCACTTCCTTTTTCATAAGAGAATTTTTGACCAGAGTGGGCGCCTGTGTAGTAAATAGGTTGTTTTTGAACCAAAAGTTCTATTACGCGATTTATCCTTTTTGACATGAGCATACCTTCATTTTCTTCCTGCGTTCATATCCTGCGAGCTTGGGCCGTTTTTCCCGCGGTGGCTCTTATAATGTTCGCTTTTGCGTTTTCAGCTTCCTGCACGGTGCCTCCACGAGGCATACAAGATAGAGACTATACCAAATTGGATGATCTGCGCAACGCTTCGGATCGAATAGTGGTAGGCGTTCTAGTCTCGGAGATGCTTGAAACGGTACAGCAATTGGAAATTGGTACGAAGACTTTTGTATATAGGACTTATAGAGTTGAAAGTTCCTTCAAGGGTTCAGCAGAGCCAGAAGACGAGCTCCATGTTGTCTTCCCTTCCGAGCTTCAGTTGCTGTTTGGGGATACGATGGAGACTTTTCGTTTTGTAGAAGGTGATATTCATCTGCTGTTTCTGAAAGGCAGGGCACGGGGTAGAGACTTTCCTCCTCACTATGGTGGGACTCTGTGGACTCTAAATGGAGAGCCTGCTTTGGCTTTAGTGGGAAGACGTGGTGGTGTCAAATTCGTTGCTACGGCAAAATATCTAGAAAATATGGAGGAAGGGACGGTTGATTTCGCCGCGGATTGGGAGTTGGCAACAGCCGATGGGCGCTGAAAATGAATGCAGATGGTCAATGCGTTATTGCGTCTGGTAGCTTTATACAATTCTCCGACACATATAATTATGTTAGGTGTATGTTCATAGATTCCAATTCTAGTGTCATATTGAAGTTGCTTATGTTTAGTCTAGGAAGAGTTACGGTTCCGTTTAGGTTAAGGTTTTAAAACCTTGGATGTACATATGAGGTTGACTATAATCTTGCGTGTTACTTCATATGGTATCGTTGGGATTCTGGCACTCTTTTTATTTTTATCTTTGGTTGTGTCAGAGACTGCGGCGCATGAGAGCAGAGAGATGAACGAGTTTGAGTTTACGGTTGGATTCCGCGAAGAACCAGCTTTTGAAGGGCAGGAAAACGCAGCCTTTATAGCGATATCTTTATTTTCGTCACCCCTGAAGGAAAAAGAGGCTCGCAGCATACCTTTGAACGTTGACTTGCGGGTAGAGATAATATACACGGCTACTAGGGACTCAAAGGTTCTTAAAGTAGAACCTATCTCAGAAGTATCAGGAGAGTACGAGGCTCGTTTTATACCAACGGCTCCTGGTAATTATTCCTTCCGTTTTTTTGGCGAGATTGACGGTGAGCAGATAGATGAGACATTTACGGGCGGACCAGAGACGTTCGACGACGTGGCGCCTGCAAGAGGCATCCAATTTCCTTTTGAAACGGCGAGTCTCCGCGAAGTGCAAAACTCGGCCTTGTCGGCGCGCGAACTGGCTGCTGAAGCGCGTAATTCTGCTTCCTCTTTGCGTACTTTAGCTTGGATAGCTATTGCGGTCGGTACTGCAGGTTTCCTTGTTGGTTTGACCAACGTTGTGTGGGTTACACTGCATTCCAATAGGACCTCTTCTTCAAAACAACCAAAATGAAGGGCTTGGAATGAGGTCGTCAACGGATATACTGTTCCCAATGACTTTGCTTCATACTATAGGCGGCGGCGGATTGTGGGACGAGATATTTCTGTTCGGAGGGATAGGGATAGTTCTTCTGACGCTCGGTGCCTTCTCTTGGTGGGAAGGTAGTAAAAAGAGGAAGTCCTCGAAAAGACGAGATATACAATGAAATCTGTAGCAGCTCTGTTTTTATCTGTAGCTGCCACTATTCTTGCTCTTTTTATTGTTCCGAATGAAGACGTATCTGCTCATGCAAACCTGATACGTTCAGAGCCGAGGAGCGGACAGGTTTTGGGAACTTCGCCTGCAAGGATAGTGCTTTGGTTCTCCGAGCCGATTGAGGCTGTATTGAGCGATATAGTCGTGTTAGACGTACTGGGGAAACGGGTGGATAATGGTGGAGCTGACCGGGATCCTACTGAGCTTTCAGCAATGACATTGCCTTTGCCACCACTTGATGATGGAGCTTACGTCGTAACGTGGAATAATGTGTCCACCGTGGACGGCCATCGGATTTTTGGTTCTTTCTCTTTTGCTGTAGGAGATTCAGAGACTCCTTTGGTGGTAACGGGAGTGGAACAGCCGCTGCTTCAATCTTATAGTGATCCCTGGATAAGATGGATATTCTTCATCGGAATTGTTGGCGCAACGGGTGTTCTGGTATTTGATGCCTTTGTGCTGAGACGCGTTTTCCAGAGTAATCTCACTAGAGCTCACAAGCGAAGTTTGGTTCCCTTTGCCTCAACTGTTCCTCGTCTTGTTCTTCTAGGGTTGAGTGCGGCTTTGATCGCAAATACCGCTTTACTGTTTCAGACGGCGTCAATTTCCTCGGATGGTAGCATTCTACATGCTCTGGCTGAAGTCGCGCTAGGCACTGAATGGGGCAGGTTTTGGATTACCAAGCAAGGGACTATGGTATTGGTGTTTCTGCTCTTGATTGCAGCGGTCAAAGTTCGGAGAGGGTACATTCCGTCTTTGCTTATTACAGAGACCTTTCCTGGACAAGCCGCTATAGTGATTTCTGCTGCCGTACTTGCGCTCACATCACTTACTAGTCACAGCGCTGCGACTCCTCCGGACGTACGTTTAGTAGCAGTTCTGACCGACTTTATGCATATGGTCTCTGCGTCTGCATGGGTTGGGGGCGTTGCAATGTTGGTAGGTGGTTTTGCTTTAACGTCTCGGCGTTTAGGAAGGGTAGCTGCATCGGAGAGTATCCAGGAGGTGGGTAAACCTTTCACGCCTATAGCTCTATTTGCTGCTTTTGCTTTGGTAGTAACGGGGACGGTATCAACGTGGACGCAAGTCAACATCCCCGAGGCACTGCTGACGCCTTATGGTTGGGTTTTGCTTGTGAAGATAGGGCTAATGTTGATTTTGATGCTTGTTGCAGGGGTCAATAATAGATTATTTAGGAGATACCGTTCTATGAAAGCGAGCGTCTTCATAAGTCGTCTTATGGTCATAGAGTTAGCAGTGATGACGGCTGTGCTTCTTGCTGCTGGGTGGCTTACCAGCTTGGAACCGGCTCGTCAGTACGCCGGACGCTTAGGTATAGGCTTAGAGGATTCAGTCTCACATAACATTGTAGACCAGGACGCTGTGTTAGAATTACGGATAATTCCTGGTAGAACCGGCTTGAACACTATAGAGGCCGTACTAGAATCGAATGGACTTCCTCTTGAAGCAGCTATAGACGCGAGAGTCCGAGTGAGGTCGCTAGAATACGATCTTGGCGAACCGATATTCTCCTTAATCGAGGTTGTGCCAGGGCTTTGGCGGACAGAGGACTACTATCTGGCTATAAGGGGTGTGCATCAAGCAGACTTAGAGGTAACTCGCTTGGATGGACTAGACTCACGCCTCTCATTCAGGTTTGACGTTGCAGCGACGGGGCTAGCCGGAGAGCCCATAAGGCCGGACGAGGATACTGCATGGTTCTTGTTAGGTACAGAGTTGATAGCTTTGGGACTGTTCCTAATGTTATTGTCTTTTTCATGGAGACGTCGTCTTTTTTCTAAATATTCAACCGTCGCTACAGGGTTTGTGGTGTTGGGAATTTTCGCTCTTTCCAATCTATTTCTAACTAGAGCAGGGTTGGATGCCAATATATATAACCCTAACCCGGCAACTTCTGAATCGGTATCCAACGGTGCTGGGCACTTCTATGCCAATTGTGCAGCCTGTCATGGGGAAAGCGGTTTGGGCGACGGTGAGGCAGGAGGCAATCTTTCAGTGCCTCCTGCGGATTTGACTATACATGTGCCACTGCATACGGAAGAAGAACTATTCTTCATAGTATCTGACGGTATTGAGACTTCCGGAATGCCGGCTTACAGGGCAATTCTCTCCGAAGGAGAGATATGGGATTTGGTAAATTTCCTTAGGGTGCTGACGGACTCCGAACTGAGGGAAGATGAGGTATCTTGAAGGGTTTTGTTCTGAATTGTCCGCGTAGCAGGTCCATAGAAAGACGATATGCTATGACGAAACTTAGAAACCGTTTAGGTTTTTCTTTCCGTACTTATTCCAGCGGATAGGAGGGATAAGCGACGAAGGTTATGATTGCCCCCGAGATTTGTCGCGGAATCCAGATTTAGAATGCGAACCGTCGCAGAAGGGCTTGTGTTCTGAAGCTCCACAACGACATAGCCAAGTCTCACCTTGGACGTTGAACTTGCGGCCTGCTTGATCTTCCAGAGTAAAATTTCCGGACATGTGCAGTGGCCCATCATCAGTCGGCACTATTTTTGTTTCAGACAATAACCTTTCCTTATATTACGGTCATTGGATCATCGGTTAGGCAGCCTGCCCCAGCAGCATGTCCTATTAGTTCTGCTTTAATACTATAAGGATTGGTCCCCTTCGGGGATTGTTTTACAGTGAAAAGGGTAAATTGAATGAAATATAAAATAGCGATAACCTGTCCGACTTTCATAGATCTGAGTTCTGTGTGGAATTCAGCTCATAGCTCTGGTATTGAGCTGGACGTGGAAGACCATGGTTCTTGTTCAAGTACGGCTGAGTATATTGAGGCTCTGAAGGACGCCGACGCCGCCATGGTGTCAACTCGTCCTCTGACTACACGCGAAGTGATGGTGAAATGTTCTCGTCTAAAAGCTGTTTCAAGGATGGGAGTAGGCGTTGACTCAATAGACTTGGACGCCGCTACTGATCTAGGAGTAATGGTTTGTAACGTTCCAGGAGAGAATACAGGAGAAGTAGCTGAACACGCGGTAGCTTTGACGCTTATGGTGTTGCGCCGTCTTCATCAATCAATCCATGGGACGCGGCAAGGTGCCTGGGCAGATGATCCCAGCTTCTTGCGGGAGATGCAAACTTCAGTTGCACGGGTGGCGGGTCAAACTGCTGGTATATTGGGTCTGGGCAACATTGGTAAGGCGTTTGCAACGCGCATAAGTGCTTTTGGTCCTCGTCGTATCTTGGCTTACGACAAGTACGTTTCACAGGCGCAGGCCGATCTATACGGGGTCGGAATGGTTTCTTTGGAACAGCTCCTCAGAGAGTCAGACTTCATAACCATACATGCTCCACACACACCCGAAACAGACAAGATAATAAATGCTGATACTCTGGCAATGATGAAACGTTCGGCCGTTCTGGTGAACTGCTCCAGAGGGGGACTTGTAGATCAGACTGCGTTGACTGAAACCCTTAAGAATGGAGGGATAGCATTCGCAGCTTTGGACGTGACTGAAGAAGAACCTATATCCTCGGATGATGAACTACTGAGGTTGCGGAATGCCTTCATAACGCCGCATACTGCCGGATTTTCGTCTATTTTCCTCCGAGAGTGCGGTCTGAAGCAGGCAGATAACCTTGTAAGGGCTTTGACTGACAGGATGCCACATGGACTGGCTAACTCAAACGTGATAAAGCGGATAGCCGTCATGCGCTCACAGGACCACAAAAAATGGAAAAACGTCCCTGAAAGGAGATGAAGTTTCATCCCACACTTTCAATTCGCGGCCAACGGATAAAACTTTGCACTAGTTGAACGACGTATCCTATAGATATAGATAGATATAGTAGGTATGTGAGGGTAGATAGACAGCTGGATGATTGTTGGAGCTGTCTCGGCAAGGTGCGTTCTGATGTTAAGAAATATGTGCATGCTTGGTGTTGTTGCGCTACTTTTTAGTGTCGGGACGTTGCTCAGTCTATCTGCTTGTTCCTCGTTCTCTCTGATCCCAACCCCTACTCCTGTTACATTGCCTACTCCAATCCCTACGTTAGCGCCTTCTATTCCTGAACCTTTCCCTACATCTACTACCGAACCTGCCACAACTCCTTCTGAGAATATAGATCTTCAAGAACTGCTTGAAGAGATTGCAAAATTGCGGGAAGAGATAACCAGACTAGGAGGCCCAGATAATCCCGAACCGACGCGAGTTCCGGATCAAGTTGATACGATAAAGAGCATCAATCGGGCGAAAGACTCTACGGTGCGTATAATAACGCCTTCGGGCAGTGGATCTGGTGTCATAATGGAGACTACAGAAAAGGGCGAAGCGTATATCCTTACCAACGCCCATGTTACTGACGGTTCTTCAAACGTAAGTGTAGAAATAGGCGGTACAAGAAGAGGTGCCATAATAGTGGGTCAGAACCCCTCAAGAGACTTGGCCGTGGTATTAATATGCTGCGACATAGACTGGCGTTCGTTCGACTTCACCAATTCGCGCTTGCTTAGTCAAGGAGAGCACGTTATTGCCTTAGGTTATCCTCTAGGGGCTCGTCTTTTGTCTGAGATAACGGTAACCGAGGGCATAGTTTCCGCGATCAGGTATGAACCTGATACCGACAGCTGGGAGATACAGACCGATGCCGCCATAAACCCCGGTAACAGCGGAGGAGCGCTTATATTGCCCACGGGGGAGCTCGTAGGTATCAACACTCGCCGGATATTCTCCAGCAGTGACGGCAGAGCAGTCACCGGCATCAATTTTGCCGTTGCAAGTCAAACCTTTGTGCCCACTTTCAATGAATTGAAATCCGCATACGTAGATTCACAATCTCGCCTCCCGAGTGTTCGTTCTGCTGTGGGACGCCAATTCGGGCCCTATAACGGGGCAATCCAGCTGACTCCGGGCACGGATCATATAGAATTGTTCACACCAGAGGAGATAGATCCTACTATCAACTTCATAGCCGAGTCTGTCTTGCATCCGCATAAGCCTAATAGAGGCTCTTGGTCTACCGGTTTTTTATTTAGACGCCCCCAGGCTGATACTTTTCACGCTTTGATAATTACAAATGGTCACAGATGGATTCATTATCTGCGCAAAGGCGATGGCACCGGCCGGGCCGTATCCTCAGGTAAGAATTTCGCTATATTGGACGACGATAAAACACCCAATAGAGTGAAGATAGTCGCTGTAGGCTCGCGCGGATGGTTGATTGTAAACGACCATTACGTTACTCAATTGGACTTGAGTGGCTATCAAGGACAAGGTGGGGTGAGTCTTGCAGGGTCTTTTTTCAAAAACGATCCGGACGATCAGACTATGCGGTTTGAACAGTTCTATGTAACGCCGATTACGCGCCAGTTCTTCCAAGACTTCGGGCTTATTGAGATCAGTGATCCAACCAGTGGCGGGGACTTTAGTACGGGTACGGAATTGACGGAAGGGGTCATTGAGATAGTTTTTCGCAATCCTGTCTCACAGCGCCCTTTTTGGAACTATGGTTTGTTTTTCGGTAGAAATATAATGTCTGAACGTGGGCTTGGATCCCATATTTTCATGTTGAGCAGTTCCAGAGAATGGGCGCACCACTTCTACAGAGGCCAGCTAATAGACTACGAAACCCTGGATCAAGGGCAGGCTCGAGGGCTTAATGTGGGTCCTGGGGACGCGAATACCCTACGACTTATCAGTCTGGCGGGTATGGCGATAGTTACAGTGAACGATCATTTTGTCTCTGTTTTGTCTTTGTCAAACGAAACCCAAGACGGCGAGGTAGGAGCACTAACCAATTTCTACAAAGACGTCCAAGCTACGGCGGGGTTTGTAGAGTTTGAGGATTTCGCTATATGGATGGGCGAATAAGACCATCTGCCTTGTGATCAGTCCTCGCTCTGTTTTTGTTTCAAGGCGTCTATAAGCTCATGTTGCTTCATGGTGGATATGTACACTGAACTGATCTGCCCTTTGCTTTCTGTACTGACAATTACTCCCGAAGGCACACCTGGAATTTTCCATATCTTTCCTTTGAAAACGCGCTTCCAGTAGCTTAGAGAAAGTACTGTAAGCTCTGAATCTTCGGGTGCTGCGCCTTTGATTTCTTTCCATTTCAACTTGCGGCTAAAGACGCCTTGTTTTATTTCTATCCCTTCTGAATTTATGTTTGTATCAAGTTGTGAGTTATTGAGAATTCCAATACCGGCGAATGCCGAGACGGATCCAATGGTATATATGACGACGTAAACAACTATGTTCAAGGGGCTTTGTCCGATCAAAGCGACGGTAGCAAATCCACTGAGTATACCGAAACCGGCTCCGCAAAGGCCAGCCCCTAAGTATATAAGTATGGGCGCTTTTAGGGTCTCCGAAACCTGTTCTCTTGATGCCATGCCTGTGTTCTGCGAATTTTCTTATATCTCCTATGCACCTCCCATAACGAGGAAACTGTACAAGATACTTAAGGAAGTATATATAATCTAGTTTCGGGTATCGACACTCCCTGATTTCTTATGACGACCTCAAAGCCGTCGTAAATTACACCTCTACTGGTAGGTTTGCAAGAAAGACGAGCAAGGTACGAAATCAGGCTTTATACCTCTGGAGCAAGATGGGAGAATAAAATGCGCAAGAGTACTATCACGGATATTGAGACTTTTATAGTGGATGCGGGTTGGCGTCCGTGGCAGTTTGTCGCCGTTCGAACCTCAAACGGCACGACCGGTTACGGTGAGATGTCTGACGGCTGCAACCCCTTCGGCATTGTCGGTGTAATTGAAGACTTCAAACCTATATTACTGGGCAAAGACGCTATGGCCGTTGAAGCTAGATACTGGGACATGTACCGAATGGCGCGTCAATCTCCGGGAGGGATAGCGGCTAAAGCGATGGCCGGCATTGAACTCGCCCTTTGGGACGCGAAAGGCAAATGTCTGGACGAGCCCGTCTATTCGCTTTTCGGAGGCCCTGTCAGAGAACGGCAGCAGGTTTATTGGTCTCATTGTGCTACGTCCAGAGCGCGAGACTGGCGTATGATAAAAGGTGCAAAGCCTTTAACGAACATGGAGAGCATAACGGCTTTGGGAAGGGAGGTTCGCGAAAGAGGCTTTAGAGCCTTGAAAACCAACTTGGTTTTCCCTGGAGAAAATGCTTGGGTCTGGTTTGGAGGGTTTGGCGGCGGTTCTGGAACTACTGACCAAAGATTAGACAACGACGTCCTGAGTCACTTGGAGCAGTACATAGACGCTTTTGCGGAAGGCACCGGCAAAGACGTCCGCATCGCTTTAGACCTGAATTTTAATTTCAAGCCGGAGACAGCATTGCGCATATGTCGCGTGATGGAGCAGTTCGACCCCATGTGGGTTGAGATAGATATGTACGAACCTGAAGCTCTGGCAGATATCCGAAGGCGTACAACTTGCACTATAACCTCCGGTGAGAATCTGTTCGGTATACGTGGCTACAGGCCGTACTTTGAGTCTCGTTCAATGGACGTAGTGATGATAGATATACCTTGGAACGGTTTTGTTAGATCACGCGATGTAGCACTGCTCGCTGAGTCCTATGAACTAAACATAGCTCCCCATAACTATTACTCTCACTTAGCCACTATGATTGCACTCAATTTGTGCGCAATATCACCAAACGTACGTATAATGGAGGTTGATGTGGACGATGTAGCTTGGAAAGATGAACTTACCGGAGGTGCCTTGGATTACGCGGGTGGAAATCTAGATATTCCTACCAAGCCAGGTTGGGGGGTGGATTTGAATGAGAGCGTAGCTCATGCTCATACTTGGCAGAAAGGGAGTCCGCCAGGCTATTATGGTGTTAAGTAGTGAAGTCTATTTGTTATCGTATAACAGTTCTATTGAAGGCTTTTGTGCCATTTTCCTCAACATTTGGTTGACTTTATTATAAGCAACCTGTACAAATTCGTAACAGAAAGTGAACTTGCCAGTTTTCTGAAATTTGCGAGGAAGTGGGATACATTGGCTGAAATGTGAGAGCGAACTCTCGTAAACGTTTCTGAAATCGGAGTAAAATAGCATACGCTGAACAATAATCCGATTGGAGAAAGATAGAAATGTCCGAACTTTCCTTAGAGACCTCAGTTAGGACTGCCCTAGGCAAGAAAAACCGCCGACTGCGTCGTATGGGGCTCTTGCCTCTGCATATATACGGTTTGAATATGCCGCCCTTGTCGTTGCAAGCAGAGGCAGACAAACTTGCAACCCTATTGAAAAAAGCCGGTCGAACTCATCCCATACGACTTCAAGTAGAAGGAGGTGACGAAGAATCCGTATTACTCAAAGAAGTAGCAGTTCATCCATCCACCGGCGATTTACTCCATGCTGACTTTATACGTATAACGCCCAGCAAGCCAGTTGATGTATACGTGCCGGTGAAGCTACTCAATACCGATATAGCCCCTATCGCGAGAGGAGGCAACGCTAACATAACACAGAATCTGCACAGCCTGCATATTAGATGTGTGCCGTTTGAAATACCGTCCCGCATAGAAGTGGACTGTTCTGCCCTAGACAACATGAGCGGTACGATAAAAGCCTTTGAAGTGGAGCTGCCTGAAAATGCCACGCTTCTAACGGATCCTAACTCGCGAGTACTGTTCATTCAAATTTCCCGTGCTGCAAGATCTCTCGCATCTGAAACTTCTGAAGGGGAGGAACTGGATGAGACTGAAGACGACTCATAAGCGGGAAAATATCAGTTTGACGGCTGCCGATTTATTGCTCTTTACTAGTCGGTAAACTATTATAATAACTGGTGGGCTGGCAAGCTAGTCTATTCTTAACAATAATTTACTGTTGTACTCAACATACCTGACAGGAGGAAGGCATGTCTATACTCCTCTTTGTCGTCCTGCTGATTGTAGCTGTTGCTATAGGCGCGGTCTCTGGGTTTTTCGTAAGAAACTTGTACGCCGTTAGGTCTACGCAGGCCGCTGAAAATGCGGCCGAAGCTCAGCTGAGGCGGGCCGAAATTCGAAGAAAAGAGATACTCCTTGCGGCAAAGGAAGAAGCCTCAGAGGAAAGATCCCGAAATAACGCAGAGTTTAGAAAACTGCGCAAGGATATGCGTCGCCGGGATAATAAATTGGCTTTACGCGAGGAAGAGTTCCATAAACGGGAAAGGCAAACTGCAGGTTTGGAACGGGACGTCCAAAGGAAGAACGAAACCTTGAAAGAACGTTCAAAAGAGTTGGCAGCGTTACGGACGAGACAGTTTAAAGAGCTTGAACGTATATCAGGTATAACCCAACACGAAGCGCTTAGAGACATAATGACCCGTGTGGAAGAGGACGCTCGCCTTGAAGTGGCCAGAAAGTATCGAGATATTGATCAAAAAGCACGAAGAGAGTCTGAAGACCGCGCGCGTATAATCCTCGCTGAATCGATCCAGCGTTTGGCTTCAGACGTAGTAGCGGAACGAACCGTCAGCACACTTGCCATTCCCAATGAAGACATGAAGGGACGCCTCATAGGTAGAGAGGGTAGGAATATTAAGGCTATTCAGACTGCCACCGGAGCAGATCTCATGATTGACGACGGACAGGACACTGTAACTATATCCTGTTTCGATCCCGTTCGCAGAGAGGTGGCACGTCAAGCAGTTGAATGGCTTGTAAAAGATGGTAGAATCCAACCGGCTCGTATAGAAGAAATCGTGGAGAAAGCGCGGAAACAGACGGATCAGACCATTAAAAAGGCTGGCAACGAAGCTCTTCTGGATGTGAACGTTAAGGGCCTTCCTCTTGAAATAGTGAGACTGCTTGGGAGACTAAAATTCCGCTACTCGTACGGCGAAAATGTTCTGATGCACTCAATAGAGGTGAGCCTATTAGCTGGTATGCTAGCGGCTGAGGTAGGCGCGAATATTCGGGTATCCAAAACTGCAGGACTGCTCCACGATATAGGCAAGGCGCTAACCCACGAAACAGAGGGTCCGCATGCTGAGATCGGTGCAAACGTGGCAAGAAACCATGGATTGTCATCCGAAATCCAAACCGCCATTAAAGAACATCACGACACCACAATGTCCACTTCCGAGGCGTTTATCGTAGCCGCCGCTGACGCAATCAGCGCAGCGCGACCAGGTGCAAGAAACGATACAGTCGAAAAGTATATGGAAAGGTTAGAGAAACTGGAGAATATTGCAAAAGGGTTTCAAGGCGTTGAGAAATGTTTCGCTATACAAGCCGGACGCGAGGTAAGGGTTATGGTGAACCCGAATGGTGTGAATGATTTGGAAGCCAGCGAACTGGCTAGAAAAATAGCGAACCGTATTGAGAGCACCGTGCGGTACTCTTGGCAGACAAAAGTAGTGGTGATAAGGGAGAAGCGAGCTGTAGAGGTGGCGTCTTGAGGTCTGATCGCGGCCATTTTCAATGAAAATATTGATGGTGGGGGACGTGATAGGAAAGGGAGGCAGACGCACGTTAGCTGCTCTTCTTCCTTCCGTCAAACAAGAGTTCGGTGTTGATTTTGTCTGCGTTCAAGGAGAAAACTCGGCTGCGGGATTCGGGATTACACGCAACACGGCAGATGAGATCCTTGCTGCGGGCGCGGACGTCATAACCAGCGGCAATCACATCTGGGATAAAAAAGAGATTATCCCACATTTGACTGATAGAACTCTGCCCTTGTTGCGTCCTCTGAACTATCCGGACGCGGCACCGGGTATTGGGGCAACGGACACAGGACCGGTAGCCGTCATTAACCTTATTGGAAGAGTTTTCCTTGGAAACGCTGACTGCCCATTCATAAAGGCAGGTAACCTCTTGGAGCAAGGATTCGGCGCAGGGAAACCGATTGTGGTGGATATTCACGCTGAAGCCTCTTCCGAGAAACAGGCGCTCGCTTGGTATTTGGACGGCAAAGTAACCGCTGTATGTGGAACCCACACTCATGTGCCCACGGCTGATCTCAAGCTCTACCCGAAAGGCACGGCATTTGCCACCGATATAGGTATGGTAGGAGCTGTCCACTCTGTAGTAGGGATGGCATACCAAAACTCCTTAAGACGATTCACAACAGGGGTTCCTGAACGTTTTAAGCCCGTAGAGAAAGGTCTTATGCAGTTCAACTCGATTCTTATAGAGACAAATGGAGACTCTCATGCAATCAGCATAACTAGAATAGACAGGAGATACGAAATTTGACTATTCAAAAGCCTAAAATTCTACACGATCCTTTCTCTCCTGTTCCTAAGGCGGAATGGCCCATATTGGAAGACCTTCATCTGCACACTAACGCATCGGATGGTCTGCTGTCGCCGGAGGAGCTTGTGAATAAAGCAGCCGAGAAGAGTCTTGACATTATAGCGGTAACTGATCATGATTCTGTAGCTGCTCTCGATAGAGCAGCAGCCGTAGCAAGAGAGAAAACCGTCTCGTTGGTACCGGGCGTTGAACTGACTGCAGAGCTGTCAAATGGTTCAGAGGTACACATTATAGGGCTTTTTATTTGCAAAGATGATGATCAGTTGCAGGAGAAAATGGTATGGCTGAATGAAGAGCGAAAGGACGCCGCTAAAAGAACGGTGGAAACTTTGCGGAATATGGGATTAGATATATCTTATGAAAGAGTCCGCGAGTTGGCTGGAGGAACAATAGGACGCCCTCATATAGCTCGGGCTCTTCTTGAAAAAGGCTACGTTGAATCTTTCCCTGACGCGTTCAACAAGTACCTTGGAGAAGGACGTCCAGCCAGAGTAAAAAAGGTTCGTCTTAAAGCTGTAGATGCTATAAATCTGATATATGACGCACACGGAGTCTCCATTGTTGCACATCCGAGGACCGTTGAAGATATAGAGGGTTCTTTACCGGAAATGGTGGACGCTGGGCTGTCTGGGATAGAGGTATACGCCGACAAGTATCAAAAAGATTATAGAGACTATTACTCCTCTTTAGCTAAGAATTATGGCTTGATTCAGTCTGGAGGATCCGACTATCATGCTCTCAAGCATAAGCAGGAAATACCTATAGGAACCTGTGGACCCAAGCCTGGCACGGCTCTGGAGTTTTATATGAAGGCGAAAGAGATCCACGGAGATAGAGCTGGGGTATTCCTTACGGATTTTGTCAGACGGGTATAGTCGGGATGGAAGCAGTAGGCTGGTCATTGCTTTTCATAGCGCTCAGCTATGTGTTGGGTTCTCTGCCTACTGTGGCTTGGACGGCGAAGATATTAACAGGGCAGGACATCACCAAGGTAGGCTCTGGGAACGCCGGCGCATCCAATCTCTATACACTCGCAGGACGCAGATGGGCGTTATTTATTTTCGTACTTGAGCTTGCTGTTAAAGGAACGCTCCCGATAGTCCTAGCCTCATCAAGCGTTTTTGCCCTTGGTCCTTGGACACAGGCTGTAGCAGGATTGGCCGTAGTGACAGGGAACACTTGGTCTCCTTTCACCAAATTCAAAGGAGGACGCAGCGTAACTATCCTAATAGGCGGTGTGCTGGGATTTAATGCTATTTTATGTGTCTCGGGCCTGCTTATGACTTCTCTTATATGGGCGGCAACCGGACGCAAAGATACCTCTCGTCCAACTATAACTATAATACTGCTTCTTCCTCTGTTTACAGTATTGTTCTGGCTTTGGGGAGATACTCTGTTTGGAGAGTTCGATCCGTTCTATAGCTTGGGTCTACATGTAACCCTCTACTGTGTAGGAGTCGCTTCTATAACTATGGCGAAGCGTATCTGTGCCTTGCCATTGAGAGAGGTGACGGCTAAGGACGGTACGGTTATACCTGTTCGGAGAGTGCTCTTATATAGGGTGATTTTCGATAGAGACCTCCCGAGCAAGGATGACTGGGTAACACGAAGTTTCGCGGAAAAAGAAGGGCAGAGGCTTTGACCATGCAACAGCAATATGGCGAGACTACCTGCGCAAGGCACTCTAAACAGGTTACAAATCTCAGGTGTGGGCGATGCAATGATCCGATATGCGTCAGATGCATGGTACATTCTCCTGTAGGTGCCCGTTGTCCAAAATGTGCTCAATCAGGCAAATCTGCCGCACTGGCAGTAACTTACTTTGATTTGCTAAAAGGTGCTGGCGCGGCCGTCGTTTTAGGGGTAGTAGCGGGCGTCGCCATTCAGTTTATCGCAGACCTTATATTCAGGATTGTGCCTTTGCAGATAAGCGTGATATTGCCTATAACCATTGCTGTTTTGTTTGTAGTTTTAGGTTCAGTGTCAGCAGGAGTAGTACGCCGAGCCGGAGGTTATAAGCCAGACCCCAAATTTGGATACATTGCTGCTTTTGCGGTTCTTATAGCCTTTGTAGCGGGGATCATAAGTGCCTGGCTATTTGGGCTTCCTAACTTCTTCAATGGCCTGTTGCCTATTGTGGGTATGGGATTAGGGGCACTGACCGCTTTACGCAGAACATAGAGAGAGGTGTGAGCCTCTTGCCTTTGTTTACCTAATTTAGGGAGTGGAAATTATATACAAGTTAGCCAAACGGGATTTCATTGCGGGAGAGAGACTGTGGAGATCCCTCTAGCTGAACATCAAACTTGAGAGACGGCTCAATTTTGCTATTGGCGTTGTGGATACGGAACGAAACCTGCCAGCTCTTGTTTAGATTCATGATGGCAGTCGTTTGAGATTTTGGCTTTAGGGCGAACTGGATGATTCTACTGGGCAATGGTATCCGCTTCCCCCACTTTAGAGTGCCGCCCATATTGAACGATTGGAGAGACACATTCCCGTTCTCCTTAATCACCTTATAGAAGTCATATCTGCCGAGCAGGTAGCGCATCATTTCAGTAGGGTTAGCGTTGCAGACTGTTTCCTCAATAAACGCCTTTAAAACAGGCGAGTAAATCCCGTCTTTTTTGTCTGGCAGTGCTTTCCAGTCCATAAACCTTTATGCTGTCCGCCGCACAAGTGAGTTCTAGGCTCCCGCCGCCCAGAAACGGAGCCGCAAGTTTTTTAGTGCCTTTGGGAATGTATGCCCGTATGGTTTCTACGGCCTTTGTCTTGCCTCCAGGGTATCGCAACGGAGATTTGGCACTATAGGGAAGAGGTGGCGCGGCGACCGCGACAATCTGCTCAAATCCACCGGCAAATGGGGGAATGACAGCAGGGATTTTCATCCGCACAATTCCTTGTAGGGGAAGGCAACGCCCTCTGCTCCTACGATAGTCTGTTCCAGTTTCGCCATCGTCCCTTTGCTTCCACATGTGGCTAGCATTCACTATACTATTCTGGAAATGTTAACCTCTTTTAGTTAATATTGTATAGCGTATAGTTACCTTTTCAAGTTCCTCACCATCCCATGGCACAGCCATCTTTACGCGGCTCTGAACCAGCCATTATGACACCTGAGTCAGAGTCTATCTCTATAACTTGCCCGCCTCCAAACATCGTTCGGTCAAACCCTTTTATAGTATCTACTTTATGCCCACGTTTCTCCAAACCTGACACCAGCTCATCCGGAGCATCTTCCTCCAATCTCACGTTGCCGCCTCCCGTTACGTCTATGGAAAATCTGATCGCGTCAAGGGCAGCCTGAGGGCGCATACCCAGATCTACCATGTTCGATACAACTTGCAAGTGTCCTTGTGGCTGCTGAAACCCACCCATAACGCCGAATGAGAGCCAAAGCTCGCCTTTCACTGAAGCCATTGCGGGGATTATTGTGTGGTAGGGGCGCTTGTTGGGCTCAAGGTGGTTAGGGTGGTTTGTATCAAGTGTGAAGAGTGCTCCACGGTTCTGAAGAGCCACGCCGGTGTTTGGTGCTACAAGCCCACTGCCGAAACCTTGATACAGAGAGTTTATGAGTGAACAGGCGTTCCCGTATTTGTCGGCGGCCGTTACGTAAACAGTGTCGCCCTTATTCCCGAAAGCGTCCGCGTTTATCTCTGAAGTTGTCTTTGAGGATATACTGCCTTTTCTCTTTCTTGCGTAGCTCTTTGCGAGCAGCTCATCGATAGGAGCTTTTGAAAATACAGGGTCAGCCACGTATGCCAAAGCGTCTGCAAAACCTACTCGCATAGCCTCAATAAGCAGGTGCCATCGTTCTGGATCAAGAAAGTTCATCCGCGGCAGATCCCATAGTTCGGCTATATTTAGGGCTATAAGGGCCGCTATGCCCTGACCGTTCGGTGGACACTCCCAAATATCAACACCGCGATATTCTATGGATACGGGTTCAACCCATTCAGGGCGGTGGTGCGCCATGTCTTCAAGGGTCACCCACCCACCTTCCGCTTGAACGAAGGCACATATTCTCTGTGCTGTCTCTCCTTTATAGAAAGCCTCGCTTCCTCCCTCTGCTATCTCCCGCAACGTGCTCCCAAGCTCCGGTAGACGGACGCTCTCCCCAAATTGAGGTGCCCTACCTCCGGGCAGAAGCTCCAAACCAGATGGACGATGCATCAGTTTAGCCTCGTTGGACTGCCAAGCGAGAGATACTATCTCGGACACAGGAAAACCTTCTAGAGCGTAGCTTATTGCCGGTTGCAGTAACTCTCCAAGGCTCATTGTGCCGTACTTTGAAAGTAACGTCTCCCATCCACACACGGCACCGGGGACGGTTATAGACATCGCTGCTCCATCCCCACTCTCTGGGATGGAGCTGAATCCCTGCTGTTTCACTTCAGATATTGACGTTCCCCGTCCGGCTCTTCCTGAACCGTTAATACCGTCCGGTTTATTTGAGGAAGACCCCCAGACGAGAGCGAACATGTCTCCACCTACCCCCGTGGACATCGGCTCTACCACGCTCTGAGTAGCCGCCATACACACGGCCGCGTCTATAGCGTTGCCTCCCTCCTGAAGAACACGAAGCCCAGCTTGCGACGCTAGGGGTTGACTAGAGGCGACCGCACCGTTCGCGGCTACTATGTCAGAACGTCTGGAATTGAAAAAAGACAAAGATTTGTAATCTCCTATGTATTCAGGTTACCTTCAACGCTCGTAGAGTGTCTTCGTTGAGTTTTTTGAGTCATACAGGACTCATCAGCTCCGATACCGAGTTCATATGTAATCTGGCTTGCTGTAAAGTTATTTTGAGGGCGCACGTCTGACCGCAACTATCGTCTTATCGTATACTCAAATGTCTCTTTGCGCGGCTACTTTAAAATGCTGAGATCCTGTATGCGAAGTTGCCCGACCATAGCCACAACGTACCAATATAATATATAATGTTTGCGGGTATCTCCACCGAAATTTTGTATGCTTCGTATGAGGTTTGCGTTTGGTTGCGGTCTCTGTTTGGCATAAGGCATATTTGGAAAATACAATCGTAGTTTAGGAAGGTTCTCATATGCCTAAGCGGACATATCAACCAAAGAAGCGCCGCCGCGCCCGAGTGCATGGCTTTCGCAGACGAATGCAAACCAAAGCGGGCCGTCGTGTAATTATGCGGCGCAGATTGAAAGGGCGCGAGAAACTTACGGTTTAGCTTGTCTGACGGTTTAGAGGTATGGGTCTACCACCTGACTTAAGACTCCGTAATTCAGCTGATTTCAGGTTGGTTATTTTGAAAGGGAAGCGTGTTTCCGATAAATTTGCGTCTGTGTATGCTCTTCAGCGACGCGGCTCTTGTTGCTCGCCGCGCTATGGGCTTTCGGTACCAAAACGCGTTGGGCGTGCAGTCGAGAGAAATTTGGTCAAGAGACGACTGCGGGAGATACTCCGTTCAGCTTCGTGTGAGAACGGATGGGATGTCGTTGTGCTTGCCCGTCAAGCAACGAAGGGGGCCGATTTTTGGACGATGTACCGTGCTCTTCTCAACCTCCTCAAAAGATCAGGAGCAGTTCATTCTTGATAAGAATCTGTACGTATGAGCTGCATTCCGCGACGTAGATGATGAAAAGCACAATACCTCAAAGGAACTCATAACTGTCTCGTTTGTCACTACATAAGATTCTCCCTGCCGTTCTCCTGATTTCTCTTCGCTTTTATAAAGTTGTGGCGTCGCCTTATATGCCAGGGCAGTGCAAGTTTCAACCTACTTGTTCGGATTACGCTGCAGAAGCGGTGAGCATTCACGGAGCAGCCACAGGGTCGTTTTTGTCTGTTCGCAGAATAGCTCGTTGCCATCCTTTTGCCGTCGGAGGATACGACCCACCTCCGGAAAAGGCTAAAACAAGGACTTCAGTTCATCAATGATAATCTTATTTGCAAAGTCTTTACTTAAACGCTTGAAAATCTTGGCGTTTCTCGTGCTTGGGTTGTTTGCGCTTGCTGCGTGCGTGAATGAATGGACTCCAGAAGGCGGATGGGCATCATTCTCCGCTAATGAAGATTGGATATATGTAGCTGCTCGGGAAGGCAGGGTTGTGCGTTTGGAAAGGAGTACCGCTCGCGTGGACGTCAACTGGGCTTATCCACCTGTAGGTTCGGATGGGTTGGGGGCGATCTATTCCGCGCCTCTTTTGTCTGACGGTGTGGTTTATGGGGCAGGTTACAATTGCAGCGGCACTAGCTGTTCCGGAGAGATCTTTGCAGTATCAGAGAACGGACGTTTTGCATGGGGAGCAGGCCCCGTTAGGTTGCCAAACGCTCGTCTGGTGAGCTCTCCTGCTCTGGTAGGAGATACTCTATTAGTCAGTACCGATAATACTAACGACGACGAAGGTAGCTTTGGGTTTCTGTATGCTCTGGAAGCTGCCGCAGACTACGACAAAAGTGTGCAGGAGCAAGTAGCCCAGAGGGTCAAATGGCGGCTGCCTATTGAAGGAGCCGCATGGGGGGGAATTGCTGCTTCAGGTGATACGATTTACATAGGAACTCGTGCCGGTATCATATACGCTCTGGACGTGAGTGATAAATCTGAATATGAGATAAACGTAAAAGATAGAGTGTTATGGACATTTGATCTGGGTTCACCTATAGTTTCCACTCCGCTTGTGATGGACGGTAAACTTTATATAGGTTCTTTTGCATCGTCCGATAACTTTTTTGCTCTTGACATTGAAGAACGTGCTTCCGACCCTGAAGGCTTGTCTTTGCACCCCTCAAAAGAGTGGACTTTTTCTGTAGGTTCGCAAGTTTGGGCGCGACCTTTGCTTATTGATGGGACATTGTACGTGTTCGGGCTTGATGGTTCTATACACGCTTTAGATCCGAATACAGGATCAGCGCTTTGGGATTCCAGCCCGAATATAGGATCACCTATAGTGTCGCCCCCCGTTCTATTGGAAGCTGGGGGCGATCGTTTCTTGGCCGTTCCATCTTTTGAACAAGATGTCCATATAGTTACTTTGCCCGACGGTCTGTACGAAAAGCGCTTATATGATACAGACAACGGCGTGGCAGCGTCTCCAGTTTTTCTAGACGGTTCTCTGTACGTTCATACAAGAAACGGCGAGGTAAGACGTTTTCACCCAATAAGTCTCAATCTTCAGTCGTGTATAAGGAACCTTGCTGACCGCCAATCGGAGTCATGCGGATGAGTAGCTCATCTTGTTACCGCGGACGGATTCTGAGGTGTGAGAGTTGAACATACTCGGTACCCTCTGGGACCAAATAATTATGCGTCCTATTATCAATGGACTGGCGCTTCTATACGATCTTTTGTTTGACGAGTTCGTCTTGGCGATTATAGTTTTTACGCTGATAATGCGCTTGATACTTATGCCGCTGATGATCCGCCAAACTCGTCAAATGAAAAAACTGCAAGGTATCCAACCACGAATGAAGACGTTGAAAGAGAAGTACAAAGATCAGTCTCCGGAGTCTCGGCGTCGTCTTTCAGAAGAAACGATGCGTCTTTATAAAGAAGCCGGTGTGAACCCGGTGGGATGCTTGGGGCCATTCGTGATACAGCTTCCTATATGGATAGGGCTTTACCGTGCGATACTACGCGTCGTGCCCACCACTCCCGAAAGGCTCGTAGATCTGAGTAACACTTTTTACTCGTGGAATCCCTCTTCTGACAGAGCCCCGTTCGATCCTTTCATATTTGGTATAGACCTTGCGGCGTTTACTTCAGTCGCGGGCATTCCTTGGAATTTTGCTTTAGCCGTGCTTGTGGGGGTCAGCACTTGGCTTCAACAGCGTGTTTCTACACCGGTCTCGGTAGATCCTCGTCAACAGCAAACTAACCAAATGTTGCTGTGGATGATGCCAGTTATGCTGGCGGTTTTCTCATGGAACTTCCCAGCAGGACTGGCCGTATATATACTTTTTTCAAATTTGATAGGTGTAGTGATTCAGTATTTTGTAGGTGGTAAGCAACCTATATCCATCATGGGCAGGCTATATTTAGGTACACCTGAGACGCGGGAAGCCTTCATAAAAAACCGTGCTGAACTCCAGAATGAGGCTCAAGCGGCAAAAGACTCTTCTGCGATCTCAACAAGCAATCAGAGGAAGATAGATGAAGCAACTCAAGAAGTTCACAGGCAAAACCGTAGACGAGGCAACCGAAGCCGCTCTCCAGGATCTAGGCGCAGAGCTCGAAGACGTTGAAATAAAGATAATAACCCCCGGACGCGCTGGGATAATGGGTTTTGGTGGTGAACCTGCAACGATTGAGGTCTCATACGTTGCAGATCAGAGAACTTTTGAAGATATCGGTCATCACGAACGGCAGCCTGAAACGCAAACGAAACCTTCATCGGATATGTTGCAGGCTACTTCTAGAAAGAAGCATCAGTCCTCAGGTAAGAAGTCTTCTCCCAGAAAACTGCAACAGAAAAATAGAGACAATCTCAAAAACCAAAGGGATGAAGCTTTTGATCAGAACTCCAAACAAAAGCGTAACGACGACTCTTCTAAGTCCACAAACCGTAAAAAATATCCCAAAATGTCACCACCCGATCCTGAGGCTGAAAAGCTTATAGGTGAACTCCTTGACTATATTCTGAGCGCTATAAACGTTACTGCCGATATTTATGTAAAAGATGAGCCGGAGAATGGCACACTAGTATTTGAGATAGAGGGCGAAGATTCGGGATTGATTATCGGTCACAGGGGCGAGACGATGCGCGCCATTCAATTTTTGTTGCGGCTTCTAGTGAAAGAGAAGCTAGGACGCCGCGTCGCCTTTATTATAGACATAGAAGGGTATCGACACAGGCGTTACAACAAGCTGATGAGCAAGGTACAGCATTCAGTTAGGCGGGTCGAAAGTACCGGTGTATCCGAGGCCCTCGATCCTATGACAGCGGCTGAGAGGCGTTTTGTGCATATATCACTTGTCGACAACCCGAATATTTCTACCTCTAGCGAAGGTGCAGGAGAAGACAGGCGCGTAGTGATACATCCGGCCTCGCTCGAGAAAGATTCAACCGGCGAAGAGGAGTATGACGGCTGAAGCCAGGAGCCATAACCCTATACATATCTGAAGCGGTTTGTCTTTTAGGAGTACTGTTTCAGGTGCCTCTGCCTGTCCTTTAACGTAAGCCAAGTATAGATATCTGAAAACCCCGTAAACTACGAAAGGTATTGTAAGCATTAGGAGCCCGGCTTCCCCAATTCCGGAATTTCCCACTTGACGTTGGAAAGAGTAGAGCGAATAGGTAGTTATCACCGCAGTAGCAGTAGCAGCCGTCAGTTGGTCTAGTAAAGGTTCCGTATACTTTTCTAGTATGTATCTTGTATTGTCTTCTCGTTGCTTGGATGCTAACAGCTCGGCCCGTCTCTTCAATATGGCAATAAGCAGTGCACCGAACCCAGTAACTATGTAAAGCCAAGGGGATATGTTCAGTGCTTGTTCGGTTGCCCCGGTCAAGGCTGCTGCTCCACCTATGGACCGAGTCGCAAACCCGATGGCGATAGCGATAACATCCGCTATCACCATCCGCTTGAGCCAAGTGCTGTAAATAACATTCAAGATTATATAACCCGTCGCAGCGTATCCCAGACCGTTAGAGATGAGGAACCCCCCCGCTAATCCCGCTGCCGCCACTGCCACCCCTATCACCCCGATGGCGCGAGCCGAAACTCGCCCAGAAGCTGTAGGTCTAAACCTCTTTACAGGATGAGTACGGTCTTCCTCTGCATCAAGTATGTCATTCATCACGTAAATCGCTCCCGAAATGAGCACGAAAACCCCGAACGCGCCGAAACCACGCCAGATGAAAGCTAGAGCGTCCGCAATATCTCCAACGTCCCACCAGAGGTCTATTGTGAATACTAGAGGCACCAAGGTAAGGCCATTTTTAGGAAGCTGAGCCGGCCTAAAAGCCCAAAACACACTGGTCAGAAAACTAAACATGGTAAATAAGGTTAAATATGTGCATGACCTCCTCTGAGCGTGAGAGTGATTTCCCTTTTAGGCTAACCTTTATGGTGTTTGATATCAACTTTGTTTACAGTGCAAGGGATGCTATACTTGTTTATTGTCCTAAAGGTCGTGTTGCAGATTTTTCCTGTCGCATGGCTGCCATATCCGCAACACGGAGTAAAGCATAAATTTGAGAGGCTATAAGGTGCCTTTTGGTTCCAAATTTTCCAATTTGAGGGAGGCTTGTGGGATCATAGGTATTTTTAACCTTGAATATGATACAGCGCGGGCCACGTTTTGTGGTCTGTTTGCTTTACAACATCGCGGTCAGGAGAGCGCGGGTATAGCTTCTTCTGATGGTAATCGCATACGTGTAAAGACTGGAGTGGGCCTAGTGTCACAGGTCTTTCGTGCAGAAGATCTGGAGACTTTGTCAGGATTTGCCACCATAGGACATACTCGCTACTCCACTTCTGGCTCTTCAAGCAGCCACAATGCTCAGCCCGTGTTGGCTAATGGTCCGGGAGGTCGTATAGCCTTAGCTCATAACGGTAACCTCATAAACGCCTTAGAAATGCGCTCGTGGTTGGAACGAGTAAAAGGTGTCTCGTTTGAAGGTTCCTCTGATTCTGAGATTATAGCCTATATATATGCCAACGCTCCGGGTATTAGTTGGCCGGAGCGGTCGGCGTTTTGTATGAACCGATTGAAGGGCGCTTATTCTTTAGCTATACTTTCCCGGGATGAGCTAGTAGCAGTACGAGATCCATTGGGGATCAGGCCGCTGTGTATTGGAAAACTAGGGAGTGGATGGGTTGTGGCTTCGGAAACTGCCGCCTTGGATAATATCGGGGCGGAGTTCATAGACGAGGTTGGGAACGGAGAGACTGTAGTAATCAATCGGGCGGGGATGTTTCGCTACCCTGCGTCGCCGCGGCTACAGAAAGACCTCACCATGTGCGTCTTTGAACATATATATTTTGCACGTCCGGATTCTGTTTTGAGCGGCAGGCTGGCCTACGATTCTCGTATGCGCATGGGAGCACAACTGTGGCAAGAGCATCCTGCCGTCGCGGATATGGTGATAGGTGTGCCAGACTCGGCGATAGCAGCGGCAGTCGGATTTTCTCACGCCTCTGGATTGCCTTTCGTGGAAGGACTTGTACGCAATAGATATGCTGGGCGGACTTTTATAGAACCCGATCAACACCTGAGGCATGTAGGAGTACAGATGAAGTTCAACGCCATGCCGGGTATCATATCTGGTAAACGCTTGGTAGTGGTGGATGACAGCATCGTGCGCGGGACTACCACCCCTCACGTGGTGCGTCTGTTGCGAGAAGCTGGCGCTAAAGAAGTGCATATGCGCATATCTTCTCCTCCCATAGTTTCGACTTGCCATTTCGGTGTAGATATGGCTACGCGGAGGGAACTATTGGCTGCTAACTACTCTGTAGAGAGCATAAGGGAAAATATAGGCGCGGATTCTTTGGGTTATCTTTCTTTAAGAGGGCTTTACGAGAGTGTCAAATCAGAAGACGGTAATGGACTGTGCAGCGGCTGTTTTACAGGACGTTATCCTATAAACGTACAGCTTGATATGGACAAGTTGGAGCTTGAACATTCTCTATCTCTTCTCGCTAAATAAGCTCCATTGACTGATCGTTTCACACGTGGACCTACTCACATGAGCTATACAGACTCTGGCGTGGATCTTAAAGCCGCAGCCTCAGTTAAGGAGAGGATAGCTCGCACAGCTGGTTTGTTTCGGTATCCCTCGGTTTTGACGGGTCCTGGAGAAGGGTTTGCTGGCGTCTTTAGTGCTTTTAAGGGATCTCCGTACCCTTTGGCGGCCAGCGTGGACAGCGTAGGCACAAAGGTGCGGATTGCTCGTTTGCTCAAACGTTGGGACACTATAGGTCGTGATATTGTCAATCACTGTGTCAACGATATCTTATGTTCGGGAGCGGAACCGCTCTTTTTTCTTGACTATATAGGGTGTGGTGAGCTTGAGTCGCAGAGTCAGATGGTTGAGGATATAGTGTCAGGCTTGGCTGAAGCGTGCAAAGATGCGGGTTGTCCTCTGTTAGGAGGTGAAACCGCAATCATGCCGGATTTTTATACTAAAGGGGACATAGATCTAGTGGGTTTCATTGTAGGTTTAGTCAAGCATCCTCGAGACCTATCTGGCTTGGAAGGTAGGGAGACAGTTTTTGCTTTGCCCTCAAGCGGATTGCACACTAACGGCTACTCACTGGTGCGGAAGGCTTTGGGCATAGAGGAAATGCCAGAGCGGTTGACTGAATGGAACATTGAGGGTTTGACCTTAGGAGAAGCCCTACTTGAGCCGCACCGTTCTTATTTTGAACTCCTGCGTCCTTATTTTCAGAGTACTCTGAATCCGATAGCCCATATAACTGGTGGAGGACTTCGGGAGAACATAGCTAGGGTATTACCGTCCGATATCCAGGTGAATATAGATGATTCGTCATGGGTAATCCCGCTTCTATTCAACTTCATACAAGAAGAAGGAAGGATAGAAACAACGGAAATGTTCCGTGTTTTCAACATGGGCATTGGGGTAGTGGGTTTTCTTGCCCATGAAGAGGAATATATCCTCAAGGAGATGCCTGACGCGATTGTTATAGGAGAGACGAGAAGCCGGCCGAAAGGTGGGCAACCTGTCCGGATTGAATCTTTGGACTGATAAGGGGAAACAGTAATAAGAGCTCTTATAAGCGTGTACGACAAGACTGGCTTGCCTGGTTTTTCGAGAGAACTTTGCGCGATGGGCTGTGAACTGGTTAGCACCGGCGGCACCTTGCATATGCTGGAGGAATCCGGACTTTCCGTAACCTCGGTTGCAGAAGTTACGGGGTTCCCTGAGATATTGGGTGGGCGAGTTAAAACCCTTCATCCACTCATCCACGGAGGGTTACTTGCTAATCAAGCTTTGCCCGCTCACCTAGAAGAAGCCGAACGGTTTGGCATAAAACTGTTTGACTTGGTAGTGAACAACCTTTATCCATTCAGAGAGACTGTGGAGAATGAGGGTTCAACACGTGACGATGCTATTGAGAATATAGATATAGGTGGTCCTGCAATGATACGTGCCGCCTCTAAGAATTTTCTCCACGTCTTGCCCATAGTCGATCCTGCAGACTATCCAGACGCTTTAGCTATACTCCGTTCTCAAACGACCGATATCAGAAAAAGGAGGCGTTTGGCGTCAAAAGCGTTTCGGTACGTATCTGAGTACGACGCCACAATATCTAGCTATTTCGCGTCTGGTGATGAAGGGAGTTTGTCTGGTACCACAGTTCCTAGCAGATTTCATGGTTCTTGGAGGCTTGTTGCAGAACCTAGGTACGGGGAAAACCCCCACCAAAAGGCTGGCATTTACGCTTCAGAAGGAGAAACCGGCGGCATGGCTAAAGCTCGTCAACTTCACGGTGTCCCCTTATCTTATCTGAACTATATGGACGCGGACGCTGCTGTGCGTGTCGTCTCAGCCTTTAAACAGCACGCCGTCGCTATAGTGAAGCATGCTAACCCTTGCGGTTTGGCCGTCAGAGGCGACCAGGCGGAAGCATTCCGTATGGCGTTATCTGGAGACCCTGTTTCTGCGTTTGGAGGTATAGTTGGCTTTAATAGCACGGTATCTGGTTCGGCGGCTAGAGCCATGGAAGGCACCCTTTTTGATGTTATCGTAGCTCCGGAATTTGAACCTGGTGCGCTCGAAATTTTCAGGAAGCGCAAACGCACTCGCGTGCTCAAAGTTTCTCCTGTAACCTGCCATCATAATTTTGAAATAAGAACATTAAGTGGTGGGGTCGTTCTTCAAGAGCCAGACAATGTCTTAGCTGAACCCGACAAATGGCACCTGGTCACAGAACGTTCACCATCGGACGTAGAGCTGCGCGATATGGAATTTGCCGCGAATGTGTGTCGCTTCGTTCATTCAAACGCTATAGTTGTAGCGAATAACAATGTTCTTCTAGGTATGGGAGCGGGACAGCCCAACAGGGTTACCAGTGTGCGCCTGGCTCTGGAGACGGCAGGTGCGGAGACTGTTGGAGCCGCGCTTGCATCCGATGCCTTCTTCCCTTTTGAAGACAGTATTGAGGTCGCTGCGAAAGCGGGTATATCCACAGTCGTTCAACCAGGAGGTTCTGTAAACGACTCAATGGTGATAGAAGCGGCGAATAGATTGGGGGTGACTATGGTTTTCACTGGAATACGTCAATTCCTGCACTGATGTCTCTGACAACGGTTGACATTGTCGTGCCAGTTCTAAACGAGGAGACGGCCTTGCCTACATGCGTTGAGACATTAGCTAAGGAGTTTGTAGAATCTTCTGATCGCGAATGGCGTATAGTCATAGCTGATAACGGTTCAACTGATACCACCCTTCAAAAAGCCGCGGAATTGTCCAAAAAATTTCCTATGACGAGGCTCGTGAGCCTACCACAACCTGGCCGCGGTAGAGCGTTGCGTAAAGTATGGAGCGAGAGCAAAGCCGACGTATGTTGCTACATAGATGTGGATCTTTCCACCGACCTAGAGGCGCTTGCTCCTCTAGTGGAGGCTGTGGTGGAGGGTGGCTTTGACGTGGCGACTGGTTCTCGTCTGACTAGGACCTCTTCCGTAAAAGGACGTTCCCTACTTCGCGAGTTCCTGTCCCGCTCATACAATTTCTTGGTGCGTCTTCTCTTCCCAGGTATACCGATTTCAGACTTTCAATGCGGCTTTAAAGCCATAAATCGAAGGACTGCCGATCAGATACTCCCGGTTGTGAAAAATGAGGCATGGTTCTTTGATACCGAACTATTGATAATAGCTGACCGTAACGGCCTTCGTATAACCGAAATACCGGTTTCTTGGAAAGACGATCCCGACAGCCGAGTCCGTGTTTTTAATACCATAATTGAGGATCTGCGAGGACTGACGCGGTTGAAGCTGAGAGGTGTGCCCATCTTACCCGAGGAGTAAATTTGGGTTATATCTGGTGCACAAAGCTTTAAGCTGATCGACCTGATTCCTGAATGAGCTACAGTTTAGGCGTTAGGTACTTGTCCTCGGTTTGAATTGTGTTTAAATATGCAATTTTCCTATTCATACGTCAAGTTGGTTAGGTTCAAAGAGAGGTAAGAAAATATGAACAACCTAAGTGTGTCCTCTTTTTGTTCCTTGATACCTCTCCCCATATCAGACCTATAATACGCTTACAGTACCTAATGCAGGGGAATTCAATGGACTATTTCTGTAAACTGAGCAACCAGTGTTTGAGCATGGAGAGGTACGATACCGTAAAATGCAAATACGATGAGGGGCTTTGGTTTGACTGCTTGCCTTTCTTTCTTATAAAACCGTCGGAAGTAAATGGTGTGCAAGTCTCTTCAGTTAGCCGAAGGGTAGATTTTAGATGGATGATAATAAAATAATGCGACCTCGTGAGAATTAACACTGCAGGAACTCAGCGACTTTGTAAATGGATAACGATATTTTGATAACAGAAGACACTAAATATTGGGTGGCACTGCATCAGACTCCAGGTTTGGGGCCGCGTCGTTTTGCTCTTTTGGAGTCTTTTTTCGGGTCTATGGAGGCTGTTTGGCGCTCTGACATGCAGGGCTTAATGCATGCACGCCTAAACTCTCGTATAGCGCGCTCCATTGTAGAACGACGATCTGAGATTGATCCGGATGACCTGATGGATAAACTCGACCGGCTGGCTATAATCCCACTGTCTCTACGTTCACCACA
Organism: Dehalococcoidia bacterium; assembly: GCA_965203345.1. GTDB lineage: Bacteria > Chloroflexota > Dehalococcoidia > Lucifugimonadales > Lucifugimonadaceae > CBDBCK01. The sequence goes on from CBDBCK010000028.1 coordinate 379,241, forward strand.
CTATCCGGAGGCTCTGCGTGACATACATTCACCCCCGAGCGTTTTGTACACCAAAGGGCGTCTTGATTTGGACGAAACCCGAACCGTTTCGATCGTCGGTACTAGACGTGCAACCCAGTACGGTAAGTCTGCCGTTCGAATGATAGCAGGCGACATTGCAGCCGCAGGTGTTGCCGTAGTCAGCGGTTTGGCTAGGGGGATAGATTCGGAAGCGCACCGTGCTGCTCTTGACCGAGGTGGTAAAACGGTGGCTGTTCTGCCTTGTGGCTTAGAAAAAGTGTATCCGGCTCATAATCAGGCGTTGGCAGATGATATATTGGGCTCGGGATCATTGGTTAGTGAGTACCCGCCCGGAGTTAGGGAAAGGGCAGAGCATTTCCCAATGCGCAACAGGCTAATAAGCGGCATTTCTCGCTTTGTAATTATAGGCGAGGGTAGTATGAACAGCGGCGCTAAGATTACCGCCGAATTTGCTTTCAAGGAAGGCAGGGATGTCTTGGCTATACCTGGCAGCATAACTTCAGCTCAAAGCATTTTACCTAACTGGCTTATACAGCAGGGAGCCAAGCTCATATCCCACGCGCAGGACGTGCTTGATGAGCTTAATCTCATGGCAGTGATCTCAAAAAACAGTGATTTATTGCCTAACGTTCCGATTTTTGAAACCGTAGCAGAAAATGCCTCGTATCTAGAAGGAGAGCAGAACCCTGTATTGGATATACTCTCTAAAGCTGATGAACCTATGCATATAGATGACTTGACGAGGGAAAGCGGAATGGATGCTTCGGTAGTAAGCGCGTCTCTAACAATTATGGAACTAAAGGGAGAAATAAGACAAGCAGCACCTATGTTGTTTGAATTAGGCAGAACAAGGTTTTCAAGCTCATGACCACTATAAAGCAACGCTCAACCTCAAAAAACGGAAAATCTCTAGTCATTGTAGAGTCGCCCGCAAAGGCGCGGACTGTAGCTCGCTTCCTAGGAGGAGGCTATGATGTTAAGGCTTCTATGGGACACGTTCGAGATCTTCCTAAGAAGTCCCTAGGAGTGGATATAGAGAATGACTTCGCCCCGACTTACGAAACTATTAAAGATAGGGGAGGAGTGCTGAAAGAGATCAGGCAGTCTGCCCGTACCGCCGACAGCATCTATCTCGCAACGGACCCTGACAGGGAAGGTGAGGCGATATCTTGGCACATAGTCAAAGCGGCCAGCTTGGATAAGGACGTGTCCAAACTTAAGCGTGTTGTGTTCCACGAGATAACACAGTCCGCAGTTAAAAAAGCCTTTACCAACTATAGAAAAATAAACACCGATCTGGTGAACGCACAGCAGGCGAGGCGCATCCTAGACCGTATAGTAGGGTACGATATTAGCCCCGTCTTATGGCGTAAAGTCAAGAGGAACCTGTCGGCAGGAAGGGTGCAATCGGTAGCTTTACGCCTCATAGTGGATCGTGAGATCGAAATAGAGGAGTTTAAACCTGAAGAATACTGGGCGATTTCAGTCCAGCTCAAGAAGAATGATGTTTCCTTTACCGCACAACTTCAAGCTATAGAAGGGGTGAAGGGTCGTCCTAGTGTACCTAACAAGGAAGAAGCAGACCGTATAACTACCTTTCTGAAAAAGGCTGATTATTCAGTTTATAAACTGACAAGAAAAGAGACGAAAAAAAAGCCTCAGCCTCCTTTCATAACCAGTACTATGCAGCAGGAAGCGGCACGCAGACTTTCGTTCAACGCTCAGCGTACTATGCGGGTTGCACAGATGCTTTACGAAGGTGTGGATATGGGAAGCAATGAAAGTCAAGGACTCATAACTTACATGAGGACAGATTCTACGACCTTGTCTGAAAACTCTCTGAAAGAGGCAGCCTCTGTCATCAAGTTAAGCTTCGGAACAGACTATACGCGAGGACCGCGCCGTTACAAAACTAAGATACGCAACGCTCAAGAGGCACACGAAGCTATACGTCCTACTTCTATAGTTGCTACCCCTGAAAGTCTTAAAGATCGTTTGACTAACGAACAGTGGAAACTCTACGATCTCATCTGGAAGAGGACAGTAGCCAGCCAAATGACGGACGCTGTGATAGATTCCGAGATTGTAGATATAGAGGCAAAAAGTGCACAATCCCCGCGATGTATGGTAAGAGCTACAGGAGCAGTGGTGAAATTTGATGGTTTCCGCAGACTCTATTCGGAAGCGATAGAAGAACGTGGAGAGGAGGAGAAACCAGACAAAACCCCGTTGCCATCCATGCGCGAGGGCCAAACTCTTGAGAGAGAAAAGGACGGAGTTAAGGGAGAGCAACGCTTTACACAGCCACCTCCCAGATATTCAGAATCTATGCTCATAAGGGCGCTCGAAAAGGAAGGTATAGGTAGGCCCAGCACTTATGCTTCCATCATAGGAACTATAGAAACGCGGGATTATATTGAACGGGAAAAGCGTAAGTTCAAGCCTACGCTTCTGGGTAAGGTGGTATGCAGATTTCTTGTGGATAATTTCCCCGACATAATGGATATAAGTTTCACTGCCGAAATGGAAGATAAGCTCGACTCTATAGCTGAAGGTTCACTTGAGTGGACACCTATGTTGAGACAATTCCATACAGGGTTTGAGAAGACAGTGGCCAGTGCTCTGGAAGCACCGAGGGTAGACTCTAGCGAATTTGTTCAAGATGCCGGCGTAGTATGCGAAATGTGTGAACGCACGATGGTGATTCGTTTTAGTGCTAGAGGGTCATTCCTCGGCTGTAGCGGCTACCCTGAGTGCAGGAATACTAAACAGGTAGACAAAGAAGGGAAGGTGCTAGAGACGTCGCGTGAGTCTCAACCTCAAAAGATAGTGGATATTGTATGCGAGAGGTGTGGAGAGCTTATGGTCGTCCGAGGGGGAGTAAACGGTGAGTTTCTAGGCTGCACCGGTTACCCTAAATGTAAAAATACGAAACCTTTAGGAGGAGGCCCACAGGTAAAGTGTCCCAAGTGTGGTAAAGGTGAATTGGTTGAGAGGAGAAGCCGCCGCAAGGGCCGTCGCGGTAGTACCTTTTATGGATGTAGCAAATACCCTGAGTGTGACTTCTTGGTACCGCGGAAACCTTTTGAAACTCCATGTCCAAAATGTGGTAAGCTCCTTATACTTTCTAAAGAACCATCGCGAGCCGAATGTATTGACGAAAGTTGCGGTTGGAATGGAGACGTTCCTAATGAAGTTCAGAACGATGTCTCTTCAGATGATCAGTCTGTCTGAATAGGATGCGACGTTGGATGAGGGGAAAAGACTAGGCCACGAAGTTGCTTTGCCTGACAATGTCCTTGAAAGATACAAGAGGCATCTTACTGTCAGACAGTTGTCGCCTCATACTATACGTAACTATCTGAACGATATAAAAACATTCATCACCTATATCTCTGCGAATGGTGCAGTCAGTATAAAGAACCCTACTAGACGGACACTTAGAGGTTACGTGGCGCGTCTGAGAGAGGAGGGCTATGCTACCCCTAGTATAATTAGGAAGACTGTAGCGTTACGTTCATTTTATAAATTTATTAAAGACGCGGGCCTATCGGAATCAGATAGCATTGACCAGATACCCGCAGTAAAGCGAGATAAACGTTTGCCGAGGGATGCATCGGTTAAAGAGATTGAGGCCCTTATGGATGCGCCGGATGTCTCTCGTCTCCAAGGGCTGAGAGACCGGGCGTTGTTAGAGACGATATATGCCGGTGGTTTGAGGGTCTCAGAGGCACATGGCTTGGACATAGCGGACATAAGCCTGGAAGAACGAGAAGTAAGAGTTACGGGAAAAGGATACAAACAGCGGATAGTCTTTATAGGACGCGAAGCGGCATTCTGGTTGAATCGATACCTTGCAGAAGCGCGCCCTCAATGGGCTGGAGCAAGGAGCGGATCGGCTTTGTTTCTAAATCAGCGAGCAGGAAGCAGGCTTTCAGTCAGGAGCATTCAAGTTGCCGTCAAGCGATACGCCATAAAGGCAGGGCTATCCCCAGATATACATACCCATACATTGCGGCATTCTTTCGCCACACATATACTTTCCGGCGGTAGTGAACTGCGCACTGTTCAAGAGTTGCTGGGACACTCTAACCTGGAGACGACTCAGATATATACTCATATCTCATCCGCGGAGGCAAGAGAGGCGTACCTTGAAAACCATCCCCGTTCAATGGTTAGGAAAGGTGATGATCAGGGTTAACAGTGTGGAGTAGTTTTGAAATAGCCCAGCTTGTGATATCAGTTTTAACAGTGCTGGTATTAGCAATAAATTTATACTATATATCACGAAATTTTAAGCAGAGTCAAAACCTAGCAACGCAGAGTCAAAACCTAGCAACGTTGCTTTATCTTAGGGAACTTACTCCTAAAATAGCTCAATTTACAGACTGGCTTGTTGGTTTAGGGGAAGAGGAAGGATGGTGTGAGAGATTTGACCAGGAATGGTCTTATGAAACGGGTCCAACTAAAGATGATATCGATGAATTCCAGTCATACTTACACGAAATAGAGTTATTATCAATCGCTATACTCAAGAAAAAGACTTTGGATATATCCTTTGTTGAAGAACATCGTTTACATTTTGAAGTACAATGGGAGGGCTTTCTGCGACCTTACATATATCTAGTGCGGAAAAAGAATGAAGATGGAAAATACTGGGATTGGAGTGAAGCTCTTATAAAACAGATTATAAAATAAACTGTAAGTATAATTTCCTTAATTATTTATGATTAGTGTTCCGACCGTTTGTCCTTTGTGGTACTTGGCGGTGAAGGTTTCGTACTAGGTTTTTTGGCTGATCCAAAACCTTTTGTAATAATTTCACCTGGAAGGATCTCCTTTGTAATAATCTCCGGCGGAATTTTTTTGTCTCCCTGTGCTTTATTTGTGTTTGGTATTTGCTGAGATTTATCTTTCATCTAATATTATCCTCGTTGTCCCTTGAAAGTGACGCTTTATTGTAATGTCTATACAGTTATGATTATAACAAAAATTCAGTATATAATTACCATCACTTCACTATACTTAAGATTATACCTGAGGAGGAATGCCCTTAATCTTTGATATTTGCCTCGTATCCAGCAACCCAAAAGCCTGCACACTCCATCAAACCTTCCGTTATGTTTACAATAGTGTATGGCAATGAAAAAAATTCTTGTTATAAACGGTCCCAACCTAAACCGTCTAGGAAGACGGAACGTTGTTTTGTACGGTACACAGTCCCTAGCCGATATTGAAGCAGATATACGCTCTCGTGCCGCAGAATTGAATATAAGTGCCCACTTCTTTCAGTCGAATTGTGAGGGCGACATAGTAACCTTCATTCAGGAAGACGGCGATGCAGCAGCAGGTTGCATAATAAACGCTGGAGCTTTGACCCAGACAGGCTACTCCGTTCTAGACGCTCTTCTAGACGTAGAGTTACCTTTTGTGGAAGTACATATTTCCAATATATACGCGCGTGAAACCTTCCGTCAGCGTTCAGTGTTCGCTCCATACGCGAAGGGTCAGATAAGCGGCCTAGGAGTGTCGGGATACCGTTTTGCTTTGGAATGGCTGGCTTCAGAGGTGAACTCATAGTGAGTGTTTTCATAGGTACCTATAATGTTGAACATCCCCAGTTCGATAGTGAAAGGCTTGCCTATCACCTGCTTTGCAGTCTGGGCTTTTACTTCATAGATTGGAAGAGCTCGCTCAGATGACTGCTTCTTTAATGTTTCCGGATCGTATTAGGAAAGTCAGAACGGCTATGGCTAATGAACGACTGGACGGACTCTTCGTTACAAGCGGTATAACACGCCGTTACCTTACGGGTTTTTCGGGCTCGGCTGGATATCTTTTCATTACTCAGACGGCTACTGTTCTTACTACAGATTCGAGATACTCTGAACAAGCTGAGGAGGAGGCTACGGGCTGGCAAGTCAGGACGGTTCGCTCTATGTTCAAATGGCTCGCCGAACGATTGCCTAAAGAAGGCATACAAATATTGGGTTTTGAGGCGGAGGATATTTCTTTCGAGATGTACTCTCGGTTGTCGCAAATCCTTCGTGAATCTGGCTTGGATATAGAATTGAAACCGATGAGTAAGCTCGTCGCCAAACAGAGAGCGGTTAAGGATAGTGAAGACCTCGCTTTGCTCATTGAGGCTATAAAAATAGGAGACAAGGCATTTGACAACACAGTTGCTAAGCTGATGCCTGGTATTTCGGAGCGAGACGCCGCTTGGGTATTTGAGCAGGAAGTGAGAAATCTCGGTGCAGAGGCTGTATCATTTCCTACGATAATCGCCTCCGGACCTAATGGCTCGCGTCCTCATCATTCTCCCGGTTCAAAACTGTTGGAGGAAGGCGAACTGATAGTGTTTGACTGCGGAGCTTATTACAAGGGCTATTGCTCTGACCTGACCCGTACTGTTGTCCTGGGAAACGCTGAGAAGAAGGAGCGAGATGTACATAGTATTGTATTTAACGCTCAGCAAGAAGCTATCCAGGGTATCAGTGTGGGTATAAACGGCAGCGAGGCAGATGCTATAGCGCGAAAGGTGATAGCCGAAGCGGGATACGGTGATAATTTTGGGCACAGTTTGGGGCATGGATTAGGGCTTGAAGTTCACGAAGAGCCTAGTGTGGGGCCGAACGGCACAATTATACTTGAGGAAGGAATGGTTTTTACTGTAGAACCGGGCATATATATACCTGGTTGGGGAGGCGTTAGGATAGAAGATGTGGTTATCCTGAAAAACGGTAAATGCGAGGTTCTCAGTGCCGCCTCAAGACGAGAAATATAAGTAGCTATTATTCATAGAGGTTGAGAGTGACTATATCTTCAAGTGAAATACGACGGAATATGACAGTTCTGCTGGATGGCGAAGTGCACCAGATATTGGAATGGCAACATAGACAAGCACCTAAGGCGCCTCCTACGTTGACCCTCAAAGTTCGACACTTGGTTACCGGCAACGTGTTTGAGCGAAAGCTGCCTGGCACCCACAAGCTTACTCAGGCTCCGACTGAGAGTAGAAGCTGTCAATATCTATACGCGGATGGCGAACTGCACAACTTCATGGACAATGAAACTTTTGACCAATTCGCAGTGTCAGATACGTTGGTGAAAGACGCTTTACCTTATATAACTGAAGGATCTTCCATCAACTTCCGCTTTTATGAAGGTTTACCGATAATAACAGAAATGCCCTCTGCTGTTGTCCTTGAGGTGGCTAGTGCTGAACCTGGTTTGCGAGGGGATACGCAAAGTGGTGCTACAAAACCTGCGGTCACAGATACGGGTTTGACCTTACAGGTTCCTCTGTTCATTGATGTCGGCGATAAGATAAAGGTGAATACCTCTTCAGGAGAGTACCTGGGAAGAGCCGATTAGGGCGGCCTGTGATCTTTTCGACATGTCTGAAGGTTTTCTAACGGTAAGCGAGGCAGCTGGCCTTATAAAGAGCAGTATAGACGGTACCCCACTTCTTCAAGATATTCGCGTAAACGGCGAGGTGTCTAACCATGTGCAAAGCGCTTCTGGGCATCACTACTTTGTTCTGAAGGACGAGATGAGTTCGCTCCGTTGTTTGATGTTCCGGTACGGAACTGGAGGTAGGTTCATATCGGACGGTGCGCAGATTGTGGGTCAAGGGAGCGTATCGTTTTATACGGCTAGAGGAGACCTCCAATTTTATGTGCAGGATGTGAGGCTTTATGGTGAAGGCGCCCTGCAGAAAAGGTTTGAAGAACTTAAACGCTTGTTGGAAATGGAAGGACTGTTTGATACTGCGAGGAAGCGTCAGATACCGGTGTTTCCGGCCTCTATCGCCGTTATAACTTCTGCACGAGGAGCTGCAGTTCAAGATATTATTAGTGTCTTGAACAGACGTTACCCAATAGGTGAAGTAACAGTTCTACCTATCCAGGTTCAAGGCAAGGATGCTGCTCCGTCTATAGTCAAGGCCCTTGAGCTGCTGCCTACCCTTATAGAGACGGATGTCTGCATACTCGCCAGGGGAGGAGGGGCTATAGAAGATCTCTGGGCGTTTAATGAAGAGAGCGTGGCTAGAGCGATATTTGCCTGTTCAGTGCCCGTGGTAACGGGCATAGGGCATGAGACAGACTATACCATAGCTGATCTAGTGGCAGACGTTCGTGCTCCTACCCCGTCCGCGGCGGCTGAAGCGGTAGCGCCAGATTTACAGGGGTTCGCGACCGACATACTAGACCGAGTACACATTATGCAAAGAATAGTACAGGATAGAATACAGGCATCCCGGACGGTTCTGGATCTCGCAACTGACAGACTCTTTGACGAAGTGCCTCACATGGCCTCCATGATGGCAGATATTGAAAATTTACAAGAAAGGCTTACTGCTAATTCCGTCCGTGTACTATATACAAAAATGCAAGACACGGAACACCTTGAGAAACGTCTTGAGTCCCTCGTCCCCGCAAACGTCCTGAAACGAGGTTACTCTATGATTCAAAGAGATGGAAAGTTGATCAGTCGAGGTGCTGATTTGAGTACAGGGGATATTCTGGACATCATATTTGCAGATGGAAACGCGCGTGCCGAGACTATTGAGACCCATGTCGAACAGAAAAAGCAGGCTTCTAGCCGTGCCTAAGAGAAAATCCCCTAAAAAAGCTGCCACTTTTGAAGAATCGTTCAAGAAACTAGAAGAGACGGTTCGTTTACTTGAGGCCGGAAATTTGACGCTAGAGGAGACAACTGCTCTACTTGAACAGGGTACCAAACTGGCTGCTGAATGCCGACAAATATTGGAGACGACGGAAATCAAGGTGAGATATTTGAAAGAGAATTTTGCCCAGCAACTTTCCATAATCGGTAAAAAGAGCGACGTGGATGACGATGATATGGGATCTGAGTTAGAGGCCCAAGAAAGCTAGTAGAGCGTTATCGTGACTTTGAAGATAGGTTGGTTATCCACGGGTAATGGAGAGGGTTCAGCTGGTTTGTTTAGGACTGTAATAGACGCTATACAGAGGGAAAATCTGGATGCTGAGATAGTCTTTTTATTTTGCAATAGAGAAAAGGGTGAACATACAGGTTCAGACTCTTTCATGTGGTTCGCGAAATCCTGCGACGTTCCTGTGACCTCTTTTTCTTCAAAGAAGTTCCGCTCTGAAAATAGTGCTAGCCCCCTGATCCAAATAAGAGAGAGCTACGACAGGAGGGTTTTGAAGCTGCTTTCCAGTTTTGAAACCCCAGACATAACCGTAGGAGCCGGATATATGCTTATAGCACCTCTTCTGTGTTCCGAATTGCTGATGATAAACTTGCATCCTGCTTTGCCGGATGGCCCGCGGGGAACTTGGCGGCAGATAGTAAGACAGCTCATAGAGCGCGATGCATCTGAGACAGGGGTGATGGTTCATGTTGTGACCCGCGAAGTGGATGCAGGCACGCCTCTCTCGTTCTGTCGTTTCGCCACCACGGACCCTAATGCTGATCATATGCAAGAAGAGATGGGATCTCGGTTATTGCCGTTTAAAGATGCGCCTCTATTTACACATATACGTGCTCGCGGATTGCTCAGGGAACGTATATTACTGAGGGAGACACTTGCCTTAGTTTGTCAAGGTAAATTGCATGTGAGTCGGGACTTTGCTCATGAGCCGATAGATCTGACCGTGATCGTAGAAAACCAGATAAGAAGATGAATATAGAGTACGGAGATTTTGTAAAGTACTCCTTTTACAAAATACGTAGCGAATGGTTCAATCTTTCCGGGCAAGTTCGTATGGACGAAACTAAACGATTATGCTTGCTGGTAGATAGGATGACTGTGGAGAGTGATTTCTTGGTGTGTAGTGCGACTGGAACGCGAGCGGACGTAGATTTTCTGACTGTGCACGTGGCAAAAAGTGTGGAGACGTTTCATAACGTCCATCGTAAGTTCAATCAAACTCTTCTGGGGAGATATTTAGAACAAAGGTTTTCCTACTTGGCGATAAGGCGAAAGACGCAGTACAAGCATGGAGGAGGACGTGCTCCGGAAGATCCCGGAAAATATTTTATCGTTTACCCAATGGTCAAAAAAAGGGAGTGGTACACACTTCCTCAGGGAGAGCGTCAACGGATGATGAACGAGCACTTCCAGATAGGTAGAAAATATCCGGAGGTGAAGATCAACACGACTTACTCCTTTGGGCTGGATGACCCTGAGTTTGTGGTGGCGTTTGAGACTGACCATCCAGAACGGTTTGTGTCTTTGGTCATGGAACTACGAGGGACAGAGGCCAGCCAGTATACTATGTCAGAAACACCAATATTCACAACCATAAAGACAACTCTTCACGAAGCCTTGGTAGCAGCAGGGGCGTAGCTTTATTTCTCTTCAGTGTCTCAAACGCCTGTAACTGGAGTTTTGTTAAGGTATTAGCAGATTCCTGTGGCCTTGAACTACCTTTATGCGGGGATGCAAAGCTTATGTAGGGAGTGCGGATTCTAAATCAGATGTTTTTGCCTGGTTCGGAAGAGTCGTACTCGTACTCGTAGTTTAGCTTTATATATTCGGTTTGGTCCTCTGGGACTTGGTCTTCAGGGAATATAGCGTTAACTGGACAGGCAGGCTCACAGGCTGCGCAGTCTATACACTCTTCAGGATTAATGAAAAGCTGGTTGTCTCCGGGTTTCGAGTAAATGCAGTCCACTGGGCAGACGTCTACACAAGCCCCGTCCATTAGGTCTACACAATCTTTGCCGATTATATAAGTCATCGTACTATCCTATTCGTTGAGTCAAAAGTCGAATGAAATAATCAGTCAGTATGGCCTATTTACATAGAGGAAGGTCTACGTTTATTAGCCTCCTCCACCGCAACATCCTCCACCCCCACAAGCGCACCCGCCGGCATTGGGATTTGACACTACAAACCCTGACCGCTGCATCCCTTCTACATAGTCCACCCGTGAGCCTTGAAGAAGTGGCACACTTTCTCTGTCTACTAAAGTCTTTATATTGGATTCTATCACTTCGTCGTTCTCTGTAGCGTCTCCTTCAATGCCGAACTCATACCCGAAACCTCCGTTCTCACGCTGAACGACAGATATCCTCAAGTAGTTCCCTTCTGAATTGTGCTCTTTCAGAACCTCCTGCAGTTTCTGTTGGGCTATTTCTGTGTACTCTACTATTATTGTGCTGTTATCCGCCATTGTCTCCTCCAATTTAGATGTGGCCCGTATATTTTAGTGTATCTTTCGGGCTATGCTCTTGCTGTTACAATTTTAGCATTATCGTCAGTCTTCAGTTCAAGATTATAGAAGGTTGAGCATTGGAAAATAGAGAGCGAAAACCTCGTTCCATACAGGTTGGGCTGTCTGCAGGCTCGGTCTCGGCAGTGGTGGCGTCGCTGGCGTCATTACCGCTTGTTTCTCCCCATGACGGCCTCTTTAATACAGCAACCGTAACATTAGGGAGCCTCGCTGCTGGTGTGTTATCGGGTGTAACACACCGAATCACTGAAGGGAAGGATGAACGTGTAAGAGTGGTTCTGCTAGCAGCGGTTCTGCTGGCAACGTTTGCTGTCGCGGTCGTAGTAAGCGTAGTTATGGAGATGACGGCTCTACAGCGTAGCATATCTTTTATTGTACCCCTTGCAGCAATTTCGTTAACTCTTACGGGGCTGCTGACCTTGCAGTTTTCTCGGATGATTTTATTTAATGGCTGGGTTATAACGGCAATCGTGTTAGTGGTAGCGTTGGCTTTGGGTGCGAGCTTATCGATATTTGGAGACATGCGTCCTACTGAACTGGAGCTGCCCCCTAGAGCAAGCTCTAGTTTATGTACTCTTTGTATCCTCATGTAGAAGTGAGCCGGGAGGATCATTGGTATTAATCGACAGGTACTTATAACCATTCACTTTTTGTATGATCCGTGAATCTGCAGATTACATAGATTTTGATAATCTTAAATTAATTACAAATATGGAGAATAGTTATGTATAGATCCGATGAAACGATTTACGAAATTCTGGACCGAATTGCACAGAACGAATATGTTCTACCTCCCATCCAGCGGGAGTTTGTTTGGAAATCGGAACAAATATGCCAGTTTTTTGATAGCCTGATGCAAGGTTATCCTTTCGGCACGTTTCTGTTTTGGAAGATTGGGCCTAAGAATAGTGAAACATTTAGATACTACGATTTTGTTCGTAACTATCACCAACAGGACAGACCTCATTGCGAGCTTTTACCAAATATAAAAATCAAAAATCATTCGCTTATTGGTGTTCTGGATGGCCAACAACGCCTAACGGCGTTAAATATCGGACTCACAGGATCTGCGGCTTGGAAACTGCCTGGCAAATGGAAGCGCAACCCTTATGCCTATCCTAAGCAATTCCTTTATCTCAATCTTCTGTCCAAAGCTCAGAAAAACGAAGAGGAACAAGGGGCACTTTATCGATTTGAATTCATGACAGAAGCACATGCCTCTTCAAGTTCTTCCGATAAACATTGGTTTAAAGTCAGCGATATTATGGGCATGAAAAATCATCGAACTATGATGGACTGGCTGCGTGATCAGCCCATGCAACGTGAAGAATCATTTGCTGCCCACGATGTTTTAGAGAAGTTGCGTGGATTGGTTCATGATAACGATCGACTTGTCTCATACTACGAAGAGAAAAGCCAAGATATTGAGAGAGTATTACATATTTTTATCCGTACAAACAGCGGAGGAACCATACTTTCCTATTCCGATTTGCTACTTTCTACTGCTGTCTCTCAATGGAAGATGAACGCCAGAGAGGAGATTCACGATTTTGTTGACGAAATAAATAGAATTGGAAATGGTTTCTCATTTACCAAAGATTTTGTTCTTAAAGCAGGATTGATGCTCAGTGATATCGGAAGTGTCGGCTTTAAAGTAGAAAATTTTAATCGCAAAAACATGGAAATTTTAGAAAACAACTGGAGACAAATTCAGGAGGCTATTCGAATTGCAATTCAATTAGTCTCCTCTTTTGGATTTGATGGACGAACTATACGATCAGCTAGTGCTATGTTACCTATTGCGTACTATCTATATAAGTTAAATCCGGAATAAGTTAAATCCGGATATGAACTACATAATTCACAACAGATATCAGCAGGATAGAGAAGAAATTAGAATTTGGCTTATTCACAGTATCCTAAAGGCTTCTGGCGTTTGGGGAAGCGGCCTTGACACACTGCTCACCTCATTGCGTGAGATAATAAATGAACATGGAAACGAAAGGTTCCCTACCCAACAGATAAGGTCTGCAATGGCACGTCGTGGTAAATCCCTTGTTTTTGACCAAGAAGAGATAGAAGACCTTTCTGACATGGACCATAAAGACAAGCGATTATTGAGCCTTCTGTCGTTATTGTTCCCCTTTGCTGCTGATTTTGGAAATCAATTCCATATTGACCATGTTTTCCCCAAATCTTTCTTTACCAAGAATAGACTAAACAAGGCAGGTGTTGATCCTGGGGCTATAGACAAGTACAAAGAATGGTGTAATAGACTGGCAAACACTCAGTTGCTACTCGGCCCCAAAAACCTTGAAAAAGCCCAAACACTCCCGCTAGATTGGCTTAAGAGAGAATTTCCTGATGAAATCCGCCGCAATGAACATGTCAGGAAATATTGTCTTGGCGAGGTGCCCGAGAAAATAAGCGAATTTGGTGAATTCTACCAAACACGCAGAGGTTTGCTGAAAAACAGGATTACAGAATTACTCGCATGAATAACATGGCAGCCTGTATTTGCACACCCCATATCCCACTCAACACCCAAATACATTTCGTTTCATCAAGATAGACTAAGATGAGGCTTTGCTCAAAAATGTATAGTGGTCAATAGGAGCTTTTAATGTTGTTAATACTAAACAAAACGATTCTAGCTTGTTTGCTCTGCATAAGCTTCATACTAATCGCCTTCTGTTCTAGAGAGACTGCTCCTCCTACATTGGAAGACCAGGGGAGTAGTGATAGTTCGGAAGATACGGTTCCGTCTCCATCTTTGGAAGATCAGGAGAACGACGCTCAGGCCGCGGAGCTGGAATACTCTAGATTCACCATATCTACCGAAGGAGATGATGCTTCAATGGCTATCTTCAGGGTTGAAGAAGTGTTGAACAGAAGCCCCGCGACCATTCTTGTAGAACTATCTACTAACTCACTTGAGGGAGAAGTGAACTTTGACGGCAACGACTCCAATATACGCTTGGACGTGCACGCACTGATGAGCGACCAGACCTTCCGAGACCGCTATGTCCGTCAAAGACTCTTTCCAGATAGCCGTTATGCAGTCTTTAATTTAAGAAGCCTTTTGCCTCTACCGGCAGGTTTTGTAGAAGGTGATGAAATCCGAACTGAGGTAAGCGGAACGCTTAGCATAAAAGAGGTAGAAACTCTCTTAAGTTTTGATATAGAGGCACGTAATGATGGGGATGTGATATTTATATTGGGCAGGACTACATTTACGTGGGAAGACGTCGGTCTTCAGATAAGTGACGTAACAGCGGCGCAACCTGTGGTGAGTGTAGCTGATACTGTAGAGGTGGAGATACTGTTAAAACTGGTACCCTCTGCATGACCTGATACGTCACTTAAAATATCTCATAGCCTTGATATTTGTCTCTACTTAGTCTTTTGTTCAATTGTCAAAGATAAGCCATGAGGCTCTGTACTCTTAGTTGGATAACTATATGGAAAAACCAAACACGCATGGCATATGTTGCACGCCCTCACGATCAAATGGTCAAAATGTAGGAGAATTTGAAGCGAATGACATTGCTGGCCTTTCCGATGAGCTCAACGTTGCTCAAAGAGTGTATGGGTTGACTAAGATCCATGAAGGTGTGTTTTTGATGGGGTCTTCGGACAAAACCTTTCCTACCGACGGTGAAAGCCCGGTCAGAAAGGTTTTTGTCAGCACTTTCTCTTTATCTACGAAGCCGGTCAGTTGTGTCGATTTCGACAGATTTGTATTATCAACCGGATACGTTACGGATGCTGAGAGGTACGGCTGGTCTTTTGTATTTTATGATTTTGTGAGTAAAGCGGCGCGCAACACTGTTTCTGAGATCGTGCAGGGTGCTCCATGGTGGTGGAAAGTAGAAAACGCAAACTGGCGTTTCCCTGACGGTCGTGGCTCTTCTTGGGAGAATATTCCTGATCATCCGGTTACGCATGTTTCTTGGAACGACGCGGTTGCATACTGCAATTGGGTAGGAGGTAGGTTGCCGACGGAAGCCGAATGGGAAATGGCAGCACGAGCAGGGTTGGAGCAGGCCCAGTTCGCATGGGGAAATGAACTTCATCCAGGTGGGAAGCATATGTGCAATATCTGGCAGGGGAAATTCCCAACGGAAAATGCCACTGAAGACGGTTACGCTGGCACGTCGCCTTCTGAAGCGTTTCCCCCGAATAAGTGGGGGTTGTATGATATGACAGGCAATGTATGGGAATGGTGCAAAGACTGGTTCTCTGGGTCTTATCATCGCGGAGGTGGTCGCCGAACTAGAGAAAATCCCATAGGACCTCCGAAAGGAAATACAAAAGTGATTCGGGGAGGTTCCTACCTTTGTCACGACTCGTATTGCAACAGGTACAGAGTGGGAGCACGCACCTCTTCAGAACCGGACTCAAGTACGGGCAATATAGGGTTTCGTATAGTCCATTCATAAGGAACTCACTAAGAAGGAAGTTTGTTAAGCGTGTCAGAGTAGGCTATTTGCAGGAATCATTTACTGGAACTTCAGGGCACAAGTATAGATAAGACATGTCAATATGCCAATCAAATCTTGTATCATATCGCCAAGACCTTATTGAAAATCTGTACAGGATATGGGCGTTGAGAGTATTTTCAGAGGTTTCTGTTTGCGGCGAACTTCGGACTAATATGCATATAGGTACCGGCCCGATCGTATATCGTACTTAAAGTGATAGGCTTATAAAAGTTTATTCAGATTAGGCGCTAAACAAGTAATTATGAACCAGAACACAAGAACAAATAGCAATTCTTATGGTTTACCTATGGCATACGGATTTGAAGATGTAGCCATTGTGCCGGGAGATGTAACCATTAATCCGGAATTAACAAATATATCTGTTCAAGTGGGTTCTCATGATCTAGCTATACCGATTATGGCCTCAGCTATGGACAGTGTGGTGTCTCCTTCTTTTGCTGCCAAACTATCAAAAAAGGGTGGGCTTGCTGTTCTCAATCTGGGCGGTATACACTCGCGCTACGAAGACCCGGAATCGGTCTACTCAGAGATAATCGCGTCCCCGAAGGAAAATTCTACGGTTCTCTTGCAGAAGATTTACTCTGCGCCTATCAATGAACGGCTTATAGGAGAGATCATCCAAAATATGAATAGGAGAGGTTCCAAGACTGCCGTCTCTATCACGCCTGCCAATGCAAAAAAACTGGCGCCTGTAGCTGTAGAAGCAGGCGCCGAGAGCATCTTTATCCAAAGCACGGTTACAACCGCACGGCACAAATCTCGAAGTCTGAGAGGTCTTATATTGACGGAGCTTATTAAACAGCTAAAAAAACCTGTCTTTGCTGGTAACACGGTGTCTTACGCGGTAACTAAAGAACTTATGGAGCAGGGCGTTAGCGGAGTAGTGGTAGGAGTAGGTCCTGGTTCTGCATGCACTAGCCGAGAAGTTCTGGGTATAGGAGTTCCGCAAATAACTGCCACTATGGAATGTGCCGCTGCAAGAGATGATTATGCGAAAAAGTCAGGACGATACGTCACCATCATCACAGATGGAGGAATGCGCACTGGCGGCGATATCTGTAAGTCAATAGCGGCAGGCGCGGACGCAGTGATGATAGGTAGCCCGTTTGCGAAGACGTTTGAGGCTCCATGCAAGGGTTTTCATTGGGGAATGTCTACTCCTCATGCTTCCTTGCCGCGAGGCACGAAACTGGACTTAGGGCAACGTTATTCCCTTGATCAGCTACTCTTCGGTCCTAGTTCAAAGACTGACGGTACCGAGAATCTAATAGGTGCACTTCGGATATCTATGGGGATGGTAGGAGCTTTAAACATCAAAGAAATGCAGAAAGCCTGCCTGATTCATGTCCCGTCAATAAAGAGTGAAGGGAAGATTTACCAGGCAGCCGGTTCATACGTTTAGCCGAGGGATGCAACCGCTGTTCCGATTACCGCGCGGCACGGTAGATATACTGCCGAATGAACAGCCGTTCTGGGAGTTTGTATCTAACGTCGCTTCAAAGATAGCCAGTCGTTTTTTCTACCATCGCATAGATACACCTTTATTTGAGTCCGCCGCCCTTTTTCAACGTGGGGTAGGGCAAAACACCGACATAGTTATGAAGGAGATGTACACCTTTGAAGATCACGGGGGCGATATGCTATCTCTGAGACCTGAGGGGACAGCATCTATATGCAGAGCGTATATAGAACACGGTATGAGTAGTCTATCTCAGCCTGTACGCCTTTTTTATATTGGTCCTATGTTCCGATATGAAAGACCACAAGCCGGACGTTTTCGTCAATTTCATCAATTTGGAGCAGAAGCTATAGGAGACGCTTCTCCATCAGTAGATGCAGAGATAATTGATATGGCTTGGAGTTTTCTCAACGCTTTGGGGATATCTAACCTCGTATTGCGCATAAATACGATAGGGGACAGACAAGATCGTGAACACTACGAACGAGAGGTCAGACGCTACTACGAAGGACGTATATCTGCTCTTTCAGCGGTAGAACGAGAACGTTTAGCTAGATCTCCATTGCGTATGCTTGATGCCAAAGAGGGATCTGCAAAAGATCTAGCAGAAAACGCACCGCAATCAATAGAATTCATAGGTGAAGAAGCCAAATCACACTTTCAAACATTACTAGAGATGCTGAATGAGCTTAAGAATGTCCACAGCGGTTTCACTTATCGAATAGATCACACTCTCGTACGAGGTTTGGACTACTATAACAGGACAGTTTTCGAGATGGAAGAGGCAGAAGCACATGGACAGCAGTCGTCACTATTGGGTGGCGGGCGTTACGATCCACTTATGGGTTCTATCGGAGGTACTGATACGGCTGGATGTGGTTTCGCGGCTGGCCTTGAGCGGATAGTAAATGCTATACGCTCCCATAGCGAAGAGAAACAGAAGAGAGACTGTACTAGAACAGTAATTGCGACAGTTGGGTGTTCTCTGGAGACTGTTGCGTTCCGTTTGGCGGCATCTTTGCGGCGACATGGGGTTCAAGCAATTTTGGCTCCCAGGCATCGTTCTTTAAAAGCAAAAATGCGTTACGCTGCAGGTCAAGTTAAAGCCAAGCAAGTGGTCATAGTAGGACCTAAAGACTTCACTGATAACTGCGTATCTATTCGCTGGTTGACGACGGGGGAGCAACAACGTGCTCCTGCAGATGATACAGTAGCTTTAGCAAGAATGCTGATGGAACCAGATATCTCCAACCCTGAAATACATGAATCCTGACATGGTCAAACGGCTTACTCAAGTCGAAAAGCGATATAAAGAAGTTGAGGCTACTTTGTCAGACTCCGGCGCCTCTTATGATCGAGACGCTATGACGCGTCTGGGTAAAGAGTACAGGTCCATAAGAGAGGTCATGACTCTTTGGAACGAACACAAGCAGACAGAAACGGCTCTTCTAGATGTGCAAGGTTTGATAGTCAACGAATCAGATACAGATATGTTAGAGCTTGCTAGACAAGAGGAGGCGCACCTGACCTGTCTTGTCAAAAGTCTGGAACAAAAGATAATTGACGTTTTGACTCCCAAGGACGCGGTAGATGAAGCTGACGCGATAGTAGAAATTCGCTCTGGAACGGGAGGAGAAGAAGCTGGACTTTTTGCCGCTGAACTTTTCAGGATGTATTCGCGATACGCAGAGCGAAAAGGATGGAAGATTACCCTGCTTTCATCAAACGAAACCGGGCTGGGTGGTATAAAAGAAGTGATATTCCAGGTAACAGGCGATGGAGCCTATCGCTTGTTGCACTTGGAAAGTGGGGTTCATCGAGTGCAGAGGGTTCCGACTACGGAATCGCAGGGACGACTCCACACATCCGCGGCTACGGTAGCTGTGCTTCCTAGGGCAGAGGAAGTAGAGGTCCATATAGACGAATCCGACCTTCGGACGGATATTTTCCATTCAAGCGGGGCAGGCGGACAAAATGTAAACAAGGTGGCAACAGCTGTAAGGTTAATTCACATCCCTACCGGCTTGGTTGTAGTTTGTCAAAATGAGCGTTCACAGCTCCAGAACAAAATAAAGGCTATGGAGGTGCTACGCTCTAGATTATGGGATCTGGAGATCAGAAAACGCCAGGAAGAGACTGCAGCAGACAGAAAATCCCAAGTCGGTGGTGGCGATAGGTCAGAAAAGATAAGGACTTATAATTTCCCGCAAAACCGAATAACGGACCATAGAGTAAAACTTACTTCTCATAGCCTTGATCGAGCCATGGATGGTGATATAGACGAATTTGTGGATGCTCTGCAAGTTGAGGAACAGGCGCGCAAGATGGCCCAGATTGAGGAATTATGATAAAGTTTTATACTCACCTCAACATGTATACTTATCGAAATTAAACTTTTAAATATGCAATCTTCGTTCGCAAGTTTAGTGCGTGTCTCTTATGCCGCATTAATGGATGCTGGAGTGCCTGATGCCGAGGTGGAGGCGTCTCTGCTTGTGCGATATGCTGCCGGGATGGAGGCGGAAGAGTTCCTTTTGCGCATATTTGAAAGCCCTTCCAAGGATATCCTTGAAAGGCTGATGAGCTACGTCGAAAGGAGGATGTATAGAGAACCTCTTCAATACATTACTGGTAATGTCCAGTTTTATGATCGTTCCTTTTATGTGCGTAGAGGTGTCTTTATCCCTCGCCCTGAGACCGAACTTATAGCTCAAAAGGTGATAGAATTCTTCAAAAAATCTGATTGTACTAACCTCAGAATCGGTGAACCTTACGTGGGGTCCGGGGTGCTGGCTGCTACTTTGGCT
Organism: Dehalococcoidia bacterium; assembly: GCA_965203345.1. Lineage (GTDB taxonomy): Bacteria > Chloroflexota > Dehalococcoidia > Lucifugimonadales > Lucifugimonadaceae > CBDBCK01. The sequence goes on from CBDBCK010000028.1 coordinate 399,261, forward strand.
GCAGAAATACCTGGCGCGAAGGTTTTTGCTTCCGACATATCCCCTGAAGCTATTCAAACCGCTCTTGAGAACTTCGCTCTCATAGGGGTGCAAGTGGAAGCAATGGTAGGTGACAACCTGACCGTCTTGCCGGATAAGCTGGATATATTAGTTGCAAACCCTCCTTATATACCGAGCTGTAGTGTTTCATACCTTCAACCTGAGATAAACTTTGAACCCACCAATGCTCTTGACGGAGGTGAAGACGGCCTGGAATATGTCAGACGCATCATAGAAGATTTCCCTGCCAAAGTTGCTGACGAAGCACTGGTTATGATAGAATTATCCCCCGTCGTGTCTAATGAGGCTTTGTCTCTTGCAAAAAGCTTGATAGACGCAGATAGATACTGTGTTGATATACTGCAAGATTTGGCTGGATTAGACAGGATACTCAGAATCCAAACGAGTTGCGTCTAAAGCTTCATAAGAATCAGGTAAAAAATCCTCTGACCAGACTTCAAATAAGGGAGGACGTCAGTTTTTTCATCCTTAGAGTCTGACCAGCATTTTACCGAAATTCTCTCCAGTGAACAGGTTGATAAAGGCGCGTGAAGCGTTTTCTATACCTTCTTCTATGGTTTCTTTCCAGACTACGCGCCCTTCTTTTATCCAGCGTCTCATAGCGGCGTGAAAAACGGGCTCAAGGTCTATGTGCGATCTGACGATGAAGCCTTGCAGTTTAAGCTGTTTCCACACTATCATCATCAGATTGCGTGGAGCATAAGGCGATTCGTCACTGATGTTGTATTGGCTTATCATGCCACACATTGCTGCTCGCCCGAAGAGGTTCAAAGCGTTCAGAGCAGCATCTAGGTGCGCTCCGCCAACGTTGTCAAAGTAAACGTCCGCGCCGTTAGGGAACGCATCCTTTACAGCTTCATTCAAGTTGCCACAACTCTTGTAGTTGATAGCTTTATCCACTCCGGCCTCTTTGATTAGCCATTTGCATTTCTCGTCCGAACCTGCACTGCCAACCACGTAGCAGCCCATCGCCTTGGCTATCTGGCATGCTATGGATCCTACCGCTCCCGACGCAGCCGACACGAAGACATTTTCACCGGCATTTATCTTTGCTACGCGGGCCAGGCCTACGTATGCAGTCAGTCCTGGCATACCAAGTGCGCCTAAGTAAGTACTTATAGGAGACACTATTGGGTCGGATATCTTGATAAGACCTCTGCCATCGGAGACAAAGAACTGCCTCCACCCTTTCATAGAGGACACATAGTCTCCTACCGCAAATTCCGGGTGATTTGAAGTTTCCACAACCCCTAAGGCTCCTCCTTCTAGAGTTTTTCCTACTTTGAAGCCCCCCATGTGAGTTGCTGCTCCTCTCATACGCCCACGCATATAAGGATCCACCGACATCCATATGTTTTTGACCAGTAGTTCGCCATTCTTTGGCATTTCTATCTTGCTTTCCGTCAACCGAAAATCTTTGAGGGTGGGCATTCCTTGTGGGATGGCTGAAAGGCGTACCTCTTTGCTTGTTATATTTTCCATGGACTACTCCTTTGTTGATAGCGGGTTGCCGCTTTAATCTCATGTTTGCGTACACCTTACATTCTTATGGTTAAAAATAACCAATTTGATATGCTACATCGTCTATTGATGAACAATGGGTGTCAAAAGAAGATACTTTAGAAGGAAGATTTGTGTATCGAGATAATTTGAAGGGCTTTTAACGACCTGACCTAGGATATTCTCCGTTAGATATTTGTCAATAGCTTGTTTCAAGTTACCGTAGCATTAGGATTTTCTGCCTACGCACACACTAGCGGCTAATTTCCTGAATTGATAGATGTGTCTGCTGTCTGTTTGTCTATGGATTCTAGGGCTCAAGGAATATAGCTTTAGCAGTTACTATAATGAGGCCACTGCTGTTGATAAACCGGTTATGTTGATTGCGTTGTTTGCTCTGCGTTTCGTTGCTGACGTTTCAAACTTATTGCTCGGCTTCCTTTATGAAATTGCGGACGGCGCCGATGAGGTTGCTGTTTATTTCTTTTTATAGCGTTTGTCCTCCTTATTCCTGAACTTCTGACAATCAGGATACTTTCGGGACTGAACAATCAAGTCAAAGTGAAGACACAACCAGCATCCTAATTGCAACCGCCCTGTCGTTTTGTTGCCAGTTGTGCCTAGTGAATAAGCGTGAAGTACTTGAAAAAGTTGCAACTGAAGTATATCCTTTTCTTGTTGCCTAGTGCTTTGTTTGGCCGCTGTAGTTTGTAATAAGGTGGCATATTAGAACTGTGAAGGTTTTGACTTGATACCTAAACATGGGTTGATATTTAATGTCGCCAGTCTTCTGACCGGAAGAGTTGGTTGTACGCGTCAATATCGGATTTCAATTGACGGATCTTTTGATGACGACCTGCGATTGCACGCTTTAAGTGGGGATATAAACCTTATGCGGACGGATGCTTCGGTGTTGGTTGAATGCAAAGCCTCTGCCACTTACATTCTGGAGTGTGCACGGTGTCTTGTTGAGATGTCTGCTGACGTGGAAGCGGCTTTTCAAGAGGAGTTTTGGCCGGTCAATCGACACTTTACTCGTAGTAGGTGTGTTCAGTACCTGAAAGAAAAAGACTCTTTTGAAATAGATAAGCGGAACTATGTGGATATACGAGAGCCTCTCCGTCAGGCCTTTTACTCATCCGTACCGTTTTCCTCTGTATGCTCCTCTGACTGCAGGGGACTTTGCGTTTATTGCCGGAATAATTTAAATGAGAACGAGTGTAGCTGCCTATCGTCCGAATTGTACGAAGTGGTTCTTACTAGCTGAACAGAGTAGCTAGAGTATCATCTAACATTAAGCAATCACCCCTGTAATGCCTCCCCTTCCAAAGAAAAAACATACCCGAGCCAGAAAGCACTGGCGAACAAGGCGCTATATACTTTCTAAACCAGCTCTAGGCATCTGCCCCGAATGCGGTGAAATCAAGGCTCCTCATCGTGTATGTAATTCATGTGGGTATTATAGAGGGCAGCATATTGTGCAGACGACGGCATCAGAACTGGAAGAGTAGCTTTGAATACTAATGCTTACGACAGCAGGAATTGAGGATATTTATGCAAACACTCCGTCCCGGTAGAAAGCCCGCTTTCATATTTCCTGGACAGGCCTCCCAAGCGCCTGGGATGGGTAGAGACCTTTATATGGAGTCTGAAGCGGCTCGGGAGGTATTTGAAGAGGCGGATGATATACTAGAAAGACGTTTAAGCAACCTTATTTTCACGGGTGACCTTGCCGAGCTGTCGAAAACTAAGAATGCTCAGCCCGCTATAACCGTTGTAAGCCTTGCCGCGTGGTGCGCTATGGAAGAGTCCACAGGTTCTATCCATACGCCTCACATAGCTGCCGGACATAGCTTAGGAGAGTACTCTTCTCTGGCTACAACAGGGGTTCTGACCGTCTCGGATACAATACGTCTGGTCGCTGAAAGAGGGAGGCTAATGGAGGAAGCCTGTTTCTCTAATCCTGGTGGAATGGTAGCTATTATAGGGATTAACGAACACGCGATGTTAGAGGTGTGCCGGCAGACAGGTGTTTACCTTTCCAATATCAATGCCCCCAAGCATATCATTATCAGCGGAGACCGCACCCGATTGGCTCAAGCGATAGACTTAGCCAGCCGCAGAGGCGCTCGTCGAGCAGTGGGGCTTAAAGTGGGTGGAGCGTTCCATTCCGCGCTCATGGCCGTGGCGCAAGAACCTCTCAATGATGCTATAGATTCACTTGAATTTCACGACCCGGTCGCGCCTATAGTTGCGAACGTTACCGCCGAACCTCTTACAACTGCTGAAGAGGTGAAGGACGAGCTTAAGAACCAGCTTCAATCATGTGTACGCTGGAGTTCTTCAGTCTCTTGTATGTTGGAACAAGGGGCTGACTCGTTTATTGAGATAGGCCCTGGTGCCGTGCTCTCAAATCTTGTAAAGAAGATGATGCCTGACGCGGATGTGATCGCCATAAACAACTATCAAAACGTCCAATCGTACGCGGAGTCGTGGTCCCTTTTGTAGGTCCAGTTTCTATTGATGCTTGCGCGTGACGCTTTTCTTGAGCAGATTTCGAACACCTACGACGAATCTACACTTATGACCAGCAATGATGAAGATTGGGAGGCAGAGCTTATCGCATACCCCCCTTCAACTAGAGCAAGGATAGTCTTACTTCAAGCTTTGTGCGAGTCTCAAGCTGCGGGCAACGATCCCAGCGAGTGTCTGTATCGCTCCAAGATTTATGCTTCTTTGAAGCCAGATAAAGCCGCAGTTGCTCGAAAATGTCTAAGTACAATCACAAAGGAAGGTAGTAAGCTGGACGATTTAATCAAAGATAAAGCTCACCAATCTTTTGCTTCTCTCTCCCTTGTAGACATAAATATACTACGGCTGGGTTTTGCAGAGTCCTTGGTAAGACCGAGTACTCCTAAAGCCGTCATAATCAACGAAGCAGTAAAATTAGCTAAGATATTCAGTGGAGAATCTTCTTTTAAGTTCATCAACGGCGTGTTGGGGGCTTTACTTAAAGATAGGAAAGAGGATCCACCGCACTGCTCTATCAAGGGTGAGTTGAATGTATAAAGCAATAAAGCCACACGGAGGTTTGAGATTATGTCAACGGTTTTAGAGAGAGTTCGTTCCATCACAGCAGAAAAACTCAGCATCAAGGAGGACCAGATAGAGCCGAGTTCATCTTTCACGGAGCATCTCATGGCAGACTCGCTGGATGTGGTAGAGCTGATAATGGCTTTTGAGGAAGAGTTCGGTTCGGAAGATTCCCCTATGGAGATTTCGGATGAAGATGCTGAAAAAATCTTGACTGTCTCAGACGCGGTAAATTACATAAAAAGCCGTGGAGTAGAAGACTAGAGTAAGGAATAAATACTTAGAAGGCCTCTCTCAACATGTTGAATACACCTTCGCAAACCAGCCAATCTTCGCTGGAGACCCCAAATTCACCTCTAAGGGAATATGCTACCCTTCAGGATATATCTACGGCTGTGCGAAACTGCACACTCTGCGGATTGCACAGGACGAGGACTCAAGCTGTTCCGGGTGTAGGTTCATCCTATTCATCCTTCATGTTCATCGGTGAGGGCCCTGGTCAGAACGAAGACGAACAAGGTCTTCCTTTTGTAGGGCGGGCAGGAGCGTTACTTGATGATCTATTAAGTTCCGTTCCTATTGAGAGGGATCATGTGTATATAACAAACATTATAAAGTGTCGCCCACCTAGTAACCGAAATCCTGAGCAGGATGAAATCAACGCGTGCGCACCTTATCTTGAAAGACAGATAGAGCTGATCAAGCCGCGTGTCATCGTTACTTTGGGCAAATACGCCTTCAGTCACTTCCGGCATCACGGTAAAATCAGCGTTGAACACGGTAAGCCGATAGATCAAGGTTCATTCATACTTTTTCCAACCTACCATCCAGCCGCCGCCCTTCGTAATTCTGATGCACTCAAGAAAATTAAAGAAGATATAAAAAAGTTACCTGAAATTCTACGTATGTCCCTCACCCTGAAAAGGAACTGCTGAGGGACAAAGCAGGCAATTATCTTAGATTTCCCTTTGTTTTTCCACCTGAAGACCTCACAAGAATTCGAAGCTGTAAAGCGTCCGATCGAATCGTGAGAAACTCGTTAAAAATATAGAGATACCTGGCATGCCCGTCGTGAAAGGCCATCTGTCTTCTACTTCAAACAGTAAAGAACGGCAAGAAGCTCCGTCTCTGCGTATTTTGGCCTTTGGAGGACTTGGCGAAATAGGCAAAAACATGCTAGCTGTTGAGACCAAAAAAAGCATCGTTATCATAGACGCGGGTATTAAGTTCCCCAGAGAAAGACTACCTTGGGCAGATTTTATCATTCCAGATATGTCTTGGATAAGGTCACGATCTGAAAAGGTGAAAGCGTTGCTTATAACGCACGGGCATGAAGATCATATAGGGGCAGTTCCATATCTGCTGAGTGAGATGAATGTACCGGTTTTTGCCTCCTCTATGGCACAAGGCATAATACGCCTGCGTCTTAAGCGTAAGGGCATCAAGCCAAAGAACCGCCGCCTGAATATTGTTCGAGACGGTGAAAAGATACAACTTGATGACTGTCAAGCAGAGTGGTTCAAAGTTTGTCATAGTATTCCTGGGTCTATGGGTATAGCGTTAGATACTCCATTGGGACGGATCGTGCATACCGGAGATTTTAAGATTGACCATCGACCGGCAGACGGCAACCCTACAGACTTCCTACGCATGGCCGAAGTGATGCGAGACGGGGTTTTTGTTTTACTGTCGGACTCAACGTATGCGGAACATGAAGGCAGCTCCGGCTCAGATGCTTCTGTAGCTAAGGCGTTTCATCGTATAATAAGCCAAGCTCCTGGTCGAGTGATAATGGCAACTTTCGCATCTCAGATAGCCCGTCTGCAGATGATTATAGATGCTGCGGTCTCATGCGGTCGATCGACCGTTCTCGGCGGTAGCTCCATAAAGGCTAACTCAAAAATCGCTAGAGAGCTTGGGTTGCTTAAATCGCCCGAAGGTCACCTCATATCCTTTGATGAAGCTCGGACATTGCCTCCAGAACAAGTGGTCATAGTAGTTCCGGGTAGTCAAGGTGAAGCCTCGTCCACGCTTTCACGTATAGCTTTTGGTCTATATGGACAGACCCGCATAGAAGAAGGGGATACAGTGATTATGTCCTCCTCCACTATTCCTGGCAACGAAATAGCGGTGCAATCTGTAATAGATAATCTGACCAGACAAGGAGCACGGGTGATAACAAGATCCTCCGATACGGTTCATGTAAGGGGACATGCCCAGCAAGATGAACTTCGCACAATACTGAACATGGCGAGGCCCAAGTACTTTGTGCCTATACATGGTGAGTACAAGATGTTGCAAGCTCATTCTGAATTGGCTCATGAACAAGGTATCCTTTCAGAGAACATTTTCCGTATAGAAAATGGAGAAGTATTGGAACTTTGTCAGGACGAAGGCCGCATAACAGAGCGAATCGATCTGCAATCTGTTGCGGTTAACGGCAAACGAGAGTACGTTTACGAAGAGTCTGCCGTTGATCGTATTAAGGCAATGTTTCTCTCTGGCGTGCTGTTTATGATGTTAGTAAGAGAGAAAAACTCGGGGCGTATTATTGGTGAGCCAGAGCTTGCTGATGCGGGCTTTTTTCATGGACCTAAAAATAGCAAAATCATCAAAGATGCGCGATACGTGCTTTTAAATGCCTTGGAAGCAATCAACTCAGATGGTTTAGATTGGAAAGAGACGGAGCAACAACTCCGCCAGGTTTTGAGAGCGTTCGTGGAGGAACGAACCGGTATGAGACCTCTTATCCTTTCTAACACTGTTGAAATATAGAAGAACCGCAGTAAACCCTGTACCAAAATATCCGGAAGAAAACCCGGGGCAAACTGGCGCGTTTGTAAAACACGTAGTCGCAGTTGTAAGTCTTTTGGTATTTACGGGATTAGGAAGATTTTTCCTATTCCTACCGTTTTTTAGCTTTGCGGTTTGGTACTTTTATACGGATGAATTTGTAGGATTATTCCGATGGTCGGTGCTGCCTCTAGGGGCATGGGTGCTTACCACTGTTGCAGCTTTGCTTCTTGATCCCCGTGGTTTGGTTAAACATTCACGGCAATTCATAGCTTACTTATTTTTGGCTGTACTTGTTTCTGGACTGGCATTTTTCTTTAATGCCGATAATTTTGGCTTAGGTTTGCTAGGTGAACAAGTGGGAGGGAGGATATCGGAGTATATAGCCAGGTATCCTATTCAACTTCCAAATTCAAGCGTAATTATCGTTGCGACATGGGCTCGCTTTGCAGTATTAGGGGCAGCCTTTGCACTCACGGTTCACCCAAAGACCGCTCGGTTATTGGGTGACATGGTGAGCTTTATACTGAAGACGATTCTTCTCGTGGGTATATTTTTTGTACAGTTGATTAAAAGTATCTCAGATAAGTTCAGAAAAAGGCAGATAGAACATCAGAAACTGACAGCGGAGGACCTAAAGCAGGATTTACTTGATTCTTACGAGCGCAGGCATATATTTTCCGGAAACAGCGTTGAAAACGGCATTTCGGAAGAGTCTTCTTACCCTGATGAGCGCGGAAGGATAGCTGATACCAGATCTTGGACTCCACCTCCAGCGGGAGAACTTCAATCATATGGGGATCGTTCTTCTTTGTCGTCTCTCACTCCCCTGTTGCAGGAGCATAATGTGCCTCTTCCTTATACTCTGAGACAGCCTAGGATGAGGCGAGAAGATATTCGTCAAACCGACGACTCAACAGATTTTGCAGATCAGTCCAACTACTTCAATAATGCTGGACCTCCATTGGAATCTGGATTCACCCGTGCTTCATCGCGCGATGTCCCTGGACTGAACACTTCTTTTGACAGGGTCAACAATCCCGAGAATGTTCCTTACGCATCTCAACCTGAAGGCATGGATGTTTCGAATGTCCCGGATTCAGGTAAATATTCTAATTTATCCTCTAACTCTCCTGGTGAGCAAGGAATGCCGTCCCCTCCTCCTTCTTCTTTGTCAGGATTTGATTACTCGGACCTTCACTACCCCGACGCACAGACAGGTGTCGATTCTCGTCATCAGAACGCCGAAACAAAAGTAGACCCTCGTCAGCGTCAGCAAACGTCATTTGCTGAACATATTCTCAAAAAGACGGATACCATTACCGTTTCTTCCGATGCACAGGGTGCTGATACCGAGCGTTTTACCCCTTTGAGCATAGCATCGCGTCTTTTGTCTAAGCAAGAGCAAGCGTCCCAGTCAGCAGCGGGGCAGATGCTTTTGCCATTGCCAGATCGCACCCTCCTCCAACCACCTCCGCCTAACAACGTTAGTACTGAAGACGCACATGAAGTCGGACTACATATAGAAGAAAGCCTTCGCCAGCATGGTGTTGATGTAAAAGTAGCACAGGCTTTTGTAGGTCCTACGATAACCAAATACGGTCTTGTTCCGGGATGGCGTCGTGGAGGCCAAGCATCTGGCAGGGTGAGAGTTGGCGATATACTGAACCGAGAAAAGGATCTAGCTTTAGCTTTAGCGTCTCCTTCCATCCGGTTTGAACCGGTGGTTCCTGGAGAGTCTATGATAGGTTTAGAGGTTCCAAACATCCGTCCTTCTCCTGTAACTTTGAGATCGGTTATTGACACGCCAGAATGGGCTGCACATGAACAAACGGCGGCTCTTCCTTTCCCTATCGGTATAGGCAGCAGGGGTGAGCCCGTCTTCGCAGACCTTGCAAGCATGCCCCATCTTCTCGTTGCTGGAGCAACGGGATCAGGTAAATCTGTGTGCATCAACTCTATAGTTGCGGGACTGCTCTTGACTCGAACTCCTTACCAAACTCGTATGGTGATGATAGATCCTAAGCGAGTTGAATTGACACCATATCAAGGTATACCTCACTTGTACACGCCCGTAGTTGTAGAGCCTAAAAACGCCCTGCTTGCCCTGAGAGTATTGGTTCAAGAGATGTCAGACAGACTGGAAATTTTGTCTCACTCTGGAGTACGGAATATATCAGCGTATAACATGAAAAACTCAACCCCTATGCCTTATATAGTGGTGATCATAGACGAGCTGGCCGACTTGATGTTGACGGCTTCCAACGAAGTGGAACGGTTGCTAGTGCGTTTATCCCAACTGGCTCGTGCGACGGGTGTCCATATGATACTTGCTACTCAACGTCCGTCCGTAGACGTTGTAACGGGTCTGATAAAAGCGAACTTTCCAAGCCGTATATGTTTCGCTGTAACTTCCCAAGTGGACTCTCGAACTATATTAGACGGCGTGGGTGGAGAGAAGCTAATAGGTAGGGGAGACATGCTTTATATGACAGCTAATGCTGCCAAACCTACGCGCGTGCAGGGAGCTTTTCTCTCCGACACGGAAATAGAATCGCTTGTAACGCAATGGAAGCGCTTTCATCCACCAGGATTATCACAGATGGATTTGGGTATAACCGATAATTCTGTTTCAGGTCCTCAACAGTCTCTCAAAAACAATGAACGGATGGATGATGGTGATGTACTATTCAGTAAAGCGGTTGAACTAGCCGCGTCTCAGAAAACGCTGTCTACCTCGTTACTTCAGAGACGTCTGAAAATAGGATATCCTAGGGCGGCGCGCTTAATGGAAGAACTGGAAGAGGCTGAAATAGTTGGACATGGACAGCAAGGGAAACCGCGACAGGTGTTAATCAGCCGACGCGTTCAATAAGCCTCCTTTTTAAATGCTTCACCCTCGCAGCACACAGGAAAACCTCTGCTCGTAATATACTCCTATATTTCTAGTCGAAAAACTCCATTATCTGGGTTGTCTTGTAACGCTGTTTTCAGGAACAGTCTTGTGACTTATATTATGCTCTTGTTCAGCTTCTAATGTGCTATTCACCCCTGTCGAGACATGGTATGCTTCTTTCATATCTATAACTAGGTAAATGCCCCCGAACCCTGAAAATTCGATGTATATTGTGCGAAAATCTCTTTGTACATAAGTCTATTTTTAAGAGGTTGCTCAACCATGACGAGTCGTAGCAATAGAATTTTTTATGAAGAAGACGCGGACGAAGATTCCCCAGAGACTTGCCCGCGTTGTTACGTGCCGTTTGGCGCTTCATGGCTCTATCGTCAGTTCAGGGTATGTCTCTCATGCGGATTTCACTACTCTATAACTGTCAACAGGTGGGTAGCTCTGCTCGCTGATCAAGGGACTTTTAAAGAGATAAATCCATGGTTAAGTTCGGCCAGTCCACTTGGCAGCTCGACGAGCGCTTCGTATGATGATTTTCTCAAAGAAGAAACGGAATTGACGGGACTTAAAGACGCTGCAGTAACCGGCGTATGTGAGATAGGTGGCAGCGCTACCGTTATGATTGTCTTGAATTTCGCCTTTCAAGGAGGCAGTTTGGGTACTGCCACTGGTGAAAAGATAGCTCTGGCGTTTGAAACCGCAGCCAGACGTGGCATTGCTTGCGTCTCACTGGTTATGAGCAGTGGAGTACGTGTACAGGACGGTATATTGTCACTGGCTCAAATGACAAAGACTGTGATAGCAGTTGACGAGCTAAGAAAAGCAGGATGCCCTTTCATATCGGTTCTATGTAATCCTTCCACCGGTTTAGCCGCGGCTTCCTTTGTCTATCAAGCGGACGTCATATTTGCTGAACCTGGAGCCAGGATAGGGTTTGCCGCACTACAGGAGGTTCAGGAAGCCTCTTTTAAGCATCTCTATCAAGAGCAGTACTCCTCTGAGGCATTTCAAAATGCTGGACTGATAGATAAAGTCGTAAGCAGGGACATGATTAAGCCTGAACTGTCGAGTGTACTGGCTCTATTCACGCAAAAGACGGAAACAAAATTGTTGCCCAAGTTACCGATGCCACCTGAACCTAAGGTCTCTCTCTCTCGTTCTGAAGTTGCAAGAGTCGCTGCACATCCTGACAGGCCAAAAGCGAAAGACTATATAGAGCTTATCTTTTCCAACTTTATAGAGATAAAAGGAGACCGTGCAGACGGTAATGACGTTTCGATAATTTGTGGACTAGCTTACATCAGCGGACGACCTGTAGTCTTGATAGCGCAACAGAGACAACTTATTGCGCACCGGCTCGAAAATTCGTATGACTCTAGCGAGGAGTTCCTGGGAGAGATAACACCTAAAGGTCTGAGAAAGGCCGTGAGAGCGATAGAAATAGCCGGCAGGTTCAGGTTACCGCTGGTGTCTCTGATAGATACCCACGGATTCAAGATAGGTCTTGAATACGAGCTTAACGGATTGGCAAGCGCCGTGTCCTCCGCTATTCTGGCTATGGTTACAGTAGAAACCCCTATAGTTGCAATAGTCATAGGGGAAGGTTTTTCGGAAGCTGTCCTGCCGTTCAGCATATCAGACAGTCTTTTGGTGCTGGAAAATGCTTTTCTTTCCCCGTTAGCTTCTTATGAGAGAGCGACTTTAAAACTAGCGACCGACGAGAGTGCACAGCATACCTTTACTCTTTTGGCGAAAGACCTCAGGGATATGGAACTGGCAAACGCAATAGTACCTGAACCTGCAGGAGGAGCACATGTTTCCCATGAAGAATCCGCCTTTCTTTTGAAGTCGGCGCTTACCTCTGTTCTCACAGACCTATCCGGCCAAAAAGGAGAAACGCTTGCAAAAGCTCGTCGCAATCGTCTTAGGAATGTGGGGGACTATGATGCGCGTTTAACTGACTCGCTCAAAAAGGAGTGGCATGCTTGGACGGCTGGACTCAAGACCGGAGTAAGAATATTGAGGAGTGGTGAATCCTATGATGAGCCTTACTTTAAGTCGGAGAAAGACAAAGAAAGCGGTGCTTAGTCCCTGCCTTTCCAGTTTTGTCAAGAGTACTCGATGTTTCTTGAACTTGCCCTCAAGTCTAATAATTATAGAATACATCGGTCGTGTGAAGTCCGAAGCTACCTCTAGTCCGCGGCTTCTGAACAAAAGGAGAAAAGACTCCTTATCTTGAGAGAATAAATTTGTTGAGTGCTTGTGCTAACCCTTCTTCTGCAGCATCGGCGGTTAGAAACATAGCTTCGCTCTTCACTTTTGGATCTGCATTGCCCATCGCCACCGATATGCCGACTGACTTGAACATAGGGACGTCGTTTAGCCCGTCTCCTATAGCCATTACGCGATCTATATTCACACCTACCCAATCAGCGAAAATTCGGGCACCTCTGCCCTTATCTGAATCTTTATGACTAAAAGTAACATACCAACTCCCCAGAGAAGACGTTGAAAGTTCAGCCCTTAAGTTCTGGATATTCTCTCCTAATGTCGCCACGCGTAAAGCGTTGTCTCTTTCCACAGCGTCTACGCTTACCGCGGATACGTCTTCAAAGTTGTTGAAATCATCTCGTGCTCGGATTGTCCTACCTTTTTGACAGGCGTAGAATCGGTAATCGTGTAATTCCAGCTGATCCAAGATGGAGAGCGTTGCCGTTTTCTCTAACGGGTTATGCCAAATGGTCTCTCCAAAGTTTGGCTCAATGACCCTTGCTCCATTTTCTACCACTAGAGGCGACTCTAGGCCTAGTTTATGCCCAAAGCTGATAACGTCTTGCCCGAAACGACCCGTCGAAATGCCGACCGGCATCCTTTCAACGACGCTTGATATGGCTTCATGCGCGTATTCGGACCACTTGTCCCGAAGGTCTAGCAAAGTGCCATCTAAGTCTATAAGTAGGGCTTCAGGCTTAGGCGTTAACAAGAAACAGCGGACCTTGTCTTGGGCAATAAGGAGACTCATACTTGCCCATCAAACAAGCGATAGGGTGAACCACCTTACCTTCCGTTTCCATAAAACCTGAATGAAGCAGTGCCACACACCTTATGGCTGGTTGGAGGTTGTGATAAAAGATGAGCTTAAGATGTTGCAGGAATACACAAACAATCCAATACGTGAAACCTACAGCTTGAACTTACTTTAAGAATATACACACATATTAAGAACATTCGGAAAAACCTTGCTCACTACCTGCAAGACACTTCACTAAAGTGAACGCTCAACTGCAAATCTAAACCATCACTCTAATAGTAATCATACACTTAGATATACGAAGGATACTAAACAACCCAGATGGAGTGAGCAATGTTGAATGATCTTTATATAGCTGGCCAAAGGTTCAATTCGAGGTTGATAACGGGTACGGGTAAACACTCTTCCTTTAAAGTCTTGGCAGCAGCAGCAGCTTCTTCGGGTTGCGAGATGATAACCGTAGCGATACGAAGAATCAATATGGAGAATCCTAATGAACCTACTGTACTTACTTCTCTTGATTGGAGCAGATATCGTATACTTCCGAATACAGCGGGTAGCAAAACAGCAGAAGAGGCGGTATTTACAGCTAAAATGGCTCGTGAGTCCACAGGATCCGACTGGATAAAGGTAGAAGTCATCCCCGACAGTCGTTATCTGCTTCCAGATCCTTTAGGGACTCTCCATGCGTCTGATCAACTTGTGCGAGAAGGTTTCACCGTTCTGCCTTATATCTCTGCTGACCCAGTTTTGGCGAAGCGGTTAGAGGAAGTAGGTTGTGCTACTGTGATGCCTTTGGCTTCGCCCATAGGTTCAGGACGCGGCTTCTTTACGGCCGAAGAGATAGGCATTATAATTGAGCAAGCGAACATTCCTGTTGTGGTAGACGCTGGACTTGGCGTGCCTTCGGACGCGAGCAAGGCTATGGAAATGGGAGCGGACGCGGTTTTGGTCAATACGGCGATTGCCGAAGCACGCAACCCCGTGATGATGGCAGAGGCGTTCAAGCTCGGCGTGGAGGCGGGCAGAAAGGCTTTCTTGGCGGGGAGAATGAAGATGCGCTCTACCTCGTCGGCTAGCAGTCCATCCGTTGATATCCTTTCCTGAAAATTGCCTAAACTGCCCTTGCCTCGCCCCGTGTTGTGTCTGGTCGTGGATATTGAGACTGCAGGTGGTGAGCGGCAGTCATTGAAAAAGGTAGAAGAAGCTGTGGCAGGAGGGGTAAACATGGTCCAAGTGCGAGAAAAATCTTTGTCTCTTGAAGAGTTAACGCGCTACGCTAAACTAGTGCGTCAGTCAGCCGGTGACGCACTCATGGTGGTCAACGGCTGTCTTCAGGTTGCGGAAGAGTCTGAGGCAGACGGCTTGCATTTGCCGGAAGATGCGCCGGATCCAGATAAACCGTTTACGAGCTTAATCGGACGTTCGGTTCATTCAGTCAAGTCTGCCCGAGCTCTGCAGACAAAGGGTGTTGATTATTTGTTTGGAGGAAGTGTATTTAATACGGCCTCTCATCCGGATGGATCCACACTTGAGCTTGAAGGTCTCGCGTGCATAGCAAAAGCTATGGACATTCCCATCATAGGCATCGGGGGAATAGATAGCTCAAACTCTGGAAAGGTGATAAAAGCAGGAGCACTCGGAGTGGCGGTTATCCGGGCGATACTTTGTAGTACTAACCCGAGAAAGTCTGCTCAAAGTATTCGCTCGTCAATAGAACGGCGGTTGGCTTTATGATTACCGTTATAATAAACGATAAACCTTTCTCACTGCCGCCTGACGCAACTTTGGAGAAGTGTCTACAGGCGATGAATATCAAGAAGAAAGCCGTCGCCGTCGCCGTTAACAACCGTATAGTGCGAAAAGAGGACTACGGCAGTACGGTGCTGGAAGAGGGGGATAAACTTTTGATCGTTCAACCGGTTGGAGGAGGATAAAGTGAACCGAGTCAGGCGATCTGTCTAAGACGGGGATCAAGGGTATCTCTTAGCCAGTCTCCAAAGAAGTTGAATGATAGCACTACAAAGAAAATAGCAGCTCCAGGTATCAAGGATATGTGTGGAGACCCTAAGGTAACATATTGTCTGCCTTCCGATGACATAACGCCCCATGAGGGTGTAGGTGGCTGTATACCTGCTCCTACGAAGCTAAGCACCGATTCTCCAAGTATCAAGCCGCTTGTATTCAAAGTGGCAACCACAACTGCAGTATTGAATACACCAGGCAGTATGTGACGAAACATGATCCTAACGTCGCTGGCGCCGTTTATACGGGCGGAATCTACATAATCCAACTGCTTTATTATCAATACTTCCGAACGTATGACCCTCACAAAACCGGCCCACGCTACTAAAGCAAGCACTACCATCAAGACGTTAAGTCCTCGTCCAAACACTAAGGTGAACACAAGCGCAACAAGCAGAAATGGAAGTGCATACCAGATATCCACGAACCGAGTTATAAGTTCATCTATGACCCCTCCATAATATCCGGACATTATACCTAGGCTTGTTCCCAACAACATACCCGCGATAAGGGCTATAGCTACAACTTGCATAGATATACGTGCGCCATGAAGCAGCCGTGTGAACACATCTCGTCCGTTCTGATCTGTGCCAAACAGATAGTACCCTTCCGGCCACCAACTCTTTATAGGTGGATTTATCGCCTCTAGATCTAATGCTTCATCATTATCACCTATTATCGTTATTGGAAAACGGATGCTAGAGTTCTCTCCGGATGGCAGTACCACTGTGGATATATTAGATAGGTAGTCTCGGCCTTCCGTTGCGTCGCCATCAAATGAGAGGGCGATAGATATCGCTGAAGGTAACCTCCCAACAGCCTCAATAAGGAAGTACGCTTCCGTCTCCTCTCCTAATTGACCTTCAAGAATTGAGTCTGGCTGAGGAGTGATTCTTATACCTGTCAAAATGTTGCCAGCTGTTTCATCTTGGTCGGAAGACGCTCCTGAATCTTCCCCATCGTCATTCACTATAGTCAGTACAATCTCTGAGTCTCCAAATCGGATTCCTTCTGGCAGCTGTTGTCCAGATATAGTAATTTCTATGTTCTCATCCGATTCATTTCTGTCGTCTCCGTTCACTATTATGTTCACGGTAGCGTTGGGTGAGGGGCCAGATAAAATTACCACCCCTCTCTCAACTACACCGGGCAGTCCGAGCGGCAGGAAATTCTCCAATCCTTCCACAGAATAGTCTTGATTCAGTCCAGCGTTTCCATCTAACGAAACATCTATCTCAAGTGGAATTTCTAAGGAAGCAGTGCTGAAAATGTTTAGCACTATCTCTGTTTCGTCGCCATCAGAACCTTCTCTAATTGAACTCTCGGATGCAGTTATTCCTATAAGTTCAAAATCGTCGTTGGTTATGACAAGTGAAGCTATTCCATTGCCAAGAAATTCTACACCCTCGGGTAGATCTCCAGAAAGAGAAATTTGTATATCCTCATTTTCTTCTATTACCTTTACTTTTGTGTAGTTGAAGGGTGGTACTTGACCATTTATCGATTGTCCGATATCGCGATCATAAGGTGCCAAGAGCGGACCAAGTATCGCTGCCACTATCAAGACAAACAACACAATCCCAGGTATAACTGGGTAACGGCGCAAAAGATTCCATATGGCTCCCAAGAATCTATACATCTTTAGTCCCTCGGATCAGCCTGGAGAGCAAGAGTTGGTCATCGGATACGAACCCTTGGATCGATAATAGTGTAGAGTATGTCCGCTACTGTAGCGAATATGAGAAATATAAAAGCAAAGAGGAATACTGTTCCCATAAGCAAAGGGAAGTCATTGTCATTGACTGCATTTTGGAGGGCCTCTGTTCCTAGCCCAGGCCATGCAAATACTATCTCTATAACCAGTGCGCCGTTCAGCCAACCAGAAAATAGGAGTAGTAGAGAAGTTACAGGTGCTATGAGTGAGTTGCGCAGAGCGTGTTTTGCTATGACCTTGTAGTTGGCTACACCTTTAGCTCTTGCCAGCTTCACAAATTCTGAATCCAGAACCTCAAGCATTGAGGAGCGGGTGAGTCTCATCAAGCCAGCTGTTGCACTCCACCCTAGGGCTATAGATGGCAATATATAATACCGTATGTCAAACTCGGCAGGGCGATTTGATGCAGGTAGCCATTGGAGTAACACCGCAAATACCCATATAAGCACCAGAGCCGTTACGAAAGCTGGCGCCGCTTGACCGATGAGTGCTATCCCGCGAGCCGCGTAATCCGGCCATCCTCCCCGTTTAACTGCCGCTATAACACCCGCTGGAACTCCTAAGGCGATTGCGAAAATCCAGGCTCCTATAGCTAGTTCAACAGTTGCTCCAAATTTGCCTTGAATAATAGAGCTTACTGGCTGAGACCTTCCTATAGACTCACCGAAATCCCCTCTGACCGCACTTGAAAACCAAACGAAGTACCTTATAAACCAAGGCTGATCTAAACCTAGACGAGCCCGCAAGGCGTCTATGGCGTCTTGGTCCAGAATATTTTCGCCTATATACAGCTGGGTAGGATCGTCGTGAAATAGAGTCAGAACGAACACAAAGTACGTAGCACCTATTATGGAAAGTAAAGACGTAAGTACACGTCCAACTAAGAATCGGCCCATACGATCAGATACCTATCCCCAAGTAAGCATGCAATATAAGCACAAAGGGCTTGTACTCATCAGGCCTGGTAGGTCCGACAAGTACAAGCCCTCCACAGACTTTTCTTTACTCGTTACTCTATTAGTTCAGAGTAATAAACTCCGGGTTCTGAGAAACGTTTGCATAATGCTGATAGTAAGGACTGCTCCAAGAAGCAACCTTATCGTTGACTATCAAACCTTTCTCCACCTGAAATACTCCGGCGTACTGGACCCAGAATAGGCTGTAATCTACCCAGTCGTCGTGTATCTGACTCCTTACTTCGGCGTCACGCTCGGCAAGGCTGCTCTCTGCCCAGTTAGCTCCTGGCTGGGATTCAAACCCTACTCCCCATCCTGGCCGGCTCCTTGACGTGTCAACAACAGGCAGGGGCCAGTCGTATGGGTATACGTTCGAGTGGACGTCTCCATTCTTGATCACCGGGAGGAACTGCTCTCTTCTCAGCATACGAGGGCTTATAACTCCGCCGTAGTCTTCATTTAGACTTTCTACGGTCAACCCCAACTCTTGCCAGTTAGAGATTATCTGGTTTGCTACATCAAGCACCACTTCTCCTGCTTCGGCCACGTATGCCTGAAGGTGTATTGTTCCAAAGTCGGCAAGGTTAGAATAGCCGGCTTCACTAAGGAGCTCTCTAGCTTTGTCCAAGTCGTAAGGTATCTCCCAAGGCACAGGTTGTGCGGTACCTTCACAAGACACCGTCTCTCCAGTAGCCCAGTGCCAACATGCGGTTGAACGTGATGCATCCCATCCAGGGTATTGAGGTCCCATGTACTCTGAATATATGGGGGTAGCATCTGAATCTCCGAGCAATCCGGTAATTATGTCTGGACGGTTTATAGCATAAGAAAGCGCGAGCCTGACGAGACGAGCCTGCTCCATGTCGTCAATTCCATCTGGATTGTCAGTGTCGGTATATGGAGCGTCTCCACAGCCTTCGTACTCTTGCGTCGTTACTCGTCCAGTCTCGGTGTTGCGTATTTCAATAGTTCCTGGTTCTGCACGCCCGGGTGTGCCAGCCTGACAAGGTTCTCCGGCATGACCCCATGGGTTACCTATCCATGGATAGTCTGTATCGTATGGAAAATCTCCGATATTGCTGGTACCTGTATGGTTCTGCCCCATTTCCCAAGGCCTGAGAGGCTCGCCTGTGCGAGTGTGAAACTCTTCCCAAAGGTTTCCAGGGAACAAAATAGACTGACCTACATAGCCCGATCCAAAGGTGTTTAGGAACCTAAGATTAGGGTCGCTTATGGCTTCGCCTACAGACTTGTAGTCTACCTCAGCCAGGTCAATGGTGCCGTTCTTGAGATTAGCTATTCGGGTAGAACCTTCAGCGATGTGCACTCCTTCTATCACCTTCACTTCACCTGCCTTGCGCCAATGGCTGTCCACTGCATGGATAGTGCAACGATTTCCGGCTGCACAGTTTTCACCTTGTACGTAAGGTCCAGTACCAACATGGTGTTCTCTCGCCCAAGTTTCTCCAAGCGAAGCTGTAGTGGTAACTTTATGAGGTCCTCGTGCGGCTGAAAGGCAACCAAACTGCGATATGGGAAGACAGAAGAATACTGGCGAGGCCAAGTCTACTGACACAGTATAACCTTCCACGAAGTCTACACTGCTATCTAGGTCTATATCAATAGGTCTGGCTTGGTTAGAAGGAAAGCCGAAAATATGTGGAACTGCAGAGTACCCACTACCTGTTCTCTCTACCACTCTTGCCCAGCCAAAAATAGCGGCCAGGTCTCCACGGTCCCCATATGTAGAGTTAGGGTTAGTGCTGGAGTTATTCCTGTTAAACCACTCTACAACTTCACGTGCATCAAGGACTCCGAAATCTTCATTCTCAAAACCTATTGGAGCCTGGAATGGTATTGGGTTACCATTAGGGCGTCTTATGGTGAAGTGAAATTGACTTCCATCATCAGTAATAGCCCAGCTGTCTATAAGCTCTGGAGTGAGTGCGCTTCCGTTTTCAAACCTGAAGAAAGATTCTTCAACTCCACCCAGCTGATTCGTAACACTCGTTCGGTAGGGGCCAAGATAACCTAAACCGTAAACAGCTTCTAGATTATTGAAAGCACGAACTAGTCTACTTTCTTCTTCCATAGCATCATCGGGAGGTGTTTGTGTAACAGGTGTAGATGTAGGTCTAGGTGTCGCAGTAGGCGCGGGTGTGTCATCTCCACCACCACATGCGGCAACAGCTAATGCGAGCATTGAAGCCAAAGCAATAAAAGCTGGCATTACCATCCATCTATTCCGAAATTTAGACATGCTCTTTCCCTCCAGGTAATCGTATCCAGTTTTCAAAGACAACCGGTTACAGGCAGATAACATTAAAGAAGGACTCGCCTTTATGTACTATAAGCTTATCCAAACATAAGCATAAATCAAACGTCAGACACTTGTCAAGCCCGTAATCGCAAAACGTCTCGCTCAATCTGGTGTACATCTTTAGGCCTGAAAGTTATGTTAGCAGCGTGAAGTTTGCCTCTATGATGTATCTGAAACTATGTCTGACGTATCCACTAGTACTAAATGTAAACGTTAGCAGGTCTGCTCGGTCTGTCTTTCCTCGTCCGTCAGCAATTTATGCAACACGTCTTCCAGGGTGCGTTCCGAGATTTTGATCTGGCTTATCCCTTTGCTATCAGAGTCAGCAATAGAACGTAATACCTCACCTATATTAGGTGAGGTAACGGGGATTAAAGTTGTTTCTTTCACGGGTTGTTGTGCTTCATTTATGCGTATGGTTTCCACCTCTAAGCTGGTCTCAGCCCCTGCGATCGCCTTAATGTCTTCTATTGTGCCTTCGTATCTGATTTTACCTTTGTGGATCAGCAGCACTTTGTCGCATATTGCTTCTATGTCGGCTACTGTGTGGCTAGCTAGAATGACGGTGCAGCTCTGCTCCCGGACTATAGACTTGATCAACTGTCTGATGCTGGCTTTTACAACAATGTCTAAGCCCAGCGTTGGTTCGTCCAGTATCAACAGTTGCGGACCGTGTAGCAGACTGGCCAGTATCTCCGTTCTCATCCTCTGCCCCAAGCTGATCTCACGAGGGTGTCTGCTTAGGATGCTTTCTACGTTCACCAGCGCCGCAAGACGATCTAGTCTTTCCTTGAACGCTTTTGGGTCAACCGAATATATCTTCCGCAAGGCCTCATATGATTCAATTATGGATACGTCGGGCCAAAGTTGGCTGCGGTGTCCGAAAACTACTCCTATAGACTTCGCTATATCTTTTCGCTTGCGGTTCGGCTCAATACCTGCTACCCTAATGCTCCCAGAGGTAGGAGCCAACAGACCCATAACCAACTTCAACAGGGTGGATTTACCTGCACCGTTCAATCCAACCAGTCCCACTGCAGAGCCATGTCTTATGGAAAATGATACGCTTTCTAAAGCTCTGACAAGCTCATAGTCCCTTTTTACAAACCACCTTCTGCCTTTACCTTGTGCGGTTTTCGAACTTTGTAGTAACGAGTCAGTGCGTCTGCTTCTATCAACACTTGCGAACCTTCCACTTAGATCCCTCCTATACCTTGATATCGTACCAACCCCGCTTTCCAGGAAAGAAACGCTATTGTTGCAAATCCTGTGGCCACTAACGGAGCAGCATAAGCAAAGGCGCTGTGTATAAAAACTTCTTCGACTCGCCCCGCTCCTATAGACTTCGCTATATCTTTTCGCTTGCGGTTCGGCTCAATGCCTGCCACCCTAATGCTCCCAGAGGTAGGAGCCAACAGACCCATAACCAACTTCAGCAGGGTGGATTTACCTGCACCGTTCAATCCAACCAGTCCCACTGCAGAGCCATGTTTTATGGAAAATGATACGCTTTCTAAAGCTCTGACAAGCTCATAGTCCCTTTTTACAAACCACCTTCTGCCTTTACCTTGTGACGGTTTTCGAACTTTGTAGTAACGAGTCAGTGCGTCTGCTTCTATCAACACTTGCGAACCTTCCACTTAGATCCCTCCTATACCTTGATACCGTCCCAGCCCCGCTTTCCAGGAAAGAAACGCTATTGTTGCAAATCCTGTGGCCACCAACGGAGCAGCATAAGCAAAGGCGCTGTGTATAAAAACTTCTTCGACTCGCCCCGCTAAGAGATGAGCCGGATAAAAGACTAGAAACGCCCATGGCAAGAGAAAAGTTAGTACGACCTGCATAGCTACCGAGTACGCAGATAGGGGGAACAGGTTTATTTGCCAGCTTGCCCTATCTACTGTACGGAGTGCGGCGTTGACCTTCACAAACATAAAGTTAGAGGCATTCGCAATCATCACGATTGATAGCTGTATGACTGTTCCCGATATCAATAGGATGGCGATCCACGGCACAGTCCACCATGACCACAGCGGGGGCGATTGAGAGAAACCTATCACCGCTGCAAGAACACCGAACCCTATCTGTCCTATCCCGGCAATATTGAACTGAGTGCCTGGAATTTGTAAAAGTATACTGCGTGGTCTGACTAACAACCTGTCCAGGGTTCCGTCTTCTATCAGTCTTTCTAAGTTCCAGAGAGCCCCGAACAGAAGAAACATCACGCCGTATTGTATGCGCCATAAACCAAACATGAACGATACCTGCCATAAATCCCATTCGTTCAATGAGCCGATCCTGTTCAAAATCACCCAGGCACCAAACAGTTGAAAAAATGAAGACAAGCATATGCCCAAAACACCCAACCAAAAATTTGTGCGGTACTTGTTCGCTCCTTTGAAGGAAATGTGAAGATAGGTCCAGAACATAGTAAGCGAATTGATCACTTCAACCTCCTAGTCCCTCAAATTTACGGAGTGCTCGGCGTGCAAAATATCCACCGATTATGAACAAAGCTAAAGCCCAACCGGCTTGGCGTAGCATAGCGTATGCTATTTCGCCTGCCTCATAAAACCCCAAGTATATGGCGAATGGGTCAAAATATATGGCAGGAAAAGGCGACCAACGCAGAAACGGCTCGATCCAATCGGGAAATATCCATAAAGGTAAGAACGCACCGGTTAGAAGCGGACGTAACCCTCTAAACGCGAACTCAAACCCGCCGACGCGTCCAAACTTAAAAATGAGCAAGACTATTAGGAAAATGAGCCCAAAATTGATAAACACCCCAAGCATCAGACTGATTATGGATATGGGTAGTAACAACAGATTAGGTGGTGCTTGAATATCAAAAACAGCTGCTGAAATTAGTATGACGGGGAACGCTAGAGTCAATATCTGCACCGTGCTTATGCCAAGGTAGTGGGCAAATACGTTAAACTGCCAGTTGACTGGACGCATCAAGTCTGTAACGATATCTCCGGTTCGATTCCGCTCCTCCAGGTCAAATACGACGTCTGTTTGAAACGAAGCTGAAAACACACCCCCAAATATAGCGTAGGTAGTCATTTCTACCAGTGAAACGTTTTCGGTTATAGAACCGAGGAAACCGTTTTCATATACCGCTTGCCATAGAAAGACTACGGCATAAGCCAGCAGCATCCCACTTGCAAAATTGACAACGTGAGCTAGTCTCCTATGTATGGTGGTTTTGAAGTGCACCCAAAATATAGACGATATTCCCGCTAAGTTTGCGTATCTTATGAGGGTATTAAAAGGTTGCACATCCATCAAGCGGGAATACAAGCTCTCATGAGCATTTCTTGCGGAAAGAGTTTTTACTGGTGAATGTCACGTATGCGGATAAGCAAATACATGCTTGCCCGTTGTAACTCTGCTCTGTATATAGTTATTTTCATAGTTTAGCGAGGTTACCATTGATGTACGATTCCCGAAGCTCTTTTTTCGAAACCTTGCCATTAGCTAGATACGGAAAAAGGTCTACTTTGACTATAGTTGGAGGGATAGCGTACCACGAGACGAGATCTGCAAGAGTGGTATTTATCTCAGCGACGGAAATGTCTCCGCTGTAAAATAGAGCGGATGTTTGGTCGGAGAGTAGTACCAAAGCTGCTTGCTCAACTTTGTCGATAGAGAGAGTAGCCGTCTCTATCTCTAGCGTGCTCAGACGGTAACCCTTGTATTTGAAGACGTCGTCGTTTCTTCCGCAAAAGTATATATATCCTTCTTGGTCTATCTTGCAGATGTCGCCCGTGAAGAGCACAATTTCGTCTGTATCTTGCCATTTTCTGAATCTCTTAAGGGTCAAATTCGGCGCGTTCCAATATCCCCTCATCACGTTTGCCCCGAATACGACAAGCTCACCTTCTGTGTCCGTCGGTAACGGTTGGCTCTTCTTATCTACGACCAAGCACCTTGTTTCGGGTAGAGGCTTGCCCACGGAACCGGACTTTCGCCTAACTTCTGAAGGCTCTAGTATTGAGACCCTTTTACACTCCGTCAAGCCGTACATCGGGTATATCGCGCAGTGGGGGAGCAAGGTTTGAATATCTTTTATAAGCCCTTCGTTCAGATGCTCGGCGGTGTTGGTTACCATCCGTAAATCAGACAGCTCGCCTTTATACCGTTTTTTGAGCGCGGCTACAAGCGTTGCTCCGAGTGCCGGCACGATAGGCAGACAGGTTGCCTCCCATGCCTTCAGAATAAAAGGCAGGGCAGGTCCCGCGTCCATTGAAGAGCCCACCCCAATGGAGGCACTTACGTTAAATGCAAGGAATATCTGATACAACGCGTAATCAAAGGTGAATGGGAGGAACACGGCAATCTTGTCGTCTGATCGTAATTTTAGGACCGATTGAATTGCGTTTGTTGCGAAAAGCATAGAGTCATGCGGACACACGACCGCCTTAGGTTTCGCCTCGCTTCCCGAAGTGTATACCAACGCGGCAACGTCGAATTGGTTGGACATCGAATCAGTCCGGCAAATTTCATGTGCACTCGCATCGGGTACAAAATTCTGCTCTCCCTTTTGCATAACAATTAGAGGGATACCGCTGACGGATTTTATGGTGCCAGTATCGTCCGCGAACACTACAGCCACAGCAGGACGACAGTCGAGTATATAGTGGCGCATGCTCTCCGCAGGCGCTTCGGGATCTGCCAAAACGAATACCGCTCCCGCAATAGAGCAACCCATAACCGCAACAACGGTACTCAAGCTCTGCCCCGTGAGTATCATTACTCTGTCGCCGGGTTTTACGCCGCTTCCTTGTAAGACGACGCTGAATTTCTGGGACAGAGCGGCTAATTGACCATAAGAAAGCGTACCCTCTCTTGAAAAAACCGCCTTTTTTGAGGGTTTTTTCTGCACACTCACTTCCAACAAGTGGTGAACTCGCGAGGCCGACATTAGGCGGGTTTTCCTTTCATTGTACTGACGATATCCGCAACTGTATGCAAACCATTCAACGCCATGGCCTCGTCGTCGATCTCCATACCTAATTCTTCTTCCAAACGGACAATCAATGAGACAAGCGCAAGAGAATCTATCCGCAGATCTTGACCTAAAGTTGATGCAACTGTGATTTTTGAAGGCTTCATCTTTGTGAATGAGGCGACTATAGACAGGACTCGCCTTTCGAATTCCTCTCCATCTGAAATCGTCATCTATTTTCTTTCCTCTATAAATCGCTCATGTATGTCTCTAAATATCTTCAGCGCCGTCTTCTCCCTCTCTGCCAAATCTTCGAGCCGTGAATAGATCTTGGAAATCAGCTCCATGTTGCCGTTCCTTGATGCTTTTAAGCATAAATTGCGAGTGATAGCCCAGTTACGCGCCGTATCGTACATCTCCTCTTGCAGCCCGCTTAAGCAGAAGTCAAGGTCAATATCATTGACGCCAGCCTCAATAAAACTCATGAACAAGTTGCGTTGTAAAACAACCTCGCCGAGCGATGAAAACGCTTTGTCAAGTATGGGTGCCATAGTATCAGCCGTCTGCTCCGGTAAAGCCGCTATTTCACTTTCGACGCGCGCCTTGAAAGTATAAACCCCCTCCGCTCCAGGTACAAACCCGGGCACAGAATCTGCCTCCGCTAAACGTAAAGTTTCATTTAAAAAGGACTCCAGAGCTTGGCGCTCAGATATCTTACCCATAGGCGGAAGAATCTTAAAATACCTGTTTCGGATAGGTATCCCGGAGTTCCAACTGTGCATACTGTTTGGCGGATTTTCTGATGCAGTCGCCATCTTGAGAGCTTTTATCGGGATCGCTCCTTTAAAACCTATGTACGCCCATCCATCAATAACGTAGGCATGATCATCAGAATATCCGAACACAACAACCGCATGAGCATAGTTGTACGTTACTTTCCAAAACGGCAGATAAAGCTGATCTACTCTTGTCAGGACGGGTATGTCTTCGTCTATCAATCGGCAAATTTCGATCCATTCAGCATCTGAACCGTTGGCGCTTAGCTCTTGAGCACTGAACCCAAGCCTAAGCAAAGAAGCAAAATAGGGGTTGATGCTACCAGAAGCCCATGGTGTCCGGACAGAATCATCTGGATTAGGGTGCCGATACAAAAACCCCCACGCGTTCGCCAAATAGAGGTTCGGGTTGATGTACCCGAAGTAATGCAAGATTGAACGAAGGTGCACATACATGCAGTTGTCGTTACCAGGGATCATCGGAACGTCCAGCATTCTGCATGATGGCATCAGACTTTACTCCCCATAGGTACTTGAGCTGACCGCTTTGTTCCAAAAGTAACGCCGAAAACGTGGCATGACGGGTTATAGCCAAACCTCAGGGCAGAGACGTCGCCTATGACCGGCATACCCACTTTGCTTACCCACAAACTCCGTTTCGTTTCAAAGTCCTCGCCATCTCTATGAACGTGAGACGTCTCTAAACCCTTTGCTGCCCCCATAGTTGGGAAGATGCTCATCCAGTCGCTGAAGCCTACCGGAAGTGAAAATTCAGTCCGCTGCGTAGGTATCTCCAATACAACCATCTCGCGGAAATCTCCGTTGTCCGATGAGGCTAGTATGTAAAGAACTTTCGCTTGCGGCACTTCGGGTATGAATTTCAGCCGTTGATCTTCAAGAGCGATATTATTATTGAAACCATCTTCTTTGGGAGGAAATATAAAGGGCACTCCCTTTATCTCAACCCTTGCTCCGGTAGGAGGCAGCTCTTCAGCCGGATACGCCGTCCCAAAAGTCCACTCATCTCCATCTAGTCGGTTGGAGTCGTAAGAGATACCGTCATGGTTGTATGCTTCATCAAGATGAGCCAACACGAATCCCTGCCCAATACTGACGTGCGTTGTGAAATTATTCATTTTAAGGATCCCTAAATCTCGCAAACAAAAGCTGAAACGGTACCTTTACGACTAGCCTGTATGAGGCTCTTCTCTTTCCACTCCAAGTGGACGTTCCCACCGAGTCTGTTCTGCACCATACGCTCCATAGCCTCTTTCATCTTCCCTGATGGAGGTTGGTCAGCCGTCCAAAGAACCACAAATACTTCTTCTGCCGTTTGTCTAACCTGAAACTGTCTGAGAGGCGGAAACCCCGCGTCTTCTAGCTCCTTGAAAGCAAAATTGAAAAAGTATTCGCCGTCGTAGTTATGTCTGCCTTTTATGTAGTTATAGACCCTGCCTCGCAGCACCTCCAGCATTGGAGTATCCAGCACGGAGCACTGCCCCGGTATCCCCCTGACCAAGTCCCTGAGACGGTACCTTATGAAGGGCATCGTGAAATGTTTGAGACCGGTTACTATAACCTCGCCTTCATCCTCCAGCTTGCCTGTATCTATATCCGCAATCTCCAACAGCACGTGGTCGTCAAGCAGGTGCATATGCCCACATGGACGATCGTATGCTATGGTATAAAGTTCCCAACAGCCATAGTGACTGACTACTCGCCCTCCAAGACTTGCGGATATTGTCTCTCTGTCCTCCGCTGAAACGTACTGTCCTAGCAGCTCTATCCACTTTAGCTTCAGCCTGTCTCGAATAGAGGGATATTTCCAGACTTCAGTCGCCAAGGTGAGGGCGATAGTGGTGTTACAGGTCATCCATTCAGATCCGTGACTAGCGATCAGTTCAAGATAATCCAGGCATGTATCAGCGTCCAAACTGACCAGATTTAGGTCTAAAGTGAGCTCGTCTTGTGAAAGGATAGTCGGTGCAAGTTCCGTGTCGTATCCGGGACCGCCTATGAACATTGTCTTTTTAGTTTTTGTAAAGTCGCCGCACCATTCATTACGTAATTTCAACAAAACGCGCGCAAGCATAGTGGCTTCAAACGAGGTTCGGAGGACGGTCAGCAGTTCTCCCGAGGAACCGCTTGTTTTTTGCTTGATAAGGGTGGAACCGGAAACTTTTGACGACACGAACTTTTCAGGAGCACTCACTATTTGCGACCTGTGAAGCAGTGGTATGGTGCGGAATGTCTGAAGATCGATAATTTCGTCTTTATACGTAGGGTAGGGCAACGTTTGCCTGTAGTATGGCACAGTAGTTTTCGCGTGCCAAAGAACCTTTGAGAGGTTCTGTCCAACGGAAGCTGGGAAGGTATTGGTGGTTCGTTGTTGTCGCATCAGCATAACGTTCCTAACCCTTGCTTGATAAACACATTAAGGGAGCAGTGATTGCCTAAGCCTTACGGTCGTTTTTCTTCTTACAAATAGCAATAAGACTACTACCACCTCGGTACGCAAGGTCTGGATACAAGCACAACTTCTTCTCCAGAGACAATAACTCTGACCTTTTTTGAGGGTTTCTCAGTTGTTCTGTAGAGGTTCTCTGGTGTAATAACTTTGTATCTTGAATAGAAGGATAAACAGTTACAGGGAACCCCAGGACTGTTACATTTTGAAATCCTGCATTGTATAAGATTTTTGTGAATTCATCTGGTGTATAACAGAACATCTCCGACATCAAACATCCGTACCTTTAACTCGCATTATAGAGAGGCATGGTTTAAGTATAGGAGCATGAAATTCCATGAATTGATGTTTATGAAACCACTGGTGTAGTATACATACAAGGATGTGAAGGAATTTTAGTATCGCCTTAATTTTATCATTACGTAGGTAGAAATATCGTTTGTTCAAGAGCTGTTTTTGGAGTCTTGGATCATGAATATCGATATTTGATCTAAAATAAGGGGAGATATTGATTGTATTAGGTCCAATGATTTCATGAATACGTAACTTCTTAGGTATTTCTGATCGCATAGTTTCCACAAGAGTTCCTGAGATTCAAACTGCTGTCTCATGATTGATCATTCATGCAAGCTCAAATAAATCCCCGCTGCTTTTATCAACTACGCACTAAATTGTTCCTGTAGAATCACTGACATCCCAAAATATAGCCCTTCTATGCTTGCGTCTGGCTTTTACTCATCCGTAAATTTCACTCTGTACGCCATTTGGAGCGTGTTTGAGTAAATCAATGGCATATATAGGTTTCATTTTCTCTTTTTACATATTGTAGACTATTATGGCATAGCTTCTCCTGAAGGATGGGATTCAATGCCAAGATAATTTAATTGAAGACATGAAACAAGCAAAAAACTTAAAGCCCCCTATCCTGTTAGATGCCATTTTTGGAGACAGAACACCTTCTTTAATGGATTCTCTGTTTCCTCGCCTGAACGTTGGCGTGAAGTTATTTGCCGCGCTTGGGTTTGCGGCTTTTACGGCTGTTATGGCGAATTGGGGCAGGTTCTACTTAATAGAGAACCCTGTGCCTGTAAGCCTCCAGTCTCTAGGTGTCCTCTCATCGGGGATATTTCTGGGTGCTCGCTGGGGTATTCTATCTATGCTCTTCTATTACGTAGTGGGGATTGTTGGCGCTCCGGTCTTTGCTGGAGGTAACAGTGGTTGGGAGTACGCGATGGGAGTAACCGGGGGTTATCTTATTGGGTTCGTACTGGCGTCCATAACGGCGGGGTGGCTTTCACAACACGGCTTGAATAGAGGTCTTTCGCTGTGGGCAGTCCTTATAGGAAGTATTGTGTTGTATATACCAGCTCTGATTTGGCTTAGAGCTTTTGACTTTGGCTGGCCTGATGAAGGGCGGTTGTTATCCGACGCGGTGTACCCTTTTATAATAGGAGATCTACTAAAGGTGCTTGCCGTGTCAGCCGGAGCTGTTGCTCTTTGGCGAGTCTCGGACGCACGATCCACAGCCCATATCTGAATGAAGAAAATTGCATAGAGACACCAACTGCGGAACGGTTAGGAAAACGGACATAGGTCGTCAAATCTCTGTTGCAGGCTGGGTTGCGCAACGAAGAGATCATGGAGGTCTTATATTCGTGGACTTGCGTGATCGTTCAGGCGTTCTACAGGTTGTATTTACACCGATGGCGTCGAAAGACGCTCATGAACTGGCAGAATCTATCCGTTCTGAATGGGTAATCCGTGCTTCTGGAGAGATTCGGGAGCGGAAGGAGGATGCTGAGAATCCGAACCTTGCGACTGGAGCTGTAGAGCTTATGGTAAATGAGCTTGAGGTGCTGGCGAAGTCAGACACTCCACCCTTTGAGGTAGAAGACGACACGTCAGCAGGCGAGGAACTGCGGCTTAGGTATAGGTTTGTAGATCTCCGTCGTCCTTTTATGCAACGAATGATCAGACTTAGGCACGACGTGACGCGCATAATATGGGACGTGCTAAGTGAAGATGACTTCATTCATGTGGAGACCCCGATACTTCTTAAGAGCACTCCGGAGGGCGCTCGTGATTACATCGTTCCCAGCAGAATACACCACGGGAAGTTCTACGCTCTTCCTCAATCGCCTCAGCAACTTAAGCAGATACTTATGGTTTCCGGTATTGAGCGTTACTTTCAGATAGCGCGTTGCTTCAGAGACGAAGACCTTCGTGCTGACAGGCAACCGGAGCACACTCAGCTGGATTTAGAGATGAGCTTTGTGCATCAGGAAGACGTGATGAATACAGTTGAGAGGTTATATACTCACTTGGCCAAAACCGTAAGGCTTGATGGAGTTGTTGCCACGCCTTTTGTGAAACTTACGTACAAAGAAGCTATTGAGCGTTATGGGACAGACAAACCTGATTTACGTATAGGTATGGAGCTGATAGACGTTTCTGATGAGGCATCCCAGACCGAGTCAAAAGTATTGCTCGAAGCGATAGACAAGGGTGGAGTCGTCAAAGCGTTTGCTGTGCCGAGGTGTGGTGATTATACGCGCAAGCAGTGCGACGAACTGATTCAAAGAGCAAAAGACCTCGGAGCCCCCGGTCTTATATGGATAGCCTTAACAAAAGGCGACTGTGACACCATTGAGGCGCTCTCCCATGAGTCTGTGCGCAGCCCTTTGGCGCGTTTTATGGATCTATCCATAGTAAAGAAGATAGCTGAGAAGACGGGAGCTCACCCCGGTGACCTGATTTTAGCGGCGGCGGGCGATAGAGACGTTTCAAATTCTGTTTTGGGTAAGTTACGGATGGAATTGGGAGAGATAGCAGTGAACCCTAATCCTTCCGAGTTCAAATTCGTCTGGGTAACCGACTTCCCACTGTTTGAATGGGACGAGGACGTAAAGAGATGGGCTCCGTCGCACCACGTCTTCTCCGCACCACAGGAAAAGTATATTGACTCCCTTGAGGAAGCCCCGGGGGGTGTTATAGGCAACCTGTTTGACTTGGTCTGCAACGGATGGGAGCTGGGATCCGGTTCTATTCGCATACATGATACGGAACTACAAAAGCGTGTTTTTGGAATAATAGGTTATGGGGAACAAGAGGTAGAAGAGCGTTTTGGGCACCTTTTGAAATCCTTTCGTTACGGTGTACCACCTCATGGAGGTATGGGTCTTGGATTAGATAGAATTGTAGCTATATTGGGAGGTGTCCAAAACATACGAGAGGTTATAGCTTTTCCAAAAACCCAGACCGCTTCAGATCTTATGTTTGACGCTCCGAGTGCCGTTACCGAAGAACAGCTTAGAGAGCTACACGTAAATATTTCCAAGTAGCGATAAAACTTGAACATTGTCGCTCCCTTCATCTTTATAAAGAGCAATTTTAAATATGCAAATAGTCAAAGACCCCATAGAAAATCGTCAGGTAGTACTTCACGTAGAGGTGGACGCAGCGACGCTGGATAAGGAAGTTGCCAGAGTTAGAACTACACTCTCCAGGCGTTTGACTTGGCCAGGCTTTCGAAAAGGCAAGGTTCCATCTTATATTGTGGATCAGCACTACGGTAAGGAGAGGCTCTTGGATGAAGCTATAAAGGACATAGTGCCGCGCGTGATATCTGATGCCCTGGAACAAGAACAGATAGAACCGTTTACCTACCCAAGAGTTAAGATAGAGGAACGTGATCCGGTCTTAAAGTTGGAAATAACAACTGCCCTTTCTCCGGAAGTGTTTCTGGGGGATTACCAGGCGATAAGAGTTGAAATGCCTACTCCGTCGGTTGAAGACTCCAAAGTTGACGAGTCCATAAGGAGGCTTCAAGAGCCTAGAGCCAAATGGGTGGAAGCAGATGGGCCTGTTCAGATGGGCGACCTTGTAGTTGTCACTTCCAAAGGATCTGTGGACGATATA
This sequence comes from Dehalococcoidia bacterium, assembly GCA_965203345.1. Lineage (GTDB taxonomy): Bacteria > Chloroflexota > Dehalococcoidia > Lucifugimonadales > Lucifugimonadaceae > CBDBCK01. The sequence goes on from CBDBCK010000028.1 coordinate 431,776, forward strand.
GTGATAACAGACCAAAAAGAGGCTTCCTACCTTGCTTCTGAAGATAACCCGAACCCTATACCAGGTTTTTCACAGCAACTTGATGGCATGAGTCCAGGTGAAAAGCGTAATTTTACTTTGACCGTTCCGGATTCATATTCCAGGCGGGAGTTCATAGGAAAGAACGCTGAGTACGAAGTTGCACTCTCATCTATTAAACGCAAAGAGCTCCCCCCTCTGGATGATCAGTTTGCGAGTAGCCTTGGAGAAAAGAACGTCTCTACTTTGGTGCAGCTCCGTGAACACGTTAAGCAGCTACTTTTAGAAAGTGCCCAAACTGAGCACGCTCGCGATATGGAACGCCAAGTAATTGCCTCACTGGTTGAGACGTGTTCCTTTAATATACCTCCCCTTATGGTTGAGCACGAGGCCGAGCATCTCATAGAAACCCAAAAGCGAGCGCTTGATCGCGCTGGGATGACTTACGAGGACTATTTGAAGTCTCGGAACTTGGACGAAGAACAGAATCAAAAAAACGCTTTCCTCTCTGCCGAGACTCGAGTGAAAAGCAGTTTGGCAGTTGGCAAGCTAGCCGAAGTAGAAGGTATTGAGCCCAATCAGGCCGAAGTGGAGCAAGAAGCTAAGCGTATACTTCAAGAGTCCAGTGAATCTTCAAATAAGAACCAGAAGACTCTAAAGAATACTGAGGAGCGTGTTTACCTGGTCTTACAAAGAGACGCCGTAGTAAAACGGCTTATAGAGATAGCCTCTATAGGTGTCGAATCCCGGTAATCTAATGTATCGCTTTAATAAGTAAAAGTAAAGAAAGGATAGAGGATGCCTCAAAACGTGATACCTATGGTCATAGAAACCGGCCCTAGAGGGGAACGCGCATTTGACATATATTCGCTTCTTCTAAGACAACGTATAGTCTATCTGGGGACGCCGATAAACGCTTCAGTCGCTAACTCCATAGTGGCTCAAATACTTTATCTCTCAAGCGAAGATTCAACCAAAGATATAAACATATATATCAATTCCCCAGGCGGCGACGTCTATTCAGGGTTCGCTATTTACGATACTATCCACACCGTGCCATGCGACGTGGCAACTTACAGCATAGGGTTGACGGCCTCTTTCGGAACGGTCTTGCTCTGTGCCGGAACTGCCGGCAAACGGTACGCTCTGCCTAATTCTACGATTCATATGCATCAAGTCCTGAGCGGTACTCAAGGTCAGGCTTCTGATATAGAGATACATGCTCGTGAAACCTTGAGGCTTCAGGACAAATTGCGCCAAGTGATATCTCATCATACTGGACAACCGTTCGACAAAATAGCCCGTGATACCGATAGAGATTTTTGGATGACGGCCGAACAGGCGGCCGATTACGGTCTAGTGGATAAAGTGCTTGAGCCCGCTACATCGGGACGATGACGATAGGTAGTCCTTACGTATCACCACAGCCGTGTTCGCGGTGCGGACGATTTGACTATGATTTGACTCAAGTTGTCACGGACGGGCTGAATGTGCCATTCTGTATAAATTGCTCAGAATCGTCGGCTGCTGAGTCCCTGCGGGCAAACCTACCGCCACCAAAAGAGATATTCCGACTGTTGAACCAATACGTGATTGGGCAGTATTCTGCCAAACGAATCCTCGCGGTAGGCATATACAATCACTATAAACGTGCTTGGCTGGACAGGACAGATTCGGAAGTAGAGCTGGAAAAGACTAATATCCTCCTAGTCGGTCCGACCGGTTGTGGCAAGACTCATCTAGCTCAAACTTTGGCGCGCATCCTGAACGTGCCTTTCTCTATATCGGATGCGACTTCCCTTACCGAAGCCGGATACGTTGGTGAGGACGTGGAGAATATCTTGCTACGCCTTGTGCAAAGAGCCGATTTCAAGATGTCAAGGGCGGAACGGGGTATCATATACATTGATGAAATAGATAAGATAGCTCGGAAACAGGCAAACCCATCAATTACTAGGGACGTATCGGGTGAAGGCGTCCAGCAGGCATTGCTTAAGCTTATGGAAGGCTCAGTGGCCAATATCCCACCTCAAGGGGGGCGCAAGCACCCTCAGCAGGAATGTATACAGCTTGATACGTCAAATGTACTGTTCATACTTGGAGGAGCATTTGAGGGGATAGAAGAGATAATGAAAGTCAGGCAGTCTGGTGCTGGAGGCATAGGCTTCTCATCGCAATACGATCATTCTGATCAGGTCGACTTCTCTGACGTGTGCTCTGATGATATGCTCCGATACGGATTTATTCCGGAGTTTATAGGGCGTTTGCCACTTGTAGTCGGATTAGCGGACCTCACTGAAAGTGAGTTACGCCAGGTTCTTACAGAGCCTAAAAATTCGCTAGTAAAACAGTATCAGGAATTAATGCGCATGGACGGTATAATTTTAGAATTTGAGCCAGCGGCTTTGGAAGAAATATCTGCAACCGCTGCCTCGCGGGGTGCTGGCGCGCGTAGCTTGCGTTCTTTGATGGAGGAGGTATTGATGGACGTTATGTACGAACTTCCCTCTCTTGAAGGCGTCCGGAAATGCGTAGTTACCAAGGATGCCGCCAGCAAGAAAGATAGGCCGATCCTCTTAGGTGAAAGAGGTGGCAGGCTGGAGTGGCACGCATCCTCTGATAGGGGCGCCGCCTAAGTTTACTCGTTTCCGCGGCGAACTCTATACGGCGCATTCTCCCTCGCCACGTTCAAGTTTATAGAGCGTGGTCTTGTTCCAGTCCATATAAATCCCTATACTGTCCGGTCCTAATGGCCCTATCTGATCTTTGAACTTTGCCAGCAGGTCTTCAAACGGCGCAGTTCCCACCCTTTCCGTGAAACTGTTAAAACTTTCCCCCTTAAGCCGTGAAGACTTGTACTCATTCAAGATAGCTTCCAGGGCCTGTCCCGCCATCTTTGCGGGGACACGTGCCTTTATTCTTTGCCCTACTCGCACGGGACCTTCCGACATTACTGAGTTACCTCCAAGGAACAGTTCGTAAGCCGGCACCTGCCCTCCAGATCCTTTCATCACCGCTCCGTGAAACCCGATATTTGCCACGTGATGCTGACCGCAAGAATTAGGGCATCCGCTGGCTTTTATGCTCAATGAGGAGACATGAGGGTCGGACATGTCCATCTTATCCAGGGCCTCACCTAGAGCTTTGTTAAGCCCCATCGAAGACGTTATACCCAGCTTGCAAGAGTCGGTACCTGGGCATGTAACTATGTCTCGTATAGTCTCTCGCCCGGGAGCGTTCAGGTTGGCTTTTTCCAACGCCTTATAGAGACTGTAAACCATCTTTTCCTGAACCCATCGAAACACCACGTTCTGACGTTGGTCTATCCTAACGCGTCCACCTGCAAATTTGTCGGCTATATCGGCAATGCGTCCCCAATCGTCTACAAATAGATCTCCACGTTCTACCCTTACATAGGCCATTACGAACCCTTTCTGGGCTTGAGGTTCCACGTTTGACGCATGCCAGACTTCATAGGCCTTATCTTCTTTGGAGGGTTCAGGATCACTCATGTCGTTTTGGATTTCCACAGCAGGGGACTCATCTTCAATGGCAGTCAGACTCTCCAAATTTATAGGCTCTTTGGCCCAGTCCTTCACCATCTCCTCCTTCACCATCTCGCGCAACTTCTCAATCCCCAGCCGTTTCACAGTGAACTTTATCCGCGCCTTCATTAAATTCTTACGTTCCTCGCCCTGCTGGTTGTAGACACGGAGAAGCGCCTCTGCCCATCTCAGGTAATCCTCTACAGGAACAAACTCGGTAAGTGTTTCGGCCATCTGGGGCATTGTGGATAGACCACCTCCCACAACCATTTTGAACCCTTTCTTACCTTCCTTTGTCCGCGCTATGAATCCCACATCGTGCATAGCGGTCATCGCTTCATCTTTCTCCGAGCCGGAAAAAGCTGTTTTCGACTTGCGCGGCATGTTTTGTGTAATCGGATGCCGTAAAAAGTGCCGAGCGTAGGCTATTGCATAAGGGCTCACATCAAAGACCTCCTCCTTTGAAACACCGGCGCTCGGGTGAGTTACCACATTTCTAACGGTATTACCACAAGCCTCGCGCGTCGTTAGCCCTACTTTGCCTAGCTCGTCCAGCATTGCAGGTGTCTCACCTAGAGGCACGTGATGAAACTGTACGTTTTCTCTTGTAGTCAGATGTCCTTTGTGTAGCGGAACATATTTTTCCGTTACTTTGCCTAGGACTCGGAGCTGATCTGAAGAAAGCCCGCCAAAAGGGATCTTCACTCGGATCATCTGCACGTTTGGCTGACGCTGACCATACACTCCCTGCCGAAGTCGGAAGCGCATAAATTCGGTCTGCTCCCACTCGCCAGCCTTAAACCGCTTCACTTGGGTTTCAAAATTCGCCAGCTCTTGTTTATTTATATGAAGTGTTCCTTTGCGCCCGTTTAGCGTTTGGGTTTTGGAGGAACCGAGAATTGTCTTCCTCATGTGTCTCATCCTCTTCTGAGGTCTTATCTGTAAGGTGTGATTAATATTAATAAATGATAACAGCATCAACGGCTGCTTACATGTGTTCTCGCGTTCAACCTTGCAATAAACTTTTGTGTTTACGAAGAATGAAGTAATAATGAAGTAATAAGAATAGGACGTGTGGAATATTATCTTTCCAGAATATATACGCCGAAATGTGTACAAGTGCCTCATAAATTGCCCTCAAACCCATCAGTGTACCAATGCTTTCAGAGATGTGCTGACGGAGCGCCAGACGGATCTAGGTGGCGCCTTAATGTTCATACCGGTCTACGACAATGATAAAAATCTGCTTGACTATCCTTCTTAATAGTGCATATAATGAAGATATCTTCTCGCGGGGTTTCTTGACCTCGCGTTTGGTTTTGCTCCTTGAAAATTGAATAGTGGATAGAAATGCCTAAGTCATATACGGAGAGTTTGATCCTAGCTCAGGACGAACGCTTGCGGTGTGCCTAATGCATGCAAGTCGAACGAAGCTTTTCCCTTCGGGGAATTCGCTTAGTGGCAGACGGCTGAGTAACGCGTAAGTAACTTGCCTTAGAGAGGGGAATAACTCAGGGAAACCTGAGCTAATACCGCGTAATCTCCGCATCTGAAATGCTGCGGAGGAAAGGCGTCGGGTGACCGATGACCGCTCTTAGAGAGGCTTGCGTCCTATCAGGTAGTTGGTGAGGTAATGGCTCACCAAGCCTAAGACGGGTAGCTGATGTGCGAGCATGGACAGCCAGAGGAGGACTGAGACACGGCCTCCACTCCTACGGGAGGCAGCAGCAAGGAATTTTCCACAATGGGCGAAAGCCTGATGGAGCGACACCGCGTGAGGGATGACGGTTTTCGGATTGTAAACCTCTTTTATTGGGGAAGACGTGGACGGTACCCAAGGAATAAGTCACGGCTAACTACGTGCCAGCAGCCGCGGTAATACGTAGGTGGCGAGCGTTGTCCGGAATAACTGGGCGTAAAGGGTCCGTAGGCGGTACGGCAAGTCTCCTGTGAAATCTTCGGGCTTAACCCGGAGCGGTCGGGAGAAACTGTTGAACTAGAGGCTAGCAGAGGCGAGCGGAATTCCCGGTGTAGTGGTGAAATGCGTAGATATCGGGAGGAACGCCAGTGGCGAAAGCGGCTCGCTGGGCTAGAACTGACGCTGATGGACGAAAGCGTGGGTAGCGAACCGGATTAGATACCCGGGTAGTCCACGCCGTAAACGATGGATGCTAGGTCTTCGGGGTATAGATCCCCTGTGGGCCGTAGCTAACGCGTTAAGCATCCCGCCTGAGGACTACGGCCGCAAGGCTAAAACTCAAAGGAATTGACGGGTCCCCGCACAAGCAGCGGAGCGTGTGGTTTAATTCGATGCAAAGCGAAGAACCTTACCTGGGCTTGACATGCAGACTTTAACGAACCGAAAGGTGAGGGTCCCGCAAGGGAATCTGCACAGGTGTTGCATGGCTGTCGTCAGCTCGTGCCGTGAGGTGTTGGGTTAAGTCCCGCAACGAGCGCAACCCCTTTCGTTAGTTACACTCTCTAACGATACTGCCCTCAAACGGGAGGAAGGAGGGGATGACGTCAAGTCATCATGGCTCTTACGTCCAGGGCTACACACACGCTACAATGGCCGGTACAAACGGTTGCCAAGCCGCAAGGTATGGAGCCAATCCGAGAAAGCCGGTCTCAGTTGGGATTGCAGGCTGCAACTCGCCTGCATGAACGTGGAGTTGCTAGTAACCGCAGGTCAGCATACTGCGGTGAATACGTTCCCGGGGATTGTACACACCGCCCGTCACGTCATGGGAGTCGGCAACGACTGAAGTCACTGGGCCAACCGTAAGGAGGCAGGTGCCGAGGGCGGGGCCGATGACTGGGACGAAGTCGTAACAAGGTAGCTGTACCGGAAGGTGCGGCTGGATCACCTCCTTTCTAAGGAGCATTTGGTATTACACCATGCATCCAGATCTATTTGCGGCAACTGCAAAAACGGACGGCTTGAGCGAGATTCTGCCAAATGTCGTAAGATATGAGGTTTGAAGGGGCTCGCCGAAGCCGAGTTGTAGTTCAACAGAAAACCGCAAGCGACTAGCAAAAGCCTGGCCGAGGCTCAAAATCGGCAAACCCATTGATAAGGGCGTTTCTATCCACTATTCAGAGTTCAAGGATCGGGTATTGTTAGGTGAAGTACTTACAGAATCAGGTTTATATTAGGTGCAACAAATGTACGAACCTATGGATGAAAATTGATAGTGAAAATAGTAGAAGATGATTTATGTTTAAACGTAAAAAAAGTATAATTGGCACCTGGAGCTCAGAAAAAAATAGAGTAGAATCGGATAACTATAACCTAGTTATGGACCGCACCTGGTACTTAATTGCTAGTACTTATCCCTTTCAGTGGAGTGTAAACTTGTTCTGGGAATATAATGCCTGGGTTGAAGGATGTCAAGGTCAAAGGTTCACTAATCATACAGTTATACGAAATATAGATGCCCCCGAAGTAAAAGATTTTGGAATTTGGAATGGCTTTATAAACAAAGAAGGGTTTTATACCCTGCAACCTGTTATCAAAATGTTAGGCCTCCGTATACCATCACCCATCAAACTTGCTACTAGGTGGCTGGCTTTTCCTAAGAACGATTCCTTTGATGAGATGTGGACGTACTATGGTGACATGATGAACAAACGGTTCTTGTTTATGTTTGCGCTTACTCCTCACGTCTCGGAAGAAGCTTATCAGACGGCATTAAATCGCTTGCAAGATAATAATAGGTTAGATCTGAGGGTAGATATTATTCATAGGTTGCGGTGGCCAGAATCATACAACCCGGGAGATTCCGGAGAGGATAAGATCAATAAAGAATCAGAAAATGATGGAACAAATACCTCAGATTCAAATAGATAGTGGAGCGAGACGTATAGGGAGCGAAGAGCTTCAGCTGGCTGAATATATTGATAGGGCAGTAGCCTACATTTTGGATATAATTCTGTTCGCTGTAACTCTTATTATAGGATGGTTTATTTGGTCATTTGTATTGTGGTCTAATAGATCGGGGCAGACGCCAGGCAAGCAGATCATAGGCATTATGGTAGTAACTCAACAAGGTTATCCCCCTTCTTTGTCTGGTATGTTTATACGCGAAATGCTGATAAAAGGGTTAGGTATACCGATTCTGTCATCCTTTACAGGGTCCATATTGGCGGTTATAGATCTCCTTTGGCCTTTGTGGGACAGAGACAGACAGACGTTGCACGATAAAATGATAGGTACTTTTGTGGTGAAAGCATCGGAGAATAGAGTTCTGTAAGTAAATCAGGCTAATTTATCAAAGTTTGTTGAGTGTCATATGTCGGTATTATGATATTCCTTCTACAGCCTGTTATAAAAATACTAAATCTCCGCATAAAGATACTCTATTATATACAAAAATTCCCTATATTATTTATTATATTATCTATGATGTTTATAGGGGTGCTAGGTAATATAATTTATATATTTTATAAAGCACAAGAATTTAGACAAATCGAAATCGAAGACAAACATGGAAATAATGAGGAATTGTTATTCGGTCGCCTTGATAAAGGTGTAGATATATACGGGATTAAAGGTGATGTTTAAAAACCTAAAGAATCCAATCCTAGTATTGACTATGACCTGGTAGCTATAAGTACTATAATTGATCCAATTAAGTGTGATACTGACAATATAAACTACAGTTTAAGGGTCAATCTTTTGCTATTTTCTTTTTTATCGAACTTTGATATAAAAGTAAATGGAGAATACACAGAGGTATTTAGAAAATTTGTATTAGAAAACAGTATAGAGGATTGTATATCTGGAAATGATAGATTAAATCAACTTTATGATCCTTATATTTGGCGAGTACCTACGGGGACAGTAACTACTGATGGTTCTTTTTATGAAAGCACCCGTATAAACTTTATTGCCAATATACCTTTGTTCACTCCTGTAACGACGGCACAATATACCCTTGAAATGAACCTTAAAGATAGTGTTATAAGATTATTAGAATCATCATTAAAATTATTAGAACCCTCTATGATCAATGATACAAAGAATAGAGGTGTTTCTACTATTGCTTTCCCAGCGATAGGAGGTACTTATGGTAGACTTGATTCTGAAAAATTTATTACTTACAATCAAAGTTATTTTACACTTCTCGAATCTTTACAAGAAGCAAGAGAAATATCACAGTTAAGTGGAGTGTATTTGGTATTATATGATGAATTGCCTCCAAAAGAATATGAAGTCGCGTATACTGCTTTACGCGATGTTTTTCTGTATTTACAGTGACCAGAATTCCTCCGATGGAATTTATTTTTTCTATTGCTATGTGGGAGTATTAGTAGTTTTCTTAGTTATAGACGAAAAAGTGACAAGATAGAATTTAGTATAATATCATTTATCAGTTTAGTTGCTGCACTGTCGGCGATTTTTGCAGATGGTAGCCTTTTTATTCTAGTGGCAGGGTTACAAAAAGTCAGTTTAGGTTTATTTATTTTTGTTGATTTAGTTATAGTATTTATATGGTTCACAATCTTGTCACTCTTTATAGACGGACACAATATACACAATATTTGGAATTATCTAACTAAAAAAGGCAAATATCGTTTGGATAAAATTTTAGCACCTACCAGTAAGACTGATAAAGATAGAGAGTAATTATTAATAAAGCTCTGAACAAAGACGGAAGATTTAAACCAGCTCAACCTTCAGATTAAACTGTAGTTTGCAAGTCAAGCGCCTGTATTAGGATATAACTTTATGTGGCGATCATTCCGCAGGAGAAATTTTCGCCTGTTTTGGACAGCCTCTTTTTTATCTATTGCAGCGTTTCAGCTGGGAGCTTTTATCCGTGTAGTTCTCGGCTACGATCTTTCGGGCGATGCTGTGCTGGCTTCAATAGTCGCAATGACGGCGGCACCGGGGTTTTTGATTGCGACCTTGTATGGCGGCTATTTGGGCGACCGTCTGGAAAAGCGGGAGCTGCTCCGCCTAACTCAATCGGTCAACGCTTTGTTGATGCTTATCGTTGCGCTGCTCCTGCTCCTGGATATGTTGCCTATATCGGCGCTCATATTTATATCTGTAGGCCAAGGCTTTATGCTTGCTGTACAGGCTCCCATAAGGCAGGCAATGCTGCCAAACATCGTATCGGAAGACGAGCTGCGAAGCGCTCTCAGCCTGAACAGTTTTTCTATCGGCGCGGTCAATCTTTTCTCTGCCGCAGCGGGAGGCATCATCTATGACTTTGTTGGACCGTGGGCAGCTTTTTTCACTATTTCGATGATGGCATTGGTTGATGTTTTGTTGCTTTCGTTTATCCCGAAACAGGGAATATCTAACGGCAGCCCCGCGCTTCCTCATGGGGTTTTGTATGGCATAATCCTCGGACTGCGCTATGTGTGGAAAAACAGGCAATTGAGGCTGATTATGCTTCACGCGTTGACGACGCTGTTGCTCTTTATGCCTGTCCGCCTGCTTGTCCCTGTTCTTGCAGAAGACGGGTACGGCGTTTCTACGGTTCAGGCGGGCTGGATAGTGTCCGCAATAGGAGCGGGCGGGATTGTCGGCGCCTTGACGTTTGCTCGTGCAGATTTGGATAGTCGCATGCTGCCTATGCTCGTCGGCGTGGACGTAATTATAGGAACGGCTTTGATATTCATGTCGGTTTTTCCCGTATATTATGCTGTCGTCGCACTAGCGGCGTATTGGGGGTTCGGCATAGCCGTGTTTATACCCTTGCAACAAGCGCTTATCTTGAAGTATGCAGAGCCTGACTACCATTCAAGAGCCTTAAGCGTATTTTTCATCGGCAACGGAATTGTGCGCCTTGGGCTTTTTCCTTTGGGCTTGAGTTTTGAATATGTGGGGTCACTTCAGACTTTACTGATTTTGGGAATTGCTATAATAGCTATCGGCGCAGTGATGGCAGTGTTCACTGTAGTCCGAAAAACCACAAAACGGAGGACTGCCTTATGAAGACAAAGAAATTAACGAAGCTGCAACGAAAAGTCTTTTCAGGATTTGCATCGGTTGTTCAGACATCTAACAATGTTTCGTCCCGCGGATCTGACACGTTGCGCAGGCATGTTTCTTCTGCGATGCCTGCAGTCGCCAGTGTAGCACAGCGTTTACCTGAACGCATCGCAACCAATGGCGCTCTTAAGGAGGCGTTTGGCTCGAAGTTTATGCGGGCGGGTTTAGGTAATGGACGAGGCTTCAGAACGCCTGGACAAGCGCTAAAATTCTACCGATCAAGCATCCCTGCGCCTATCCGCAACCTAGGCGCCGAGAAATGGTTTCTCAAAGGTAAGGACGCGAGTCATATAAAATCTGTTGCGAACGCGCCGTATTTCGCTAAAGATCCAGCCAACCTCATCTGGGAATTCAGGATATTCAACAAATTGCGAGGTTCTCGCAATATGACTTTTTTGGAACAGACTGCCATTCGTGGGGTAAACACTGCACATACGGCAGTGATTGTAGGCCGGTCAATAGCTTACTCAGCGGGACGTGCTTCGGCTGTCTCCGTCCTTTTTGAACTGCCGGTTGGGTTGATGGAGAACGGCATCTATATTTATCGAGGAAAGAAGACGAAAGATCAGGCGGCGCGTGATGTATTAAGGAATGCTAAAGACGCGGCGATTTCAGGCGCGTTAGGCGGGGCTGTAACTACAGGAGCGATAGCCATTGGAGCGGGAGGGATTATGGGAGGGATTATCGCTTCTGCCGCGCCTGTGCTTGTCCCGTTTGGGTTAGCGGTTTTTGGTGCGGGCGCCGCGTTCCGTATAGGGAAGGCTGTTTTCTCAAGCGATCTTGATCTTGAGTATAAAGTCTTGGGGCCGAGGCTTTCGAGTCCGGACAACATGTCTGATGAGCCTGAACATGTCTTGGATGAAGACGATTCCTCTGTTACGAGGAAAGATGTAACATTCTCCTTCGTATCCAATGCATAGTAGCATTGAGTCGTATTAGAGTCTATAGACGTAAATCTACAGGAGCAGCCTGAAACCATAGTAAGGATCAGTTTGTGAAGGTCATTGAAATAAAGACTATCGTCATTGACAATGTCCCGCCCTATATCGGGGGCAGAAAGTGGTTATTTATCCAGCTGATAACGGATGAAGGCATAGTGGGCCTGGGTGAACGACCTACCGCCCACGCTACGAATCTGGCTCCTCAGATCGCCTTGTTCCACGAATTGGCGGAAACTTTTCTTATCGGTGAGGATCCGTTCAATATAGAACGGCTTTGGCAGCGTATCTTTGCGTCCCGGCACGACTTGCGGCACCCTTCTCTCTTCTATACGCCGGCGATTTCCGCTATCGAAATCGCTTGTTGGGACATTGTCGGCAAAGCATTGAACCAGCCGATCTACAATCTATTAGGCGGCAAGTTCCAGGACAAGCTGCGCGCCTACGCTTACATGCCGTCGGCGGGCGTTTGGGAGAACCCCGAAAAAGCCGGAGAGATAGCGGCCAAGCTTGTAGAGGATGGTAATACGGCGTGCAAGATTGACCCATTCATGCCTATATATCCTTTGCCTAGGGATATATCTCTCAAAACCCTGAACCATGCCGCTAAGATCTTCCGCTCGATTCGCGATACAGTGGGCGACGAACTGGAGATAGGGATAGGCACTCATGGCCAGTTCACAACTTACGGCGCCATACGTGCAGCAAGTATATTTGAGGAGTACCATCCTTTCTGGTTTGAAGAGCCTGTGCCGCCGGAGAATATTAACGAAATGGCTCGCGTGGCGGCACATACCAAAATCCCTATAGCGACGGGCGAACGACTCGTTACTAAGTACGAATTCGCAGAACTTCTGGAGAAGCAGGCGGCACAGATTATTCAGGTTGATGTAGCCCAATGTGGTGGTATACTGGAGGCTAAGAAGATCGCGGCTATAGCCGATGCTCATTACGCCTTAATAGCGCCTCATATGTACGTTGGTCCGGTAGCCGCGGCGGCAGCGGTGCAGGTGGACGCATGCAGTTCCAATTTCCTGATACAAGAGTTCAACACAGGACCCCTGCACAGCGAGATATTTATTGAGCCTATTCGGTTTGAGGATGGTTACATAACGCCTCCCACAAGTCCGGGTCTCGGTGTTGAACTCAACGATGACGTGGTGCAGCGCCATCGGGTAGAAGTATGAGATCCGGTAAGGCTAAAATAGATAATTTATCTGCCGCTCGGCGATGAAGTAAAGGGGAATCAGTAATGCAAGTGCATCGACAAATAGAGATCAAGGCTTCTGCCGATAAGGTATGGAAAATAGTTGGCACCGATTTTAATAATATAAGCGAATGGTCAAGCAGTGTATCTGAATCGCACGCAGCCTCTGATACGTCTCCTCATGGAGGCAGGGTGTGTCAGATTAAAGGCGGTGGGGAATTGGTGGAGACGTTGCGCCTTTTTGATGACGATCAGCGGGAACTGGCGTTCACTTTGAAGAGCAAAAGCATACCGTTTTTTGTGCAAAATCTCGAAAGTAAATGGAGTATTGAGCCGAAGGGCGACGACGAATCCATTGTTCACATCAACGCTGATATACAGTTGATGCCGATGTTCCGGCAGTTGATCAGTGGCCGAGTAGGTAAAATTTTTATGAAACAGGCTGACGAGCTTCTAGGCGATTTGCAATATTTTGTAGAGAACGGTAAGGCCCGTAAATAGAGTCGTAAGAACTAAAGGCGGTTGATCTGTCGACAAGAGCAAATTCTCTAGGCAGAACCGAGTAGCTCGTCTACAATTCCTTACAGGATTGAGTGCAGATTAATTGAGACGAGCTTGACCCTATAAATCAATCAAACCTATACACAACTGTGTTTGTTTTATCATCAAGTGTCTTTTCAAACTTAAAGTCTCCTTCTTTGAGCAGTTTATCCATATTTTCTATATCTTTCATTTCAGACTCGCTTCGATCTAAAATAAGCAGAGTAGTTTTATTCTCAGCACTTGAGTGAAAATACAGGTCGTCCAATTGGCCGAGATCTTTATTGTATTGGTAGGTAATTTTTGTTTTTAAGCTACCTACTTCAGCATTGAAGTTCTCTCCAACCAAGTCGATATCTCTCCCTTTGCCACTCTTCCCCGTATAGTACTGATTCACATCAGTAATTTTGTTACAGATCTTCATGAATTCTCTGGTACATACTATTACGGCTACTTTTATTCTTTGTTTCTCTGTGTTGTTTCCTATATTTAGGATTCTATCTTTGATAGAGGCTGGCAAAACTTCAGGATTTATGTCTTCGAAACCTCCTAAATGTTTCTCCTGACCGCCGCATGCTATAGCTAATCCTAGCATTGCTGCAACACTTAGTAGAAGGACTACTTTAACAGTACTCATACTTCCTTTCCTTATTAATTTTGATATATGTTTTCTATCTTCATCTTTTTTTAAGATACGCCAAATTTAGTGCGTAAAATACCGCCTACCGAATCTGTTCAACCGCGGTAAGGTCGTTATCGCTGTCTTCTGGCTTGTCTACAGGATAATACGGTCCCTCTATCTGTTCGGGAGTGAACTCCAGGGTCCCCATTTCGTCCAAGAGGCTTTGGTGTATGCCTACGTCTAACACTATAGTTTTGTGGGCGCTCCAGATGAACTGATCGTCGCCGATAGTATCTTCGGCAAAATTCAAGATGAGAATATTCGGGACACCTCTCAACCCTGAGCTTGTGGGGTCCTCGTCCTGGAAATACAGTTGGGTAGTGAGGGATTCTCTACCGTTTATCCTTGCCTTGAAGTGCAGGTGGCTTGGACGATTTAAGAACTCTTGCCCAGGCACTATAGTGATGAACCTGAACCTTCCTCCCCCGTCAGTTACGTCCTCTCCATAGAACTGAAAGGAGCGCTCTCGACGTTCAGTGTTCGGATCTCTTGGGTGATTGTAAATCCCTCTAGCGTCTGCCTGCCATATCTCAACCGTTACGTCCTTAATAGGGCTGCCGTTTTCGTCCAGCACGTTCCCGGTGATCAGCACGCGGTCCCCGGGTTTAGGAATCTGTCGCGTACTCTGTAGAGACGATGGAGGTTCCTCGTTGGGTTGAGCTGTTTTGGTGCCGTCGCCGCCGTTTGCAGGTGTAGACGTTGTATCGACGGACGGTCTTTCGTCAAAGGGAGCCGTAGTGTCTGGTAAAGCATCGTTTCCGCAGGCGAGGGAACTTGCCGTCAGCGCAAGCAAAAGTACAACGGCGACCTTCGAAATGTACGTTAGGGCATCGCTAGGACGATTTAGGGTAGCTTTCAAGAAATCTAGCTCAGTGAATGTAGCTTTTTCGCTTCCTTCATATTGAAGATTACATCTACAACCAGCACGGTGACTATTCCAGCCACGGTGATACCGAACGCCACTATTGTTTCGAATCCGAGACTTGGCAAGGGGTATACGCCCGATTCGGCAATCCGCCAAGGCCACAATATGTGAGCACTTCCGAGCATAAAGCCTGCAAGGAGAGCGGTCGTTGGTGCGTAGTATCTTCTCAGCAGGAACCCCAATATCTGAGAGAAGAGCGCTAATCCTATGGCGGCTCCTGCTATAAAGGTCAGAAGAGTTAGAATATCCCTCTCATTCACGGCACGTAACAGAGTTTCGTACTGACCGAGCAACACTAAAACAAACGAACCGGATATCCCAGGCAGGATCATCGCGCATGCAGCGACTGTTCCACTGATTACCAAGAACCACGCGGCTTCCGGACTTTCAAACGCGGACAGCCTTGTAAGCCAAAAAGCGAAGGCTGCTCCTATGACGACGGCCGTTACGGTAAAAGCGTTCCAAGATCTTACTCGTCGCAAGATTACATATATTGATGCCACTATGAGACCGAGAAAGAGACTCCAGGTATAAACCGGCTCTCTTTCTAGAGCCAGCTCAATAATCCTCGCAAAGCTGAAGATAGCAGCAGCTATGCCGATACCCAATGCGCCAAGAAACGGAGCGTTTACTGTGCAGGCAGCGTCGCGGAAGCGCAGGTGGATTAGCTGTTTCCAAAATTGAGGCTTGCCGAAACCTTTTATTGAGTCGATAAGCTCCCGGTATATACCGAATATGAAGGCTACGGTTCCGGCGGACACCCCAGGAACCAGGTCCACAGATCCCATCACAAACCCTCGCAGTGATACCGCGGCATAGCCTGCTAACGTCCTTCTTGAGTGATAGCTGAACCTTTCGGGAGCGGTTGGAAATGAAGGCGTCTCCTGTATTGTGCTTACGTCTTTTGTATCGGCTCTATTCATGCTGTATGCTCTCCAGGGATGCGAAGGAGCTGCTTTGGGGTACATAGCTCAACGTCCGTGGCAGAAGATAAGAAATGTGAATACGGCGATTCAGCATGGTATGGGTGGTGTAAAGTCCCGTTTCAGGGCTTGATCTTTTGGCAAGAGGATGGTGCCAGGTTGTAGATTATGGTCTAAAGGCTGGTGAGGCAGTCAGGTCAGAACATACCGCCGATACCACGCATGAAACCGAGTTTTTTCTCGGCTTTTTCGTTTGCCTTGGTCATAGCCTCATTCACTGCCGCGACTATCATATCCTGCAACATCTCAACGTCTTCCGGGTCTATCACGTCAGGGCGTATTTCAAGAGACTCAATGTTGTTGTTGCCCAGTATGCGAACCTTTACGGCGCCTCCTCCTACGGATACCTCGGTTGCCTCTTTTGCCAGCTCTTCCTGTGCCGACGCCAGCTTTTTTTGCATAGCCTGCGCCTGTTTGAGCATTTTTCTATTCATGGCGGGTCTCCCTTTTGATCTGAGGTACTGCCTGATCTTAAGGCGTGTGGTCTGTGTGCCTACTTTGAATTTTACATACAGGGAAGGGCGTCATGGCTCATTGTTGAGTAGTTAACTTGCCACCCATACCTTGGAGATACTTCACAATCGGGGGGCAGTCTCCCGTCCGTATTTCAGCCTCTTCTGCTTCCTCTGAACTGCCGTTTGCGACGGATGAGGAGGGCTGTTGCTTCTCCTTCTCTTTTGGATAAATCGCTTTGAGCTTCATCCTTTTGCCATATTCCTTTTCAAGGGTGTTCATTAAAGACTCTCTTGTTTCCGGCGAGTTCTCCATAGTTGAGACAAAGGTATCTTTTAGGAACTTATGGCGAAAGCGCAGGGTTATGTACTCGCTTGCAGGATTAGCAGGCGGCGTTACATTTGTAAGGAGGCGCCATATGTTACGTTGTCCATTCTCTTTGAGAAAGTTTAGAGTGCGCGACCATGGAGAGCTTTGGGGAATTCTCTGAGCAGAGGGTGTTTGTGCAGGTGTCTTTCCTTGGGTTGGTGTAGAGTGCGCGGCCTGGCGTGCGTAATGCGCCGGTTGCTGGTAGGGTTGAGTCGTGGATGTGGATGAGGCGGGTGCTGGTTCGTCGGTGAGAGCCTTCAGTACTGCCAGCTCTAGCGGGAGAGGAGACGCTGAGTCGCTTCGGGTGTTAACTTCGCTGAGTGCCGTCAATATTTTCAGTAGGCTGGACATTGAAGCTTTAGGTTCGGCCTCCTTCATCGTCTCCATAACTTCTGTGGGGTAGGAAAGCACGTCAGTCGCCTTCGCCTTGATGAGCATGGCGGCTCTCAAAGCGTCTATAGCAGAGTCGCGCAGAGCGGGCATGCTTGCACCGCCGGTGGACTCCTCGTGGATTTTCTTGAACGCCGTCTGAATGTCCCCTTCCAACAAGGACTTTGCCAGCTCCGCTCCCACGCCTGCGTGCCCCAAATTCAGTAGCCCGCGCGCCTGGTCCAGCGTTATAACAGTTGTCTCCCCCGTTTCCGTGCCGGCGGCAATCGCCAGCTGTTCCAGCACGTTCTCAGCGTCCCTCAGTGATCCTGCCGATATGCGTGCTACCACATCAAGTGTTTCACTGTCGCACGATATCTTCTCAGCGTCGCATATATCGGAAAGCCTATCCGTTATATCCTTCATTCCCAGGCGTCTGAAGCTGAACCTCTGGCATCTGGACGCTATAGTTGCCGGGACTTTGTGAACCTCAGTGGTGGCTAGTATCATTATTATGTGCGGCGGCGGCTCTTCCAAAGTCTTGAGTAGAGCGTTGAACGCCGCTTCCGTTAGCATGTGCGTCTCGTCAATAATGTATATCTTCCAAGCTGACGCGTTCGGACGAAAAATGACGTGTTCTCGCAGCTTTCTTATGTCGTCAATCCCTCTATTGGATGCCGCGTCTATCTCAACCAAGTCCATGAAAGAGCCGGCGTCTATAGCTGCACAGTTTGGGCAGGTGTCGTCTGGTTCGCCCTCCGACGGGGTGGTACAGTTCAGGGCTTTCGCCAGTATGCGCGCCGTAGAAGTTTTGCCGACGCCTCTTGGTCCTGTGAAGAGATAAGCGTGCGAGACCTGCTCCTTTGCAACCGAAAGGCGCAAGGTCTCTACCACGTGAGGCTGTCCGGCTACCTCTTTGAACCTTCCAGGGCGCCATTTTCTATAGAAGACTTGGTTGTCAGGCATTGTAAACGACGAAAATCAGGGGTTAGACAATTGAAAGGGTAACAATTCCCACGCATGTTGGTTACCGTTTTGGTCTAGTCGGAGCTGCTCCAAGGCTTTTCCATTCTGTCGATGATAAGGTCAGTGAGGGCGAACATGCGTTTGTGCTCCTCCTCCTCTTCGTGGTCGTAGCCCAATAAGTGCAGTACACCGTGAACGGTTAGGATAGCGGTTTCCAGCTGCCAAGGTTTACCAACCTGTACTGCCTGTAGTTTGATCTGATCTATTGAGAGAGCTATATCGCCAAGTCTAGACGGGTCTCCTCTAGCCGGCGAGGAGGATACCTGCCCTGAAAACGTCCCATCCTTCCAACCCTCGTCCTCATTGAAAGCCAACACGTCCGTAGGAGTATCAATACCCATAAACCGGCGGTTCATATCCTGCATCCGGGCATTGTCACAAATCATTATGGTCAATGACGAGCTGCCTAACAGTTTGTGTTTCTTGAGGGTCTCCTCTCCGGCCAGGCTAGCGATAACCGCTGCTTCTGTAGCGTCTTTCACCAAGCAAGGCGACGAGCCCTCCAGGTCGTATACCGTCTCTACTGAATAGAGATGGGACTGTGCAGTCTCTTTTAGGCGTCCCATGTTTCTATTCGAGTGGCGCTCATCTCATCTTGTAGCACTCTTGTGGCCGAATGAAGTGGGGCAAGATATGCGTAGTCTTCGGCTATCTCTCTTGCGGCAGCAACGGCGTTTCGTATCGCTTCCTTCGCTGCGGCGGAGTTCGGTTGTCCTGCTTCAATGTAAGTCCTTACCTCTAGTAGGGCGTTTACCACGTATTCGCTTACTCTGGCCCCGACCAAGGAAGGACAAGGAGCAAGGGCAGCGTCCTCGGCAGCCCGTATGACGCGATCTAAAGATTTAGATAAAGAGCGATGATAAGCCATCTTCACCTTTGGAGAGAGCGCAACAAACGACGGACCGCCCGTGAGGAGAGTCGATTCTCCTACGAAACTTCATGTGTTCCACTCGGTGTCAAACACCTTTTTGGCTGATGCCCACCAGTCTTTTTCTCCTGCTGAAGGTGCTTTACACTGAAACTTTCTCATAAGCTCGTCCCACTCTTGTGCCTTTTGGGAAGAGGTATATTTTTGGAGGTCATATTCAGGGTCAAAGTCGTCTGAGACAGAGCAGTACATAAAGAGGCGATTCCCAGCTCTGAAAATCTCCATACGTCCTATACCTATGGAGCGCAACGCCTCCAACACCTCTGGCCATACTTGCTTATGGAAACTTTCATATTCCGCTATAGATGACGGATCATCTTTCAGGTCTATAACGTATGCTAAAGACTGCATGGTTTGTCCCTTGTTTGTTGTGATGACTATATTGGTAGTTTACACTGCTAGCCGGATGTTTTGATAATACGAGAGGTACTGAGTGGTCATTCTTACTTAGATTATCCTTGGCCATATTCGATATTCGACACTTGATTTTTTTACTTGTATTACATTGAGTTTTTTATTATGAAAATAAGAAAGTGACATACTAGCCCACAAATAATTTCCACCAGGGGCAATGATATAATTACATGCAGCTAAAAGATGAATATTCTTTATTGAGGTCATGGTTTCTTGTTTTCTTAATTCTGGACGCTCCCTAAGCATATCAGCGTTATTATTATTATAGCGTTTTTCATTATCATCATAGATAAAATCTATGCCTGAATCTTTAGGTAATTGCTGAATAATATCTTCTGAATCGGTAGTTATAAATACAGTCTTAATGCCAGTTTTATCTACTACGTGTTCAATTACTTCTATATATGTTTTGTAAGATATCCTACGGTGAGGATCTGTAAGATTATATAGTACATCTCCTTGTCGTATATGAACACCAATGATTGGATTTTTGAACCCGATTGCCTTACGTTTTTCTCTAATATGCGTTTTGTATTCTTGTTTTAGATTCAAGAAAGATCCTAAAATAAGTCCCTGAATATAAAATAAACCTAATGGTAAAGATAGTGGATGGACAGGATTTAAAAATCTATGTAAAGGTCGTGCAAAAGCACATTCACGACTAGCTAGATAGACAAATTTTTCCTTTTGTGGTAAAAAATTCCATTCTTTAATATATATAGATTTATTGTTAATCTCTTTCAAAGAATGTATGGATACAGGCTCATAACAAAAATCGTAACACTGATACTTATTGTCAAACAGAAGTGTTCTATCATATAGATAACTATAGACAAGTCCTTTACTTAAAACATCTAGAACTGATCCAAATCCGTAACGTGATGAATCAAGTATAAGAAATTTAGCTTCCTGGTAAGGAATTCTAAATTGTAGTAATTGAAGTTTGCTGAGTATCATAGAATCCAATGCGCTGAATGTATCCGCCGAATAATTTACAGTGTGTGTAATTTCAGGCAATGAAGGCAACGAATCCAATCTACCCAATGAATACCTGGGCCATGATACCCTTGGTAGAAAAAGCCCTGTTCTTTTTGCATGCGACCTAACTTTGATATCTCGGATTGGATGATGAATAACTCTTTTTATATGGATTACCAGGTTATTCAAGACGTGGATGCCTAGCCGCCAAATCTTCTTTATTGCTTTTTTCATCTTGTTATAATATATGGATAGATTAAGCTGAAAGTCTAAAAGTTTATCGCCTCTCTGGACACAGCTGTGGCCGCTTCCTTAAGCACTTCTGACAGGGGCGCGTGCGCGTGATTCATTTACGATGCAACTCCTCCGAAGTACCTTCAAGGTAAGACACCATCCCTGGTTCTGCTATCATCTCGGTAGCATTTGCGCCTATGATGTGTGCTCCTAGTATTTCATCGTTCTCCGCGACGGATCATCTTTCATGTCTATAACGTATTCTACTAAAGATTGCATGGTTTGTCCCTTGTTTGTTGTGATGACTATATTGGTAGTTTACACCGGTAGCCGGATGTTTTGGTAATACGAAGGGTACTAGAGTGGTTATTCTTACTTAGATTATTCCTAGCCATGCCATATTCGATATTCGACACTATAATCTAAAGTGCTTGATTTTGTTATTTGTATTCCATTGAGTTTTTTATTATGAAAATAAGAAAGTGACATACTAAGCCACAACCAATTTCTACCAAGGCCAATTATATAATTACAGTCAGCTAAAAGATGGATATTCTTTATTGAGGTCATGGTTTCTTGTTTTCTTAATTCTGGACGCTGCTGAAGCATATAGGAAACCTCATTATTATAGCGTTTTTCATTATCATCATAGATAAAATCTATGCCTGAATCTTTGGGTAATTGCTTAATAATATCTTCTGAATCGGTAGTTATAAATACAGTCTTGATGCCAGTTTTATCTACTACGTGTTCAAGTACTTCCATATATACCTTGTAAGGTACTATACGGTGTGCATCTAGAGGATTATATAGTGTATCTCCTTGTCGTATGTGAACACCAATGATTGGATTTTTGAACCCAATTGCCTTACGTTTTTCTCTAATATGCGTTTTGTATTCTTGTTTTAGCTTCAAGAAAGATCCTAAAATAAGTCCCTGAATATAAGATAAACCTAATGGTAAAGATAGTGGATGGACAGGATTTAATGAATTTTTATTTATATCTTTTAAGTTTAAGTGGTGTGCATAAGCAACTTCCTGACTATCTAAATGGACAAATTTTTCCTTTGATGGTAAAAAATTCCATTCTTTAGTAGATATAGATTTATTGTTAATCTCTTTCAAAGAATGTATGAATATAGGCTCATAACAAGAATCGTAAGACTGATACTTCGTGTCAAACAGAAGTGTTCTATCATATAGATAACTATAGGTAAGTCCTTTACTTAAAACATCTAGAAGTGATCCAAGCCCGTGACGTGATGAATCAAGTATAAGAAATTTAGCTTCCTGGAAAGGCATTCTGAATTGTAGTAATTGAAGTTTAGTGAGTATCATAGAATCCAGTGCGCTAAATGTATCTGCTGAATAATTTACAGTGTGCGTAATTTCAGGCAAGGAAGGCAACGAATTCAATCTATACGATGAATATATAGGCCATGGTACTACTGGCGGAAAAATCCCTGTTCTTTTTGCATACGACCTAACTCTGGCACCTTGAATTTTTCGCCGAACACTTTTCATCCAGGCTGCCGGGTCATTCTTTGCGCTGATGACTCGCTTCTTTATTGCTTTTTTCATCTTGTTCATAGTTTACTGGTAGACTGAGCTGGGAATCTAAAAGTGTATCGCCTCTCTGGACACAGCTGCGGCCGCTTCCTTAAGCACTTCTGACAGGGTCGGGTGCGCGTGATTCATTACGATGCAACTCCGATGTGTGCTCCTGGTATTTCATCGTTCTCCGCGACGGATCATCTTTCATGTCTATAACGTATTCTACTAAAGATTGCATGGTTTGTCCCTTGTTTGTTGTGATGACTATATTGGTAGTTTACACCGGTAGCCGGATGTTTTGGTAATACGAAGGGTACTAGATTGGTTATTCTTACTTAGATTATTCCTGGCCATGCCATATTCGATATTCGACACTATAATCTGAAGTGCCTGATTTTGTTATTTGTATTCCAGTGAGTTTTTTATTATGAAAATAAGAAAGTGACATACTAAGCCAAAGCCAATTTCTACCAAGGCCAATTATATAATTACAGTCAGCTAAAAGATGGATATTCTTTATTGAGGTCATGGTTTCTTGTTTTCTTAATTCTGGACGCTGTTGAAGCATATAGGCAACCTCATTATCATAGCGTTTTTCATTATCATCATAGATAAAATCTATGCCTGAATCTTTGGGTAATTGCTTAATAGTATCTTCTGAATCGGTAGTTATAAATACAGTCTTGATGCCAGTTTTATCTACTACGTGTTCAAGTACTTCCATATATACCTTGTAAGGTACTATACGGTGTGCATCTATAGGATTATATAGTGTATCTCCTTGTCGTATGTGAACACCAATGATTGGATTTTTGAACCCAATTGCCTTACGTTTTTCTCTAATATGCGTTTTGTATTCTTGTTTTAGATTCAAGAAAGATCCTAAAATAAGTCCCTGAATATAAAATGAACCTAATGGTAAAAATAGTGGATGGACAGGATTTAATGAATTTTTATTTATACCATTTAAGTTTAAGTGGTGTGCATAAGCAACTTCCTCACTATCTAAATGGACAAATTTTTCCTTTGATGGAAAAAAATTCCATTCTTTAGTAGATATAGATTTATTGTTAATCTCTTTCAAAGAATGTATGGATAGAGGCTCCTCATAACAAGAATCGTAAGACTGATACTTCGTGTCAAACAGAAGTGTTCTATCATATAGATAACTATAGATAAGTCCTTTACTTAAACAATCTAGAAGTGATCCAAGCCCGTAACGTGATGAATCAAGTATAAGAAATTTAGCTTCCTGGAAAGGCATTCTGAATTGTAGTAATTGAAGCTTAGTGAGTATCATAGAATCCAATGCGCTGAATGTATCTGCTGAATAATTTACAGTGTGTGTAATTTCAGGCAAGGAAGGCAACGAATTCAATCTATACGATGAATATATAGGCCATGATACTACTGGCAGAAAAGTCTCTGTTCTTTTTGCATACGACCTAACTCTGGCACCTTGAATTTTTCGCCGAACTCTTTTCATACGGGTTGCCAGGTCATTCTTTGCGCGGATGACCTGCTTCTTTATTGCTTTTTTCATCTTGTTGTAATCTACTGGTAGATTGAGCTGGGAATCTAAAAGTGTATCGCCTCTCCGGACACAGCTGATGCCGCTTCCTTAAGCACTTCTGACAGGGGCGGGTGCGCGTGATTCATTACGATGCAACTCCTCCGAGGTACCCTCAAGGTAAGACACCATCCCCGGTTATGCTATCATCTCGGTAGCGTTTGCGCCTATGATGTGTGCTCCTAATATTTCATCGTTCTCCGCGACGGATCATCTTTCAGGTCTATAACGTATGCTAAAGATTGCATGGTTTGTCCGTTGTTTGTTGTGTGACTATATTGATAGTTTACACCGGTAGCCGGATGTTTTGATAATTAAGAGAGGTACTGAACTGAGTGGTCATTCTTAACTCATATTATTCCTTATTCCTGGCCATATTCGATATACGACACTATAATCTCCGGCACTTGATTTTACTATTCGTATTCCATTGAGTTTTTTATAATGAAAATAAGAAAGGGCAGTACTAATCGGAAACCAATCACTGGCAGAGCCAATTATATAATTACATGCAGCTAAAAGATAGATATTCTTTATTGAGGTCATGGTTTCTTGTTTTCTTAATTCTGGGCGCCGTCTAAGCATATTAACAGCGTGATTATTATAGCGTTTTTCATTATCATCATAGATAAAATCTATGCCTGAATCTTTAGGCAATTGCTGAATAATATCTTCTGAGTCGGTAGTTATAAATACATTCTTAATGCCAGTTTTATCTACGAGGTATTCAATTACTTCCATATATACTTTGTAAGGGATGTTACGTATTTGCTGATTAGCATTATATAGTATATCTCCTTGTCGTATGTGAACACCAATAATCGGATTTTTGAACCCAATTGCCTTACGTTTTTCTCTAATATGCGTTTTGTATTCTTGTTTTAGGCTAAGGAAAGATCCTAAAATAAGTCCTTGAATATAAAGTAAACCTAGTGGTAAAGGTAGTGGGTGGACAGGATTTAAAAATCTATTTAGGGGTCGTGAAAAAACGAGTTTATAAATATTTGTACTGACAATTCTTTCCTTTTGTGGTAAAAAATTCATTCTTTTAGTATATATAGATCCATTGTTAATCTCTTTCAAAGAATGTATGGATATAGGCTCATAACAAAAATCGTAAGCATGAGGTTTATCGTTCAATAGAAGTGTTCGATTATATAGATAACTATAGACAAGTCCTTTACTTAAACAATCTAGAATTGATCCTAACCCGTGGCGTGATGAATTAAGTATAAGAAATTTAGCTTCCTGGAAAGGAATTCTAAATTGTAGTAATTGAAGTTTGGCGAGTATCATAGAGTCCAATGTACTGAATGTATCCGCCGAATAATTTGCAGTGTGTGTAATTTCAGGTAAGGAAGGCAACGAATTCAATCTATCTAATGAATACCTGGGCAGTGATACTCTTGGCAGAAAATGTCCTGTTCTTTTTGCATACAACTTAACTCTGACATCTTGAATTCTTTGGATTACTAGATCATTCTTTAGGTTGATGCCTAGCCGCCAAACTTTCTTTATTGCTTTTTTCATCTTGTTGTAGTATACGGATAGATTAAGCTGGGAGTCTAAAAATGTATCGCCTCCCCGGACACAGCTGCGGCCGCTTCCTTAAGCACTTCTGACAGGGTCGGGTGCGCGTGATTCATACGATGCAACTCCTCCGAGGTACCCTCAAGGTAAGACACCATCCCTAGTTCTGCTATCATCTCGGTAGCGTTTGCGCCTATGACGTGTGCTCCTAATATTTCACTGCTCTCCGCGTTCGTTACTATCTTTGCGAAGCCGTCCGGACTGTTTATCGCTATCGCCTTTCCTGAGGCAAGATATGGCGCCTTGCCCACCCTGACTTCTATACCTTTGTCACGTGCCTCCTGCTCTGTAAGGCCTATGCTTGCTATCTCCGGCTGGCAGTAGGTGCATCTGGGGATAGCCGAGTAGTCCTCAAGCGGACGTGGTCTCAAACCTGCCGCCGTCTCTGCTGCTATAACACCTTGCTCAAACGCCGCGTGCGCCAAAGGTAGTTTACCTGTAACGTCTCCTACCGCGTACACACCTGTGACGCCCGTCTGCATATGCCCGTTCACCTCTATGAAGCCGTTATTGAGAGCCACTCCCGTCTCTTCAAGCCTTATACCGTCTGTATTTGGCTGAATACCTACCCCGAGCAAAACCTTGTCGCACTCAAACCTTTGGACACCTCCCTCTACCTCATATATGACGATAGGTTTACCCTGCGCTGAACTCTCTACGCCTTGCACCTTTGCAGGAGCGCTCACCTCAATCCCGCTCTCGCGGAACTTCCTCTCAAGTTCCTTTGATATATCAACGTCCTCTTTTGGTACTATCCGATCCAAGGCTTCTAGCAGTAGCACCTTCACTCCATAGGCGTTGAAGTAGTACGCGAACTCACACCCGATGGCGGAAGCTCCTATGATGCAGATTGACTCTGGCTTTTCCCTTAAGGCGAGGGCCTCTCTGGAGGATATGATTTTTTCACCGTCAAGCTCAATCCCGGGCAAACCTCTAGCTCGTGCTCCCGTAGCCACCACGATATTTTTGGAGACGGCAGTACCTACACCCTCTATCTCCGTTTGCGTTGAAGAAAGGAGACGTCCCTTGCCGCGCAATAACTCAATACGGTTCTTACGTAACAGGTAACCTATACCCTTCGTCAGCTTATCCGACACTGCTCTACTTCGGTCTACAGCTTTAGACATATCGGCGTGAAAGCCTTCAAGTGTAAAGCCCCACTCTTCAGCGTGCTTCATGTGGTTTACCAACTCTGCGTTTTTCAACAGAGACTTTGAGGGAATACAGCCCCAGTTTAGACATACACCTCCAAGACCACCTATACCCGTCCCGTCATCCATCTCCACTATTGCGGTCTTCATGCCCAGCTGGGCACCTCGTATAGCCGCGTGGTAGCCGCCTGGCCCCGCGCCTATTACCAATAAATCAAATAGCTCGTTTGCAATCATATTTCTATTTATCCCCTGATTGTGTATTATTACATATCTCGGCTATAAGACAGCCGGACTTACGAATTATAAGGAAACGCAACCCTGCCTTGCATCTTCACTCCACTTTAAACATTTGGTAGGAGCTGTAAAGTGCCCAGCTTATCATAGCACCTACAGCGACGAACCCCACGAGACCCACCGCGCTGGATATAGCGTATGACTGCCAGCTCGGACAGTTAAGACCAACACAAAACATAGAACCCGCTATCGCGTAAGCGGTCAGGAACACGACGCCGGCTCCACCCCCCCAAAGCCCCCCTCGGAGGGCTGCTCTCACGGCAGTCCAACCTCTTTTCCTTCCTATGGGCGAATCAATAACTCTTGGCGGCGATTCATTACTCATAACCTAATCTTACTTAAATGTACGCGCATACATGATGTACGCGTGTACAGTGCGGAACAGTTACACGGTATCAAAAAGCGATGCGCAGTGAAACTTGCCGCAATAGCCGCTTTTGTAAGGTAATATGTCTATTGAATGTATTCGCCTACCCCTCGGTCGGTAAACGTTAAACTAATCTTGTTTTGGCCGTCAGTACAGTGACCAGAAAGAGAAAGATATCAAACAGTGTCAACCAAATCACTACAGCCTACGATAGATTACAAGCACCTTTTAGACAACCAAGGGCAGACGGTTGTTGACTATCTGAAGAAGCAGCTAATCTACGCGGAGAACTTTCGGATAGTGTCGGCGTACTTCAGCATTTACGGCTACGGATTGCTGGCAGACGTGCTGGACGACGTGAGTAAGGTGAAGTTTCTCTTTGGAGATCCTCGTTCCGTGGGGCACCTTGACCCAAATGAAAAGGAGCTTAGATCCTTTTCGATAACTGAAAATGGGCTGATACCCAACCATGTGTTGAGGCAAAAGTACCTGGCGCAGAGGTGCGCCGACTGGGTACGTCGCGATCAGGTAGAGATACGTTCGGTCGTTAAGTCAAACTTTCTGCACGGCAAGATGTACCTCACTAAATCTCCCGGCTCCACAGCGGCCGTTGTAGGTAGCTCCAACTTTACTAAGCGAGGACTGGGCGGTAGTGAGCACCCCAACATGGAAATCAATCTGGCAGTTCAAGACTCCGACGTCATCACCGAGCTGCGGGAATGGTTTGACAAGGTGTGGAAGGACGGCAAGCTGACGAAGGACGTCAAACAGCGCGTGCTGGACGCTCTCGAAAGGGTGGGTAAAGAGTACTCTCCTGAATTCGTCTACTTCAAGACCCTTTACGAACTGTTCCGTGAGGAGCTTGATGCCCGATCCCACCGAGAACTGCAACTCAAACAGGCGAGCCTCTACGACTCCCAAATATGGAAGACGCTCTACAAGTTCCAGAAGGATGGAGCCGAGAACATCATAACTCGTCTTCAGCGCCATAACGGTTGCATCCTCGCCGACAGCGTGGGTCTGGGCAAGACCTATACAGCGCTGGCTGTTATCAAATACTTTGAACTTAGAAACGAGAACGTGCTAGTGCTTTGTCCGCGTAAACTGCGAGACAACTGGGCGCTTTATCAGGCTACGAACCGGTATAGGGGAAACCCCTTCCAGGAAGACAGATTCTTATACTCCGTCCTTTCCCATACCGACCTCTCCCGCACCTCTGGATACTCCGGCGATATCAACCTCGCTGATTTCCAGTGGGAAAACTTCGGTCTTGTTGTCATTGATGAGTCGCACAACTTCCGCAACGATGGAGGCGGACGCTATCGACGTCTGCTTGACGAGGTCATAGAGCAGGGCGTCTCTACTAAAGTGCTGATGCTGTCCGCTACGCCGGTCAACACCTCCCTTAAAGACCTGCGCAACCAGATTTACATCATGACAGAAAAGCGTAGAGACCACTTCCGAGAGACACTGGGTATTTCGGATATCGGCACAGTGATTGAACAGGCGCGTAGGCGGTTTGAAGAGTGGCAGAGTAGCCTGGCCGGGAATAAAGCCGAACTCCTTGGAGCGCTGAGTAGCGAATTCTATCGCCTCCTGGGTGCAGTATCTATATCACGCTCGCGAAGGCACATTAGAGATTTCTACAGCGAAGAGATAAAACGCATAGGCTCTTTCCCCCACCGTGAGAGGCCGAAGACGGTCTATCCTCCTACAGATCTGTATGGGCAGCTGTCGTACGATGACATGTCAGACAAGATATCTCAATTTAAACTCTCGATATACCTTCCGTCCAGCTATATAGTCAGCGAGGAGCGCAAGAAGCAGCTGGAAGAGGAGGAGAGAAGGAAGCACCACTTTAGTCGGAGCGACCGTGAAAGGTTTCTGATAGGGATGATACGTATCAACTTTCTTAAACGGTTGGAAAGCTCTGCACACTCTCTGACAATGACTTTAGGACGTACTATAGGCAAGATCGACGGCATGCTGGAGAAGATAGAGAGCTTTGAACACAAAGTACTTACGCGGGACGAAGAGTTAGACGTCCTGCCAGACGACGACGATGACGATGACGAGTTTTTAGTCAATCGTGCCCGTAATCCGTACCATCTATCAGATATTGACCTACCCAGATGGAGAGACGACCTGAACCAGGACAAAGCCGTCCTTACAGAGGTATACGAGAGAGTAAAGCAGATTACGGTAGAGCGGGACGGTAAGCTGGCAGAGATAAAGTCGCAGATCGAGCACCGAATCAACAACCCTACAATTAATAAGGACGGCAAAGAAAACCGTAAGATACTGATATTTACCACCTTCAAGGATACAGCCCAATATCTCTATGAAAACCTGAAGCAGCTTGTAGACAGCCTGAAACTGAATATGGCAATGGTGACCGGCGACGTTACTTACACTACCGCCGGCAAGAACGGTTTCAACTTCATCCTGGACAACTTTGCGCCCATAGCCCGACAGAGAAAAGAGGCAGACCGGAGTGAAGAGCAAGAGATAGATATTCTTATAGCTACTGACTGTATCTCCGAAGGGCAGAATCTGCAGGACTGCGACACCGTCCTCAACTACGACATCCACTGGAACCCGGTTCGCATCATCCAGCGCTTCGGACGTATAGACCGTATCGGAAGCCGGAGTAGGGCGGTCTATATGATCAACTACTGGCCTACCAAAGAGATGCAAAAGTATCTGAGACTCCAGACAAGCGTCCAGGCGCGGATGGTTCTCGTAGACACCGTAGCAACGGGAGACGAGAACCTGTTAGATCAGCAGGGAGCCATCCAAAGCGATACCAGCTTTCGGGACAGACATATCCAGCAACTCCTTCAGGAAATCCCAGACCTGGACGACTCGGATGAAGACGTGGTTATGACCGACTTCACTTTTGATACCTTCATACACCAGCTGCTGCAGTATCTGGAGAAGAACAGGGAGGAACTTGAAAGAGCGCCAGCCGGCGTCTATGCTGTAACCGATTGCAAAGACCCCGAACCGGGGGTGATATGGGTGCTGCGTCAACGAAACGCCAGCAAAGACAAGCGGACCAGCTCCGCCAGTGCGCTGCACCCTTTCTACCTGGTCTACGTACGAGAGAACGGCGATATACGGTATGGATGCGCCAACGTCATGCAAATACTGAAACTTTTTCAGGAAGCGGCATACGGCAAAGGCAAGTATATAAAAGAGCTGTGCGACCAGTTCAACAACGTAACCGAGAACGGTGCACGTATGGAGCTTTACAACAAACTGCTCAACAAGACAGTCCTGCATATAAGCCAGGCACACGAGAAGAGGCAAACTGCTGGACTGGGAAGGGACGGGCGGCGCGACTTCACGCTGCCCAGATCTACTGAAACCCCAAACAATTTGGAGGACTTTGAGCTGGTAACGTGGTTGGTTGTTCGGCCTGAAGGGTGAAAAGCTGATCCAAGATAAGAGGTACACGTTTTAGCCCTGGCTTACTGAGTACAACGACGCTGTGATATCCGACCTCCCTCGCCTAAACAAGACGCCCAATGAGCGACGTTGATTTCAAAGAACAGATACAGTCCGCCCTCAAGGCAATGGCGGACGGTGACTTCAGCGAGCGAGCTCAAGACTTACTACGCGCCTTAGGGTATTGTAGCGATCGCACTCTGCCCGGCCAGTCCGGTAGAGTTGATGAATTCATTGAACGATTTCCAGCTGAGAACAGAGGTGCTGAGTCTACTGAGTCTGAGGAGAGGTTTCGCAAGAGCGTGAAGTCTGTCCGGGTGCTGTTCCAGATAACCGCCGACGATATCGCATCAAGCATTCCTGAGATCATATTAGACGGCGGATCGTCCTTTGAGAAAGGCGACAACAAGAGCTTCATATTTATCGCTGTCGAACTTAACAAAATGTCCTATTCACACTCACAGTACTCACGATTTACACGGGAAATAAATAGAAGGGTTAGTTTGCCAGCTGTTGTCTTGTTCCGAACGGCTTACAACCTGATTACCTTGGCGTCCGTGTACCGTCGTCCTAATAAGCAAGACGAAACCCTTGACGTGCTGAGCGAGAAAATTTCCCTTATAGGGCAGGTAAATCCCTCCAAAATGTACCGCGTACACATCAAAGTGATGAGCAACTTGTCACTCAGAAATCGTCTGCAATGGATAGAGAGACAGGGTAAGACGCACAACTTTGATAGCCTGCTTGACGCTTGGCTTGATGCCTTGAACTTAAAGGACCTCAACCGGCGATTCTACGATGATCTGTCCGACTGGTTCAAAGGCTTAAGTAAACGGCAGACCATACTGGATATTCTATGTCATTATGTCCGCTTGACTACGAGTACAAGGAGGTATATAGAAAAGTATGAATCAAAGCCTTCAGAAGAAATCCAAAACCTGCTATATCTGCTATTCACCCGAGAGCACGAAATTTTCAGAGGTTGCTCCATTAACTTGAAAGAAAGCCGGTTGCGCGGAGCTGATCTTAGGCAGGCTGATCTTAGCTTAGCAAAGCTACAGCGGGCTGATCTTGAAGACGCTCAATTACAAGAGGTTAATCTTGGGGGTGCCCAATTAGAGAAGGCTAACCTTAAAGGCGCCCAGTTGCAGGGGGCTAACCTTAGCGTAACAAATCTACAAGGAGCTAAGCTTATGGGTGCCCAATTGCAGGGGGCTAATCTTGGAGACGTCCAATTGCACGGAGCCGATCTTAGACAGGCTGATCTTAGCGTAACAAATCTACAAGGAGCTAAGCTTGGAGATGCTCAGCTGCAGATGGCTGACCTTGGGGGTGCCCAATTAGAGGAGGCTAATCTTAAAGGCACCCAATTACAAGGAGCTGATTTTAGAGACGGCCAGCTGAACCGGCGATTCTATGACGATCTGTCCGACTGGTTCACAGACTCAAGCAAACTAAAGAGCATATTGTATATTCTATGTGTTTATATCCGCTTGACAACGAGCAAAAAGAGGTACATAGCGGGGTATGAATCAAAGCCTTCAGAAGAAGTCCAAAGCCTGCTGGATTTGCTATTTGCCCGGGGACACGAGATTTTCAGAAATTGCTCCATTGCCTTGGAAGGAAGCTATTTGCGCGAAGCTGATCTTATAGGTGTAAATTTATACAAAGCTAATCTTAGATGGACTGGTTTTAGCGCGGCAAATCTACAAAAGGCTAACCTTGGAGATGCCCAATTGCAGTGCGCTGATCTTAGTACGTCAAATCTACAAGGAGCTAACCTTGGAGGTGCCCGATTACAGGAGGCTGATCTTAGCTCAGCAAATCTACAAGGAGCTAATCTTGGAGGTGCCCGATTGCAGGAGGCTAACCTCGGAGATGCCCAATTGCAGGGCGCTAACCTTGGAGGTGGCCGATTGCACTGGGCTGATCTTAGCTCAGCAAATTTACAGGGTGCTAACCTAGGAGATGCCCGATTGCACTGGGCTGATCTTAGCTCAGCAAATTTACAGGGTGCTAACCTCGGAGGTGCCCGATTGCAGGGTGCTAACCTCGGAGATGCCCAATTGCAGGGTGCTAACCTCGGAGGTGCCCAATTGCAGGGTGCTAACCTCGGAGATGCCCAATTGCAGGGTGCTAACCTCGGAGATGCCCAATTGCAGGGTGCTAACCTCGGAGATGCTCAATTGCAGGGTGCTAACCTCGGAGGTGCCCAATTGCATGGGACTAACCTTGCAGGTGCCCAATTGCAGGGTGCTAACCTTGCAGGTGCCCAATTGCATGGGGCTACCTCAGAGTATTTTTTCTTCAACAATACTAGAACATTTGAAAGAATTATCAGAGAAGGCATTGATCGAGAGAGTGATATATGCGGTATAACCTTCTCAGGAGGTCTGACTCAGGAAAATATAGATTTTATTGTGGAGCGTATGCCCGATGAAGAATCAAAAAAGATCCTGCGAGAAAACCTGATGCCACACGTTGACAAGCCTGCAAGCAATGAACTGCCCCAAAACAGCGGAGCATGTACCGGATCCTACACTAGAGAAGAAGCAGAACAGTGGATTGCCGAGTACAAAGAGGCTATGAACTATAAATACAAAAAGATATTGTTCGATCTCCCTAGAGCGAAGTTATTAAAAAAGAGATTAACAAAAAATCAGGCGAAAAATGTGGTGTTCAGACCTTGCCAAATGTGGGACCCGTTTTATGAAGGCAGGTATCCTGATGACCGGACTCCTGCAACATAGAGCTCAAGTCTGCTTTCGGGATGATGCGATAGAGAGACTAGAAAGCGAGGCTCGTACAGTTTCAACGCGACTGGTTCACCACTCGCTAAAAGAAGCTGAAGAATGAGGACAAAGGAGTTCGTTCTTCCTTAAAAAATACCCTGATAAACAATAAATGGAGTGAAAATGTTGATGGTTATCCTGGATCGCTGACTACCCCCAACCTAACCCACCCCAATGAACGACGCTAACCTAAAAGAACAGATACAGTCCGCCCTCAAGGCAATGGCGAGCGGTGACGTCGGAGAACGGGCGCGGGATCTGTTGCAAACCCTCGGATACCACAGCGACCGCACCCTGTCGGGACAGTCAGGTACGGTTCAGGGGTTCATTCAGGACTTCCCTGCCCAGAACGAAGACACACAATCCGGGCGGGAGTTCTGCAGCAGCGTCAAGTCCGTCCGGGTACTGTTCCAGATCACCTCCGATGATATACAGCCCAGACAACCCGGCTTGTTTGATGGACTCGTAAGAGAAGAATCCCCCTTTGACAAGGGCAACAACAAGAGCTTCGTCTTTGCCGCCGTTGAGCTCAAAAAAGCGTCATATCCGCGCAGCAGCTACGTCCAGTTCACAAGGGAGGTCAACAAGAGGATCAACTCACCCGTCGTAGTGCTATTTCGAACAGAGGACAAGCTCACCACCCTGGCGTTTGTCCACCGTCGGCCTAACAAGCGGGACGAGAACAGAGACGTGCTCGGAAGCGTCTCACTCATCAGGCAGATAAGCACCGCGGATCCACACAGGGCGCACATAGACGTCATTAGCGACCTTGTCTTCCCAAACCGTCTCAAATGGATAGAAACACAAGGCAAACCCGCAAACTTTGACGGTCTGCTGGACGCCTGGCTGGACGCCCTTGACACAGAGGAGCTGAACCGTAAGTTTTACCTTGAGCTCTTTGAATGGTTCAAGCGTGCCGTTAGTATCTGCAGCTTCCCTGACGACGGCGAAGGTAAGGGCAACACTGAACGGCACGTCATAAGGATGATTACGCGCCTGCTGTTTATATGGTTCCTGAAAGAGAAGGGGCTTATGCCAGAGGAGCTGTTTGAGGAGAGGTTTGCAAAGAAGGCACTCAGGCACTACGTATCAGATGGAACCGAATACTACAGAACCGTCCTTCAGAACCTGTTCTTTGCCACACTCAACACTGAGATCACAAGCAGAGGCTTCAGCAGTAAACAACGAACAACGTACAGGGATTTCAATATGTATCGTTATGAATCCCTGCTGTCCGACCCGCAGGGGTTTGTAAGCAAGCTGAAGGCCGTTCCGTTCGTCAATGGAGGTCTGTTCGACTGTCTGGACGACTATGAGGCAGTCCGGAGCGGAGGACGGCGCATCGACGCATTCACCGACAACATAGACACGCAAGGCAAGGACCTTAAGGTGCCTGCCCGCCTCTTCTTTGGACACCTCGGACTGTTCAATCTGTTGCACAGCTACAAGTTCACTGTAAGCGAGAACACCCCGCTGGACAGAGAGGTAGCCCTGGATCCTGAACTGCTGGGACGCGTCTTTGAGAACCTGCTAGCCGCCTACAACCCTGAAACCAAAGACACCGCCCGTAAGCAGACGGGCTCATACTACACCCCCAGGGCCGTGGTGGACTTTATGGTGGACGAGGCGCTGCTCGCCTGTTTCCTGAAGGAGGTGAAGCCTTACGACGGCGACAGGGGATGGCTGGAGGAGCGGCTGCGTCTGTTGCTGGCGTTCGACCAGGATGAAACAACGGCGCTCGCAAACGTGAAACAGAGGAACAGGCAGGCCGGTCATCTGATAGATGAACCGGAGGTTGAGCAGCTTATACAGGTGATAGACGACCTGAAGGTTCTCGACCCTGCCTGCGGATCCGGAGCATTCCCTATGGGGATGCTGCATAAGCTGGTTCTGGTGCTTTCCAAGCTGGACCCTCGCAACGAGAGGTGGAAGGCGAAACAGCTGGAAAAGACGGAGTCCATCCAAGACCCAAATGCACGTGAGGAAGCTGCCAAGGCGGTAGAGATGAGCTTCTCCGAGGAGAGAGGTTATGGAAGCTTCGGGCGAAAGCTCTACCTGATACAGAACGTCATACACGGCGTTGACATACAGCCTACGGCGTGCCAGATAGCCAAGCTCCGCTTCTTCATCTCGCTGGCTATTGAACAGGAGACTAACGAAAACCAGCAGAGGAACTACGGTATTCAGCCGTTGCCAAATCTGGAGACCCGTTTTGTGGCGGCAGACACTCTGACCACGCTCCCGCAATATGGAGATCAGGTCCGCTTCCGGGACGATGAGATAGAGAAACTGGAGGCGAAGCTCGTACAGCTTCGGCGCGACTGGTTCACCGCCCGCACTCGCCAAAAGAAACTGGAGCTGAAGAATGAGGATAAGGAAGTCCGTTCTTCCTTGAAACAGACCCTGCTCAACAATAAATGGAGCGAAGACGCTGCTGATTTAGTAGCCGAATATGATCCTTACAACCAGATATCTAAAGCCGGCTGGTTTGATGCTGAATGGATGTTTGGCGTTACCGAAGGCTTTCATATTGTGATTGGCAACCCGCCGTACGTTCGGCAGGAGGGGATTAAGCCTCCCGAATATAAGAAGAAGTTGCTGGAAAGGTTTCAGGATGCCACGGGAAAGTCGGATCTGTACGTCTACTTCTACTTGAGGGGTTTGGAGTTGCTGATCGACGGTGGTGTTCATACCTTTATATGCTCTAACGGCTGGCTGGACCGTGCATACGGTGCTCCTCTACAAAATCGTTTGCTAAAGAGCACAACCAGCATCAGCATATTCCATAGTGAGATGAAGCGAGAGTTTCAAACCGCAGATATTAATACGATTGTCAATATAATGTTGAAGGGTGCCCCGGATGAATACTCCACAACGCGCTTTATAACGGTCAAAGCCCCTATTGATCAGGCCGCTGTCGATCCTCAGTCGCGGCGTGAGATAGTACGTACATACGCACAGTTGACCGCCGCTGGAACGCAAGGTAAAGAGTATAAGGGTGATAAGTGGGGAGGCAAGTATCTGCGTGCTCCCGATATTTACCGGACGATTATGCGGAAAGGCGAAGGTAAATTTGTAAATCTTGAGGATATCACCTACGTGCGCCGTGGTATCATGGCGGGTGCAAACAACTTTTTCTATCTGGATGACGCGGCTATAGCACGGTGGGGAGTTGAGGACGAGTTCCTGCGTCCCGTGGTTAAGAGTCCGCGCGAGTGCAAGAGCATTCTTGTGGATCCGGCGCGACTCGTCAACAAGGTTTTTATGTGCCATAAGTATAAGAGCGAGCTTACGGGCACAAATGCGCTGGCATATATTGAGTGGGGAGAGTCCCAGAGGTTTCATGATCGCCCCAGCTGTAAAGGGCGGGTTAGGTGGTGGGATCTGGGTGAATGGAAACCGCCTGATTTTTTATGGCCAGATGCTTACAGAACGCGCTTTGCCTGTTTTGAGAATCATCGGATAACCCTTGCTAGTAACTGCTTGTTTATCATCTATAACACTGCCGGTGGAGACATGCTTGCCCCCTACCTTAATTCAACGCTGATAGCGCTTTTTATAGAAACTGAAGGCATAGAAAACTTGAGCGGAGTGATTCGTACCGACGTATACTGGCTTAAAAAGTTGCCTGTGTTATTGGATGCATCTAATAGGGAAGGTATATACTCCACGATAAGAAATCGTAAGATACTCCGAATTTTTGAGGAAGTGAACCAACAAGACCGCCGCGAATTGGATGGAGTATTCTTTGACGCCCTTGGCTTGACTCTTGGTGAGCAAGAGGCAGTATATGAGGCTATAGTAGCGATGGTGGGTAACCGGCAGGCTAAAGAGAACAGCGCACGTCAGAGGCGTTGAGTATTCAGAGAACGAGCGAAGGTTATCCTACGCCTTCACCACGGCGGGAAGAATAGACGCTAATACACAAGTTGAATTGAGATGCAAAACATACGTAATACCGTACGAGATTGGTGGACTTGTGGTGTCCGCCGTGCCAAAGGTTTGAAATGGGATTCAAAGTTCTTTGTTCCATTGCTCATATATATTTTCGCCGGCCTGTTTGTCTTCCTGTTTGTCTTCCTGCTTGTGGTTATTTTCGTTGTCTTATTCATACCAAACCCAGAGTGGTTTTACCCGTTTTTAGGACTATCCCAAGAGAACGAAACTTCAGGACTATCCCCAAAGAACGAAGCCTTGCGATTCTTGGGATTCGGCATAGGCGGTACGTTGCTAGCTCTAGGGGCTGTTATCTCTTATATACGCGCTAAAGCATTTGAGGACACCGCACGCGCACAGGTTAAGGCCAACAAAAACCAGGTTAAAGCCAACGAAACCCAGGAGCAGGGTCTGCGTCAGGAACGGCTGAAAAATGC
Organism: Dehalococcoidia bacterium; assembly: GCA_965203345.1. Classification (GTDB taxonomy): domain Bacteria; phylum Chloroflexota; class Dehalococcoidia; order Lucifugimonadales; family Lucifugimonadaceae; genus CBDBCK01. The sequence goes on from CBDBCK010000028.1 coordinate 469,535, forward strand.
CATAGAGCACCTGGAAAGTTCATCCGCTTCTGTTCGTTTAGGTGGTGCCTACGAACTTTTCCATCTGGCGAAAGATACCCGAGACCTTGATCAAACAGAAGATCTTAGCCAGACCGCCTTGGATATTCTATGCGCCCATATCCGCCATACTACGAGCGGAAAAGAGTACAGAGCAGAGTATGGATCAGGACCTTCTCAAGACGATAAGGAGAAGCGGGAAGATAATCCTCGACCTTCTCAAGACGATAAGGAGAAGGAGGGAAATAACCCTCGACCTTCTCAAGACGATAAGGAGAAGCGGGAAGATAATCCCCGACCTTCTCAAGACGATAAGGAGAAGGAGGGAAATAACCCCCAACCTTCTGAAGAGATCCAAAGCCTACTAAACCTACTATTCGTGCAAAACTACGAGGTTTTCAAGGATCGCAATATCAATTTGAGAGGAGCGTTCCTACGGGGAGCTGATCTTGTTGGTGCGAGGCTACACAAAGCTAATCTTGAGAGAGCAGACCTGCGAGGCACTAACCTTGTTTATGCGAGGCTACACAAGGCTAATCTTGAGAGAGCAGACCTACAAGGTGCTAATCTTACTTATACGAGGCTACGCAAGGCTAATCTTGAGAGAGCAGACCTACAAGGTGCTAGGCTTGCGAGAGTTAACCTGCGAGGTGCTTGGCTTTTGAGAGCTGACCTGCAAGGTGCTGAGCTTTGGTCAGCACGCCTGCAATATACTCATCTTTTTACAGCAAAGCTTCAAGGTGCTAATCTTTTGGGAGCACAGCTTCAAGGCGCTTATCTTTCGGAAGCATACCTGCAAGGCGCTAACCTTGAGAGAGCATACCTGCAAGGTGCTAGTCTTCAGAGATCCCATCTGGAAGGCGCTAATCTTTTGGGAGCATACCTGCAATTTACTGATCTTTTCGGAGCACAGCTACAAGCCGCTAATCTCTTCAGAGCACAGCTACAAGCCGCTAATCTCTTCAGAGCACAGCTACAAGGTGCTAATCTTATGCTAGCAGAACTGCAAGGTGTTAATCTTCCGGGAGCAGGCCTGCGCGATGTTGATTCTGGGAATAAGAGATTCATATTTGAGGATAATATTAGACAACAAATCGGCAAAGAGAGTGATCTATCCCGTATAACTTTCTCAGGAGGTCTGACTCAGGAAAATGTTGATTCTATTGTGGAATCTATGCCCAATGATGAACATAAAAAAAGGTTACTAGAACGACTGATGCCGCATGTTGGTAAGCCAGCAAGCTCTAAACTGCCCCAAAATAGCGGTGCAATTACCGATCCATACACCGAAGAAGAGGCAGAAAAATGGATCGCCGAATACAACAAAATTATGAGCTATAACCCACCCGACCCCACTCCATAATCCACGCTGGTTCTCTATAGTCCATACAATCTCCCACGATAACGGAGAGAGTAGACGCTAATCCACAAGTTGAATTGAGATGCAAAACATATTTCATACTGCACGAGAATGGCTGACTCGTATTATCCGCCGTGTCAAAGGTTTGATATGGAATTCAAATTTCCTTGTCTCACTGCTCGCGGCTATTCTCTTTGGCCTGGTTGTGGTTATTGTCATCGTCTTGTCCACGCCAAGCCCAGAGTGGATTTACCCGACTTTAGGGTTATCCCAAAAGAATGACGTCTTACGATTCTTGGGATTCGGTATAGGCGGTACGTTGCTGGCTCTAAGCGCTGTTATCTCTTATAAGCGAGCTAAAGCATTTGAAGACACCGCTCAAAACCAAGAGAAGGGTCTGCGTCAGGAACGGTTAAAAAATGCCATAAAGCACCTGGCAGATCGGTCCGCCTCTGTTCGTTTAGGTGGTGCCTACGAACTTTTCCATCTGGCGAAAGACACCCGAGCCCTTGATCAAACAGAAGACCTTAGCCAGACCGCTTTGGATATTCTATGCGCCCATATCCGCCAGACTACGCGCGAAGCAGAGTACATACAGAAGTATAGATCAGAACCTTCTGAAGAGATCCAAAGCCTCCTAAACCTACTATTTGTGCAAAACCACGAGGTCTTCAAGGATCGCAATATAAATTTGCGAAGAGCTTTCTTACGGGGAGCTCACCTCGCCGGTGCAAGGCTACAAAAGGTTAATCTTAATTATGCAGAACTGCAAGGTGCTAATTTTGCAGAAGCAGACCTACAAGGTGCTAATCTAGAACTGCAAGATACTCGTCCTATGAGTGCAGAACTACAAGCTGCTCGTCTTATGAGTGCAAAACTGCAAGGTGCTCATCTTATTGGTGTATACCTTCAAGGCGCTCGTCTTATGGGTGTACATCTTCAAGGTGCTAATCTTATGGACGCCCGTCTTCAAAGTGCTGATCTTGAGTCAGTACACCTTCAAGGTGCTAATCTTGCAGAAGCCCACCTTCAATGTGCTATTCTTATAGACGCTCACCTTCAGGGTGCTAATATTAGGAGAGCCCACCTTCAATGTGCTGCTCTTGATTCAGCCCATCTTCAAGGCGCTGATCTTGCGTACGCCTACCTTCAATGTGCTACTCTTACCAGAACCCAGCTGCAAGGTATTGATTCTGATATAGCGAGAGAAAAACCGCCAGGAGTCACATCTTTTGAGAATAAAATTAGACAAGGAATCGGAAAAGAGGGTGACCTATCCCGTATAATTTTCTCAGGATTGTTGAATCGTAAATATGTTAATTCTATTGTGGAATCTATACCCGATGGTGAACGCGGTGATGAATGCAAAGAAAGGTTACGAAAACAACTGATGTTGCACGTTGATAAGCCAGCAAGTCATGAACTGCCCCAAAATAGCGGTGCAATTACCGGCTCATACACCAAAGAAGAGTCTGAAGAATGGATCGCCGAATACAACGAAGCTATGAGTATATGAGCTATAAAAAAGACCCCACTTCATAATCCACTCTGATTTCCTATAGTCCATACAGTCCACCACCACAGCGGGGAGAGTAGACGCTAATCCGCAAAGTTGAATTGAGATAAAAAACATACTTCATACCGCACGAAATTGGCTGACTCGTAGTGTCCGCCGTGCCAAAGGTTTGAAACTGGATTCAAAACTCTTTGTCCAATCGCTCGCGGCTATTCTCGTTGTCCTGCTTGTGGTTATTGTCATTGTCTTATCTACGCCAAGCCCAGAGTGGATTTACCCGCTTTTAGGACTATCCCAAAAGAGCGACGTCTTACGATTCTTGGGATTCGGTATAGGTGGTACGTTGCTGGCTCTAGGGGCTGTTATCTCTTATAGGCGAGCTAAAGCGTTGGAGGACACCGCACGTGCACAGGTTCGGGCCAACGAAAACTCAGAACAAGGTCTGCGTCAGGAACGGATGAAAAATGCCATAGAGCACTTGGCGAATTCATCCGCCTCTGTTCGTTTAGGTGGTGCCTACGAACTTTTCCATCTGGCGAAAGACACCCGCGACCCGGATCAAACAACAGAAGATCTTAGTCAGACCGCCTTGGATATTCTATGCGCCCATATCCGCCAGACGACGCGTGAAACGGAGTACAGGAAAAAGTATAAATCAGAACCTTCTGAAGAGGTCCATAGCCTAATAAACCTACTATTTGTGGAAGACCACGCGGTTTTCAGGGATCGCAATATCAATTTGCGAAGAGCTTTCCTACGGGAAACTAATCTTGCTGGTGCAAGGCTGCAAAAGGTTAATCTTCTGTTTGCAGAGCTGCAAGGTGCTGATCTTAGAGGTGCGCAACTACAAGGTGCTGATCTTAGAGGTGCAGAGCTGCAGGGTGCTGATCTTATCGGTGCAAGGCTGCGAAAGGCTGATCTTAGAGGTGCGCAACTACAAGGTGCTGATCTTAGAGGTGCAGAGCTGCAGGGTGCTGATCTTCAGAGTGCGCAATTGCAACGTGCTAGTCTTGCGTCAGTAGACTTGGAAGGTGCCAATCTTGTGAGAGCACAACTGCAAAAAGAAAGTGATAGTACTTGGTTTGCACACCTGCAGGGTGTCAATCTTGCGTCCGCACACCTGCAGGATGCTAATCTTGCGTTCGCAAAATTACGAGGTGCTGATCTTGAGGGAGTAAAATTGCAAGGTGCTAACCTTATGGGAGCAGAACTGCAGGGTGCTAATCTTATATATGCACAATTGCAATATGCTAATCTTGGGGGAGCAAGACTGCATGGTGTTGGTCGTGATACAAGGAGAGCAGAACTGCAAGGAGGTACATTTTTTGAGAAGGTCATTAGAGAAAAAATCGGAAAAGAGAGTGATCTATCCGATATAACTTTCTCAGGAGGGCTGAATCAGGAAGATGTTGATGATATTGTGAGCCCTATGCCCAATGATGAATGCAAAGAAAGGTTACGAGAACGACTGATGCTGGACGTTGGTAAGCCAGCAAATTCTGAACCGTCAGAAGATAGAGATGCAATTATCGGTTCATACACCAAAGAAGAGGCGCGAAGATGGATCGCCGAATACTACAAAGCTATTAGATCTTAACACCGACCTTGTCGGGACGGTACGAGACCTGATTCTTGATGAGCAAGAGGCACTCTATCAGACTATAGTAGCGATGATGGGTAGGTGCTTGGCTACAACGAAGAGTAACGGGGTACGTGAGAGGCGTTTAGGATACTGCGTGAGCTCTGACTTTCGCTGGCAAGCTTGATAGCATTTTTTGCGAATCAAGAGCAAACAGGTGTCATCCGTAGTTCGGAAATCCGGGATAAGAAACAGGAATTATCCACTAGAAATCTCTAGTTCAATCATTATAACGACGAGAGCGTTCCTCAATTCGTGCTAGCCGTTCCTCAATGTCTCGTTTAGTCACGAGTTTCCCTTTTTGCAGGCGAACGTTGCCTCGGACAAAGCGAGAGAATGCACCCATAGCATTGCGATCCTCCATCTCTTGGAAATAACCCTTGGAAATTTTCTTTTGAGCCATTGTTGCACCTTTCAATTTTTGTCCATATGTTTTTATGATTGATAAAATTATATTACAATGCAATTTTTTGAAAATTCAGTCTGAATTGGAAAGTGTAATAGCGTAACCATGAGTAAGCACCTAAAGGTCAAAACTGTAGGCATATTGAGTCCGGGGGACATGGGTGGCAAGGTGGGCTCCGTGCTGAAGACACACGGCCTGGAGGTGCTCACCTGCTTATCGGGTCGCAGTGAGCGGACGCGTGAGCTTGCGTCGGACGCGGGCTTCTCGGACGTTCCGTCTCTGCGGGAACTTGTGGAGCGCTGCGACTTGATTATGTCCATACTTGTACCCTCGGAGGCTATGGGCGTGGCGGAGAAGGTGGCGGATGCTATATCCGTTACGGGCAAGCGTCTCCCCTTTGCGGACTGCAACGCCGTATCCCCTGACACTTCTTCGTCAATAGGTAAGGTAGTGGAGAACGCGGGCGGTCTCTTTATAGACGCGGGCATAATAGGAGCTCCTCCCTCCAGAGGGAACGCGCCCCGGATATACGCTTCGGGGGAGCATGCGGCGATACTCGCCCAGTTGGATGGCAAAGGGATTTTGGTGCCTGTTATTGAAGGCGACGAAGGCAGGGCGAAAGCGTCCGCCTTGAAGATGTGCTACGCGTCGTTAACAAAGGGCACCGCTGCGCTGTACGTGTCCGCTCTGGTGGTTGCGGCAAGGCTTGGTCTGTACGACGACCTGATAAAAGAGCTGGGCTTCAGCCAGGGTGGTATGCTGGAGAAGATGCAAAGCGTGAACTCTCTTTCGGCGAAGGCTTTCAGGTGGGTAGGGGAGATGGAGGAGATAGCGGACACTTTTGACTCGGCAGGGGTTACCCCTTTCCTTCACCGAGGTGCGGCTGCGGCCTTCCAGATGGTTGCAGACTCGGAGATAGGGCACGAACGACCAGAAACGGTGGACAGGTCCCGCTCCCTGGAAGAGACGACCCGTATACTTTCTCGTGTCGCTCGCTGAACGTCGGTCAAACGCGTCAGGGTTAGGCGTCTGACGCTAATTGAGACCTGGCGCCTAGCCGTCCTTCCAGAAAGTAAGCCAGATGCGGCGTGTATAGAGACGGTTCGAGAAAGAATGAGTCGTGTCCCTTTTCGGAGTGTACGGTTATATGTATGGGTGAGAGACCGGCGGCCGTGAGTATCCGTTCCAGTTCGTCTTGCTCTTCGGGATAGAACGCCACGTCGGAGCTGACGGTGAAGATGAGATGCTCCTGTTCTTTTGCTCGCCCGAAAGCCTCCTCCACGGAGTTTACGCCCGCGTCTGCAGCTATATTGAAGCTCTGCCACATGTCCAGGATGCGCAGGTATGAGTTGGCGTCAAATCGTCCCACGAACTTGGCGCCCTGATGGAGCATATAGGACTCTATGTTGCTATTGAGGTTATAGTATGAGAAGTCAGCCTCCGGGCCTATGACTCTCTCCGCTCTGTTGGAGAGGGTGTTTATAGATACGAAGGTTTTGTGGCATATCATCCTTGCAAGTGCCAGTCCCTTTGTGGGGTAGGCTTGATCGTAGTAGTCTCCTCCGTTGAAATTTGCGTCGTTCTCTAATGCGTATATCTGCTCCAGTATGTGTATCCTCTGGAGGGTAGTTACGGAGGGTCCGCACGCTATAGATATGAACTTGGCGGATATTTCGGGATACAGGGTTGCGAACGATAAACAGAGTAAGCCGCCCGTTGAAGCACCGGTAACGGCGTGCAGCTTGTGTACGCCGAGGTGTTGGAGTAGGCGGGCTTGAGACGCTGAAACGTCCGCCAGCGATATGGAGGGGAAGGAAGATCCGTAAGGTTTTCCCGTTTCCGGGTTTATAGAGGAAGGCCCCGTGCTTCCATAGCAACCACCCAGGTAGTTGGCGCATATTATGAAGAACCTGTCGGTGTCCAGCGCCTTACCGGGCCCTATAAAGCCGTCCCACCATCCCGTATAGCATTCCTCCTTCCAGAACCTCTCCGCTCCCGGCACGCGTGGGTTGTACCCCGCGGCGTGCTGGGATCCGGTCATTGCGTGGAACAGGAGTATGGCGTTATTCTTTTGTTTGTTGAGCTCGCCGTAAGTTTCGTATGCCAGGGTAACCTCTGGCAAAGTGCCACCGGCACGCAGGGTGAAAGGCCCGAACTTGAAGAAGCGGGTTTCGGTTCGGATTGTCTTTCCGCCGGTCGCCATTGGCCGAATAGAAGGACGGTCGCTTACTTGCCGGACTTCTCCAGCGCCTGATCCACGTCTTGTATGAGGTCGTCAGGGTGCTCAATTCCCAGGCTCAGGCGCACCAGTTCCGGAGCTGCCCCTGCCTCCTTCTGTTGCTCATCCGTCAGCTGTGAATGCGTGGTGGTCGCCGGGTGTATCGCCAGGCTTTTTGCGTCTCCAACGTTGGCTACATGATGAAACAGCCCCAGGGAATCTATAAACTTGCGACCGTTCTCCTTGCCGCCCTTTATGCCAAACACAACGATGGAGCCTCCCCTGCCGGATAGATACTTGCGGCACTCTTTCGGGTGGTCTATGAGCGGATACCGCACCCACTCGACGTTAGGGTGCGTCTGTAGATGCTTTGCAATGGTCAGGGCGTTTTCGCATTGACGATCCACTCGCAGGGGTAGAGTCTCAATACCCTGCATGAACATCCAGGCGTTGTCTGGGCTTATGCACGCTCCGAGATTGCGGAGGGGTATGGTTCTCATCCGTAGTATGTATGCCAGTGGTGCTAACGGTTCGGGCAGATCGTAAGCCCAGCGCAAGCCATGGTAGCTTGGCTCAGGCTCAGTCATAAGAGGAAATTTATCGCTTTGCCAGTTGAACTTCCCGGAGTCTACAACCACCCCTCCTATGCCCGTGCCGTGTCCTCCAAGCCATTTGGTCAGCGAATGGACAACTATATCCGCCCCATGCTCAAAAGGTCGCTGTAGCCAGGGGCTGGCAAATGTTGCGTCCACTATCAAGGGGATACCGTGAGCGTGTGCTACTTGCGCCAGCGCCTCCATGTCCACCACCCTGAGAGATGGATTACTTACCACTTCGCAAAACAGAGCCTTGGTCTTGGGCGTGATGGCGGCCTCAAAGTTTTTGGGATCGCTCTCGTCTACGAATTTAACATTTATCCCAAGGTGCGGGAGTATGTCGTTGAACTGTGTATAAGTGCCACCGTACAGCTCACCTGCAGAGACCACTTCATCCCCCGCTCTGCAAATGTTTATCAGAGAGTAGAAGACGCCAGAGGTACCAGAGCTCAGGGCTAAAGCACCCGCGCCACCTTCCAGCTCCGCCATTCGTCTCTCTAGCCTGTCGGTAGTTGGGTTCATAAGCCGCGTATATATGTTGCCCAGCTCCCTCAAACCGAACAGGTTGGCGGCGTGCTCGGTGTCTTTGAACAGGTAGGCAGTCGTTCTGTAAATGGGTACAGCCTGTGCTTGTGTCGCCGGGTCGTGCTCTGATCCGCCGTGGACGCATATAGTCTCAAGTTTCATATCTTCTCTCTCTCATCTTGTCTTTATCGCGATCCCGTAGATACGCGAACTTAAGGGCTTGTAAGCCAAAAAGGATGCGTTTTATGCCTTAGATCCCCTTAGATCCCCATAGATCCATAGATTAGCGGCAAATATTTATTGTAAGCGGATTGCAGACTATCCAGCAGGGCGAGTCACTCCACCCCTATCAAATTTTACAGCTTCCTCCGCGCCTGCTGTTACGTTGCCTTCGCTGTACGAGTGCGCACCCACGCCCGCGAGCTTGCCGTCTTTTACTATCAGGTATTCGTCCCTTATAGGCCTGTTGTCAAACCAGCATTCCAGTATTTCCCTGACTCCCGCGGCGTAACGTGCCTGGGCTGCGAGAGAGGTGCCGGACACATGCGGCGTCATACCGTGCCGCGGCACACTACGCCATGGGTGGTCTGTAGGAGGTGGCTGGGGAAACCATACGTCGCCCGCGTAGCCGCCAAGTCGTCCTTCGTTCAGGGCTCTGGCTATGGCGTCTCTGTCGCATATCTTGCCTCGCGCCGTATTGATGAGGTACGCTCCACGCTTCATCTTGCCTATCATCTCGTCGTCGAATAGATGCTCCGTCTCCGGGTGTAGAGGGCAATGCACCGATATCACGTCGCACGCGCTCGCCAGAGACTCTACATTCGGATGAAACACAAGCCCGAGCTCCTGTTCGGCTTCAACAGGCAGACGGTGTCTGTCGTAGTAATGCAGCTCCACGTCAAAGGGTTTGAGCCTCTTCAGCACGGCGTACCCGATGCGCCCTGAACCTACTATGCCTACCTTCATTCCCTCCAGGTCGTAAGATTGACTTACGCAGTCGGCAATGTTCCAGCCGTTGTTGACCGCCCAGCTGTAGGAGGGGATGTAATTCCTCACAAGCGCCAGTATCATCATAACGGCGTGCTCGGAGACGCTTATGCTGTTACAGTAAGTAACTTCGCACACAGTGAGACCACTTTTAGCCGCTGCCTCCAGATCCACATGGTCGGAACCTATGCCCGCGGTAATAGCCAGCTTGAGGTTCGGCGCTTTAGCTATCCGTTCCGCCGTGAGATAGGCGGGCCAGAAAGGCTGGGATATTACCGCCTCTGCATCCAGCATCTCGCGCTCAAACACCGAGTCGGGGCCGTCTTTGTCAGTGGTTACCGTGAACGTATGCCCTCTGCCCTCAAGGAAGTTGCGTAGGCCCAGTTCCCCGGACTTGCATCCCAGAAGTTCGCCCGGCGTGAAGTCTATCCCCTTAGGGGTAGGCAGAGATTGTCCATCTGGATAGCTCTTCAGACGAGGGATATCGTCCCTCAAGTATTTAGGCGGGTAGCCTTCCAGGGGATCGTCATAAAGAACGCAGACTATCTTGGCCATAATCCTCCTCCTTGTTGGTGGCTATTTACTGCGGCCGGAGACCAGGGTCGTTAGTTAATAGTTTACGTTCAGCTGGACTGATTTACGTGCAAACCACACTCTTTGGCGTCGTCTTTGATCTCCCACCACCAGCGGCCGGCTCGTATGTCCTCTCCAGGCTTGACCGCTCTTGTGCAAGGAGCACACCCTATAGAGGGATAGCCTTTGTCGTGTAGTTCGTTGTACGGGACGTCATTCTCACTTATATAGTTGCGTACCTGATCGAACGACCAGTTGGCAATCGGACTTATTTTCCATGTGCCGCGTGCTGCTTCCCACTCTACGGTCTTTATCCCGTTGCGACCCGAACTTTGGCTCCTGCGCAGGCCGGTTATCCAGGCAGAAACCCCGGACAGAGCCCTGTTGAGAGGTTCCACTTTCCGAATATGGCAGCAGAGCTTACGGTTTTCCACTCCATGATAGAACAGGTTGACTCCCTTCTCTCTGACCATCTTGGCGACCGATTCCATGTCTGGATAGAATGCCTCAATGTCCACGCCGTACCTGGACTTCACCCTGTCCATCAAGTCGTAGGTATCGCCGGGTAGTCGCAGGGTGTCCAGAGTTATCAGGCGTGCTTCGGGGTTTATCTTCCAAAACATGTCGAACAGCGCCATATCCTCAAGTCCTAATGATGAGACAAGAGCAACGTCACGGCCAAACGCGTTGCTTGCCCAGGAAAGTATCTCCGCTGGTTCGGCCGTCTCGAAACGGTCGTTTAGCGTAGACTCCTCCGATTGGGTAGGTTTCGGCGTAGCGCTTTGTATCTGCGTGGTCATTGTGTTCTCCTCCTGAGTGTATCCATTGTTCTGTCTTCAGCTTTGGTTAAAAAGAAAACGCCCGAGGCGTTTGCCGTCGGGCGTTTTGCTTGCTTGTTCTTTATCGTGGTCAGCTACAGCGCACGCTCAGACGGTATCTCGTTGTACAACAACAGACGCAGAGCATAGCAACCTCTTGTGAGTTCTCATTTATGTAGCTAAAGTTGGTAAGCATAATTCATAACTATTATATACAGCTGTTTCGGCGACTGGTGGAGTTTCCGTATCAGATTACCATACCTTTCAACGTATTCGTGTCCTGAATACGCCAATGCTACCCGTTTTCCTCGATAGGAGAGGCTTGGCAGGGTAGGCTTTCAGATTTGATACTCTTTTTATAATTATGGTTGTGCATACAGCCAGGACTTTGATGAAGTGAAAAGGGTAAAGTGCCTGGATTACAACTACGGTGATTGTAAACAAGTCAAGAGTCATTAGTAGAGAGACGGGGATCAAATGGAAAAGCTACTGTTAATAGCAGCGGGTGGCGCGGCGGGTGCTGTGTCCCGGTTCCTGGTGGCAAGCATGTTTGCACGTATTGCGCCGGGGTTTCCTTGGGGCGTGCTTGTTGTAAACGTAGTGGGAGCTTTCCTGTTCGGCGCACTGTGGTCTGCAAGCTCGGATCGTGAATGGATAAGCCAAACGATGCGAGACGCGGTGTTTATAGGGTTTCTGGGAGCGATGACTACCTTTTCCACTTTTGCCTTCAACAACCTCCAGCTGGCAAGTGCGGGAGCCTGGAAGGCGTTGGCAGCGAACATTCTGCTGAACAACGTAGCGGCAATAGCCGCTGTATGGCTTGGGGTGAGGTGGGGCAGAACGCTGGCCGGCTAGACGTCGGGCGAGGGTGACGAAAAACCGCCTACAAACGTATACATGTATTGAGGCAGGTTTTGGGTCTGTGAATTTTTACGCGGAAGTCTTGTTCTTTCCGTTGTACCAACTATCGGGCAGATCCAAGCCCGTTGCATTTTTGGAGAGTTCCCATAAAGCAGCGCCTGTCTCTCTGCTTAGTGCCTTCTCGTTGACCTTCATTTTTGTCGGTGATCCTCGTAGGTTGAAGAATGAGGAGGGCGCGTAGTAATCTCCAGGTTTTACCTCTTCACGTGTAGCCACAATAAGCGGAGGCAGTGCTCCATGTTCCGCGGAGTGCGTAAGTAGCCCTCCCAATGACATCAGGCTAAACATACGACTGGAATTTCTGCCTAATTCCGTGCGGGTGAAGCCTGGAGAGGCAGCGGTTGACCTGATGTTCTTATCCGCTGCAATGCACCTGCGCTGAAGTTCCACGGTGAAGACCAGATTTGCGAACTTGCTGATCGAATAACCCGAGAAGCGGTTGAGTCTCAAGTCTTTAGGGTCAAATTTTCTGAAGTCCACACGGCGACCAGATGACTCCGCAGAGCTGGTAACGTTTACGATTCCAGGTTCTGAAGTCTCCGCCAATGATTCTACTAGCAACATGGTCAGTGCAAAGTGTCCAAGGTGGTTTATGCCGAACTGGGCGTCAAATCCTTCTTTCGTTTGATCGCGGAGGAACATAACGCCAGCGTTGTTAATCAGAAGGTCGAGCTTGCTACGTTCCTTTTTGAACTTTTCACTGAAATCCCGCACCGAGTCCAGGCTATTCAGGTCCATCTGCATCACTTCCACGTCTGCATCTGGAGCGTCAGTCTTGATGCTTTGCATAGCGCGCTTGCCACGCTCCACGCTCCTGCATGCCATAACTACAGAGGCGCCTTTTGTTGCCAGAGCCTTGGCCATAACGAAACCTATACCGGTGTTGGCTCCTGTTACTATTACCGTCTTTCCATCTTGGGATGGCATGTCTTCAGTTGTCCAGGTTCGCATATTCGATAAGCTTTCTTATTTCTTGGATAACGGACAGTAAATGTATCAGTTCTGTTCGTAAATATGACAAGCTGTGAAGTGGTCTTTGGCTCTGTAAACTTTTAGGAGAGGTTCCTTGTTTTCACACACGTCTCCCAGCTTCTTGAAGCAACGCGGGTTGAAAGAGCACCCGGAGGGTGGATCGAGGGGGGAAGGCACCTCTCCTTGAAGCACAATCTCCTCCCGTCTGATGTTTGGATGAGACGGGAGAGCCGCCGACAACAATGCTTGAGAATATGGATGCTGTGGATCCGTGAACAGATCTTCGGTTCTGCCTATCTCTCTTACCTTCCCCAGGTACATTACGGCCGTGGTGTGGCACATGTACCGGACGGTTGCGAGATTATGCGCTATCATCAGATACGCGACGCCGTGCTCGCTCTGCAAATCTACAAGCAGGTTCAGTATCTGGGCGCGGATGGAAACGTCAAGGGCGGATACCGGCTCGTCAAGTACTATCAGCTTGGGTTCAAGTGCCAGAGCTCTTGCGATTCCTATACGTTGTCTTTGGCCTCCAGAGAACTCGTGAGGGTAGAGGTTGCCTTGATAAGGATTTAGTCCGACCTCTTCCATAAGCCCGCCGACACGGTTCTGTATCTGTTTTTTCGTCATTGGGGAAGCTATGTCAAGAGGCTCACCTACGATGCTACGGACACGCATGCGCGGGTTCATAGATGACCATGGATCCTGAAAGACTGCCTGCACTGATCGCCTGTACCGCTTTCGCGCTTCGCTACCTGACTTGGCAAGATCTTCTCCTTCAAAGAATATCTGCCCTGCAGTAGGAGTCTCCAGACCTAGTATCAACTTGGCGGTCGTTGTCTTGCCGCATCCGGATTCACCGACGAGGCCGAACGTCTCACCTGTGCTTACGTCAAAGCTTACACCGTCTACCGCCTTTAGTCTCTTGGATTGCCCTAAGCCGAATAGACTCGTACCTACTGGGAACCATCTTTTTAGGTTACGCACCTGCAGTATTGGTTCGCTTATAGGAGTAGGCAGTCCTGGCACTTCGGGTACGTTACTTTGTGTAGGTTTATCTGTGATAACTGTATCCATATTATGGTCTCCACTTACAGTTTTTATTTACCAAGGGTTCCAGCAATTGTACTGTTGACCATCTGGAGTTGTTTCCGTAGGTGGATACTCCTCTTCGCATCTTTCAGTGGCTCTGTTGCACCGAACTGCGAAAGGACACCCCTTTGGAATGTTATATAAGAGCGGAGGCTGACCGTCTATCTGCGGAAGCCGTCCCGTCTTCTCTTCCAACTTGGGCACAGAGTCTATTAAGGCTCGCGTGTAAGGATGGCGCGGCGTGTTGAATATCTGGAATACGTCGCCGGTTTCTACTATCTTGCCTGCGTACATAACGGCCACTCTGTCGCACATTTTGGCGACTATGCCGAAGTCGTGAGTTATGAATACTATTCCTACCCCTTCTTCTGCCTGTATCTGTTTCAGCAGACGCAGGTAGGCGGCCTGTATCGTTACGTCAAGCGAGGTTGTCGGTTCGTCGGCTATTATGACTGACGGTGCAGACGATATTCCTATCGCGCCAACGACCCTCTGGCGCATTCCGCCCGAAAGCTGATGGGGATAGTCTTTCGCCCTAAGTTCGGGAGCAGGGATGCGCACCTTCTTCAAGGCGTCCAGTATCTTGTTCCATAGCTCCGCCCCTTTCGAGTTCTGGTGTATAGAGATGGCCTCTCCAACCTGATTCCTGATGGTAAAAACTGGATTCAGAGCGGTTAAGGGATCCTGAAGAATCATCGAAATCTCTCCGCCTCTTACACGCGTCATGTCTTTCTCAGGCAGTTTGAGGATATTCCTGCCGTTCAGTATTACTTCGCCATCTACTATCTCCCCTGGCGGCGACGGGATGAGCCTCATTACCGAAAGGGCGGTAACGGATTTTCCTGAACCAGACTCCCCCACTACTCCCAAAGTCTCACCTTTTCTAAGGCTGTAGCTGACGCCGTCTACTGCCTTGACGGTTCCCCAGCGAGTAGTGAAGTAAGTTTTGAGATTTTTTACATCTAGGACGACCTCTTCGGATACGGACTCGGGGCCAAAGCGATCGCTGTGAATTGTCTCTTCTATAGTATTAGTCTCTGGGGTGGTAGTCATAAGCTCTCCGTTCAACAATTATCGGGCTGAAATCAGGTGATAACAGGTAGGATTTTGTACTTCAAGATACCACAGTATAGGAACGTTTAGGTTGCATATAGGGCCTTCCCCAAGCCAACGCTCAAAGATATCAGACGTCGTTCCGTTTTTCGCGTCTCATCTACGGGTTTGAGGCGAATTTATAACTCTGATTCCAAACGCTTTATACTTTTGTCTAGAGCGTCCGCTATAAAGTCTGCCTCTTCTTCGGACAGAATGAGTGGCGGACATAGTGATATTACGTCTCCGGCTCTAAACGAGACGATGCCGTTTTCGTACAAGATATGGGGTAAGCGCTGTGCAAGTTGTGCTGACTCAGGGAACGGTTGCCGGGTCGTTTGGTCGGCTACAAGCTCTATCGCCCATAGTAGACCTATACCGCGCACGTCGCCTACTATCTTATGACGCGACTTTATGCCTTCCAGCTTTTCTCTCAGTATTGGTTCCATACGTTCAGCGTTTTCTACAAGGTCTTCCCTTTGGAATATGTCCAGGTTTGCAAGTGCGGCGACGCACGCTAACGGATGTCCTCCAAACGTAATGAGATGCTTCAGTGTTTCATCAGGTCCGCCTATGAAGGAATCAGCTACTTTCTGTGTTACTATGGCAGCCCCAAGAGGTGCGTATCCGCTGGTCATAGCCTTTGCCACGGTGGTGATATCAGGCTTCACATTCCAATGATCAGTAGCAAAGTATCGGCCTGTCCGTCCGAACCCGGTTATTACCTCATCTGCAATAAGCAACACATTGTACTTATCAGCTATTTCCCTCAGTCTGTGCCAGTAAGCCGGAGGAGGGGGATGTATGCCTGCCGCGGCGGATACTGGTTCCGCTATTATCGCAGCAACTGTTTTAGGATCTGCATGTCTTATGGCCGCCTCAAACTCATCCGCGCACCTCACCGCCGCGTCCGTTTTGGAGCCTCCGAAAGGGACACGGTACGAGTCCCAGTTAGTTACGTATAGCGCTCCCGGCATTTCGGGTCCCATCGGGTCGGCGGCCAAAGCACGCCCTAAGCTGACCGCCATAGCTGTAGCTCCATGGTATGAATATCGTCGTGACACCACTTTGTAGGCGCCCGGCTTGCCGTTCAGACTTTGCCATTTCTTTGCCATCTTAACGGCGGTTTCTACGGCCTCGGAGCCACCAGAAGTAAAGAACACTCGCGCGTTCTTATCGTGATATAGAGACGCTATCCGCCCAGCTAGTTCTATCTGGCATGGTAGGGCGGACCCGGAAGGCGGGGACTCTATAGCTAACGCTTGATGGTATATGGCCTCGGCTATCTCCGTCCGACCGTAGCCTGCTGCCTTGTACCACAGTCCCGCCATTGCGTCCAGCAAACGTTTGCCTTCGGCATCCTCCACCCATACCCCTTCGCCCTTGACGAATATCTTGAGTTGTCCGCGCCAGTCTTTAGTCTGCGCTCCGTGTATGAATAAGTGATCAGCGGCTGTCTGCTGCAGACGTTCTATAGTATCGCCGGGAAGTGTATATGTGTAATCACTCATTGGTTCGGTTACTCCATTCTGCAGTTGTGTTTACAGGGTACATCACTCTATTTTTTGATTTGCCCCAGTTTATAGTAAGCCGTTCAAATATATAAGTTAATCCTTAATCGGACGTTTATGAGTAATCCTTGCGCATAACCTACCCTTTTGCTAAGAAGAAAAACGGCTATCTTTACTCATTGTGAGGATTTAGGGTTAGATTCGTAATGGGTTTTATCCTTTTTCTTGTCCGCCAACCACGCTTCGGTGAATCGCCACAAGGCACTTATGGACGTCCCTATTGCAAGTATCCATAAAGCCCAGACAGGTGTCTGGGCCAGCAGAAACGCTACAGTTATGATCACTCGTTCCGGCCTGGTGAAAAAGCCCGCGGATCCGGCAAGTCCCAACGCTTCAGCTCTAGCTCGGGTGTAGCTCACCATAACGGAGCCCATGAAAGCGACGAACGTCAATACTGCAGCCGTCTGGTTCTGATTTTCGCCGGCAGTGTAGTAAATCAGTAGCCCTAGCAAGACGGCTCCCTCCTGTAGCCTGTCAAAAACGGAATCCATGAGCGCGCCTCGGCGGGACGTCTTGTTGCTTCGACGTGCAACCGATCCATCAAGTAAGTCCAGAATCGCGCCAAAAGCCACAACAATTCCGGCTTGCCAGAACTGTCCCGTAGCTGCGAGATACGCAGCGCCGGCTGCCGCTAGCAGTCCGGCGGTTGTCAAAGCGACTGGGGTTACGCCAAGACGAACAAGGAAGGATGAGACCGGCTCTTCAAACCAACGCGCTAATATCCCGCGCAAAGCATAACGGACAGGCTGAAGAGTACGCAACTCGAAGCTTATGCTATGACGGTCGTCTTGCGGATAACCGATTCGTAAATATCTGATATTTCCTCGGCGATTTTAGACCACCTGAACTTTTCAACATGGGTCTTGCCATTGTTTGACAACCTGGAACGGAGGGAGGGATTCTGTATGAGCCGTTCTAGAGCCTGTGCTAGAGCGTGTTCATTTTTTGGTGGAACCAGCAGCGCCTGTTCGCCGTCTTTCACCACGTTGCGGAACCCGGAAATATTGGAAGCTACAACAGGGATACCTGCTGCCAGAGCTTCACAAAGTATCATCCCGAAGCTTTCCCGTCCTGTATTTGGAGCACAGAATATATCGGCGTGCTGATATAGAGCCGCAAGATCTTCAGGTGGCAACACTCCGGTAAACAGTACGTCATTTATGCCACGCTCGGCCATGAGCCGTTCCGATCGACTGTCTGTAGCTTCGGAACCCGCGACTATGAGCCGCAGATTATGATACTTCCATTTGAGGATAGAGTAAGCCCCAAGCAGGTACTGGAAGCCTTTGCGTGGTTCTGCGGCGCGTCCCACGAAGAGTAGGTTTATGGACGAATCTTTGAGGAGTTTGGATCGCGGTCTGGATACGGAAAATCTGGATATGTCTACCCCATTAGGGACAACCTGATACTCTCCCGGGAAGTAGCTGTTAACGTAACGCAAGGCTGCCTCAGATACCGCAATCCTCGCCTTCAGCTTGTTGATAGCGTTGCCAAAGAGAGGCTTGAACAGGACGTAAGCTTTACCAACTCCTTCGTTATAAGCATGAAAAGTTCCCACCAGAGGACACTTAGCCAGATAAGCACTCCTCACGGAGAGGAAGGGCATCATAGGTTCGTGGATGTGGACTACGTCGTAGTGTGAGTTGAAGAGCGAGTCCTTCAGGCGGGACTCCTTCCATATGCTGATCCAGAGCCTTGTTATGGAGCCTGCCGCTGGCCAGGGGACCGCACTCCCGACGTCCACCAAATGCAAATTGGATATATCCTGGACGGGTCTGTTCTTGCTGCAGGGAGCTAATAGGCTGACCTTGTGTCCCATTGAGACCAGCTCCTTGCCTAATGCGGCAGTATGTGTCTGAACTCCGCCTGGATAGGAGAGGTCGTACGGGCAGACTAAGGCGATTCTCATGAGCTATATGTTATACCGATTCGTATTCTGGTTGTTACTTTAATCCTGGGCCAGGTTTGGTGGGAATCACATAGTCAGTTCGGCTGGGTTCAGTCTGGGTTGATGAACTCCTCCACCATACGTCGGGCGTCACCATCATGGTACTGTAGCGGAGGGCTTTTCATGAAGTAGGCTGAAGGAGCTTCAATAGGTCCCCCCATGTTTCTGTCGAGAGCTATCTTAGCAGATCTTATGGCGTCTACTACTACTCCCGCCGAATTGGGGCTGTCCTCTACCTCCAGCTTCAGTTCCACGTTGAGCGGCATGTCCCCCCATGAAGTTCCCTCCATGCGTATGTAAGCCCATTTTCTGTCCTGAAGCCATGGAACCCAGTCGCTCGGGCCTATGTGAACCTCATCTGTCTCTATCTCACGTTCCAGCTCGGACTTTACAGCGTTCGTCTTGGATATCTTTTTAGACTTGAGTCGTTTGCGCTCCAGCATGTTCAGAAAGTCGGTATTTCCTCCGAAGTTGAGCTGGTAAGTGCGATCGAGGCGAACTCCCCTGTCCTCAAAGAGACGGACAAGCGACCTATGGACTATGGTGGCCCCTACCTGTGACTTTATGTCGTCCCCTACAATGGGAGTGTGCCGCTCTTTGAATCGCGCCGCCCACTTATGATTGGAAGCTATGAACACAGGTACACAATTGACGAACGCACAAGAGCTGTTCAGCGCCTGCTCCGCGTACCACTCGGTAGCCTTTTGGGAGCCTACGGGCAGATAGTTGACCACTACGTCCACGTTTTGTCGCTTCAGTATCTCGCTCACCTCTGACACGGGTTTTGAAGAGCCGTTGGACTCCGCCGTATGCACCTTTTCTGATAGATATTCACCTATACCATCTAAAACTGGGCCTCGGGAAACGGGTACACCCATGTGCGGCACGTCATGAAAGCGGAGCGGATTGTTGTTTGACGCGAGTATAGCTTTAGACACGTCTTGTCCTATCTTCTCTTCGTCCACGTCAAAAGCGGCGACCACTCGGACGTCGCCTATTGAGTAGTCTCCGAAGACATTGTGCATAACACCCGGGACTGTCTCACTGTCCTCGTCCAGCTCAGAGTATTTATGAATACCTTGTACCAACGATGAAGCACAGTTCCCTACGCCTACTAAAGCTACACGTATCTCACTCATATAAAATCAGCTCCTTTATTATAATTTTCCGCCAAAGAGCGCGGCCTGCGCCCATGAGGTAGGGACTCAATGGAAGTCTAGCAAACCTCTTATAGTAAATCTAAGGTAGTGGTACAGGCATGCGATACCATTTGCCGCATATCTTCTTCCTGAGCGTTCGCAATTTACGCAGATTTCAAATTTCTGTAAGCTCTCGTCTTACTCGTTCGGGGGAATATGTGGGCATGAAAGGGTTTTGGCCACTCCAAGCGTACTTTGCATGGGCGATCATCAGCTTATAAAGCGACGAAGACGAGCTCGCAACGAAGACCGGAGCGGCTCCTTCTGCTCTGCCGTTGGCCAGTTCCTGAAGCAATCCGAAGTGGTAAGGCTCAACGAAACAGAGAGTTTCGGTAGCCGTCATGTGGACCGAAGGCCAGTAGTCGGTAAAAGCCACTTCCAGGGAGAAATCGTCCTCTCCTCCCAGTAAACGTTCCCGCATTGAAGAGATGATCCGTAGACTTCGCATGGAAGAGGCGTAAATTGGAGAGGCTTTTAAGGCGGTGGTGCTAAGCTCGTTACCGCCTGTTTCCAGTATGGTACGTGCTTTAGCGAAGTTACTGAGCGGATGAACAAGCAAAGCCCGTATGTGCACACGTCGGTTTTCCCTTTGCATCCTTTGAATGGTGAAGGCGTGCCTTCCTTCGTCCCCGAAAAAACCCGGAAGACCTATGCCTAATATCCATACTTCACCCTCGGCTTCGTTAAGTGCCGCATCAATAGCTTCACCAGCCTCAGCGCCAATATGTCGAGGTTCAAGCACAGCGGTTATACCGTTACGCGCGGCTCCGGTTGCTACTGCCGCTATGCGTTTGATTGCGCCCAGGTCCGATAGTGATGAGGAGACCGATGACTTGATAGTGGTTGAGGGAGTGGGGGTGGGAGGATAGAGCTGTGAGGGAGACGTCAAATTCTCCACGACATCTTCGCCTATCATCCACATCTTCCCCAATTTCCAGCCAGGTACGCGTCCGGAGCGCAGCCAAGCGTATATTGTCCTCTCAGAAACGCTCAGACGTCTGGCAGCCTCTTTTGCTCGTATCCATTTCATAACGACTAAAACGCTTTAGTAAGGGTCATAATCCAAAACTTGAGATTCGTCCAGGAAAATATTTGCCTAAAAAGCGTGTTATATTCCCTAAAATTCCTGTAAATGCCGTAACTTCATAAAAATATCATAACCAACTGCAAAGAGTATGGCAAATGAGCTGTACTGACTCCCGTTCGTTTTATTATGACCACTGAACCCCGTTACGATCAGAAACGAAGGTGTAAGACGTTTGACGACGGCTCATCCATAGGAGAGGTGCAAACTCTACAACTTAAGTTGTACTCGGGCTTCAAGTATCAACTTCAAAGATAAAGTTCCCATCCCTTCGCTATTTCTTCGTAATAAAGGCTAAACTTTCCGATAGGATATCTGCTCTGCAGCTGCTTTTATACGGTTTATATAAGCCCTCTATTTAGCGGCAACGTTCGGCAGACTTACAAATTCAGTAACCTTGTACCTTGCACGTGCAAAAAGAACGGAGAAAGTTATGAGTATCGATACACCAGGTCAACGTCAACAAAAGTCTGCAAGCCCGGCTGTATGGCTGGCCGGCGACCCAGAGGACTTGGCACCTTGGATGAAACGGGGCGCGGCCGGAATAGTGACCAACACCATAGTTTTGGAGGAGATGACTCGAAAGTACGGCCATATTGATAAGGTAATTCAGAGATACCTCAACCTGTCAGATAAAAAGGTAGCTATCGAGATAGACGGGCATTCCACTCAGGAACTGTTGGACGTTGGACGGCACTTCACCGATATGGCTCCTGACCGCGTCATCCTCAAGATACCCTGCACTGAGTACGCTCTGGACGCGTTCTCGAAGCTGAAGGAATGGGGAGTGGAGACCTTCTGCACAACCGTTTTCACACTGAATCAAGCCGTATGCGCCGCTCAGGCGGGCGCTACACACGTCCTACCGTTCTGCGAACCGAACCGCGACGTGGGTGCAGATCCTACAAGGCTTATCAGAGAATGTAGAATGGTCTTTGATTCATGGGCGAACCGACCTTACATAACGGCTGCGCTGGTGCGTTCGCCTATCACTGCCTACGAAGCTATAAGAGACGGAGCTGACGGCATAATAGTCTTTTGGCCAGTCTTCCGGGATATGCTGCAAAGCCCGCTGACGGATCAGTGGAACAAGACCTTCCTTGAAAAATGGGATGCAATCTATGACGCAGGCAACTTGAAAGACGTTCCGTATACAAAAGCGTAACCGTACTGCCCGCTCGTTACAAGATTTGGGTAACCAGTGGACCTGTATGGCTTAGCCCTATCACAGTAGCCGACAAGCCGGCAAAAGCATTACAGACTGAGCGCCTCTGGGTAAGGCATATGCTCAAGCATATTTATCTGGTTCCGTTGGAGGAGGCGGCAACCCGGGGATACTTCAGACCGTTGTTCTTTATCAGACTTTCCGGGTCGTTGAACGCGCTGAAGAACAAGGGGTGCCCTGAAGCGGTGAGAGGGCTCACCGGACCCACGGACATAAAGGAGTAGCGCCGATTCGCCTTTGATAATGACGCGTGCGGATCGGGGAAAGACCTGTAAAGGTTCATATGGGCTTCGTTGCCTATCTGGTTGCCCAGAGCGTTACCCTCGTTACCCATGCCAAGTCCAAAGCCGAAGAACTTTATACGGAGCTGTTGGATAATCTCCGAGTGGAGGCTGCTTATTGACTGGCTTATGAACATCCAGCCAAGACCGTACTTGCGCGTGGTGCGTATAGCGTCCACGAGCGCCGACTTCACAGCGGCGTTCTCTTCTTCTAGTGGGCCGGAAGGTGCAAGACGATGGGCTTCATCTATCAGTATCAGGGCGTTGCAGCTTTTGCCTTCCCTGTAGTAGCTTTGACCTATATCTACAAGGCCGTCAATCAGCCTTTTTATCACTATATTCTTTGTTTTCTCCGTCCACAGCAACTCCCGCGTGTCTCTCTCCGATAGATCGATTATTATTATCGGTGCGCAACTTTTCCTTTGGTCAAGGACTATATTCAGCGTGTTTTCTATAGTTCTCTTTTTTTCCTCGGTTTTAAAGAGGTTTGTCAAAGGCAGCCAATAATTCTCGTATAAGCTCGTTTGCTCCGGTTCCTGTATCGCATTAACGGCCTTCCTGAAACGCTCGAGAGAAGCCGCACTCCTGTAGATGTAGTTTTGACCTTGCGGACTATTCAGCAGTTCCCATACTTTGTCAAAGGATTGTCTTGTATGAAGTTCGGAGAGTTTTACTTTTTGTTTTTCAAACTCGCGGCGTATCAAATCGGTGGCAAGTTCCCGGTTGTCCTTAGTCTTAGGTATGCTTACTCTATCCATAAACCGCGACTCCTGGAGTATGTCTTCAAAAAGAGACCATCGGTCAAGTGCCAGTTGAGTGACGTTTGGAGTATGGACGTGACCAGGGCGCAGCTCCTTAAGTAGTGGTCCGAGCGGCAAGGTAAAGCCTTCGGAGCTGTTCCGGGTATTGATATCCCTGGAGAATTCGCCTTGTGGATCTATTACTATGAGCGCCATATCCTTATGACGTGCGTAGGCTAGCAACATCATCTTAGCCAGCACCGACTTGCCCGAACCGGTCTTGCCGAATATACCCAAATGGTAGGCTTCGCCCGCCCCATGCTCGCCCGCTCCGAAATGACGGAACAGGAAAGGCAGCCTGTATTCTGATCCGTAACTGTGTCCCAGGTAGAAAAGCTTATCCTGGTGCGCCGCGAGTAAGCCTTGCAGGATATCTTCGTTAACGTAGTAGAGGATGGTGCCCGTCGGAGGAACCGTGCCCAATATCGCGCCTTCTACGTTATCTTTGGAGTCTATGCTGAACACGGCGTTTACGTCTAGCAAGCCGGTGTGCACGTCCTGTACTTCGCTCACGGAGCTTATTTTTCCCCGTTGCCTTATGAGCGTGCGTATGCCTGGCTCCTCATGCCAAGGATTCCGTAGCGTTACGTGGGCTACTTGTCCCAAAGCGTAGAGGTGTTGACCGTCCTGACTGAAGCTGAATATCAACGTTTCACCTATCAGTTTCTGCCTGGATGCTTCCTCGCGGAAATCCAGGTAGAAGGAGGTGTTGGACGAGGGCGAACCCAGCACGCCTACCTCTTCGGCGTCCAACAGCAGGTCATTCATCTCTTCTATCAGGCTCATATAGTCGTCCTTCCCGCTGCTCGCATGGTTCGGTAGTGCTGAAGCATAAGCAGGATACCGTCCATATCCCCCGCGTAGTCCCGTATTGATGAATGGACGATGCTGCTGCGTATAAACTGCATTGAGCGGTTCATAGTCCTTGCCATGGTATCCGCCAGGAAAAGCGGGAAAGGCTCTATTATGCCGGGTGCGACAGTCTGGTGCTTGACGCATTTGAGAATCTCTGCAAAGCGGTGTACGTTGTCTGCAGACGCCTTGGCCATCTCTAGACGGAAACACGGTAGGAAACGGGCGGGCTTGTAGTATGACACGTATACGTTATCCAAACCGTCCTCTATAGTCTCTATAACTTCCGGCTCCAGGGTTTCGCCATTATGAGCCAACAGTTCAATGGCGGCACTCCAATCGCCCTCAAAAAGAGTATTCCCTCCGTGATTCTTCGTCGATCTTCCCATCTCTATCGGATAAGTGAATTCACCTTCCTGAAGCACCAACGAAAGCAGCGCCCGCTCATTGTAGTCTTCTTTCCAGCCGAACTTGTAGCCCAGTTCTCGGCGCTGGGACGTCTTCGGTACAGCCAGATAGAGCGTTCCGGTACCACTATTGGATACCGCCTTTGCAAAGCATTTGAGGAAACCCTTAAGGTTGTCTCCGAACTTCCGGGCGATGCTAAGCTTATCCATAGTATTCATGGCAGAGTAGACGGCATTATTTATCTGTATTGCTGGCGTCAGCAAGCTATTGTCTATCATAACCAGCTTGTGGGGAGCGTCGGAGGCGAGAGTCATCTCCCAGCCGGTCATCAACCCGTCCCTTATGTCGTGTATATTTTGGTGGTTTGCGTCGTCTATGACGATAAGCTTATGCCTGGGAGTCTCCCACAGCCGTTTCTCCTTCGGGGGCGTTATGCCCTCTACCGCTACTGCCGCCACCGCCACAATGTCGCGCGATAACATACGCTCCCGGACGTGCGTCCCATCCACACCGCAAACCGTAGGCGGCTCCATCTCGTCAAAATCTTTCAACTGCGCCTCGGTGCAAAGCCTGCCGCGGCCAGTCGCCTGCTCCAGGTCGTGCCTGCACTTCGCCACGCTGTCCTCAAGTTCCGAGAACCGTTTGCCAAAATCCTGCCCCACGCGGCGGGCTTCACTCACCATCTCATTCAGCATAGCTTGAGGCATACCGAGCATAAGTGCATCAGTTCCCTCCCAGGTGGAGGGTACGTTTATAAATCCAAAAGGGTTATTTATCATACTCTAGATGCCCCAAGAACAAACTTGCGATTGTTGTAAGTATATAACATCAATAGTTCTTCAAGTTTAAAGGCGTTCTTGTTTCAATTAATTGGGCGTAATTAGGCCAATTTACCAGACGTCAAACGTTACCCACTGCACTCAGCAACGTCAGCCATACGCACGAACGTCCCAAAGACCACGTCTTGCACGATGCCATTAGTGATCAGATACTGCCCGTTGATTTCTAATACCGAAGGCGGCGCGCCTTCTTAATGATCTTGTTAGCCAGGACAATTCTATATCTTGCTCGTTTATGCTATATCTGCCAACCCTTATTGACTTATCCAGATTGCAGGTATACTAGATTAACTGACCAATAACAATCTGCCTCTATTCCACCACTGAAAGAGCTATTTGCCCGAACACAATACTACCCCGCTTCACAAATGAAAATATTTAGGCGGGGAGCGCGCCCGTAAATGGCGAAGAACGGTTGCTGCCCAGCATGAAAGTAAAGTTCTGGACACTACTTACACCTTCAAGTTTCCGCTGGAGCTTCCTGAAAAGGCGGAGGAGAAGGTGGACTTTGAGGAAGCTATCCGGTGTTACAACGTAGTTGAGGGGGTAGGATTAGGTTCTTTGCTGGGGTTTGTATGTTCAGTCCATCTTTCCAGAGAGAACAGGAACCAAAATAATAGGGTGATAGGCGTACCCGGCAAAAGCGCTCAGGCTTATCTCGAAAACAATGTATGCGCTCCAGGGACTACTCTTTTGGATATCAGGGCGATATACTGTTAAATGACTATTAAGGTTATAGCTCGCAATTTTTCTATTGGAAAGGTTAATAAACAGATTGTTTAGAGAAATACTGATCCCCACAACAAAATCGCTATCAACTACAGACAGAATTCTTGTTCAACAATTCAACCAGCAGTTCAAACCTGATGAAATAAGGATAACTCCTAACGGAAATTCAATTGAAGTCAAATTAAGACAAGTTGACTTCTCTATGATGGAAAAAGTTGTTTTCAACTTGGTAAAATCAAAACATGAAAACCCCTTAATTACTATATTAGATGCTGTGAGAAACATCAAGAGTTACGGAATCAAAGGTAAAAAAAGAGTCTATGTTGACTATAATACAGAAAGAAAAGTAAAAAATCGTGCTGATAAAGAAAAACAAAGAGGTAAATACTTTTATGCTAAAGGACAATCTTTTGAGAAAATACAAAATGAACCACCAAAAGAGTTTGTTGATAAAATTATCTGCGGTGATAGCGAAAAAGTTTTATCAGAACTTCCTGACAATTGTATTGATATGGTCTTCACTTCTCCACCTTACAATTTCGGACTTGACTATAATCAAAGCAATGATCAATATGATTGGAAGGAATACTTTAAAAAGCTTTTCAAAGTGTTTGATCAATGCATAAGGGTTTTGAAATATGGTGGAAGAATAGTTGTTAATGTCCAACCACTTTTTTCTGATTATATTCCAAGTCATCACATAATAAGTAGTTATTTCATGGATAAGAAATTGATATGGAAAGGTGAGATTATGTGGGAAAAGAACAACTATAATTGTAAGTATACGGCTTGGGGAAGCTGGAAAAGCCCAAGTAATCCTTATCTGAAATATACTTGGGAATTCATTGAGATATTCTGTAAAGGAGACATGAAAAAGAACGGCAACTCGAATGATATAGATATCAGCGCAGATGAATTCAAGAAATGGGTTGTAGGAAAATGGTCTGTTGCTCCCGAACGGAAAATGAAACAATACGGACATCCAGCGATGTTCCCTGAGGAAATAGCAACGCGTGCAATAAAATTGTTCAGTTTTCGGAGAGATTTAATACTTGATCCTTTCAATGGTGCAGGAACAACAACCATAGTTTCAAAAAAAAACTGCCGTCGTTACTTAGGCATAGATATTTCAAATGACTACTGTAAAACAGCCGAACAAAGGGCAAAAGAGATTCTAATATGAACGAGCTCTATTTTTCTCCTGAAGCTGAAAAAATCCTAGATGAAATCATAGCGGAATACGAACAGATTTTTAAGAACGTTCAGAGTGAAGCACTCAAGGAAAATGAAAGAAATAGAGCTTATGGCGGTATAATCAGATCCACAGTAGGTAATTTTGTGGAATGGATGACAAAATATTTGGTCAGAACGGCGTGGATTACTCTCAACAAAGATCTGAATACCCTTAATTTTAAGAGCACAAAATATAAACTTCCCATACTTGAAAAATATGTTGAAAATATAAAAATTCCGGAAGTTAAAGCACATATCAAAAACAATATCAAAGACTATACTTATAGAATACGTCAAGATGTCCATGTTTATGAAGGAGATGATTTTATTCTTTCAATTGAATGTAAAGCATACGCTGAAAATGCTATGCTGAAAAGAATTGTGATCGATAGTTGGTTTCTCAAACAGTTGTTTCCGAAACTAAAATTTGCACTTATTCAAATAGAAAGTCAACTAGGAGGAGATTACTCAGACTTGAAAGATATATCTTTTGGAAGCAAACCTTCTCATACAATAATGTCTTATTTTGATGTTGAATTGAAGATAATCACTTTACTGAAAGGATCAAGGATGGTTAAAAAACCCATACATAAACCAGAATTCTATAAACCATTAAAGAAAGAAAATTTGAAAAAAGCGATTAAACAACTGATTGAGTTGCTTGCATAGAAAGAGCTGAAATTTCAGGTGTGTTTATCACCACCTTTGGATGAGACTGAACGCGTCCGCAAGAGAGCCTCCACAACTGTTCAGTCTTGGGGGAAGATTTTGAGGATCGACCGTAAGCCACGCAGTATCTGTCCCGCTTTGGCCTGTATGTTGTGATGTTATGTATCCTTCGGGAGATTTCCATTCTCGCAAAACGACCTGTTTGCTTATTACCCAGCAATGAATCGTGAATGGGCTAATTCCAAGACAAATTAAGTAGTCGTAATTCTGATTTCTTATTTGTTGAAATGTGTAAGTGCCGTTTCTCCATTTTAGGGAGAATTTGATTTCAACACGTTGATATTGAACAACTCTATCAGCCTCACTGTCTGGCGACCGGCAAACATTCATCCCTTTTGCTGCACACCATCCCGCCACAAGCTTTTCTCCGATGGCACCCTTTTGCCTTGAGGGTCTCGTCTGAATCCATAGAAACGGACTATCTTTCCATTCAGGATCACCATTTTCCCTTGTATACTCTCGTTGCAATGTTTCTGAAATACCGATAAGGATTTTGGTTTCGTCATCCATTTACTTGTTGCTTTGAAGGTCTAGTCTGAATCCCGTAGAAACGGACTATCTTTCCATTCAGGATCACCATTTTTCCTTGTATACTCTCGTTGCAATGTTTCTGGAAATTAATAAATGTTTTGGTTTCGTCATCCATTTGCTTGTTATCCGAAGTTAGTTTAAGGTCAGAAGCGCCGAAATCGATATAATCCCGCAACCTCTTTTTCATGACCTGAATTGCATCTGGGCTATTGTCAACCAATAAAAACCGACGGTTGTTTTTTGTTGCCGCATCTCTGGTAGTCTCGCTACCTGCAAAAAAGTCCACGACTAAATCGTTTACCTCTGAGTGAACTTTTATAATTCTCTCCAGTACACCAAGGTTTTTTTGGATGGAATAGCCAGTTTTTTCTTTACCGTTTGGACTGACTATTGTATGCCACCAAACGTCCGTGGGTGTTTTTCCGCGCGCAGCTTTTTCTGGGCCTGCAAGGCCTGGTGTCATGTAGGGGAGCCTGTCCATTTCGTTATAGTTGAACACATAATTTTTTGGATCCTTCACATACCCAAAAATCGTATTGTGCTTGACTGTCCATTTTTTTGTGTTCCTCGCGCCATAATCATAAGCCCAAATGATTTCATTCATGAAGCAATCACATCCAAATACTTCGTCAAGCGTAATCTTGCAGTAATGCACTTCTCTGTAATCTACATGTAGAAAAAAGCTGCCACTGCTTGATAGTATTTTTTTGGCCTCGATCAAGCGCGGTCGAAGAAACGCTTGAAAATTGTCAAAACAGTCATTGTATCCTGAAGACCCGAGTTTTATCGTTTTATAACGCTGGCCTTTGTATCCGGTTCTATCGCCAATACCGATAAGGATTTTGGTTTGGTCATCCATTTGCTTGTTATCCGAAGTTAGTTTAAGGTCAGAAGCGCCGCAATCGATATAATCCCGCAACCTCTTTTTCATGACCTGAATTGCATCTGGGTTATTGTCAACCAATAAAAACCGACGGTTGTTTCTTGCTGCCGCATCTCCTGTAGTCCCGCTACCTGCAAAAAAGTCCACGACTAAATCGTTTACCTCTGAGTGAACTTTTATAATTCGCTCCAGTACACCAAGGGGTTTTTGGGTGGCGTAGCCAGTTTTTTCTTTACCGTTCGGACTGACTATTGTATGCCACCAAACATCCGTGGGTGTTTTTCCGCGCGCAGCTTTTTCTGGGCCTACAAGCCCCGGCGCCATGTAAGGAATCCTGTCCATTTCGTTATAGTTAAACACATAATTTTTTGGATCCTTCACGTACCAAAAAATCGTATCGTGCTTTGCTGACCATTTTTTTGTGCTCCTCGCGCCATAATCATAAGCCCAAATGATTTCATTCATGAAGCAATCACGTCCAAATACTTCGTCAAGCGTAATCTTGCAGTAGTGCGCTTCTCTGTAATCTATATGTAGAAAAAAGCTGCCACTGCTTGATAATATTCTTTTGGCCTCGATCAAGCGCGGTCGAAGAAACGCTTGAAAATTGTCAAAACAGTCATTGTATCCTGAAGACCCGAGTTTTATCGTTTTATAACGCTGGCCTTTGTATCCGGTTCTATCGCCGTTCTTGTCTAGGACTGTTTTTATTTGCTCTCTTTCCTGTCGCTTGCCTGTATTGAACGGCGGGTCAATATAAATCAGTTGGGAAATTCCATCGGGTAGCGACCGGATAAACTCTAGATTATCGGAAAAAACAATTTCATTACCCGCCTTGGTGTAGTCCAGGAGACAATCTTGATTATCAATGGTCATTTTCATGTTCTCACTGTCCTTACTGTCCTGGTCTCTTGAAGTATATTAGAGTATCTTAGCCCCGGATCTCCCCGCATATTCCCACAAGATTGTGGATAGTTCTGAAGAGACGATAGTGGACACTTGTTACAAAATGTATCGGGTACAAAAATTCTACCAAGAGAACCTTCAACGTCAACTTCATGTTCTTACTGTCCTTATTGTCCTGGATCTTCCCGCAATATTCCCAGAAGATTGTAGACAGCTCTGAAGGACGGTAGGGGGCATCTATTACGAAATGTATTGGGGCACAAAAATTCTACCAACAGAACCTTCAACGTCAGCAAGACGATTTTCTGCGGCTCCGCTTTTAGATAGATGAGAACTCTCGTTATGGATCCAGAACACTCTATAGATATCAGGTAGCCGCTGGTGAAGTGTTGAAGCGTGCCATTGCAACGTCTATGCCTTCGGTTATGATGGTTTCCACGGCCTGGGCTGCTCTTTCCACCGCCGTCTCTATCGCCCGCGCGGCGCGTCTTGAAGGCCTTTGCAGCACGTACTCTATCTGACTCTTTGAGGATATCGGCTTGCCGACCCCTATACGTACTCTACAGAAGCGCGCCGTGCCTAGCTCGTTGATGATGGATTTTAGCCCGTTATGTCCGCCGTCTGTCCCTTTTCTCCGGACGCGCAGACGTCCCGTTTGCAGATGAACGTCATCAACTATGACAATCAGCTTGTTAGGTGGTATGCTCAGCGTTTCCAGAAAGTACCTGGCGGCTTGACCGGTTCTGTTCACGTAAGTTGTGGGTCTTGCCAGAAAGACCCTATAGCCCGAGACGTCGGTTTCCGATATGAAGCCGGGCCCTTTGCGTTCTGGTTTTGTTGTGCCGTTTCTCTGGATAAGCGCGTCAAGCGCGTCCCATCCCGCGTTGTGTCGCGTCTTCTCGTATCGTGCCCCCGGGTTGCCTATCCCGATGACGAGCCAGGGCGTGGTTTGAGCCTCGCCGTCTTCTTGAGAGGGGAGAGCCTCCTGTTGGTGCGGGTTTTCTTCGGACGTCAACTCTATCGTTCGACCGGCGAGCTTTCAGGGTTGGGGTTTGAGCGCCGTTGTAGTAATGCTGTGAATCGTTGCTCATCTATCACCGTCACGCCCAGGCTTTGCGCCTTTGCGAGTTTACTTCCCGGCTCTTTGCCCGCCAAGAGGTAGGTAGTGCGCCTGGAAACTGAACCGGTTGGCTTTCCGCCGGCTTTCTTGATGGCTCCTTCCGCTTCGGCGCGGGTCATGCCCTCCAGATGCCCGGTTATCACTATAGTTACGCCTTCCAGGAGGAGGTCGTCTTGTGTTTCGGTTACCTCTTGCCGGGGGTTAATCCCTGCCTCTCTCAGCTCCTCCAGAAGTTTCTGGTTGCGCTCTGTTTTCATCCAGTCCCGTATGGCTTTTGAGACTGCGGGGCCTATTCCCTCTATGGCCTGTATGTCCTCTTCCGACGCCTCGGCTATAGCCGGGAGTGAGCCGAACTTCTCGGCCAGCCATTCTGCTGTCTCAATCCCTATGCCGGGTATACCCAGGGCGAATATCAGCCTTGCGACGGAGCGGTTCTTTGACTGTTCAATTCCCTCCAGCAAAATATCTGCTTTCTTCTCTCCTATCTTTTCCAGCCTGAGCAGATCCTCTCGTTTGTGTTGCAGTCTGTACAGGTCTGAAAGTGTGCGGGTAAGACCTGACCGTGCGAGTATCTGCGCCATCCTCTCTCCCAGCCCTTCCACGTCCATGGCCATACGCGAGGCGAAGTGTTGTAAGAGACGCTCAAACTGTGCTGCACATGACGCATTAACACATCTGACGGCGGCTTCCTCTTCGGAAGAGAAAACAGGCTCATCACATACAGGGCATCGATCAGGGAATACGAAGGACGTAGTGCCTCGCTTACCTTTCGGAGCCTGTCCCAGCACTTGTGGTATAACGTCGCCTGCACGCTGGATGATTACATCGTCCCCTTCTCGGAGGTCTTTCTTGTTTATCTCATCGCGGTTGTGGAGGGTAGCTTTCCGAACGGTTACTCCACCCACTAGTACAGGTTCAAGTTCAGCCCAGGGCGTGAGTGCACCCGTTCTACCTACGTTTACGTGTATCTTTCTGATGAGGGTACGTGCCTTTTCAGCCGGAAACTTGTAAGCCGTAGCCCAACGAGGCTCCCGTCCGATGGTTCCCAGCTGATCCTGCAAGGATATGGAGTTTATCTTAAGGACGATACCGTCTATATCGAAGTCCAGATTCTCTCGCTTCGTGAGGATATGTTCGTAGAACGCTATGATCTCTTCCGTTGTACGGGTCAGTTGACTGAAAGGAGGGGTCTTGAATCCCCAGGATTTAAGCGCCTCAAGGGTCTCCCATTGTGTGGCCGGGAGCGTGCCGCCTTCCGTCCTGACCATTGAGTAAAAGAAGGCGTCAAGTGGTCGCTTGGCCGTCTCTGATGGGTCGAGTTGCCGCAGGGAACCGGAGGCGGAGTTTCTAGGGTTTGCATAGAGGGGTAGACCTTCCGATTCTCTCTCTCCGTTGTAACGATTGAAGTTGGATTTGGGGAAGAACACCTCGCCTCGTACCTCAAACCGCCGCGGAAATCCCTCGCGTATCAACCGGAGCGGGACAGACTTCACGGTCTTCATGTTTGCAGTAACGTTCTCCCCCCTTTCTCCGTCCCCTCTGGTTGCTGCCTGGATCAAAACGCCTTCCTCATAAACGACGGATACGGCTAATCCGTCTATCTTTGGTTCACATACCATCGGCAAGGCGTCAGAGTCCCCCAAATCCATTAGCTCCACTGCCCTCGCCCGCCAGCGTCGTAGCTCACTTTCCGAGAACACATTGCTGAGGCTGAGCATAGGTAGAGTGTGCCTCACCTCTCTGAACCCCTCGGCAGGCGGCCCCCCCGCCCGTTGAGTAGGGGAGTAAGACAGAGACAGTTCTGGAAATTTACCCTCTACTGCTCTCAGCTCCTCCATCATAGCATCGTACTGTTCGTCCGATATGTTGGGCTGTGAGAGCGTGTAGTAGAGGTAGTTCGCTTCGTTCAAAGCGTACGACAATTCCTTTACGCGCTTTTTGGCATGCCTTTGAGTGGCAGGAAGCTTGACCGTCATATTATCCTCAAGTGCTTTTTCTCGCGGTACTGAATACCCGTAGTAGGTAGTATGTTCCGACCGGTTCTTTTTTATATCCTTATTTAGAGCCCTCCACGTACAAGTTTAAACGGCTGCACAATAATAACGATGAAACTTTCAAGCTCTAAAGTCTGCTATTTCTGCTCCGATTTATCCGAGCCAGATGGACGGTTGCCTATTATCCTTTGCTCACCGAGAGAAAATAAGGCGGTCTCCCACTGATAATCGCTCGTCCTTTCAGAGGAATACTGTTCAATCCCGAAGCGACGGATGATATCGGCGCCAACTTCTCCCCTCCATTCGACGCGGTAACTCCCGAACTGGAAGCAAAACTGTTCAAGCGTTCACCGTACAACGTCATACGTCTTGAGCGTATCCGCCGAAATCGCCGCCTTGGTGACGCGAATCTACTCGACGCCGGAACCCTTCAAGCAGAATGGATGCGCGCCGGCGTGATCAAGCGTCAGGAAGAGCCGGCTATGTATGTGATGGAAGAGGATTTCATCTTCCAGGGCACCGTGGAAACTCGCCGCGGCGTTATAGCCGCTGTTAGACTTGAGGATTACGAGACAGGGCACATACTGCCTCACGAACATACCCGCAAGGAATGGGTGGATGAACGGGTTGGGGCAATGGCAGACGTTATGGCGAACTATAGCCCGATGCTTACCGTCTTTCAAGAGGACGCATCCGAGCAGGACAAAGTATCGGATGTACTTGCGGGAGTCGTCAAGATACCTCCTGATCTGTCCGCGGAACCTTCATATATGCAGTCCGTTAGGATATGGCCGGTGTCTAACCCCGATACCGTGAAGGCTATATCTAAGATTATGCTCACAAAGAGGCTCGTGATAGCTGATGGGCATCATCGCTACGAGGCAGCTCTTAAGTTTCAGCGCGAAATGAGGCAAGGCCACGCTTCCCAAAGGGATAGTTCTTTCAATTATCGTATGATGCTTCTGACCCCTTCCCATGAGCCTGGTCTGATTACTCGTGGCTATCACCGAACTATAGAAAACGCCGGGAGTAAAACCGTCCGCTCTATTATGGATGGATTAGCGTCAACGTGCGACCTGGAAGAGTGGCACATTCTAAAGGGCGAACGGTTATCCGATTCGGTTGTGAGGTTTGTTAGGTCTTTGGGCGAGAAGCATTCACCGGGTACGGTTTTTGGGGTATGCACCGGAAACCCTCCCCGCTTTGTAAAGGCACAAGTGAAGTTGCCCAAAAGCACGGCAAACGAGACAGCTAACTCAGATTACGGAGTACTGCATAAAGAGATTTTCGCTCGTTTTCTGGGTGATGACGCGGATGAAGTGGTAGCGTTTCGGCATGATCCAGTAGACGCTGCAGCTTCTCTGGAAAAAGGCGAAGCACAAGCGGTTTTCTTCATGCGTCCTTTGCCTATCGGAGCTTTTATGAGGATAGCTGAAGAAAGAGAACGCTTGCCGCAGAAGGCGACGAACTTTTACCCTAAACCTCTCGCAGGTTGCGTCATTCAGTCCTTGAAAGGTGAACTTTGAATTTTTTATTTGTGCTCCGAAAGTGTACCCAACTGAATAGTCATGATTTCTGACAATGATTCCGCCGAGTGTTAAGCAGGCATCCATGCTTTGAAACCTCTAGAAGGTACCAGCATGGATATGACGAATATGGTGGTGGTAGTCAAGGCAATCGCCGGCCCCGCTGGCAGGTTGAAATAGTAGGAAAGGTATAGCCCGATTACCACCGAACTCAGGCCGCTCAAAGTTGCTATGATTAGTATCCAGTTCAGTTTGCGTGCCAGTAACATAGCCGTTGCTGCTGGGGTCACCAACATAGACGCCGACAGTATTATGCCTACCGCTTGCACCGCAATCAGCACTACGACGGCTACAAGACCTAGCAACAGGTAGTCCATTCTCCTGGTATTTATTCCCGCGACCTCTGCTCCGGCGGCATCGAAGCTCACGAACGTCAATTTATGGAAAAAAGCGGCGAGTATTAAACCGGCCGTTATCGCCATCGCCAACGTCCAATAGACGTCGGACAAGCTCACTCCGAAGACCTGCCCAAGTAGTATATCTTCAAGGTTTATATTGACGGCTCTGGGTAACAAGGAGATCATGAGCACACCCGCGGCGAACAGTGTTGTGAACACTATGGCGATAGAGGTGTCAGCAAGGACGCCAGCTCTGCGCGTCAGGTAGCTTATGAACATGGCTGATCCTATAGCCGCTGGTAGCATTCCAGCCCAGGGGCTTACGCCCACTGCGAGTGCTCCAGCTATGCCCGGCAGTACCGCATGCGCTACAGCGTCTCCCATGAAGCCATACCCTCGCGTAACTATGAATATCCCTACTATCGGACATATGATTCCGATGAGAAGCGAAACCCAAAGGGCGCGCTGCATGAAACTGTATTGTAGCGGTTCAGCCAGCAGTTCCATCCAGAGGACCTCACCAGGCGGTGATAGAACTCTGGCTGCGGCTGCATGCGTGCTGCAGCCGTTGCGGTTCTGATAGGTACAGTTCAACCATTTTTGAATAGCACTCCATGGTCTCCGTACAACTCTTCCAGCACTGCCGGCGTGAAAGCTTCTTCAGGGGGTCCGCAGGCGCATACGTGACCGTTTAGACACAAGACGTGGTCAAACCTGTCCGCGAGGTTTGTCAAGTCATGAGTGGACATCATTACGGTGCACCCTTCTGTACACACTTCCCTCAGAACCTCCACCAGCTCGTTTTGGGATGCGACGTCTACGCCACTGAACGCCTCGTCTAGGAGCAGTACATCCGCGTTTTGCGCAAGGGCGCGCGCAACAAAAGCTCGCTGTCTCTGACCGCCGGAAAGCTCATATATGGGGTCATTGCTCCTTTCAAGCAGCCCGACGCGTTTAAGAGCATCGCTCACTGCCTCTTTATCCTTTTGGGAAGGGAAGCCAAAAAGCTTTTTTCTTGCCGTTTGCCCCATC
Organism: Dehalococcoidia bacterium; assembly: GCA_965203345.1. Classification (GTDB taxonomy): domain Bacteria; phylum Chloroflexota; class Dehalococcoidia; order Lucifugimonadales; family Lucifugimonadaceae; genus CBDBCK01. Next base: position 505,556 of record CBDBCK010000028.1, read on the forward strand.
ATTACCACTTGCCAGACGGTTATGGGGAATCGCCAGTTGACATTCTCAGATTGGGGGACATAGCCTATCCTGCCGCGTGCTTCAGAAGGCGGCCTACCCATTACACTTACCTCACCTCTGTCAAGCTCCACTAAACCCACTAGAGCGTCCATCAAGGTGGACTTGCCTCCACCATTGGGCCCGACTAAACCGACCATAGAGCCACGCGGAAAGGAAAAAGTAACATTGTCTATCGCCCGTAGCTCTCCATATATGACGCGTGCACCCTTTGCCTCAAGCGCAGGATGTACAGCAGCATTATCGTAAGATGCTATATTCATATTTGAAAATTAGTTCTTTCCATAAGTGTGAATGCACTAAGAGGCGGTCTAGTCCATCTATTCAGACGTGCCTCCATGGTTTAGCTTTCTGCATTGAATATCTTCACTCTGTAATTTCTTGCCAGTACTTATGACACTAGAGTACTTTAATGATACCCAGTATCAATTATAGTTTTGCTTTACAGATTTGCAAGGCCTGGAGAATTAACTGTACAAAACACAACGGGCACTATTGAATAGCCCTTCGTCTTTATGACGGTCTCATAGAGGCTTGCAGGCGAAACCATTTCTAACGGTTTCGCCTGCAAGCAAGGTCTCTTAATAGTCGTCTGGGATAGTTGATATTTGACTTGGTCTAGCTAGGATATTGGCTAGGTGAAGTAAGCTGAAAGTTACTTACATACGCGTTGAACAGAACGTATCAACCTTATGGGATGAGGCAATATGCCGTGGTACGTGTGTATCAGCGTTTTGTATATTGGGGAGCTTTACGAGCGCGCCTAAGTCCGTACTTTTTACTTTCCTTCATACGGGGATCTCTGGTGAGTAGCCCTGCTTTCTTGATATCAGGGCGCAACTTCTCGTCCATAACTATCAACGCTCGTGCCAAGCCGTGCGAAAATGCCCCTACCTGTCCGTGCACTCCGCCTCCATGCGTCTTGGCTTCTACCGTTACCTTACCGGTGAGCCCGACTACCTCAAGCGGCTTTAAGGCTTCGCTTATCCACTGATGGGTCGGGAATACAGTTTCCGCAGGCTTTTCATTGACTACGACTTCCCCCGGCATGTTATAAATTCTCACTCTGGCGATGGCATTCTTACGGCGCCCTGTACCATAATAGTAGTTACCTCTATCCTTTTGGGCTTCCTCTTGTTGGGTCAATTGGCCTTCTCCTCTTTGGCATCATTCGTGTTACCATTGTTGGCGCTGTCCGAAACCTTCGGGATTTGAATGTGCTTCTGCTCCTTTATCTTTGCAGGGGAGGCTACTTGAGCTTCGTGCGGATGCTCACCTTCTGGATAGACCTTAAGACGCTTCAGCATCGGTTCGGTGAGCTTGTTCTTGGGCAGCATACCTTTTACAGCATGCTTGATGATCCTGTCAGGATGGTCGGCCAATACAACTTCAAAGGGCGTCTCTTTACGTCCTCCAGGTCTACCGCTGTGCCTTACGTAGGTCTTCAGAGAGCGCTTACCGCCGGTGACCTTGATGTGTTTGGCGTTAATCACTACCACAAAGTCGCCGCACAGAAGATGGGGAACATAGCCGGGTTTAAGTTTGCCCATGAGATACTGAGCAACGTCGCTGGCTAACCTTCCGAGCGGGCGATCCTTCGCGTCTAGGACATGCCACTCAGCGATAAAGGTAGCGGGAGATGGGCTATAGTGTTTTAGTTTGACGGTCATTTTTCTTTCCTTAATACACAGTCTATGATTCGTTGAAAACGGAGGACGCAAAGGATGAATCCGGATACCCTACTTTTGTCAGACAAAGTCCATGCGCGGGCATCGGGTTGAATTTGCGCTTTCCGTCGGCTATTTCAGTGGCTTCCAAAATTTCTTCAACCGATGTGCGTCCGGATCCTACGGTTGTTAGTGCGTAAGTCATGCGCCTTACCTGCTGATAAAGGAAGCCGTCAGCCCGAACTTTGAAATACACAATAGAGTCTTTACGCCAAACCCTGGCGTACTGAAGGGTCCGTACAGTGGAAGAGTATTTGGCCTCACGCCGTCCACAGAAGGCTGAGAAGTTTCGCCGACCAACCAGGCGTTGTGCTGCGTCATTCATCCGGTCTTCATTAAGTGGGTGAGACCAGTGGGACAAGGTGCGACGATATAGGGCAGGAGGGGTTAGGGAGTCACTTATTGAGTAGACGTATTCACGATATGAGGCGTCACGTCTAGGGTCAAAGTCTGGTGTTGCGGTATCGGCATTGATAATCTTCACGTCGTCAGCGAGGTTGTGATTCAACGCGCGCAATATTATATCGGGCGGCCTGCTTTTTTCAGTATCAATGCTTGCTATTTGACCGATACAGTGAACGCCGGCGTCTGTTCGGCTGGCGAAGCGCACGGGACGCGCCTCACCAAATGTCCGGAAGAGGCTAGACTGGAGTTCGCCTTGTACTGTACGCAGCCCCGGCTGATATTGAGAACCGTGAAAGTTGGCGCCATCGTACTCTAGCTTCAAAATGAAGCGCACTTGACGTCTTACTCGCTTTCTCTGACGTCAATAAGCTGTTCCGTTAGTTCTATGACGGCTAGATGTGCTCCATCTCCTGTACGAGGAGGTAACTTGACTATTCGGGTGTATCCGCCGGATCTGTCCTCAAATAACGGTGCCAGGTCGTCAAAGAGAGTTTTAACTATCCTTTTTTGAGTGATGAAAGCGGCGGCTCTGCGTCTAGAGTGGAGGTCTCCTTTACGCCCCAATGTGATGACGCGCTCAACTATTGGCTGAACCGCTTTTGCTTTGGCAATAGTGGTTTTGACCTTCCCGTGCAACAATATGTCGGTTGTCAAAGTCCGGTACAAAGCTCTTCTCTTGGAAGAGGTTCTCCCTAGATGACGTATGCCTGACTTGTGTCTCACGTGCTCGTCTCGGTGCCGTTTCCGTCTGACTCGGTTTCTTCGGGCAAGAAGCCCTTCTCTTTTAGAACTGAGAAGAGTTCGGTGTAGGACTTTTTCCCTAAGTTGTTTATCTTCATAATTTCGCTCTTCTTCATCTGAAGCACTTCTCCGATTCTGGCCAATCCATGCCGTCTGAGACTGTTTTGTGTTCTGGCCGAGAGCTGCAAATCTTCTATGAGTGTGTTCATCGCTTCAGGCGAACTGCCATGCATAAGCGTTTCATCTTCCTGTACCTCACCGAACCGAGCTACGAGGTGAATCTGTTTTGCAAGCAGTTCCCCTGCCTTCTTTAAGGCGTCCTCCGGCGATATGGTCAAGTCTGTCCACACTTCCAGTATCAGTCGCTCATAAGTGGTGTCTGAACCCACACGCGTGGGCTCTACTTTGAAGTTCGCTTTGCGTATAGGCGTGAAGACCGCGTCTACAGGTATTGTACCTATGTCACGATCAGGATTCTTTACAGAAGGGCTGGGCCGGTATCCCACTCCTTGTTCAATGTTCAGTTCAATAGTCAGCTTCTCTGTCTCAGACTCACAATAAGCGAGGTAGTGATCAGGGTTGACCACCTCAAAATCGGCCGAAGCCTGTACGTCTCCGGCTGTAACTACCCCTCCGCCAGACACTTCTATGCGCAATTTCCCGGGACGATTCGATTGAGACTTGATCCGGATACCCTTTACGTTAAGCAGAAACTGGATAACGTCTTCTCGCATATTTTTCATAGCGGTAAATTCGTGCAAGACAGACTCTATCTTTACCCACGTTACTGCAGCCCCCGGAAGTGAGCTTAGCAAAACTCTTCGCAGCGGATTGCCTATAGTTGTCCCCCAGCCTCTGGGAAGCGGCTCTATAACAAAAATACCGTATGAGTCGGTCATCTTCTCTGCGCGTATGGATACTTTAGTTTCTTCCTCCGGCTTGACCTCTTGAAATGGCAAAACTTGAACCATTGACTTCCTTACCTCCTTGAATAGTATTCGATGATCAAGCGGGTATCCAGCCCCAGCTCTCTTTCAACGGCAGTAGGTATACCTGCTACCCTTCCGGTCATTTCTCTCTTGTTGACTTCTACCCAATCGGGTGGGCGGGTTTCAGATAGATTTTCTTTGGCTGCCTCGTAAATTGCCTTCTTCTTGGACGATTCTTTCCAAGATATAGTGTCTCCCGATTTCACACTGTACGATGGTATGTCAACAGAGTGACCATTGATCTGTATATGCCCATGGTTTACAGCTTGGCGCGCCTGTGGACGCGTTCGGAAAAATCCCATACGAAACACCACGTTGTCAAGGCGATTTTCAAGTATCTGAAGAAGCAGGTCACCCGTAATTCCCTGCTTGCGGGAGGCTTTGGCATAGTAACGTCTGAACTGCCCCTCCTGTACGCCATATATCGCTCGGGTTTTCTGTTTCTCTCGCAGACGTATACCGAACTCCGAGAGACGCGACTGGCGCTGATTACCGCGATCACCTGGCAGAGACCGTCGTTTCTCCCAAGCACATTTCCCTTGAGGGCGTTCGCACATCTTCACACCGTAACGGCGACAGTTTTTGCAGGTAGGGCCTGTATATCTGGACATATTATGCTTTTGTGTATCCTTGTATGAACGAAGAGATCTGCTTCAGTTTCTGGGCTTTTTTCTTGGTCGGCAACCGTTGTGGGGCATAGGAGTGCTGTCTTTTATGCTGACTATCCGTACACCTGCAGCTTGTATTGCTCTTATAGCCGCTTCCCGTCCGCTTCCTGGGCCTTTTACAAAGACGTCCACTGTGCGCATCCCATGTTCCATAGCTAATCGAGCAGACTCTGCTCCGGCTCGCTGGGCGGCGAAAGCCGTAGATTTTCTGGAGCCCTTGAAGCCCATCGAACCCGCGCTCGTCTGGGCGATGACATCCCCGTTCTGGTCAGTCATGCTTATGAGCGTGTTGTTGAAGGTCGAGTTAATGTAAGCCCGTCCCTGCGGAACAAATTTCTTATCTTTTTTTCTCGTTCGTTGTCTTTTAGCCATATCCTTTGTCTAATGCCTCGGAGCACGCCCCCTTCCTGCCACAGTCTGAGGACGTCCGCGCTTTTGACGAGCGTTAGTCTTTGTACGTTGACCGCGCAGAGGTAACCTTTTTCGATGACGCAAGCCTCGATATGTCTGAATATCGCCTAACCGACGTATATTCAGCTGAATCTCGCGTCGCAAGTCCCCCTCTATCTTTATGGAGCTAGCCGTTATCGCCGCGCGAATAGAAGCTACCGCGTCGTCTGAAAGGTCACGAACCCGCATATTGGGGTCCAAGCCCGTTTCGGCTATTATCTTCTGGGAGGAGTGCCGTCCGACTCCAAAAATTCGGGTAAGACCTATCTCTAACCGTTCGTTGTCTGGAATTCTTACTCCTGCTATGCTTGCCATGCTTGTTTTTTTACCCCTGTCTCTGCTTGTGGTTAGGGTTTGTACATAAAACTCTTACGACTCTGCGCCTGCGGATGATACGGCACTGGGGACAAAGCTTCTTCGTCGATGTTCTTACCTTCATTTGCTCCCATCCTGAGCGGGTGTTTTAAAACGATAAGTGATGCGCCCTCGACTAAGATCATACGGCGAGAGCTCTACCAATACGCTATCGCCCACTACTATGCGTATGAAGTTCTTACGGATTTTGCCTGATGCGTGGGCAAGCACCGAATGGCCGTTAGGTAGTAAGACTTTGAATGAAGCGTTAGGTAAGGCCTGAGACACTTGTCCTTGAACCTCTATGACGTCTTTTTTTGTCATAGGGGATCCTCTAGCGGTGTAGAAGTGAGAACTTCAGGACCATCCACAGTTATAGCCACAGTATCCTCAAAGTGAGCAGAAAGTGAACCATCCGCGGTAACTACGGTCCATCCGTCATCCAAGGTGCGGGTTCGCCAAGTGCCGATATTCACCATGGGTTCTATGGCTATAACCGCTCCGATGGGCAGTAAAACTCCTGAACCAGGGTTGCCAAAATTAGGTATCTGTGGAGGTTCATGCAAAGCTTCTCCTACGCCGTGTCCTACATATTCCCTGACTACGTTGAAGTCGTATCGAGCTACGTACTCCTCTATGACGCTTCCCAGATCTCCAGTGCGGCTTCCAGGCATCGCTGTAGCGATTGCTAGATCAAGCGATGTTTTGGTAATATCCAGAAGACGCTTTTTATCCTCATTGTCAGACTGAACTAAAGCTGTACGGGCAGTGTCGCTATACATACCACCTACTATGGCTCCGCAATCTATGGAGACTATATCGCCTTTTTTCAAGGCACGCTCTCCCGGTATTCCATGTACTATTTCCTCATTTATAGATATACATGTGGTCGCTGGAAAGCCATAAAGTCCCAGAAAAGCCGGAGTCGCTCCCATACTCTCTATCTCGTATTTAGCGATACTGTCGAGTTCAACCGTAGTAATCCCGGGCTCTATAGCATCCAAGGCCTTTTTGACCGACAACGCGGCGATAGCTCCTGCTTCTCGCATCCTCTCGATCTGGCTTGGAGTCTTTATCTTCAGCCCCTCCTTTTCAACGGGAGCGTGCTTTATATTGGTCTTAACTAAATTCATAGCGCGCGTAATTATATTGCAACTGCTTTGAGTTAATGGGTGTTCTTTAGGTCTAAAGCTGCCAAAATATTGTTAAAAACTTGTTCTACGGAACCTGCCCCATCTATGGTAGCCAGACGGTCTTTTTGTTTATAGTAATCAATCAACGGTAAAGTTTGTTCCCGATAAATCTCAAGCCTCTTTCTAACCACCTCTGGTTTGTCGTCCTCCCGCATCAAGAGCCTTCCTCCGCAGTCTGGGCACTCGTCCTTATGGGCTACAAGGTCGCTCTCAGCGGGATAAGGCGTACGGCAATCCATACATACTACACGTCCGGCTATGCGTCGCACAATCTCTTCCGTGGAAGCCGTTACATTTACTGCCTTGTATAGCTGCTTATCCAAGCCCTCTAATATTCTGTCTAAAGCTTGTGCTTGTATTATGGTTCTTGGGAAACCGTCCAAAAGTGCAGAACCAAGTTTATTTATGCGGGATTCCAGCATGGCGAGTACTATGCCGTCTGGAACAAGATCCCCTGAAACAACGTATTCTTTTGCTTTCACTCCAAGTGTGGTCTCAGACTCTATTTCGGCGCGGAGTATGTCGCCGGTTGATACATGTTCTAGCTTGAGCTTATCGGAAAGCAAAGAAGACTGTGTACCCTTGCCAACTCCGGGCGGACCAAGCAAAACGATGAACATCTTAGCTATCTGATAAATCCTTCATAGTTGCGCATGAGTAGTTGCGCTTCCAGCTGACGAAGCGTATCAAGTGTAACTCCGACGACGATGAGCAGGCTTGTACTTTGGACGATGCTAGTCGCGGCCGGTAGCTGGGTCGCTAGTTCTGCTATCCAAGGCAGTATTGCTATAAAGCCCAGGAAAATGGCGCCGCCCCACGTTATACGTATGACTATCTTGAGAAGGTATTCGCGCGTCTGAGGCCCTGGACGAATCCCAGGTATGAACCCTCCGTTACGCTGAAGTGTTTGCGCCAGATTTTGCTGATTGTGAACCACTAGAGTATAGAAAAAGGTGAATATGACCACCATACCAAATACGGCGAGCCAGTATGGAGAGAACCACCCGCCTATCAGCCCTGCGGGGCCAAAGTTGTTAGAAACCCAGAACGCTGCCTCCGCGATAAAGCTCCTCGAAGAAGGATCCTGGAAATAGCTGGCCAGCACGCTGGGCAGGGTCAGCAGAGCAAAAGCGAATATCAAGGGGATCATCCCTGCAGAGTTGACTCGGAGTGGAATATAGCTCGCACCCGACTGACGATACATTCTTCCCCCTCTGAACACACTTCGTCCGTAATGAACCGGTATCCTGCGCTGCGCTTCATTGAAATAGACTATGAGATAGACGGTTGTCAGACCTATTGCAATGAGCAAAACCACGGAGAATGTTTCTTCTCTTAGCCCCCATAGTTGTCCTAGTACTTGAGGCAGGGTGGAGACTATTCCTGCAAATATGATGAGCGATATGCCATTCCCTATACCCTTTTCTGTTATCAATTCGCCCATCCAGACAAGCAGCAGAGTGCCAGCCGTCATAGCTGTTAAGATGGTAATGGTTGTGTAGGTGTCCCCAGATCCGAAGCCAAAGTTATCTATTACGCCCCCTCCGAACGCCCCGGCGAATAGGTTTAGTTGGCCGTATCCCTGTATTAGGGCCATCGGCACGGTCAGATAGTGTGTGTAACGGCTTATTGTGCGCCTTCCGGCCTCGCCTTCTTGCGAAAGTGACTTCAGATGCGGAACGAAAGGGGTGAGCACCTGGATGATTATAGAAGCGGTTATGTATGGATATACACCGAGGGCCGCTATGCTCAGGTTGCGGAGCCCTCCTCCGGAGAATATGTCCAATATGCCGAATAAAGGCTGGCTTGCGAAGAGGCTCTCCAGTGCCTCTCTGTCTACCCCCGGAACAGGTACATGGGCAATAAACCTGAAAGCTACGAGTATGCCTAGCGTGAAGAGTATACGGGCACGTAAATCAGGAATATGCCAAGCATCAATAACAGTCTGAATGAGAGCAGGCAGAGGTGCCCGAGATTCTTTTGCTCTTGCCTCACGCATCTAAGCGCTTTGTCCTGGAATATTTGGAGAAAGGAACTATGGAGCACTGCCCGCCTGCCTGTTTTATAGCCGTCATAGCTGACTCGCTGAACGCGTGGGCTTCAACATTGAGAGGCCTACTCGGCAAACTGCCGCCTAGTATCTTTATAGGTTTGTTGCGATTACGCGCGACGCGTGTATTCAATAGCATCGCAACTGTGATCCGGCCTTCCGATATTTTCTCCAGGGAGGACAGACTAATCGGCTGAAATTCGATCCGAGACCGATTTGTGAAGCCGCGCAGTGAGGGAAGACGCTTAACAAGAGGTAGTTGGCCTCCTTCAAAAACGGGGGATATGGATGACCGCGCTTTTTGACCTTTGGTACCTCTTCCGGAGTAGTTGCCTCTCCCGGAGCCATTACCTCGGCCCTTACGCCTTTTTGTTTTATGGGAACCCGGAGCGGGTTTCAGTTCATGCAACATAGCTGTTTGTTTAGTCCTGTGATTTCAGCAAGTTGGTACGTTCTCAACGCCTACTAAGTGGTTGACCTTTTTTATCATTCCGCGTATCTCTGGACAGTCTTCCTGCTCTACGGAGTGATTGATTCGCCTTAGTCCCAAAGCTCTGATAGTAGCACGTTGTGAACGTGTGGCGCCTATGATGCTCTTACGCTGTATGATCTTAATTTGAGGTATGATCACTGTCCTCTTCATGTTCTTTGATGCTCTCCTCTCTTTTATAAGAGTAAGCAGCATTCGACTTTTCAGCTCGCAGGCCAAGCCTCCTGCTCCGTTCAACTTTTGGGGAGCGCATGGCTTTCAAGCCTTTTAGCGTAGCTTTAACAACGTTTATAGGGTTGCTGGCCCCCAACGACTTGGATAGTACATCGGTTATGCCGGCGACTTCCATAACGGCCCGCATGTTAGCACCGGCTATGACGCCCGTGCCTGGAGCAGCCGGTTTCATAAAAATTCTAGCACCTGAAAATTTCGTCGTTACCTCGTGCGGAATAGTACCTCCGTTCAGGACAACAGACTCCATTGTCTTACGCGCTTCATTAGAGCCTTTACGCACGGCGTCGGGGACCGACGGCGCGCGCCCTAATCCGATACCTACTTTTCCATTGGCGTCTCCCACCACCACCAGAGCTGTAAACGTAAGATTGCGTCCCCCTTTGACTACCTTCGCCACTCGACGGATTTGCACAACCCTCTCAGTAGTAGTCCCCCCTTCACCGTCATGCCTTGATGGTCGTCTATCTTGAGCGCGACCAGACTGCTGGGATCTAGGAGGCTTGGGAATATTACCGATAGGCTCTTTATCTGTGCTATGTCTTGATGGCAGGCGTTGTTGGTCAAGCCCTCCTGACTGCCGAGATTCGGAAGGTACGGTCTCATGCGAAGCTTTCGAGCTTTCATTACCGTCGGGAGAAGAAGTCATTAGAAGTTCAACCCAGCCTTTCTAGCAGCTTCAGCAAGAGCCTTGACTCTGCCATGGTATAAATAACCCCCTCGGTCGAAAACCACCTTTGACACTCCTTTAGATATCAGCCGTTCAGCGATTATCTTACCTACATCCATAGAAGTAGTCGTTTTAGGAGGAACACCGTTTTTGGATACTGGCCCGGATAGTTCCAGAGAGGAGGCATACGCTAATGTATTGCCTTTGTTATCGTCTATGGCCTGGGCGTATATATGACGCGCCGAACGGAAAACCGAAAGCCTCGGACGGTTAGACGTTCCGCTAATATTCTTCCTGATGCGTCTTTTACGCACATAACGCATTCTTTTGTCGAATCTTCTGCTAGACAATGATAATTTCCGTCTTATTTACTCCGAGAGCAGGGTATTATGCCCCTGTCTTGCCTGCCTTGCGTCTTATCACTTCATTTGAGTATTTGACGCCCTTACCAGTAAAAGGATTAGGTTTGCGTAACGCTCTTATTACTGCCGCTTGTTGTCCTACAGCTTCTTTGTCTATACCTTTCACTATGACTTGCGTGCCTCCCTGAACGGAGAGTATATTGGTTTTCAAAGGTTTTATCGGCACGGTGTGTGAAAAACCAAGCGTCAGTTCCAAGCTTTTGTCTCGTTGCTGAGCTCGATATCCCGTACCTATTAGCTCAAGTCTCAGCTCAAACCCTTGTGTTACCCCGACTACCATGTTGTTGATAAGGCTGCGCCATAAACCGTGCAAGGCCACATCTTTGGGATTCTCTGTTGAGCGTTCCACCTTTAGCTGATCATCAGACATACTGACGGATAGATTTGGGTGCACCTCACGTTTAAGCTCTCCTAGTGGTCCCTTAACCATTATTTTTGAACCGTCAATCTTTATAGACGCGTTAGTCGGGATTGGTACAGGAAGGTTGCCTATTCTGGACACTGAATCATTCTCTGAACAAAGTTTACCAAACGTAAAAAAGGAGCTCACCACCTACCGAGAGCCTTCGGGCCTGGTAGTCGGTAATAATCCCTTTAGATGAAGAGATAAACGCTACGCCTATACCGCCATATAATCTAGGGAGTTCGTTTGCTCGAACATAAACCCGTCTCCCTGGCTTTGATACACGTTTCAACCCATGTATCACGGATTCACTATCGTCGTAGTAACGCAGATTGACTGTTATCTGACGGTCCTTATCAGTCTCTTTTATCTGAAATCCAGAAATAAAACCCTCGCGCTTCATCAGCCCGAGTAGCGAATGTTTGGTCTTTGAAAAAGGTATGGAGGTGGTTTCATGACCTACAAGAACGGCGTTTCTGATTCGCGTTATCATATCAGCTATGGGATCTGTTACAGGCATGTTCTCAGCTCTAGTAGCTTGCCTTGCGTACCCCAGGCAGTTCGCCGGAGTGGGCAAGTTCTCTGAATGCTATACGAGAAAGTCCAAAGAACCTTATATAGCCTCTAGGTCTCCCCGAAGTTGCACATCGATTCCGCACCCGGTTCGGGTTGGAATTTTTGGGTAGAAGAGTCAGCGCATCTCGTGCTTCTCTACGTGCCGCCTGGTCAAGGGACGTATCAACTGCTTTTCTTTTTAACTCGGCGCGCTGTTTGGCATACTTTTTTACCAAGGCTTTGCGCTTGTTGTTCTTTTCTATTGATGATTTCTTGGCCATAGTTTAGATATTTGTCAGTTTTTTGAGGATGGAGAGCCTGCAAAAGGCATACCCAATAACTCCAACAGATGCATACTCTCGTCGTCAGTTTTGCTTGTAGTTACTATTGAAACTTGTAGCCCGCGCAGTTTATCTATTTCATTGTAATCAATTTCAGGGAAAACCGCCTGCTCGCGTAACCCTAAAGAATAGTTCCCGCGTTTGTCAAAGCTCTTGCGGGACGTGCCTCTAAAGTCCCTAAGTCGGGGCAAAACTATGTTAAATAGTCTGTCCAAAAAGTCCCACATCTTTCGCCCTCGCAGGGTTGTCATCAAGCCTATAGTTTGACCAGCGCGTAAGCTGAAGTTAGAGACTGACTGTTTCGCCTTACACTCTATCGGCTTTTGCCCTGTGATAGATGCTAGATCTCGTTCCGCCGCCTGTAGAGCGTTTGCGTTCTTTGTAGCTTCACCCATGCCTATGGCGACCACAACCTTTGTAACGCGTGGTGTCTCCAGAGCGTTTTTATATTTAAATTTCTCTCTCATACTGGGCGCGACTTTGTCTTTATACAATGTCAGCATCCGCGGAATCCCCGTCCTCTTTTTATCTTCACTCACCCTTGATATACCTCACCTTAGTGCCGTCAACCAAAAAACGCCATCCCACTCTTCCTGCACGATTAGTTTCCGAATCTACGAGCATCACGTTCGATAAAGAGATGGACGATTCCGACGTTATTCTGCCGGTTTGTCTTGTACCTCTTCTCTGGCTGATGTGGCGTACTACGGTATTTACGCCAGCCACGAGTACTCGGTTTTTCTGCAAATCTACGCGCATAACTTCACCGCGCTTGCCTTTATCTTTTCCAGCTATCACGGCAACGGTATCGCCTGCTCTTATCCTCTGTGCCATCTTAAAGCACCTCCGGAGCGAGTGAAGCTATGCGGTTGAAGCCCAAGTCTCTCAGTTCGCGAGCTATCGGGCCAAATATGCGTGTGCCTCTGGGAACACCGTCGGCGTTTATGATCACACAGGCGTTGTCATCAAACTTGATGTATGATCCGTCTCGCCGTCTATAAGGCTGTTTTGTACGAACAATCACGGCTTTCACTATTGAGTGCATACGGACTTCGCCGCCTGGCTGAGCCTTCTTGACAGAGCACGTTATAATGTCTCCCAATCCTGCATACACTCGCGAACCACCACCTGTTACATTTATGCAAAGCACCTCTTTACTGCCGGAATTATCAGCTACTTTAAGTCGAGTTTCTCTTTGAATCATAACAAGCTTTTTATTCTTTCACCATGTCGGTTTTATCGGCGTTAATATGTTTCTCGATCTTCCGGACGAGTATCCATCGTTTAGAGGCCGATATAGGACGGCAATCTTGAATCAGGACTGTATCACCTTTTGACGCTTCACCGTGCTCATCGTGCACTGCAAAGCGAGTTCGCCTGAGGCGTTGTTTTTTATAGATACGATCTTGTTGGAGCCATGACCTCTCAACAATCAAGGTCTTGGGGTTCTCAGCCTTTACGACCTGACCTATAAATCTTTTTTTGTAGGTCTGCTCAGCCATACTATACTGACTCCTTCAAGGTTTTTATCTCTTCTGCCTCTGATTGGGGATCTTGTTCGGTAGGCTCTTCTTTAGTAGGGCTTACCGAGACAGCTTCAGCGGAACCGGCTCTGAACTGAGCAACTATTTCCCGTTCCCTTATCACCGTAAGTATACGTGCTACGGTCTTGCGTATCCTATTCATCTCGCTCGTATCCGAAAGCTGCTGAGTAGCCTTGTTGAAACGGAGATTCATGAAGGCGCGCTTCTGTTCCGACAACTCACGAACAAGGTCCTCCATATTAAGTTCCCTGACTTCATTTATACTCATTGAGCTCATACCTGGTCTTCTCTGGATACTATCTTTGTGGATATACTGAGCTTATGTCCGGCTCTGCGTAAAGCTTCACGAGCTGCCTCTTCGGAGACGTCCGCTATTTCGTAAATGATGCGTCCGCGTTTCACCACGGCAACCCAATGATCTACGGCTCCTTTACCACCACCCATGCGCGTTTCAGCGGGACGCGCAGAAACTGGTTTGTCCGGGAACACTCTTATCCATATCTTACCTCCACGTCGGACATAACCCGTTATAGCTCGGCGTGCTGCCTCTATTTGCCTTGCGGTAACCCAGCCGGAGGAGGTTGCCTTAAGTCCGAATTCCCCAAAAGCGAGCAAGGCTCCGCGCGTACTCATACCTTTCAAGCGGCCTCTATGAGCTTTTCTAAACTTTGTACGTCTAGGCTGAAGCATCGGTTGAGCTTTCTTCTGTGACTTCTTTAGTGGTACTGGCGCGACTCTTCTGCTGAATAGGGGGAGTTCCTAGAGAAAGTCTGACGGGAGTCTTGCTTGCTTCGTCTGCTTCAACATTTATTTGGGTCGTTCCTCGGTATATCCATATCTTTATACCGACGATACCATAGGACGTGTGAGCTTCCGATATAGCGAAGTCTATGTCCGCCCGCAGAGTGTGTAAGGGAACCTGCCCTTGCATTTGCATATCAGTGCGCGCTATGTCTGCTCCACCGAGACGTCCGCTGACAGATACTTTGATACCCAGGGCTCCTGCCTGCATGGTGCGTTGCATAGTTGCCCGAACAGCTCTACGGTAGGCTATGCGTCGCTCCAGCTGTTCAGCTATATTGTGGCCTACAATTATGGCGTCTAGTTCCGGCTGGCGGATTTCTATTATATTGAGACGGACAGTGAGTTTCGTCATCGCCTCTAGCTCTGCTTTCAGCTGATCCACCCTCTGACCTCCGCGCCCAATTATTACACCAGGACGGGCCGTATTAACTATGACTGTTATATCACCAGGGTTTCTCTCTACCTCTACTCTCGAAACTCCTCCACCTGCACCGTATTTTTTCTTTACAAGCTCCCGGACTGAGTAATCTTCCATTACCAAGCGTGCATAGTCTGTCGGACGAGTAGGGAACCATCTTGAATACCAGCCACGCGTTACTCCGAGTCGAAATCCTATGGGGTGAATTTTTTGTCCCATTAACCTGCCTCTACTTCCACTGTTATGTGAGAGGTCGGTCTGTCAAAGGATCCCGTTCTGCCTCTCGATCTGGCGCGCCATCGTTTAGTGCGCGGCCCTTGATCGGCGAATAAGTGCGCAACATAAAGATTATCGCGGTTTTCGTTATCATTGTTCTCTGCGTTAGCGATAGCCGAGAGCAGAACCTCCCGCACTGCTCTAGCCGCTGGAATATTCAGGTTCTCAAGGAGGATATCCGCTTCCTCCACAAGCATCCCGCGTACCATATTCATAACGCGGCGTAACTTCCAGGGCGATATACCTACCGTTTTTGCACGAGCGACGGACATGGACTTATCTAGACCTTGAAGGGCGGTCTGATCTGGATATGTGGCCCTTAAATGTGCGGGTAGGTACAAACTCACCTAGTCGGTGTCCTACCATGTTTTCAGTTATCAGGATCGGGATTAAGCGACGGCCATCGTGGACAGCTAACATTAGACCTGTCATTTCTGGCATCACCGTTGATGCGCGCGACCATGTGCGGATAGGTGTATTAGAGTTGCTTTTGCGTGCGGCCTGGACCTTTTTCATCAGTTTCGGGTCAACAAAAGGGCCTTTTTTGACTGATCTGCTCATTATATTATGCTTTGCGCCTGCGAAGTATGTATTTGTCCGTAAGTTTGTTTCGTCTTGTACGATAACCGCGCGCAGGTTTTCCCCAAGGAGTCTTGGGACCTTTTAATCCTATAGGTGATTTTCCTTCTCCACCCCCATGAGGATGTGCGTTCGGAGCCATCGCAGTGCCTCTTACGGAAGGTCTGCGTCCCAAATGGCGAGAGCGTCCAGCCTTGCCCAACTTTATATTCTTTTTGTGAGGGTTTGAAACCGTCCCTATAGTAGCTTTACATGCGCTATTAATCTGTCTCATTTCTCCGGACGGAAGCCTTATTAACGTATAATTTCCTTCGTGCGCCATTATTTGCGCCTCAGTACCAGCCGATTTCACAAGTTGGCCACCTGCACCTGGAGTCATTTCGATATTGTGGATAGTTGTTCCTAGAGGCATAGATGAAAGCGGCCTAGCATTGCCTGATCTAACGGGAGCATCCGGCGAACTCTGCACTGTATCCCCAGGCGCCAGATTCACAGGAGCAAGTATATAGCTTTTGCGTCCGTTCTCGTATCTTACAAGGGCGATACGGCTGGAGCGATTTGGATCGTACTCGATAGATAGAACGATCGCTGTCCCTTTGATATCTCGCTTGAAGTCAACGGTTCGGTACCGTCTTTTGTGTCCTCCGCCTCTATGCCTTACCGTCATTTTGCCGGTATTGTTGCGACCTCCTTTTTTCCGTATACCTCGTGTCAGAGATTTTTCGGGCGAAGAGTAGGTTATATCTTTGAAATCGTCTGCGCTAGCGTTTCGGCGGCCTGGAGAAGTCGGATTGTATAATTTAATGCCCATTTAATTGTTCTCAAAGATCTGTATGTGTTCCCCATCTCTTAGGGTAACTATGGCTTTTTTCCAGTCGGGACGTTTACTAGGCCCTCTGCCGTAGCGCTTCACCTTACCTTTCACGCGTGCAATGTTGACGCTTGTAACACGAACGTTAAAAACCGTCTCTACAGCCGAGGCCACGTCCAACTTGTTAGCATCCAGCCGAACCCTGAAAGTGTATTTCCCGCTGTCGTTTAGAGATATACCTTTCTCCGTAACCAGGGGTTTTATGAGTACGTCAGCGAGGTTGCGGAACTTACTGCTCATCCGAGTTCCCTTTTAGGGGTTGTGCAGCAATGTCTTCATCATCAGAGAGGAAGGTAGATTTTTCTAGGTTGTCCTCTGTCTGCGTCTGCTCTTTTTTGGCTGTCTGCTCTGTGGTGCTTTCAGGATCGGATGTTTCCTCCTTCTGTTTTTGCACGGAACTATCATAACGATCTTTAGCGTCTGCGAGTTGCTGATTTATCCCGCTCCCCCACAACTCGTCCACGATGCTTACGGCTTCGCTCGTTACGACAACGTTAGCGGCTTTAGTTACACATAGAGGGTTGAGTTGACGTACCGGCAGGGTATTTATTGAAGGTACATTGAGAGCTGATCTGTGCACAGAAAACTCCGACTTTGCTGTAACTAATAGAATCGAGCCTTTCAACTCAAGCTGGTCTATCAATGAGACTATCTGCTTAGTGCTTGGCGCTGGCATTGTTAGATTTTGGATCACTTGTAGGCGATTGGAACGCACTTTGCTAGAAAGAGCAACCCGTAATGCTTGCCGACGCATCTTTTTTGGTAACCTTTGTCGGAACTCTCTGGGATGTGGTCCGTGAGCTACACCACCGCCAATAAAATGGGGAGCTTTTCCATCGCCTTGTCTCGATCGCCCCGTCCCTTTCTGCTGTCTTATCTTATGTTTTGTTCCTTGCACATTTGAACGTGTCAGTGTATTGCGCGTGCCCTGTCGCTTATTCGCAAGTTGAGCAACTACGGATTGGTGGAGCAAAGCGTCGTTCTGGGGAGCGTTCCAAACAGAATCGTCCACTTCAATTACGGACAAAGAGTCGGAATGCAGATCTGTCACGGTGAGTTCCATTCTCTCTCTAAGACCGTTTCTCTATACTTAGCAAAGTGTTTTTGTGGCCTGGTACAGCACCTTTTATGAATAGAAGGTTTCGTTCAGGGTATGACTCCACTATCTCCAGACCAGAGACTGTAGAACGCTTCCCGCCATATCTTCCCGCCATCCTGGTACCCGGGAGCACCCTAGAAGGTGAGGCGCTGGCCCCTATAGAACCAGGCGCGCGTAAGCGGTCGGACTGTCCATGCGTCTTAGGGCCTCCCTTGAAGCCGTAGCGTTTGACTCCACCTGCGAAGCCTCTGCCTTTCGACTTGCCTGACACTTTCACATGATCTCCAGCCTTGAAAATATCACAGGTTATGGTCTGTCCTGCTTCCACTTCCTGAAGATTTTCAGGAGCAAACTCTGCGAGATACCTGAAAAGGCCGCCTGATCGGGACATGTGCCCGACTTCGGGTTTGGTTGCTCTTTTCACTGGTAGAAACCCTAGCTGCACAGCCTCGTATTGATCTCGTAACATAGTTTTAACCTGGACTACCATGCAAGGCCCCGTTTCCACCACAGTGATACCAAAAGCAGAGCCGTCCTCTTTGTAGTAAACGGTCATTCCCACCTTTCTTCCCAGCATTCCTTTAACGGACATCAACTATACCTTTATCGATATATGGACGCCAGCCGGCATTGAGAGCCTGGTCAAGGCATCTACGATTTTAGAAGAGGGTTCTAATATGTCTATAAGCCTTTTATGAAAGCGCAACTCAAAATGCTCCCGCGAGTTCTTATCTATATGCGGCCCGCGTATAACTGTAAACACGCGCTTTGACGTTGGTAATGGCACAGGACCGGTTACCTGGGCTCCTGTCCGCTCGGCAGTCTCCAGTATTTGCTTGACCGAGAGGTCAAGTACCCTATGATCAAACGCACGAAGTATGATCCGTATCTTCTCGTTTGCCATATCAAGCAGTTACCTTCACCTTATTAGCTCCGGATATGTCCTCTGTGACATGTCGTGGAACTTCTGAGTAGTGATCAAGCTGTATGGAGAACACTGCGCGCCCCGTCGTCATAGATCTGAGGCGCGTGGCGTAGCGAAACGTTTCAGCTAGTGGTATATGTGCATTAACGACCTGCGAACCGCTCTGCGCTTCCATTGAGAGAACATTTGCGCGCCTGGAGTTCAGGTCTCCTAAAACATCTCCTAAAAATTCTGCAGGGGTTATAATCTCAATGTCCATGATAGGCTCTAGTAAAACCGGTTTTGCCTTTGTCATAGCAGCTTTGAAAGCGATGGACGCAGCTATTTTGAAGGCGAGTTCCGAAGAGTCCACGTCATGGTGAGAACCGTTTATCAACACTGCTTTTACGTCCACTACTGGGTACCCTGCCACAATTCCGGATTGGGCGGCTTCTCTGAATCCTTGTTCAATAGGGCGGTACCATTCGGTAGGTAAGGTTGATCCTGTGATGGCGGATTCAAACTGAATCCCTGAAGTACGTTCAAGAGGCTCGAGCCGGAGAGTACAATCTCCGTACTGTCCGTGACCGCCTGTCTGTCGAATGAATTTTCCAGCGGCGTTTGCTGTACGGGTAATAGTCTCGCGATAAGCGACCCGCGGGGCTCCCTGGCTCACCTCCACGTTGAACTCGCGGCGTGCTCGTTCCACAATAACTTCCAAATGCAGCTCTCCCATGCCTGCAAGAACAGTCTGTCCACTCTCTTGGTCTGTCCATATTTGGAGGGTAGGATCCTCATCTGATAAGCGCTTAAGTACTTCGCCCATCTTTTCTTGTTCGCTTTTCAATTTAGGTTCTACAGCAATAGAGAGGACGGGCTCGGGGAAGTTCATGGTTTCAAGGATAACCGGGGAGCCTTGATCGCATAGAGTATGTCCAGTTGTAACTCCTTTGAGCCCGATTGCCGCGACTATATCTCCTGATCCTGCCTCTTTTATTTCCTCCCGAGAGTCTGCGTGCATCTTCATCAGGCGTCCCACTCGTTCTCTAGAGCGGATAGACGAGTTGTAAACGTTTGCTCCTGCTGTTAATTTCCCCGAGTATATTCGCAGATAGACCAGCCTACCAACGTGTTGATCAACCGTTACTTTGAACACAAGGGCTGCCAAATTGCTGGGATTCTCCGGAGATAGTTCCAACTTATCACCCGCGCTATTTTCAGCTTGGATAGGCGGCAGATCAAGGGGGGACGGAAGGTAATCTAATACAGCATCTAACAAAGGGTGAACGCCTCTATGTTTCAGAGCAGAACCACACAGTACAGGGAATATCTTTCCCTCTATCACTGCGGATCGCAAAGCCGCTTTCAGCTCTTCTTTGGACGGTTCTTGCTCTTCCAGAAACTTCTCCATCATCTTGTCATCTATCTCTGATATCTTCTCTATAAGGTGTGCGCGAGCTTCCGCAGAAGCCTGCTCCATTTCAGCAGGTATGTCCGTTATAGTGTGTCCTATAGCCTCCTTTGAGCCATAGACGTAAGCTTGCATCTCTATGAGATCTATCATTCCCTTGAATTCAGCCTCTGCTCCGATAGGCAGCTGGATTGGTACTGCGTTGGCGTTGAGCCTTGTATGAATGCTTTCAACTGCCTTTTCAAAATCTGCGCCGCTACGGTCCATCTTGTTCACAAATACCAGACGAGGTACAGAGTATCGGTTTGCCTGACGCCAAACAGTCTCTGACTGCGGCTGCACACCGGATACCGACTCTAACACAACAACGGCTCCATCCAGCACACGTAGCGACCTCTCTACTTCAGCGGTAAAGTCAACGTGGCCGGGTGTGTCAATGATGTTTATCTGATAATCTTGCCAAGAGGCGTTGGTTGCAGCAGAGCCTATAGTAATGCCGCGTTCACGTTCAAGGGACATGAAATCCATAACGGTTGTCCCTTCATCTATATCGCCTATTTTGTAGGTCTCACCAGTAAAGAACAGAACGCGCTCGGTAACCGTCGTTTTACCTGCGTCTATATGAGCTATAAAGCCGATGTTACGTACTTTTTTAAGATCTGATTTTGATGAAGTTGTCATTGTTTTTCTTGTCTTGCTTTAGAATGGATTGACCCGTTGCTATAGCTCTTACCATCGATAATGAATAAATGCGCGGTTCGCTTCTGCCATACGCTGAGTTTCGTCCTTTTTCCTAACTGCGGTGCCTGTCCCCCGATAAGCCTCCAGTAGTTCAATGGATAATTTTCTTCTTATCGGTTGTCCTTTTCTAGCTCGGGCGCTTTGGATTATCCACCGATGGGCTAAAGTAGTTTGACGTTCTGGTCTTACTTCAATAGGTACCTGATAGGTTGCTCCCCCAACCCTCCTGGGCCGTACCTCAAGTTGAGGGATGACATTCCTGACCGCACGTTGAAACGCTTCTAACGCAGGCTGACCGGTCTCTTTTTCAAGATTTTCAATTGCTGCATAAACTATTTTCGTAGCTACCGACTTCTTACCGTTCATCATTATGCGATTAATAAAGCGCATAAGATCTGAACTTCTATATTTTGAATCCGGCCATATGTCTCGAATTTCGGCTCTTCGTCTTCTCATTATCCCCCGTTTAGGATTATCCTCCTCGCTCTGTCCCGTACTTGCTTCTCCCTCTCTTACGTCCCTTAACTCCTTCAGTGTCCAAAGCACCCCGGATGATATGGTAGCGCACTCCTGGCAGATCCGGGACTCTACCCCCTCGTATAAGGACTACAGCGTGCTCCTGGAGGTTATGTCCTTCTCCAGGTATATAAGCGGTAACTTCGATCCCATTCGTAAGCCTGACCCGCGCCACCTTTCTGAGGGCCGAGTTAGGTTTCTTAGGGGTTATCGTTCGGACCTGCAAGCATACACCTCGTTTCTGAGGATTGCCAGTAGCTATCTGGTTCGTTCGGTTCGCCAACGAGTTAAAGGAGTAACGCAGAGCCGGCGTTTTAGGTTTTGAAGTTTTCTTCCGTCTCGGTTTTCGGATCAGTTGATTTATTGTGGGCAAAAGGCAAATTCCAAACAGTGTTAAAAAGGGTCTAGATCTTGTAAAGCTGCAATCATGTATAATATCTAATATTTCTCTCAACGTCAAACGTTTTTCAGTATAAAAACAACTTTTCTCGCCTTACGGGAGTGAGACTATCCAAAATCTGCGTCCTGTGTTGGTGTTGTTTGCCTTCCTGTTACCTCATTTTGAGGTATAACCCTCATATACGATTGCTACCAAATCCTGACTATGCCGGCTTGAGGCCCTACCCTGAACTGTAAGAAGGAGTACACGTGTAATGAAGAGCCGTCTTTTCCTAACGTCATTAGCAACGTTTCTGTTTACGGGATCGTCCATTGCGACTCTTATTATCCTCTTTGTATCAGAAGATATGTCCTATTCCCGGCGCTACCTTGAGAGGCCCTGGATAGGGGAGCGTGAGCACGCACAGCGTATTTCTGAGGAAGAAGAGAAAGAGCTTGAGGCAAGAAGAGAAGCGCGAAAGAAGGCGGCGCGTGAATTGAACGTCAAGTATTTTGAGGACTTGTCTGTGTATGAACCCCACGTTGACTGTCCCGGTATCTCCCGGGATGCGGGTATGCCTGACAGTCTGTCTGTATCCTGTATCAACTGGCTGAACTCTGGACTTGGGAGTATGGTTGCTGGAGTGTTGCCGGCGGACGGTATGTATGGTCTAAGTGACGTGGACAGTGGCTCCTATTGGAAGTATAGAAGAGGTTCCATAATAGATGATTGGGGCGACGAACTGGTACTATACGTTACGGACGTTGAGCATTATGAGGATCTGAAGTCAGGCGGGGACTTTCCCGAGCGGGTGTTTGTTCCTCCTGGCAGGACTGGGCGAGAATTCGTAGAGCTCTCACCTGAGGAGAATGGTCGGGATAGTGTATTGATATCAAACGATACGGGTCCTCGTGGTCGTTTTACGGAGCTGGTGAGTGCGAAGGTATCTCGTATAGAGTATGCTCGTTACAGTCTCTCAGATATGTTGAAGTGGCGGGAGCTGCTTGTGGAGTCATCCTGGCGCGTTATCAAAGGCGCATCGTTTGTAGATTTTCATCCCTGGGATCCTCGAGGTATGTTTATTGAGGTGGGCTATCTGGAGGAATCATCAAGTGTTGAGGAGCTTTTGAGTCTATTGGACAAGCTGGGTATACCTTCTGAGGCAGTGCGTATTTTGGAAGAGCCAATATGTCCGACTGATAAGCGTTCTTTAACGGTATTTCCCTGGGATTGTGAGATATGGCATGAAGTTCCTACGTATGGAGGGCACTACCTTGACGAGGAGTCTTGGCTTCTGCCGACAGGTGCGCCGGTGGAAGAGATGCATTTCCGGTTTTACATAACGGAAGAGAGTGAAGATCCTCAGGCTGACGCGGAACGCGCGTGGGACGCCGAGATTCAGCGGCTTCTAAACAAAGATGACTGGGACGGTCTTCTGACTGCGGGAATATTCGGTGCTGATGAGGTACTTGACCTTTACAATGCCCGTGTATCTCCTGCTCCTGATAACTACAGAGACATTGCGGAGGTTGGGAAGCGTGATCCTTCAAATCAATCTAAAGATGATGGAAGGGTAAACCTGGCACAGTATGATTATCATTTTTATGATGAGTCTTCCAGGCGTGCGGATAAAAACGCTAAATGGAACGTTTATACTCCTCCTGAACTGATTCGCTGGTCATATATGATAGACCGTTCTGACTTGTCGCACTTCATTACAGGCTTTGCTACGACAGACGTGAATACTCGCAGGCCTGACATTCATCTTTCGTGTGGTTTTTCTCAAGAGGACGCGGCTAACTTTTTGGAAGGCATGGGAATACCTTCAGACGCGATTCTATTTTTTATAGGGCATAATTATGCCGAGTATGAGGATAAAGAGTTGGGAGACAGCTCCGGGACTCGTTCATCAGAATATGCGGATGATTTCTGTCCTCATCCTGACTACGTAACGGTTTCGGACTCTGTCAAGTGAGGACTGTCCCGTTCTTCTTCTAGGGCATACCCTGAACTGTAAGAAGGAGTACACGTGTAATGAGGAGCCGTCTTTTCCTGACGTCATTAGCAACGTTTCTGTTTACAGGATCGTCCATTGCGACTCTTATTATCCTCTTTGTATCGGAAGATATTTCCTATTCCCGGCGCTATCTTGAGACGCCCTGGATAGAGGGGGTGTTTACCGAACAGCTTCGCTCTGAGGAAGAATTGAAAGAGCTTGAGGCAGCAAGAGAAGCGCGAGAGAAGGCGGCGCGTGAATTGAACATCAAGTATTTTGAGGACTTGTCTGTGTATGAACCCCACGTTGACTGCCCCGGTATCTCCAGGGATGCGGGTATGCCTGACAGCCTGTCTGTATCCTGTATCAACTGGCTGAACTCTGGACTTGGGAGTATGGTTGCTGGAGTGTTACCGGCGGACGATATGCATGGTCTAGATGATTGGGGCGACGAACTGGTACTATACGTTACGGACGTTGAGCATTATGAGGATCTGAAGTCAGGCGGGGACTTTCCCGAGCGGGTGTTTGTTCCTCCTGGCAGGACTGGGCGAAAATTCGTAGAGCTTTCGCCTGAGGAGAATGGTCGGGATAGTGTATTGATATCAAACGATACGGGTCCGAGTGGTCGTTTTACGGAGCTGGTGAGTGCAAAGGTGTCTCGTATAGAGTATGCTCGTTACAGTCTCTCAGATATGTTGAAGTGGCGGAAGCTGCTTGTGGAGTCATCCTGGCGCGTTATCAAAGGTGCATCGTTTGTAGATTTTCATCCCTGGGATCCTCGAGATATGTTTATTGAGGTGGGCTATCTGGAAGAATCATCAAGCGTTGAGGATCTTTTGAGTCTATTGGACAAGCTGGGGATACCTTCTGAGGCTGTGCGTATTTTAGAAGAGCCAATATGTCCGACTGATAAGCGTTCTTTAACGGTATTTCCCTCGGATTGTGAGATATGGCATGAAGTTCCTACGTATGGAGGGCACTACCTTGACGAGGAATCTTGGCTTATGCCGCAAAGTGCGCCGGTTGAAGAGATGCATTTCCGGTTTTACATAACGGAAGAGAGTGAAGATCCTCAGGCTGACGCGGAACGCGCGTGGGACGCCAAGATTCAGTGGTTTCTAAACGAAGATGGCCGGGACGGTCTTATGGTTGCGAGGATATTCGGTGCTGATGAGGTACTTGACCTTTACAATGCCCGTGTATCTCCTGCTCCTGATAACTACAGGGACATTGCGGAGGTTGGGAAGCGTGATCCTGAAAATCAATCTAAAGATGATGGAAGGGTAAACCTGGCACAGTATGAGTATCATTTTTATGATGAGTCTTCCAGGCGTGCGGATAAAAACGCTAAATGGAACGTTTATACTCCTCCTGAGCTGATCCGCTGGTCATATATGATAGCCCGTTCTGACTTGTGGTACTTCGTTACAAGCTTTGCTGCGAGAGACACGAATACTCACAGGCTTGACTTTGATCTTTCGTGTGGTTTTTCTCAAGAGGACGCGGCTAATTTTTTAGAAGGCATGGGAATACCTTCAGACGTGGCTCTATTTTTTATAGAGCACAACTATGCTGAGTATGAGGATAAAGAGTTGGGAGACAGCTCCGGGACTCGTTCATCAGAATATGCGGATGATTTCTGTCCTCATCCTGACTACGTAACCGTTTCGGACTCTGCCAAGTGAGAGGAGGGAACGGACGGTTCGGAAGAGGATATTCGCGGTGAAAGGGGGCACTTGTTATTACTGGTATGTTCCTGACGACCGTGACGACCCAAGCCCTCCTGTATAGGCGGGAATTCCCTGGTGTTCGTTGATATGAACGACTGTAACCCCGACCCCGGTACCTTTACCGGCACCTGTTCCGATGCATGTTCCCTCTTCTTCGGCGCTGATTACTCCCACCCCTACTCCAATGTCCTCTCCCTAAAGGGATTTCTTATGGGGGATGGTTGAGGCGTAATCTGACGCCTGTACGAGCTGACCAAACCTGACCGCTTGCGGAAGAGTTGCATTTTTTATAGGATAAATGTTGTTTACATCCTTAGCAATCGGCAGGGACTCCACTCCATTGCGTGTGTGCGAGGTTAAGACGTGTTGACGTAACGAACTCTGTTTAAGTTGCCCTACAAAAACGTTATAGCTTTAGTTTATGAATACCTCCAGATCTAATATAAGCGTGAAAGGCTTGTTAAAATCCCGCGGTCTGCATGAACCGTTCTTTGAGCGCGACGCTTGCGGAGTAGGGCTTGTGGCAGACGTATCAGGGAGACGCACTTCTCGCATTATCAGTCAGGCGTTGGAGGTTCTTTGCAACCTTGAACATCGCGGAGCTCGAGGCTCTGATCCAGACACTGGGGACGGTGCAGGGATCCTGATACACATGCCGCACCGCTTCATGCTTGGTGCCGGCCTGGATGCTGACGTACGTCTTCCTGATGCTGGAAGGTACGCGGTGGCTATGGTGTTTCTTCCCCAAAATGAGAGCCTGATGCGTAGTACTATGGACGCTTTGGAGGAAGCGTGCCTCAAGAGTGAGTTGTCTCCCCTTGGCTGGCGCCGAGTCCCCACAAGGCCAGAGAATATCGGAAAAAGTGCCGCGGAAACGATGCCTGATATACGTCAACTGTTTGTCGCCGCTCCGCCGGGCTTAGAAGGGGAGGCTTTGGAACGTCGGGCATACCTGGCTCGCAAACGAGCGGAAGCGAGAGTAAGCGCCATAATGAACGGTTTGTCCTTCAATGGTCCTGAAAACGACTTTTATATCTGCTCCTTCTCTTCTCGTACCATCATCTACAAAGGACTTCTTCTGGGGAGTCAGGTGGAGCAGCTTTTCCCAGACCTTGCCTCGCCTGATATGGAGAGCGGATTTGGCCTGGTGCACTCCCGCTTCAGCACAAACACGCTAGGCTCTTGGAAGCTCGCCCATCCGTACCGTCTTCTCGCCCACAACGGCGAAATCAACACATTACGCGGCAACGTCAACTGGATGTCGGCGAGAGAGCGTACTCTCGTTTCGGAAGCGTTTGGGGACGATATAAAGGAACTGCTGCCCATATGCGAACGGGACGCCTCTGACACTGCCTCTTTGGACAATGTGTTGGAATTGTTAACTATGAGTGGCCGGTCGCTAGAGCATGCCGCCTCAATGATGTTGCCTTCGGCCTGGTATGGTCACGAATCTATGCCTCCGCACGAAAAAGAGTTCTATGAATACCATTTCGGGCTTATGGAATCTTGGGACGGTCCGGCTATGATTGTGTTTACGGACGGACGATCTCTGGGTGCTACTCTGGACAGGAACGGTCTGCGTCCTTTCCGTTACTGCATAACAAAAGACAACCTGCTGGTTATGGCTTCGGAGACCGGTGCGCTCCCTCTAAAGCCCGAAGATATAAAGTTCAACGGCAGGCTTGCACCCGGCCGTATGTTTCTGGTCAAGTTTGACGAAAAACGAATAGAACCTTACGAAGAGCTCATGACCCGTCTCGCTTCACAAAAACCTTACGGAGAGTGGCTTGCGGCAAACCGCTTAACCATTGACGACCTTCCCGAACCTTCGGGTACACCGGAACCGAGAGGTCGTATGCTTACAGAGAGGCAAGCAGCTTTTGGATATACGCAGGAAGATTTGAATATACTTATTCGACCTATGTCTGAATCCGGAGAGCAGCCTCTCGGATCTATGGGGAACGATGTTCCCTTACCTGCGATGTCGGAACGCCCACAGCCTCTGTTCAGCTATTTCAAACAGCTGTTCGCTCAGGTATCAAACCCTCCTTTGGACGCTATTCGAGAGAAGCTGGTTACACAAATGGCGGTTCCCGTGGGCAGGCGCTCCAATATATTGGAAGAGACGGCGGAGCACTGCCGTGTACTGCGTATAGATCACCCCGTGATGAGCGACCTTGAGCTGGCAAAGGTAATATCAACGAAACAGCCGTGGCTCAAATCTTGTGTGATATCCACCCTCTTCAATAAACGAGCAGGGACACAGGGCTTGAAAGAGGCACTTGAGCGAGTCTTGGCAGAATCAGATGAAGCGATAAAGTATGGCGCTACCATAATCGTGCTTTCTGATAGAGGGGTTGACGCTAACCAGGCGTTTATCCCTTCCCTTCTCGCTTGCAGTTCACTGCATCATCACCTTATCCGCAACCAGAGGAGAGGGCTTGCCGACGTCATAGTGGAGTCGGGCGAACCGAGGGAGGTACACCATTTTGCAACTCTTTTCGGGTACGGGGCAAGTGCAGTCAATCCTTACCTGGTTTTTGAGACGCTTGCCGATATCAGAAGTCGCGCTAATGGACTGAACGGAAAGGAACGTTCCGGATATGAAAGTCTCTCAGATAAGAACTACATAAAGGCCGCGGAATCGGGGGTTCTGAAGACTATCTCAAAGATGGGAGTGTCCACCTTGCAGAGCTACATAGGTGCTCAGCAGTTTGAAGCCCTCGGTTTATCTGAAGACTTCATAGATGAACATTTCACATGGACTCCCTCTAGAATAGGCGGAATAGGGATACATGAAGTCGCGGAGGACGTTCTGGCAAACCATGAACGTGGGTTCCCGTCAGTTAGCTTATCATCCCGTATAAAACTTGATACAGGGGGGCTTTATATGTGGCGTAGCTCCGGTGAAAGACACGGCTGGAATCCGGATACCGTCTCATTGTTGCAGCAGGCCACCATCCGTCGGGATTGGGAGGCCTACCTTCAGTTTGAGAAGGTAGCGGATAAAGAGACGGCCGACAGCTTTGCTATACGAGGGATGCTAGAATTCAAACTTCCGGAGAAGAGTGTGCCACTGAAGGAGGTAGAGCCAGCGGAGGAAATAGTGAAGCGGTTCGCTACGGGGGCTATCTCACTTGGATCTATAAGCAAAGAGGCTCACGAAACGTTAGCGATAGCTATGAACCGTATAGGCGCGCGCAGTAATACCGGTGAAGGTGGAGAGGATCCTGCCCGGTTTGTCCCGGACTCTAACGGGGATTACCGGAGCTCTGCGGTCAAACAGGTTGCAAGCGGACGGTTTGGTGTAACTGCCAGCTATCTCTCAAACGCTAAAGATCTCCAGATAAAGATGGCGCAGGGCGCAAAGCCGGGCGAAGGCGGAGAGATACCAGGACTTAAGATCAGCGAATACATAGCCTATATCCGCAAAACCACCCCTGGAGTAGGGCTTATATCGCCTCCTCCTCATCATGATATCTACTCAATAGAGGACTTGGCGCAGCTGATACACGACTTGAAGAACGTAAACCCAGAATCAAGGGTCCATGTGAAGCTGGTTTCGGAAGTTGGGGTAGGCATAATTGCAGCGGGTGTCTCAAAGGGTAAAGGCGATGTGGTGTTGATATCCGGTGATTCAGGCGGGACGGGAGCGTCTCCTCTTTCGTCCATAAGACACGCGGGTCTGCCTTGGGAGTTGGGCGTAGCCGAGACTCAGCAGGTGCTTGTAGAAAATGGGCTGAGAGACCGCATAGTAGTCCAGACGGACGGGCACCTGAAGACGGCTAAAGACGTGATTATAGCTGCTCTGTTCGGAGCTGAGGAATGGGGTATAGCTACGGGGGCGCTGGTAGCTATGGGATGCATAATGCTTAGAAAATGCCATTTGAATACCTGTTCTGTAGGAGTGGCTACACAAAACCCGGAACTGCGCCGCCGTTTTGCGGGAACACCGGAAGCGGTAGTCAACTACTTCCTGATGCTTTCCGAAAGGATGCGTCACTATATGGCCCAGCTGGGTTTTCGTACAGTCAACGAGATGGTAGGTAGGGCGGATATGCTTAAGCAGCGCGAGGACTCACTCGGTGATAATGGACGCACTTTCGACTTGTCTCGCTTACTTTTTACTCCAAAGCCATGGGTGAGAGACCATCTTTATAACAGCCGTGAACAGGATCACGACTTGGACAAAGCCTTAGATAATCGGCTAATTAGTGCGGCAAAGCCGGCCATAGAGCTGGACGAACCGGTACAAGCTGAATTCAATATACGCAACGTGAACCGCTCGGTAGGAGCTATGCTCAGCGGTAAGATAACGAAACTTCACGGTGAACGTAGTTTGCCTGATGGTTCCATTAAGTTTGTTTTCAAAGGTTCTGCTGGTCAAAGCTTCGGGGCTTTTCTTATAAACGGGGTGGAGTTCAGGCTGGAAGGAGACGCGAACGACTATCTCGGTAAAGGGCTTTCCGGTGGTCGTATCATTGTCGTACAACCCGCCTCGTCCAAGCTGATACCCGAAGAAAACGTGATAATAGGCAACGTAGCCCTTTACGGTGCTACAAGCGGTGAGGTGTATATAAGAGGCTTAGGAGGGGAGCGTTTCTGTGTGAGAAATAGTGCAGCATGGGCGGTAATAGAGGGCGTCGGTGATCACTGTTGCGAATATATGACCGGTGGACGAGTGGCCGTTATAGGTCCTTCGGGCAGAAACGTCGCCGCAGGTATGAGTGGCGGTATAGCGTATATATTGAACCATGACGGAGAGCTGGCAACTCGCTTCAATACTGAGATGGCAGACTTGCTGGACGTCTCTTCGGGCTCCGAATACGACCAAGAATTAAGAACTATGATTGAGAATCACGCCAGGTATACAGACTCATCATTGGCGGACGCTATGCTGGCCGATTGGCATGGCTCTTTGAAGCGTTTCAAGATGGTTATGCCAAAAGACTACGCACGGGTACTAAAGCAACAGCAAGAGCGTTCCTCTGACGGCAATCTTACCTTTACGAAGGCGAAAGAGGCAGCTCTTGGGTAAGGTTACCGGTTTTCTTGAGGACGGTAGGCACACTCCTGCGCGACGTCCGGTTTCCGAACGGGTGAAGGATTGGCGCGAAGTTTACACTCATTGGGACGAGAAGGACGCGCGCACCCAAGCAGGGCGTTGTATGGATTGTGGTATACCGTTCTGCAACAAAGGGTGTCCGCTTGGCAATCTGATACCAGAGTGGAACGACTTGGTCTATAACGGCGATTGGAAGGCTGCTATAGAAAGACTGCACTCAACCAACAACTTCCCTGAATTTACCGGCAGAATATGTCCGGCTCCATGCGAACCGGCCTGTACTTTGTCTATTAACGACAGTCCGGTAACGATTGAGATGGTTGAGAGAGCTATATCGACCCGTGCTTGGGAAGAGGGCTGGATAACCCCGGAACCTCCTTCAAACCGCACTGGCAAAAAAGTAGCGATAGTAGGTTCGGGTCCCGCTGGACTTGCTGCTGCTCAACAGCTCAACAGAGCGGGACATAGTGTAATGGTTTTTGAGCGTGATGAGCTATTAGGTGGGCTACTGCAGCTGGGTATTCCAGAGTTCAAGCTAGAGAAACATCTTGTAGACAGGCGTATCCAGCAGATGGAAGAAGAAGGGGTGGTGTTTAAACCTTCAACTAGCGTGGGCAAAGATATAGCGGTGGACGAGCTGTTGGCGTCTTTTGACGCTGTTTGTTTGGCTATAGGCTCGACAAAACCCAGGGATCTGCTGATACCTGGACGTGAACTTAAGGGCGTGGCATTCGCTATGCAGTATTTGACTCGGCAGAATCGCAGATTGAAGGAATGTAGCCTCTCTGGAGGAGAAGAACTTGAGGCTGAGGGCAAAAATGTGCTGATATTGGGCGGTGGAGATACGGGTGCTGACTGTTTAGGGACGGCTCACAGACAGCAAGCCAAGAACGTTGTACAGATAGAGATAATGCCTCATCCACCTCACGAAAGGCGTATGCTGAACCCCTGGCCGCAATGGCCTTTGGTGTTTAGGATCTCGACGGCGCATGAAGAAGGAGGCCTGCGGGACTATAGCGTCTTAGTGAAGAGGTTTGAAGGGGACGCAGATGGTAACGTCCAATGTGCCGTTTGCATGCGCGTTTCTTGGGGCAAAGGTGAGAACGGTAGACTGTCCATGCGGGAGGTGAGTGGAACGGAATTTTCTATACCATGCGAGCTCGTTCTGCTAGCAATGGGATTTGTCCACCCTGAGCATGAGGGACCGCTGGACGATCTGGAAATTGAATACGATCAACGCGGCAATATAAAGACGGATGTCTCGTTGCAGAGTTCTATACCCAAACTGTTCGCGTGCGGAGACGCTCAGCGCGGGCAGTCTCTTGTCGTTCATGCTATAGCGAGCGGTAGAGCCTGTGCTCGTTCTATAGATTTATACCTTTCGGGTGGAGTATCCTCACTTCCTCCTATTCACCAGTATGCTCGCCCGTCTATACGAAACGGAAACGGCACATAGTTCCGTCGGATGCGTATGAGTTCTGTAATACGCGTAGCCGCTGGACAGATAAACACGACAGTCGGCGACTTTGAGGGTAATGAAAGGCGGATAGTTGAGGGTATAGAATATTCCCGAGAATTGCGGGCGGATCTGGTGGCTTTTCCAGAACTCTCCATCTGTGGCTACCCGCCGGAAGACTTGGTGATAACGCCTTCGTTTGTGAGAGACAATCTAGCGACTCTGAAGAGGGTTGTCCAAGCGACTAAAGGGTTGGTCACAGTCGTTGGGTTTGTGGACGATGATGAGGAAACGCTAGGCAACGCCGCCGCCGTAATCGTTGACGGTGAGATGGTGGCTATATATCGTAAAGCCTTGTTGCCGAACTACGGGGTGTTTGACGAGAAGCGATACTTCACGCCCGGATTTGAATGCCCAGTCTTTAGGTTGAGGGGAATCTCTGTCACTGCTACCGTTTGCGAGGATATATGGGAACCATCCGGTCCTATGGAGGCTCACCGTCGGCATAAGACGGAATTGATTATAAACATAAATGCTTCACCGTACAGAACCGGTATATTTGATGAACGAGAGAGTACCCTGAAGAGTCGTGCTGAGCATAACCAAGCCTTCTTTCTTTACGTAAATCAAGTGGGCGGCCAAGATGAGCTCGTCTTTGACGGTGGTAGCATGGCCGTATCTCCTGATGGGAACGTCATCCTGGAACTGCCGCAGTTTGAAGAAAGCACGGCGGCAGTAGATATGGATATCTCCCTGCTGAAAAGCGTCCGTAAGACAAGGATGAAGCGGTATAGGGGAATCCGACCTAGCCCGATGGGATGCAGAATAGTCAAAATATCCTCACCAGATATTCCCACTGTGAATTCCCTCCCAGCTTTGAAGCACTATTCGCAGACCCATCCCAGCAACCTAGAGGCGACGCGGAAAGCGCTTGTATTGGGATTGAAGGACTACGTGTATAAGACGAACTTTGATTACGTGGCCATCGCTTTGTCCGGTGGAATCGACTCATCGCTTGTTGCTTGTCTAGCTGCGGAAGCGTTGGGAGCGGATAAGGTTCTGGGAATAGCTATGCCCTCTAGATATTCTTCTCAAAGCAGTGTGGAAGACGCCCGCGCACTGACTAAGAACTTGAACATCCCCCTATGGGAGCTCGCTATAGAACCGGCGCATTCTGCCTTTCAAAGTATATTGGAACCTAAATTCGGGATAGATGAAGAGATTGTAGATTCAACGGAAGAGAATATACAGGCGCGGGTTCGTGGAACCTTGATGATGGCGATATCAAACAAGTATAATCGTCTTATTCTAACTACCGGAAATAAGTCGGAAATGGCTACAGGATACGCTACTCTTTACGGTGACATGGCTGGAGGTTTCGCCGTGATAAAGGACGTGCCTAAGACCATGGTTTACGACCTCTGCAATCTTATAAACCGCGAAGCAGGCAGCCCGGTAATCCCCTTTTCGGTCATTGAGAAGCCTCCCAGCGCAGAGTTGCGTCCAAATCAGACAGACCAAGATTCTCTGCCACCGTACGATATCCTTGATAGGATACTTTACAGTTATATAGAGGAACGAATCTCTATTGAAGAGATAGTCGAACGGGAACGTCAACAGGGAGGTGCAGACCCGCAAACTGTCGTCAAGGTGGCGAGGCTCGTGGACAATAGCGAATACAAAAGAAGACAAGCACCTCCGGGCATCAAAATCACGTCTCTTTCCTTTGGTAGAGATCGCCGTCTTCCAATAGCATCCGCGTATCGCCCAAAGTGGAACAGGTACGATCGTAAAACATGACATGTGTGTTCACCTCCACAAAAGCAAAACAAAATAATGCCCTTCATGTCTTCATGGCGCAAGTAGCCGTAGGCTAAAACCGTAAGGTTTGCCCCAGCGTATATCTCAGTAAATATTACCTCTACAGTGATAGGACAGAAAATGAAGCATAGCGTAAAAACCCTTTTAGTCGCGTTGCTAGTTGGGGCGGTATTCGCTCTTGCAGCGTGCAGCTCTTTTGTGCGTACTTCAGCGTCTACGGACGATGAAGACTCTATAAACTCTGGTCAGACACTTTCCTCTTCCGGTAGTCAGCAATCCATTGTAGAAACCCCGACGGTGGTTTTTGATGATCAGCAAGTAGCCTTCACAATACCGCTTGATGATGAGACTTGGAACAACGCTTTGCAACTGACGCCATACCACGTTACGTCTGCGTATGAAGTGGTTCTCTCTGGTATATACGTGAGGTCTGTGCCGTCCGTAGTGCAGATAACTACCGATCTGGGTTCTGGGTCCGGCTGGGTCTGGGACGGTAACGGGTATTTGGTAACTAATCAACACGTGATAGACAACGCATCCGAGATAATCGTGACTTTTGAGGACGGTAGATCTTATCGAGCAGATCTGATAGGTTCAGACGCAGACTCGGACTTGGCGGTTCTTAAGATAGATGGAGTGAAGACGATTCCTCTGACGTTAGGGGACAGTAATGAGCTTCGCCCCGGCCACTTGGCTGTAGCCATAGGGAGCCCTTTTGGGCAAGACTTCACTTTAACGGTAGGTATAGTAAGCGCGTTGCTTAGGTCAATACCCTCTGGCTCCACACCGTTTAGTATACCCGCCGTTATTCAGACGGACGCGGCATTGAATCCCGGTAACTCTGGCGGTCCTTTACTGGACAGTTCTGGACGCATTATCGGCGTCAACACTCAAATACGTAGTGGCACTGGAACGAGTGCGGGCGTAGGGTTTGCCGTCCCGATTAACCTTATAAAACGTGTAGTACCTTCAATAATAGAGGATGGCACGCATGAATACTCTTATCTAGGCATAACTGGAGGTAGCGTGAACCTCAACATCAGAGAATCCATTGGTTTGGATGATGATGTTCGGGGAGCATTGGTAACTTCTGTATCACCGGGTGATCCTGCGGAAAGAGCAGGGCTTACGGGAGATTCACAGCCGTCATGTCGTTTAGGGGGTCCCTGTAACTATGACGGGGATATAATTACGGCTATAAATGGACTAACTGTGAACACAATGGACCAGCTCATAGCCTATCTGTCCCTTGAGACTTCGCCTGGAGACACGGTCTTAGTGGATATACTGCGTGACCAGCGTCTTCAAACGCTGGAGGTGCAACTGTCCGCTCGTCCGATACCCTGATGAGTTCTCTAAATCTCAATTCACAACGATCGGAACGCTATTCGATAAGTCGTAGCTGATGAATTCATAACGATGTTTTTAGTAGTGCATTGTCTTATGGCGACAGGCTCTGTAAAAGACCTATCAGTTGTCGCGGCCGTGAGCCTGTCGCGCCTCATAGCGGTTCAAGGTCATAGGTCCCCCAGACCGTCCTGATGAGACATTTTGCTTAGGTCTTTTCCAGAGACGGCACAGTTCCTCTTCATCCTAACGGATAAACGCTGACGTTGGATGGGCAGTTAAATTGAACAAGCTAGGTGTTCCTTTGCCGATACAAGCAGTTCATGCTTGAAATCAAGAACAGATTATCAACTTATTTCCGATACTCTAACCCGCAAGGAAATTGATAGTAGACGTATTTTACTTGTTTTGGACGCGCCTAACTGGATACTGCACTAGACAGATGTACCCTGAGCTTTATAGATTGGTATGATACTTAATGAATTAGACTATTTAGCACGGTGCTTACGAGAATCATAACTACAAAATGTTCACTTTACATTATGAGATAAGCTGGATTTGCGTCGTGGATATATTAATGGAGATAAACGTTGCCTGACAATAAATCAACGCCAACCGAAGAACGAAACAAATTATTGAGTTTAGCGCTTGACAGTATAAATAAAAAACATGGCGGTGGCGCTGTTATGCATATGAGCGAGAGAGCCATGTCAGGTATAAAGTGTATCCCTACTGGTTCTTTGGGATTGGACAGAGCATTGGGTATAGGAGGTGTGCCGCGTGGGCGAATCGTGGAAATTTTCGGCACGGAGTCGGCAGGTAAATCTACATTGGCACTTTCAATTATCGCCCAGACGCATAAAATGGGTGGAGAAGCGGCGTACGTGGACACCGAACATGCTCTTGATCCTGACTATGCTCAGAATCTTGGAGTCAAGCGTGAACGTATGCTCATATCTCAGCCCGATTCCGCAGAGCAGGCACTTGATATAGTGGAACAGTTGGTAAGGTCGAGTGCTCTTGACGTTGTAGTACTGGATAGTGTCGCCGCCCTTGTGCCTTCCGCTGAATTGGAAGGGGATATGGGAAATGTTCAAATAGGAGCGCAAGCTAGGCTTATGTCGCAAGCTATGCGCAAACTGACAGGTGCTATCAGCAAAACTAACACTGTCGCTATCTTTATCAACCAGCTGCGCGAAAAGGTAGGGGTCATGTTTGGAAACCCCGAGGTAACTCCCGGTGGCAGGGCTTTGAAGTTCTATGCTTCCGTTAGGATAGATCTCCGTAGGATAGAGTCGATAAAGTCTGGTGATGAAGTAGTAGGGAACAGAGTAGGAGCTCGAGTAGTGAAGAACAAAGTAGCCCCCCCATTCCGAAAGGCTGAGCTGGAGGTGATGTTCAATGAAGGCATATCAAAAGAGAGCGAACTGCTTCATCTTGGTGTGATGCTGAACGTGATAACTAAACGGGGCGCTTTCTATTCGCTGGAAGATACACGTCTTGGACAAGGAAAAGAAGCTGCTAAAAAGTTCTTGCTTGAGCGAACTGCTTTTGCAGACAAAATAGAAAACGCTGTCAAGTTGAAACTCGGCATGAATAAGGACTCTTCTTCAGTTGAAATCGGAAATGGTTCGCAAGTGAAGAGCTCAATAACGTCCTCTAGCTAGAGTAACCTCAATGTCCGTGCTATAGCCGGACCTCAACATCTGCTCCTATGATAATATGGGAACTTCTCCTAATATTCGCCGCTTTGTTGCTGAGCGCTGTGATAAGCGGTACCGAAGCAGCATTCATCGCGGTCAATAAAATCCGTATCCGTCTCCTTTCCCTTGAGGGAGAAAAGAACGCCGGGGCTGTCCAGAAGATATTGACTATGCCTGAAGAGTTCTTCGCAGCGGTTTTGATACTGAACAACGTTCTCAATATATTTATAGCTGCGTATATAGGATCGCTTACAGCCAGATTTTTAGGGAACACGCAATCTGCGATATTGATAGCCACCGCTATCACCTCTGGACTTATCATCCTGATAAGCGAATTGACCCCGAAGTCTATAGCAAACGCCATTTCCGACAAATGGTCGCTCATGATGGCTCGGCCTCTGCTTTGGCTAATTATAGTAGCACGTCCATTGATACGCGTATTTACTATAGCCCCAAAGGGAATACGCCGCCTGATGCGTTCTGACGCGAACCTTGCAGAGCCGCTTCTAACTGCACATGAGTTGCGATCAATGATAGATCTGAGTGAGGAACAGGGTCAAGTGGAATCGCAACAAGGTGAACTGTTGGATAACGTTTTCCGCTTCAGCGAGAAAGAGGTCAGAGATATAATGACTCCCCGTCCAGAGATAAAAACTGTGGATTCCGAGGCTACTTTGGTCAACTTCATGGGGATATATACCACGACACCGCATACTCGTTTCCCCGTGCTAGATAGACAGAAGGACGACATCATAGGCATAGTCGCCGTGAAGGAAGTCATGAAAGTCATAGCAAAAAGAGGATCAGACAAGCAAGATATAAGAGGGCTGATGCAAAATAACCCTTGGTTTGTGCCTGAAACCCAACGCCTTAACGACCTCTTTAAAGATATGCAGGAAAACGGCCAAAAGATGGCGATAGCTATAGACGAGTTCGGAGCTTTCTCAGGGTTGATAACACTTACCCGACTTGTGGAGCAGATAGTGGGGAGGACCAAGGAAGAAGGAGATCCGCCAGAGTGGCGGTTTATGCAACAAAGCGACGATTCTTTTATAGTGAATGGTGCATTGACTATTGAAGAGGCGCGGGATGATCTCCAGCTAGAAATACCAGAGGGAGATTACGAGACCCTAGCCGGTTTCTTCATCTTTCTTGTTCAGCACATACCGAAGCCCAGAGAAACCAT
Source organism: Dehalococcoidia bacterium (assembly GCA_965203345.1). Taxonomy (GTDB): domain Bacteria; phylum Chloroflexota; class Dehalococcoidia; order Lucifugimonadales; family Lucifugimonadaceae; genus CBDBCK01. Next base: position 543,151 of record CBDBCK010000028.1, read on the forward strand.
AGATCATGGCAATCTCAGAATGACAGTCCTGCAAGTGAAGGATAATCGCATACAGCGTCTTCGTATTGAGCACCTAGAATCAGAGAATAGCCTGGAGCAAAGATCAGATCAAGACCCTGGATAGCTTCATAAAAACGGTTAGCGGTAGCTTGAGAGAGTCTGGCCTTGATTTCTCACGACCGCTGGTAGTCGCCTTATCCGGCGGTCCTGACTCAACCGCCCTTATCCTGACTCTGGCTGGAGTAGGGCGTAACGTAGGGTTGCATATTTACGCTGCTTACTTCGATCACCAAATAAACACTAATGTGGACTTCCCTCTCAAGCGAGTTATAGAGACTTGCTCTTCTTTGCAGATACCCATTTCAACAGGAAGCGGTGATGTGCCGCGCTTTGCAAAGCTCCACCGACTTTCTATTGAGGAGTCCGCGCGGATTATGCGGTACCGCTTTCTGTCAGAGAAAGCGAGCGAATTGGGAGCATCCGGAGTGGTGACGGCGCATACACTGGACGATCAAGCAGAGACAATATTGATGAATATACTGCGTGGATCAGGAATCCGAGGCGCAGTTGGCATGAAATCCAAATCAACGATGAATAGTGAAACCTGCAATCAGCCGCTAGATATTTTTCGTCCTATGCTTACCATAAGGAAGTCGGAATGTGTACAGCTTTGTCGTTCTGAGAGAGTTCCTTTCTTTACCGACCCTTCCAACGCTGATGATAAGTTCACCCGTAACCGCGTACGAAGCGAACTAATGCCTGTTATAGAGAGCATATATCCAGGAAGCATACGTGCACTGGCTAGGTTTGGGAATATCGCCGCTTTAAGCTTGAATTCCATTAATGCTGGTCTACAAAATATGAAAGTGGAACGGATATCTGATAAAGAGGCGTGGATAGATAGGTATTTTTTCCAGGAAATAGGAGAATCTTTGCATCCTTTCGCACTCATAAGTCTTTGGCGGAAGGTTGTAAAGAATGGTAAAGAACTTGGCTTCGTTCATGTGTCTGCCATGAGACATCTGATCGATTCTGACAAGACAGGTACGCTTGATATGCCCTGCGGTATGAAGTTTGTAGTTGAAGTAGATCGCCTTGGTTTCGCCTTGTCTTCTGGCCTACCGTTGCAGGGTAAAACAAACTCAGCTTTGTTTTTTGGAGTCTCTACAATACAGCTTCCTAGAGATGGTCAGGTCGAGTTGCCTGGCGGATTCAGCATAAGTTGTCGGACGTTGCTCCCCCCGCTCGACTTTTCTGCTGTACCGACTAACGTTGCCTATCTTGACAATAAAGCCTGCGCGGGAAAGTTGACCGTACGTGCTAGGCGTCCAGGCGATAGATTCTCGCCACTGGGGATGAAACAGTCGGTTCTGCTCAAGAAATTCTTCATAAACTCAAAAATTCCAGAAACTTATCGCGACCATATCCCGTTAGTGGAATGTTCACGTGGGATAGCTTGGATCGCAGGCGTTCGTCTTGCTGAATGGGCGAAGGTAACCGATAGTAACGCGCCCGCACTGCGTTTAGAATTCATCTCACCTTTGGAGACTTTTAGCGAATGTATATAGACGGTCCACATGCCGTTGGTGACGTCTGTCTTTATACTTGATGTGTATATATATAATTAAAAGCGATGTTTATCACTGACAATATATAACCCAAACAGAGGACAACAATGTATGTAGGAACTCAAGTTGGTGCAAGGGACAATTCTGATTTCAAAGTGTGGGCACAACTGGGTGTGGTGAACGTATGTGCAGATCCGCCGGGTAATCCTCATTCATGGGACAGGGATACGCTGGAGAGTTTCCGCGAGAAGGTGAATTCATACGGAATTGAACTTGATATGGTGCAGCTTCCTCTGTCGTCTCGTCCTTTAGAGGAATCTTATAGTCCGAACGTTATGCTCGGTAAAAGCCCTGACAGGGACCGCGAGATAGAGTCAATGCAGAGACTTATACGTATGTGTTCTGATGTAGGAATACCCGCTGTCAAGTACAATATGAATATCATCGGTATTCCCCGATCAGAACGTGAACGAGGGCGCGGAGGTTCATCAAACTCGACCTTCAGATGGCGCAAGATGGATCAGAATGCTCTTCCAGGTATAGCGGGAGTGTTGAGCGAAGAAGAGAACTGGGAGCGTATAGATTACTTCCTGGAGCGTATAGTCCCCGTCGCCTCTGATTCCAAGGTTCGTTTGGCCTGCCATCCCCACGACCCATATACCCCTCCCGGATACAAAGGTGTAACGAGGGTATTGGGAACTGTAGAAGGCATGAAAAAATTCGTTAAGATGTATGAATCGCCTTATCATGGACTCAACTTTTGTCAAGGTACTGTAGCGGAGATGCTTGACAATCCAGGGGAAGAGATATTTGATGTCATACGGTGGTTTGGGAACCGGGAGAAGATATTTAATGTGCATTTCCGCAACATAAGGGGGACAAAGCTAGATTTCATGGAGACCTTCCCAGATGAGGGATCAATAGACATGATAAAGGCTTTGAAAACTTATCAAGAAGTAGGATACAAGCATATGATTATGCCAGATCATGTGCCTACTTTATCGGGGCCAAACGCCAGCGGAGTGGCTTTTTCATTTTGCTATGGCTACATAACTGCGTCGTTGCAGGCTATTGGTGAGCCTCGTAAAGTCCCGTATGTTGTCAAGTCTCCTGCACCTGATGATGCTCAGCCTGAGCCGGATTAGCTTGTTGTGTGTCCCGAACTCCGGACACATGTAAGATGAACGAATCCTTACAAGGGGACTAAACGAGGGGTAAAGGGAGAATATTATGAAAGGTTGCGTGTGAAGCCGAAATTTTATTTCTCGGTAGTTCTAAGGGAACATGCAGGGTTGTCCGATCGTATCAGTCTGTGGTTCACTTATTACTGTTTGGGTCTATCTATGAATTGGACCTATATCCATAGTTCATTGCGTTCCGAGCGGTCCGACCTTAATCATAATATTTTTGATTTTCTTGGTTTTAACGATGTGCTCTCGGAACGTTTCCCTTTTGATCAGGAACTTCTTCACCCAATAATCATCCGTGTATCTTTGGAGCGCTTGGAGAGAACCATAAAGAATGCCCAATCTTTCAAGGATGTCCAAAATATAACGATGAATGAGGTACGACGGCAGCTGAGATGGAAACGTTTGCGATTGAATTTCTCTTCTACAGTACTGGTACAATTGACCGACCTTTCTCCTGCCTTGGGTGAATTTAAAAGAAGACTCAAAAATAAAATTGAAAGATCTGGCATCCCAATGCTTTTCATGTTTGATGAACAGTCTCAAAGCCCTTTCTGGCACGAATATATCTTTCCTAGTAACGTTTATGATGAAGCGTACAACGTTGTTTCTCCTCTTTTTCAGCGCGGGTACGAAATAGCAAGAACTATCCATCCTTGGCCCTCAAAGTTTGAGGATGAGAAGGTCAAAATTCTTATACATATACGGCAAGGTGACTCGGGAGTGCTCCGTATCTCCTCAGGGAAATTGACTTCAGGAGATCTAGAGCAGATAGAGAAATACTGGGGGGAGAATTCGGCTGATCCCCAAAGACCGCCAAGATACATAGAGACTAAGGAATATCTTACAGTACTCCAGCAACTACGAAAATATTTTGCCCCGGACGATTTATCTATCGTTACTTCGTCAGACGGGTACAAACGACTCTTTAAAAAGATATACAAAAGACATAAACAGAATCCTTTTCTGTCGGATAATCAGCTGGAAGAATTAAGATATATAGAAGATGGGTATGACGAAAGAGAATTCAAACCGTTTTCTGATATCTCGAACACGGTGATAGGAGAAAGCACCAATAATTTACGTCATTTAATAGCTGCTCTTATGGAAGCTGATATCGTGATTTCTGGTACAGCTGGATTGCTTACCTCTATCTTGATAAAGTATTACCGCGATTTGAAAAAACCTCCACCCTTGCAGGTATTACTGTGCCCAGGAAGTACCTACTCTCGCGTTTTATCTAAACAGAGGGAATTCCGTACAGGTCAACTGCTCTTGAATGTTGAGAATCCTGACTTTGACAGTCTTAAGATGCGCATCAGAGAGCATATTAAGCTAGTACACAACAGCCATTCCGTAACAAGCTAACCATCAGTAAATTGCCGCTAAACGGCCGTTTGCTAGAAAGATTGATGAAGGTTTGGCTTTGTGTCAGACGAAAGAAGGGTGCCGTTTGTTCTTTGGGGGTTTATGCCTGCTGTATGAGCTCTATACGGGTATCTTCTGGAGTGGTGATGAACGCAATGCGTCTCCCGTCCTCTAAATCTATCGGTCCTTCTTTGATGGTTGCACCTATAGATTTGAGACGCTCTATATCTGCCTCAATATCGTCTGTGTCGAAACCAAAGTGCTCCAGTCCATAATGAGCATCACCGTCGGCCGGTCCTAGCTTCTCACCACTGCGCTCATTTGATATGTTTATTGCCAATCCGCCCTCGGTTTTTGTTATTACGAATCTGTCGCCAAAAGATCTGACGGTGTCGCTCACTATCTCCACGTTGAAGGCTCGCTTGAACCAGTCGGCCGCGGCTCTAGGATCTTTCGCCTTGACGTGTATATGGTTTACTACAAAAGGCATATTTTTCTCCTGACAAAGATAAAGTCCCACTACTAGAGAAGGGTAAAACATCGTACCGTCCGGTGTCAACTGATGCTCTACAAACCATTAGATTATCCTCTAATTATCCTTTTAGGGTTATCCAATCGGGTGATTCCAGATATCTGACAATCTTAGACAAGAAGTTGCCGGCCGGTGCACCGTTCACGGCTCGATGATCAAATGTTAATGCCAAAGAACCTATCACCCGTACCGGTAAGCTTTTTTCTGATGCGTGCTTTAATTCTTTTATGCGACATATTCCGAGTATTGCCACTTCGGGAGGGTTTAGCAGGGGATTAAAGAAGCTAACCCCATATCCGGACAGGTCGGTAACTGTGAATGTGCTTCCCTGCATCAAGTCTGCACGTATCTTACCTTCTTTGACTGCGGAGGCTACGTTTCTAACCTCTTTCGCTAGTTCCAGCAATGTTTTCTCTGACGCGTTCTTAATAACAGGGACTACAAGGCCTTCGTTGGAAGCTATTGCCAAGCCTATATTTACTTCCTCAAACAAGAGGATGGCTTCCTTTAGAACGTGAGAGTTCATTGATGGAGTCTCTTTGAGTGCACGGGACAAGGCCATTAACACAAGGTCTTGGTATCGGGGACGCATTCTATGTGACCGCCAAGCTGGCAACAGTCTACGTAGCAGCTCCATTGCCTTTGTTACGTCTACTTCCGCATGTAAGGTAACCTGCGGAGCTGCTATGCTATCCGTCATTCGTCGGGCTATGGTGCCTTGCATACCTACAAGTGGCACAATTTCTTTTATTCTAAGTTCTGATTCTGAGTGAATTGCACTCTTTTTATTTTTAGCCGACTGAGTTTGAGTTACTGTATCGGTCTGTGTTACGGCCTTTACCATTTGTGCAAAACGTTGGACGTCGTCTTCGGTTATCCGTCCATGAGTTCCTGTGCCTTGCACACTTTCGAGCGGAACACCTAAACTTTTTGCTAAAGCACGGACGCGAGGAGGCGCAATTGATTTTGACGGTGACGGTGATGGTGTGGAAGCATCAGCTATGGGCATTGATGCGGCAGTTGATCTCTGAGATATTGCTGTAGAGGGAATTTTGTTCCCATCTTTCTCGGAACTTTCTTTACTACCTACCTTTTTGACTGGCTCTCCGGGCAGGAAAATCGAGCACAGCTTTGCCCCTACCGTAGCAACCGAACCGACCTCATAAAGCGCGGCCCCCATCATTCCGTCCGACGGCGATTCCACCTCCCCGGTTACTTTAGCCGCCTCAACCTCAACTATCGGGTCACCTTTTTTGACGTGGTCGCCCTCTTTTTTCAACCATTTGTTTATCACAGCGTCATTCATACCCATACCCCACTGTGGGAGGGTTACATCTAGCGGCAATTATCTGTTTCCTTTCAGTTATATTGCTTTTGCTTGCAACTTCATGGCAAGGTAAGAGCCCTTACCCGACCACTGAGACTGCCAATCTCCTGCGCGAGGAGAATCTATACGATGAAAACTCATAGGTCTTGTCCGAGACAGTCAGCTTTGCGCCAATTTTGATATAACATCCATAGTTCCCTCAAGAGAAGGTGTAGAAGCATAAGCTACGGATAAGCCGTACAACGGATGCGATACCAACCCTATACCCAATATCCCTAGCTCGCTCTCCCAGTAAGTAACTCGTAAGTCATTTTGAGACAGACTTTGAAGAGTTACACTTCCGCTATCCCTTATTCCTTCCAAAAGAGCGTCAAGAAACTGTTCTGCATCCGTATCAGTGTTGTCCCAAACCATGAGACCGGCCATGGCCCATTCGCCTTCTGAGTTTTCCGCTAAAGACACAGCATCTCCACCCCAGCCTGATACAGCATCGGTAAGTCTCATGAGGAAAGCAAGTTGATTCAACAGACTATCCGGAGATAAACTAAGTAGCCAAGCAAACAAAAACATCTCGCCAAGCACATCGTTATCTGTTTCGGTCCAGCCGTCGCCTAGAATATCTACGTTAACTTCAACTTGGATCGGAGGTTCTTTGGTGAAGTATTTCTCAGGGTGCATAACCTGTTCTGTAGAAATTGGAGGCTCAAGCAACACTTTGTTGACTTCTTCATATCCGCCCCTGTTCATATCCACAAGATGAGCTATGAACTGAGGACCTATGCTGTATGGTATTGTCTCAACTAAAATGACAATGTTGGGTACGTTCTTCAGACCTTCCAGGACTTCGGCCCTTTGTCTTTCGGCTTCCCTTCGATCCTGAGTAGGAAAGAGGGAATTACTCTGTGAGTAGGAGCCTTCTGTAAACACTGCGTCGCCCTCTACAACTGACCTTACCGCAAGCAAGTAGTCACTACTTTGATCAGAAACGTCGTCAAAGCGAGTGAGGTCGAAGTGCAGGTCTTGAAGCAGATGTATATATTCATGAGCAAAGGTTGATTCGTCGGCGCTGTCTAGTTCAGACGAGCTGGAAAGTACTCTAAACTGCTTGTCATCCGGGTCATAATAGCCTGCAACGCCCGCACTTAGGAAGGTTTTATATATTTCTCTGTAGTCGGATTCAGCAGGTAACATCCCCAGCATCTTGTAAAAAGCTTCAGATACTCGCAGATCTTCTTGAAGTTGTTCATCAAGGAGCTCATTTACAAGCACACCCTTGAACTGTTCACGAGTTATAAAACTGAATTCGGGCGGATCTTCAGGCGGATCCAAACCCCTTATTGAGGAGATACGTTCCCCGACCTCCAATAACCGTTGGGTGTTGACACTTTGCACGTCATCCGTCAAGGAGGAAGCGATAGGGTCAGGAGTTGTAGAAGGTTTTTTTTCGTTGATGCTAGAGCAAGTCGCAAACAGTATTATAGTGCAGCATAAACCCGAGAATAAAACCCATCTAAGCCAAATATGACGCCAGTTCATCCATATTGCTCGTTTCTATATTTGGAAGCATGTCGGACTCTTCGTAAGGTTCACTTGTACGATTCACAAAAGCGGCACACATTCCACTTGCACGTGCTCCTAGTATATCAAACGAGTTGGATGAAACCATTATTACCTCGTACGCCTCTAACCCCATGTCCGCGACAGCTTGTCTATACACTGCAGGGTGAGGTTTGAATACCCCGACGGTTTCAACAGAGAACACAAAATCAAAATCGGTTCGTATACGTTCTCGTATAAGGTAATCTATGAACCGAGCGTCTCCGTTTGAGACGGCCGCCATCTTGTAGTGTGAGCGCATATTAGCAAAAGAGTTAGCAATATCCGAGAAGCACGTAAGTCCATTCCACGCGTCCATCCATGAGATGGTTTCATCTTTGGTAGGCTCTATATTAAAGTTGCGAGCGGTATAAAGGAAAGCCCTGCGCGTAGTCTCCAAGTAGCCTGAATGGCCGAGCTGCATTAGGCTGTCCTGGTACTGCTCCAGGCGTTGACGGCGGCGAAAAAAGTTCCAGAACACTTCAGGACTAACCAGCGCGTCAAGGTGGTCGGATAAGAAATTTTCTATTGGACCTATCAGACTGCCCCTCAAATCTAGGACTGTCCCGAAGATGTCAAACGCCAACGCTTTGCAAGCTCGTAAGTCAGTTTTGCTCATCTGCTTACTCCATAGTCCGCCGAATAGCTGCCTTTACTTTTTCTTTATCGGGATAAACCAACTTCTCCAAAACAGGAGTATAGGGTATGTGAACTTGCTCCGACGCCACCTTTTGCACAGGTGCCTGGAGATACCAGAACCCCTCTTCCGCCATTATGGAGATTATTTCGGAAGCTGCAGAACACACTTTGTGAGCCGGATCTGCCACAACTAGACGCCCCGTCTTTTCGACTGATTCAAGCAAGGTCTGCTTATCGAGAGGGCAGAGTGTGCGCGGATCTATCACCTCAACCGATATACCTTCGGCTTCTACCTCTTGAGCTGCGGTCAAGGCTATTGGATTAGCTCCTGCGATTGCCACCACAGTTACATCAGTGCCTGATCGCTTCACGTCGGCAGTTCCTATCGGTATCAACAGTTCGTCTTCCGACAGTGAGTCGTTGTTCGGCACTTCGCCGCGGCTTCCCAAAAGTGTTCCGTCTTCAAAGACTATGACAGGGTCGTTGTCACGCACCGCTGTCTTGAGAAGTCCCTTCATGTCGGCTGGTGTGGAAGGAGCTATTAGTTTCAGCCCGGGCATATTCATGAACATCGGGTACGACCGGTCGGAGTGATGCGCCGCTGATCCGGCTCCGTAATACATAGTAGCTCGGTACACTACAGGGAGTGTCGCTTGTCCTCCGAACATATAGCGCATCTTGGCCGCTTGGCTGATCAGCTGATCCATCCCTACCCACATAAAGCTAGTTAGCGTCTCCACTATTGGGCGCATTCCTACGAGAGCAGAACCTATTGCTGCTCCAAAAAAGGCGGACTCCGACAATGGGGTATCTAGCACTCGCTCACTACCGAACTTGTCCATAAGGCCGGCAGTAGCTCCATAAACCGCCCTCCGTATGTCCTCTCCCATGATGAACACTGAAGAGTCGCGTTCCATCTCTTCATGTATTGCCTGATTAATCGCTTCTACAAATACCATCTGGGGCATGGGATGGTCCTTCCTTTCCGAACCTAGTTTAGGCTAACCGGTTGTTATCGGACTAGCCCACATATCTTCATGCAGTTCCGACGGTTCTGGCCAAGGGCTGTTTCGTGCAAACTCTACTGCAGATTCCACCTCCTGGTTACTTTTCTCTCTGATCCGTGCACATTCCTCTTCCGTAGCGATATCCCATTCCAGCAAACGGCTTTGATGTATATCTATTGGATCTCTGGTACGCCAGTTATCAATTTCTTTCTGCGTTCGGTACTCTCCTCTACGTATTCGTCCAAGTCCCAGTGAATGCTCTTCAAACCTGTATGTCAGAGCTTCTATGAGCGAAGGTCCTTCCCCTGAACGAGCGCGCTTTACGGCCTCGTTAGTTGCCTCGTAAACCGCTATAGCGTCTTGTCCATCTACTGTAACGCCTGGCATATCGTAAGCCGTAGCTCGTTGTGCTATGTTCTCAACGGCCGAAGACTCTTTGTACGAAGTTGTAACGGCGTACTGGTTGTTCTCACATACAAATACGACGGGTAAATTCCATACGGAAGCCAGGTTCATAGTCTCGTGACATGCTCCTTGATTTGATGCTCCGTCTCCGAAAAAGACCAATGTTACAAATCCACGCCCGCTGATCTTAGAACCCAGGGCTGCCCCCGCAGCTACTGGGACAGAAGACGCCACTATGCCGGATTCTCCTAATATCCCTACCGAAAAATCGGCAAGGTGCATCGATCCACCCTTCCCCTTACAATAGCCGTCGCGCCGCCCGTAAAGCTCTGCCATAGCTCGTTTTATGTCCCCTCCCTTTGCCAGAGGATGACCATGCGACCGATGGTTTCCAGCAATGTAGTCCTCATCTTTGAGTGCAAGGCAAGCACCCACAGCTACTGCCTCTTCACCTATGTAAGGGTGCGCGGCTCCTGAAAACTCTCCTGCGGAGTGTACCTCCATGACCTTCAACTCAAAATTTCTGATAACCCACATCCGTTCAAGCATTAACAGCAATTTATCTGCAGGTATGTTCATAGGTGTCTCCCTCAATAGTGGCAGAAAAGTTAAGGTCCTCTCAAACCATTTTATATTATGCGCGCGTTGTCCAGAAGCTTATGAAGCCTATATTGTTAGTTGAGTACACTCCCCTCAGCTCTCCCGAAACCAACACCACCCCAAGCTTGATGGTTGACTTAATTGTCAGTAACAGTCTCAGTTCACGAAGGTGCTAGTTCGTCTCCAGCTTGTTGTTGCCCGACCGAATTCGTAAACGAATTGCTTCTATATGATCCCTAATACGCTTCTTTTTAATATTGTCAAAGTCTTCTGGGTGATCAACATCAATATACACCATATTAGGAATATTACGACGATTATCATGCTTATTGCGTATCAGATAAATCAGCATGGGTGTATGAGGTGTTTCCAACATACGATAAGCAATCAGTAATTCGTAAGGAAGAGAGCTTTTTGCACTGCTAATGATGATATCTGCTTCCATGCAGGCATTGATCTAGATGACGCAAATTGTCATAATTTTCTCCTATTGTAGTGTCTGATATTTCAGAAAACGGCTTGAATACTCTTTCTTCGTATGTATCCTCAATATCCCTTAATTCTCTCAGTTGATCCTTTGACAAGAACGGATATTTTTCTTGACGATGATATATATCACTAAAGGGTCTTTTGTAGCCGTCAGATAAAGTAAGGATAGAGGAATCGTTTGGATCAAGCCATTGAAGTACTTGCTTGATAATAGGTAAATATTCTTCAATTGCAAGTAGTGGAAATTGTCCCTTGAAATCTCTCAACGAATCTAGCGCTTGACCTCTTACTATCCACTGTTGCCATGGAGTGCGAATTACTCCGCGGTCTCCTTCTCTTACATGTATAAGAATTTTTATCTTCCCACTCTTGAATTTTGACGGATAAGGATGCTTGATTCTCGCTTCTTCATATGCGCGCCGTAGATATGGAATGAGTAGAGCGTATGATGTGGAGGCTTCCCTAAACTTTGTCAACCAATTTTGTGGGAGGTTCTCTCTGGTCGGTGTCCGGGTATGGTTACTTCGTAGCAGTAGACGATGCAATATAGCATTTACTTTTCCGTTATATGGGGATATATGCACCACTATAGCGGACGACCCAGTACGTCTTCTTTCTCCCGTCTTTGATATCCAAGGTAAAAGCAACTTCAAGCGATTCCTATACAGTTGCTGTCGGACCATGCACATTATTATGTTCTGAGCGTCCTTTGAGGATAAAGATCCTAGCTCATCCCGGCTCATTAAAGGTATATAGATAATCTTTGCTTCCCGGATCTTCTCGTCAGCAGGGAAAAGTTCTGATAGCGCTTCGTTAAAGCCGAGAAAGTCAAAAATATTGTTATTGTGATCGGACCTCTTCGTGTCTAATGGCTGATGAATGTAATTCCAACCCATAGATCTGCATATATCGTAATAAATCCTCCAATAGTTGAGCCTGTCTCCGAGTCCTGAATATGGGTCTATATGAAGCAAAAAGTAGATTTTTGATTCAGTGTATATGTTTTGCATAGCTTGCTTTACTTTCATCTGCTAAATAGACGGTGAAATGAGGTGAGATTCCTTGCCTTACCTTGAATTAGTGCGTTTATAACTTCTCTGCCAGCTGGCTGTACATTGTACCTGATTACTTCTCAATATGGTCAGGGGGCTCAATGTAAATTAACACAACTTTAAGAATGGTCGCTTACCCTCAAGGTTGACGAGTTAGACTGATAGATGTTTAATTATAACGATATCGTCTGGGTAGACTGTCCACAGGAAGGGATTGACATGGGTTTTGATGTTTCTAGGCTGCTCCAATTCTCTGAATCTTTCCAAGTTTGCCCTCAGCGTAAGGGCAAAAACTGACAGTATTATAGTAGAATATAATATATTGAGTTTGCTCGAAACCTCTAATCCATCCTTAAATTTATGACATCAATAATACGCGCCTCTCTAAGAAACGCCTCTTACGACTATACTTCTAGTGATATAACTGTGCTAGAAGGGTTGGAAGCAGTCCGTAAAAGGCCAAGCATGTATATAAGTTCTACAGGTGTCAGAGACAATGGACGACGTGATACTGGATGTGGCTATGCATTTCAAACCATTTTATATTATGCGCGTTGTCCAGAAGCCTATATTGGTTAGGTGAGTACACTGTCCTCAGCTCTCCCGCTTTAAACCAACACCACCCCAAGATGGTAGACTAAACTGTCAGTAACAGTTCAAGAAAGTGTTAATTCGTCTCCAGTCTGTTATTGCCCGACCGAATTCGTAAACGAATTGCTTCTATATGGTCCCTAATATACTTCTTTTTAATATTGTCAAAGTCTTCTGGGTTATCAATATCAATATACAATATATTAGGAATATCAGGACGAGCGGAAGTGTATAATACATCATTTATCTTTCTTGTCAGATAAATCAGCATGGGTGGATGGGGTGTTTCCAACCGGCGATAAGTACTCAGTAATAGAAGGGGAGCAGAGCTTCTGCAAATGATGATATCCGCTTCTATGCAGGCATTGACTAGATGACGTAAATTGTCATAGTTTTCTCCTATTGCAATGTTTGATATATCAGAAAATGGCTTGAATACTCTTTCTTCGTATGTATCCTGAATATGCCATAATTCTCTCAGTTGATCCTTTGTTAAGAATGGATGTTTTTCTTGATGATAATATATATCACTAAAGGTTTTTCCGTAACCGTCAGATGAAGTAAAGATAGAGGAATCATTTGGATGAATCCATTGAAGTAATTGCTTGGCCATAGGTAAATATTCTTCAGCTGCAATTACTGGAAATTTTCCCTTGAAATCTCTCAACGAATCTAGCACTTGACCTTTTACTATCCACTGTTGTGCTGGAGTGCGTATTACCCCTATGTCTCCTTGTCTCACCTGTATAAGAACTTTGATCTTCCCGCTCTTGAATTTTGACGGATAAGGATGTTTGATTCTCGCTTCTTCATATGCGCGCCGTAGATATGAACTGAGTTGAGTGCTCGGTGCGGCAAAGGTCCCCCCCCCGTTTTGTGGCGGTTGATTCCTGGACAGTGCCCGGATAGGGTTAACTCGTAGCAGTACTCGTAGCAGTATACGATGCAGTATAATACGATGCAGTATAGCGATACGATGCAATATAGTGTTTACACTTCTGTGATATTTCGATCCACGTGGAAACATATGCGCTACTATAGCGGACGGCCCAGTACGTCCATAATTCGATCCACGTGGAGGAAACATATGTACCACTATAGCGGACGGTCCAGCACGTCTTCTTTCTCCCGTCTTTAAGATCCAAGGTAAAAGTAATTTCAAGTGACTCCTATACAGTTGCCATCGGACCTTGCACATTATTACGTCTTGAACATCCTTTGACGAGGATAAATTTCCTAGTCCAAACTTGCTCATTAAAGATATATTGATAATCTTTGCCTCGCGCACATTCTCGTCAGCAGGGAAAAGTTCTGATAGCGCGTCGTTAAAGCCGAGGAAGTCAAAAATATTATTATTGGGATCAGACCTCTTCGTGTCTAATGGCTGATGAACGTAGTTCCAGCCCATAGATGTGCATATATCATAATAACGACGCCAATAGCTGAGCCTGTCTCCGAGTCCTGTTGATGAGCTTAGATGAAGCAAAAAGTAGATTTTTGGTTCAGTATATATATTTTGTATAGCTTGTTTAATTTTCATCTGCTAAATAGACGGTGAAATGAGGTGAGATTCCTTATCTGGCCTTGAATTAGTGCGTTTATAGCTTCGCCGTGGCTCTGTATATGCTCCCTGATCAGCCCCCTGCTCACTCTCCTCAATATGGTCAAAAAGTTCAATGTAAGTGTACACAACTCTAAGGTAAGATAAGTAAGAATGGTCACTTACCCTCAAGGTTGACGAGTTAGATTGATAGATATTTAATTATAACGATACCGTCTGGGTAGACTGTCCACAGGAAGGGATTGACATGGGTTTTGATGTTACTAGGCTGCTCCAATTCTCTGAATCTTTCCAAGTCTGCCCTCAGCGTAAGGGCAATAGTCGACGGTATTGTAGTAGAATATAATATATTGAGATTGCCCGAATCTCTAAGCCATCCTTAAATTTATGACATCAACATCCGCACCTCTCTCTAGAAACGCCTCTTACGACTATACCTCTAGCGACATAACTGTGTTAGAAGGATTGGAAGCAGTCCGTAAAAGGCCGGGTATGTATATAGGTTCTACAGGACCAGAGGGTGTCCAGCACCTGATACAAGAGATTGTTGACAATGGAGTGGATGAAGCGATAGCAGGATACGCCAGACGGATAGAAGTTGTGCTGAATAAGGACGGTTCGGTAAAGGTTACCGATGATGGGCGTGGTATTCCTGTGGATGTTCATAAAAAGACAGGCAAATCGGGGATAGAGACCGTCATGACCACTTTGCACGCGGGTGGCAAGTTCGGCGGTAAAACCTATCAAATATCCGGCGGACTGCATGGCGTTGGGGCGTCGGTGGTAAATGCACTTTCTGAATGTCTGACTGTGAGGGTCCGTAGAAACGGTATAGTCTATTCGATGAACTTCGCCAAAGGCCTACCGCAAACGGCGCTTACAGAGAGACCCCGAACCGAAAAAGACCCGAGCGGTAGTGGCACCACTATTGTGTGGCTGCCGGACAAAGATATATTTAAAGAAATAGCTTACGACTACGAAGCTATATCCCAGCGCTTAAGGGAGATGGCTTATTTGAACCCCGGTCTGCATATTCGTCTGATAAGCCATTGGCACGAGCCCGAGATGGGTATCCATAACCAAGCGGCTTACTTTTTCGACGGTGGAGTCCGTTCTTACGTTGCCAGTTTGAACCATCGTAGGGGAGCCGTTAATCCAAGCATTTTTCATCTGTCAGAGACAATGGACGACGTGATATTGGATGTGGCTATGCAGTACAGCGAGTCTGTAGCTGAGAGTTGCTCGTCCTTCGCTAACTGTATACGTACACGTGACGGCGGGTCGCATGTTACGGGCTTCCGTTCTGCCCTTACACGGACAGTAAATGACTTGGCGAAGCGTACGAAATCCCTGAAGGATGACGTTACGTCTCTGTCTGGTGAAGATGTGCGTGAGGGTCTAACCAGCGTCATATCTGTCAAGCTTCGGGATCCGCAGTTTGAAGGTCAGACCAAGGGGCGGCTTGGAAATCCTGAAGTGAAGGGTATAGTAGAGCAGGTAGTCGGCAAGAGGTTTGCTGAGTTCCTGGAAGACAACCCAAGAGACGCCGTCGCCATATTGAATAAAACTATAACGGCGGCACGTGCTAGAGAAGCGGCACGTAAGGCGCGGGATCTTGTGCTGCGAAAGAGCGCCATGCAAGGAGGCTCTCTGCCAGGTAAACTGGCTGACTGCTCCGAAAAAGACCCGAGAAAAAGCGAACTGTTTATAGTAGAAGGTGAGTCAGCAGGAGGATCGGCGAAGCAGGGCAGAGACCGTTTTTTTCAAGCTATATTGCCGTTGCGAGGTAAGATACTCAACGTGGAAAAGGCTAAGCCTGAAAAGATGCTTTCCCACGAAGAGATAGGAGCTCTTATAACGGCTATTGGGGCAGGAATAGGAGAAGACTACTCTACGGAGAGACTCCGCTACCATAAGGTCGTCATAATGACCGACGCAGATGTTGACGGAGCGCATATACGGACGCTTCTCCTTACCTTTTTCTACCGCAACATGACATGTCTTATTGAAGAAGGGTACCTGTATATAGCGCAGCCACCCCTTTATAAGGCGTCTAAAGGTCGCTCTTCAAGCTGGCTCTACACTGATGATGAACTTCAAGAGTGGCTGGCGAAGACTATATATTCAGGAATACGTATAGTAAGTTCTCCGGAGGGCGGTATAGACACAGAAGCTTCTAATGCGTCCGAAGTTTTGGAGCATATCAGGCAGCTGGACGCTCTGATGTTGGATCTTAAGAAAATGGGACTTGAAGAGGATAAACTGCTTGAGCGTATTCGAGGGTCTGAGGTTGATGAAATCCAAGCCGAGGCGGATGAGGTAGCGGCCGATGATCAAGGCATGCAGCCGCCGATGTTCTTGGATAACGACGAAGGCACATTAACGGACGATATCGGGGAGACCCTAGATCCCTCTATAGATGCAGTGCTTGAGCGCGCAAAATTACTTTATAGGAAGGCGGGATACTTTGTGGACGCGGGCTTGTTTGCTATACAAAAGGGGGAAACCTGCCTTTCAGAAAACCTGCCTTGGAATGAGTTGCTGCAGGGTCTAGAAAAAGCGGCAGACAGGACAGGCCTAGGCATTCAACGATACAAAGGGCTTGGGGAGATGAACCCGGAACAGCTGTGGGAGACGACAATGTCCCCTGATAAGAGGGTAATGCTTCGGGTAACCACCGAAGACGCTCTTGCCGCAGATGAGATATTCCGTACATTGATGGGTGAGGATGTAACCCCTCGCCGCAATTTTATACGGGCAAATGCCTTGGATGTCAAAAACTTAGACATCTAACCGGCGGGGAGAAAATCTGGGATTATGCTCTTGATAACAGACTGCCTGTATCTGCTTAACTAACTTATTTGTGTTTATAGGGTATCCGGTTCACAAACTAGAATGTCGTACTGAGCTAACGACTACAACTTTAGAGAATAAGCTTGAACCATAGAATGTTTCCAACCGCCGATGACACAGTGATATGCTTTTCACATTCGGCTTATATGCTAGCGGCCACTTTTGAAGTCCGCAATCCGACCGTACGCTTTTTTCAGACCTGGACGGTTGAAGAGACACTGTCTCGTATTGAGTCAGCGACGGTTCTCACAGTGTCCGGGTTTTGGCGAAACGAGATGCTGGACGCTCCGCGCCTAAGGTTTGTGCAGTCGATAGGCGCGGGTGTAGATCAATTCCCGGTTGATGAGATGCGCTCAAGAGGCATACGGTTGGCAAGTGCTGCAGGAGTGAATCGGAACGCCGTAAGCGAACACGTTATGGCTATGATGCTGGCTTTCACAAGGCAGCTCCATACGGGCCGTGACAACCAACGCAAGAAGCTGTGGCGGAAGATGATATCAAACAGAATGGAACGCGAGAGTGAGCTGGGTGGCAAAAACTTGCTGATATTTGGGCTGGGAGATATAGGTTCACGTGTTGCATTACTTGCCAAGTCGTTTGGGATGCGAGTGACGGGTATCAGGCGGAGGCCAGAGTTGGGTGGCACCGCAGATGTCGTAGAACCACCGGAACTGTTACCCGAACTTCTGCCGGAAGCTGACTTCGTAGTGCTGACTTGCCCTTTGAACGCCGATACGGAGCTCGTTATAGACGTCAAGGCTTTCTCTACGATGAAATCTACGGCGATATTAATAAACGCTGCTCGAGGGCGGGTGGTGAATGAAGAAGTATTGATAGAGGCGTTAAGTGAAGGACGCATAGCAGGAGCAGGTCTCGACCATTTCTGGGAAGAACCACTTTCTCCGAACTCTCCACTCTGGGATATGGACAACGTGATAATCACACCGCATACCGCTGGGGAAACGGAAGCATATGAAGAGAGAGTGATAGGCGTACTGCTGGAAAATCTGAATAGGTTGTGGACGGGCGAAAGACTGTTATGGAACGAGGTTGTGTGAGACTGAGCCTGCCCTTGCTTACACGTGAATCGATAAGGACTAAGTTAGTCTTAATGTTTTCACAGGGACGCTGGAGACCTATGCATTTCATGGGTTCGGTTGCTTTGTCGTATTTGTTTATCAGCATGTGCTGAGATGTAACACCAAGCGCATCAATTGTTTTCTTTAAGTATCAATCTGATCTGAGTAAGCTTTCATCATGTGGATGGCGCCACTTTTGTTTACTAGCTAGGGCTTATCGTCTTACGATTTTGCCAGTTCCTGGATGAGTGTAGTGTGTGGCGTTCGTTTTTCGTGAGTTCTTGGATTTTACTTTCTCCATAGCCTGCCTGCCTGTCGCTCCCAAGGAGTACATTGTGCCTATAGCTACGAATAGAACGTCTGCCGCTTCCAGACAGGTTTCCTCAGGGTCTCCGCTTTCGTACGCTTCCCGTAGCTCAGCGACTTCCTCTTCAAGCAAGGCCATCCTGTTCTGAGCCATTTCTGGCTCTTGTCCCTCCGCGCATGGGGTAGCGTTCCACCTTTCATGGAAGAGGAACACCTCTCGTGCCAGCGCGGCGACAGCTTTTTCAAACGGTCTGAATGGATCGTTGGTCAAATTGAGCCTCCTTGTTGGCTTTGCGGATCCTGAAGGCGTGTCAAGCTAATTTTGTGTTGATCACGCCTTCAGAGGAGCTTTCTAGAATGGAGAAAAGCAGGATACCTCTGCGTTTCAACTCCTCTGATCCACCCATATTCCTGTTCAGTATGGCCATTACATATGCAACTTCGGCACCTTCTTCCTGAACGGCTTCTATGGCTGAGATTACTGAGGCGCCTGTGGAGATTGCATCCTCTATTATCACAACACGCTCCTTTGGTGCTAAGTGTCCCTCGATAAGTCCTCCCATGCCATATTGCTTGCGCTCTTTTCGGACGAAGAAGGCTCTAGCATCTATGTTTTGCTGGGCGCAAAGCACGCAGAGAGCGCCGGCTATGGGGATTGCACCATGCGCCGGTCCACCGAATCCCTCTGGAAGAGGGTCTATATTGCGTATTTGTTCAATGAAGAGTTCAGCCACTATGCGCACGCTCTCTGGATGAAGGGTAAGGAGTCGTCCGTCAAAGTAGTAGCTGCTCTTTAGCCCGCTGGACAAGGTGAACTCTCCGAACTTCAGAGCGCCTATCTCTTTTGCTATCGTTATCAGTCTTTCGGCTTTGGTAGTTGGAGAATTCACGATGAGGTCACAGTCTCAGATAGGTTTGGTCAATATATTTGGTTAATTAGTATGTAGTTTAGCACCTTTTCAGGAACCATGCCGTCAAGAGGCCTGCCTTTTTCAAGTCGGGAGCGTACCTCGCGACCACTAACGGGATTTGCTAACTTATTGAGGTGGACCATAAATGTATTTTGTAAAATTTTCTCGTTTGCGATTTTCGAATCCAGATCAAAACCTGGGCGGCTAACTACTATCAGACCAGCTTTTGTAAATACTTGATCCGGCGATACCCACTCAGCGATTTTGGAAGCTGCATCTGCGCCCAACACTATGTAGTATTGGTTTTGGCCTGTTAAATATCTTTCCATATCTGCTAATGTGTCTGTGGTACGAGTTTCGCCGCCACGTTCTATATCCAAGGTGGATACAAAGGCGCGCGGCTCGTCTTCTATAGCTAGACGCGTCATAGCTAGCCTATCTTGCGGGGAGGCGGATGGTATTGTTGTTCTAAGGCGTGGGAGGTGCGCAGGAACAACCGCTATTTTGTCCACGTATCCCGAATCGATAACTGCTCGAATTACTGCAAGGTGGCCGTTGTGAAAGGGATCGAATGTCCCTCCGAACACTCCTATACGCTTTGCTGTCAAATCCGTGAATTTTCCTTTGTTCACTCCCAGATGAACTCCTTTTCGCCTAAGATTACTACATCGCCTGGTTGTAGACCGGTTTTTTCAAGGGCTGTTATGATTCCCCAATCATTCAACTTGCGGCGAAACTGAGCGAGTGCCTCAGGATTGTTTAGGTCGCTGGCTCTGGATATACGCACCGCCTTTCGATGATTGATGACGAAAGTGTTTTCATCAGTCCTTTGGACGGCGGGCAGCAGAGTATCAGCCGGAGCGCGTGTGTGCTCCAGCGGCCTTATAATGACCTCTGTAGTCCAGTCAGTAGACAAGTTATTACTATTTCTCTCGTTACTTAGCGCGACCAAACGTTTTATCTCATCAATAAAACTAGCAATCCCTTTCTCTGAATTGGCGTCAACGGACATGACCGCCGGATTTTCATCAAACAGCTCTTGCGAGCAATTGCGAAGCGACTTTACGATAGATTCCTCTTCTACTTCATTCAACATGTCGCACTTGGAGAGAACGACTACCGACGGTTTTCTTGTAGCTTGGTCGTCTACAGATTTTGCGTTTTGTACTAAGGTCCTCAACGTCTCAAGGCAATTCTTATCGTCATCGTCGGCGGCTATCAAGTAAACGGCACATTGAGCATTCGCTATGTATAAGAGGAACTGGCTGGTAACAGATGGTATGCTGTCCATTTTCTGTGCGATAGCAGGTATCTCTACTACCAGTAGGGAGGCTATTGAGTCAGCTACCAGACCTGAAACAGGCTTTATAGTGGTGAAAGGGTACACGTCTATCTTAGGTTTCGCGTTTGTTATGGATGCAAGTAGAGTCGATTTCCCGGAGTTAGGTTTTCCCAATAACACAACGTCGCAGGTTTTTTCAAGCGCTAGAATGGCTTCTGCGGTTTCACCTTCTTCACCCGCTTCAGCTAGTAGGGGGACCTTATTAGAGGCCGCGGCAAATCTTGTGTTGCCGCGGCCTCCTGCCCCTCCGACTGCTAATACTGTTTTCATACCAGAGCGCGGGAGTCTAGCCGTGAAACGTCGCTCACCGTCTATTACTTTATAAATGGCTGTTCCTTCAGGCACCCGCATAATAAGACTTTCCCCTGATCGGCCGTTGAGATTGCGAGACAACCCCTTCTTACCGGGCGCGGCTTTAAAGACCCCTTTACCCTTGAAGTAGTCTATGCTTTCAAAAGAAGCGCCTGCGCAAACTACTACGTCCCCTCCTCTTCCTCCATCACCGCCGTTTGGTCCACCATAGGGCGTATGTGCTTCTCTGCGAAACGACACCGACCCGTTCCCACCATCGCCTGCCTTGACTCGTACCTTGACCTGAGTGCTCAAAGTGAGTATTGGTCTTTAGCTTCCAGAGCGTGGGCTGGTTGTCCTAAGTTGATCATCATGACTGATGTTATATCTCGTTTCTTACAAATAACGATATGCTGTTCTCTAGTCGGCCGAAAAAAGGATTCTGTGAAGTCGGGAAATAACTTCCTGAGTTAGTTTTTACAGAGCGGAAGGAACTGGTATCTTAGCACCTAGCTCTCCTGTATAGACCGGATTTTCTAGCGCTTGTTTATATACTTCTCCACGTATACCAGACTATAACCGAAGGGCAATTATCGCAGGCATATCCTTTTCGTTATCTATGATTATGGTGATCACTACTCCGAGACTTTGAATTTTCTCCAATTCTTGGAAGGAAGCATCTCTTGTGCTATTATTGACCGCGTCCGTTTTTTGTGATGAAAAAGCACTTAGAGTTGTCTCCAGCGTATTTACGATTGTCAGCGTGTTCTAGGACTAACTCAAGTGACTCACACGAAAGTCCTTGCTGTTATATACGGACCGAAGCCCATTCCAATATAAAGATTGCGTGTGTGTCGATTTGTTGAGCTATATACACTTATCTTATAAGAACCTTTTATGCGCCGCGAGGCTCCTGATTCAGGGACGCATTCAATACCAAACACATGAATATAACATGCTACATCGCCACAAGTGCTGATGGGTATATAGCCGACTCTGAAGGAGGAGTTGCATGGCTGGAGGCTGTTGAAACCTCATACAGTCAATCTACGGTTCCCACTTCATCAGATGAAGATTATGGCTACGCTCAGTTTTTGTCTAAAACCGATGCTCTGATGATGGGGCGGAACACTTATGACCAGATCCGTGGCTTTGGAGAGTGGCCGTATGGAGATAAGCCGACGTGCGTATTCACTAATCGACCTGCAGATGTCGATCCTCCTGTGTCGGTCAAGTTTATCTCCAGGGATGTAGTTGCTAGCGTTCACGACTGCGCAGCTAGGTATGGAGATAATATATGGCTGGTGGGCGGTGCAAATCTCTTGGCGAGTTTCCGCGCTCATGGGCTGGTGGATCGATACATAATTACAGTACTGCCCATCTTACTTGGAGACGGGGTACCGCTTTTTGTAAGAGGACATCCCCCTGCCAAAGAGCGTTTACGTCTGTCATCCTGCTATTCATATCGAAGTGGCTTTATTCAGGTTTGTTATGAGCCAATGCAGTGACATTGCTCCCAAGATGGAGAAGAAGGTAGCCTTTCTTTTTTGATAATTGATCGCGTAAAAGTTTATGACGTCGGGCTCTGTTTACTCTTATTAACCTCTACGATTTAGTCCCCTTATGACACGCGTTCACAACAGCTTATCCATCTCAATAACCCAATCCTCTACGCCGTCATAGACTCCATCAAGACGTTTGCCTTTGCCGTTGTAACGATAACCTAACCGTTTATGTAGGGCAAGAGCACGAGGGTTTAGATCCTGATTGACCCCCAAGCTCATAGCGTGCATACTTTGTTCACGGGCTATGTCTTCAATTACCCCGATTAAGAAGGTTCCGTAGCCTTTACCACGTTGTGCTTGTGCTATGTATAGGTCTTCTATCTCTGGGTAGATCTAGTTTCCAGTTGCTCGTGTATGTAGGATTCCCCAGCGATGCAGATTCCTCCTTCGTACAGCAAAACCCGTTCCCGGGTAAGTGTTCTTTAGATAGTTCAAGCGTTTTTCTGACTCATCGAAATCCCAGCTCCGTTCTATGCGCAAAGCCTCTAAATCTACCAAGTCTGCTGGCGAAGCGATTTTGATATGGAGATCTATAGACCGCATATTCTATCAATTCTTAGATAAGGCTGAACGGTTTTCTTGCGTCGAATTTCAAATAAAAGATACCAGGGACAAGTGTCTGGTGGCCGATGCGCATCTTCTGTTTCTCCCAGGATGAACTGGTCCATTCCTCAAACGATAACTGCTGGGCGTGATACTCTAAGAGCAGAGTTCTTCCCTTGATTCAATTCCAGTATGACCACTCCTGAAAATTTAGAAACTCGTAACACTTCTACTATCCGTGCTCGTGCAGCTTTCGCGACCGCTCGTCAAGCAGAAGACAAGCGCCTTGAGAAGGCTAAGAATCGACATAGGTTTTTTGTGTATGCTATCAGTTTGGGTGGGTTGTTCTTGGGTATCGCGGATTTATATATATATTTTCCGGTTACCGTAGCTCAATCCGAAGTTCATTATCGACTGACGCGCCCCGACTTCGTGTCGTTCCTACGTATCATAGCATCTGGGGTGGCTGGCGGACTCTTAGTAGCTTTTTTGGTTTCGCAATTGGTGTCGATAGTTAGCAAGCAGAGGCGCTCCATTGTGGCTTCTATCGTTGGCGGAGCTGCGTTCGGGCTGTTCGTCCAGCTGGTTGTAGGGGTGTTCCTTGTAATAAACCTCTTGCTGTTGGATCTACGGCCGAGCTTGGATGTTGAACTGGCCAGTGCTTATATTATCCACGGATGGACTTTTGCGTTTACATATTGGTTCAATGGGATATTGATAGGCCTTTTGTCTGGGGTGTTCTTTGCTGTTTATACATATCTTGTATATCTGGCAACGCCTGATCAAGGAATGACCGTTAAACATTGGTCATATATTGCTGCTTTAGCCGCTATCCCTGCACTGTTCACGGTGTCTCTGTGGGTCGGCCCAGATATAATTTTTGAGGGAATAGTTGAGCTTTTTACTGGTAACGTTCCTTCGGATCTATGAATGACGGATCTGTGAACTTGAAAATTATAGCTCGTGAATTTATGGATGCATCTTTTGGGTTCCGCAGTGCAGTACAGCGGTAATTTAACCTGCGATACTTATCTTATGGAGTTGCTTATATGAAATTACTGTCTAGTGCCGTACTGATACCATTGATAGCCTGTCTGCTATTCGTTTCCTGCGGAGGAAGCTCGGAAGAAAATCCTGTGCCTTTCACTAATATATCGATGGATGCTTTAGGCGACGCAGCTTTCATCGATAATCGCTACCCTGGGGCAGTTATATTTGACTATGACCGTGATGGGGATATGGATATATACGTGACACAGGCGCAAGAGGGAGGTCTTTTTGCTGAGACAGACGGCGGACCGAATAGGCTTTTCCGTAATGACGGGGGGAATCGTTTCACGGACGTAGCTGAAGAGGCAGGCGTATCGGCACCATTTCAAAACAGTACAGGTGCAGCCGCGTGTGATTTTGATAATAACGGTTATCAAGACCTGTACGTGGCGGCTTATGGGCGTATAGGCGACGGTCTTGATTATCGTTCAGTAGACTCTGTGCCCGGCCTTCATCAGATAGTGAGCGACCGTCTCTTTTATAACAACGGCGATGGAACATTTACCGATCAGACGGAGAAGGCTTTTGGAATTGACGTAAACATCCGCTCGGCAATGAGTGTGGCGTGCGCTGACGTGGATAGCGACGGTTGGCTGGATATCTTCGTATCGAATAGAGCAGACCAAGACTTCATACGTTTTGATGTGCCGTGGCATCATGGGCATTACAATGCCTTCTACTTGAATAATAAGGACGGTAGCTTTAGGGAGGTGTCAGAGGAGGCCGGACTGAGAACGGGACCCATAATTATGAGAGATCGTCGTGGGGACCCGATACAGTTTATTGAACCTATAACCGGCCGTCTCCTTGAAGGATATGACCCAAACAAACGGGATGCTGCAGGCAATCTTATAGGAGAACCGACGGGACAATCGTTGGCTGCTCTATTTTTTGACCATGACGACGATGGCGACCCAGATTTATGGGTAGCCGATGATGGGGATACTCTGAAAGCCTTCCGCAATGACTCTGTGCCTGGAGTTCCGCGTTTTGTATCTATAGGTGAAGCCTCCGGAATAGATAGAGCAGGGGCTTGGATGGGGTTTGCCTTGGGCGACTATGACAGCGACCAGGATTTGGATATATTTGTAACCAATATCGGATATCATCCTCTGACTAGAGGCTTGCCAGCTGGTCCGGGCGGGGACTGCGCATATGCGCACCAATTCCAGTGGGGTACGTGCTTCCACTACCTTTTGCGCAATGACGGTGTCCAGGACTTCCCTGACGTGGGAACAGTCGCTATGTTCACAGACGTGGCAGCCAGCACAGATATAAAGCCAGACCCTTACCTTCCTTCACAGGCTCTGGACGAATCGGTGATACAGCCTGTATGGGCGGATACACCTTCAGGGATTCAGTCGTACGACTTCGGCTTCGGAACAGCCTTTTTTGATTACGAGAACGACGGTGATCAAGATCTTTATTGGCTTGGCGCGATGGCAGACCGCGGGGAAGGACCAAATGGTATGCTCTGGCCAGGAACGGGCAGAATGTTGCGCGGCGACGGCGACGGGAACTTTGAAGATATAACCGTTCCTTCCCGTCTATTAGATGTCCTAGACGCCGATTTTGATGCTCTAGAAGAAGGGCAGCCAAGCTCACTTGATGATATAAGGATAGGGTACAGGTTTCACGAGAATGGAAAAGGGGTTGCGAAGGGCGATATAAACGGGGACGGCTATATGGACATAGTAGGCACGAACAGCCGTGGTTTCATATGTGACCCTCAAGGTCGTCCGGTCAACTCACCCATGCCTATATGTCCGGAGAGCGAGGGACGAGTCAGCATCAAAGGCGGTCCATTGTTCATATGGATAAACGGGGGGCAAAGCGGCAATTCAATAACCCTCAGACTTAAGGGCGGTATGGCTGACGGCACTTCCGGAAGTAACGCTGACGCATTAGGCGCAAGAGTATGGGTGACAGCCAAGCTTGATGGCCAAAACTCAAGTAGGCAAGTTCAAGAGCTAGCCGGTGGATCTAGCTTTCTTTCAATGAATGCCACTGATTTGATATTTGGTTTGGGAGATGCAGTAGAGGCAGAAACGGTAGAGATACGCTGGCCAGGCGGCAAAGTGCAGGTCTTGAACGGTCTAAAGGCGAACCGTATTCATGCTATATCGGAAGTAGAGTAAGGACGATCTAAGTCTGCTCTGTATTCAGCGGAGATTGAACTCTCTGAAACCCTCTGCGTAAGGAGCCCCTATCTTTTTGCCAGTTTCTTTTCTGCGCTCTCGCATAAATTTATCTGCACGTTCTGGATCAGCAATCTGGCTTTTGTGGGCCAACAACGCCTGAACTGATTTTTCTACGTCCTCTTCCTCCAAAGGGTTCCAGCGGTCAGCGGGAACTCCGAAAGCCATAACCCAGACATGAGACACTTTCCAAGGCTCCAACCCTTCGTCATTTAACAACTCTGGAAAAGTCAGATGGTCTCTAGCTGAAGGGTAAACTGCCGACAAAGCCGCTTCCGCCGACGCGTAATGATCGGGATGACCCAGATAAGTCGACATGCTCATCTCGCGAACGGGGTTCATGCAGATAAGAGTATGAGGCCTGTGCCTACGTATCTGGCGGGCTATATCGCGACGCAAATCTAGTGTAGGTTGCAGATAGCCGTCAGGGTATCTCAAGAACTCTACACTCTTCAACCCCAGTATCTTGCCTGCATTTCGCTGCTCGTCTTCTCTAATGATCCTCAGTTGTTCCGTAGAAAGCTCTTTACTGTCACTGCCCTTGCTACCATCGGTGCATAAGACGTAAACAACCTCATATCCTTCGCGGCACCACTTCGCCACCGAACCTGAGCAACCATATTCCGCATCATCCGGGTGAGCAACCACCACCATAGCTCTTTTATAGGAATCGTTCGCTTCGTTTTCTTTCATATCTAGACAGCCGCCTTTCAAAATCCTTGAATAGTTTTGCTCAATATAACTTATATAAGTGTATCGTCAAGTTGCTAGAAAGCAGCTTTACCTTCCGAGCACATACACAGTTGGCCGTCAGAGATCGTACCAACTACTAATGAATACAAACTCCCAGGTTTATCAAGCTAAATCTCAAAACTATAACTTATCTCACTAATGGCTGGCAGTTGTTTCTTTTCAAGGGTTACCCTTAGAGTGTTTGATTAATCAAACCCTTATCAGAGTATGACTTTTCGTAAATGATAGAGAAAAAACAACCACTCGTTGGTATAGCGATGGGTAGCATCTCCGACATGCGCGTAATGCGTTACGCATCTGAGACCTTGGATGAATTATCCGTTACTCACGAAGTACGCGTAATTTCTGCTCACCGCACTCCAGATCTCATGTTCCGTTACGCGAAAGAAGCCAAAGGGAGAGGGGTAAAGGTGCTGATAGCGGGAGCTGGCGGAGCAGCCCATCTTCCGGGGATGCTCGCCGCGAATACGGTGCTCCCCGTTATAGGTGTCCCGGTTGAGCAGCCCGCGCTGATGGGTCTCGATTCACTCCTTTCCATAGTCCAGATGCCTAAAGGTGTTCCTGTAGCGACGGTGGCGATTGGCAAGTCCGGATCGGTGAACGCTGCTTTACTAGCTGCACAGATAATAGCCTTAGAAGACTTCCCTTTGCAAGGCAGGTTGATGAGAAGACGAGAGGTTGCGGCAGAAACTATCAAAAACATAAAATTGAGCCCTGATCTCACTCCTCAAGATGAATGAAAGCCGTCTGCTTGCTACCGGTTCAACCATAGGGATACTTGGAGGCGGACAGCTTGGATTGATGATGGTGCAAGCAGCAAGGCGTATGGGGTATCGTACTGCCGTATTGGATCCCGACTCGGAAGCTCCCGCTATTCGTGCAGCCGACCAGGTTTTTCGAGCTGACTATAGCGACGTTAAGGCTGCAGCGCGTATGGCTGAACAGTGCAGTGCTCTAACGTACGAATTTGAGAATATTTCCCTCACCACTGTAGAAATGGCAGAGTCGTTACGTCCTGTGTTCCCTTCTTCGATGGTGTTGCGCGCATGCAGCCATAGAATTAGAGAGAAAGAGGCTGTGATCAAGGCGGGATGTAAAGTCGGCCCGTTCGCCAAGGTTACCGATAAAGTATCTCTTGAGGACGCTATGAGTGTGGTGAATTTTCCCGCGGTGTTGAAGACTGCCGAGTCAGGATACGATGGGAAGGGGCAGGTGCGAACGTTTGATAGCCGGCAGCTGCGTGAGGCTTTTGACGGTATGTCTATGGAAGGCAGAGAGTTCATACTGGAGAGACTTGAAACTTTAGAGAAAGAGCTTTCGGTAATAGTTGCAAGGAAAGTTGACGGTGGAAAAGAAACTGTTTTGACTTTCCCGATAGCGGAGAATGTACACACAGATGGCATATTGGACTACACCGTTGCTCCTGCCGATGTAAGCCCTGAAATAGCAGAAGAAGCAAGGCATATCGCGCACCGCCTCGCTGTGAGCTTGAACGTGAGAGGTCTACTCACGGTCGAACTGTTCCTTACTGAATCGGGGAAGTTACTGGTGAACGAGATGGCACCCCGACCACATAACTCTGGACACTATACTATTGAGGCGTGTCGAACATCGCAGTTTGAACAACTGGTTCGTATAATTGTGGGTCTTCCGTTGGGGTCAGTGGAACAGCTTCGTCCTGCAGGGATGGCAAATCTGTTGGGTGATATGTGGCTTGCCGGAGACAATTTACCCGATCTGAAAGCCGCTCTCTCTGTGGAAGGTTCCAGTGTTTATATCTATGGTAAGTCAGAGGCGCGGAGGGGTCGTAAAATGGGGCATATTGTGGCTACTGACGGGGACGCACGCCTGGCACTACAAAAGGTGCTTGAGTCGAGGAGTCTTGCTCTGAACCCGAAGAGCTGATATTGCTTAACTGTTGCCTTGTTAACAAGATAACCAAGAAGCTTGAATAAGACTTCTCCTGCCGCTGCATGGATGAATAGACTTCGCTAACATTTAAAGTGTCAACGTTAGAGCGGTTACGGGAAAACTAAAAGCAAACGGCTTACGTTTGACTCCTTGCTTATGTCTGATGCTGAAACTGCACCACAACAAGTAAAAAATCAACCTGAGGGTAGCACTTCAACCAACTCTGACTCTCCGATCAGACGACGCCTGCCTGAGAAGTGGAATCGACGTCGCTCAAGGTGGCTGAGGCGCGGCTCTTACGAAGCTATGCGGAAATTCGGGGTATCAGCTGTCTCACCTTTTGTTGAGGAAACTACTCTGTGTATAGCATATATGTGCCCTTGGGCACATTGGTGTAAGAGAGCTGCACCTCGCCCGGCTCTGGTGAAACAGACCGCCTGTTTGCGTATGGAGTCCCTCAATACGCGTCCAAGCTCCGGACTAAGCGACCACGCTCTTGACACACTTGCCAAGCATCGTTCAGAGAAGCAGAAGATTAATGATGCTACTTTGATGATATTAGACCAATTTCGGCCGACCGGTCCTACAAAAAGTTTTGGCATGAAGAAGCCATCTCGTCCCGTTCGTTAGACATTTTGGTTTTAGGAAAGGCTGGATAAGATATGCCGTGAAAACGGGATTTGAATTCCGTCGGTTCCTATCGTACCTGCTAGGTTGAAATCATCGGTTCCTGCGGCGTCCAGCTGATGTGGCGGATCAGGAATCGTGCTATAGTGCTATAGTACAGGTCACCTGTGGTTAAGTCTGGGCGGTTGTGGTCGGCATCTGGCAGCATCACCAGTTCTTTCGGTTCGTTTGCAGCTTTGAACAGAGAACGCGCCATCTCAAACGGGACGTAGGAATCTCTATCCCCGTGCATAATCAGTACAGGTGACTTCTGACGGGATAAGGACTCAGCAGTATTGTACATCTTCCTTATACGTGCTTGTTTCGGTATTACATCAAGAAAACCCACTCGCCTGCACATTATATTGTGCAGAGACGTAAACGCAGACTCTACCACTAGTGCATCGGGTGGTATCTCCTCGGCGAGACGGGCCGCGACTGCTCCTCCCAGAGATACGCCATGGTACACAATGTGCCCTTCTGAGTGTTCCTGTGCCCACCTTGCTGCTGAGATCGCGTCCTTGTGAATGCCCATTTCGGTCGGCTGACCATTGCTTAAGCCGTACCCGCGATAATCCAAAGCTAATATGGATGTGCCTAGGCGTTCGCGCAAGGCTTTGAAGGAGTCTAGGCGCACCGACATGTTCCCGCCATTTCCATGGAAAATTATCCACGTGAGAGGTTTACATCCATTGGGGCCGGGTATCCACCACGCGTGAATGTCTGTTCCATCGGATTTGAGGTGGAGGTCTGAGTATTCAAGGCCGAAATGGCTCGGTGTCCCTTTTAACGTCTTTTCAGGGATGTATATCAGAAACTCTTCTAGCAGTTGCACACCTATGTGCTCCACCGACTGGAACAGGTTTGTTAAAAGGTTCAACTTCAGGAATTCTTAGCGCTGACCAGTATGACTGGCTGAAGAGCATTGCGCACCACCTTGTCAGCTACACTGCCTAGCAGCATCCTGCCTACTCCCGTCATACCGCGGCTCGTCATAACTATTATAGAATCCTTCCTGTCTTCAGATAGCTCTACTATACGGTGAGCGGGATTGCCTATAGGCGCGTGTGCAGACGCTTTAATCCCTTGCTTCTTTGCTTCTTCTAGAAAGCGATCGAGGTACGCCAAAGCTTCACGCCGGTAAATGGTCGTCCCGTATTCCATGCCGTAAAGATCCATACCTATGCCTGTAACGACAGGGTAGGATACGTGGATTATTTCCAGGAAAACAACCTCTGCCTTGCAAACTTTGGCTATGTCTAACGCCACAGGGATAGCAGACTCGGCGCGCTTTGAGCCATCCAAAGGAACGATTATCAAACCTGGCAGACTGTCTGTACTGTCGAAAGTCAACCGGGCTCTAGGTCGTATTGTCAACACTGGCCTTGAACTGGATCTTACGACTCTATCGGTAACGCTTCCTAGCATACCTCGCGCTACAGCGGAACTTCTGTGTGTAGCCATTGCTATTAGGTCTACTTCTTCGGAATCTGCAGTCTCCAGTATGACTTCGGATGGATTTCCTACTTCCACCCTCGAAGAGACTATAATGCCAGAAAGGTTAAGTGCCTGTGTTTCGTTCTCCATGTATGATTCCGCTTGTTTGACGAAGGCATTCTCCATCCTTTCAGCCTCACTGGGTTTCATGCCGCGCCTCAAAAAGCTACGAGGGTCTACCACAGCCAGGAGTATCACCTTTGACCCCATCAGCTTTGCCATACCTTCAACCCAGCCGCTTATGAGCTCGGAGTTTTCAGAGCCGTCAAGTGGGACCAAAATTTTCTTGAACATATGCTACCCTTCCTTTCCTATGAGATGCAACAGTTGGTGTGTAATTGTTGCCTTCCGAATTTAAACCGTAGTGTCAGCTTTCGTCGTATGAAGATATAGTCTCCATATCCTTGTCACCCCGTCCGCTCAGAAGAAGCAGTACCACCCGTTCTTCGTTTAGCGAAGGCAACCACCTTGTAAGATAGGCTATGGCATGAGCCGGCTCAAGTGCAGGGATTATTCCTTCGGATCTACTGAACAATTTGAAAGCAGCAATCGCCTCTTCATCCGTAGCGGACACATATCTAACTCTGCCGGAATCTTTGAGGAAAGCATGCTCTGGTCCTACGCTTGGATAGTCTAGACCGGCGGAAACGCTGTGTGCTTCTAGTATCTGGCCGTCAGTATCCTGTAGCACATAACTCAATGCTCCATGCAGAACGCCCGGTGTACCCCTTGTCATGGACGCTGCATGTTTATCGCCATCCAATCCCCGCCCTGCAGCTTCTACCCCCACTAGTTCGACCTCTGCGTTCTCTCTGAACCCGGAGAACAAACCTATAGCATTAGATCCTCCACCTACGCACGCTACGGCGCAGTCTGGTAGCCGCCCTGCCTGTTTGATGCACTGATCACGTGCTTCCCGCCCGATAATGGACTGAAAGTCGCGTACCATTCGGGGATAAGGGTGTGGCCCTACCACGCTCCCCATCAGGTAATGGCTAGTTTCCGCGTTCGCAACCCAATCTCTTATCGCTTCGTTTACCGCGTCCTTCAGTGTGCGCCCTCCGGAAACCACGGACCTTACTTTGGCACCTAAAGCCTTCATCCGTTGGACGTTCGGCATCTGTCTATGCATATCCACTTCACCCATATAGACTACGCACTCCAGGCCGAGTAACGCGCAAACAGAAGCTGCTGCTACACCGTGCTGTCCTGCTCCAGTCTCTGCTATTATGCGTTTCTTACCCAACCGGAGTGCTAAGAGTGCTTGTCCTAGGGCATTATTTATCTTATGAGCCCCGGTGTGAGTGAGGTCTTCGCGCTTCACGTATACTTGCGCCTTTCCTCCAAACTTTTTCTCAAAATTACGGGCTCGGAACAATGGGGTCGGCCTTCCCACGTAATCTCGCAGCATATCCTCAAACTCTGATATGAAGCTCTTGTCGGCAAATGCATCGGCTCTGGCGGCCTCTAGCTCCCTCAGTGGCGTAGTAAGTATTTCCGGGACAAACATCCCTCCATACGCTCCAAAGCGGCCATGCTCGTCCGGCAAAGTAAGACGCTTTAAATGTTCAACGGTCATTATCGCTCCTGAAGAAGTTTATCTGACAAGATTTAAGATACCAAAAGCAGAGAATAGAGATATAAATTATATGGGACGCAGAACAAAATGCATCAGACGTGAAGCTGGATGACAGACTCCGATTTTAGACCAGACATAGATGAATATATGATGGCGGTAGCTATAACGGCCCGCCTTAGAGCTAATTGCCTAGGGACACGCGTGGGGGCTGTCTTGGCGCAAGGCGCACATATAGTATCCACAGGGTACAACGGCACGCCTAGCGGGATGACCAACTGCGCTGAAGGTGGCTGTTATAGATGTAGGAACAAGGAGCATTTCTCCTCTGGTATAGGGTACGATGTCTGTATTTGCGTCCATGCAGAGCAAAACGCTCTGTTGGCTGCGGCGAAGTTCGGGATACGCGTAAACGACTCCACACTCTATTCTACTGCACGTCCGTGTTTTGGTTGTGCCAAAGAAGCTCTACAGGCCGGGGTTCAGAGAGTATTCTACCTTAACGACTGGCGCCATCCTAATACCTCTCTACGCAAAGATTACATCAGCCTCTCGGAACACTTCCCTAAAGGGGTGAAAGAGATAACTCTCTCTGAAAAATACCTGATGCTGATGGCTGATCAGTTTAAAAATTCTGCACAGCTTGGCGACTAATGCTATCTGGCAAAGAACTGCAAAGGTTCGGATACGCGGATGATATTGAGTACTACGGCAACCCCTATACCTGCTGCGACGTCATCGGCCATTATTCCCCAGCCGTAGGGTAGCCTTTCAAGGCGGCGTATGCCCAAGGGCTTCCATACGTCAGCGACTCGGAAAAGGACGAACGCCGCCGCAATCCAATATATGTCCTTTGGTAGGAAAACTACGCTTATCCAAACCCCGCACCATTCATCTATGACCGTTCTTGAAGGATCGGTTTCGCCAGGCTTTAAGTTTCTAGACGAAGCCCAGACTCCTATTACAAACGAAGAACCTATTAGTAACAGCATCCACAAGGAGTTCGACTCAAAAGGCATAAACCAGAAGCCTATCGCTGCTATCGCCGCCGCAACTGTCCCCTTACCTATGAACGGCCACAGTCCGCTTCCAAACCCAGTTGCAATAAACTCAGCCGTATACCGTTCCAACGTTACGTTGGTCGGTAGCTTCTTCATTCTGGCGGCGTTAAGCGGTCACTCCCTACGTATCGGTGGAGAGGTTTCGGGAGAACTACACTACCGTCGCTTTGTATCCCTGACTCCAGCACAGCTATCCATATCCTGGGTAGTGCAAGTCCTGATCCGTTTAGAGTGTGAGGCAAGCACGGTGTAGTGTTAGGAGCGGGTCTGTAGCGGGTGTTACTTCTCCGCGCCTGAAAGTCGAGGCAGTTAGATATAGAGCTTACCTCAAGCCACTCCTCAACCCCTGGGCTCCATACCTCTATGTCCAAGGTTTTTGCTGCCTGGAAGCCCATGTCTCCAGCGCACAACCTTACGACTCGGTAGATCAGATCCAGCCTTTCGCATAACGTGCAAGCCTCTTCAAGCATCTCTTCAAATGCTTCCTCGGACGCGTGCGGTTCTGAAAAGCGGAACATCTCAACCTTCTCGAATTGATGTACTCTCTTAATGCCGCGTACATCTCTGCCTGATGCGGTCTTCTCTTTACGAAAGCAGGTAGTTTGTGCCACGTATTTGAGCGGTAGTTTTCCACTGGGGATTATCTTGCCAGCGTGAATGGCGTTCAGAGACACCTCAGACGTAGGAATCAGCCACAAGTCTGTCTCTTCGTCTTTGTAGAGGTTAGACGCGAATTTGGGGAGATTCCCTGATGCCATCATAGTTTCTTTTCGAACCAGCAGAGGAGGTTCTATCTCGGTATAGCCAAACTCCATTGAGTGTACGTCTAGCATCCACGATGCTAAAGCTCTGTTGAGCCGTGCCCCAGGCCCTTTCAGGAGATAAAATCTAGCCCCCGACATCCTGGCGGCCGCTTCAATGTCCAGAACCTGCAACTTATTGACCCCAAAATCCCAATGTGGCACCGCGTTAGGCGCGTCAACAGGATGTCCGAATGCTTTCCCCACCTGATTGCCAGATTCGTCCAAACCGTCAGGAACGTTGGCTAGCGGAATGTTTGGTATGGCCAGCATAACGGTTTTAAACTGTTGCTCTATGCTTTCCGCCTCCACCTCCAATAGTTTTAGAGACTTGCCCAACGCTCTAATATCCTCGGCTTCTTGTTCGGTGGGCTTTCGGCCTTCCTTTCCTATGCGCTTGCTCACAGAATTCCTTTTGCTCCTCCTCTTCTCTATTTCCGCTATCAAGCTCCGTCTCTTTTTATCCAACAAGAACGCTTTTTCAACGGCCTCACCAGTTTCACCGCGCCGCATTATCGCACGGCGCACACCTTCCAGATCCTTGCGGATGACCTTGATGTCAAGCATAGTTACTTCTGAGTCGGGTTGGTCTCGGAGTCTAGAGAACGCATGGTAGGGAACAGGACCACTTCCTTTATACTATGTTCGCCTGATATAAGCATGGTCAGTCTGTCTATACCCATCCCGATCCCCCCGGTCGGAGGCATACCGTGTTCAAGGGCAAGAATAAAATCTTCGTCGAGCCTGTCCGTTTCATCGTCTCCTATCTCCAACCGAGTTTTCTCTTGTTCTTCAAGTCTCTCGCGCTGATCGCGTGGATCATTAAGCTCTGTGAAAGCGTTGGCTATTTCCATTCCGAACACAAAGGCCTCAAATCGCTCTGCTATGTTAGGAGCGTCGGGTTTTCTTTTGGCGAGCGGCGACATAACAACGGGATAATCTATTAGGAAAGAAGGCTTCCTCAAGTGAGGTTCTACGCCCGCCGAAACTACCTTGTCCATGAGTCTAGCTAAACTAGCCCCCTCTTGGACGTGGATCCCCGCTGATCGCATAGCTTCGCCCAAGGCAGAGGCGTCCTTCATAGCCGTTAGGTCTATGCCCGTCCGATTCTTCGTTTCTTCTAACATGCTAAGCCTTTGCCAAGGAGGCGATACGTCCACGTACTCTCCATCAGGAATCGCAAGCGTTGTGGAACCGGTCGTCTTCTTGACCGTGTAAGCTACCAACTGCTCTAATAGCTCCATCATCTCAATGTAAGAGGAGTATGCCGAGTAAGCCTCTATAGTTGTAAACTCTGGATTATGGTTATGGTCTATCCCCTCGTTTCGGAAGACCCGACCTATCTCAAACACTTTCTCCATGCCGCCCACTATGAGCTTCTTCAATGGCAGTTCCGTAGCTATGCGCAAATAAAAGTTTTGGCCGAGTGCGTTATGTCTCGTTACGAAGGGTCTTGCCTGCGCACCTGCCGCTACCGGAACAAGTATGGGAGTTTCCATTTCAACGAATCCCTGGTTTCCCATGAAGTCCCTGACGGCCGCGGTAACGGCTGCTCTCAGTCGGGCGTTCTTCATTGCGGCATCGTTTGTTATGAGATCAAGGTAGCGCCTTCGGTGTCTCATCTCCGGGTTTTTCAGTCCAGCCCATTTATCTGGCAGCGGCCTGAGAGATTTGCTCAGCATAACCGCCTCTCGGACCTTTATTGTTATCTCTCCTCTTTTGGTGCGGATGACTGATCCAGTTACCCCTACGAAGTCGCCCAGATCGGTGGTTGACAGGAATTGATCAGAGTCGGGCATAAGGTCGCTGCGAAACTGGACCTGAAGTCTGTCACCGTCCGACTTGATGTCCAGGAACGCTATTTTTCCCATCTCTCTCTTCCCAGTAACGCGTCCGGTGACACTTACACTTTCCGTCTGCGTATCCTTGGCGACCGCATTGTCCTTATTTTGTGCCTCTTCAAGTTCTATGAAAGCTACTATGGCTTCCGTTATGGTGTGGGTACGTCTCCATCTTGCAGGGTAAGGGTTTATGCCATTGGTGCGTAGAACTTCTATGCTTTTCGCACGTGCTTTCCTGATGTTCTCTTCGGCACTGGTATAAATATTCAAGTTGTTGGTCAAGTCTTCTCCCATCGTATGAGCTTTAGCAATGCAACAAACATTCTACCTTCATGCGCATACTTTAGCTTCATAAAACGGGAAATCAGTAAATCTCGCATGCGTTTATCTACATACTCTTTGCTCTCTTGCAGTCATAATCAAAAAGCGCGAAGAACACAACTCTCTCCGAAAGGAGTATGTCTTTTGCGTAAAAAGTTATCGCGGTTTCAAAGAACCGCTAGGCTGCGCCCTACGATGGCGAAGGTTTTATCGGCGATATTTTCGATGCTAGAACCTAGAGGAGCAACAGGTCTGAAAATTTTAGATTTGTACGCCGGATCCGGTTCCTTCGGATGTGAGGCACTCAGGCGCGGCGCGGCGCGGGTCGATTTTGTAGAGAAAAACGGCAAGCGTTGCTCAGATATACGTAAGACTCTGCAAAGAAGAGGTTTGGAGAAACGTGCCGGCATATATTCTAGGGAGATTTTTTCCGTCTTACCCGTTTTACCTGGTCCCTATGACGTGGTTTTCATAGACCCACCTTTCAGGGTTCAGACCCCATTTGTGCCTATGTTAGAGCGTATGGAGACTCTTGATATGTTCTCTCCGGATTGCGCGATTTTTATAGAGCATGAGAAAGAGCTGGATCTGCCCGAGGAAGTTGGTGGTTTAACGATCCGGGCGGTTAAGCGTTACGGCGACTGCAAGGTTACGGTATATAGTAGGCGGTACGCTTCAGAGGAAACTCAAGATTCCCGGAGCATACCTTTTTATGGAGAGCTGGCATGAATGCGACGGCGTTCTATCCGGGATCGTTTGATCCTGTTACCTTAGGGCACGTGGATATTGTTGAGCGTGCCGCTCGTCTGTTTTCTGACCTGATTGTGGGGGTATATGAAGAACCTTCCAAGCAGGTTCTATTTACCGCCAAAGAGAGGGAAGAGATGTTTGCTTCTGCGGTCAGGCATCTTGGAAACGTATCCATATTGCGCTACCAAGGCCTAACAGTAGG
The DNA here is from genome assembly GCA_965203345.1 of Dehalococcoidia bacterium. Lineage (GTDB taxonomy): Bacteria > Chloroflexota > Dehalococcoidia > Lucifugimonadales > Lucifugimonadaceae > CBDBCK01. The sequence goes on from CBDBCK010000028.1 coordinate 580,589, forward strand.
CCAAGCCAAGAGATTAGGGACTGCTGTCATAGTGCGCGGCCTGCGTATTGGCAGCGACTTTGAACATGAGCGCGAGATGGCTCTGATGAACAGAGACATAGACGCTTCAATAGATACGATATGTCTCTTGAGCTCGCTGCGGAATCAATTCGTCAGCTCTTCAAGAGTAAAAGAGATAGTAGGCTTGGGGGGAGATGTTTCTAGGCTGGTGCCAGCTAACGTTCTGCCTCTTCTGGCCAAAAAGATAATGGCAAGATAGATTTGCTTTTAGCGGGAGGTAAAAATGCTTATAAGCGACCAACTTGAGAAACTGTCGGCAGTTCTGGAAAAAGGTAAACTGCCTCTGAATGGACGAACTGTAGTCAACCTTGACGTGGTACGTCAGATAATAGAGGAGATACACAGCGACCTGCCGGACCAACTGAAGACAGCAGAGGCCATCATACGTCAGAAAGAGGCGGTTATACGCCAAGGCGAGATGGAAGCCCGGAGAATCCGCGCTTATGCTGATGAAGAGGCGCACACTATACGCCGCATGGCGGAGGATCAGTCCCGACAATTGATGGAGCAGGCTAGCACAGAAGCGTCTAACTTGGTTACTGGTGAATCTGTAACCCAGGAATCAAATCGCTTGGCGGAGCAGATGCGCAAGGAGAGTGAAGAAGAGAGCCGTCGCATTATAGTGAGAGCTAAAGCCGACGGTGATAAGCTGATTGAAAAGGCACAGGGCGAGGCGGAAGAGTGCCGGCGGGGGGCAGACAACTACGCTAGAGAGATACTGTTCAGCATTGAAGAGAACGTAGTGAACGCGCTAGGACAGGTGAGGAACGGCATTGACGTGCTGGGCGTGCAAGGAGTCAGAGAACCCTCCTTGAAAGACCGTTAATTCGGTCTTATCAAAAGCGACTCTAATAAAGGCGTATTTTAAACGTCTGATGTTTGGAATGCCAGGGGCAGGCTGATTTCAGTTTCTTCCGTAGTCGTCTTCAACTCGGACTATGTCATCTTCGCCCAGGTAGTCGCCCGTCTGGACTTCAATAATCTCAAGTGGATCTATTGAAGACAGGTTTTCAATGCGGTGTTGCATAGTTCGAGGCACTGATATTGATTGCCCTCTACCTAGAGTACTTGTCGTATCGTTTAAACGTACGTTAGCGGTGCCTCGTGCCACAGTCCAATTTTCGTCTCTATGGCGATGCCACTGGAATGAAAGTCTTGACTTGGAGTTGACCGTGAGCCTTTTAACTTGAAAGCCAGGACCTCTGGCCAGGACGGTATAGCTTCCCCAAGGACGAGTAACCTTTTCGCCTACTTTATCCTTTATTTCTTCCATTTACTGTTAACTCTCTTTACACAAAGCCTACCCCGTACGGGAACGATAGGGGACAAGGCATCTTGAAAGCTGGAGCGGGGAACGGGGATCGAACCCGCGACCTCCTGCTTGGGAAGCAGATGCTCTACCAGCTGAGCTATCCCCGCCGACTTACTAGTTGATTATACATTCTATTTTATGGAACTAGGGAGCTGTTGTAAGAGGCAGCATAGATAGTATGATCTGCTGAGAGGAACCCGGCCTAGGGATTATAAGGCCGGTCTTCGTCTATTTGCATAGACGTGTTCCCATGCAGCCCCTACCCTCAAGGCTACAGCATCTTCGAAAGAGTGAGCCGTTATCATCATACCTATAGGCAATCCTTCTTTAGTGAAGCCGCTGTTAACGCTGATAGAGGGTTGACCGCTTGTGTTGAAGGCTCCAGTAAACGCAGGCAGGCGTGTAGCGGCCTCAGAAGGTTCCAGTCGAGAGCACTCTTCTATAGTCGGTGCTTTAACTGGGCATGAGGGCGTTATCAGAACGTCCACTTCAGCCATTACATCCGCCATCCGTTCGGCGAAACGGCGGCGGGCTCTCTGTGTTCTCAAGTAGTCTACGGCGGGCACGTTAAAGCCTGCCTGGATCCGCGACCGCACCGCTACACTGTAGCCTTCGGGCTTTTCGGCGATCAAACGCTCGTGGACGGAGACCGCTTCCGGGAGTAAAACGGCTAAGTTTATCGCCCGGCCTTCACTTGCCCAAGGCATCGGTAGTTCGACCACCTCCGCGCCCGCGCCCTCCATCTTCTGGACGGCGGAATGCACCGCTTCCCTGATCTCGGCGTCCAAATTTTCAAAAAAGTAATGGTCAGGTAGGCCAAGACGCAAACCCTGGAAACCCTGTCCTGTCTGTACTGTAAAGTCTTCCGCCGGCAAGTCAAAGGATGAAGAGTCAAGCGGATCGTAGCCAGCCAGAACGTTCAGCATTAGAGCGCAATCGATAGCAGAACGTGCCATAGGCCCGACGTGATCCAGGCTCCAAGAAAGAGGGAAGACCCCGGTCCTGGGAACCCTGCCGTACGTCGGTTTCAGGCCACTTATCCCGCATAGAGCAGCAGGCATTCTTATTGAACCGCCGGTATCAGAACCTATAGCTCCGAACGCAAATCCTGCAGCTACGGCTGCTCCAGACCCACTACTTGAACCGGCGGTAACTCTGTCTTGTAACCATGGGTTTTGGGGCGTGCCAGTATGAGGGTTGACGCCCGAAGCTCCGAGAGCGAACTCTACAAGGTTTGTTTTACCGAGGAGTATCGCGCCAGCTCGCTTCAGTCTTGCCCATATAGTCGAGTCTGCTCTTGCCGTATTATCTCGTAAAGCGGGCGAGCCACACGTAGTGGCTTTGCCATATACGTTCACTATATCTTTCAGTCCTATTGGGACGCCGTGTAGAGGACCGCGCCAATCACCGGCCTTTATCTCCCTCTCGGCTTTTTCGGCGGCAGACAACGCTTCTTCTCGGAAAACGGTCAGGAAAGAGCTGATCTTGTGGTCTAATCTCTCGATCCGGTTGATACATATCTCTGTGAGACGGACGGGGGAGAGCTCTCCATTTTGTATCAGGGGTGCAAGTTCGTATATAGAGGCGAAGGCGATATCTTCCTCTTCTGAACTGTCTAAAGTTGAAAAACGATGGATGGGTGTACGTGTTACGGACGCATCGCCACGCGACGCGTTTTGAGAGTATCGGCAGTCGGGCCTTCCAACTGGCTGGAATACATTTGCTGGTTCGCAGCCTTCGTAGCTTGAAGAGCGAACAGACTTGTAAATGGCAGTAGGTAACAACGAACCGTTCACGACTCTGTCAGCGTCCTCAAGTGAAAGGTCTAGTCCTACCTCCGCGGCACGTCTGCGAAAAAATTCGCCATCTGTTTTATTTTTAATATCACCGTTCATATTAGTCCCCCTGTTAGGATCATCGCAACTAGTATAGTTGAAAATGTGCATAAGAAAGAAACCCACACATTGCATAGACTTATTCATGTAGCGACTAATGCCTAGAATACGTTGAATTATTAGACAGTCTCCATCTGACATATAGCTATGACTAGAATTTCCTCTATCCTGACAGATCTGCTGAGCGAAGCCCTTAAAAAGGCACAAAACGCCGGTAAACTGGCACCCGTCGGTGAATGTCCTGTGTCGGTCGAAAAGCCGAAAAATAAGCAACACGGAGACCTTGCGACTACTCTGCCGCTGGCCATATCCAAGACGACCGGCGGAAATCCTATGAGTATAGCCGAAACGCTTGTAAATTTTCTTGACTCCTCTGACGTCATCAAAGAGGTAAAAGCGCACTCGCCAGGGTTCATCAACTTCCGACTGTCCGATATGTGGCTTCGGCAGCGCGTACCAGATATTGAAGTTGCAAAGGACTCTTACGGTATATCTTCAGACCGTAAAGGTGAGACAGCACAGGTGGAATTTGTGAGCGTTAATCCGACGGGTCCCTTACACATAGGCCATGCGCGAGGCGCAGTGATAGGCAGCGCGGTAGCTGACTTGCTTGAGGCCGTGGGGTACGATGTTCAGCGTGAGTATTACGTGAACGACGCGGGCAGGCAATTCCGGATTTACAATGAAACTCTATGGGCGCTTTTCCTGCAAGCTGCCAGAAAAGAAGCCGTTTTTCCCGAAGAAAGGTACGAAGGGGAGTTTGTGAATGACATGGCTAAAGAGCTGTTCCAACAATTCGAGGAAGACGTTCCTGAAGGTGATGGAGAATACCTAGAAGCCCTGAAATATATAGTCTGTGAAGAAGCTCTGAAAAAGAATCTGGAAGGTATACGGTCAACCCTTGAAAGGACAGGGATAAAGTATGATCGCTGGTTTTCGGAACGAACTTTGATAAGCGAAGGCTTAGTGGACGCTGCTATAAACAGGTTGCGCGATAGAGGCTATATAGCTGAAAGAGAAGGGGCGCTTTGGTTTATAGCCACCAAGCTTGGTGGAGCAGAGGACAGCGTAGTCCAACGTAGTGGCACAGGTAAGCCCACCTATCTAGGTACTGATATAGCCTACCACTACGACAAGCTTGCCGTGCGCAAGTTTGACAAAGTGGTGAATATCTGGGGGGCAGACCATCATGAACACGTGAACCGTCTTGGTCATGTAGTCCAGGCGTTCGGCTTGAACCCCTCACGTTTGAAGATTTTGACTAACCAGATAGTCCATTTCAAGCGAGGCGGACGTCTATTGAAGATGAGCAAGCGCAAAGGCGACCTTATATTGATGGATGATCTGCTCAAGGAAGTGGGTGCCGACGCCTGCCGATACATGTTTATGAGCCGATCACCCGGATCCCATATGGATTTTGACTTTGACCTGGTGAAGAAGCAATCATCTGAGAACTTTGTTTATTACGTACAGTACGCCCATGCCAGGTTATGCTCAATACTTGAGGAGGGAAAAAAACGGAAACTGAACCCCGATGACGGCGATCTATCCTTGCTCACTCATCCGCGTGAACTTGCCTTACTCCGTTATGTAGCGGAGCTCCCGGACGTTGTCTACAGTGCAGCGGAACAGCTGGCGGTTCAGCGCGTACCAGCGTTTGCGTATGAGTTGGCGCGTGCCCTTCAACACTTCTATGAAGAGTGCAGGGTCATATCAAATGACCCTAAAGATGCGGCGCTATCTCTTGCGCGTCTCAGGCTTGTCAGAGCGGTGCGAATCGTGATATCTAACTTACTGCGCCTGATGAGGATGTCGGCTCCCGTCCGGATGTAACCTCTGCTACTCCTGCACCTGTCTTCTTTGTGGGCGAGGTATTAACTCCAGGCCGGAGCGTTTATATCGATCTATCCTCTTAACGTATGCTTCCGCGGCTTGTTGCAGGAGCATCTTATGACGGTCGCGAAGTTTGCCTATCACCTTTGCAGGGGTTCCGCGTAGTATAGAAAACGATTCCACCTCCATACTTTCGGTAACTACTGATCCTGCGGCGACCAGGCACATTTCACCAAGCCTCACTCCATCGTTCACGACGCACCCGTTGCCCAACAGAGAACCGTTCCCTATTGAGCGACCATGACACACAACGCCATGCCCTATAGTTACCCCTTCTCCTATCTCTGCATCCGCGTCCGCGTGCACTACCGAATTGTCTTGGACGTTCGTCCTGGCTCCTATCCTTATCCGTCCGCTGTCTGCGCGCACGACCGCTCCAGGCCATACACTGGCAAGCTCCCCAAGCTCCACTTTACCTACAACGTAGGCTGCTTCGCTTACAAAAGCCGAGGGATGCATGCGCGGTATATCGTCTCCTAAGGTACGTACAGTCAAGGCCCTGTTCTGCTTTTGTTCCCTGCAATAGGAGGGTGAGTATTATGCCAGTCGGTAATTTGTTGGTAACCCCATGCGGCAGCCATCACCTTGGCGTCGGCCATGCGTGGACCCATTATCTGAAGACCTACAGGCAGTTCTTCTGAGAAACCGCAAGGGATAGATATAGAGGGTAATCCGGCCATATTAGCTGGAACGGTACATATATCACTGCGGTACATGGCGAGAGGATCATTCGCCCGTTCTCTGAGCCTGAAAGCGACCGTAGGGGAGGTAGGCGTTGCTATCAGGTCAAACTTCTTGAACGCGTCAGAGAATTCGCGGCGTATCAGCGTACGAACCTGCTGTGCCTTCTTGTACCAAGCGTCTCGATAACCTTCCGAGAGAACGTAAGCACCTATGAATATCCGCCTCTTAACCTCTGCTCCGAACCCTGTGCCTCGTGCTGATGCCATGCCGTCGCGCGCCATATCTCCTTTACCAGCAGGGCCGTACTTGACACCGTCATAACGTGCCAAATTTGCCGATGCTTCCGCTGGAGCAATTACGTAGTAAGCCTCCAGGGAGTAGCGACTCATAGGCAGCGACACCTCTTCAATTCTCCCACCCGCGTCTTCTAACGCCGACAGGGCCGACTCAAAGGCTGAACGAACCCCGGGCTCCAGATGAGTCGTTCCAGATCCCTGCGTCTGCTTGAGATATTCTGAGGGTACAGCCACGCGTAAGCCCTTGAGCGCTTCGGTTCCGCTTTTCAGTGCGTCGGACAGCCGAACAGATGGCGCGTCAAGCGAAGTAGCGTCACGGACGTCTCTTCCCCATATAGTCTCTAGAGCCAGGGCACAGTCCATAACGTCCTTCGCTATGGGTCCTATCTGGTCTAACGAGGAAGCGAAGGCGATAAGCCCGAACCGGCTTACCAGCCCATAAGTAGGCTTCATTCCTGACACTCCACATAATGAGGCAGGTTGCCTTATGCTACCGCCGGTGTCAGATCCCAGAGCCAGCAATATTTCACCAGCTGCTACTGCCGCCGCGCATCCTCCACTGGAACCGCCCGGCGCTCTAGTCTCGTCCCATGGGTTCATCACGGGACCAAACGCCGAGGTCTCGTTGGAAGAACCCATAGCGAATTCATCCATATTAGCTTTACCTACTATCACTGCTCCTGCCGCTTTCAGCCGTTCAGTTACATACGCGTCATAGGGAGGCATGTAGCCCTTCAAAATCTGAGAACCGGCTGTCGTTTCATCGCCGGCGGTTGAAATATTATCCTTCAACAGTATAGGGACACCCGTCAAAGGCGTTGGAGAAGCCCCCTCTCCCAAAAGACGCCGCTCCGCCTCCTTTGCCTGCTGAAACGCCTTATCTTCCGAAACCCTCGTTACACAGTTCAGGCGCGGCTCAAGCTGATGTATACGATCGAAAGTAAGACGGAGCGCTTCGGAAGGCGAAATATCCCCCAGGTCGAACATAGAACGCAGTTCGCGAGTATTTGAAGGGCGAAAGTCTGCAGTGACTGGGAAATCCGGTTCACTCATAGTTTAACGTCCAGGAAAAACGGGCTTTATCTTTATGAACTCCCCATCCGAACCCGGAGCATTCGCCAAAGTCTCTTTACGATGCATAGAGTCTGAAACTTCATCTGATCTCAGAACGTATTCCGAAGGAGGCGGGGCGCCCTCATGGGGTACCCCTTCCGTGTCCAATCTCTGCAGAGAGGTAAAATGAGAAAATATCCCGTCAAGTTGCCGGGCGATATCCTCTGCTTCGGTGAGGTCTATCTTTACGGCTACAAGCTCCGCTATGTGCAAGACGGTGTCAACAGATACCTTTTTATCTCCCATGACTGCTGACTATTTTATATCTTACCTTATATGTGTTTGGCTATATCTCAGGCATATATTAACTATTAAGGCTAAAGCATTCTCGTGCGCCTACAGGAGATCCTATGCAAGAGTCAATGACCAACTACATATTTGTAACGGGAGGCGTCGTCAGTTCCATAGGTAAGGGTATCGCTGTAGCGTCCATAGGCAGGATGCTCAAGAGCATGGGGCTTAGCGTCTCACTGTTGAAGCTCGACCCTTACCTGAACGTAGACCCGGGTACTATGTCCCCATACCAGCATGGTGAGGTGTACGTAACCAACGACGGCTCGGAAACCGACCTTGACTTGGGACACTATGAACGATTCGTAGACGTAGACCTCACCGGGCTATCAAGCGTAACCGCCGGACAGATATACCAGAGACTCATAGGGACTGAACGCAAAGGCGTTTATCTTGGATACACCATACAGATCGTTCCGCATGTAACGGATGAAATCAAGCGACGGATAAAAAAACTGGCGCGGGAATCCAGAGCTGAAGTCGTTGTAGTTGAGGTGGGCGGAACGGTGGGAGATATTGAGGGGCAACCCTTTCTTGAAGCCATAAGACAGATGCGATCAGAAGAGGGTACGGACAAGACCTTTTATATACATCTCACATACGTCCCCTTTCTGAAGACCGCGGGAGAGTTTAAGACCAAGCCCACACAGCACAGCGTGCAAGCACTACGAAGCGCAGGCATACAACCCGACTCTATAATATGCCGTTCCGAAGATACGTTGCGTCCCGAGCTAAAAGAAAAGATATCCCTCTACTGCGACATACCCAAAGACAACGTCATATCCATGAAAGATTTGAAGAGCATATACCAGGCCCCCAGCTACCTGGAGGAAGCCGGTTTCGGGAAAATGCTTGCAAACGCCTTCAACTGGGAATACGTCCACTCTCGTGCGGACGGCTGGGAAAAGATCATAGACATAGATAACTCTATGAACCGTTCTATAAAGATAGCCATAGTTGGGAAATATTCGGAACTGCCTGACGCTTACATATCGGTATATGAGGCAATACGCCACGCGTCCGCGGCCCAAGACGTCAACCCTACCATCCATCTCTTCTCCGCACAAGAGATAGAAGAGCTGATTAAAAAAGGCGCGTCACATAAGCTTGATTCTGTATCAGGGATAATAGTGCCGGGAGGTTTTGACCACAGCGGTACCGAAGGAATGATATACGCTGCTCAATACGCTAGAGAAAAGAAGGTCCCATACCTCGGACTATGTTTGGGGATGCAGGTGATGATTACCGAATACGCACGAAACGTACTTAACATAGCGCAGGCTTCCTCTGCGGAATTCACGCCAAATACTCCAGACCCGGTTGTATGTCTTATTCCGGGACAGAAGGGCAAAGAGTTGACCGGAGGATCTATGCGCTTAGGCGGATATGAATGCACCATTTTGGAACCATCTATTGCCCGCTCGGCGTACGGTACCGACAAGACGGTAGAAAGGCATAGGCACCGGTACGAAGTGAATAACGCCTACCTGGAACAGCTGGCACGTGGCGGCATGCGTCCCACGGGCATCTGGGAGGAAGGCAACCTCGCAGAGATAATGGAGGTGGAAGGACACCCGTTTATGCTAGGGACCCAGTTCCATCCCGAATTCAAGTCAAGACCAGACAAACCTCATCCTCTTTTCTCCGCCTTTATCAAGACCGCGAAAATTACAGTCCCCGCGGGCAGCCAGATATCCATGTTCAACAAACAACTAAACGAGGATAGATCGGCTGAAACCCTCTTTAGCTCTTTCGCCCGGCAGCCTTGAGCTCCAAAAAAGGACGCACTACTGAAAATACCGTTAATATATTTGAATTAATATAATAATATAAGTGTGCAAAGTCAGCGGGCCGTCTGTTCTCAATGTATGTAAACTCTAAAAGTAACAGGGTATAATAGATAAGTCGGGCGGTGTACTTAACTATGCGTATTGACGATGCCACCTGATAAACAGTTCCCCAGTCCCCCTTTGCGCGGGTATTGTTAGATCCTTACGAACACTAACCATGCCCTCCTTCGTTAGCCAAGCCATTGTGGACTGCAATCCTATAGGAGAACAGGAGATATTTTGCCAAATCGCGCATTTCCTCGATCATCAAGATACGGCACGCGCCGAAGAATAAACGGAAAACAGACAACCGGATCCAGAACCGCTCTGGCAGAACAAGAACCGCCGTTGTCTGCTGAAGAAGAGATTGAAAGGGCGCAACCGCCTGACGATGATCTGGGGAACCTCGGTGAAAAAAGTATGGAAGAACTCCTGGCACTCACTGAAGAAAAAGGGATCAAGACCCCTCCGAAACGCCGCTCCGAGCTTGTTATGACCCTCCTCGCCGTTTACGCTCGTGAAGCAGACCTGCTCGTAGGCGCCGGCATGATCGAAATAATGAACGAAGGCTACGGCTTCCTCAGACCGACCAACCGACAAGATAAGGTAGAAGATATCTACGTGTCCCGTAACGTGGTGAAAGCTTACGGTCTGCGGAAATACGATGTAGTAGCGGGACGCATAAGACCACCAGGCAGTTCTGGCAGATACTATTCTCTTGAACGTCCTGAACTGGTGAACTCCATTAGTCCTAAAGAAGCCGCCAAGAGGCCGCGATTTGAAAAACTGACCGCCACCTACCCCGATGAGCGCATAAAGCTCGAAACCACACCAAAACAACTGGCTCCGCGCATCATAGATATAGCAGCGCCTATCGGCAGAGGGCAAAGAGCGCTTATCGTAGCACCACCCAAAGCGGGTAAAACCATCATCCTTAAGCAGATAGCCGCCGCAATATCAAAAAACCATCCTGAGATATGCCTACTCGTAGCTCTCATAGGAGAAAGACCGGAAGAGGTAACCGACATACGTCGATCCGTAGATGGGGAGATATACTCCTCTACTTTTGACGAACCGGCCGAGTATCACGCCAAGGTATCGGAAACGGCTCTTGAACGCGCCAGGAGGCTCGTAGAGAGCGGAGAGGACGTGGTCCTGCTTCTGGACAGCCTCACAAGACTCGCCCGAGCATACAACGTAACGGCACCCAGCAGCGGGAAAACACTGTCCGGCGGCATGGACACCGCGGCGCTTTACCCTCCTAAAATGTTCTTCGGAGCCGCTCGAAATTGTGAAGAGGGAGGAAGCCTTACAATCATAGCCACTGCCCTTATAGAGACGGGGTCCAGGCTTGACGATGTAATATATGAGGAGTTCAAGGGAACGGGCAACATGGAGCTACACCTTGACCGCAGTCTGGCGGAACGTCGTGTTTTCCCAGCCATAGACGTGGAAAAGAGCGGCACAAGGCACGAAGAGATGCTCCTGGATGCTAAAACCCTCCGACAAGTCTGGATGCTCCGAAGGATGATAGCGCTATTGGGTCAGTCATCCACGGGATCCACAGAGTCCGCAGAGAGAATCATAGAACGAATGGCTAAAACCAGGACAAATAAAGAGTTCCTGGCTTCCATAGCCTCACCAGAAAAGAGTTAATGAGTTACTATAATATGTATATATGTTCGTACGCCCGCCGGGAGTTGCTTGACTCTAAAACGGCCGGCCATCAGAGCAGATCAATCAAAAAGTGAAAAACAACTTTATTTTTATAAAAGATAACTTGACAAGCCCGCTAACCGATGATTGAATAAATATTCGTAAGCTATGTGCGCAACGCGTATGCTGCCTCTGGTTTGTGTACGCATTTACAGAAAGCACATGGCATAGATGAGAATCTAACTCTCGCTCAATGTGAAAGCTAAGGCGGGGTTGCAGAGGTAAGTAAATAGTCTCGGAAGAACTCCGAGGAAGGAAAAGGAGACCGTCGGGGATGAAAAATGAAATACAGCCCGCCGGACAAGTGAAAACAGAAGCAAGGGGGATAGGAACTGTGACCCTACCAAACAGAATTTTCGGCTTAACTTTCGCCGCTATTATTGCGACGGCTTTTGTTCTGGCGTTCTTTGTGGCGTCAGCTCAAGCTCAACAAACTGACGTGTCTATAATAGACGAACAAGATCCAACTATGCCACACACGCGACAAGTAGAGGGTCTGGTGAGAGGGGTTCAAGGCGAAGTAGTAGAGGCCAACGGAATTGAAAATAATGAATTGGTTGATGAGGGTGAAGATACCGATATATTTGAGGACTCTACACACGCCGCTGATAATAACTCCTATTGTGATATCACGATGGGAACAACGTCGGGTGATAATCAAGATATAGATCTTCCCGATTGCACTGACGGGTCTATATATGTTACCAACAAAGGTTCAGGGCTCACCACCGATCCTGAAGTAGAGAGAAGAGGTGATCGTGCGGATGAGGAAGATTGGCAGCTGGGAGCGGGTAGGGACTACGTTGGAGATAATAACAACCTTTTTGCCAGCGTCATTGTCTTGAGCATGGAGGTAGATGCGCTTGATGAAGGTGAGGCGGATAATCGAAGACGCTATCGAGCCTCGAACTACGTGATTCGAGACTATGACCGCGTTATAGTAACGGTCATTGACGAGGACAGAAACTCTACAACAGATGATGCCACTGTCATTGCAAGGGATGCTTCTGGTAATCTCGTGGATATATTACCTGATGTAGGTGGTCAAAATATAGGTGGCCAAGGTGTTATTATTAATGATCCTATAAATTTGACGCGCCCCCCTTTTAGTGTAGACCCGCTTTTCGTTTCTGATGAAAACGATAATGATGATGTAGACAGAGGGGACTTTAATTTTGATCGAATTGATATTGACGGTGATGGTGATACAGAAACCTGGATTGCCTATGGCTCTGATGGTTTGGTTCTTGATAGAACAAGAGGTACTCCTCAAAGAGACGATGATATAAATATAGGATTTAGTATTGACTTAAGCTCAGACGATTCCGGGAACCCATTTGTTTTTGTGAGGTTTCGGTGTGATCAGGGTTGTGTCGGTAGTGGTGGAACTGATACTGTTCACTCTGTCGTTACCGCTCTGTCTTGGGAGCGTGCCCGCTTCAACTCTCTTATTGTAGTAGTAGACTCTGACAGCGGTGGTGAGGAGTTTGACTTTACCCTATGGGAGAGTGGTCCTGACACCGGTATCTTTGAGGGTCAATTGAAGCTTATACACAATACCGGCACAGATGAACCCACAACCGGACCCGATGACCCCGAATTGAGGGGGTTGGCAAGTAGAAGGACGTTGGAAGGTACAAGATCTTCTACCAGGACCAGTGCTGTTACTTTCGACACTATTGAAAACTTGAATTCTAAGCGTCCTGATGATGCTGATCCGTTCGTTGATGAGGTTTATGTGATTGTATCCGATGGAGACTCAGTCAGTATCACGTATGAGGACCAGGTTGCAGAGGACGGAGATACAGGCGGCGCTATAAGCGAGATTGACCCTGATATAGAAACGCGTGAAGCTATATTTCATGTGGATTCTACTCCTCCTGAAGTGGAAATAACGGTTCCGGTAGATAACGATGATGCTACTGATAACGATAACCCTACTTTTGAAGGTACTTTCTCAGACGATAACTCGGGGCTTAGTGAAAACGAAATAGCATTTGTTTTGAACGAGATTGGTGGTACCGACCGAAGTAATGCTTTGTTACAGAGTCCCATTTTGAGCAGGTTTGATACAGGAAGAGATCGTGAGCGTTGGATAGGTGACTTAGGTTCTACGGGAAGTTATCCTGAGGGAGTAAACTATCCACCTGAAACCCGCCGATGTACGGATTCTGCCCCGTGTATTAAGAAGGGTGACGAAGATATAGTGGATGATGATGACTTCCCGGACTTTGAAGATGGAGATAGAGATGTCGGTTTCAGGATAACTGATGATACCTATGATAATGTATCGTATGAAGGTTACCTGAACTTCCAGGCTTACGGTGTTGACCTTGCGGGTAACGTGGGGCTTTCTGATGCAGATGATAGTCAGGAAGAGACAGGTTTGCCTGATCCGGAACAGATAGCCAATCCTCACTCAATCCTTATAGACTCCATGGAGATTTTAGAAAGGAACATTGAGTCAACGGGATTGCGTGACGCCTTCCCTCAAGGTGCTCTGACCGGACGCGGCTGGGATCCGAGAAATCTGGAGGTTGAAACTAACGTCCGTGATTCAGTCCTGCTGATATTCCCGGAGCGACTGGATAACTCAACCGTTGACCCATCAGATTTTCGTTATGACAGCAGTATGAGGGGCGTTGATCTTGAGGTTGTGGGTGTTACCACAATTGAACCGGAGGATGTAGAAGATGAAGACTTCCTCGGACTCCGCGAACAAGAACAAGCAGCCATGGACGAAGGCCAAACCCAAGATCAAATTTCGGCACTTCGTAGTCGAGTTACCGGTCAAAATCAAGACATAGAAGAAATAGTTATTCGCTATGTGTTTCTTGAGCTGAATGGTGAGATACCTGCTGCCGATGAACCTACGATTGAGATTGTGGGTGATATTAATGACCGTGCAGGAAACAGGCTGGATGACGATATCGAAATTGAGGTGGATGATGGTCTTCCCCCGCAGGTTCAGAGTGTAACTCTTTCCGAAGGCTCAGGTTTGGGCGATAAGGTTAATGAGTTGACGAATGACGATATCACTATCCAGATACAGGTCAACGAAGACATATCGGCTTCAAACATTACCGTTCAATTCTGGCAGGATGAACACCCTGAGAATAGGCTTACCTCTGAGAGGGTTGTTATGTTATCGTCAACTGATGCTCACCCCCGGAAGGTTCGTGGTGAAGGAATGTATGAACTGGACTACTCGGTTCGTGGAAGACTTCGCGCTGATGATGTCTACGTGGTAGTGATAGCCCAGGATAATAGAAGGAACAGGTCGATCTTTGGAGCAGAAGATACGCGAGACGATATGGGCAACCTGGTTGTTGATCCGACTCAAGATATAGACCGTCACGGTGACAAGACTGTATTTGAGTTTGATAACGAGGATCCTGCGTTGGACAATGACGATGACGGCGATATAGTAGATCCGCCGGAAGGAGACGATCCCGACTCTGACGACGTCTCCAGCTCAGACGTTCGCAAGAATCTTGTGATCATCTTCCATGAAGAGGTTTACCAGGTTAATGAAGCTGAGATAGAGATTGCAGGTGGCGGGACCATGAACATCTTAAATGACCTTCAGTCTAGCGATAATGAGGTGTGGGTCTTCACACCAACTGAGGACTGGCCTCTGGGTGAACACATGGTGAGGGTAGTGGCTACCGACCTTGCAGACAATGAGTCAGGCGATCTGGACTTCACGTTTGAGATAAGTGAGCGCGAAGACTTCAACTTGTCCCTGCGTTCTGGCTGGAACGCTGTTTCCTTGCCCTCTGACCCGGTGAGCGGTGATATAGGTTCGGTATTCACTAACGATGGTATAACGCAGGTGATAGCGTATGAACCCTGGAGCCGTAACCCATGGAGGAACGCTACTCGTTCCGGCGGCAGCTGGGTTGGTTCGTTGGATCAGATTAGAGGCGGTGTCGGATACTGGGTGTTCAGTGAAAGTTTTCAGGATCAAGACGTAACTCTGGTTAGTGCAAGCGAAGCTAGTGTTGTGAACGTAACACCTCCCACAATCCGAACCTTTAGGGGATGGAACCTTGTGGGTGCACTTGACCCGACCAGGCGTGAGGCCATAATTGAAGGTGAAACCGGGGATATGTTGCAGACCAGCGGTGGTGCAGACTACTGCTTGCGAGACTACCTGAGCTCCGCTGGAGACGTTGCCCGTGCATACGAGTTTGACACTATAGAATCGACATTCGATCGTATAGACGTATCAACAGATGCTTGCCGCACTGATGATGAGGATGAACGGGCTCAGGCTGGTAAGGCTTACTGGATCTTCATTGACGACGATATAGCTAACCCCATAGCTCCGTAACGTTCGGAAAATCCGAATATATGAGACCCCCGACCTGTGCAAGGTCGGGGGTCTCTTTATATACTGATCTTTGTATGTTGTACTGTATTTACGATGTTTGATTTCATAAAAGAAAAAACGTATATTAATTCTGTTTTCTTCCGTCTACTAGCTTTTGTAACTGTACTAGCTGTGTTGCTGGTTGCGGATATGACGCGTTCAGAGGTTCGCGCACAAGGAGATATCCCCGGAGTGCGTATCCTGATTTTTGAAGGCAACGTAACGATAAACGGTGAGCTTCCCCCTCCGGATTTGCGGATATTCGCTACAGTAGCCGGTTCGGACATTAACATAAATCGCTCTGCACGAGTGGACGCTCAGGGTAATTTTGGCGGGTTGACAATAGGACCTCTTCCAAGGGCCGAAGGGGAACCCATAGTGTTTAAGCTGGCAGATGGAACTGCCGGCACAATATTGGCAGAGTCTTTTCAAGTTGTTGCTAACAACTCGATCAACACGGTTCAGGGCTCCTCATCTCCCAAAGAAAGCACTCCCTTCGCCCAGCTAGACGTCAACGGCGACCCAGATATAGAAGGATGGTTTTTTTCTCAGATCCGCATCGTTGACCTGGAATTTGGTTCATTGCCCGTTCCTACCCCCGTTCCTACCCCGGTTCCGGCAGGAGCGTCCTTATTTTCCGGCTCTGTGCGCTCTTCCAACTATCCTGCTGGTGTCCCTGACGGCTTCATTACGATAGAAGCCAGGATAGGGGATGACTACGCTTCTCCCCCTGCCGCGGTTCAGGGAGGTCAGTATCTGGTTTTGGTAGACCCCGGTACTACGGACTTTGTAGGTCGGGAAGTTACGTTCCACGTTGGTGGTATAATGGCTCGTCAGACGACGGAATTCCGAGGGAACAATCAAGAAATCATAGTTAATCTGTTTTTTGAGGTGCTGCCTGACCCTCCTACCCCTACGCCTGTCCCTACCCCAACTCCGCCTCCTACGCCTACACCTGAGCCTGCACCTCTTCCAACTCCGACTCCTACACCCCTGCCGGGTAATGGTGGTGGTGGTGGTAGCTCTTGTTTTGGTTTTGGGGACGGGACTATCTCTTTAGGTTTCGTGTTTATGCTTGCGGTTCCGCTTTTTATGGCGAGATTGCACCGTCGCCTGTCCTGATACGGTAGATCCTCTCACGGCAGGAGCGTTGATCACTTGCCGCCTTCCATGGAGGTTAGGCATAGGCTAAGTCAATTCACCCTTGCTCTGATTAATAGTGTCCATTAATTCTGTCCAATATAGCGAACCGCTGTAAAGTGTTGACGCTTTTTGTCCGAATAGTTATTATTAAAGCAAATGAACTAACTTGTCGGATGCATAGCGTTGGTTTGCCTGGTCTGAGTGAAAGGTTTTGTCATGAACAGCGTTCTTAAAGTTTTCTGGATTTCAGTCATTGCTTTAATGGCTGTAGCATTTGTCGCAGCATGTGGTAATGGCGGTGATGATGGTGGCAGCGGTGGGGGAGGATCAGCACCTTCAGCTACGTCTACTCCCAGGCCTGCAGCTACTGCGACACCGGTTCCTGCTTCTTCTGATGAGGCTCCTGACCCGGATAGTGCCTCGGGCGAAATAACTGTAGCAGTGTTTGAGGTTCCGCCTGGAGTTGGGCTCGGTAGTGCACAAGCTCCCGTAGAAGTTATGCAGTATTGGGGAGTAGGTGAAGGTCTTTTTGCTTCTGATGCAGAAGGCAACATTGTTAATAAACTCGCTACCGGATTTTCAGTAGCTCCTGATCTCTCTTTCGTGGAGATAACCCTTCGTGATGACGTTGTATTCCATAAAGATTGGGGCCCCTTTAGCGCAGACGACGTGGTTTGGACGCTTAATGATTCTAATGCGACGACGAATCCTAACAGCATACATGGACAGGCGGGGGACTTTGCGGCTGTGTTCACTGAAGCCTCAAAGATTGACGATAATACGGTACGGATAGGAATTAATAACTTTGACTTGCGTTGGAATGGTAATTTCCTGAATGAACAAGCCCAGGGTACCGCTTTCTTCTCAAAGAGAGCCTATGACGAGATGGGTAGAGACTGGCTGCGCGAGAACATAGTATCAACCGGACCCTTTGAGGTGGATCAGTGGGTACAGGATGACCGTGCAGTGCTTTCGAGAGTATCTTATGACCACTGGTACAAAGACCCTGAACTATCCCGGATAACCGTCATAGAAGTGCCAGAGGCTTCTACCAGAGTTGCACAGCTTAAAACGGGACAGGTGGACGTAGCGGATACTGTGCCTGTTAAAGATCTGCGTGATCTGGATGATAGCGGCTTTACCGTGGCTAATATAACAGGTACTGGTCGGGTTCATGAGATTATATTCTCTGGGAACTATTGGGAGACGGTAAACCCTGTATCAGGGGAGCCTCTTGACCTTAGCAATTTGGCTGGCGTATGCGCCAACGACTTGCCGTGGATAGGTTGTGCATCGGATCCTGGTGACATGGAAGAGTCGCGTATGGCTCGATGGGCTTTAGCCCTGGCTATAGACAGGCCTCTGCTAGTTGAAACGATCCTTGATGGTTTTGGTGAGGTGGCTGCTATGGAATACGTTGATACTACCGCGTCTTACTTTCAGGATCGCTGGTCGATACCTTACGACGTAGACAGAGCACGTGAGATGATGTCCCAGACGGCCTGGCCGGAAGGCAGGTTTGATATGACGATATGGACAGGAGGTGAGTTGGGTGGATCAAGCGGTACGAACGCCGAAATAAACGATGCAGTAACGGGGATGTGGCAGGCGGCCTGGCCTGCTATGAGAGTCTCGGTGCTCAAGTCGGCTTACGCGATAATCCGCCCGAGCCTTGTGAACCGTTCAAACACTATACCTTATGGTGGTGATTGTGACGAAGGAGCAACTACTATACCGTTTGACTGGCCGCACGGTCTTACGGAGACTTCTATCACGCGTGGTGGTTTCGGTTGCGGTATTGAGATCCCCAGGATTGCGGAGATTAACCTGCAGGTCAACCAGGAGCAGGATATTGAGGAACGAATTAGACTCAATACCGAACTGATGGACTACCTTACGGAACAGATGTTGTTTGCAGGAACGGTTCAGGTGCCGGTCTCTGTGGTCTACAATCCCAAATCTATAGCTACATGGGAAGGTAGTTCTTCGATATTCGCTACTATGAACGATTTTGAGAACATAGTTCCTCAAAGCCGCTGATTAGTCAGTAGGCAGACGCGGTTGCCTGGGTTGGCATCGCGTAAAATTAGGCTTTTGTTTCCAGTGGGGGACGCCGAGATGTCATTATATGTCTCGGCGTTCCTTTTGGTATATGCTTCGCGTCGGGCAAGCGATCAAGGAGAGGTATATTGAGAAATTACCTTATTCAGCGTTTTTTGTTTGGATTGTTGTCTCTTGTTGCAGCTACACTTGTGGTTTTCGTTCTATCGCGTGCTACCGGGGATCCACTGTTGCTTTATGCGAAGCCTGGTGGCTATGGAGTATCTCCAGAGCAGATAGCGGCTCTGGAAGCAAAGCTTGGTCTAGATAGACCGCTTGTGGCTCAATACTTTATATGGCTTGGTAGGGTAGTGCGGGGGGATTTAGGTCAAACCTTGTTGGCCGAGCGGGAGGTTTCTACCGTTATCGGTGAAAAGCTGGGTGCTACCGCTCAACTGGCGTTGGCTTCCTGGCTGTTTGGTACGCTGATTGGAGTGCCTCTTGGCGTGCTCTCTTCAGTGAAACGAGGGTCAGTTTTTGACTATATAGGAAGAGGTTTTGCCCTTGTAGGTCAGGCCGTACCCGTTTTTTGGACGGGCATAATGGGGATATTGCTGTTTGCCGTTACTTTAGGTTGGCTACCCGCGGGATCCAGGCCGGTGGACGAACCGTTTTTCCCCAAACAGCTTATGGCTCTGATCCTACCTACGATTGCTCTTGGGTGGTTGCCTGCGGCTACTTATCTACGCATTACTCGTTCGTCTATGCTGGAGGTTTTGGACTCTGAGTACGTGAAACTTGGTCGTGCCAAAGGTGTAAGTGCCGTTCGGATTATTTGGAAGCACGCTTTTAGAAACGCTCTCATACCACCAATTACCGTTTCAGCGCTTATACTTGTCGGTTTTCTGGAGGGTGCAGTCGTTATTGAAGCTGTATTTGCCTGGCCTGGTTTAGGACGCACAGTCGTTGATTCTATATTCAATAACGATTTTCCCTTGCTTACAGGAGTGATACTTATGTTTGCTGTGTTATACGTGGCAGGCAGTTTTTTGGCGGATATGATGTACGCAATCGTTGACCCCCGCATACGTTACTCTTCCTAGTGAGAGCATACGATGACGGTTTCCAACCTGTTTTATGTACTCCGCAGATGGCCTGTATTACCTATAATTATCCTTGTTGTTTTGATTTTAGCGGCCATATTTGCACCTCTGGTAGCTCCTGAAAATCCTCAAAGCATAAATCTCCGCGGGCGTGTTGCTGCTCCATTTTGGGATACCGCGTACTACGAGGAGAACCGGGTGGTACGTAGCGATGACCCTTCGGTTGAGCAGCGATACTTTCTTGGTGCAGACCACGTAGGCCGTGATGTTCTGAGTCGTGTAATATACGGGGCACGCATCTCTCTCGCGGTAGCGGCTATATCTATGTCCACGGGTCTGATAGTGGGTACGGCGCTTGGTTTGATAGCCGGATATTTCGGAGGACTTACAGACGAACTGATACTCCGAATAGTGGATGTCTGGAACGCGTTGCCTTTTCTGTTACTTGCTATCCTTGCAGCGATAACGCTAGGACAGAGCGTAGTGCTGGTGATGGGTTTGCTGGCTTTGGTAGCTTGGGCGGGTGGAGTGCGAAACGTGCGCGCCGAGACTCTATATCTGAAAGAACAGGACTACGTGGCACAGGCAAAAATAGCAGGAGCGTCTCACTGGAGGATAATGGGTCGCCATCTTTTACCGGGAGTCGTTAACACTGTAGTTGTGCTGGCTACGCTTCGGGTCGGGGCGTTGATCCTGGCAGAGGCTTCGCTCAGCTTTCTTGGGGCAGGGATACCGCCTCAAACTCCTACGTGGGGAAATATGATATCCGAGGGCAGGGAATACCTCAACGACGCGTGGTGGATAGCGGTTTTTCCAGGTATTGCCATATTTCTAGTGGTTATGTCCGTCAATTTTCTAGGAGACTGGCTTAGGGATAGGTTCGATCCCCGTCTTAGGCAGATATAGCCAGAGCTCATACATTGACGGCACGGGGCAAAAGACCTGAAGCGACAGTGGATTGCGGCGACGGGTTAGGCTAGAGGAAATGTTTTTGTCTTGCAGGTCAAACTACCGAGGTGAAAATGGAATTTCAAGTATTCTCAGGCAATCCCCAGAGTTCTTTAAAAGCCCTTCCTGCTACTGTGCTCAGCTTTTCTACAGTGGCTGGGTCTTTCGCTTTCTCTGACGTTGCAATGGCGCCGTCCAGCGCACGATCGCAACCCGCGGCACATGGTTTCGGCAGAGCTGCTATAGCAGGAACCGTCTCTGTGATGAGCCTACGCGCCTTATCTACGTTTTCCCGGAGAACAGTTAGCACCTGTGAAGTAGATACGTTTTCCACGTGCGGATGCCAGCAGTCATAATCGGTTACCATCGCTATAGTTGTGTAGCATATCTCCGCTTCTCTGGCCAGCTTCGCTTCCGGCATGTTCGTCATTCCGATTATGTCCAGGTTCCATGAGCGGTACAGTTTAGACTCGGCGCGCGTTGAAAATTGAGGACCGTTTATTGTCAGATAGGTGCCCCCTAACCTGACGTCCAGGTCTGAAGGCTTAAACGCTTGATGAATAGCGGAGTTTATTTCCGGGCATGTGGGGTTAGCCATGCTTACGTGAGCTGCTATTCCGTCTTCAAAGAAGGTGCTGTTTCTGCCTACTGCGCGATCTAAATATTGATCCACTATTATAAAGTCTCCAGGGTGTATCGTCTCTTTCAAAGATCCTACTGCGCTGAAGGAGAGGATCCTTGATACTCCTGCCTTCTTCAATACTTCAATGTTTGCTCGATAGTTCACCATGTGGGCAGGAGTGGTATGCCCTCTGGCGTGCCTGGGCAGGAAGATCATCTGGACGCCTTTGAGTTGCCCAGTGAGAAGTTTGTCCGAAGGTTTTCCAAAATGAGACTCCATTTTGACCCATTGAGTGTCTTGCAGTTCGTCAAGGTGATACAGTCCAGTGCCGCCTATTATCCCTATGATTTCTGGATTAATCTCTTTTACAGTCATACGTCTTCTCGTCTTAAGGTTCTGAATTCAGGGTACAGTTTATTTGTTGGAGGTATGCGCCGGAGTGGCGGAATGGCAGACGCAGCGGGCTTAAACCCCGTGGCTCTGAACAAGAGCGTGTGGGTTCGAATCCCACCTCCGGCACCAAAAAGTTTGGTGCCCAATGGTAGTCGTTCGTGCTAATAATTATCCGTGGGTGTGTGAAGGTAAGGGTTTAGTAGGGGTTAGGGGCGACCAACTATCGCCACCTTCACGTCGCTCAGCAAGGCGTCTAGATATGTTGCATCGTGTGCCTCTGCATAAAATCGGACGAGCGGTTCGGTACCGGACATTCTGGCAGCGACCCAAGCTCCATCCCCCATATCAAAACGTGTTCCATCCATGCGATTGATTGCCTTTACGCGCGCACCTCCTAAGAAGTCGGGAGTTTCGGTAGATATGCGACTTCTCACCCTTGGCTCGTCAAGCTGGTTGATTTTGAAGTCTATACGGCGGAATATCAGCTTTCCTGCTATTTCTTGTACTTCTTCCAGTAGTTGTGAGGGTGTTTGGCCGGAGAGTGCCATTGCTTCCAGGAAAAACAGGGCGCTAGCGGATCCGTCTCGTTCCGGCACATGTTCTTTGAAGGCGTATCCACCGCTCTCTTCGCCCCCGATGAAGCAGCCCTGCTCTAACATCTTTGCTCCGACGTGTTTGAATCCTACGCTCGTCCTGTGAACAGGCTGTCTGTATTTGGAACATACGGTGTCCACCATAGAACTCATGGTGAGCGTACAGGCAACCCCTCCTGTCATCCCTTTTCGTTTGAGAAAGTGGTGTACGAGGATTGTAAACACCTCCAGAGTAGACATATACCTACCGTTCTCGTCCACTACTCCGAGCCTGTCGGCGTCTCCGTCCAGAGCAAACCCTACGTCTGCCTTAGAGTTTTTTATAACTTCTATCAAGGGCCGGAGATTGGCTTCTACCGGCTCAGGCTGATGCATGCCCGGGAACTTCGGGTCGGGTTGACTTCTTATCTCTTGCACCCTGAGACTGCCGCCCGACAGAATAGATGGTAATATACCCCCCCCAGAACCGTGCATTGCGTCAATAACGGCAGAGAGCGATGAGGACAGTATCTTATCTAGGTTTGCAAGCCCGGATATACTCATCTGGTAACGATCGCGTGGATTGAAGGTTCGCACTGTGCCCTTTTGCAGGTTAGGTTCCAGCGGCGTATTTTTATTCTCTGCCGCCGCCGCTATTTTATGTTCCACCTTATCTATGAAATCCTGGGGTGCCGTTCCCCCGTTAGCGGCCTTTATCTTGAAGCCGTTCCATTCCGGCGGATTGTGGCTGGCGGTGATTACAACTCCGGCTGATCGCCCCCCAGAGGCAACGAAGAAGGAGCAGGCCGGTGTAGGGGCTGGACGGTCGAAAAGGAGGACGTCTATCCCACAGTCGGCTAATGTATCCGCGGCGACGCGGGCAAACTGTTCAGACCCCGTTCTAGTGTCAAAGCCTACGGTTATACCTCGTTCAGTGTCATTGTTGTCCTTCAGCACGCCGGCGAGCGCTCTGGCACATACGCGTACATTTTTCTCGGTATACTCGTCTCCTATCACTGCTCTCCAACCATCTGTACCAAACTTCAAAGTAGCCATAGTTTCTTATCTCGTACTGTGTTCCTTAAGTAGCTTGTTATGCTGAAAGCACGCGGCTATATTAGAAGAACCTGGAGGTTCTCTCCTGCAATGCGTCCACCATGTCCAGCTTTTCCCATGGAAGAGCAAGATCGCTCCTCCCAAAGTGTCCGTAAGTAGCCGTTTGTAAGTAGATTGGTCTACGTAGCTGCATATTTTCAATAATTCCGCCGGGGCGCAAATCAAACAGATCCTTTATTAGCTTTACTATTTCAGGCTTTGGCACAGACTCAGTGCCGAAGGTATCAAGCATTATGGAAACGGGGTTCGCCATGCCTATGGCATAGGCTATCTGCACCTCGGCGCGTTCTGCGAGTCCCGCCGCTGTTATGTTCTTGGCGACGTGCCGTGCCGCGTAAGCTCCCGATCTGTCCACTTTTGTCGGATCTTTGCCAGAGAAAGCCCCGCCGCCGTGTCGTGCTCCGCCTCCATATGTATCGGCTATTATCTTACGGCCTGTCAACCCTGCGTCTCCCACTGGTCCCCCTATTACAAAGCGACCTGAAGGATTGATGAACTTGTGCATCCCTTCGCAACTTATTTGGTGTTCTTGTACTATCGGCTCTATAACGTGCCGGTCTATGTCCTCGCTGATTGTCTCATTCGATACGTCTGGGTCGTGCTGAGAACTGATGACTACGGCGTTTATGCGAACGGGCTTATGGTCTGCCGTGTACTCCACAGTGACCTGACTCTTTGCGTCAGGGCGAAGGTAGGATATCTCGCCTCTCTTTCGCACTTCGGCCAGCCTCTTGGTCAGCTGATGCGCCAAGACGATAGGCAAAGGCATTAAATCCGAAGTCTCAACGGTGGCGTAACCGAACATCATACCTTGATCACCCGCGCCTATATCGGCTCTATTCTCCGAACCGTTCCTGGTTTCAAGCGCTACGTCCACGCCGCTCTTGATATCTCGCGACTGCTCGCTTATCTTCTGCAGTATGCCTAAATTGTCCGCAACTACTCCGTAGTCGGGGTTTGTATATCCGGCGTTAGCGAACACCATTTGCACTATGCGTTTTACATCCAAGACCGCCGTTGTCGTTATTTCTCCGAACACCATGGCCAAATCGTCGGCAACCGCCGCCTCGCAAGCGACTCTACTCAGAGGATCTTGCCTCAGTGCTTCATCCAAAACCGCATCAGATATTTGGTCGCAGAGTTTGTCGGGATGTCCTTCCGAAACTGATTCGGAAGTAAGCAGGTAATGTCCATTTTCCATCTTGAGTTCTTCTCCAGCTTACGTTCCCAATTCCCAGCCGGCTCTATATCTCTCTTGCTCGGACGTGAGTTTGTCTATCTTTATCCCCATAGAGAGCAGTTTTGCTTCTGCTATACGGTTGTCTATTTCTGAAGGCAGAACATGCACGCCCGGCTTCAGTTTTCCTTGATTCTTAACTATGTATTCGCTGGCGAGTGCCTGATTGGCAAAACTCATGTCCATGACACTCGGCGGATGTCCTTCGGCAGCTGACAAATTTACCAGACGTCCTTCCGCTAGTACAAAGACCCGCTTGCCGTTTTCCAGCAGATGCTCCACCATGTTCGGGCGGACGGATCGCTTGCTTTCGGTCATACTGTCTAATCCATGCAGGTTCAACTCTACGTCAAAGTGACCAGAGTTGGCTACGATTGCTCCGTCTTTCATAGCCTCGAAGTGATGACGGTCAATGGCGTTTATGCCTCCAGTAACCGTTAGGAATATGTCCCCACTGACTGCCGCGTCCTCTATACTCATCACTCTGTGCCCGTCCATTACGGCTTCAAGTGCCCTCACGGAATCTACCTCGCATACTATAGTATGTGCGCCCATTCCTTTTGCACGGGCTGCAAAACCCTTGCCGCACCAACCGTAGCCTATGGTTACTATGTTCTTGCCGGTTATGAGGATGTTTGTAGCGCGTATGATGCCGTCGAGCGAACTTTGCCCAGTGCCGTAGCGGTTGTCGAACATATGCTTTGTACGTGAGTCATTCACCGCGACTATGGGATATCGGAGCCGTCCATCGCTTTCTAATGCCTTCAGTCGGATGACGCCGGTTGTAGTCTCCTCCATACCGCCGATCAGGTTTTCCAGTATATCCGTTCTTTCTTTGTGTAGCATAGCTACTAAATCAGCGCCATCATCTATGGTTATCTGAGGTTCGTGCGATAATGCCGAGCTCATATGTGCGTAGTAGGTGTCTCTGTTTTCTCCCTTTATGGCAAAGACGTTCACGCCCTCTTCTACCAAATGCGCTGCTATGTCGTTCTGAGTTGATAGAGGGTTAGATGCACAAAGGGTTAGTTGCGCACCTCCGTTCATAATGGTTTTGGCTAGAAGTGCGGTCTCAGCGGTTATATGCAGACAGCCGGATACTCTTTTCCCTTCTAGCGGCCTTTCTTTTGAAAATCGCTCACGTATAGAAGAAAGGACAGGCATTTCTCTTGCCGCCCACTCGGCTCGGAGCCGTCCTTCTTCAGCCATAGCAGGGTCTTTAATGTCAAAGTTCATAAAATATGCTTCTTTCTAAGTCTGGTCTTGTTGGCGGAATGCAAAACCGTTTTCGGGAGGAGTGAACCGTGTCAGGTCTGCAAACTCTCTGAACCGCTTCTCTATGGCGGCTTCATCTATATCCATCAAACGTTCCGATCCGAAGCTCTCGACATTAAACGAGGCCATCACCGAACCGAAAATCATAGCTCTCCTCAATGTTTCCTCTTCTATATTATCTTCTGCGGCGATAAAACCAAGGAAACCGCCGGCAAAAGAGTCTCCTGCACCAGTAGGATCTACTACCTCGTTAAGTGGATACGCAGGAACGGCAAACGAAAAGGAATCGGAAAAGAAAGCGGCTCCGTATTCGCCTCGCTTTATTACCACGCTCCCAGCGCCGAGTCCCAGCACCGCTTTCGCCGAGGAGGGCAGGTGATTTATACCAGTAAGCTGTTTCGCTTCCGCCTCGTTCATCAAGGCTACATCCGCCTTCTTTATAACCTGCTTCAATTCAGTGAGACTCTCTGTTATCCAGAGGTTCATAGTGTCACACGCGACTACACGCTGTCGACCATCCATGCTTTCCAGTACGCTGCTCTGAAGTGCAGGAGCTATATTCCCAAGAAAGAGGTGCCTTGCCGCGGCGTGCTTGGGCGATAGTTTAGGCGAGAAAGATTCAAATACGTTGAGACGGGTATCAAGAGTTACGGCGTTGTTTATATCCTTGATGTAGCTTCCTGACCATCGGAAGGTCTTGCCACGCGCCATCTGCAGTCCGCTCAAATCCACCCCCTTCTTATCCAGAGTAGCCCAGTCTTCTGATGAGAAATCCTCCCCTACAACGCCTACTATCGCTACTTCGGTGAATAAGCTTGCTGCAGCTGCAAAGTAAACCGAAGAGCCACCTAAAAGTCTTTCACGTCGTCCTGAAGGCGTCTCTACATTGTCGTACGCGACCGATCCCACAACTAGAACAGACAACTTACCTGCCCTCTAATCTTCGGAGCCAAAGGAAGTTGGCAACCCCTTCTCAATCCAAGCAGGCGTCCCTTCCTCAATGTTGTATAGACGAGACGAGTCCATACCCATCGCTGCCGCATACTCTGCTGCTAAGCCAGAACGCGCGCCCACCATGCATATGAATAACAGATCACCATTTTGAGGTAGTTCTTCAAAGCGAGGTATCACCTCGTCCACGGGCAGCCACATAGCGCCCTTCACGTGTCCTGCTTCGTATTCGTCCCTGTTCCGTACGTCTATCACAGTCCCTACACCCTTCTCGACCATTTTCGCTGCTTCCTCAACCGATACCCGAGCATAAGGTTCACCCTCTACTTTTTTGACCATACTCTCTTATCCTTTCTGTTGACGCCTATGTTTTTAATAAAAGGTGAAATGGAGCGTGTTCCATGATCCACCCTAATTTGCCATCTTTTTTGTGCCTTCTACTATCAGTGTAGGCAAGCTCTCTCCGTGCCCATGATCGTAATTAAGCACTTCTGATCGTGTTATCTCAAAATCGTGCAAACTCTCCCGTATTTCGTCCAGAGATGCTAAGTCTTTCTCATCAAATAGGCCATTCTCAGCCGCTCCACGTTCTATTTCCACGATCAAGATATTGCCGCCAGGACGCGTCGCAGACATGGCGACTTTAAGTGCTGTATCCCTCTTTTTTACGCCTGGAAGAGCAAACGTGGATATCACCAGGTCATACAGCCTTGGTGGCCTCCACTCAGTAACGTCACTTAGTTCAAATAAAACGCTCACGCCCCGTTTACGTGCCTCCGCCTTTGCTTCGTTGATCGCTTTGGGCACAAGGTCTACACCGGTCGCATGCCAGCCCTGTTCGGCAAGCCATATGCTGTTATGACCGAAACCGCACCCTAAATCCAGTGACGTCCCGACGTTCAGGTTCTTCGCTACTGCCTTAACGTTCTTATCTACCAGCTGAGCCGTATCTGCCGGATCCATCCCCTCGTATGCGAGCTCCCAATCATTTTTGTCCATAGCCTTAATCCTTCATGCCTGTTGCCTAAGTATAGCCTGACACGCGGCGCGTAGCTTCCTGAATGAGCTCGTCAGGGATGTCGTCAAAAGAAGCGTAGTTCATTGAATAGAGCCGGGCGTACAGTCCGTTTTGTTTTATCAGCTCTTCGTGCCCGCCTGACTCTATAATTGAGCCGTCTTGCAGCACTATGATGCGATCGGCGTTGCGGATGGTAGCCAGACGATGGGCTATAACTATCCCCGTCCTGTTGTCCAGTACTCTTTGTAGGGCTTCCTGAACCAGTTTTTCGGTGTAGGAGTCTATACTCGCCGTGGCCTCATCCAGCACCAATATACTGGAATTTGCTATGACCGCCCGTGCGAAGGAGATAAGTTGTTTTTGTCCTATGGAGAGGTTGCTTCCCTGCTGTTCCAGAACCGAGTCATAGCCGTCGGGCATACGCATGATGAAGTCGTGAGCTCCAACGTAGCGTGCGGCTTGCACGACATCTTCACGTTTGGTGTCTGCGAATTTGTAGCGGATATTCTCCAGTACAGTAGTGGTGAAGAGGAATGGTTCTTGCAGTACCATAGCGATTTGTCGGCCTATAGATTCCTGAGTGAGTTTCCTTACGTCTTTCCCCCCGATGAGAATCTGTCCTTGTGAGACGTCATAGAAGCGGTTGAGTAGCGCCATCAATGAGCTTTTACCCGAACCAGTGGGCCCCACTATGGCGACAGTCTCACCCGATTTTATTTTGAAGGAGACGTTCTTTAAGATTGGACGATCAGGTTCGTAGCCGAAGGTAACGTTTCTGAACTCTATGTCGTTATCTTCCTTGCGTAGGTCTGTGGCGTCATCTGCATCCTTAATGGTTATTGGTATGTCCATCACCTCAAATATGCGTTGGCTGGAAGCCATGGCCCTTTGGAAGATGTTGTAATGCAACGTGAGGGACCTTATCGGGTCAAAGAAACGCTGAACATATAGGAAGAATGCGACCATAGTTCCTATCTGCAGGTCACCTCTGAATGCCAGCCAGCCTCCAGCTACGATCACTGCAGCGAAGGCTACGCCGGTTAGAATATCCACCGTGGGTATCATTATCTGGCTTATGCGGGCGGCTCGAAGTTGCGCTTCAAAGTTCTCACTCGCGGTGTCTTCAAAGAGCCTGTAGTTGACCGCTTGCCGGTTCATCCCTTCAACGGCTCTTACCCCGTTTATGTTTTCCGCAAGTGCGCCGTTTACTCTTGAACTGGTTATCCTGGAGAAGATAAAAGCGCGTCTCGCAATAGGCAGCCACACTATCCGTACAATCACCAGGACGGGCATGACGCCTAACGTTATAAGACCGAGACGCCAATCAAGGATGATCAGCACGGCCACTATAGCAAACAGCAGTATGAACTCCCGCGCAGAGGCGACGAGAGTCTCTACAAATTCGGCCAAAGCTGCGGTATCGCCTTGAAGCCTGGACATCAACCTTCCGCGTTCCGTTTTATCCATAAACGCTAGAGGGGCCTTTTGCAGATGCTCAAACATAGCTCTGCGCATATCTATGATTACAGACTCGCCTACACGGGATACTATGACTTCCTGGATGTAGCTGGCTGCATATCTGAAAAGCACTATTCCAAAGAAGATACCTACTCCTATAAACAGAAGCGTCTGTGCTGCAGCTTCTGTAGAGAGCGCAGTATCAACGATCCACCTAACCATCAACGGTATAGCAACCTCGGCTGCGGTGAACACAAGAACGGCTGCGAAAGACACAGACAATGGGGCGCGGTATTTGGCTGCGAACTTTAAGGTTCGACTGGCTTCATGGCCGTTGAAGCTGGATGAGAACATGTCCTCTTCAGCATTTTGGCTATGTCCCTTATTACCGGCGCGGGGTGGTGGAAAAGGGCGTATTTGTGAGACTGACGTCACTGAACGGTTTCCAGCAACAAGTTGTCGGAGGGTCTTATCTGGAGTTCATAAATCTCTTTATAAGCTCCGCCTAGTTCTAACAAGGACTCATGTGTACCTCGCTCCTTTATTCTGCCATCCTCAATAAGTAGAATTTCGTCCGCGTGCATAAGTGAAGATAGTCTATGAGAGATGATGATTACGGTTTTATCTTTAGTTGCGTCTTTCAAAGCGGTTCTTATGCGTTGTTCGGTGACAGCGTCTATCGCCGCGGTGGAGTCGTCAAACACAATTATGGATGGTTGTAACAGGATACTGCGCGCTATTGATAGCCTTTGCCTTTGCCCACCAGAGAGGGATACCCCTTGCTCTCCAATTAGCGAATGATAACCTAAAGGCAATCTTTC
The DNA here is from genome assembly GCA_965203345.1 of Dehalococcoidia bacterium. Taxonomy (GTDB): domain Bacteria; phylum Chloroflexota; class Dehalococcoidia; order Lucifugimonadales; family Lucifugimonadaceae; genus CBDBCK01. Next base: position 610,750 of record CBDBCK010000028.1, read on the forward strand.
TATGTAGTCGTGTAGCTGAGAGGAACGGGCAACCTCAGCTACACGCTCCAAGGATGCCCAAGGGTTTCCGTAAGCAACATTGTTCTCAAGTGTGGTGTTGAACAGAAAGGCATTCTGCTCCACAACTTCTACGCTTTGGCGCAACGATTCCAGTGTTACGTCTTTGATGTTCTGACCGTCTATCAGTATTTCTCCTTGGGTAACGTCATAGAAACGAGGTATCAAATGGGCTATGGTTGACTTTCCGCTTCCAGGCGGACCTACTATGCCGATAGTGTGATTGTGCTCCGCGGTAAAGGAAACGTCGTACAAAGCAGGCTGATCCCCGTATGAAAATGATACGTTGCGAAACTCCAATTTTCCTTTCTTGATTTTGATAGGAGAAGCGGTAGATGAGTCCTGTATAGCCGGCTCCATGTCTAAAATCTCAAACAGACGTCCGCCTGATGAGGACGCTCTCGCGTAAGCGTTTACCATAAGGCCCGCGCTCTGAACTGGAAGCTGAATTAAGACCATGAAGGTTATTATGGAGGTAAGTTCTCCCACCGTTATTATCCCACTCATCACTCTTAGCCCTCCAACCAATAGAGCTGCGCCGATGGAACTAAAAAATATGAAATTCATGAGAGACACGTTGAATGAGCGTACGTCTATGAGCTTTCTCAGTCTTAATGCTATTGCATTTGAAGAACGGTCGTATTTTTCTATTTCATAGTCCTGCGCGGCAAAGGCTTTCACAACTCTGATTCCTGCTAGATTTTCGTCCATAACTTTTGTAAGGTCAGACAGTTTTTCCTGGACTTCCAGCCAACCCTTGCGCAACTTCAAGCGGGTTATAATGGCACGCCAGATTACGATAGGAGCAAACGAGAGAGCCATAAGACCCGTCGGAACATCTATTCTTACCATAAGAACTGTGCCCACCAGCACGACTATAATTAGTAAAGCCGACCGCAAAAGCCCCACGCTTATAAACCGGCGTACTCCTTCTGTGTCCACTATCCCTCTAGTTATAAGATCGCCTGTATGCACGCGGTCGTAATAACTGAAGCTGAGCCGTTGAAGCTTCTCGTAGTATTGTAGACGGAGAGTCCGAGTTATACGCTGACCTATATTTTCCCCAATGTATGTGTGGACAAAGGCAAATACACCTCTTAATAGAGCGGCTCCTATAATAAGTCCCCCTGCTTGTAACATCTGTCTCAACGCTACCGATCGGTTTTGTTCTTCTACCGTGTTGGTTATACTTATGGCGACGTCTACACTGCTTCCCAAGAGAAGAGGGATCGCCAGCTGAAATGCTGCCCCTGCAATGATCGCTGCAAAACCGGCGGTCAACGCCAGCTTGTATTTGAACGACATTAAGACGATACGCCAGAGTATCGGCTTGACCTGATCACTTCCCGATAAGCCAATCCGTGCGGAGTATCTATGAAAAGCGGTTAAAAGAGCCGTCTGGAACCTCTTGAATATAAGTTGAAAATCCGGGACAGTCAGTCGGCCACAGCCGGATATCCGTTTGTCTTTATAAAGATAAGTTTAATTACCACCGTATCCCGTGTACATAAATTTTAATATTTATCTTTCATAAAACGGAAGAGATTGATCTTTGAAACTGCCCATCCTACCTACAGAATGTTATCATCACTTGGTAGGATAATCTCTTTTCTGGAACTGGAATTTAAGGAGACTGCAGTATCTTATATTCCGAATCTGAAAACTTACCTGGAGTAACGGGAACCGCTTCTTCAAATTCGGAGACGGTTGACCAATTCTCCTCCATCCTCCGCAACCCATATTATGTGCGGAGCGCATCTTTGGACGACCTTAGACCACTAGAGGCACTGGAGCGGTTCATATTAGGTTCGACCTTGCCTGCCGCTCCCTTGAAGCAGGAACTTGAACGTAAAGACGCGACGTATCTGCTTGCGGCAAGACGAGCGACGGATGAAGAGCTACAAGCTCATTCAAGAACTTCGGACAAGGGATCAGGGGTTTTCAAAAACCTTTTGAACGTTTTTCAAAACCATGAGGGACCGTCCCGCTTTTCCGAAGGTGGAGAGGTCTTGTCTGGTATGGCTGGTATTTGGCACATGCCAGACCATGAAGCGCACATAGTCATAATAGGCACACACCCCGAAGAACGTAGGAAAGGAGTGGGAGAACTCCTTTTGATTAGCTCTATAGAAGAGGCAGCTGTCAAGAAAGACCGTTCGGTAACACTTGAAGTGAGAATTTCCAATGAACCGGCTATATCACTTTATGAGAAGTACAAGTTCGCAAAGGTGGGTGTCAGAAAAAGATATTATACAGATAACGGCGAAGATTCACTTATTATGACTACCCCTCCTATAAACTCAAGTGAGTACACAAGGATATTACAGAAACTGATAAACGCTTATGAGAACAGATGGGGACTGTCCGACCGGTTGGGAGTCTGAAGATTTACTGATGTTGCCCTCTTACTCTTCTTGTAATAAGGCGACTGACGGTCTTTATATTGCTCTTAAATAAGTAGAAATAGCAGTTTCGTCTTTATAAAGTTAGTCTACATCCAACTAATGAAAGGTTCTCAATATGGGATCATCTAATCTACGCCTGCCAGGCCCTGTGCAGCCCACACGCGACATACAGGAAGCGGCTTCTCGTGATCTGATAAATCATCGCGGCCCTGAATATGCCGATATGCTTGCTAGGATGACGGAAAATCTCCAGACCACACTGGCAACGAGGAACGATGTATATTTTATTACGGCTTCGGGAACCGGAGCAATGGAAGCAGCAATAGTCAATACTCTTTCACCTGGAGATACTGTGTTGGCGCTGATAATAGGCTGGTTCGGTCAGCGTTTTGCCGATATAGCGGACGCTTACGGGATGAACACAGTTCGCTTGGAATTTGCACAGGGTGACGCGGTTCAAGCGGAACAGGTTGCCGTACAGTTAAAGGAAAATCCGGACGTAAAGGCCGTAATTGTAACGCACAATGAATCTTCGACCGGAGTCTCTAATCCACTCCAGCAGATATGCGAGATTGTGCGTTCTATCTCAGAGGACGTACTGATAATCGTAGACGCCGTGTCTTCTGCAGGCGGGACACCCTTACTGACTGATGCATGGAGCGTGGATGTAGTGGCTACTGCTTCTCAAAAGGCTTGGGGTTGTCCTCCTGGTATAGCAATGCTTGCTTTTTCCGACAGGGCATGGCAGGCTTATAAGCGCTCTTCTTCGCCGCGTTACTACTTTGATATCGCACAATACAGGGATTATCTAGAGAAAGGACAACCCCCGTTCACTCCTTCGCTGCCTACTATGTTTGCTCTTGAAGCGGCGCTCAAAAAAATAACGGCGGAAGGTATGGAGAACGTCCTTGCCCGGCACCACTCTACAGCTGAGTACGTTCGTAAGAACCTGGAAAAGAACGGGCTAAGCATATTACCGGAAAGACGGTTTGCTTCTGACACTGTTACTGCCGTACGCCTGCCGCAAGGAGTGGACGGCGCGGCATTCCTGAAGCATACTCAAGATGAGTACGATGTGATATTTGGCGGCGGGCAACAAAATCTAAGTGGCAAGATATTTCGTATAGGTCATATGGGGTGGCCTGAAAAAGATGAACTGGAAGCGGCTTTGGAGGCGGCTTTTAGAACAATTGAAGCATTACAGATGCAAAGCTGAAAGAGAAGAGATATGAGAAATACAGTTCGGAAGTCAGTTTATCCGGCACTGTTTGCAACATTTATACTAGCTTCGGTCATTGCTGCAGCTTGCGGTGTTCAAGATCCTGAACCACAAGAGACTGCACTTGATACGTCAGGAGCCCAAGACTCTGATCCGCAACAGACGGTGCCTGATACGGACTATGATAGTGAGATTCAATCTGGAGATTCAACCTCCTCGTCGAACCGAGGATTAGACGAGGACACGTCGGGATCAGATAATATTCCTGAAGCGGTGCAGCAATTCCCACCAACTGAAGGTTCATTGGCACCATTATTCACTTTGCCTTCGGTATCTCACGGCCAGATATCCCTCACCGATTTTAGTAGCGATAAGCCTGTAGTGTTGGTATTCTATCGTGCCTATTGGTGTTCAGCTTGCAGAAGGCAGCTTGACGAAATCAACAGGCACTATAGCAAGGTTAAGGACGCAGGGGCAGAAGTGATAGCCGTCAGTACAGATGATCTCTCAAATGCCCGGAACTTAGCGGAAAGCAGAGGTTACAAATTCCCCATAGCGTATACCGCAGGATCCTCAGAGGTGCCAGGGTCATACGATAGGTTCAATAAATTCGGAGATGGACTCGCCTCCGCCTCAATATTCATAGTAGACACGGACGGAGTTATAGCTTGGGAAGAACTCGGAAGAGATCCATATCACTTTGTGAGGGCAAGCCAGATAGTTGAAGAGCTTAACAGTGTCCATGTTCAAGATCCTGAACCACAAGAGACTGCACTTGATACGTCAGGAGCCCAAGACTCTGATCCGCAACAGACGGTGCCTGATACGGACTATGATAGTGAGATTCAATCTGGAGATTCAACCTCCTCGTCGAACCGAGGATTAGACGTGGACACGTCGGGATCAGATAATATTCCTGAAGCGGTGCAGCAATTCCCACCAACTGAAGGTTCATTGGCACCATTATTCACTTTGCCTTCGGTATCTCACGGCCAGATATCCCTCACCGATTTCAGTAGCGATAAGCCTGTAGTGTTGGTATTCTATCGTGCCTATTGGTGTTCAGCTTGCAGAAGGCAGCTTGACGAAATCAACAGGCACTATAGCAAGGTTAAGGACGCAGGGGCAGAAGTGATAGCCGTCAGTACAGATGATCTCTCAAATGCCCGGAACTTAGCGGAAAGCAGAGGTTACAAGTTCCCCATAGCGTATACCGCAGGATCCTCAGAGGTGCCAGGGTCATACGATAGGTTCAATAAGTTCGGAGATGGACTCGCTTCTGCCTCAATATTCATAATAGACACGAACGGAGTTATAGCTTGGGAAGAACTCGGAAGAGGTCCATATCACTTCGTGAGGGCAAGCCAGATAGTTGAAGAGCTTAACAGTGTCCATTCCTGAATGTAAGCAATAGAATTCCCAATATATCCATATTCAGCAATAGCTAAAGGCTTATATTGATCCCCGCCGACATTGAAGGCATACATCGTATACCTCTATACGATGATCTATGACGTCGCCTATCTCTTCATCGGAAGCACTGAGCGCTCTTATAGCCTGTTCTATAGACTCGGCGCTAAACTTTCTGACTCTACCGCAAACGGTACACACTGCGTGGTGATGGTGTAATTTTGCCACCACGTTGCTTACTGCGTAAGCCATCTCGCCGTTAGGCAATACGACTTTGCAAAGAAAGTCGACACCTTGAAGCATACGGACAGTGCGATAAACTGTGGCGCGCCCAATGTGTGGAACAAGCTCACATACACTTTCCGCGGTGAATGGTACATTAGGACTCTTCTCGCAGAGTAGTTTCACTATTTGCCTCCTGGGCTCTGTGATGCGGACGTTGTTTTCTGCGAGAGTTGCCAGTATGTCGTCGGAGTGTATTATAAAAGTCATAAAGTTAAGGTAAGAGTGCAGACAATCTCAATAATACGATACAGGAAAAATCGACATGCTCTATGATCGAGCGGTTTGATTAGTACGAGCAGAGCATATACCGTTATTTGCCTTGATAAAATCGCTGTTGCTTTATGGAGGACATAGTATAGGACGCGATTTGAGTATGTCATTTGGAAGGTAAAAAGTGCCGATGGTAAGAGCCGACTTGGTCAAGGAGGTAAGATTATGAAAGTTTCAGGAGAGTTCGAAATTGTTCTAAAGCCACTTGAAAAGTACGTGCAAGACAATGCCTTCGTCAAGTTCGGGCGAATGTCTATTAACAAGACGTTCAAGGGAGATCTTACAGGTGCCAGCAAAGGGGAAATGCTGACTGCGATGACTGCCACGGAAGAATCCGCCGGATACGTCGCGATCGAGCTGGCAAAAGTAACGCTTGCCGGCAAAAATGGCAGTTTTGTTTTGCAACATTTCGGTGTTAATGATCGAGGCGAACATCGTCTTATCCTTGAAGTTGTACCCGAATCCGGATCGAGAGATCTAAAAGGTATATCTGGGCAGATGGCGATAGATATAAAAGACGGTAAGCACTTTTATACGTTTGAATATAAGTTGCCTGTTTGAACCCCAGCGGTCTACCATTACCCCTTTTCAGGTTCCGCGCGTGTGCAAGGTGCGGACACAGGACGTATTAACCCCAAACAAGATATTCAATATGTCTCACAGAGAGAAGACGCGAGGTACTGATTGTTGTATAGGCTTTTACATCTTACGGAGTGGGTTGCTCTACCTGGAGCTCATACATAAGCGCACGTTAAACCTTAATACGGTACATCATCCCGGCTGCTTACGCCTGCACTTTCAAAAGTCGCCATGTCGTTTAGCATTGCTGTTGCCGCTTTGAGAAGCGGCCAAGCTAGCAAAGCACCGGTACCTTCACCTAAGCGCATCCCTAGCTGCAGGAGCGGCTTCGCACCGAGCGCGTCAAGTAGCAACGCATGTCCGCGTTCATCCGATTCATGAGCGAATACTAGGGCTTGGCGCGTATTAGGCTCCATGGCAACTATAGCTGTAGCAGCGACACTCGCTATGAACCCATCAACCAGGACTACCTTCCCTGCTTCAGCGGCAGCGTGCATGGCTCCGGCCATCATTACTATCTCAAATCCTCCGTATTGGGCCAGTGCCTCCTGGGGAGACAAACGTGGAGCGGTTCGCGCCGCTCCTTGTGATAGAACTTCCGACTTTTTACGCATACCGGCGTCATCCATACCTGTGCCGCGTCCTATTAGAGACATCAGTGGCAATCCTAGAATCTTATGAGCTATTAACGCGGCAGCTGAAGTGTTACCTATTCCCATCTCGCCTAGGCAGATAGCGTGTTCATCTCCATCTGCACCCAATGCCTTGCCTACATTGAGCGCGCTGTGATACTGCTCATCAGACATAGCTGGCTCCTGAGAGGAATCCCGTGTAGCAGCTGCTATACGTCGGGTGATGAGAGAGGGATGTCTTATGGGTTTACCTGCTACTCCAGCGTCCACTACGCGCACGTTTACCCCTGCAACGCGAGCAAAGATGTTTGCCGCTGCCCTTTCATTGAGGAAATTGAGAACCATTTGCCGTGTTACTGCCTGCGGATAAGCTGATACCCCTTGTGTGGTTATACCGTGGTCAGCAGCGAATATGGTGAGAGTGCAACGCGTCATGCATGGCGTTATGGTGCCTTGTACATTGGCTATCTGTGCAGCTAGTGCTTCCAAGCGTCCCAGCGAACCGAGCGGCTTGGTTTTCGCATCTATAGCGTTCTGGATTTCAGCCTGACCTGGAGGTGGGGGTATAACACGACGATAATGGTTAAAAGGTGTTTTCATTGAGGGTATTAAAGGGTGGTTTGTTTAGACCGCGTTTTAGGGAGAAGTCCGAAGTGTCCGCTTTAGCGACCTACGGAAGGTTTAGATATAACTCTGATGTTCAACACATTCTCCCTAGCTTCGTACCACCAAGTAGGTGCATGTGTAGATGATCCACCTCTTGACCTCCATGATTTCCTTGGTTTATAGTCAGTCTGTAGCCCTGGGTTAGCCCCTTCTGGATGGATATACGGGCTGCTTCCAAGGTCATATTACCCAAAAGGGAGGCGTTCTCTTGCTCCAGCTCGGAGATTTGTTCTATGTGCTTCTTCGGGACTATCAGTACGTGGACTGGCGCCTGCAAATTTATATCAAGGAAAGCGCATATGTCTTTGTTCTCAAAAACCTTGGTGGAAGGGAGTACTCCTGCTATTATCTTGCAGAATACACACTCTTCTTTATATCTATCGGTTTCCATGTCAATGTCAGCTTACAGCAATACAAGTCGTAGCGTTCAAGACCCCTGGCATCAAGTCTATATGCTCTGTTACCAGAGCTGATATCGTTCGTACATCCTCAGCTTCTCCCATCGCTATGAGATCGTAAGGTCCTGCCACTATGTCCACGGTCTTGATAAATGTGAAGTTCTGCATAGAAGCGTAAATGTTCTCTATCTTTCCGGGTGCAATTTCTATGAGTATATATGCTCTCTTTATGCTGACCATTTATTTAACTTGCTTCTGGGGTTTAGTACAGTTCTTTCGTAGCTATCTAGAAGTTGAGCGTTTTTTCGAGCTGTTCAGGGCGAGGCGATGGGCCGACTACCGATATTGCCGCTTTTTGGGAGTTTATGACCGTTTCGGCGGCCTCCGCTATTTCCGACGTCGTAGTTTCCTGTATCTTTGCTATGGTTTCTTCTAATGTGAGGATTTCGTTTCGATGAAGCTCCTGAGAACCTATAAACCCCGCGGCGGCTCTAGAGTCTTCCATGCTCAATATCAAACGACCTGCGGTGCACTCCTTTGCGTTAGTCAGTTCGGCGTCAGATACACCTTTGTTCTTCATCAAGGCTAGCTGTTCGACTATTACCTCTACGGTTTCGGCAAGATCGCTCGGCTCCGTCCCACATTCTACGTAGAACGCTCCAGCGTCGCGGAATGAAGAGACGGAAGTATGTATATCGTACGCGAGACCTCGTTTTTCACGCACCTCTTCAAACAACCGACTGGTCATAGTCTCTCCCAGTATTACTGAGAGCAAAGTTAGGGCGTACCTAAGGTCGTCAAAGTACGAGAGGCCGTGCATCCCGATAGCTAAATGACACTGCTCAAGAGGGCGTTCCTCAAAGCAAAACTGTGGCCCCGTCAAGGAATCTTTGAACGGTATAGGAACGGCATTGCCGCTACTTGAAGAACGGAGATCTCCTAGAAGTTTCTCCACTATATCCACTATCTGGTTGTGCTGTATACCGCCTGCTACGGCTACTACTAGGTTTTCGGCGGTGTACTGAGACTCCAGACATTTCATCATCTGCTGTAAGGTGAGGCCCCTTACAGACTCTATGGAGCCAGCTATATCCCGACCCAAGGGTTGGTCTGGCCATAGACATAAATCCAGCTTGGTGCCTGCGAATTCGGAAGGTGAGTCGTGCGCCGCTCGTATCTCTTCAAAGACCACCTCCTTTTCTCGGATTATGTCTTCTTCCCGCAAGAGCGGAAATTTCACCATATCTGCCAGAGTTTCAATGCCTATGAGAATCTGATCGGCGGAAATCTTGCACCAGTATGCTGCACTTTCCCGTGCAGTGAACGCGTTTATGATGCCGCCTTTTTCAACTATAGGGCTCACGACATCTCGCGCATGCTCTCTAGTCTTAGTACCCTTAAAAAGAAGGTGCTCAAATAGATGCGCAATACCTGCTTCGCCTTCGGGCTCGTATCTTGATCCGGCCTTAAACAGGAACTCAACGGCGGCGGAACGAGCATGTGGCATGGCGGCCGTGGATATGCGTATGCCGTTCGGTAGAGTGGTACGCTGTATATTCATATTGATTTCTGCGTGTAACATCTGAGCTCTGGAACATCCGAAGCTCTGAACGGCTGCCTGAATGTTTGAGCGTAGCTACTGTTCAGGTGCATATATTCATCAGATTGGGCAACGTGGTTTTGTTAATTCCCATATGCATTGATATTACGCTTTTGTCGCCGGTAGGTCAAATTGCCACCGTGATATTTAGAGTATAGACGGCTTGAGAATCTATGAAGTGAAAGAGGGCAGCATTGGAGTAGCCTCATGGTTACGCCGTCCTAGTTTATTTTATCCGATTGCGCTTGTTGCCGTAGTGGTACTAGCAGCATTTCTGCGACTGTCAACTGGACTTGACTGGGATCAAGGTGGGGTGTTTCATCCGGACGAGAGAGCGATAATGCAAAGGGTTCTAGATTGCATCGGATGGAGTAAGTCTGGAATTTGTGCAGATGTAGGCTCAAGTTCTTTCTCTTGGCGTGATATTCTCTCCCCGGATCGTAGCCCTCTAAATCCTGGATGGTTCAATTACGGTTCCTTACCCTTATACATTTTGAAACTGACTGAGGTCGTTTCGGGGTCGGGATATCCGGATCTGCTCTTATATGGACGGGCAGTGTCTGTAGCCGCTGATATCGGAACGTTAGTTCTCATTTATGCGTTAGGCGTTAGGCTTTTTTCCCGTCGCGTAGGGTTGCTGGCTGCTTTATTGGGTGCACTAGCCGTTCTCCATATACAGCTCAGCCGCTTTATCACTGTGGACGCGATGCTTACGTTGTTCGTGGTGGCTACTCTTTATTTTTCCGTAAGAGTGGCGCAAGAAGGGAAACTGCGGTATTCGACTTTGGCCGGTGTAGCTTTTGGATTGGCGTTGGCTACGAAGTTCGCAGCCCTACCGCTTGTTGTAATCGTCGCTGTCGCACACATACTCTTCTGGGTTTCTCCTAGAAGCGAGGTATTGAGCACGGCTACTTTTGTTAAGGCTGGAAGAACTGGTTTCAGTAGGTACGTCCTTGTAGGAGGAGCAGCCTCCGCCTTATTCGGGGCGATAGCTTTCTTCTTAGGAGAGCCATATGCGATTCTAGATTGGCGTTCTTTTATGCGTGATGTAACTACTCAGTCACAGATGGTGAGGCTGATATCCGATCTACCTTTTACGCGTCAATATATTGGAACGACCCCATATCTGTATTACATAGTGCAGCTGGGGACGTGGGGCTTGGGTCCCGCGTTAGGTGTAGCGGCATGGGCCGGAGCGGCATGGGGGATTGTAAGAGGGTTGATAGTAAGACGTAAGAGCGATTTGGTGGTACTTGGCTGGCTAGTGCTCTACTTTGGTATCACTGGAGCGTTTGGCGTTAAATTTATGCGTTACATGGAGCCCGTTACGCCTGTAATGTTCATTTATGGTGCCGCTCTGCTATTCTGGATTTCAGACCGGTTACGTAGCCGTCTGCATAGTCGCGTGCGTCTAATCGCATGGCTTCCCGTGGCGGTCGTGTTGTTGTTGACCTTCCATTACGCTTTTGCCTTTACGTCGGCTAACTCAGGGATCCATCCTGCTTGGCGGGCGTCGAACTGGCTTGCCGAGAACGCCCCTTCTGGCTCGGCAGTGGTGCAGGAACACTGGGAAGAAGGGGTGCCCTTGAGGTCGCTTAACATTTCTCATGCTTCAAGTCAACTTCCTTTGTACAATTTCGACTCGGAGGATAAGTTTGAGGAAGTGTTCGATACACTAGCGTCTTCTGATTACCTTGTGCTCTACAGTAACCGTCTTTACGGAACTATACCCCGTTTAGAGGAGAGGTATCCTCTTTCCACTCTCTATTACGAGGCTCTTTTTTCTGGAGAGCTGGGTTATGAACTGGTGTTCAACGAGACGCGTCCAATCAGCGCGCTTGGGGTTGTCTTTTACGAAGACCCTTTTGCAAGGGTTGATCTGCCATTGCCCGAAGGGTTTAATGAGCCTCAAGGTCAACTGTCTACCATAAGAATGGGCTGGGCAGACGAAAGTTTTACGGTATACGACCATCCTCATGTGATGATTTTCGAAAACAAGGGGCAGCTTGACCCTGAAGACATGATGTATAGCTCCGGGATAGCGTCAAAAATTCAGGAAGCATCTGGTGACTTTAGGCGCGTAGGACTGCAATTTAGTGAAGAAGAGTGGGAGACGCAACGGAGCGGAGGAACGTGGAGCGACATCTTTTTTCTTAAGGCATTGCCTTGGCAATTTGCCTGGTTACCATGGCTGGGAGTGATTTATCTCATTGGACTGGTTGCGTTTCCTCTTGCACATGCTCTCTTTGGGGCGTTCCCAGATAGAGGATGGCTATTATCTAAGCCGCTGGGCCTCTTGTTAGCGGGATGGGCAACCTGGACCTTTGTCTCGTATGGTGTAGCTCCTTACAACCTGGAGAGCGTATGGCTTGGGGTTGGTGTACTTGCCTCGTTGTCGCTTATAACTTTGCCATTCAAGGGGCGTCAGTTGCTTCAGTTTCTCAAAACTAAACATCGCAGGCTCTTCCTATTAGAGATGGTCTTTCTGCTGGCTTTCTTCTCCTTTATGGCTGTGCGTATGGCGAACCCGGATCTGTGGCACATATGGCGAGGCGGCGAGAAGCCTATGGACTTCGCCTATTTAAACGCTGTCGTCCGTTCAACGCTAATGCCACCTTATGACCCATGGTTTGCTGAGGGTCATCTCAACTACTACTACTTCGGTCAATTTCTGATCTCTTGGGTCGTGAAGACAGCAGGGGTAGTACCGTCTGTAGCTTATAATTTGGCCATACCTTTGCTATTTGCGATCACGATTTCTTCCGCCTTTTTCTTTGGTTATGGGTTTGCGTTCCTGGCGTCTCACAGAAAGGGAAGCAAGGGTATTGTCTTGTCGCGTTCTCCGGTATTAGCTGGAATGCTTGCCGCCTTTTTTGTAGCGGTTGCGGGCAATCTGGATGGAGCGGTTCAAGTCTTCAACGTGATTAGAGGGGCGGTATCTGATTTCTCTAGCACGGGGTTTGACTATTGGAGGAGCTCACGGCTTATTATCTCTGATCCTCCCGGCAACGAAATAACAGAATTTCCTTTCTTTTCCTTTCTGTTTGCCGATTTACACGCACATATGATAGCTATACCTTTTGCTATGGTCTCCACGGCTTTGGCGGTGTCCGTTTTTATAGCTGTTATAAAGAGCGGTCGTGGGATATGGTTTGCGGCACTTATTCTGGGGTTGGTCGCGGGTGCTTTTCGTGCTATTAACGCTTGGGATTTTCCGGTTCAGATGACTTTAGCTGTTACTTTTGCATCAATAGGAGCTTTGATGGGCAGAGAGCGCTCAATTTCGTCAAGGCTTTTGCACGCGGTCGCACTTTCTATAGTTATTGTTGTAGCTGGATATTTGGCGTTTCTTCCATTTCACAACCGGACTGAACTGTTTAACGCTGGAGTAGGGCTGACTATTTCGCAAACCCCTATATGGCAGTACTTGTTTATCCATCTTCCCTTCATTGTGTCTTCTTTGGTTTGGTTGCTGGTGGAGTCGGTAAGGCTTTTGCGTGGCCAATCCCGCAATCAAGGGCTTGTAAAATTCTTCCCGGCCGGGGTTATCGTAACGACTTTGATTGCCGTGTCTCTTGCTGGCTTGTTTTGGACGGAGCGAACGACTGCCGTATTTGCATTGGGTATGGCGTTTGCTTTTGCGGGAGTGTCACTATTGGCCGCCAGTGGAAAGTTGCGTTTCTCATCATCAGGGGTTCAGTACGCCGCCGTATTTGCTTCAACACTAGCGGCTATGGCGTTTGGGCTTGGTTCATTGGTGGATATTGTGGTGCTGGAGGGCGATATTGGGCGTCAAAACACAGTGTTCAAGTTTTATGTTCAGGCTTGGTGGATTATGGCTATCGCGGCGGCTATCTTTGCCTGGCTAGTTTGGAGGTTGCAGGCGCAAAGTTTCACGCAACGCATCGGTTCTGCTGGTTGGCGCGTCTTTCTGGTTGTCATGGTTGTTGCTATGTTTGCTTACCCCGTTTTGGGAACACAGGCACGTTTAGGCGACAGATTCGACAACTCTTTTGTGTCTTTAGATGGAGCGGCTTATATGGAGCGGCTGGAGAAGGTTGATACACCTTATTGGTGCTTTCCATCTGGTGTCGAGCCGAAAGCATTAGATTTTGCATCCGATATGAGGATGATAGGGTGGTTGCAGGAGAACGTGAAGGGTTCACCCGTGATAGTGGAGGCAATTGCGCCTGAGTACTGTTGGGGGAACAGGATAGCGGTCTATACGGGACTGCCGTCAGTGATAGGGTGGAGGTGGCACCAAACGCAACAACGTTTCGGGTATAGGTTTGAGGTGGAGAAGCGCAGAAGTGAGGTGGAGGATTTCTACTCAACTTCGTCAGTGCAACAGGCTGCCCGGTTCTTATCTAGCTACGATGTAGCGTATGTGATAGCTGGAGACCTGGAACGAGTTTTCTATCCGGATGAGGCTCTTGAGAAGTTCCAGACCATGGAGGATATGGGCGTACTGAAGCGCGTCTATGAAGAACAGGCAGCTGTGATATATGAGGTTGTACGAAGCGGTTAATAACTGCCGGGTTTTGTAAATATACGCGAAGGGTCCCCGATCCAGTGATACTTGTAAGGTCCCAGGGGAGAGGCGCCAGGATTGTAAAAAAGGAGATCTACCGAAACGCTGCGTTTCCCATGCTCGAAAACACGAACCTTGCGGTCTTTACCGTCTTCTAAGAAAAGCTTTTTATAGCCATCAATTTTACGGTACGAGGAGGTATGCGCCTCTCCTTTAGGGTCAACGAACACAATACGGTACTCGTTCTCCCGGCACATCCAAAATACAAAATCGGGCAGGAAACGGCGATATTCGTTTCTTTCTGAATCGTAATAGGGGATATGAACACGGTCTAGAGACTCATCCAGCTTGCTAAACATCCAGGCATCCCAGGAGGTCTCCAACAGCACCTCGTTGTTTTTTGTCCATTCCTCCAGTGCGTTAATAAAAGCGATTTCGCTTGGAACTTTGATTATGTGTTGTATGTAGTCCGCCTTTTCATTACCCAATACAACCGGCAAGTAGTAATGTCCAAGCAGTTTTTTGATGGTCAGGTCTTTGAAAGTTTCTTCGTCTTCCCCCAGAAAATACTTACCAAACTCTTCACGCGTTATCTCTCCCCTTTTAAGTTGAGCACCTAAATCGGAGATTTTGCTGTCTGACGTCCGACCCTGCTTCACGCTGTCTATCTTAGGCTGAATATCTTTGACATATTCCGAATGAACGCGAATTTCGCGGAAATGCACAATGTCTTTATCCTCATTATTGAGTTCCCGGATACTATCGGCCACCTTTGCAGTTTGGGAGATGTGGGACACAAGACGGCTTTGTAGAAAAGGAATCATCGCATAGGTCTTTTCAGGAGTGGACTGTATGGACCCCGGTTGTTGAACCATACCACGCAAAGCGGTAATCGTGGGCATAGTAAGCCCGTCACGGACTGCCAGCACTGAATCAGATGTCCTTCCGATCCATGCCTTGAACCTGCGCAACGTTTCGTCACTCATAGAAAATGGAGCCTGTGCCGTGTCGCTATGCTCGTCTCTATATTCGGGAACCAGTAGAGGCATGTCGGTGCCGTTGACCTTTGGTCTTGGCGATTTTTCAAAACCTTCCAGTTTTTCAAAGTCTGGGCGTTTCTCTGTTTCCAAGCCTTCCAGTACCGATTTGATGGCGTTGCGATTTGTAGCAAAAAGAAAGAGGGTTTCCGGGGGCTGCACCAAGTGGTGGCATTGATCCATGATCATCTTTTCTGGATCACTCAAAGCAAGGCGAGAAAGTCGGCGACGCTTGCCGGGTAAAGTTTCTATGCGCACCCCGCGACCGACGGATTGCACGACAAACTTCTTCGCATCACTGCCGCCGATATTGATGAAGTTAATGACATTAGGACGGTTGGAATCCCAACTTTCAAAGAAGGTGCGAGAGCCCATCAGAATTGTGATTGGGCTTTGCTCCAATCCGTCAAAAAAAGATTGCTCCTGTAATGCGGTTGTCTCTTCATATCCGACCAGAATTTGATTGCGCCACTTTGCGGTATCACCAATGCGTATAAGCGCAAACGGAGAGTCAGCATTCTTCATCTGGAAAGCCAACTCCTTATTGTCGCTACTACGGATATACTGTAATGCTCCCTTTCTCCGGCTGAGGAAAACTGCTTTACGCAAATCGGTGATTTTCATCGTTTTAATCGGGGTTTCATCAATACCGATAATCCCACCGCCGTCTTCTCCAAAAAGAAGCGACGCGTTTTCCCAATCTTTAATCAGTTCCTTTTTTGAATCCTCAAAAATCTTCCCGTCAATCTCACCTGTGGCGATTTCACGCAATGTCTGAAAAAACGCCCACAAATCGTTTCTTTCGTTCTCAATATCCGTATTTACAGAGTTAACCAAAGTCAACATAAGAGGGAGATGATACAGTTCTCTCAAGCCGGTTTTCTCCCGGAGCATATCAACACGCACGGATACATAAGCAAGGGTTATGAGGGACTTCAAGACGATTTTTTGTCTTTCCGCGTGGCTGATTTCTTCTTCTCTGTTTCTGAACGCGCTATATTCCCTTTCGTTCAGGTAAATACTTTTTCCATAGCCGTTCTTTGTAAATTCCTCCAGATTATATTTCTTGACTGTCGTTAGAATGTCTACCCTATCTGTAAAGGTCGCGGAAAAATTAAACAGAAACCCCTCTCGCACCATGATTGCGTAATAAGCCTGCCGCTTGGACTCGTCCTTGCCGCCCTTATGCGCTTCATCCAGAAGCACGTACCACTTCCCGCCGTTTTCGTATGTGCGGTAATCGGTCAGAGCATCTTTCTGAACATCAGAAATGTTGTCGCTGCGGTGATAATAGACCGTTGCTGAATCACCCAACTTCTGCTGATACGGCCCCCTGCCTGTTTGGCGCAGAGGAACCAGGTTTATTTGCAGTTTGCCGGACTGATTGAACTCGTCTATAGTATGGCGAATTTGACCGATCAGATGCTCGCTGGGTGCCAGAATGAGGATATTATGCGGTGGTATTTCTCCGTGTTTTTTCAAAGAGTGCAGATGTTCAATCAGTTTGACCATAACGAGCGTTTTGCCGCTCCCCGTGGCCATCCAGAAGCACATGCGGTTGATGAGGTGAGAGTATGGAATAACATCGCCATGAAAATTAATAAATTCCGAGAGTATCTTAAATACAGGATTCTGTTTTTCATTACGCCTGTCCGCGTTGCGTTCGTACTTTTTTACTGAAAGTTCGGCTATTGGTGATTGTCCGGTGCGCGCATACAAACCGGCAAAATCTTGTTTGCGTTGGTTATTGGTATCCTGTGCTTCGTTTGCTTGCCATCTGTTTTCCTGCCCGTAGTAAAGATGAAGAGCCCGTGCTGCATTTTCCAGAGCGGATCTTTGGTAATCGTATAGTGTCTTTTGTGATGAAAACCGTTGGATATCAGATACTTGCCAGGTTTCAGGCAGGTCGCCGTAGTTTAGGGATTGAGCTATGGACTCAAGGAGTGGGGCGGCCATACTTCAGTTTGGCCATGGTTTATGAATCACTTGTCGGGAGGCAATCCCATTAACATTGGTGGTGGGGAGAAATTTAACTGATTGAAAACACCTCGCCCCTCATGATTTTCCACCATCTTTACACATTGCGTAGTTTCAAAGGTAACAGTCGCGGCATGAAAAACGGACAGTACTTTTTCTTGTAAGTCTTGGTTATCTTCCAAAGCAATTATTTTCAATCCCTGATCAGGATTCTTAATCACTTCGGCCTTTGCTTTGTCAAACTCACTTAAAATGGATTGTGCGGAAATTGAGAGCTGACTTTGAGTAGTAATCATTGGATCAGTGGGACCCAAAGCAGAATGCTTGCCCATAATTATTTCTCTGCTGCACATGCGATCATAGTCGCCGCAGACATTGCATTTTGAGGCACTATAACCCGGATGTGATCATATTTTCTGCGCAAATACTGCACTATTTGGTCTGCGGAATTTATGAAACCACCTGGAGAATGAAGGATAATATCCAATTTATCCCCTGAAAATTTGTGCAAAACCGACATAAAATGGTGCACGTCCTGATCATTTATGGAAATTAATTCACCGGGCACGTTTGGCTTGAAAACAGAAAAAGCAGAAGCGTAAATAACGGTATCCCGCTTTGTGAATTCGCCGAGATCTTTGAGGTATTTTCTACGCACCTCGTCCGCTACCGACAACCGGATCTTGTCGTGGATTGCTTCTCTTACCTCAGACAGATTAGGCATTGGTCTGGTTAGGATTAGGAATTGAAGAAGTGGAGTTTGAGGTGATAACTTCTACATGCTCCGGTTCCCGTCTTGATAGTTTGTATGCCAAATCTATCAGCCGTTTCCTATCAGGGGATAGATATTCTTCCATTTTGGCGATCAGTTCCTCAAGGTCAGTTTCAATGTCTCTGTGACTTTGGTCTGTCATTATTGTTCCCCCTTTTTGAATTCTATTTTATAAGCAATGAGTTGCATGTCAGCGGAAATGGATGGAAGCTTGATTGCTGATAAAGCTGAGTTCTCATCTTGTCACTCTAATTTTACTCCCCCTCCATAAGTAAGGTTTGATTAGTGACACGAAACGCTGTTTCTCTTTTTTGTCATTTTGCTTCGTTTGCCTGCCCGTAGTAAAGATAAAGAGCCCTGCTGCATTTTCCAGCGCCGAGCGCTGATAGTCATAAAGCATTTTGCGCGATGAAAATTGCTCGATCTTCGGCACTCGCCAAGTTTCCGCCAGGTCGCCGTAATTCAGAGATGTAACGACGTTTTCAAGCATGGGCGAAGTCATTTATTATCAGGATCAATCCGAGCCGTGATTTCCTCGGCAAGGGCTTTAAAATCTCGGTAGCAACTCAAGACAGCATTTTGCTGCGCACCAATAGCGCCATCGGCAGGCTTTAGCATAAACATGGGCTTGTTCATTTCTTGAGCCAATGGCATCAGCGAGCGATAGTCCTTGAGGTGTGCCAGACGATTCGTATCAGTATCAATAGACCGATTGGTGAATCCGGTATATTTTCCTATAACGGATTCTTCATAAACTTCCGGTATTTTGTCAATCCACCTCTGATATGCCTTAACAGGGCGGTTCAATCTGATGGAATGGCGCATGACGATATAACCGAGCGATTCCATTTCGCCTTCAGGCAAATCAAAGTCCAAATCATCCGGTTTTCTGTCAACACGATCTTGCCATGCCTTGCGCCATGTCTTGAGAGTCGGCCCCACATTACGCAACCCTTGAAGTGAAAATAAATCAGGTGCAAGCGGTACCACCACGTAGTCGCTGGCTATCAATGCGGCGCGGTTAATAGCACCGAGATTTGGCCCAACATCCACCAAGACAAAATCTGCCGCAAAATTTTCTGCTGCACTGTTTATCACTCTTGCAAATGCTGTCATTACCCGAAGCGCGCGCGTCTGCCCGGATTCCTTGTCCAGGCAGATTGGCCACTGTGTCGAAAGTTCATCCTCACGTTTGGAAAGCGCAAGGTCTCCTATCAATAAACCAACCCGGTCGGTTATTTTCTCGATATGCGGTACTGCTGATACGTCTCCGGTTCCTTCAAACAGCGGAGCAATATCGTTATCAATGGTTTTCGGTCTTGCATCTTGCCAAATGACGTCCAGCTTCTCTTCATCCAAAAACATGCCGCTCAGATTGGCTTGCGGGTCCAAATCGGCGGCAATAACACGATAATTGAGTTCGGCAAGCATCCAAGCAAGATGATAGACCAAAGAGGTTTTTCCCACGCCGCCCTTGTTATTAAAAAATGCGATGGATTTCATTATCGTTTCCTGTTTCCTGATCCTGATCATTTCCTGTTTCCTGATCGTGGTAAGAATCATCGTATCTTGAATATCAAATTTTAGCGGCGGGTTTCCATTTTTCTTTAATGCATCATTGGCCGTGGCAATTCCGACACCGAATTTCTCCATAAATCCCATATTCTTCATCGCCTCGGCAATAGTAGGGTTGCGATAGTCGGTAATACCGGGCACCCCAAAATTTTTCCGTGTTACTCCACCATAAACTGATCCAGGGCTAATAATTTCTACCCGGTCGGCAAACCAATACACACGAACAGGCGCATTGGAATTTTCGTAGTTTCTGTGGATGACTGCATTACGAACAAGTTCGCGTAATGCTTCATATGGATAGTCCGGTTTTTCCACGTGCGTTTCTCCGCTCGTGCCAAGTGCAATAGAAATATTCGCTTTCAAAATTTTATCCAGCTCAATAAGTTGTTCCGGTAAAGTTCCGTGTATTTCTTTCTGGTCTAAAATAGGGCCCGTGACTTCACTGCCCAAATACCGCACAAACTGAATATATGCCCCCGGAAACCAAGCACCTGGATCATTCCCCAAGATAAGAATTGCCGTCACTGTCGGTATGTCATCATTGGTCGTTAGACGCAATGCCCTCAGTTGATCTTTGGAATCACGGTCATTCTCTTCCAACACCTCCGGCGATACAGCAACGGGCAAGTATTCGTGTCTGAATTTCTGTCTGTCCAAGTCTTTTTCAACAGACCCACTACTTACTCCGTGCATATCGTAAGGCAAATTCCCCCAGCGCCGTTTCTCCGTCAGGCGGCGTTCTTCTTCAGCACTAGCTTGGCCGCGCCTTGGGCCAACCCTAATCCAATACCTGCCATCAACTTTTACCGGCGGATTCTCTGAAGGTTCGACCTGTATCACGGCAACTTCACAGTTATTAAGATTCCTCCGGTTAACCTGCATCATTGGAAAAGGGAGAATCTTGCCCTCGCTTCGCAGTCCTCCGAGTTTTTGTAACAGGATATCGTCAATAACCAGGTTGGCGCAACTTCCGTCATCTTTAATTCCTATGAAAACAAAACCGGGCGCTTCATGGCCAGGAAGATCGTTGGCAAAAGCACATATAGCTTGCCGGATTTTATCCAAATCCGTCGTGGATTCAGTGAACTCGACACGATCACTCTCGTCACGATTGATAATTTCTATTAATTCAGAATCAGTAAGCATAGTTCACTCCTCCCCACCATAAGTAGGGTTTGATTAGCGACACGAAACGCCGTTTCTCTTTTTTCATCATTTTGCTTTGTTTTCCTGCCCGTAGTAAAGATCAAGAGCCTGTGCTGCATTTTCCAGAGCGGATCGGTGGTAATCGTATAGTGTCTTTTGTGATAAAAACCGTTGGATATCAGATACTTGCCAGTTTTCAGGCAGGTCGCCGTAGTTCAGGGATTCGGCTATGGATTCAAGGAAGGCGGTAATTATGCGGCAACCTGTCTTTCAAATATTCAGATGACAAAACATCCACACCATCCAACAGCTTTGTACCCAGAACATCTTTTAGTTTTCCTCGCAAAGAGTCTTTCAGATTGTCAAAGTATCTTTTTTCTTCTTCTGATTCTATGCTGCTCACAACAAGCCAGAAGTGATACTTCTTGTCCTGCACAAGATCTTTTGCGCTGGAATATTTTATTGCTAACCTACATAGAACCAGCATTGCTCCATAAGCCTTTAATTGCATCCTTGTGAGAATGCAATTTCTTACAGCATCATCCTTATCTTTGTCATTAAGGTAACTATACTTTTTCCTAATATTATTTACCCTCTTTAATAATCGCGTTTCTTCTATGAGGATAACAGAGCCATCTTTTGGCAAGAAATAATCACAGCAATGACAAGTACCCAAACCGACCGTTTTTCTCATGTCTTTACTGTAGTATGTACTATCCATTTTGTACGCACGATATTTATCACCGATAGACTTGCCGGCAATTTTTATTGGCTCGCTGAATTGCTCAAGGAAAGTCACAATCCCGCCGTGTATAAATCTGCAAAAGGTTTCGTCAACTCCTGCTTGATTGACGCAATTTTGTCTTCAAAGTCCTGCTCTTTCGGACCTGAACTGTCAGCCGGAAATTTATTCAAGGCGATCATGCTTTTGTATTCCGGATTCTTTTTTACATGCACTTCCAGCCATTTCAGAATGTCTGCACTGTGGGTAGCAATAACGACGTTTACTCCGCCTTTCGCCAACTCAAACAAGGTTTCAGCCATGATCACCTGCCACGCCGGGTGCAGATGCGCTTCCGGTTCGTCAATAAAAAGAAAAGTATCTTCATCGAGAACCTTACGTTCAATCAACAGCGCCAAGATACCGAGATTGGCAACTCCCATGGCGGTTAGAGACAAAGGGAAATTGCGTCCATTTTCCTGGAACAACAAATCCTCACTTTCAGAGATTGTGATTTTCCCGCCGAGGATGTCTTTGCTTGTCAGTTTTTTATATAAATCTGGAAAAGCAATATCACCTGTGTATTTTTGCCTGAGTGCGACTGACAGATCATAGAAATACCCGGGAACACCGCTAAGCGACTTCCTTCTTCTAGGCCGGTATCTCGGAGAAATACGAAAATTTTCCAAAGCGTTCTTTAATTTCCAGTAAATAGGTGATTCCAGATAGATCACGTTAGGACATTGTTGCAATTTCCAGAACCCACCGAGATCTATATCCAATTTAATATTTCCATTTTCAAATGTGAATTCTCCAAGACCTTCAATATTGACCTCAGATAGAGCATCTTCCCTGCGCCTTAAATCGGCTAAACTCGGCACTTGAAAATTGTTAATCAAATTCTCTCTGATTTTGTATTCTATTACAGAGTTAATAACTTCTTCGGCGCTTGTGTTACTGAGTTTCTCAGACAATTTCCCCAATTGGTCGAAATGGTCGCTGAATATTTTCTTGACGTCGTCTTTTATTGGTAGTTCTCGACTCATCGAACGATTTAGGTTGGCTATGACCGGTCTAAGCAAATTCTGTATGTAAACTTCAGCAGTATTTGTATTCATTGCATCAAAAAGAGAATACAGCAATTTCGAGACAGTGCTTTTTCCCGTATTGTTTGGTCCGGCAAACACGGTGAATTGCCCGATACGGATATTGGCATCGGTGAGCTTGCCTATATTCCTGATATGTAATTCAAAATCCATAATTTGCTCCAGATGATGGGAAGTATACCATTTTTCACTCCCCCCACCACAAATAGGGTTTGACTAGCGATATAAAACGCTGTTTCTCTTCCTCGGTCATGGTTACTGTGCCGGTTTTTTCAGTTGTGTCGTCCTCAAAGATTACGCTGTCCGCAGTGCGTTTACGGATTTGTTTTCCGAGAATGTTTGACAGGGATTCAGCGATGTCTATGTCGGGGTATAGGTCCTGGAGGTGGATGTCCAGTTCACCATTTTGTGAGGGTTTGACGATATGGGCGAGTTTGTCGTCGCCAAAGAATACATACATTGGTTGATTCTATTTTATCAGCAATGGACTGCACATCAACGGAAACGGCGCCAAGACTAATTGCTGGATAAAGTTGAATTCCCATCTTGTTACTCCGGCTTTACTCTACCCACCATAAGTAGGGTTTGATTAGCGACACGAAACGCTGATTCTATTTTTTCGTCATTTTGCTTCGTTTTCCTGCCCGTAGTAAAGATGAAGAGCCCGTGCTGCATTTTCCAGAGCGGATCGTTGGTAATCGTATAGTGTCTTTTGTGATAAAAACCGTTGGATATCAGATACTTGCCAGGTTTCAGGCAGATCGCCGTAGTTTAGAGGTTGGGTGATGATTTGTTCAAGGAGGGGCGGCATTCAAATTTTTATTCCAAAATTCTCGAGCATTTTCACAAAAACTAAATGGGTCACACCTTCTTTATCACAAATCAGAGGAATTTTGTAATTAGTCTTCTTGATTGGCGGGTTAGGCGTTTGTATCTTTTCAAATGTAACAATCTCTAACTTATTTTCTTTGGCATAGGCAATTAATTTTATGTCTTGTTCATTTGCTCCCTTGGAATTATTATCAATCTCGTATTTTTGTTCCAGACCCAATGAAATTTTCTCCACTCTATTGTCAACCGGAGTTTCTGTAAAACCATTATCTTTAAGCCACATCCTCAGAGGATGTTTCCCTCTTTTTTCATTATCAGATTTATTCCTGTCACTTATTGGGTCAATCTCGTCATATATTGGCTTTATTAATATTATTTTGGCTTTATTTTCTCCAAGCCTATCCCAAAGAGAAGGAAATATGTTTATTGGATAGAGTATATTCCAACTCGTAATAAAGACGTTCGCATCAAGACAGAAGCGTTGGATCATAACCTTTTCTCTAACAATTCCATGACTTGTGACACAAGCTTTAAATCAAATGACTGGCACAGTTTGTGTAAACCTATCTCTTCATTGTGGTAAGCTTGAAAGAGTGCTTTAGTGTAAATTTGCCCGTATTGATCAAAAGCTTCTTTGGATCTGTTTCTTGGAGGTCCTTTGTCTTGTTCTTTGAGCCTTGCCCGTATTTTCTCGTATTCTTGTTCTCGGTCTTCTTGTAATTTAGAATACTTCTCTTGACTAATAATTTTCAGGGTTTGTAATCTGACCAAACACGCATAACTGCTGACTTGAAATTTCTCAGACAGATTTTTTACATCTTTAACACTTTCTATGTTGATGTGGAAGACTTCTTCCCGAAACTGTTTTTCAGGCATCAAAATTTTGCCGGCAAGTCGGTCGCACCACTTTTCCACTTCTCTATTTTGTTCACTCCAACTGTCTATTGTATTTTCCTTTTTAATCAAATGCCCTAATTCATGTAATAAAGTGAAAGACTGTGCTTTTTTCGCATCGGAATCATTGATTATAATAATTGGTAGTGTTGAGTAGTTTATTGACAATCCACGAAACAGCATGTTGTCAATCTTTGACCAACCTCTGTATTTACTAGTCATAAAAACAAAAATCCCTTTCTGTTCGAGCTTTTCTTTCCACTTTGGGAATGGAAGGTTTCCATCTACGTCCAACCACTCTCTGATTATTTTTGCATATTGATTAGTTGATAAATTATTTTGCAGTTTCGGAAGCTCAAAAGGGGTTAGAGGTTCTTCTAAATCCTCTTGTATTTCAATCATCAGACCGCGAAATCGTTCTACTTGCGCTACCACTCTCCGTATTTTCCAGTCGGAAAAACCAATGGGTTCTTGGTCGATAAATTGACGAAACGCTGGTACAGATTTAGCAAAGTCATATTTGGAGGGTAGTTCGTCTGCTATGAAGACCCATCGCGGCACTTTATACAACCCTGCTAAAGTTTCTAGCTGTTTGAAAGTTGGGCGTTTTTCTCCCGCCTCAATGGCCTCTATGGAGCTTACACTTTTCTTAACATACGTAATGTCAAAGGCCATTTGCTCACGGCACTTACGTAATACATCAACATTGACATTCTCAACCTTTGAACTCATTAGAAGTTTTTACTCCCCCCACCACAAGTAGGGTTTGACTAGCGATATAAAACGCTGTTTCTCTTCCTCGGTCATGGTTGCTGTGTCGGTTTTTTCAGTTGTGCCGTCCTCAAAGATTACGCTGTCCGCAGTGCGTTTACGGATTTGTTTTCCGAGAATGTTTGACAGGGATTCAGCGATGTCTATGTCGGGGTATAGGTCATGGAGGTTAATGTCTAGGGTACCATTTTCTGAGGGTTTGACGATATGGGCGAGTTTGTCGTCACCGAAGAATACATACATTGGTTGGATTCTATTTTATCAGCAATGGACTGCACATCAACGGAAACGGCGCCAAGACTAATTGCTGGATAAAGTTGAATTCCCATATTGTTACTCCGGCTTTATTATCCCCACCATAAGTAGGGTTTGATGAGCGACATGAAACGCTGTTTCTCTTTTTCTATCATTATTTTGCCAGGTTTGTTTTTCCAAAATTCCATCTTCAGAAGCTGCCATACTCACGGTCTGACTACAGATTTTCCCTCTGCTAACCTTGATGAAATTGCAACATGCTAATCGTTGCTGTTAGTAAGTATCTTTTCCAGTAAATCGAATACCTCTTCAAAATGCTTGAAGTCCTCCATATCTCCATTCTCACAAAGCCATGTACACAGGTTTGTCTTCTCATCTTTGCAGATAATCCATTCTTCAGGGATCTTTCTTTGTTCTCCTCGTTCAGTCTTTGCATGCGCTCCAATGCTGTCTATGAATTCCGGTTTATGTTTGCGTGCTTTTTCAATAGTCACCTTCTCAAACAGGTTCTCAATGCCTTTTTTAAGTGGATGGTTTTCCTTCTTAGGAATACTCTGTTTAAACATATTTCCTTTGCTATTAGGTTCTTTTGATTGATCACAGTCATACAGGAGAATTACTTTTTGAGGGATGACGTTTGCAAACCCAGAATTAAAAAATTTCCATCTTTTATCTAAATTTCCAGAACCCTCTCCATCTTCTATTTGGATGCTCTGAAGTACTTCTTTCCGATCAAGTAATTCCGCGGCTTTTTGTAAATACCTTACATCAGTTGCACCCTCTAGAAATACGATAGGTTTTTGTGTATTTTTTATTGCTTCTGTAAACTGCTTTGTTTTAGCAAAAGATTGGTAAGCACTACGGAATTCGCTAAAGTCCTCAGGACTAATTTTTTTCCCTGTTGGCAATCCATACAAGGCAAAACCATCCTGACCAAAAAATTTCTCCATACCAAGAACAAAAAAAGGAGAATGAGTTGTAACGATAAATTGAATATTTGGAAACTTTTTTATCAGTTTAGGGAGTATTTCATACTGATGGATAGTGTGCAGATGTAAATCTATTTCATCCACAATGACAATACCGCGTATATCTTCAATTTTTCCGAAAGAAGTATATGACAAGTCAAAGTCTCGCAAGATGGACAAAAACAGATTCAGTAAAGAAGCCTCACCACTAGACAATTGAAAAATGTTAGGAACAAGAGTGTTTTTGTCTCGTATTAGAGAAATTTTTCTGTTTTGTCTTCTCGTAATTCCAAAACGTAAATCACCATCTGCACCAAAGACCAGTCGTGCTATATCAATGGCAATATTATGAATTGTTGTCGCTTCACCGCTATAACCTGCATCAATTGGCAAGATTGGTTTAGGTTCTTTACTTTGATTGATAACATTAAAAGGCAGTGAGACAGTTTTCTTCTCAAAGACGTTAGAATCATATGTTACTTCAAATAACCAGTTTTGATTGTCATGAAGTGATGAGTAGTTAATAATCTTGCGATCTGTATATCCTGTAGTATGTTTTAGAGTCATATATTCAGCTTTAGTTCTTAGGTTTTCCTCATTCAACCATGCTGGTTCTTCAAATCTATTGTGAGGAAAATAAAGGACACAATTATTGTTAAAAATATCTTTTATAGCCGGATTAGGATAAATATCATTTGAATAAAAATTGTTCTTAAGAACACTGCTTTCTTCATCATTCATAGAGTTCCATAAATCATCAAATGAATTTGCTCCAATAATATCGGCAGGTTTTATAAGAAAATCTTTCTTCAGGCGACGCAGAATTACCTCTTCACAATACAAGTCCTTTTCAAAATCAACCCGCTCCCAGTAGTATTCAGAACCAGATCTGATATATAGAGAAGAACGAATTTTATATACTTTCCCTTTCTCAATCTCACTGTTTTCTGGATAGACAACGCCCTGCATACTCATCAACCCATTAACAATATGAGATAACACGATACTTTTTCCAGAGCCATTCTCCCCAACCAGCAAGATCGGCTTAGGATGCTCCCCGTTGAAGGGTAGGGTAATATCAAGTTGGTCAATTGGACCGTAATTGACGATACGGATTCTCTTCGCGTACATGGATCTTTCTCACTCCCCCCACCACAAGTAGGGTTTGACTAGCGATACAAAACGCTGTTTCTCTTCTGCGGTCATGGTTGCCGTGTCGGTTTTTTCAGTTGTGCCGTCCTCAAAGGTTACGCTGTCCGCAGTGCGTTTACGGATTTGTTTTCCGAGAATGTTTGACAGGGATTCAGCGATGTCTATGTCGGGGTATAGGTCCTGGAGGTTGATGTCCAGCTCACCATTTTCTGAAGGTTTGACGATATGGGCGAGTTTGTCGTCGCCGAAGAATACATATTGTTCAAATGGGGATTTTGTGCTGTCTAGTTCCAGTTGTTCACCATCTTTGTAGCGGGAGTTTTGCAGGGTTTCCTCGTATTGTTCCAGTGTGTAGTATTTGAGGAAGTGGCTGATGCCTTCGTGGGAAACGGGCTTGCCGTCTTTCCAGTCTTTGGAATAGACCACCTTCTTTATGCGGGGGAGCAGGACGGTATGAAAATATTCTCCCATTTCAATAAGTAGGTATTTTCGATTGCCGCCGTCTTCTCTATTTAGGTTGATGACTGCGTGGGCAGTGGTGCCGGAACCGGCGAAAAAATCAAGCGTCACTCCGTTTCCATTTATTGAAGAAGCATTGACTAATTCTTCGTAAAGAGAAGTCGGATGACAATATGAAAATTCCAACCGCATGTTATCTATTTCTGTTTTTCCTCTTCTGCCGTTTTGAATGACTGTTGAAACTGATCGTCTGGATTCTTTCTTTAGGCATATCTTGCGCTGCGGCTGAGTAGTTTCGTCTTTACCGAACAAAATCTCTTGTTTCTCAAGAAGTCCTTTCATTTTTTCCGGCGACTGCGACCAACCTCTTTCTGGAACCAGACACGGTTTTTTAGTCACCGGATGCGTTAGCGGAACAAAGAATTTACTAGGAGCCGGGTTAGGATTCGGCCACACCATAGCCACTCCCCTGTATACTTGCCCTCTGTTATCTAAAAATTGGTAGGCGCGTTCGCCGCCCGAAAAATCTTTATTGCTAACAACCCACAGAGAAAATTCCTTGCGTGTTGCATCACCCACACCACCATGCTTTGAAATGAGTTCTTTAGCCTTGGCGAGAATCAGCCGGATGTTCGTGTTTTTAAGATAAAAGGCTCCCTCATGTCTGGTGCGCCACAAAATATACTCATGCCTGGTCGCAATACCCTTGGCACCCATCATAGGGTTCTTTTTGTCCCAAATTACCGTTCCCGCATTCGACAGGCCGATACTGTCCATCAGGAGATGCAACCTTTCGTATTCATGCTCATCAATATGACATAGAAAAGAGCCATTATCAGAGAGAAACGAAGCACCCAGGGCTGCCCGGTTTTCCATCATGGTCAGCCAACTGGAATGCTGATATTCATTCCGATAAAGAAAGCCACTCGTCTTCGTATTATAGGGTGGGTCAATGTGAACACACTGTACATGTCCCGCATACCTTGTCCCCAAACTATTCAACGCCTGCCAATTCTCACTATGCACCAATTCACCATCCAACACTTCATCCAAATTTCCTAACTCGTCAAGAATCTTCAATTCTAAATCCTTGAAATGCTTTGTATCCAAAGGCAGAAATTTGTGATTCTGATTCACACCGTTCTTATCGCCTATACTTTTCTGCCTGCTGAGAATGTCTTTCATTGAAAAATAGTCATTCACCATTCCAAGTTCCCGCCATTCGGCAATCTGCTTTTCTGCCCCCTTATGTTGTATTATCTTCTTTAAAACCTCGTCCGCCAGTCTGTCAATCGTTACTACATAATTAACGTTGCGGACAAACTTCGGCTTTTCCCACACACGACGGAGTTCGTCCTCAAACTGCGCGATAAAATCGATAATGTCATAGGCGGTATCCTTAATCGCCTGAATCTGTTTAATTCTTTTTTCCTCAAAGATGGTTTCTTCCTGAAAGATGTATTGATAAACCCACAAATCAAACTGCTCGCGCAGAAAACCACGGGCGTCCTTATTTATGAAAAAGTCCGCTTCAGTCTGGCGGCGGAATACGCTTATGGCTTTTTGCAGTTGCTCATCGGTCAGCGAAATACCTACTCTACGGGATTGCTTGATAATTTCATCAGTCTTTGTTCTTGTGCCTTTTTGAGAATAAGAAACTTTGAGATGGACAACCCTCCCTTCATTTCCCGCCTTGGCTTCCCCAAAAGCAAAAACGAACTCTCTCTTCTCGTTGTTTTTCTTGTGTTCCACTTCGGAAGCGTCAAAGTAAAACCGTCTCGTGTTTTGCGGCTTGCCTTCCTCGCTTAATTCAACGGGCATTGAGCGCACAAGCACATCGGACTTGACATAGTAGAGCATCTGCGTTTTCCACGACAGCGCGACGTCTTGCCCGTCTTCATAGACGCGCTCGTAGGTTTTGGAGAATGCCGGAAGGTGGCGGAAATAGATGGAGCCGCTTTCGCAGAAGTAGCGGTGGAAGAAAGTGTAGAGTTTGTCAAAAAGTTCCTCGCGGAAGGAGGAATCTGGTTTCGCGCGCTTGTCAATTTCCTCCATCAGCTGCGGGCGGATGGATTGAAAATGGGAGCGCTTCATCCGCATCAGGTTGACGAAGCCGGAGTCTCCGTCCACTTCCGCGCCTGTGAATAACGCCTCAAGCTCATCTAAAAAACGCTTTTCTTTTACGCCTATGGTCATTTTGAAAGGATTACCTCTATTTCACCTTTTTGTTTAGCTAGTGCAGTTTCTACCATAGCGGTTTTGGATTTTTATTTTAAATTGTAGAGCGCCAGATAGAATGTCTGGGATACCTCAAGGTTACGTTGCTAAAAGCTGTTGCCGTATTGTTGCGTAACTCCGTTGGTTGTTCCGTTCATATAAGGCTTCACTCCTGTTGCTGTGCGGCTTGGGCTTCCCGCACGAGAGACGCCTCCAGGAAGCCGTTTATATTGCCGTCCAGCACCTTGACGGCGTCCGTCATCTGGAAGTTGGTTCGGTGGTCTTTCACCATCTGGTAGGGGTGTATGAAGTAAGACCTTGCCTGATTTCCGAATTCTGCGGCGATGTGTTCGCCTTTGAGTCTGCGTTGTTTTTCCCTGCGTTTTTGCATCTCAAGGTCGAGTAGGCGCGCCTGAAGTATATGTAGCGCCGTCTGCCTGTTCTGCAATTGAGACCTCTCGTTTTGCACTGAAACGACTATGCCCGTAGGTATGTGCTTGACTCGGACTGCTGTCGAGTTTTTCTGCACGCTCTGCCCTCCGTGTCCGCTGGCTCGGAAGAAGTCGTAGTGGAGGTCGTCCGGGTTTATCTTTACCTCTTCTTCGTCTTCTGGTTCTGGTAAGACCTCAATCAGTGCAAAGCTGGTGTGGCGTCGGTGATCGGAGTCGAACGGTGAAAGTCGTATAAGCCTGTGCACGCCTCTTTCTGTTTGCAGGTATCCGTATGCATTACTGCCTTCCACCCTTATTGTGGATGACCTTATACCTGCCTCTTCTCCGGGTGCGCGGTGCATCAGTTCCCATTTGAATCCTCGGCTCTCTGCCCATCTTGCATACATCCTGACCAGCATATCTGCCCAGTCCTGCGCGTCTACACCTCCCGCGCCTGATTTTACGGATAAGATAGCTGGGCGCGAATCATATTCGCCCGTCATTTGCAGGTCAAGCTCCATCTTCTCAAGGAGTTCCTGAACGTCTGCCTTCTCTTGTTCTATCTGACCTGTAAGTGACTGTTCTTTCTCGTCTACAGCCATTACGGTGAGCTCCTCAAGCTCGTCCGCTCTTTTTAGCAGTTCCGACCATGCAGAGTGTCGTGTCTGAAGTTCTGCGACCTGACGCATCACTTTACGGGCTTTTCGGCTGTTTTCCCAAAAGCGGTCGTCCATCGAAAGCTGCACGAGAGCGTCTATGCGCTCTTTCAGTACCGGGAGGTCAAAGACGCCCCGCAGCTTCGGCGACGCGTACACGTAACTGCGAGGTTTGGGATAGTAGTTCTTGCATAAGGTTTTTGGTAAGCTGTTGAGACGCCTGCCGTTTGACGTGTGTTATATGGTGTTACGATAGATTATTATATGTGAGGGAGTGCTTTTTATGTGTTCTCCATGAGCCCTGAAATTGGTTGTCTAGTGCCGTTCCCTACGGATACAGTGATAAAGACGGGTTTTATGGATGAATCTCCTTAGACGTCGGGGCATGGCGCAGTTGGCAGCGCATCCGGCTGGGGGCCGGAAGGCCACAGGTTCGAGTCCTGTTGCCCCGACCACTATGAATTTCTTTAGAGCCCGGTTTTACGTCAGGGTATCGGGCAGCGCGTCAGCGAGTATTTCGGCGAGGTAGCGAGGGCGTCTATTGGTTCCGTCTTCAATTTGCTGACGGCATGAGATGCCAGTGACGGCTATCTCGGATGATGGAGCGGCGTCTCTTACGGCCGGCAATAACCGTTCCTCTGCTATACGCATGGATATTTCGTAGTGTTCTTTTTCAAAACCGAAGGATCCGGCCATGCCACAGCATCCAGAGTCTATAAGTGAGCAGGAGTAGTTAGGGGGCAGGTTTAAGGCCTCTACTGCGGCGTTAGTTCCACGCAGAGATTTTTCGTGACAATGTACGTGCAACCTCACCTCTTTCTTCAAATCCGACCACTCAATGGATTGTCCGCCGTCCGTTGTGCATTCTGTGATCAGTTCTTGGAGCATCACTACTGCGTCTGATACCTCTTTGGCGCGCGGGTCTTTTGGCAAGAGATCCGGATATTCGTCTATCAAAGTTGCTACACAACTGGCTTCACACCCTACGATTTTGGCGCCCTTTGTAACGAAGGGATGCAACACCTCTACGTTGTGTGCGGCGTTGATTCGAGCAGTATCCAGCATACCCTTTGATATCATCGGTCGTCCGCAACATCTGCGGTTAGCGACAATCTGCACTCTATAACCCGCGGCTTCCAGAAGACGTACGGCGCCCATTGCGGCTTCCGGATAGTTGAAATTGGTGAAGGTATCGTGGAAGAATACGACGAGGCCTCTTGATCCTGTGGTGTTCGGTTTATGTAATAAGAATCGTCTTTCAAAAGTTCTGGAAGCGATTTTTGGCAGGCGGCGTCTGGGATGAATGCCCAATATTTGGCCTGCCAGACGGAAGGGCACGGAACGGATAGCCCTACTTGCTAGAGGGGCTAAAGAACCTGCCTTGGCCGTCAACGCGTTCAGCATGTGTATATGGGCAATGAAGAGGGAGCGTAAGGGACGTCTGTGCTTGTTTTTGTAGTACCCATAGAGGAACTCGGACTTTAATTTTGCCATGTCCACCTTGGAAGGGCATTCGGATTTGCAAGCCTTGCACTCCAGGCAGAGGTCCAGGGCGTTGAACATGCGGCTTGAGTAGATATCCTTCTGCGGCAACGCCCCAGTGATTGTAGCACGTAGAAGGTTGGCACGTCCTCTAGTGGAGTGTTCTTCCTCTCGGGTGGCCATATATGAGGGACACATCACACCAGCTTCGAGCTTGCGGCATGCTCCTACTCCGTTGCACTTCTCAATGGCGGCGGCAAACCCTCCTTCTTCCGAAAAATCCAAAGTCGTATCTACCGGTATGGTGAAGTAGTTGGCACCATACCGGAGGTTTTCCGTCATCGGTGGGGTGTCGAATATCTTGCCCGGGTTCATCAGTCCGTCTGGGTCAAATGTCCGTTTAATATCTCTGAAATTCTGGATCAGGACGTTCCCGAACATTTTTTCGGCCCATGCACCGCGCACTATACCATCACCATGCTCACCCGTGAAAACTCCTCCGAACTCAAGCGCAAGGCTACTTATCTCATCCGCTATTTGGCGCATCTTTTCAACACCGTCAGCGGTTTTCAGGTTTATGACTGGTCGGAAGTGCAAACATCCTACGGAAGCATGCCCATAGCAGCCGGCCTCCGTCCCATAGCGGCGCACTATCTCATCGAATCGCCTGGCGTACTCCGGCAATCGTTCCGGCGCAACGGCTGTATCTTCTACAAACGGTATAGGCTTAGCGTCGCCTGGTATATTCATCATCAAGCCTAATCCAGCTTCCCTCATAGCCCAGACTTTTTTCTGATCTTCAGGGCGAGTAAGTGTAAC
This sequence comes from Dehalococcoidia bacterium, assembly GCA_965203345.1. GTDB lineage: Bacteria > Chloroflexota > Dehalococcoidia > Lucifugimonadales > Lucifugimonadaceae > CBDBCK01. Next base: position 644,071 of record CBDBCK010000028.1, read on the forward strand.
TACTGCATAGGCGGACGTGTGGGACAATAGACGGCTTTTTAGACGTTCTGCTTTGGCTGCTGCCTCGTCCTCGTCTTTACCTGTCGTCTCTATGACCAGGATGTCGCTGGGATCCCCTTCCATAAAGTCGAGCATTCGCCCGAAACCCAAAGAGAGGCGCGCCTGTTCAATAATCATCCCACCGATATGTTCAACGGCAGCGGGTTCTTCCTCCAAAACGAGGACGGTGGCCTCCATGGCAGGCTCCAGTTGGCGAAAATGCGCTATAGTCAGCGCTTTTGCCTTAGGTAGCGGCTCCAGACGTAGCCGGGCTTCAGTTACGGAGGCGAGCGTACCTTCCGACCCGACTATCAACTTGGCGAGGTTTACGCGCTCTATGTCTTGGATGAGGTCCAGATTATATCCGCCTATTCTGCGCATTATCTTGGGAAAGCGACGTTCCACTTCCTGCCTGGCCTTTTGCGCCGTCTCTGTTGTCCCTCTGTATATTTGGCCTTCCAGCGTGTTGGTCGCCATCTTCGCCTCTAGATGCGAGGTGCCGTTCAGTTCACCAAATTGAACCGAGCTCCCATCCGACAATATCGCACTGATATCTATTACTTGGTCTACGGTCTTGCCGTATATGATTGAGTGCGCTCCGCAAGAATTGTTGCCTATAGCTCCTCCGATAGTAGCCCTTGAAGCGGTTGAAGGATCGGGAGTGAAGAAAATACCGTTATCCGCTAGTTCTCTATTGAGTGCGTTTATTGTTATGCCGGGCTGAACCTCCGTCCATCGCTCTTCGGCGTTGACCTTCTTTACTTTGTTCATGTATTTTGAGAAGTCCAGGACTATGCCGTGTGTAACTGTCTGTCCTGATAGTCCTGTCCCTCCACCCCTTGGCATCACACTGACTCCTGCCTGGCGTGCCGTCTCTACTACTGCAGCAACGTCGTCAGCGTCGCGGGGTAGCACAACGCCCAATGGCTTCATTTGGTAGATGGATGCATCGGTGGAGTATAACACACGGGAAAAGTCGTCAAATCTGACTTCGCCGCCTATAGAGCGCGTCAGCTCCCGTTCAATATCGGTAGAGAGTACTCTCTCGGATGTTTGCAAGACCTTATCGCGATGACCGTCTAGGAGGAAGAATCCTTCTCGGATTCGCTCTCCAAATGAGATTGAGGTAACAAGACGGAAGCAATTATACTGCCTATGAGTATCGCCACTATGGCACCAAGCCACAGATAGACGTCTGCCTGCCGCCCGATGACATGGATTTCTCTGCCTAGTTGGTGCAAGGTCTCTTCTATTATCATATTAGCTCCGATAAAAACCAAAATCAGAGCAAGTCCGTACTTCAGGAAACGGAACAGATTAACCATCCTTTCCAGAAGGAAAAACAAGTGACGTAGACCTAGTATTGCCATAGCGTTAGAGCTCCACACAATGAAGGGGTTAGTCGATATTCCAAACACTGTGGGTATTGAATCTACAGCGAACACTATGTCAGTTGTGGCTAATGCGACCACTACCAATAGGAAGGGGGTAGCGGCAAGTGCCCCCGCAGCGGTACGGGTCAAGAGCTTATCATGGTCGTAATCGTCTGATACGGGCATTACTCGACGGAAGAGTCTTACCGCTAGGTTTTGGCTTGGGTCAACTTCATTGTCGCTGGCAAAGGCTATCTTATAGCCCGTATAGATTAGGAAAGCGCCGAGTATGAAGAGGAACCAGGAGAAGTAGCCGATAATTGCCAATCCCCCCGCTATGAAAATCGCCCTCGTAACTAGAGCGGCTACTATTCCAAAGAGTAAGGCACGTCCCCGATACTCTTCCGGTAGCTTGAAGTACCTGAATATGATTAGGAAAACGAACAGGTTGTCTATACTCAAAGCCTGTTCTGCGACATAGGCTGTAAAATACTCTGCGCCGAGTACTCCGCCTCCTTGTATCCATATCCATACGCCCGTCAATACTGCTATGGTCGTCCAAAAGGCGGTTAAGTACGAGGCTTCTCGTATGCCCACCTTGTGGTTTCGGCGGGTCAAAACCACAAGGTCAAGGAAGAGCAGCAGAACAAGAGCTATGCCGAAACCAACCCATACCCATATGGTTGGAAAAGTGGCGTCGTTCATCAGTGCTGGCAGGCTAACGGAGTGGCGGCAAAGGCTTGGGCGATGCGCTGTGTGTGTATTAAGGCTTCACAGATTATATGGAAACTAGGTTATAGAATCTATGCGGAAAATTTGTTGTCCGCGTGGAGTAGCTACCTTTATCTCTTCGCCTGACCGACGGTTTAGGATGGCAGAACCTACGGGGGACTGTATTGAGATTTTACCGGCGAGAGCGCTTGCTTCGTTTGATTCTACTAATTGGTATTGGAAGGTCCTTCTAGCGTTCAGTTCGGTCAACTTTACTTTTGATCCAACTGTTACTTGGTCCGTACTTGTACCTTCCGTTATTATCGCCCTTTTGAGAGTTTCCTCTATTTCGCGTATCTTGCCGGTAACCATGGCTTGAGCTTCTCGCGCAGCTTCAAGCGGAGAGTTCTCTCGTACGTCTCCATCTGCTGCGGCAGTGCGTATCTCCTTTGCCAATCCCATCTGCTGGGTTTTCAGATTAGCCAAGTCACGCTGTAGTTTGTTGTGGCCTTCTCGAGTCAAACGGACTTCACGCTGCTCAATTCCTCTGCTTGCTTTGCTAGAGTTGCTGGAACGGGCGTATCGGAAATGGGTGGAGAGATTGTCTTTTGTATACCCCTTCTTTTTAAGGAAGGTCAGGAACTCCTTGACGAGCTTGACTCGCACTAGTGTTTCGGGAGCTAGTGTGCTTGGGTACTGATTAGCCGAATAGAGCCCTATCTCTGAAGGAGTGATACTTGATACTTGCCGATCTCCGCCAAGCCAACGAAACAGCTTGAGTACCTCTATTTGAGTGACGCGTATCTTATCTGTATCGTCCCGTAGGAACTTAATGTAGTCCTTAAACGCGTCCTGTAGAACACAAGAAGGTAATTCGTCAGAGGTGGAAGAGATAGCAGGTTCCTACCGGTAAGGTTTTAGAGCCTATTCACTAAAATTTAGACATAGGTTCAGTTAATAGGATGCACTAAGGAGAGGTAGTTAGTCAAGTTGTACGCTGGATCCTGGTAGGGGAAATGAACGTATGTGCACAATTCGTGACGACTTCACCTAATCTTCGAACCTGAAGCCCACCTTTAGTCCCATCCGTTTAGCCCATGGCCCGGCAGGTAGCTTCTGTTTGTTGAGCGGTTTGACTCTGCCCACCTTTATTGTGGCATTGCGCGCTGCTATCCATAAACTCTGGTCGTCAATCTGAACAACGGTGCCAGGTTCGTCAGTCGATAATGAGCCGTAATTTTCCAAAGCACAGTCAAACAGGCTGATTCTGCTCTCCATTAAAGCGGTGTTGGCTCCGGGCTGAGGATCGCATCCTCTTATGAGGTTGAAAACCTTAAGTCCGTCCTCGTTCCAATTTATTACAGCGTCTTTGGCTCTACACCAACCCTCGTAGGTCGCCTCTGAGTTATCTTGCGGTAACTTTGGAGCGTTACCCAGCTGGATAAGCCTTACGGCGTCGGTGATTGCTTCAACTCCCATAGGAAACAGCTTGTTGAAGTACAAAGATCCTAAAGTATCTTGTGGCTCTATAGCAGTCTCTCGCTGAAGCAGAATATGACCTGTATCTAAACCCGAATCTGGCCAGAAAATGGTGATGCCCGTTCTCTTTTCACCCTGAATTATAGGCCAGTTCATAGATGAAGGCCCTCTGTGTTTCGGGAGCAGGGACGGATGGTATTGAATAGTCCCGAATTTGGGAGCTTCCATAACGATTTTTGGAACGATATCGGTTACGTAAGCCATAACGCACAGATCAGGCGTGAGCGATAGGAAAGTCTCGACCGCGTCAGTTCCTCTCATCCTTTTGAACTGTTCAATTCGGATACCTTTCGACTCAGATGCGAGCTTAAGCTCATCCTCTCTTCCAGTTGTGTCTGGAGGGCAAAATACTGCTATTACTTCGCAAGATTCTGCGTCGGTCAGCCTCTGAAGGACGGACTTACCGAAAGCCGCCTGTCCTATTATGACTATGCGCATCTTTACTGCTTGGGGTTTATTGAGCTTGCTTTTGGGTGGAATGGGGAGTCCTTGCCGGAACGATAGAGCCAGGTACGATTTATCCAGCCTTCGTACTGTACTTGCTTGATTTGCGGATCCCTTCGATTACAGCGGTTGCTAGAATTTCTCCATCGTGTCGCATTATATGGGCCATCTCTCCGGCATCAAGATAATCCCCTTTCTGAATCGATTTCGTCCACTGTATAAGCTGTTCATCGTCACATGTTACAAGTGTTGCGTCTTCTTCTGAATAAGCTTCTATCGCCTGCTTGGAAAGTTTGTCGGTGCCAGTGTTAATGATGAAACGGTCCGGTATTCTGGGCTTGATATACTCCCAAAACGCCTTTGCAAAATCTGATCCGGTGTAGTTGTCCGTTTCTCCGCGCTTAGTCATCAGATTACATACGAACACTATCTCGGCAGATGTTGAAGCGACGGCTTCCGCGATACCTTCTGGAAGGAGATTCGGCAGTATAGAAGTGTACAAATCTCCTGGGCCGAAGACTACTATGTCCGCGCCCATTATTGCATCTATAGCCTTGTGGTTCGCTTTCAGCTGTTTACTGAGGAATATTCTCTTGACGGGCGGCAATGGAGTACTCCTGTTATCTAGCTCCGCCTCTTCAGACAGGATGTGTCCATTCAAAAGCTCCGTTCTCAGATCTGCATTTTCCAGTGTAACTGGCACCACTTGGCCTGACGTCTTGAGCATGGCAGCCATTTCTGCGATAGCCCCTTCTACGCCGCCATGCAGGTCAGCAAGAGCTGCCATCATAAGGTTGCCTACACAGTGCCCATTAAGTGTGGAATTCTTAGGGAATCTCAGATTCAGGGTTTCTGCAAGAGCAGCCTCGGAGCGGCCTTCTGAAGCCAGCGCCGCCAAGCATTGGCGTAGGTCGCCGAAAGGGAGAAAACCGAACTCCCGACGAAGAAGACCTGATGAGCCTCCACTGTCGAACATGGTAACGATGGCTGATAGGTTATCGGTTCTTTTTTTTAGTCCCTTGAGTAGAACGGCTAGGCCTGTGCCTCCGCCTATGGCGGTGATGTTAATTGGCGTTCTGTGTGGGTTTAGTCCGTTTGCTTTCAAAGTTGTGCTATATCTATTGAGTATTTCAACAAGATAGAATCAAATTTCTCCCGAAACTCCTGTGGGGCAGGGGTCATAGGTAGACGCGGAGGTCCTACAGCAAAGCCGCTCTTGTTAAGGGTATATCTTACGGGTATAGGGTTGGTTATCCAGAATAGCGCCTTGAACAAAGGCAACAAGCGCAGATGTTCAGCGGCGGCTTCTTTCAGGCGGCTTTCCACTATAAGGTTCATCATATTCTTTACTTGAAGTCCTATAATGTTGCTTGCAACGCTTACCACGCCGTAACCGCCCGCCGCCATTATTGAGAACGTCTCATTATCGTTACCGCTCCAAACGAGGAAGTTTTCTGGCGCGTTGGCGATTATGAAGTTTATCTGGTCAGGGTCGCTTGACGCTTCCTTTATACCCGCCATGTTCGACAGTTCTGCAAGCCGTAGCGAAGTGTCGGCTTCCATATTAAGGGCGGTTCTACTGGGAACATTGTACAGGATGCAGGGTATAGACACCGACTCGGCTATCGCCTTGAAGTGGAGGTACAGCCCCTCTTGTGTTGGCTTGTTATATGAAGGTACGGTCATAAGTATGCCGTCTACCCCGTCTTTTTCGGCTTCCTCGGAAAGTTTTACTGAACGTCTAGTGTTGTTATCTGTAGTTCCCGCTATGACTGATGCACTGTCCCCGACATTTTCCTTGATAGAGGCAAATAAGCGTAGCTTTTCTTTGTTGCTCATAGAAGGAGATTCCCCAGTAGTACCTCCCACTATAAGCCCGTCGCTACCGGTCTTAACCAACGCCTCCGCGAACTGTCCGGCGCGAGTGAAGTCTATATCTCCTGACTCAGTGAACGGAGTAACCATAGCTGTCATCAGCCTGCCAAAAGATCTAATCATATTAAACCCCTACCCTGAAAATAAACCTGAAGCGATTCTATAATCAGCCCCTTTTTCTAAGCAGCCTCGCCTGATGGCCTCTTCTAACGTCTGCATAGCGTTCAAAGCTGCCCCTTTTAGTAGATTATCGCACGAAAACCATAGCGCTAACCCGTATCGAAAGGCTTTATCTTCTCTTATCCGTCCAACTATAACTTCTCTCTCTCCTGCAGCCATGATAGGTGTAGGGAAGACGCCTTGGTCTGGTTCGTCCGCCACTCTGACGCCCGGAAAATTAGCGAGCGCTTGCCTTGCCTCTGCAGGGTTCACCTCTCCGTCAAACTGAATATGAACTGCACCGCTGTGTCCTACCTCGACAGGGACTCTGACACAGGTAGCGGACACACGCAGATCCGGAAGGTGCAAGACTTTACGCGACTCCATCATCACTTTACTCTCTTCCAGTGTGTAACCATCCCCCGCGTGTTCGTCTATAAACGGGTTCACGTTGAATGCCAGGTCAAAGTTGAATGGTGAACAGTTAGGGTTGGTGACGCGTCGTTTTGACTCCTTAATCATCCTTCTGTTGGCTGCGACTCCAGCCCCAGTGGTAGCTTGAAAAGTAACGACCGTTACGAAGATAGGCGTCCCTAGGTTCATCAAAGGTTTGAGAACCATACACAGCGGGGTAACTATGCAGTTCGGTATAGACACTATGCCAAGGTGTTTCTCAATGTCTGCTCCGTTCACTTCAGGCACGACCAGCGGCACCTGCCCCTTCATCCTGAAAGCCGAACCATCGTCAATAACGAAAGCACCCCGTTTTATCGCTTCCGGAGCTAGCGTCTTGCTCACAGCACTGTTTGCAGAGATGAAGGCAACATCTATCTTCTCAAACGAATCCGGCGTTGCCTCGTAGACGGTCAAGGAGTCTCCCGAATATGGTAGGGTCTTTCCATCTGATCTTGAAGACGCTAACGCGACCACCCCTGTACGAGGATGTCTCCTCTCCTCAAGCAGACCGAGAGCCACTTGACCCACGGCGCCGGTAGCCCCTACTACAGCTATTTTCAGGTTAGAATATTGAGTTGAGTAGCTTATCAACGGCACCGGTTTCTATATATAAAAAGCTTTGGGTTGGGCACGCTTTTTCAATCCTGGCAATTGTGCACACAACCGTATTTATGATAATGATTGGCTTTCAGGCCTGTAAAAGAGCTGCAAGTCTAATAGACGTATCTAATAAATGTTATCCAACGAACATCTTGGCTGGATCCTGTGTTCAGGAATTGTACAGCCGATTTTTCCGAAGAGCTTACTCTACGCCTATCCGAATGAGGATGTCTACATCCACGTAATTGATGGATCCTTCTCGCGTTTGAGCCTGCGCGTTGATGTTGGAGGACGCCTCAGTCTTTATAGGTAGTCTAGTCTCAACGTCAAACCAAGTGCGAATTTCTGCGGTGTATCCGTCAAAACTGACCACCATACTCTCGTCATCCATGCGAAAAGAAGCGGCCTCTGTATTGATGATAGAGTCCACTATAAACGTTTCGGTTTCGTTCAGAGTCGTTACTGAAGAGATAGTGTTAGAGATTTCATACGGTATGCTGATACCTGCTTCGGCAGGGCCTATGTTTAGGATTTCGGAGTTTGTCCATGTTTGCCCTAAGGCTGTTTCAATATCAGGCAGGCCTATGGGGAACTGAGTGAATATGGGTGATATTGGGCCGAATAGAACCCCTTGCCCCAGGAAGAGATACGCTGTGTCTTCCGATGGGACTTCCTCACCGTTGAAGAACACTTCTGCATTAATAATCTCCCCTGAGTCGTTGATTGTCATATCAAACTCTGCACTAAGAGAGTCGCCATAGACGCTAGCAGGTACAGTAACACGTTGATAACGTAGAGAGTCAATCAGAACGCGCATAGCTAAATCAGTCTCGGTCGCACTTTGTCCCTCACTTATGGAGAGAAACTGACGCCCAGAAACTCCAACTTCCAGGGGAGGGTCTATAACTTGCATCCGAACATCATCGGTTCCAGTGACGATGACGTCGTTGAAGGTTACGTCTATATCAAACGTATAAGCGAACTGTTGCCCTGGTTCATAGCCTGGCGATGAAGACACAGATCCAGTACTGCCGCTATTTGACTGGTAGCAGGATGCGACCGCCAGCAGAGCAAACAGCGTTAGAGCTGAATAAAGCAAAATGTGTAATTGTTTCATGACTTTAGCTCCCATATGCTTCAGACCTCACAAGATAGGTGTTCGTGCCTGCAGTCTATCTATACTTTAGGATATCAAAGGGTTTGCGTTCATTAGTACCGCGTGAGCAGAGGATTTTAAGTGTCCAATGGACTAATTGCACAGCCTATAAATAGGCGGTAATACCTGATTCCACGTAGATAACGAAAGAACCAATGCCCAAAATGTATCTTGCTTTGTTATTTGCTTACTTCATAAAGATAGAGCCGATGGCGGAAGCACTGATCAACAATACCTGACCTTTTCAAGGTTTAAGCGTAAGTGAAGAACTTCAAAAACGGCCTATACTGAGGCTGGTTTGATCAAGCCATTAGTACGAGCTAAAGGGCATAGACGTAAAGTTGGATCGCGAATACTATGTTTAGATCGAGAAGTAGGAAGCCTTTTATTGACTTAACTGATCCTTTGATATGCGTTAAAAAATGAAACACAATGTTTTGTCCCTGTAAGCTGTAAGAAAGACATGAGATCAAGAGAGCTATTTTCACATTAGTAAACTATGGGTGCTCCTGCTTATTTAGACGTCCTATGACCTCTTTTATGTATATTTTGCCGAAGAAGATTGCCCACACCTTAGGCTTTATAATCAAGGACGGCTGGAATTAACTCAAAGCAGATGCCTCGTAATTGATAGAATATTTCACTCGCTCTAGAATTTACTTACGCAAGGTTTCTAATAAGCCTTAATGCTCCTTGATAGGTACTTTTTAGGTACCCTTAAGATTTAATGAAATTTGCGAACCTGTATTAAGGCTGTCAGTAGTGAGGGTATCTACGTAATTTGCGCTTCATGGTCTGCTCGCGCTATGATATAAGTAGAAATATATTTTCTCGGGGGAGCGTTTGCTGAGAGGGCGAAAGTTCGCCGACCCCTGAACCTGATCGGGATAATGCCTGCGAAGGGAGAGCCAGCTTCTTATCGCGTGCCGTCCCGATTGGACGGCTTTGTTTTTAATGCGAGGAGACCTAATGTCCGGTGATATTTTAGTGCTCGTTCTTAGTGTTGCTACGGTTTTAGCTACACTTGCCGCCGGAGCGGTATATGTAAGGCGGCGCGGACGTGACTTGGAATCTTTCCTCACCGCGAGAGGATCTCTTAGTCCCGCTATGTCATTAGCGACTGTTGTCGCTTCCATAATGGGAGGGTGGATACTGTTTAGTCCCGCTGAAACGGCGACCTTTGCTGGCCTGATTGCAGTAATTGGTTATGGCGTGGCCCAAGCCCTGCCGTTGTTCGGGTATGCTTTCCTTGGTCCTAAAATACGGCAGTTGGCGCCGCAGGGAAGATCGCTTACCGACTTTGTATGGTTCCGATACGGGAAGGTGATGTACGTAGTTACTGCTGGTTTCATACTGTTCTATATGGTAGTGTTTGCAGGAGCCGAAATGGGTGCTATTGCCCGTGTGCTGGATCTGACAACCGATCTACCATTGCTCCCGACCATAATCGGTATAGCGATTGCGACGCTCGCATATACAGCATACGGTGGTTTGCGCGCCTCTATATTCACTGATCGCATCCAATTCTTGGCGATACTTCCTCTTATCGCGGCTGTTCTTGGGGCTTCAATAGCGTCGCTCGGCGGCTGGAGCGCAGCGTTTCAGCCCGTCAGTGAAAATTTTCCTGAACTTCTGGACTTGAGTTACAGGCCTGGAATAGAACTGAGCGTGACGTTTTTTATAGGGATATTAGCGGCGAACTTGTTTCATCAAGGGTTCTGGCAGCGAGTGTACGCTGCTGAGAACGATACCGCGGTACGCCGCGGTTTTTTGGCTGGAGGCGTGATAGTTATTGTTCTTGTAGTAGCGGGTGGTCTATTTGGACTTTGGGCGGTGGGACAGGATGTTTTGAGTAGGAACAGTCCTGCAGCTATAGCGCTTTTTGCTCTGGCTCTTGAAATATTACCGTTTTGGGCTATAGTTTTGCTTGTCTTGCTTGCGCTAATACTGGTGATGAGCAGCATTGACACTTTGCTGAACGGTATGGCGAGTTTAATTGCAGCTGATACCGCCCGTTTACGTCCTCAGACGTCTCCTAAAAATTTGCTCTTATCAGCGCGAGTAGTTACCGCGCTTCTGACGGTTCCCGCTATATTGATAGGCTACTTTTTTGAAAGTGTTTTGTACCCGTTCTTTCTGGCTGATCTTGTGTGCGCCGCGGGTGCTATTCCTGTGTTTTTGGGTATGTATTCGCGACGTTTTGGGTCAAAAGCGGCCATAGTCAGTCTAGTAGCTGGGCTTATATGCGGGGCGGTTTTCTTCCCTACACCAAGCCTCACTGGATGGTGGGAGTGGGCACCTCTAACCGGTGTGTGGGACGTGCTTGCCTCTGGTAGGTTGCTCGCGTCATTCTTGGCAGCGGTAGTTGTGTCAGGTTTGGTTGCTGCTCTATTTTTGCTTGTTGCACGCATCAGATCTGAAGAAGGGTACGACCTAGAAGAGATAGCTTTGAAGGTTAGCTCGATCACCGTTACAGATCGAGCGGCAACTTATAAGGAAGGGCAGCGCACAGTCCCTGCAGGCCGAGAATTGTCGGGATTGGTATCGGCAAGAAGACGCGCTCGCGCTAAGCGTAACCTAGGTGGGCACAGATTTGGATCGCTGCTGAAGGAGGTGGCGAGACGATTAAGCTTACGAAAGAATAACCGTGCCTAATGTATCCTCGGAGTTTATTGGATAACTGTTTGCCTGCCGATTCAAGAGTAGATGAACGAGTGTCGTTGTTTAGGCTTGATCGCGTAATACGTTAACCTAATATCGGTAAGAGGAGTGTTTGGATTCATGGTTACCGTATTTAGAAGACGTCCACCTTGTCCATCCTCACTTGATTAGAAAGGGCTATTAATGGAATATGAGGCAGTTATAGGTCTTGAGACCCATATACAACTTTCAACTGCAAGCAAAATGTTCTGTTCGTGCAGTGCGCGTTTCCAAGATGTGGAGCCTAATACGCTTGTATGCCCTGTTTGTCTCGCGTTACCAGGGGCTCTTCCTACAGTAAACCGAAATGCCGTGGAATCGGCTATTCAGATAGGATTAGCTCTGAACTGTGAAGTGGCATCAGAGACTAAATTCGATCGTAAGAACTACATTTATCCCGACCTAATGAAAGGGTATCAGATATCCCAATATGATATCCCGATATGTTACGGTGGCTGGTTGGAACTGGACTGCTCTCCGCCCTTTGTGATAAGGATAGAGCGCGTGCACATGGAAGAAGACGTCGCCAAGCTGATCCATGTGGGTACAGGAAAAACAGCGTCATCGTTACTGGATATGAACCGTTCGGGTTTGCCTCTTATGGAGGTGGTTACCAGGCCTGATTTCCGAACTTCAGAGCAGGTGGAGCTGTATATTGAGATGTTACAATCCATAGTCCGCTACCTTGGGGTAGGTACGGCTAATATGGAGGAAGGTTCCTTCCGTTGCGACGCCAATGTAAGCTTGCGGCCGGTCGGTTTGGATGTCCTAAATAAGAAGGTTGAACTGAAGAACATGAACAGAGTGAGTGCTGTTGGACGGGCTGTGCGCTTTGAGATAGAGCGTCAGCGGATGATATACGAGGAAGGAGGCGAACCAAGACAAGAGACTTGGGGTTGGGATGATGCCGCTGGTGAGCCGCGTCTTCAGCGAAGCAAGGAGGAGGCAAACGATTATCGCTATTTCCCCGAGCCTGATCTGCCTGCTATATCTGTCCTGCCAGAGTGGCTTGATGAGGTGAAATCCCGAATGCCGGAGTTACCTTCAGTTAGAAAACGCCGCCTGATGGATGATTGGGCTCTCTCTGATTACGATGCATCCGTCATAACGGCTTCCAGATTTGCTGCCGACTACTTTGACGCTGCTCTCGCCTTTGTACCGGCAAGCAGTTCCATGGAAGACAAGATGCCTATCGCCAAGAATATGGCCAATTGGTTCAATACAGAGATGATCCGTATGTTTGATGAGAGCGGTTCAGGTTTGTCATTTGAAGACAAAGTGAAACCTAATAACTTTTTCTTGCTTTCGGAGAAGTTTAGGCAGGGCGAGATAACTAACAGTGGCTTCAAGCAGGTGTTACAGGCGATGTTTGAGACGGGGAAATCGCCGGAGGAGCTTATATTTGAGATGAACCTCGCAAAAGTTGATGACGTCGTATCGCTGGAACCGATGGTAGTGGATGTGGTCTCATCTAATCCGAAAGTAGTACAGGACTACGCCAAGGGTAAAACAGCGGCGGCGAAATTCCTTGTAGGGCAGGTGATGAAAGCGACACGAGGGACAGCCGATGCTAAAACGGTCTTACGTTTGATTGAAAAGGAACTGGCAAGGAAGGTTCAAGCTCAGTAGTTCCAAAAGAGTGTCCAGAGCTGATTGTTAGCGGTTACGCCAGAGTAGCACAAATTAGTTGCGAAGGATAGCTCAACTTGCTAGCTGTTTTAGAGCATTTTCCAAGGCATCCCAAGGCAGAAGAGCACACTTTATTCGCACCGGGTATTTGCGCACTCCGGCGAGCGCTGTTAAGTCTTCAAGAGAACTCAACTCTCTTTCTGTCAGATCGTCCTGTTGAGTTGAGCGCATTAACTTTCTGAACCTCTCTGCTATAGTTCGGGCTTGGTTTACGTCTAGCTCCCCTACGACCTCGGCCATGAGCGACCCGGAGGACTGACTAACGGCGCATCCTCTGCCGGAAACACTTAGTGCCTCTAATTTGTCCTTGCCTCGGATCCGGACTGAGGTTTCATCCCCGCAGAACGGGTTTAGCAAGTTGGTCTGGACGTTGAAGTGTTCAAGTGGAGTGGACTTTCTTGGATTATTGTAGTGATCCAAGATTACTTCTCTATATAGTTCTTCCAAATCTTGATTCGGCCGATTCATCTTGAAAAGAACTCCTCTGCTTGCTCAAGACCTTCAAAAAGGAAATCCACCTCGTCAAAAGAGTTATAGACATAAAAACTGGCACGCGCCACGGCTGGAGATCCGTAACTATGGACGAGCGGCATAGCACAATGGTGACCTGTTCGTATAGCTATCCCCATACCGTCAAGGAAGGTCCCAAGGTCGTGAGGATGGATGTATTCGTGAAGAAACGACACAACACCGCCTCTTTCTTCGCCGGCCGGAGGGCCTATGACCTTGAATCGCTCGAATTCCTTGAACCGTTCCATAGTGTAGTCTGCCAGCTCCCTTTCATGTTGCCACACTTTTTCCATGCCTATGTTTTGGAGATAGTCTATGGCTGCTTTTGTGCCTATGGATCCAGCTATGTTAGGAGTGCCAGCCTCAAATTTGTAGGGGAGAGTGTTCCATTGAGCAGATTCGTAGGTTACTTCAAGTATCATATCGCCGCCGAACATTAGTGGTTGCATGTCATCTAGTAGTTCCTTACGCCCGCAGAGGACGCCTACGCCGGTTGGCCCTAGCATTTTGTGAGCAGAAAACGCCAGAAAATCGCACCCTAGAGCCTGCATGCTGACTGGGAAGTGTGGCACGCTTTGAGCGCCGTCGATCACTAATATCGCTCCATGCTGATGTGCCTGCTTTGCTAGCTCCTCCACGGGATTCACTACACCCAGTACATTCGACATATGTGCGGCGGCTACGATGCGTGTACGGTCGTCAATAAGACGTAATATTTCGTTCCCATCCAGCTTTCCAGACTCTTCCAAAGGTATGATACGCAACTCTGCACCGCGCCTCTTGGAGAGCTGCTGCCAAGGCACTATATCGGAGTGATGCTCCATAGCGGTGGTTACTATATTATCCCCCTCATTTACATTAGCGTCACCCCAACAATAAGCCACTATGTTCAATGATTCAGTGGTGTTCCGTGTCCATATAACGCCCTCCCTTGTAGGCGCGCCTACAAATTCAGACACTGCAGTTCTGGCATCCTCATAAGTTTCCGTGGCTTCTACGCTAAGCGTGTGGACACCGCGATGCACGTTTGCATTCAAGCGACAGTAGTAGTCTGATATGGCGCTTATCACCTGGCTAGGTGTTTGGGAAGTAGCGGCGCTGTCCAGGTAAACCAGCGGTAGCCCTCCTATCTCTCGCGTAAAAATAGGAAACTGCGCTCTTATGCTTTCCGCGTCAACGGTCGCTTTTAGACGCGAGCCTGAGCCGTCAGTAGGCTTCAATATCCACTTCCACTACGCCGTTTTGTACTCGAACCGGATAAGTCTGAACAGGGGAAAACGCTGGTGGAGTCAGAGCTTCTCCTGTAGTTACGTCAAAGTCCGCTCCATGTCTTGGGCAGGTTATCCTCCGGCTTTCAACACAAGCTGTATCAAACGATGAGCCATCGTGAGAACAAACGTCTTCTATTGCGTAGTATTCTCCGCTGACGTTGCATATAACTATCTCCACGCCTCCCACCTCCGTCAGGAATGCTTCTCCTGGCTTTATGTCTTCAATTTGTGCTGCTTGGTAGTACATAGCCGTTCTCCTGTGCAATCTATATGGTTTTAGGCATATCTAGATCGGCTGCGTCAAGCATGGAAGGCATTAGAGTCTCTGCCGCCCGTTCGGCATAATCAAGAAGAGACGGCTCTTCAAACTTATCTAGTATTTCGCTTACAAACCCGCGTACAAGCATTGCGCGGGCAGAACGAAGGTCTAGCCCGCGTGATTGTAAGTAGAATATAGCGTTTTCATCCACATGCCCTGCCGTGGCTCCGTGAGCACACTTTACGTCGTCTGCATATATTTCAAGACTAGGCTTGGTATCTATCTCGGCTCCCCGCGAAAGCACAAGGTTTAGATCCTTCTGTTCTGCCTCCGTCTTCTGCGCGTCAGGGGCGACTTTTATCTTACCGCTGAAGACAGCTTGAGACTTTCCAGACAGCACACCCTTCAGAAATTGACGGCTTGTGCAGTGTGGCTTCCAATGCGTTGTGTTTATCTCATTACTCTGATGCTGACGATCAGTTGTGAGGTAAAGTCCTTCTATGGAGCACTCAGCCCTGGGCTCGTTCAGGTGCACGTGCAGGTCGTAGCGTCCTATGGCAGCACCTAGAGCTAAGGATATCGTCTCAAACTTTGATCCTTCCCTTTGTGCAACGCGCTGAGAGCATATATGGTACGAACTACCGTTTTCTATCTGTATCCTGTAATGACGAAGTGACGCGCCATGAGAAATGTCTATCTCCGATACTCCGGACAAGAGCTGCGATCCTTCGCTTAGATTGACGTAGGATTCTATGATGCTTGCGGAACTGTTCTCTCTGCACAAGATAAGAGAGCGCGGGTAGGTCGCATGGTAAGGTTTATCTTCCGACATGATAAAGAGAAGGTGGATAGGATGTTCCGCCTCTGTACCTTCCCCTATCTCAATGTAGGCCCCGTCCTGCATGTACGCGGTGCTGAGCGATACGAATGCGTCCTCTTTGTAGGGAGCCAGGGCACCTAAATGTTGTAACACTTTCTCTGGGTACCGGCTTAAGGCTTCCTTCAAGCTTGAAACTACAAGCCCTTTAGATGGTTGAATTAGGGATAGTTTAGGAGAGAACCTTCCGTTCACAAAAACCAGGTTGTGCCATGAGTTGTCCCAAGGTGCCTTGTTTGGAACTTCTTCAACTACGGTAGGGGAGGCGAGGCTAAAATGCCTACGGGCTATTGAGCGCACGTTTGTATACTTCCACAGCTCGTTGCCGCGCCGTACAACGGGAAAACCTAGCCGCAGAAACTCTTTACGTGCTTTCGTTCTTAGTGTCTCGAGAGCAAGGGAGGTAGGCAGGTTGCGGAGCTCACTTTCGTAAAAAGCAGGAACGTCTGTTGCCTGAGTCATATCAGGCTTTCTCCCTCTGTCCGTTTATACTTTCATAGCCCTCCACTTCTATCTGTGCCGATAGCTCTTTTCCTCCAGAGCGGACTATCCTGCCACCGACAAGGATGTGGACAAAGTCTGGCTCAATATAGCGCAGTATGCGGTTATAGTGGGTAACTATCAAGAAAGAACGGTCTGGGGATCTCAGCCTGTTGACACTTTCGCCGACCACCCTTAATGCGTCTACGTCCAAGCCCGAATCGGTCTCATCCAATATTGCCAGCCGAGGCGATAGGACAGCCATCTGCAAAACTTCGTGTCGCTTCTTTTCACCACCAGAGAAGCCTTCGTTGAGGCCACGCTTGACAAGCTCCTTATGGAAACCTATTTTTTCTACCTCTCCGTCAAACAGCTCGGAAAACTGTCTCACGCTCATTTTCTTTTCTCCCCGCGCTTCCCGTATTGAGTCACTGGCCGCTTTCAGGAACTGCCAAGGTCTGACGCCCGGTATCTCCGCGGGATACTGCAATGCCAGAAATATACCCAAGTGTGCACGCTCATTCGGTGGCATATCAATTATGCTTTCGCCGTCTAACAGGGCGTCTCCACCGGTAATTGCATAGTCGGGGCGTCCAGCCAGTGCGTTTGCTAGGGTAGATTTGCCTGAACCGTTCGGCCCCATAATTGCGTGCACTTCCCCTTCGTTAATCGAAAGGTTCACTCCATGGAGGATTTCTTCATTCTCATCGTCCGCAACCGCGACTCGCAACTCTCTCACTTCTAGCATCATTGCTCCTTGCCTACCTGAAAGCGGTTCCATCTTATACTCTGTCCAATTCCCTGCTCAGCACATTAGAAACCAGTTATTATTCTATATTATTGCTACCAAGGTTAAGGCGGGAGTGCTTGGCTCAAGCATAAAGCCTGTTTGCCCTCTTTCTGTGACTCTAATCACTAGATCAACCTAAGTAGCTGTATAAAGGTTTGTGGTTAAAACCGTAGCTACTAGAACAAGGACTTGTGGGTACATTGTCGAATAGAACGCGTCCCTTAGTATTTAAGGTATAAGACAGTCTAATATATCTTGAAGTTGAATTAATTATGATGAGCCAAGAGAGCTTACCTTTAGGAAAACCTATATTGCTATTCGATGGTAAATGTCCCATGTGCACAGGCTGGGTTCGTTTCATAATGCTCATGATGCATTCAAACGAGTTGATGATTGCGACTATGCAAGGCAAAACAGGCCAAGAGCTGCTTGCTAGGTACGACTTCCCCCTGATTGATTTGGGTTCTAACCTTTACATAAACTCGGACGGCGAACCATATACAAAGTCGGATGCGTTTATAGCTGTCCTTTCTCATCTTCGTTGGCCTTGGCCTATCTTGCGTGCAGTTAGATTCATACCTCGCCCGTTGCGTGATCGTATATACGACGTTATTGCAGATAATCGGTACAGGGTTTTTGGTGCAAAGGAGGAGTGCTACCTGCTAAGCGAAGAAGAGAATGAACAGTTTATTTTGTGAAGAAGCGCAGGTGGCTTACGTCCTCAGTCAGGTTTTATTTCTTACGCATGCCTTCCCGGGTGTAGAGCGCGCGGAACTCCTCATGATTCATCGTACCCTTCCGCACGTTGCAAGTTCGACATACTAAATGAAGGTTTGCCAGTCTATTTGAGCCTCCATGTGCCAAAGGTGTTTTATGATCTACGTCAAACAGGTCAGGAGGGAAAGAACGCCGGCAGTAGGGGCATTCGACTTGGCCGCGTTTGTTTCTATTCTTCCATATGAGGAATTCCCTCTCAAGTTTCATGGAGACTCTGCGCGTTATCCTGTCTCTCGGGTTCCGAAAAACTAGGTAAACCACTAGTACTACCACCAACGTGGCTCCAGTAATTGCTACAAAGGTAAACAAGCCGCCATATATGGGGAGCTCCACTATCCAGTTAATCGCGGCGTTGTAGATAGCGTATGTGGGTTCTAGGACCGTGTCAAGACTGTAAGCAATGTATCCGCGTACGGTTTCCCTCTCGTCCTGAAACGGAAAATTATTGAGCGGCAGATAGGATAAGATCGTAAAAGCAACAACTAAAGTCAGCAGTAAGGTAAAGAAAACCAGTCTGATCTTCATACTCTTATTAGTAGGAGCGGATTGTTTCTGAGTGCTATCCTAGTTTTCGGCTTGTGCAGCTCTTGTCGTCAGCCTACGGCGCCTTCCAAGCTCACCTTGAGAAGCTGGGTTGCCTCAAGAGCAAACTCAAAGGGTAATTCTTTTATTACTTCTCTGCTCCAGCCGGTGATTATCATATGATGAGCTTGCTCCTCTGATATGCCGCGGCTCATCAGATAGAAAAGCTGATCGTCGCTGACTTTGGAGGTTGATGCTTCGTGTTCCAGTCGCGCCGTAGGGTTCTGCACTTCAATGTATGGGAAGGTATGAGCGCCGCACTTGTCACCCACCAGTAGCGAATCGCACTGGGTGTGGTTGACGGCGTTCTGTGCGTTAGGCATTATACGCACAAGACTGCGGTATGAATTCTGACCTTTGCCCGCCGATATCCCTTTGGAGACTATGGTCGACTTGGTGTTTTGACCAATGTGTATCATCTTGGTACCAGTGTCGGCTTGCTGGTAATTGTTGGTCAGTGCAACTGAATAAAACTCTCCAGTGGAGTCGTCTCCTTGTAATATCACGCTAGGATATTTCCATGTGATGGCTGATCCGGTCTCCACTTGTGTCCAAGATATCTTGGCCCTGTCGGACGCTTTCCCACGCTTCGTAACAAAGTTGTAAACTCCACCTTTTCCTTCTTTTGTGCCTGGAAACCAGTTCTGAACTGTGCTGTACTTTATCTCTGCGTCATCCAAAGCCACAAGTTCAACCACAGCGGCGTGCAACTGACTAGTCTTACGTATTGGAGCAGTGCAGCCTTCAAGGTAACTGACGTACGAACCTTTGTCGGCTACTATCAGGGTGCGCTCAAACTGCCCAGACCCTTCGGTGTTGATACGGAAATAAGTCATCAGTTCAATAGGGCAACGTACCCCGGGCGGTATGTACGCAAAGGAACCGTCGCTGAAAACGGCAGAATTCAAAGCAGCATAAAAATTATCAGTATACGGAACTACTGAACCGAGATATTTACGCACCAGTTCAGGGTGCTTCTGCACAGCCTCCGTGAAAGAGCAGAAGATTATGCCCAATTCCTCTAGTTTGTCACGGGTTGTAGTAGCAACCGATACACTGTCAAATATAGCATCTACAGCCACGCCGGCCAGTCGTTCTCTTTCATGGAGAGGTATGCCTAATTTTTCAAATGCAGCGAGCATTTCAGGATCAACGTCGCTTAAACTTTCAGGCGGTTTATCGTGGGACTTAGGCGCGGCGTAATAGTAAATGTCTTGGAAGTCTATCAAAGGGTAGGCTATATGTGCCCAGCTCGGTTCACCCTGTGATTTCTGCATCTTGAGCCAGCCGTGGTACGCCTTCAACCGCCATTCTGTTAGCCACTCTGGTTCCTGCTTTTTGGCCGATATAAGTCTTACTATATCTTCGCTTAGACCTTTAGGGGCCAGGTCAGTGTCAACATCGGTAACGAATCCCCATTTGTAATGGGTTTGCGAGAGGTCTGTTTCTCTAGATATAACCTTTGGTGTAGCCATAAAATCCTCCACTTAGCCGCTTAGCCGCGAACAGACGGCCTGATAACGGCGATGGTTGCACAATTCATTATATACTCTGCCGTCTAATACAGTTAAACCACTAAACCACGCGCTGAACGAACCTGTTGATAGTAAAAGAGAGGAAGAGTGCAACAGCGAGCGGTGCAGGGAGAAATCTTATCTGTTCCCGCTTTATCGTCTTATCACTTGTGAATATGTAAAACGCTCAGTCTGTCTTTGTTTTGGAGTTTTCAGAGCTTTTGTCAATTATATCTCAGAGATCTACTACAGAGGAGATGGCACTTTCAAGTGCCTTTGCAAAGCTTTCCACGCTTCCTTCAGCCGCCTCCAAGGTTTGTGCGTCAAGTAGCATTGTTAGCGATCCGTTCTTGGATTCGCTTATTACGCACGGAGTATTGCCTTCCGTAAACTTCTTGATCTGTTCACTCCGTTCATTCAGGTGGAGAAGCTCAACTGGTTGCGCGATAGAGGTTTGGAAGGCCTCCCATTCCTGCTTCTTCCATGCCAATGTGTGCGTAATATCACACAATGCACAATGAGCACCGCTCAGTATTTTACCTGCTACATAGGAGAGTTCTCCCAGGATCCCTCCGTCTGCGTGATATATACCTATGATCTTGACTATACTATTTTGCTTTTGCATGGTTCTTAACATTCACGTTGTAGGTGAATGATGAATAAGGGTAAGACTTGCTCTCCATAGTACACTAATAGGTGATTACAACGGTTATGTTTTTAGAAAGGACTGTATGATGCCTCCTACACTTACTCATACCCAAGAGGAGACTTGTTCGCAGAGCAAGTGGGACTTTTCCGACTTGAAGTGCCTCTTTATAAACTGCACTCTTAAGAAGAGTCCTGAATTTTCACATACAGAAGGACTGCTGAAAATCTCTAAAGCTATCATGGATCGGAACAACGTATCGACAGAGTTGGTACGTGCCGTGGACTTGGATTTAGCTTCGGGAGTTTATCCAGATATGAGGGAACATGGCTGGTCGAAAGACGGCTGGCCTGTTCTATATGGAAAAGTGAAAGCGGCGGATATATTGGTAATTGGCACACCTATATGGCTAGGTGAAAAGTCGTCCATATGTACCCAAATAGTGGAACGGCTCTACTCTAATTCAGGAGAGTTGAACGAGTCTGGACAGTATGGATATTATGGCCGTGTGGGCGGATGTCTGGTTACAGGAAATGAAGACGGCGTGAAACACTGTTCAATGAGCGTTTTATACGCTCTTCAGCATATTGGCTACGTGATACCTCCACAGGCGGACGCCGGCTGGATAGGTGAGGCTGGACCTGGACCTTCTTACCTAGATCCGGGATCAGGCGGACCGGAGAACGATTTTACGAACCGCAATACAACATTTATGACGTGGAACCTGCTTCATTTGGCCAGGATGTTGAAAGACGCGGGCGGGATTCCTGCTCATGGCAACCAGCGTTCACAATGGGACGCAGGCTGCAGGTTCGACCATCCAAACCCGGAATATCGCTGATTATTCTGTGGTTTGAAGAGGCGCTGGATGATAAAGGCTAAGCAGGACTGTAAAATGCTTATAAGCGACATCCTTTAGAGAGCCTTATTCTACTGTGTTCTAGATTATAGACTTTGTAAGCTGATGCCCTTTTGAGACTATGAATAATCTGAAAGCTGAACAGCCATCATCCGAAACGAAACAGGGTGTCACAGATTTAACTGAAGACGCGGAGAGTTGCAGTTCTAGTATGGTTTCCCGGGCTCCGGGAGGGGAAATATTAGGATGGATAGGCTCCCGCTTTTATCTGCTTCAAATAGGGGTATGGGGGATAGTGGTTGTAACTGTAGGAGCTGGGTTTATTTTGTGGCGTTTGGGCTATTTAGAGCCGAGGGACCTGGGTTTGGGCGGGGTCTTTTTAAGCAACCTGATAGGTTCAGCCACTATATTCCTACCTCTTCCGGGTTTGACTTTTGCTTGTGCTGCCTCAGCTCCTACCCTGGAGCTGTCATTGCCACTTGTGGCGCTGCTGGGTGCCACGGGGTCGGCTATAGGTGAAATTACAGCGTACATGATAGGATTTGGGATAGCGCAGTCTGGCGGTGAGAACCTTATGCGTCGTTATAAGGGCTATGAACGCATCAGCGGTTTGATGCGTCGTCGTGGGGGCTACATACTGTTCTTTTTTTCTGCAACGCCGAATCCGTTCTTTGACGCTGCCGGAGTAGCTGCGGGGTCATTGCGTTACCGTCTTTGGGAGTTTCTGGTATGGGTTCTTATAGGTAAGTTGGTGAAGTACGGGTACACGGTGGTAGCATGCTCGGCTGGGATAAGTTGGCTGCAAAGGCTTATCGGAACAAGTTAGCCTGCATATATGGCCACCTTAGATCTGTGTACAGGTTGTATTTTCTTCGACCATTTTGCTAGAAGTAAGGGCTAAAACTTATGGACAGAGAAGGGGAAGACTCCCACCCGCGGAGGAACAATGAAGCTAGCTGGCTCGCGGTCAACAGCATAACCTTTATTAGGTATTTGGGGATAACGGCGACCATTATTTTCTTAGTGGTTCTTGGGTATCTTTGGTTCACGGACAGGTTCGCTTGGACCGCCGTAGGTTATCCTGGCATATGGCTTATAAATTTACTTGGTGCAGGATCTATCATCATCCCCGTTCCTGCTTTGGCGGCCACCTGCGGCGCGGCAGCACCTGCACCGGGGCCGGGCTTGAATCCTTTCTTTATAGGCATAATCTCTGGTTCCGCGGAGGCTATAGGAGAACTCACTGGCTACACTTTAGGATTCAGCGGACATGAGGCTCTAAAACGGCACAGGTTATATATGTACGTGCAGCGGATGTTCAAACGCTATGGAGCCGTGATACTTTTTGTAGGAAGCGTAATTCCTAATCCGTTTTTCGATATTGCAGGTATAGCAGCAGGCAACACCAGATACCCTTTGCGGAAGTTTCTACCGGTGGTATTCGCAGGTAAGTCGATAAAATCTTCTGGTATAGCTTGGGGCTGCTATTTCGGGATAGACTTAGTTGTGAACTTCATCAACCCCGCTTAACGATGGCTAAAACGGTACTGATAGGAGCAGTGATAGTGGCTGCAGGATCTGGAACGAGGTTTGGTGGTGAAAAGCAGTTTGCAACTTTATTAGGACGGCGCGTGGTAGACTATTCGCTTGACGTTATGCAGGCTTCCGAATATATAGAAACGGTCGCTTTGGTAGTGCCTCCGAATCGGGCCGATAGTATTCAAAGAAAGCCCGGATGGTCTCAATGGTCAAAGATTGGAGTGGTTATAGGGGGAGGTGTACGTAGACGAGATTCGGTACATATAGGGGCAGATGCTCTCATCAAGGTGGCCGGAAGGCTGGACTTTATCTTGGTACACGACGGTGGGCGTCCCATCGTGGATGAGGCGATAGTTGAAAGGGCCGTTACTGCTGTAAAGGGGGATAAAAACCCCAAGGCTTCAGTAGCAGCTGTACCAGTGAAAGATACAGTCAAGCTCGCTTACAGGAAGCAACTTCCCAGTAGCTCCCTCCAAGTGGTTCGCGAAACACTTGACCGAAACTCGTTGTACGCAGTGCAAACTCCTCAGATATTTGGCACTTCGTTGCTGATGCGAGCGCATAGTGCATCGGATGAGGACGTTACAGACGATGCTCAACTAGTGGAGCGTTTAGGTGAGCCAGTATCGCTTTTTGAAGGAGATTATAGAAATATAAAGATAACGACTCCCGAGGATATCCGTATTGCTGAGGCGCTATTGGATTCACGAAATGGGAACGGTAGAGGATGGCGGTGTGGTACGGGCTTCGATTCGCATCGTTTGATCGCAGGGGGGAAGCTGAGATTAGGGGGAATGGATGTGCCGTTTGATATGCGCTTAGATGGTCATTCGGATGGCGACGTGCTGTTGCACGCCGTGGCTAGCTCGGTTCTTGGAGGAGCGGGTATAGGAGACTTAGGGCGACATTTTCCATCTTCGGATGACCGTTGGAAGGATGCAAACAGTGCTCTTCTTTTGCGCATCTCTCTTGACCGTGCATTGGAAAATGGCTGGATGCTTCAGGGGTTGGACGCTACTGTGATCGCTCAGCGACCAAGGTTAATCAATTGGTTGAGCTTGTTTGAAAAACGGATAGCCGAGATAACGCGACTACCTCTTGAAGCGGTTAACGTCAAGGCGACGTCTACAGACAAACTTGGAGCTATAGGGGCAGGCGAAGGAATAGCGGCCATGGCTTCGTCCTCAATGTATAGGAGGTAGCCCATCCACCTTTACGATTCACTCACGAGAAAGAAGAAGGAACTGGAATTCAGCGACAGTGCCTCAGTGAAAATCTACGTATGCGGAATTACAGTTGACGATCGTCCTCACTTGGGTCATGCACTAAGCGCTATAGTGTTTGACGTCCTTGCCAGGTATTTGAGGTGGCGCAACTTTGCAGTGAAGCGCGTACAGAACTTCACAGATGTGGACGACAAGATAATCCAACGCGCTAATACAGAAGGATGCGACCCGTTTGAATTAGCCGACCGAAATATTGAAGCCTACCTTGAGGTTATGGACACCTTGAACGTCCGACGCGCAGACGCCTATCCCCGTGCGACCGAGCACATTCCTGAAATGATAGATATGATAAATGCTCTAATAAGCAAGGGGTTTGCATACGAAGCAGGTGGAAGTGTTTACTTCCGCGTGACCTCTTACCCGGAGTATGGTAATCTTTCAGGGCGTTCTCTAGAACACATCAGGAATAACGAAGATTTAGATAATAATACAGAGACCGCAAATGGTGTTGTAAAGGAAAACCCGGCGGACTTTGCTTTGTGGAAAGCGGCTCGGCCAGAGGAGCCTTGCTGGGAGAGTCCTTGGGGACCAGGTAGGCCGGGTTGGCACATTGAATGCTCAGCTATGGCTAGGTGTTACTTCGGGGACACGATTGATGTGCACGCAGGCGGTATTGACCTAATATTTCCACATCACGAAAACGAAATAGCACAGAGTGAGGCATTCTCGGGGCGTAAACCTTTTGCCAGATTCTGGATGCATAACGGTCTGTTAGAGATGCCAGGCGGCGATAAGATGAGCAAGTCCCTGGGAAACATCTCTTACGTTGATGAGTTACTGAAACACTATTCAGCGGACGCAGTGCGGCTATGGATACTTCAGAGTCACTATCGGTCGCCTCTTTTGATGGATGAAGCGGCTATAGATGACTCTGAAAAGGCCATCCAAAGGTTGCGGGCTGCTTTGGATAGAGACTCAGGTACAGGAGAAAAGCCGGAGATTGCGCGGTTTCGCTCGGCTTTTATACAGAGCATGGACGACGATCTAGGCACCCCTCGCGCCGTCTCCGTCCTGTTTTCACTCCGCAGGACCATACAAAACGTAGCGGACAGTGGCGGCGATGTGTCCGACTGTCAGGCTCTGTTCAGAGAGTTAAGCACTATTTTGGGTTTCTCGTTGGAAGCCGTCCCCGATGTATATAATCCTGGTTCAGAAAGCCCGAATGAAGATTTGATAGAACGGATTGTGCGGATGAGGAACGAAGCGCGCTCCGACAGAAGATTTGCAGACGCAGACGCCCTCCGCGACAAACTAGTTGGCATGGGGGTGGAACTTAGAGATACAGCACAGGGTACAGAGTGGACACTTAAGAGGCGCACTTGCTGATACTCTCTGTGTAGCATAAGTGAAACGTCTTATCAGAAGACCTCCTGTAAGTCAGAACGGCTTGGACTATTGACAACGGAAGAACTGATAATAATCGCAGTCCGTATATTAGGTTCTTTGCCTGTCCTTCGTTGGCCGCTTATAGGTTCTATATTCGCGATAGCTATGGACAATTCAGACCTGTTCATACGAGGCTGGCTTGACCTGGGTGGAGTTTCCAACTATCAGGAATTGGACAAACGGCTCGATCTTGTCTTTATTGGCGCATTTATGTTGTCCGCTATGCGATGGCGAGGTGTTGAGAGGAGTATAGGAATTGTTCTATTTATCTTGCGCATTGTGGGTTACGTGGTGTTTGAGATCACAGATGAACGACTGACGCTTTTATTCTTTCCTAATACCTTCTCTTATTGGTTCGTGGCTGTTGCAGCGCGGAGACACTTCTTTGGCGGGAGTGAACCGACCCGTTTGACCGTAGTGGGCATCTTTGCGATTTGCGTTGCACTTTCTATGACGCATGAATGGATACTACATGGCGGACAATATCTTGAAAACTATTCGGCGACTCAACTGGTGGAGGAGTGGTGGGGTTGGATCTTCAGCCGTGCGCAAGAGGTGTTTATGTTTTCATAGCGTGTCTTTAAGGTTTTTAGCTTGCTGAAATGACCTGGGCTTAGGTTGCACAGGTTGAGGAGATGAGCGGAACTGACTGCTGAGTACTTTGCCTTTGTCAAGCTTGCTGTATTAGTAGAATATCGTAGAGGTTGCTATGTTTCGCTACCCACTGAAAAACACTATCAGTATGGCTACGGCCAGAAATATCACTCCAAGGGCAATTGTTGCTCTGAAGATTATGCTTTCAATACCTCGTCTGGAGCGGTAACTACCTTCCGCTGGCCCGAAGAGGTTGCCGGTTCCTCCTCTGGTTTGCACAAGTATAAGGGTTATCAGCGCCACAGAAACAAGTATCAAAAGGGTGTTGAGGAGTATGGCCATATTAAAGTTAATGCTCTTGCTAGATTGATGTTACTGCCTATTAATGTTACAGCATACTATCAGATATCTCTGGATACTGTCCCAAAGTGGAACATACAAAAGGAAATTGATCAATGCTTTTTAGGGGAAGAGATTTGTTTCGTCCCATTGGGTAGGTAACTTCATTTCATCAGTTACAGTTATTGAGCCAGACTCTTGTCAAGAAGGCATTACTTGCCAATGTGTCGTTTGGTTTGAGATCCTGCACACAATCGCGGCTGACCCACCACTTGTAGGGACTTGCAGCATTGAACCTGTACCTTCCGGCTATGATACGCTCCTCTATATCTTGGAAAATCTGCATCCTCTTTAATGTATCGTACTCTCCTGCTTGTTCGACTATCAGCCTGTCCAGTTCAAGGTCGGAATGTCCCGTTGTATTCCATTGACCCTCTGAGTGGTAAGTCGTAAACAGTCTAGCCGTTGTGCCGATTATCGGTGGCGGTGCCCCCACGAATATGTCGTAGTCGCCGCCCAGCCAGACTTCGTCCGCAAACCTTCGTGTAGTTATGCGTTCTACCAATGTTGCCAGTCCTATGCTACTTATCGCCTCGGCTAAAGCGGAAGCGTACTCAATGTGTTCATCTCCAAATTCACCCGCTTTAATAACAAGTGGCGAAGTAGACGATAAGCCGGACGTGCTTAAGATACGCAGCGCTTCGTCTCTGTCTCCGAAGACACCGTTGAACAATTCTTGTTTGCTCCAAGAAGGGTCGGGAGGGGATATACCTACACTTATGAAACCGTTGCTGCCCCATATATTCTCCAGGTACGCCTCTGGATCCATAGCGAGGAATATGGCTTGACGTACAGCGAGAGAGTCTAGTGGAGACCGAAGTGTGTTGAGTGCCGTCTCTGCACCTTCCCCTAGCAGGGGAACGGCTTTGATGGTTATATCATGGAGGTCTTGCCCAGCGCTTTCGGCCTCCTCTTTTGTTGTGACTGTTATGTCTGTAATCCCTATACGTAAGGCACTTGCACGTGTGAACGGATCGCTTATGAACTGGATATCGATGGAATCTACGTAAGGGCGCCCCGATTCGTAGTAATTTGTATTGCGGCTTGCCCTTGTGAACGACCTGCCCCAAGATTCCGCAATCCACCCCCCCGAACCTACTTGAGGTGTTTTTACCAAACCCTCCGGCATATTCGCCGTTTCAGATGGTACGATGGACGCTCCCCCGTGCGCAAGTTTCTCAAGTAACTCGGCATCAAATCCTTTGAGTGTTATGCCTATAGTGGCGTCGTCTAACGCCTTTATAGATTCTACGTTTTGCAGTAGCGGACTGTTCTTGTATTCTAGGTCTGCCAGTCGGTTCATCGACAGTTCAATATCTTGAGCTGTGACCTTTCGTCCATTGAGTGGTGGTATGTCCTGCCAGAAGGCATTATCTCGCAGGCGCACCTCAAACGAAAGCGGTCCCGTTTGTCGCCAGCTTTCGCATAGGTCGCATTCCATCAAACGGTTAGGGAGAGGGGCATCTTCATCAAAACGAAAGCGGAATAGCCGACTGTATATGAGAGGAGTTCCCCATGCCAGCAAGGTAGGCGCTATGGTGTTGTGAGGATCGGCAGCGCCGCCTTCACCTGGAAGTGCTAATCTTAGTAAGCCTCCTCGCATGAGGTTAGGTGGATGTCGTATCACAGGATCAGCCGTCCAGGGAGAAACCTCAAACGTTTTGGTCGGTTCGGCTACAAGAGGAGTTGTAGTTGGGGAAGAGGTAGGGGAGGGCTGATCGTTTTGGTTGCTACAAGCAGAAGATACGACGACCGACAGACCGACTATGATTAGTGCAGTTGCTGCGAGAATAACTCCTGATTTGTTTGGGCGCGATATAATCCCGGACGGTATCATTGCATTTATAAGATTACAGTTTCAGCAGATATGTAATCCTGTTATATGTGTATATCTCTTTGATAAGAAATTAGGAGCTGGGAATGGAACAATTGCGTCTTATGGCGTCCCGTCATTCGGTTTTTTATACCCCTCTGCTGGGTGTTATTGCCGGAGGTTTTCTGAAAGAAGAGGGACTTGAAGCATCATACTCGCCTGCTACGCCGGAAAAGCCTGCCATTTCAGAGGTGATAAATAGGAACGCGGACGTAGCGCAGTCTGCAGTATCGGGCTCCTGGTCGTTTCTCGATAAAGGAGCGCGTCCACCTATAGCCCATTTTGCTCAGATAAATCGCTTTGATGGCTTCTTTATAGCCGGCAGAAGTCCTGATGGCGGCTTCGAGTGGGACAAACTCTCGGACGGTAACGTCTTGTATGTGCATGGTGGTCAACCAGAGGCAATGCTGCGATACGCCCTCCATAAGAAAGGTATTAACCCTGCCGATGTTTCTGGTCCAGATTTACCTGACGACACTGAATTGATGATGCGGAAATGGCGAGAAGGGCTGGGCGACTTTTTCCATGAACAAGGTTCATACCCCCAGCAACTTGAATATGAAGGCGAGGCACATGTTCTGGCTTCGGTCGGCGAAGCGATAGGCCCGGTAGCGTTCTCCAGCTTATGCTGTAGATGGCAATGGCTTGATACCGACGCGGCCAAACGTTTTACAGCTGCATTTCGTCGGTCGCGTGAGTGGGCGAACACTGCTCCATCTAGGGACATAGCCTCCGCTATATCTGACTTTTTCCCAAACCATTCCATTGAGGCCATAATGTCAGCGGTTGATTCCTACCAAAAACTTGGCACGTGGAATGGAGACATAGCAATAGAGCTACCTCTCTATGAAAAGGCTCTAGATGTATTTGAGTATTCCGGCTTGATTGATAAACGACATCCATTCGACAAGGTAGTTGTGCCGCCGCCGGTATAAGATTCTCTGGTTAGGTCGGAAGACGCCTGAGAGAGCGAAGACCTGACGCGGAAACAAGGCTTATTGTACTCCTCTGGGTATCTGTAACAGATAAGAGATAATTACTCGTGACAAGCAGATTGATGTAACTTTACGTTTTTACAAAGAGAATTTTTACTACTATTTACTATATTTTAATGTATAGCTATCTAGCTTTTGTTATGTAATTTTATTTGTGGAGGAAAATATGAGAGTCTTACATTTCCCGCTGATGTTGCCCGCTTTATTAATCATTGCTGCACTCATTTCAGTCACCTGTGCACCAGCCGGGTCGTCACCAACTGATACACCTTCATCCCCCCAGCAACCAGACCCCACGGCGACACCTGCTCAGCAACCAGATCCTACGGCGACACCTGCTCAGCAACTAGATCCTACGGCGACACCTGCTCAGCAACCAGACCCCACGGCGACACCTGCTCAGCAACTAGATCCTACGGCAACACCTGCTCAGCAACCGAACCCTACGGCGACACCTGTCCAGCAGGCAGATCCTGATATCGTAGAGTTGAGTTTGGTCGGTAGTATTGGTGGTGACGCCGTTATATCTGTACAATCCTATGAAAACAGTCTTATCATTTTGTCGGGTGTTGGTAAAATTGAACGTGATTCTGGTCAGCCTCCCTTCCCGGGCAATCGTTTGCAAGTCATCAACCCTAACGACGCAAGCATTATCACTGACTACGGGCTTATAGGAGATGTGGGTACCGAAGCTCGACAAGATATTTATGAACGTTTGGCGGTAGTTGGATCCCAGCCGTATCTTCTTCTCTTGCGCACTGAACCACAGTTTGAGCAACTGGAAATAGCCCCTGTGTCATTAGAATCGGCAGGAAACGCTGTAACCGGCCCATTCATACTCCAGTTCTTTGAAGACAGCACCCCAAATGCTGAGTTTGATTTCTCTCTGCTTTTTGACTCTTTCTATGCCACGGGTAGCGTTGAAGGGGTCATATCCAACATTGTATGGCGCAAACCGAACGGTGAAGGTAATTACCGGATGGACGTGCATTCCATCAACCCGGCCTCAGCTAACCCTCCTAGCCCCATCGCCATTGGACTGAATCAGCCCCAACAAGAGTTCCCGGTGGCTACTTACCAGCAATACATGCTGTTGGCACATAAAAGCGATTCACGTATCCAGGTTTACGACCGTAATCGTGGCGCGCAAAGCTCTATAGACTCCTTGAATGTATCGGAGAGTATCCGTGCCCTGGCGGTATTGGGTGAAGATCTGTACATCGTCAACACGGATAACGACCTGTTCCGAGTTCCAGTAACGGATGTCTTACCTGCTGGATAAATACGGACGCTACCCCACGCTTGAGGGTGCAATATATTTAAGACAGCCTCAGCCTAAGGTATATCTCCGGATTTTGATCAGCTTTTACCGAGGCCTGTTTTTAGATGGTAACTGAGACTTCGTTACGCTTTCCGTCCCATGTATATTGTCTTTGTTTCGGTGAAGAACTCGACAGCAGCCTTACCCTGTTCACGTGAGCCGCTTGAGGAGGACTTCATGCCGCCGAACGGGACTTGAGGTTCCACTCCGGCCGTTTCGCCGTTTATCTTCACTATGCCTGCTTCAATCTCGGACGCAAACTCCAGAGCACTGTTGACGTCGCCCGTGAAGACGCCGGCCGAAAGGCCATACCGAGTAGAGTTCGCCATGTCCAGAGCTTCGTCAAAATCTCCGGCTGGCATGATCGCCAGGACGGGACCAAATATCTCTTCACAAGCTACGAACGCGTCTGGATGAACCTTTGATATGACCGCAGGCTTTACATACGATCCTTTATCGTAGTCCGAACCTTGGGGCCTGCCGCCTCCGGTCAGGACGGCTCCGCCTTCCTCTTGGCCGCGCTCCACGGCCGACAATATGTTGGCTTGCGAACGTTCGTCTATAACCGGCACTATTGAGTTTTCTGGATCAACGCCCGGCCCCGTTTTGAGGTCATTCACTTTGTCTACCACCATACCAGTGAACTTTTCAAGAGTGTCTCCAACTACTATCGCCCTGGACGTAGCCGTGCACTTCTGCCCGGAATACTTCATAGCTCCCGCTACGGTTATCTCCGCTGCCTGTTCCAGGTCCGCGTCCGGCAGTACTACCACGGGGTTTTTCCCACCCATCTCAAGCTGAAAACGTGCTCCTCTTTGAGCAGCGAACACGGCTACCTTGTTTCCTACCTTTGTAGAACCTGTGAAAGATACAGCGGCTATGCTCTTGTGAGCGAGCAGTGCCTCACCTATCTCGGAGCCTGCTCCGGTTATCAAGTTGAATACTCCTGAAGGTAGTTCCGCCTCTTCCCACAGTTGGGCTATCAGCACGCCTATATGTGGCGTAGCCGAAGCGGGCTTCAGCACCACGGTATTACCATACGCGAGGGCTGGAGCCATCTTCCATATAGGTATAGCTAGCGGGAAGTTCCAGGGCGTTATCATAGCTACGGCTCCCAAAGGGACGCGCATTGTATAGAGTAAGAGCGACGGGTCAGTAGAGGGCACGACTTGACCAATAGGGTTTGACGCCTCGGCACCGTAGTACTGAAGCAATGCCACCGCCCTCGCAGTCTCCCCTCTCGCTTCTAATATGGATTTTCCGCACTCTCTTGTAATAGCTTGGGCGAATTCCTCCCCTCGCCGTTCCAATATTGAGGCAGCCTTCATCAGTACGTTGCCGCGTTGAGGTCCCGATGTTTTTGCCCAGTATCGCGCCGTTTTCTCTGCCGCTTCTGCCGCGCGTTTAGCGTCGGAGGCATCAGAACCTTGAAACTCACCTATAACGTCCTCTCTGTTCGCAGGGTTAGAGCTGACCAGGGATCGGTTTGAAGAGCTACTCATCCACTCCCCACCGATGTAGTTTTTAAATCTGTGGTTCATTGTTCCTCCTTTGATTTGTCGGACGACGATTCGATTAAGGCTGACGGGGAGATTTGCAGATGGCAATCAGGCTTGCACCCAGGTTCCCCTATGTGTCAATCCTCGCGTATTGGTATATCGCTTATGTATATGATAGACCAAGAGAGTGTAAAAAACGGAGTGGTATAGCTCATAAACCTATGGTCTCATCAGATACTTGCCTGTTTGTACTGATAACTATTATCTACACCCCAATAAGCGGATTAATTTATATCAACAAAATCATTCAGTTAGTAACGGTTTACATGAGCTTCAGGTTATGTCTGGTTCATTTCGGGTTGAGTGCTGTTTTTTTCAAATATCCTTGTAGAGTTTGTACTGGATCGTACCCACTCATTCATTAGAGTAGTAATCATCTTCCAAATGAGAAAAAAATTAGGTAAGGCTATTTGAATATAGAGGTTTAAAGATTGAAATCATAATTACCGAGAAGATATTTCATGTTTGGTGTGTTGTTCTACTGTAGTCGGTGCTTCTTGACGACCTTGTCTAGTCGCACGTTACAAGCGTACTCTTAATCGGTTTTACTATTGTCTTAATTAATAAAGGGTGAATAGAAGACATACTCCCTTGCACCAGGTATGATTAATGTTCTGAAAGTGTAGCCGAAAATTTGCGGGGCGCCATTACCGATGGACTCTTTCCAGTCGGCACTTCATTTGCAGACCTAAAACGCAATGAGAGAAGTAGTCGTAATGATAAACTGCATAAGCATAATGAGTTATCCTGTTTAATGTATCCATGCAAGCCGACGTTCAGCCAGGCCACACAGTTGCTGATGTTACGCTCTTGGTTAAAACTGTTATCTTAGATTGAGGGTAATACCATGAACAAGTCCGATGTTGTTTAGTTTATTAAAGCGTCTTGCTCCCCCCCAAACCTTGCCGGGCAGGGATGAACCTGTGCGCATTTCCGACCAGCATTTTGTGCTTGGCACCGCAATGCGTCCTCCATATCCTGACGCGACTGCACAGGCGGTCTTTGCGATGGGTTGTTTTTGGGGCGCAGAACGCTGTTTCTGGACGATGGAAGGCGTATATTCCACAATGGTCGGCTATATTGCCGGCACGACCCATAACCCGACCTACTACGAGGTTTGCACCGGCAATACCGGCCATAGTGAAGCGGTGCGCGTAGTGTTCTTTCCCGAAAAGGTCTCTTATGAAAAGTTGCTAAAGGTGTTTTGGCAGTCGCACAATCCAACCCAGGGCATGCGGCAAGGTAACGACGTCGGCACACAATACCGTTCCGGGATTTATGTATTGGATGACGGTCAATTGGAACAGGCGCGGGCTTCAGAAGAAGCCTATCAAGCCACCTTAACGCAGGCAGGATACAGGGATATCACCACCGAGATCATCAAAGCCCCAGAGTTCTATTACGCAGAAGACTACCACCAGCAATATCTTGCCAAAAACCCGGGCGGCTACTGCGGATTAGGTGGGACGAGGGTCAAATTTCCGGACTGACGGGAAGTTAAGATCAGCAAATCAAGGATCAACAGGCTTGGAGACGAGTTTCAATCCAGTAACTATCATGTATCTGAGTTTGAAAATATTGTAAATCTATTTGGCTGCTGTGTCTCTTGATGGAACGAAAGATACCAGCATTGTATGACACTCCATAACGGCCAGGTTGCTTCCTCTCGGCTGACTACGCGAGATACCCGAGTGCAACCTTCTATCCCCCAAACCCTACCGCTACGGTCTCTGAATTGGGAGCAACTAGCGCCTTTTCTTGGCGACGCGCACAAGGCGGTTACGCGTTTTGACGTGCTGGTCGGTAATATCCCTGATGCCAGTTTGCTGTTGTCACCGCTGACAACCAACGAGGCGGTGCTGTCTTCGCGCATTGAAGGCACACAGGCTACACTGCAAGATGTGTTGCGTTTTCAGGCAGAGGGAAAAGCTGAAGGTGAAAAACGCGACGACATCCAGGAAATAATAAACTACCGGAAAGCTACAAATACTACGGTTGAGCGCATGAATGATCTTCCTCTGTCGGGACGGTTGATTAGGGAAGCCCATAAAATTTTGCTTTCTGGTACAAGGGGTAAAGAGAAAGATCCCGGCAATTTTCGCACAGGTCAGGTATTTATTGGTTCACCAGGAGTTGCAAGATATATTCCGCCGTCACCAGAGAAGATCCGGGAACTTTTTTACAACTTTGAGAAATACATACACTATGAAGAGAAAGACGTGCTGGTTCAACTTGCTATCCTTCATGCCCAGTTTGAAATCATCCATCCGTTCTGGGACGGCAACGGCAGAATAGGGCGCTTGTTGATGCCGCTGTTTCTTTACCACAAGAAAGCCATTGCTACTCCGTATTTTTACCTCAGCGAATACCTGGAGAAAAACCGCGCCCAATATTATGACAGCCTGAATCGCATCACGGAAGCCGGCGACTGGGAACAATGGATTACGTTCTTTTTACGCGCCGTTGTTGAGCAATCGCACATTAACGCCAACAAAGCCCAGGCAATCATTGATCTGAAAGAGAAAACCTTGTTGTGGATACAGGAAATAACGCACTCCCAATACGCCCCGCAGATTGCCAATTTCATATTCGCCAACCCAGTGTTCTCCAGTACCCGTTTCCGATCTGAAGCCGGTGTTCCCCGTCCCAGCGTCACCCGGTTGTTGAATCGTCTTGTGAACGGTGGAATCATCGAAAAATTCATCCCCGGTAGAGGACGGAAAGCGTCTGTATTTGTATTCCCGGAATTAATCAAATTATTATAGCGTCTCACGAAACAGGAGATATGCTTCACAAACCTCGTAGTGTCTCATAGA
Organism: Dehalococcoidia bacterium; assembly: GCA_965203345.1. GTDB lineage: Bacteria > Chloroflexota > Dehalococcoidia > Lucifugimonadales > Lucifugimonadaceae > CBDBCK01. The sequence continues at coordinate 679,145 of CBDBCK010000028.1, forward strand.
TGAGTCACAAACTACTTAGCGTCTCACGAAACGGGAGATATGCTTCACAAACCTCGTAGTGTCTCATAGATGAGTCACAAACTGTTTAATGTCTCACGAAACGGCAAATATGCTTCACAAACCCCGTAGTGTCTCATAGATGAGTCACAAACTGTTTAGTGTCTCACGAAACGGCAAATATGCTTCACAAATCTCGTAGTGTCTCATAGATGAGTCACAAACTGTTTAGCGTCTCACGAAACGGCAAATATGAGTCACAAGTCTCGTAGTGTCTCATGGATGAGTCACAAACTGTTTAGTGTCTCACGAAACAGGAAATATGCTTCACAAACCCTGTAGTGTCTCATAGATGAGTCACAAACTGTTTAGTGTCTCACGAAACGGCAAATATGCTTCACAAACCCTGTAGTGTCTCATAGATGAGTCACAAACTGTTTAGCGTCTCACGAAACGGCAAATATGCTTCACAAATCTCGTAGTGTCTCATAGATGAGTCACAAACTGCTTAGCGTCTCATAAAGCCTGATATATAAGATAAAGAGTGTGATTGACACACTCCTATAGCAAGGGAAAATACCGTGAACCTCACCGATAACGAAAAGCGCGACGTCGTCCGCCTGATTGAAGAAGGCAAGCCGCTACCCGACAAATACCGCTTCCTGCTGTTTGATGACAAGCGGGAAGTAGAACTGGTATGGAACGGCAAGAGCGACGAAGTGTGCAACGTGGTACTGCCGTTTCAGGTGATTGAGCAGGTGGACGAGCCGCGTGCGGAGAAGCCAGAGAATGCAGAATGGCAAACCGACATGTTCGCTACCGACGAGCGCGGGCGGCAACTCAAGGGCTGGAGCAACAAGCTAATCTGGGGCGACAACAAACTGATTTTGTCATCACTGAATAACGGGCCATTGCGCGAGGAGGTTGAAGCACAGGGTGGGTTGAAACTGATTTACATTGATCCGCCGTTTGACGTGGGTGCGGATTTTTCCATGGATATTGAAATCGGCGGCGATACATTTATCAAGAAACCGAACGTGCTCGAGGAACTGGCTTACCGTGACACCTGGGGCAAAGGCGCGGATTCGTTTATTGCGATGATTTACGAGCGATTGGTGTTGATGCGGGATTTGCTGGCAGAGGATGGGAGTATTTATGTGCATTGTGATTGGCGGGTAAACAGTTATATTCGGCTGGCTTTGGATGAGGTTTTTGGTACTAATCAATATATAAACGAAATTATCTGGAGCTACGCTACAGGCGGTGCAAGCAAAGAATTCTACGGGCGCAAACACGATACGATTCATTATGTAAGAAAAGGAGATATATATCAGTATTTCCCGAATGAGATTCGTCAACAAAGAACGGAAAAATCATTAAAGCGTGCTCAAAATCCCCAAGGCGCAAGAATTTCAACATCTAATGTAACAAAACTTCCAACGGATATGTGGTCTGACATTAATGCATTAAACCCAATGGAAAGTGAACGAATAGGTTACCCTACCCAAAAACCCGAAGCCCTTCTTGAGCGCATCATCAAAGCCTCCTCCAACGAAGGCGACCTCATCGCTGACTTCTTCTGCGGTTCTGGCACCACTGCCGCCGTAGCGGAAAAACTGGGCCGCAAATGGATCGCCTCCGACCTCGGCAAGTTCGCCATCCACACCACCCGCAAGCGCATGATCGGCGTACAGCGTGAACTTAAGGCCGAAAGCAAAAATTATCGTGCCTTTGAAATTCTCAACCTCGGCAAATACGAACGCCAGCACTATATCGGCGTCAATCCTGTCCTGCGCCCTGATCAACAGCAACAGCAGATTGAAGCCAAATCAAAGGAATATCAGGCTCTGATTCTCAAAGCCTACGCCGCGCAACCAGCGGAACAGTCCGGCGTGTTCCACGGCAGCAAGGCCGGGCGCATGGTCGCCATTGGTCCCATCAACCTGCCGGTAACGCGCCTGTTTGTGAAGGAAGTCATTCAGGAGTGCCTCAGAAAACACATCACCCGCGCCGACATCCTCGCCTTTGAGTTTGAAATGGGATTTGTCCCGCAAATCATGGACGAAGCAAAAAGCAAGGGCGTCAACCTGGCAATGAAATACATTCCCGCTGAAGTGTTTGACAAGCGGGCGGTAGAAAGAAATCAGGTAGTGTTTCACGATGTATCATACATTGAAGTCAAGCCACACGTCCATTACCCCTCTGATAAGGAGGCAGGTGAGAGTAAACCAAGCAAGCATAATTCCCCCCTGATAAGGGGGGCGAAGGGGGGTTCTCTCCCCGCTAAAAGAGATTTCCTCCCCTACGACTCTACCCTGACCACCAAAGCCCGGGAGAACAGAAAAAGCCCGACACCGGCGGAAAACAAACTCTGGTTTGATGTGCTACAGGGCAAGCGATTCTCCGGTCTGAAATTCACCCGCCAAAAACCATTAGATAACTATATCGTGGATTTCTATTGTGCGGAGTTAATGCTGGCGATTGAGGTTGATGGTGATACACACGCTGCACAGCCGCAATACGACCAGTTGAGGACGCAAAGCTAAACAGGTTGGGCGTTGAAGTTATTCGTTACACCAATTCGGATATCCTGAATAATATTGAGGGTGTTCATGACGATCTGCTGAACCGGATTGAAAACAGGCAACCCCCTAAATCCCCCTTGTCAGGGGGACTTGTTTCGGTGGCGGTGGAGTTAACCGACTTCTCGGTGTACTACTCCCAGGACACCATCGCCAACGCCGAAACATCACTCAAAAACGGCAAGAGTAAAATCGTTGTAGAGTCCGGCGAGATCGTGCGCGTGAGCAAAGATAAAACTGGTAAACCTACCCGCGAACAGCTAACCAAACACTGGACAGACTGGATAGACTACTGGGCTGTGGACTTTGACTTTGAAAGCAAACACGAAATCATCCGCGTCCGCAACGAGGACACCGGCGAGATAGAAGAACAATCGAGCGGCGACTACATCTTTGAGAATGAATGGCAAAGTTTCCGCACCAGGAAAGACCGCAATCTGGAACTGACCAGCGTAGCCCGAGAATGCCCGCCGGGACAGCGTAAGATTGCCGTCAAGGTGGTGGATATATTCGGCAATGACACGATGAAGATTGTGGAGGTGGATGTGTGAAAATCAAGGAAATTAAGCTGGATAATTTCAAGCGGTTTACCGACTTGACAATCACCGGTATACCAGAAACCACCAAACTTGTTGTTCTGATCGGTCCGAATGGATGTGGGAAATCGTCGGTGTTTGATGCAATTTATGCTTTCGCACTAGAAAATGACTATGCGCTTGAATATCAGTGGGAATATTATGAAAAAGAAAATATGCGCGATTTTCCTAGTACTCAGAGGAGAATAAAAGGACAAAGAGCTAGTATTGACTTTCATGGAAAGACTCCCGGAACTCCCGAAGAGTGGAGGAAAGTCATTTACCCGCGAACTGCTTATCGAAATGTTCCTTCTTTTGATATGCAAGGTATCAGTAAAATTTCTCCTGCTTTGGAAGAGCGTCGACTTTCTCGCTTTTCTCAAGATGATAGAGCGGTAATCAGTAACTATCAACGTCTTATTTCTAGTGGGTTAAACGGTCTTTTGGGATCAGAAAATTCTGAAACAACAATTGGTGAATTTCGTGAAAATCTGATTGGAGATATAGCGAAAAACCTGGAACATATGTTTCCTGGCTTAGTGCTGAATGGTTTGAAAAATCCTCTTGAGGGTGAGGGCACTTTCAGGTTTGACAAGGGAGACTCAAAAGGATTTATCTACCAAAATCTTTCCGGCGGAGAAAAAGCAGCGTTTGATTTAATTCTTGACCTTGTCGTCAAGCGTGACACATTTAATGATACTGTGTATTGCATTGATGAACCAGAAGCACACATGAGCACTCGCTTGCAAAAAGATTTGTTGACCTGCCTTTACAATCTTGTCCCTGATAATTGCCAACTGTGGATAGCCACGCATTCCATTGGTATGATACGCAAGGCGCGAGATCTCCAAAGTGAAAATTCTGATGAAGTGACTTTCCTGGATTTTGGCGATAAGGATTTTGACAAACCCCAAACTATTGAGCCGGTGATTTGATCCCTACTCGCGCGTTCTGGCAGAAAACCTATGAAATTGCACTTGATGATCTTGCTAAATTGATTGTGCCGAACAGGATCATTCTCTGTGAAGGCACACCGGGGATAGAAGGCTTTGACGCACAGTGTTATAACGCGATATTTGGCAATAAGTTTCCTGATACGTTGTTTGTCTCTGCAAAAGGTAAAAACGATGTTAAAAATCTCAAACCAGTTATCCAGGCTATAGCCGAAGAAGCGGCAGTGATTCCCTTGATTGATCGGGACGATAAAACTGATAGTGAACGTGAGCGAGAAAAGCAGAATGGTGTATTTGTTTTAAAGAGGCGTACCTTGGAAAATTATCTTATTGATGATGAAATTATTGATCTTTTGTGTAAGGAAGACAAAGGCTCGGAAAAGGTGGAGCATTTGACTCAAGCGCGCGATAGTGCAATTGATAACGAGGATGTGCGTAGTACCGTTAAGGCTAAAAAGGCGTTGGAAAAGATTCGTTTAGCGGCTTCGGACCATTTAGCTATACCTTATCGTGGTGAGGATTGGAAAAATTTTGTCTATTCATGTATTGCGCCACTGATTACTCCCGATACAAGGATTTACCAAGAATTGAAAACCGATATTTTTGGAGATCACAATGGACATCAGAACTAGCCCCACAACTAAAAGTGAAGTTGTTACCGCCGTTCAGGCGATACAATCTGCTCACCCTAACACCCAAGCCATCTACTTCTACGGCACCTGGGGTACCGAATATCAGCGACCAAATAGTGACCTGGATATAGCCGTGTTGCTACCGCACGGTGAAGCAAAAACCGTGGATCGTTGGGAATGGCATCTATTTGCCACCGATATAACGATCAAGGCTCATGTTGGACATGTAGACCTGATTAATCTGCGTTGCGTGGATACGTCCTTCCAGGCGGAAATCCTGAGTGCCGGAAGACTGATACATTGCACCGATGAAGAAGCGCGACTTCAGTTTGAGACCCTTGTGCTTTCAATGCACCAGAAACTGAACGAAGAGCGTGCCGGAATTCGCGAAGAAATCATCAAAAGCGGGCGGGTATATGCCCAATGAACGAATTTCTAATAGTGAAGCAACAGAGTGTTGAACGTTGTGTACGGCGCGCCCGAGCCGAATGGGAGAAGCCGTCGAAACTTCCACTTGAGGACGATTACGACAAGCAGGACATCACAGTCTTGAATCTGCAACGTGCGTGCGAACTGGTGTTGGATATGGCAAATCATACAATACGTGCACAAAAACTGGGTTGGCCGAAAGACAGTGCCGAGAGTTTCACTTTGCTCAGGGAAACGGACATCATAGATGCTGAAATGACTAAGCAATTAACCGCTATGATAGGGTTCAGAAATATCGTTGTCCACCAGGATCGGGATATCGACTATCAAATAGTAGGTGATGTGATCAAAGACCACGCCTACGTCCTGATTCAATTTGCCAGCATACTTGTCGCCGACTCATCAAGGTAGCATTTCTTAAATGGCCCTGCACCGGGATTTTCCCTCTTCCCCTTACACCATCCTGGATCCGGACGTACGCTGGCATCCGGGCGGCGAACAGTTGCGGGAAAGGAAGATCGGCTTACTGCCGCCGCTAGTGCAGAAATTGCGCAAGCAAGTCAAGGATTGGCGGGACAAAAACTATGAAGGCGCGACGGATACCAGCCTCGGTTTGTTGCGCTGGTGGTTTGAGGAAGAACATCTGCCGACCGGTGCGGACGGCGTAGCACAGGAGTTTCGTTACTACTTCGCACAACGAGAGGCGATTGAAACCATTATTTATCTGTATGAAGTCGTCAAAGTCAAAGACAAGTTTGACCTGATGCGTTTTGATTCAAGCGGTGCAATCTCGCCCAATATGTTTGGCGAGGACTGGCTGCGCTTTGTCGTCAAGATGGCCACCGGAAGCGGCAAGACCAAGGTGCTGAGTCTCGCACTGGCGTGGTGCTATTTCCACAAACTTTATGAATCGGGCTCGAAGCTTGCGCGCAATTTTCTGATAATCGCCCCCAATATTATTGTGCTGGATCGCTTGAAAAAGGATTTTGACGGGTTGCGGATTTTTTACACCGATCCGGTGTTGCCGGACAATGGATACGCGGGGCGTAACTGGCGGGATGATTTTCAATTCACTGTGCATTTGCAGGATGAAGTGCGGATAGTCCGGTCCACCGGAAATATCTTCCTGACGAACATCCATCGCGTGTATTCCGGCGAGGATAGTCTGCCTTCACCAAGTGATGAAAACACTATGGACTATTTTCTTGGTCCCAAACCTACCGGAGCGACGACCGACTCAAAAGTGGATTTGGGCATGATCGTACGCGATATAGATGAACTGGCGGTGTTCAATGATGAGGCGCATCACATACACGACAGTCGTATGGCGTGGTTCCAGTCCATTGAAGACATCCACAACCGGCTAAAGCAGAAAGGGAGCGGACTTGCGTTGCAGGTGGATACCAGCGCAACCCCCAAACACAACAACGGTGCAATCTTTGTGCAGACGGTGTCGGACTACCCGTTGGTGGAGGCTATCGCGCAAAATGTGGTGAAACAACCGGTTATCCCCGACACTGACAGCCGTAACAGCCTAGAAAAAAGAGCAAGTAGCAAGTTTTCCGAAAAATATGCTGATTACCTGAATCTCGGTGTCAAGGAATGGCGTAGGGCAGGTTCAGAACACCGAAAGACGGAGAAAAAGTCCATTTTATTTGTGATGACAGACGATACGAAAAACTGTGATGAGGTGGCTGAATACCTGGAAGGCACTTATCCCGAATTGAAAGATGCCGTGCTGGTGATTCACACTAAAAGAAACGGCGAAATTTCCGAGGCTGCCTCCGGCAAGGCAAAGGAGGAACTGGAAAAACTGCGCAAAGAAGCTAATGGTATTGACGCTATGGATAGTCCCTATAAGGCGATTGTCTCGGTACTGGTGCTGAAAGAAGGCTGGGATGTGCGCAATGTGACCACTATTGTCGGCTTGCGCGCTTACTCTGCATTAAGCAATATCCTGCCGGAACAAACTCTGGGACGAGGGTTGCGGCGCATGTATCCCGAAACTGAAGCCGAGGAAAAGCTGAGCGTCATTGGCACTAATGCGTTTATGGGCTTCGTGGAATCCATAGAAAAAGAGGGCGTCACTCTGGAGCGGGGAGCAATGGGTGACGACGGCGCGGCAAATACGCCGCTGGTCATTGAAGTGGATACAGAAAATCCCGGCAAAGATATTCAGGAACTGGATATTGAAATTCCACGACTTGCCCCGAGGACTCACCGGGATTACGGGCTTCTTAAGAAGCTGGACAGCAAACAATTCACCCATAAAAAAATTGCGTACGAACAATTTGACGAACAGCAAAGCCGGAATATTGTTTTCCGCTACATAACTACTGATGATATCAGCCATGAGACCAAACTGGACAATATAGTTCTCTCTGACTACCGTTCTGCTGTGGGCTTTTGCAGTCAGAAGATTATGAAAGAACTGAGGCTGGTCAGTGTTTATGACGTGGTGTATGAAAAGGTAAAAACGTTCATCCGTGACGATTTATTTGAGCATCCGGTTGACCTGGATGACCGCAATACGTTGCGCAATATTGCTGAGCCGGGGGTCATCAAAACCGTCATAGAAACGTTCAAGAAGGCGATTAACACGCTTACCCTGCATGACAAAGGTGGACCTGGGATTCAAGGGCACACCAGAATCGGAACCACGCGTCCGTTTGTTGTCAAGCAACAAGGATTTGTCGTCCCGCAAAAAAGCGTCTTCAACAAAATCATTGGCGACAGTTCACTGGAACTGAAATTCGCCGAATTCTTGGAGAAATGCGAAGACATTATTTCCTATGCAAAAAATTACCTTGCGGTGGGCTTTCGGCTGGATTATGTGAACACCCGAGGTGATATTTCCAACTATCTCCCCGACTTCCTGGTCAAAAAATCACCGAATGAGATTTATATTGTTGAAACCAAGGGACGGGAAGAGCTGGATGTACCGCAGAAAATGGAGCGACTAAAGCTGTGGTGCGAGGATGTGAACGGTTTGCAAAAGGATGTACGTTATGACTTTCTGTATGTTGATGAAAACAGTTTCGGGGGATATAATTATAACAAATTTTCTGACATAGTTAGCAGCTTTACTGAATACAAATAATGAAGACTCGCGGTAGGTATTTTCACTGATTAGGGATTAGTCGCTGACAATCATATCGATAATCTCAAGCGAGTACTTGATTCATTATGTTCGACTTGTTACGAGCCAGGTGGTTATCCAAAGCATTTTAGAGTTCAACATGTAGGCGTAATAAATAGCCTTATATCATTAAGTTTTTTTGGCTCCCGACTGCCAAGTTGAAATTGGGTAAAATTGACGGTACTCAATAATAGAAATTTTATTATAGTCTGTAGGGACCGGAACCTGCCTTGAGCGGGCACCAGATAGTGCTAGCATTGCTTTGCAATACACTAACGTGATACGTTGGTTGCCTATAACTCTTTGTAAATTATGTCACGATACTCCCGAGCCCAAAGAAGAGGGACCCAAAACATAGAAGGCCGCCGCGCTGTGCTTGAAGCTTTACGCTCTGGACGGCATATAGACAAGCTGTTTATAGCCTTGAATATAGAGGAAGGTAAGCAGGTGTCAGAAATTCTTTCAAGGGCGGAATCAACAGAGGTTACCTTGGAGCGTTTGAACAGGCGGGAACTTGAACGCATCTCCGTTACAAAAAAGTCTCAAGGGGTGATAGCAGTGGTGCCGGAGAGGAGTTACGCCGCGATAGAAGATATGCTCATCGCCGCTTCTGAAACCGATGAGCCTCCTTTATTGTGCGTGCTGGACGGGATACAGGATCCGCATAACTTGGGAGCCATTGCACGCAGTGTAGAGGCAGTTGGTGGCCATGGCTTAGTGATACCTGACAGGCGTGCGGTAGGTATAACAGCAGGCGTTGTGCGCGCATCCGCTGGAGCGATAGAGCATTTGCCGGTGGCGAAAGTTCAAAGTGTGCCGAGAACTTTGGAACTACTGAAGATTATGGAAGTCCAATGCGTCCGTCTTGATGCGTCCGCAAGTATAGATTACACGGATTTTGATCTCTCCGGCCCGCTCGCGTTGGTGGTGGGAGCAGAAGGCGAAGGTGTGTCGGAAGAGGTTAAGCGCCGATGTAGTTCCGCTGTTGCAATTCCGCAAAAAGGCAAGGTCGTTTCCCTAAACGCGTCGGTAGCCACCGCCTTGGTTCTATTTGAGGCCGCACGACAACGCAGGGTACACCGTAACTGCAAAGAGCAGTCCGCAGAGTGAACTTTTACTCGCAGTCTCTGGTAGCGTAGTTGAACTCAACGAACTTTATCCCTTTTATTGACCTCTTTTGTCACGATACCTTTCCGTTTAATAACTATGCTCAAGTCCTTGCAGTATAGGTATTCTGAATCAGGTCTCAATCAGGTTTTCAGGCCAGACTACGTTTTCTAAAGGTTTGCCTCCGTAGAGGCGGTCTATGTTTGCTGCCACTATCTTTGCTCTTCTACGCAAGGTCCCGTCTGTAGCGCCCGATATGTGCGGAGTCATTATGACGTTTTCCAACGTCCAGAAGGGCAGGGCGGCTGGTCTAGGAGAGTCGGTCTGATCTTGTGGGTATCGGTACCAAGTGTCTATAGCTGCACCTGCTATGTGCTTTTCCTTGAGAGCCGTAAAGAGGGCTTTTTCTTCTACTATATGCCCTCGTGCTGGGTTTAACAGATACGCGGTAGGCTTCATCAATGCTAGCTCTTTACGCCCTATAAGGTTACGCGTCTGAGAAGAAAGCGGCACTGATACCAAAACGAAGTCGGACTCCTTAAGAACCCGTTGGAATGCGTCCTGATCTGTGCCGTACTCTACTTCCTCAGGCAACTTACTGGGGTGTATCTTTTGCTTAGTTTTAGCTCTTCCTGCCGCCAACACGCGCATCCCGAATGCGAGCGCCAACTCCGCTACGCGCCTGCCTATGTTTCCTGGCCCGATTATGCCGAACGTTTTGCCTCTAATCTCCCTGTAGGGTCCTTTTCTGCCCGGCCACGCGTCCCAACTGCCGGAACGAAAGCTCTTTTCCGCTGCTAAAATCTCGTGGTCAAGCATTATAGCGCATGCTATCACCCATTCAGCGATAGGCCATTCATGGCAGTAAGCGTTCGCTATTATGACGTCCGGCGGTAATGCATCAAGGTCTATTCTGTCATATCCGGCGGCGGGTACCAGTATGGCTTTCAGCGAATCGGCGCGATGGGTCATCTCCGCCGTAAAGTCGGTACCGATCATCACCTCTACTCCCGGCAACATTTTTACTATCTCATCGTGTGATCCGACATTCATAATTCTCCATTCAACCGGAGCGGACACTTTCCAGAACTGTTCAGGACTTTTTCCGTGTGGCGGTCGATTTGCTAAGACTGTCAACTTAGATGCGGAACGGAGCGAATGATTCATAAGGTTTCTTTCTCAAGTGTTTTGGTTATTGTGTCGAGACCTCGCAGTCAAGGAGCTCTTTCTTTTTAAGATTGTTACCGCACTTTATTTACTTGCCTACGGTCGGACAAACTTCCTTAATGCTGTAATCAATGTAGCTGAAGCTGGTACAGGTATATTCTTTTTCATGGCAGTGTGGACGACGGCACCGAGAAGATATTCTACTTCCAGCGATTTATCTGCTAAAAGGTCGGCAAGAAGTGAAGATCTATAGGATTGTACTTCAGCCATACCTTCTTGCAGTTTATCTTCTACTACGGTTTCAGGCAGTACCGCTCCTTCCGCACGGGCTACAGATGCTATTTCCGACATTACATGGCGTAAAACTATCTCGCCTTCAGGGAAACCTGATACTTCTTCCAACGAAGCGCGAGCAGCCGCCATAACAGAGCCAAAAGCTCCTACGCTTATCAGCTTCGTCCATAAGGTGGATCGTATGTCAGGTACGATTGTTGCCTGGGAACCAGTCTTTTGCAGAACTGGAACTATAGATGAAAGTCGCTCAAAGCACTCTCGATTCCGTGCACCTATTTCAATGCGCGCTGTTTTACCGTGTTGCCGTACAAAGCCCGGCTCCGCTATCTCTGACTCAATGTAAGTAGCTGCTTCTGCTACTTTGTCCCATCCGTATAGTCTTGCTAATACTTCTCCTGCCTGGAGACCGTTTTGGAGGGTCACTATGGTTGTGTCGTTTCCCACTAGTGGGGCCAAGGAACCTGCAGCCTCGGCGACCGAGTACAGTTTGACGCAGAACAACACGACGTCAGCATATCCGGCGTTTGCAGTCGTCAACATTATCTGGGGTTTGGCGGTAAATTCTCCCCAGAATGAGGAGACGCGTAAACCGTTATCAAGCATGGCCTCACCGTGTTTTCCCCTAGCTATCATTAAGACATCTTCTCCGAAACGGGAAAGTACCGCTCCAAAATACCCACCTACTGCTCCTGCTCCCATTATTGCTATACGCAAAGTTCCTTCTCTTTTCTTTTTCCTTTGTTGAGTTTCCACTATATCTATAAGCGCAGGATACAAGATAGTATGTCGGACATGGTATCACCCTGTTATGCGTCTACTAGAAGGGTAATATTCTCTTTGTTTAAGTTTGCAGAGCAGTGCGTATAAGGCATATCATCAAAGATGTTTGGTTGGGGTGAAATTTACAGGTATAAGGAGGAAGTATGACGAAGATAGTTTCACTTGACGCTATGGAGATATTAGACTCTAGAGGATACCCTACATTGTCTGTTAAGGCGACGTTGGCCGACGGGCGCACAGGAATATCAGCAGTTCCGTCTGGAACTAGCTCGGGCAAGCGCGAGGCCTTGGAGCTACGAGACGGTGACGGGGCCCGTTTTGGTGGCAAGGGTGTTTTGAAGGCAGTGGAGCATGTTCATAATGAGCTATCAAGACTGGTGATAGGTCTGAACGCTGAGGATCAGTCAGCCCTAGATCAGACTATGATAGAAGCGGACGGGACACCGAACAAAGGGCGCCTGGGCGCGAACGCGATACTTGCCGTGTCTTTGGCTGTTTTGCATGCTACCTGTAATGGAGAAATAGTAGGACTATCGCAACGTTTTGCCCACCTTACGGGAGCTGGGGAACCAACCGAACTACCCTTGCCCTTGTTCAACATCCTCAACGGTGGAGCACATGCTGCAGATTCCACAGATTTTCAAGAGTTCATGGTGGCTCCTGTTGGAATGGACTCATTCTCTGCAGCTTTGCAGGCGGGAGCAGAGATATATCAGAGCTTAGGATCAATATTGAAAGATGAAGAGCTTTCTACGAACGTAGGCTTTGAAGGCGGGTTCGCTCCTCAAGGTTTGTCAAACCGTCAGGCATTGGCTTTTGTCGTTCGGGCGATAGAAAATGCAGGCTATACGCCTGGCAAAGATGTGTTTATAGCTCTGGACTCTGCAGCGAGTGAGTTCTACGATACTGAGTCAAATATGTATAACCTTGAGAAAGATGGTAGAATATTGGATTCAGCCGGCATGATAGAAGAGTATGAGTCTTTGTGCCGAGAGTTCCCTATTTTCTCTATAGAAGACGGAATGAGCGAGGATGACTGGAGTGGTTGGTCCTCTCTTGTGAAGGTGTGCGGCGGGCGGATTCAACTGGTAGGGGACGATCTGTTCGCTACCCAACGCTACTTTATTGAGCGAGGTATTAGAGAGAAAGCGGCTAATGCCGTGTTGGTCAAGTTTAATCAAGTGGGTACGGTAACGGAAACGCTAGACGCTATGAAGACGGCACGCTCCTCTGGTATGCGTATAGTAATTAGTCATCGTTCAGGTGAAACGGAAGATACCACGATAGCAGATATGGCGGTTGGGATTAGAGCTGGACAGATAAAGGCAGGTGCGCCGTCGCGGGGTGAAAGAACAGCAAAGTACAACCGCCTTTTGAGGTTGGAGCGGGAGTTGGGTGAGAATGCTGAATATGCGGGTAAGGCCTGGCGCTGATAATTGAGAGTACAGGAAGACAATATAGACAATTTCTACAAAGTCCTAGTGAGGCGACGTGAATAAGACGCGTATAGGAATAAATGGCTTTGGACGTATAGGCAGGCAGTTCTTCCGAGCTGTAGAGTCTCGATACCCCGATATGCTTGAAGTGGTCGCAGTGAACGGTCTAAGTCAGCCGGAAATCAACGCTCATCTGTTGAAGTACGATTCAACTTATGGCGTTTATAGTGGTGAAGTCAAGGCGGAGAAAGACAGCATCTTTGTGGATGGACGTCATATTCGGTTGCTAGGTGGACGAGATCCAGCTTCTTTGCCTTGGAGAGAAGAAGGGGTATCTATAGTGATAGAGGCTACGGGTAAACTGAGAGACTCCGTGCAATCTCAAGCACACCTTGAAGCTGGGGCCAATAAGGTAATCATATCCGCTCCGGGAAAGAATGAAGACGCTCTGATTATTCTAGGTGTGAATGATGAAATCTACGACCCCGTAAACCATCATATTGTGTCGGCTGGTTCGTGTACGACTAACTGTGCTGCTATCATAGCAAAAGTCCTGGACGACAGCTTCGGTATACAGAGCGCCTTTGTGAGTACCGTGCATTCCTATACGAGCGATCAAAGCTTGCTTGACCGCCGGCATAAGGATTTTAGGAGAGCACGATCAGCCGCTACTTCTATTATCCCTACAACTACCGGAGCGGCTAAAGCGGTAGGGAAAGTGATACCTCATCTTGCGGGAAGGCTTGATGGTATAGCCTACCGAGTCCCGACCGTTACCGGATCTTTGGTAGACTTCGTCACTTTGCCTAAGAAATCTTGCTCCGAATCGGATATCAACGAGGCATTCAAGTTGGCATCAGAAAGAGATCTGAAAGATTTCTTGAGCTATACCGAAGAACCATTGGTGTCCGTAGACTACATAGGCAACCCTTACTCTTGTACCTTGGATGCCTTATCGACTACAAAAGTTTCCGGTGGTTTGATCAAAACTGTCGGATGGTACGACAATGAGTGGGGATATGCTTGCAGGTTGTCAGACCTCGCTGCTATGGTGGCAAGACAGGGAAGCTGACTCTTACTTCTTTCCGCAGGTTCTGCGCGTCCAATTGGGATATTCATGGCAACTTTAGTTGCATTTGATGTCTTTTATAGAAGGTAATTTTGCGTATACAATGCTTTGAATTTTGAGCGTCTAGAGAGTAAGGGGTTCATTTGCAGTATTCTAAGAGTAGCCCTTTTTGTGATAGTCGCGGATTAATCTCTGTATCGTCAGGATTGGAATGAGAGAGGGTTTTGGGAGAGGCTTTCTTTTTAATGATTCGTTCTATTCGTCAATCACCTGGTTATAAGTGGTGGGCGTTCTGGACCGTTGGTATCGCTCTTTTTGTGATGGTTATGGATTTTTCCGTAACATTCCTGGCTCTATCTACCATTGCAGAGGAATTCCAAGTTACGTTGCGCGCTGTAACATGGGTTGCTCTGTCCTCTTCCATTGTTATTACAGCTCTTTTGATGCCTTTGGGCCGTCTATCAGACGTTACTGGCCGTAAAAGTTTTCACATTGCTGGCATGGTATTTTTTGCAGTAGGTGCCATTATATGTTCAGTTGCTCCATCGCTGCAGGTTCTTATAGCTGGGCGTGTCGTTATGGCTATAGGAGGTGCAATGGGTCAAGCGGTCGTTATGGCTATAGTAACTTCTGTGTTTCCAAACAGGGAGCGAGGCAAAGCTCTAGGTACCATAACGACCGCAGTAGCTATAGGAGCAACCGTAGGGCCTATCATTGCTGGGCCTATAATTCAGGCTTTCGGCTGGCGTGCTATATTCATTGCTCTTGCCATTCCAACTATAGCCGCTGTATCCGTTGCCGTATTCATCTTGGACGATCGTCTAATAGGTTCCAATAAAGTGTCCTTCTCTCGGCTTCGCTTTGATTGGCAGGGATCCATTTTCTCCGCCATCGCTCTGTCGTTGATGATCCTTACCATAGCGAACCCCTTTGGTTTGGAGCTTCTTTCCCTGCCGATAATAGCATCTGTTATAGCCTTTTTTGTTTTGGTTGCTGCTTTTATATTGCGCGAGCGCCGTGCTCCGTCCCCCATGCTGAATCTAAGTTTTTTTTCTAACTCTGTCTTCGCCCATGCGACGGTCGTACGTCTTCTAGGATTTATGGGGATTGCGGCCATGTTTTTTCTCATGCCTATAATTCTTCAGAGTTTCCTGGGCTACTCACCTCAGCGGGCAGGGCTGCTTATGTTCATAAACGCACTGAGTATGGGGCTGTCGGCTCAGATAAGCGGTCGCTTATCCGACCGAATAAATTCATATTTTCTTATAATTCCGGGTATGGTAGGCCTGCTGGCGACAAATCTAATTGTAGCGTTTGCTACCCCGAGTCTCAGCTTTTTAGGTTTGGCGCTTTTGCTTTCTGCATACGGTATATTCATGGGTATGTGGATGCCGCCCAACATGTCCCTGACTATAGGCGCCGTGGAAAGAAAGCATTATGGCCAGGTAAGTGCTTTTGTAAATTTATTGAGGAATATTGGAAGCATAACTAGTCAGGCCTTAGGAGTGGCGATAATAACGGGTGTGATGGCTAGCAGGGGAGTGGAGGTAGAACTATCTCGTATAGGCGAATCAGCTGTCACCGGAGTGCAAGAAGCGTTCGTTGACGGATGGCGTATAGCCTTTATAGTTTTGAGCGTTTTTATATTCATTGCACTGCTATTCTCCCTTCGATCGGGCATCTTTCGAAAGAAAGACGCTGAGGTTGAGAAGGTTAGTCACGATGAAGAGACCCGGACACCTGCAGTTGCAGGACAAAATCCATCTATCCGTTTGCCTTATTCTGGGTCGCCCTCCTTCAAAGAGTGATTAATAAAGTCTTAAGAAAACTGGATAACATGGTAACGATGAACATCTACTTGCGTAGGCAAGTAACAACCTTTTTCCTTTAAGGTGGTGATGAACTTCTGTGCGGTGCTTGGCTTTATTGGGAAGCGTTCAGCTTAAAACACAGTGATTATGGCGATCGAACAGAACTGTATCAGACTAAGCCGTCTAAAGATATTAGCAGTATAGGAAGAGAACTTTATGAGAGCGTTCTTTATATTTTTAGCGTCAATAATGGCGATTGTGTTCATATTTATGTTTGGGATAAGTGTATTGATCGTGGGAACTTACAGCAAGTTGCAACCGGGGAATCTGATCAATAGCCTTGAGCAGAACGGAGTTATACAATCCCTTTACAGCGAATATCTGCCTGGTCTTATAGAGAACGCAGATATCAGACCTATTAATTTTCGGCAATTGTCTATTGACTTGAGCAGTACAGAACAAAGAAAAGCTCTGACTGCATTCATGCAGCAAACTCTCCCCGCAGATAGAGTTCCAGTTGCTATCCGCGAGATTATTGCGCAAGCTCAAGCCATTAACGAAGACTCTCCTATATCTCATTCAGCGGAAATCCGGGCTATGTTTCAGCGGTTGCCTGATGCTTATGTGTCTAACGCCAGGGATCTGCAAATTAGCGAGCAAGTAAGTAGGAATTTGAGCGACTTATTTGCCAGCGACGAAACTTTTCTGACGGCCTTTGAACAGATAGGTTTGGTACTTGACGAGAACAGAACGCGAACCTTCTTTACTCAGGAAGTTTTTCCTACTTCTTGGGTAGACGCACAGGTTTTGGATGCACTGCGGACATATGCCGAATATGCTTCCAGCACTACAGACGAATTCAGGTTCACTTTTTCCGTCGCAGAGAGATTTGAATATATAAAGCCTTACTTAAGGAGTGAGATAGATCGAGCTGCCATGAGTGGCGACTTGCGATCAACCACTGTGCTGGAACCCATAGTCCGGAACTTCATTGACGCGACCGGTTTTGACGTGTCTAACTCAACGTCGCTTGAAGACGCGTTAGACAATTCATTGCAGGAAGCAGGCCTTGAAGAATGGATTCAAGAGCAGAACTACACTATCACGGATGCATTCATAGACGATCTGGCCGGTAGGGCTGATCCTCAAATAACTATAGACTTTTCTGAAAACCGGGAAGCAACAATATCGGCGTTGAGCAATCTGGTTAAAGTCCTTGTTCTAGACGTACTTGAGGACATTCCTGATTGCGAAACAGAATTGATGGCTCAAAGCACCTTCAACCTTGAAGACTTCCAGAGTGGTTTTTTCTCTTTGCCGGAATGTGTGCCTACTGCAAACCAGCTATCAGCTATTTTATTGCCTGGATCCAGCGATATACCAGTCCTTGGTGGCTTGTTGCCCTTATTCATACCGCCTTCAACGGATGTAAGGATATTTATATCAGAAGCGGCCTCATCCCAGACCGAGTCGGTGGTGGCGGGCTTTTTGCCGGAACGAGTATCCATACCTTGGCGCATTGTTCTGGAAAACCTGACCGATGAAGACAGGAGGAGTTTGGATGAGGCACGCGAAGCCTCACAGGCCACGGATATAGACTCCTCTATGCTGGGGGTTTTAGAGGAGGTGGCTTTACTCGCTCGAGGAGAAGATTCTAATTTTTTCCTTCTCGAACTTTTTGAGTTTATTCTGGTAGCTCTTCCCAGACTTGCCACGGGTGGGTATTTTCTTTTGGCAATCTCTGCAGCATTGCTCGCTGCTGTCGCGTTCGCCGGTGGCGACACCCTGCGCCGACGCGTCATATGGATGGGAGCTGTGCTTGTTTTGGCTTCTGGGTTATCTCTTTTATGGGTTGTTCCAGCACGCTTTGGGCTTTACAACGTGAATTCCGAAGGTGTTGTAACTTACGACACAAGTACAGTAGTGGGGGTCTTGAGTGACGTAGTCTTGTTTCTAGGTGATTCTTTTAATAGGGTAATAGAAGATATCTTTGAGTGGCCATTCATAATCTTTACATTGTCCACAGTCTTGGGGCTACTGTCCACCTTAGTCGGCTTATTCTGGATAAAGGACCATAATGAGTACGGTGACGGCGGATATTAACTGCAAGGTGCAGGATTGCGTTACACTGTTCTTGTATTGTAAAAATAGCAAACGGAGGATGTTCATGTACATACTTATGGTAAAAATGAAGATAAAAGAAGGTTTGGAGGACGATTTTATAAAAGCCTCTGTAGATGACGCCTCAAATTCAGTGATGAAGGAACCTGGTTGCAGACGTTTTGATGTAATACGAGACGCTGAGGACTCTTCTGTTTTTGCGTTCACTGAGATTTACAACGATGAGTCCGCCGTGGAGCATCACAAGACTACGGAGCACTTTAACCGCTGGAACGATACAGTGCAGGATATGTTTGCCGATCCTCTCAGCTTATCGTTTTGCCGTCCAGTGTTTCCTAGAGGGGACGCTCGCTGGGATTCTTACGCCGCTCATGCTTCTGACGACCGATATTTTGGCCAAGGTTCCTTGCACGTGATACACGCAGCTAGGTACATAAAACCGCAATTTGTGGATGCTTTCATTGAGGCAGTATCGTTGGACGCAGTCGGATCTACCCATGAGGAGCCTGGGTGCTTGCGCTTTGACGTTTATCAAAACGTGAACGACCCTACTGAGGTGCACTTGTACGAGGTGTACGCTAATCCTGACGCTTTCGCATATCACAGGGGTACGCCTCATATACGTAAGTGGCAGGAGACGGTAAAGGATATGTATGGTCCTGATCATCCAGGCAGGTGTGTCGGTAAAAATATATGGCCGCCGGATAATTGGAACTGGAATTCTGGTCGTCCTATCGCCTGAAATCGAAGGCAGAAACGTAAAATGACGGGTACCGTCGTCTATTTTTGTGAAATCTTGCCGGAATCAGCATACTATAGGTGGTTAATTAGGGTTCCTGTGCTCTAGGTCTGTTCAACGCCGTAACATCTCTTTTCCTGATGTGATTCAGATCGCTGAACAGTCTAATATGTGAGTTCAACTCTATCGGGGAAGAGGCAAAGCTTTAGCCCGTCCTATCGCTCCGTTGTATTTCGTCTGCCATATCGTCCAACCAATATATCTTGTCAGCTCTGGACTGTAGTTCGGTCGCCACTCCACCACGGAAGACAGCCATCTTGAACTGCTTCTTTTTTTGCTCGGTCAAGTAGTCTATGGCGGAGCAAAGATCTCCATCCCCTGAAGAGAGTATTAGTACTTTGTACTCTTCGACCAATCTCAGTCCTATGATCGCCAATCCTACATCTACACCCTTCTGTTGCTCTCTGCTGAGATCGTGATGCTCTTCACCGTAAACTTGGTTTGGACAGCTCAGTTGCACCGCCTTCCCGCAATCTCGGCAATAGGCATAGGACGCGTCAAATCCTCGAAGGGTGTATATTTGTGTTATGAACTTGGGACCGTTAGGAGGAGCAGATCTGAGCCAGTTATGAAAGCCCTCCTGCTGAGGGTCGTCCGAGTATCTGGAGGCGTTGAGGTAGTAAGCTCTCCAAATTGAACTCTTCTCTTCATATTCCAGCTTGTTACGCAATTTCAGGTAATCAAAGCGGTACCCTTTCTCGTAGTTATCTTGGGAATTGAACAGATAGCTTGCGTCAATAAGCCAAAGGATCCTGTTGTCGACATTCATATTTATTTCCATTTCTATAATGAAATTTACTTATGCTTGGCATAAATCATACGTGATTTGCTTGGTGTTACTTCAAGCCATAAAAGTCTGTTGCCGTGTTGCACCAGATGTTAGCCTTGTCCTGATTATCCATCCCTTCCAAGAGGTACTCGACTGTCTTTACTACTTGCTCATAGGTTGCGGCCAATGTGCATACTGGCCAATCGCTACCGAACATTATTCTATCTGAACCGAACATTCCTAGCACATGGTGAAAGTATGGTGCCAAGTCCTCTGTCTCCCACGACTCTCGATCGGCTTCCGTCACCATACCCGATAGCTTGCAACGCATGCCGTCTATGCTTGCGACGGCGCGCATGTCACTCAGCCAAGGTTCTACCATACCATTTTTAATGTCTGGCTTGGCGATATGATCTACGACGGCTTGAAGCCGCGGGACCTGTTCCATGATAAGGGGAATAAACTGCAGGTTGTGAGGTCTGACCAAGAAATCGTAGCATAAGCCTCGGGCTTGCACCTCCTTCAACCCGTTTATTATCTCTTTTCTGGCTAACCAGCCGGCATCTTTTTCCTCTTCCCAAGTATGGCGTACCCCTTTAAAGAGAGGGTTTTTCTGAAGTTCGTCCAAGACTTTTGGCAAATTAGGGTCAACAAGATCTACCCAGCCTGATATCCCCACTATGAAATCGTGTGCGTCAGCCAGCTCTAAAAGCCAGAGTGCTTCTTTCACTGACTTGTGTGCTTGCACGACCACCGTTTTTTCTACCCCGGTTTTTTCCAATAAAGGCCGGAGATTATCTGGACTCCAGTTTTTGGCTAATGGGCCGTCTTCTGCCCAAGGATAATCAAAGCGGCTAAAGTCTAAGAAGTGCTGATGACTGTCTATTATCAAGCGCGCTTGCCTTACACTTGCTTTATGAAACCTATATCCGGTTTTCCGCGTGTGCTTTCGGGTGGTCCAGCGTTGGCGTCCGCGTACCAGAGCGTGCCATCTTTGATGGATAGACCGTGAACGAATGGTGCACCTTCTTCCATTTCGATACGCTCAACCTCATCACCTGTGTTGACGTCATACTTAATAATGATGTTGTCGCTAGTATGTGCACACCATATCCCTTCACCCTCCTGTGCTATACCATGCAGACGCTCGGTGGTTACTTCAAATGTGCGCACAACTTTGAACTCTTCAGGTTCAACCAGAGTTATAGCTAGAGGATTAAACCCCGTTACCCATATGAGCTTCTGATCTCCCCACCATTCAATGCCGTGAATTCCTCCGCCGTCGGGAGTACGAAAACGTTCTACCGCTTCTCCGGTTTTCAAATCCAGCTTGTAAATGTAGCCTAGATGAGTATCCGTATCCCGATATGTTCTCTCTTTCGTGCGTCCGTTGGAAGCCGTCCAAAGGAAGCCGCCTCCGACCGTAACGCCGGATCCGTTTTCAGTAGGTGTAGATATAGTCCTGATTACTTTCCCGTCTTCGTTCAGCTCTAGTACATCGTCAGTCTTCTGATCGATAACAAATAAACTACCGTTAGACCATTGTAGTCCGTTAGGCATCTCGCAGGGCGATGGAAACGCGGAAATCGCTTGGAATTTCATGATATTCTCCTTCGTTCGCCTTATAGCTCGTATAACCATTAAGAGAGCAGTAGACAGCTTTTTGCAGTGTATAGCTACAACTGTGTAAGACTCGACTCCTTACTATCTATGTACCTTGTGCATAATTATAAAACAATACAAGGTATCATATATTATATAGATGTATTGGCAACCACTGTTTTATGGTCGTCAATATCTGTTGTTCAAAGGGATATTTCCGGATTTATCCTGACTCTTCTAGAGTTACTCTCCGGATTTTATAACCGAATTTTATAACCGAACGTAGCGGAGGAATGGAGGAGGTATGACTGCGAATCCTGCGGATGTTGAGGCGCTTAAAGTCAATGAGCGCGTTATGGTGTTTATAGACGGGAGCAACTTTTATCACGCTTTGGATAATGTTTGCGGCAGGCACGACGTAAATTTTGAGCGTTTTGTAGCAAAATTAACAGGCTCAAGAAATCTGCGTCGGACATATTACTATACAGTGAAGCAGATTCCTGAATCGGGTGCAATAACTGTTACTGAGCAAGAGAAATTCATCCGATTACTGCAGACAGTCCCGTATATGGAGGTACGCATGGGTGTATCGAAATTGCGAGGAGGGGAGATGGTGGAGAAGGGGGTGGACGTTATGATTGCTACAGATATAGTGGTGAACGCTTTCAGAGACAACTACGATACCGCTATACTTGTAAGCGGGGACGCTGACTTTTTCCCAGCTTTGCAGGCGTCCAAAGATCTAGGTAGGCATATAGAGGTCGCATCGTTTGACGCTAACTCTTCGGTGGAATCTTTGCAAGTCGCAGATGTTGATGTTAAGCTCAACAGGAGCTATTTTCAAGGGCTTTGGGTGAATGCATCGGGTAAGCAAACTAAGCAAGCGTCAAAGGGAAAGGAACCAGTACACAAGTTGAAGGATCATCCTACTTCTGCAGAAGAGGATAAAAACCTCGTGAATTCGTCCCAGTCAGATAATTCAAAAAATGGTTCTGGAAAATCCCGGCGTAAGCAGGTCACACGTTCTACTACGAAGACGACGACTTCAGCTTCCAATGACCAACACGATCAGGAAACTAAGGAAAAAAATATAGCAGATGCTGATTTTTCTGTACCATCCAGTAAGATCAAAAAAGGTGATCCTGATCTGAAGGTTTCCGATACACGCAGATCGGCCACTAAGTCTGCCCCTAATGATTCTGATTCGACTCAGACTGCAAAATCGTCTGGTAAAGAAGCGAGCCTGAACTCTTCGCCTTTAGGTTCCGGCAAGAATAAAAAAACAACCAAGACGGTTTCCCGTACGCGCAGGTCTGTTGTTAAGTCCGACGGTTCGAGTTCGTCACATAGTACCAAATCGTCTGATGAGGAGGCGATATCAACTTCTTCACCTTCAGTGTCTGGTTCTGGGAAGAAGGTGACTCAGGCGGTTTCACGTAAGCCCAAATCTACTACGAAGTCAGATTCCGCCGTATCTGCCCCGGTTAACGCCACTCAAGAGAGCTTAAGCCTAACCTACTCGGAAACGTCGTCTGATTCCACAGGTAACAGCGCGACTCGGAAGCCTTCCCGTCGGCGAAAGCAGTCCGATGATAAGAATAAGGCGGTGCCTTCTCGCTCTTCCAAAGCTTCTGTCGCTGATTCCGTCAAGAAACGGTCAAAGGAGAACGAAACTCCCTCATCAAACCGGAACGGTCGCAAACTAATCTCAAGCCGTAACTCGACTTGACTCTGGGTTGATATTCATACTCGGCACGTCGTTAGGAATTTTTAGCGGGTTGGCAAGCGGATGACCAATTCAACTGTCTTAAAGGGGTAGTTTTACGAAAAGTCTTTTAGGTAATGTTTAATCAGAACATTATGAATTAACGCGCGGCTGCGGTTTACTTGAAGTGTTGCGCATTTGCGAGGAACGGATATGAAGTTTTCTGTGTTTATGATGCCGTTGCATTTACCTTCGGAAAACCCCTCTTTAGCACTTGAACGGGATATACGGATGATAGATAGGTGTGAAGACTTGGGGTTTGACGAGTTTTTTATCGGCGAGCATCATAGCGCGGGCTGGGAAACTATATCGAACCCCGAAATGGTTTTGGCAAAGGCCTCTGTAACTGCTAAAAGGATTAAGCTGGGCTCTTCAATGGTATCTTTGCCGTTTCATCATCCTTTTCACGTTGCGGAGCGGTTCACTCTTCTCGACCACTTAGTGCAAGGGCGAGCGGTGCTTGGTGTCGGACCTTGTAGTTTACCCTCCGACGTTAAGCTGTTTGGGGTACCTTCATCCGAACTTCGGCCTCGTTTGGCTGAATCACTTGACATTATAGTGCGTCTTTTGGAGGCGGATAAGCCTATAAGTTACGACGGACGCTTCTGGCAGCTCAAAGATATGGCTTTGCAGCTGCGCTCTTACCAGATGCCGCGAATGAAACTGGCTCTAGCGTCCATAGGAGGGCGCAGCACGCTTGATATTGCGGCCAAATACGAAACGATTCTATTTTCACTGGCAGGTGGGATGCCTAAGAGTGCCGTCCCCCTTTCTGAACAGTGGGCGGTAATTGAAGAGATGGCACAGCGGCACGGTACGTCGCCGTCCCGCCAAGATTGGAGGATAGTTACTTACATTCATTTGGCAGAGACTCGCGAGAAGGCGTGGGAAGAGGCGTCCAGAGGGATTGAGAGGGATGTACATCAATATTTTTACACGGTAAACGGTACTGCCCAATGGCTCTCGTCGCCTGATCAAGATCCTAGCACGCTTACAGCTCAGCAAATAGCCGCGCATCGACGTTGGATAGTCGGGACGCCGGATGACGCAATAGAGTGGACTGAAGCGATGTTGAAGGAAACTGGGGGCTTCGGAGGAATGATGGTTACCGCCCATGAATGGATGGGGCAGGCAGCTATATCAAACTCTCTGGAGTTGTTCGCCCGCTACGTTATGCCATATTTGCGCGGGCACACCTTACCTTTGGTAACTTCCTGGGAACGTACCAAAAGAGATGCGGCCGAAGGAACCTTACCTATTCAGAGACCTGGCCTCAGCCCCGAGAAGCGATCCTCATGACCAGTTCCATTGCAAGACAACCGGTAACTCCCGAAGATCTACGCTATAGCTCGCGCTTGGCCGTAGAGGCGATGGAATCTCTGACGGACACCCAATGGAATGGTAAGACAGTGGGCTTGGATTGGACTAGGCTGCGGACTGCGGGGCACGTGTTGGAAGCTTACGGCTACTGCATAGTCAATGCTGTGAACCGTTCTACCAGGAGTATTTCTCGGATTTTCCGTGTTCCTTTGGACGCGAAGCCTAGTGAGATAACAGAGGCATTGCCGCTTTGGGCAGAGGTTCTGTTACAGGCAGCGGTAGGAATGCCGGAAGGAACGCGAGGGACGCATCGCTGGGGTAAAGTAGATTCAGAAGGGTATCTGGCGATAGGGTGCGTGGAGGCGTTACTGCACGTCTACGATGTTCTAGAGGGAATTTCTTCTTCATTTGAAGTGCCTGAACCGCTCACGAATCGTCTTATTTCCCGGCTCTTCCCTTGGGTAGATGCTGACGGAGACGCTTGGCAAAGACTACTCTGGGCCACGGGCCGTAATGAGTTGCCCGGTAAGCCTTCTATGAGTGGATCCTGGGCTTGGCATTGTGCACCTTTAGAGGATTGGGACGGCTCTACGTCTGCGGGTGGGGGATAGTGAGAGGGGTTGGTCGGTAGACGAGGCCGAGTTTTTAATTTTAAGTTGAATTGACGGCGAGGAATTGGTTGTAGGATAAGTCAGAGCGTCTGTACAAAAGAATGTATCTGTTCCAGATACTAGAAGGTAAGTACGTATGATTGATCAGTCAAACTTTGGTATAAGGAGGGCTATATGTCCGATAAAAATAAGAAGGTACTGATTACCGGAGGCGCAGGGCTGATAGGCTCTGTACTCATAAAACGCTTAGGTGGGCTTTACACGTTGTCGTCTTTGGATTTAAAAGAGGTGGACGGCGTGCGTTCTTTTATTGGGGACTTGTCTGATATAGACTCAATAATGCCTGCGTTCAATGAGCAGGATGTAGTGGTGCATCTTGCAGCAGACAGACGGATGTACTCCGATTGGGAGTCAAACTTGAAGAACAATTTTCAAGGGACCTACAACGTATTTGAGGCGGCTAGAAGGTGTGGGGTCGGTCGGGTGGTTTTCGCGTCATCTAATCACGCGACGGGTGGATTCTATTTGGATGAGCCTTGGAAGGCGATTCGTGACGGGGATTTCGGTTCTTTGAAGGAGGGGGGTTATCAACTTATTGATGAATCTTGTCGAATAAGGCCCGATGGTTACTACGGCACAGCGAAGGCTTTCGGCGAGGCTCTGGGTAGTTACTACTCCGATTATCATGACGTTAGCTCCATCCATCTGCGTATAGGTTGGGTCATATCGGACGACGATCCCACTTTCAATCCATACGCTCTCTCCTTGTGGCTGAGCCATCGAGACTGCGCCCAAATAGTACAGCGTTCAATAGACGCTCCGCCTTCAGTGAATTACGACATCTTTTATGCTACGTCTGATAACAAATGGAAGATATTCGATATAAGCCGGTCTAAAGAGATTTTGGACTATCGTCCAAAAGACCAAGCACTAGATAAATGGACTCCGCGGGAACCCCGCGAACTAGATCGATAATCTGCGTGATTTAGAGAATCGCGCAAATCAGTGGCTGCTGATATGAAACTCTTCTTGTTTTGTGAAGTGGCCACCTTAAATCCGCACTGCAGCTTAGAGAGTTTTCCAAGACCTAACGTACGTAATGCGCGGTTAATCTACCAGGACGACGGTTAACTTTTATATGGAAGCCGACGCAGCGGTCTATAGGTGGATACTGCCAGCCTTGGCAAGCCCAGCGATATACGCGGTCGTAACAGTTGGGGATAAGGTAATTCTAGACAAGACTGGGATACGTCTTTCGCCTTTCTTACTGTTTATAGGTGTGAGTCAAGGGATAGCTGCCGCCGTTATTCTGTCCATCACTGGTCTGCCAGACGTCTCGTTTGCGGCTTTGGCAGGATCTTATGTAGGGGGGTTGATATGGAGTGTGGCGCTTATGCTGCTCTTTTTTACCTTGAAACGGGAGGATGTATCCAGAGTAACACCGGTGTGGCAGATGTCGCCTATATTTGCCGCGCTCTTCGCGGTGGCTATACTTGGGGAGCGTGTGTCCGGCACTGATTGGCTAGCTATTTCCCTCGTAGTGTCTGGGGCAAGTCTCCTTACCTTTCAGAAGAGTCCGGAGGTCGCAGGTGGAATAGGTCGCGGTCTTGTGTTTAAACGTCCTCTGATCGTTGTTCTTGGAGGAGCGATAATTATAGGCTTGGCTCAGAATTTCCTTAAGATAGGAGCAGATGAGCTGACCGTATGGGAGAACTTAGGTGTCAGAGCTGCTGGTCTGGCTACTGGTATGATTATCTCATTTGGCAGGATCAGAAACTTTACCGACCTGGTTCGTTTTCTACTATCTGGACGTTGGGGTGGCGCCCTGCTCATTTCGGAAGGCATGGGTCCATTTATAGGCAACGTATTCTTACTTCAAGCTCTCTCTCTAGGCGCGGTCTCTCTGGTGAGTGCCGTTCTTGGAACTCGACCTATATTTGTGCTTGCCCTTGTCCTTCTTATGGCTCGTTTTGCTTACGGCACACTACCAGAGAACATGTCTCGCGGCGAAATAGCTTTAAAGACGGTCTCAACGGTGGCAATAGTGGTAGGCGTAACCATAATCGCTCTCTATTGATACCGTGAGGCGGTTTAATTTGACTGCGATTCGTAGACTTGGTAAGAATTAGGGATTAGTGCGTTACAGCGCCTTTTGAAGCAGGCTGTACCAGTTTGATGTATTTAGCGAGTGTTCCCTTGCTGTATGAGGGCGGGCGCGGCGTCCAAGCCGATAAGCGATTTTTCATCTCTTCGTCACTTATGTGGACGTTCAGTTCAAACCTCTTCAAGTCTATTTCTACTATATCTCCATCCTTTAGAGCGGCTATCGGCCCTCCCATTGCTGCTTCAGGCCCTACGTGTCCTATCATCGAGCCATGGGAGGCTCCAGAAAAACGACCGTCTGTTATTAAGAACACCTTCTCGCCGAGTCCTTGACCAACCAATGCTCCGGTTATTGATAGCATCTCGCGCATGCCAGGCCCGCCCTTTGGCCCTTCGTAGCGTATTACTATAACGTCGCCTGGCCTTATAGATCTACTCTGTATCGCTGCCATCGCTTCCTCTTCTTGGTTGAACACCTTTACGGGGCCTGAGAACTTCGCTCCGAACTGGTGCCCAGCCACCTTCAGGACGCATCCTTCTGGCGCAAGGTTGCCAAATAAGACTACTAATCCGCCCGTTTCTGACAACGGCGCATCGGTTCTTTTCACTATCGTCTCTTCTGAATCGTCCGTCAACACATCCGCAAGGTTATCCTTGACTGTACGTCCTGTTACCGTCAGGCAGTTTTCATGAATCAGTCCAGCTTCAAGCAACCTCTTCATAACCAGCGGTACTCCCCCGGGCTTGTCCAGATCGTACATGACGAACTTGCCCCCTGGTTTCATATCAGCTAGCAAGGGGGTACGCATGGAGATATTATGAATATCCCTGAGCGTCAAATCTATCCCCGCTTCATGCGCGATAGCAGGCAGATGGAGGGCGGTATTGGTAGAACCGCCCATCGCAACTACTAATGTCACGGCGTTTTCAAAAGCCTCGCGCTTCAGGATATCGGAAGGTCTTATATCTTTGCGCAGTAACTCCATGACCGCTTCACCTGCTTGACGTGAAGACGCTAACTTCCTTTGATCTACGTTGGGTTCGGAGGCTGACCCAGGCAAAGATAGCCCCAAAGCTTCTCCTATTGAGGACATAGTGTTTGCCGTGAACATACCTCCACAAGCACCCGGACCTGGGCATGCGCGAGTCTCAATGTTGCGTAGTTCTTCATCATCTATTTCGCCTGTTTGTCGCCTGCCTACCGCCTCAAACACGCTTTGTATCTGGAGAGTCTCATTCCTCCACCGACCGGGCAGTATTGATCCGGCGTAAACGAAGACAGCGGGTATGTTTAGGCGAGCTATCGCCATCATCGCTCCAGGGAGAGACTTATCACAGCCGGCCACGGCGACCAGTCCGTCGTAGCGCTCCGCAAAGCATACAGTTTCTATAGAGTCCGCTATTATTTCCCGTGATACTAAGGAGCCTTTCATACCTTCAGTGCCCATTGATATAGCGTCTGACACGGTGATGGTCCCGAACTCAAAAGGGGTACCTCCGGCTGCTGAAACCCCTTGCTTTATCTGATTCGCAAGCGGTGCTATTCCGGAATTGCAGGGCGTAACCTCGTTATGCGTAGAGGCTACGCCAACGAACGGGGCGTCTATATCCTTGTCGGTGAGCCCCATAGCGCGCATCATAGACCTGTGCGGAGCTCTGGCTATACCTTCCGTAGTCTCCCAAGATAGCCACTTGCCCGCCTGTCTCTGGCTTTGCTTTTTATCGGTGGCTTCCGATTTTGTGCGAAAGTTCATGAAATTCCTCTTTTCTGTTGATTATTTACAATGTGCGCGGTGATACCTAATATCTAACGCCTCGTCCTGCTTCGTCTCCGTCTTTGATTAAGCGCGAAGCGTGTAGGGCGCGTTAGTTTTTTGTGCTTAACTTTCGTTTGCTTGTGAGGAGAGATTCTCCTTTGAGACTGCAACGTACGCCTTGCGACCGTGTATAGAGAGCCGACTTTAGCACCTATTCCCGTCTGCTTATCGACAATTTCTTCAGCGTCCTTTATTGAAGAATCATCCGATTGTGGAGGGATGGTTCTATGTCGCCACATATACCATAAGCTTATGGATACTAGCTTATCTTCATCCACGGTACAGAAACCAAAACGACTGTACAGGTCCCTTGCTTCCTCTGTGTCGGTCTCTAAGAATGACGCTACGCCGTCTTTATCAGCTTCATGTACAAATCTGCTTAAAAGAGCGGAAGCGACACCTTTTCTCCTCCAGTTTTTGTGAACGCCTAGTATCATCAAATGTCTATGCTCCCAACTTGGGTGTTTTCTTGCGTCGTTCCAAAAGGAAGGGGAAAATGCCTTCAGTTTCAGCGCACGTATAGCGTCCCACATCCCTAAGATACGGTTAACAAAAGTAGGAGTGCAGTAAGGTGTGTCCACGTGTTTCATCACTCCTACTATCTCGTTCTTTATGATAGCTATCCAAGCTCGAGTGTTAGGATTCCGGGCCATGTCTCTGTTCAGCAAGCGTATTGCTCCCGCAGGAGCTGACCCTCTGAACATCAACTTCACGAAAGGATTATCACGGAAAGACTCGTCAAGTAGCCTCTCTATATCATCTTCTTCACCCGGGAGAGCGAGTCTTACCTTTATACCGTCTTTGAGTTTGTGTTGACTGATGGTACTTCGCATAATCTAATCCTAGCCGGTGATTATTAAAGGAGAAGTGAAATTGTTATTACTAAGCAATGATGCCCCGGGTCCACTAATCACAATTAGTGTTTTTCATATGCATAATTACTTGCCTGTCTTTTATTTATAAAGTTTATATCTATTAAAAAAGTCTTAAGAGAGTTATGATTCTCCTATTTCAGTGCTCATGATTTGTTAGTGGACCTGAATTCTCCGTTGGCAGTCTATATTTCATTAACCGTTCATATTCTGTTAGATAAATATTCGAAGTTTTATCTCTCAATGTCGTCTCGTGACATATCCATTTGTATAAATTGTTTGACGCCCCTTGCAGGGCGTATCAAATCCTCGCTTCTGCTTTCAATTAAGAGGCATGCCATTTGTTTGCGTTGCACTACCTTCAGATATGCTTCCTTGTATCTGTGTTGAACCTTCTGTGAAGGATACCTTCTGAGGGTTGCGGCACAGCCACCATTCAAGACTATCGGCCAGTGCTAGCCAGCTTGCCGTTATGATATTTTCGGATGCTCCGACGGTAATCCATATATTGCCCTCACCGTCTCCCGACTCAATAGTTACTCGCACTCTTGCGTCTGCTCCGGCTCTCTCGTTCACTACTCGGACCTTGTAATCGGTCAGACGGACTCTCTTCAGTTCCGGATAGAACTGTGTAAGCGCCTTCCTCATGGCGTTATTGAGAGCACTGACTGGTCCGTCTCCTTCCGCGGCGGTATGGAGTGTTTCGTTGTTGACTCTTACCTTGATTGTAGCCTCGGAATTACCGGAGGCCTGCATCAGCACCTTGAAGTCCACGATCTCGAAAGGTCGTTCATAGTTCAGGGTTTCGCGTTGAAGTAGTAGTTCAAAGGAGGCTGATGCGTTTTCATAAGCGAAACCTTGAGCCTCTTTGCTCTTGAGCAGGCGGACTATGCGCGTCGTATCGCTCTGGTCAAATTCTTCTTCCATGCCCAGTTCACGAAGTCTTCTTTTTACGTTTCCTCTACCCGAGAGGTCTGATATGGTTACGCTGTTCCTGTTACCTACTAGCTCTGGCGGTACGTGTTGGTACGAGACTGCTGTCTTCTCAATAGCGGAAGCATGCAACCCCCCTTTGTGTGAGAAGGCGCTGGAACCAACGTACGGCTGAAAAGGGGAAGGGCGCATGTTGACAGTTTCGGCTACGAACTTTGAGAGGGAAGTCAAGGACACTAGCAACTCATCCTTTATACAGCGGATACCCATTTTCACCTGAAGGTCAGCTATGATTGATATAAGGTTGGCGTTCCCTGTTCGTTCTCCATAGCCGTTTATGCATCCTTGTATCTGTGTTGCACCTTCTCTGAAGGCGGCAATTGCGCATGCTACTGCTACATCAGAGTCGTTGTGCGTGTGTATGCCTAAGATTGCGTCTTTGGGTAATGTTTCGGTTACGGTCTTTACTATCTTCTGTATGTCGTGCGTCAGCGTTCCTCCGTTTGTGTCACATAGGACTATCCTCTCGGCACCGGCGCGGAAGGCCGCCTTGAGGACGTCTAACGCGTATTCGGGTTTTTCTGTATACCCGTCAAAGAAATGCTCCGCGTCAAAGAATACCCTGCGTCCTTTCTGCTTCAGGTACTTGACCGAACTGCCGACCATAAGCAGGTTTTCCTCTAATGAGGTCTCCAATATGCTCTGTACTTGGAACGAAGAAGCCTTCCCTACGATAGTTGTCACAGATGTCTCCGTTTTTAGAAGGGCTTGCAGAGCGTTGTCGGTCTCAGGTTCACCGCCGGGCTTGCGAGTGCTCCCGAAGGCGGCAAGAACCGCGTTTTTGAGTGGAGTTGATCGCATCCTTTTGAAGAATTCGTCTTCCAAAGGGTTCGCGCCTGCGTAGCCGCCTTCAATGAAGTGCACCCCTAACTCGTCCAGCTTCAATGCGATAGCAATTTTATCCTCCACCGAGAGCGATATACCCTCCTGCTGAGCTCCGTCTCGCAGGGTCGTATCATATATTTCTGCTTGGTGCATTATTTCGTTACCTTCTCCTGTCGGCTCGGCTTCCGAAAATGAGGGTTGGACATTTCATACTAAATTTTCTGTGTATGAATCATTTCTCTTTTTCTCTCTGATGCATAGTCTTTATCAAGATACAAGATTCCAATGTTCTCATGTCATGTATTGACGCGTATAGGCGAGAATACAAAATCTAAGATACCATTTACTATTGTTTTACTAGTGTTACTAATGTGGCATTTTGCGTATCAGAAAGCGAGAAAGCAACTTTGGATGACTCTTACTCTATGGATTTTGGTCTTACCGAAATTGAACCGGGATCATACGGCGAACCGGGCAGTCGGACATTTAACATAGCTGCCCGTTCTGACAGAGGTGAGGCGATTGTATGGATGGAGAAGGAGCAGCTAGCTTACACTGCTCACCTGATAAATAGGAACTTGTCCAAAACTAGATCCGAGACGCCTACACAGGACTACTCTGCATCTCCTCCCGGCTTTGAACCGCCGGGCCGTGCTGAGTTTAAGGCAACGGAGATGTCTTTGGAGTACAGTCCTCTCTCCCAAATTTTTACTTTAAGAGCGTCGGGTGAGGTGAGTGAAGAAGTCTACCTGGAGGCGCAGTTCAGTTTCACTACCGAATCCGCGAAAAAACTGTCTGCTTTGGTGGAAAAGATAGTAGCATCAGGTCGCCCGATATGTCCATTATGCGACACTGTTGTGGAGATAGGAACGAAGCACCTTTGCGTTAACTACCGCAACGGGCACACCACTCTTTAGCAAATTTAGGTAGCTCTGAAAGAGAATTGACTGATGAGTCTCCCACGTGCACGTGCTTCCCAAAATACCGAAGCGAGTAAAGAGATGCGGTTTATGCTGCAGTGGGAGATCACGGAGATCGCTCTGTTACCGTGTGGCTCTAACTATGTTTTCTTAACAAGACTTCAGCCTTCACCCGATTCAGATGAAACTCTTCTCTGTATATACAAACCTGCTGCTGGCGAGAGGCCGCTTCAGGATTTCACGTATGGCACGTTGCATTTCAGAGAACGGGCTGCATTTGTACTTTCTCAGGCACTTGGCTGGCCGGCTATACCGCCGGTTATCATAAGGGATGGACCTCACGGAACGGGTAGTTTCCAGCTGTTTATAGATCACGATCAGAGCGTTAACTTCTTTTCCTTGCGTGATGAAGATTTAAAACAGTTTGCCTGTATTGCGACATTTGATGTGCTGGTGAATAATACGGACAGGAAGGGTGGCTCCATTCTCCAGGACGGTCAGGGCAAATTATGGGCTATAGACCACGGCTTGACTTTCAATTACAATTGTCGTATCCGCACAGTCATGCTCGAGTTTGGCGGCAGTGCTTATGAACATACACTCCTGAAGAAAGTGGAAGAAACGGCGAACTCCCTAGAGGCAGGTGAATTGGAGCAAGAGCTGACCGAGCTGGTAGGAGAAGACGCAGTAAAGGGGTTATTGGAGCGTGCAGAGGAGATGGTCACTGGTCGCCGATTTCCTATGTTTGATCCGGCCTTTAACGTTCCTTACCCCTTCGTCTAGTCATAGTATTCAGTATTCGGCTCCTCATTCTTTGAAAATTTCTTACTCTTTTCATCTTCAATTGACTCTGTATAAAGACCGCTAATTTGGAGGACGTTCCTACTACCGGTCCGAGCCATTTCCGTAATCGCTTATAGGTTGCTTCGTCGTTTGTATAGCCTTCGCTCCAGCCTCGTTTAGGGGCGAACCGTCCTTTTTCGTCGACGAACAGTGTCGTTCCTCCCGCTTCGTTGATTATGATGATCCCCGCTGCGAAATCCCAAGTATGCGCAGGTCCGCTCAATGCGTATTGCAGGGTATTTGTGGCCACTAAGCACATCTCATAGCTTGTGCTGCCTATCAGCCTAACCTCCCCCATGTTTTTGCGCATTTCGCTCCTAGTCTGGTATCGTTGAGAAAATCTGCCGGGCAACGATGCCAACCTCCCAAGATAAGGCTTTTCGTGCTCATTTTCTATGTGTAGGCGTGTATCATTTAGCCAAGCACCTCCTCCGAGTCGAGCGTGAACTATTACTGAGTGTTCGCCCGAAGGCCAAGGTATCCAGACTGCACCCGCTACGGGTTCTCCCATATATAAGGCGCCCACGGAAACGGCATAAGCGGGTGAGCCGTTTACGAAGTTCTTTGTTCCGTCTATAGGGTCTATTGCCCATAAGAAGTCGGCGGCGGTCTTGACAGTGTCAGGGGGGTCTTCTTCACCTAACAAGACATGATCAGGGAACTTGGATATTATCTGCGACTCTATAACCCTCTGGGCTTTTTTGTCGGCGTCTGAAACTATGTCCGCACCCGACTGTTCAGCTTTTTGAGATATCTCCAATGGCCCGCCGAATTTGCCACCCGCTATATTTCCAGCAGCGCGCACTGCCTCTACTGCCGTCTGCTCAATGGAAGTGAGGAGGTCTTTTGGGAGAGAAAAGCTCTTTGTATCTTTCATGTTGTCTGTTGGACGACGTTCGTAAAATCAGCTATTTAAGCTTTCCGATGTGCGGTCGTTACTTTTCGGCGCGTACGAACTGCCGCTCTTATACAATAGTAAACGTAGGGTAACATCGAAATGGTTCGGCCTACTGCCTATTTGAGGTTGTAATTATAGAACTTGCCGAGAGTTTGGGTTAGGTTGTGCCCGTCGTGTATATTTATGCTCCATTGCCATGGTAGGCATATGGTTTATAGAAGGAGTTGTATTCATGGATTCTAGTCCATCAATTCTTAAGATTTCGAGAGACCGCGGTTTGCAGTTGCGTATGATGTTGACGTTGTTCGCGGTGGGTCTTCTTTATGCTGTGTTTGCCGTGGTGATGTGGCAGTTGGGAATTGCCCTGATTTGGATAGCTCCTATCATTGGTATTGTAGCTATACTGCAGTATTTTTTTTCCGATAAGATAGCTTTGGCCGCTATGCGAGCCAAGACCGTTTCTGAAGAAGACGCGCCTGATTTACATGCAATGGTTGCTAGGCTTGCCAGTAGGGTTGGCATACCTAAGCCTACGATAGCTGTTATACGTAATGACATACCTAACGCGTTTGCTACTGGCAGGAATCCTAGTAAAGCGGTGGTAGCCGTCACAGAGGGCATAGTGCACAGGCTCACGCCCGTTGAACTTGAAGCAGTACTGGGACATGAGCTGGCGCACGTTGTGAATCGAGATATGCGAGTTCTTGCTATCTCCAACTTTTTTGTTACAGCAGTGGGTTTTATATCTGGTCTTCTACTGTACAGTCTGTTTTTTCAGGGCATGTTTGGTGGCCGCGGTTCGTCGCGCAATGAAGGCATAAGTATAGGATTAGCTCTTCTTGCGGCCTACGTTGCGACCTTAGTGCTACATTTTCTGATGCAACTACTTGTGCTGGCGTTGACCCGTTACCGCGAGTACGGCGCGGATGACACAGGAGCGCAAATATCAGGTAACCCCACTGCACTGGCTTCAGCGCTCGCTAAAATAAGCCAACACGTAAACATAGCTAAGGAGGGAGAACGTAGCAAATTGCAGCCTGCAAGTGCCTTGCTGTTCATACCTTCTATGAGAGGTGTAGCTGGCCTTTTTTCTACGCATCCGCCTGTGGAAGAGCGTATCCGAAGACTCCAAAAGAAGGCTAAAGAGATGGCTGCCACACCTGTATATAAACGATACACCTGGCAGCGGTGAGCGCAAAGCATACTCGTCCGTAGGATATATGTCAGCACGAGAGCAACTTTGACTGGACGGCCCGTCGCAGCGGTTTTGACTCAGTGTCGGGATAGTTTTGACTCGTATGCCTATGCAACGTCCACTAATGGTGCAGTGCCCATAGCTATAAACAAGGAAGAGTCGGTGCCGAGCTCCGCGGATATGCTCATATTTGCCGGGACTTTGCCTGTGAAGCCGTCGGAGACTGTCCCTGTTTCCGTCCAAACGGCTCTTGATAGAGGCTTACCGATTCTAGGTGCGGGCTGGGGACTTCAGATTTTGAATTTAGCATTGGGTGGATCTTTACGGACAGAAGGGGCTGTAACACGGACTTCCGGATCGGAACGTGCCACGGTGTTCCTCCCTCCTGGAAGTAAGGTTGCTCATATAGTGGGGGGGTCTGGATGGGTAACGGTACCCATACTGCCATGCGGCATAAGCCTTGGGGCCGCTTCTAGAATGCTGCTGTTGTCTTGCTACGGTGAAGACGGCAGAGCGTACGCGGCAGAGGCTCCAGGTCAGCGATGGGTGCTGGGAGTAAGCTGGGTCTTTGACGGTTCGGTGAAGTTGCCCTCTGGGTTCAACTCTTTATTGCCGGCCTTTATTGAGCATGCAGCAGGGCATTTATAATAATTTTTATTATCCGATTCGTCCGGCGTTATTTTCGGATGACTCGCGGGATGAGCTCCGGTTGTCTCCTTTTTCCCTTCGTATGTCTTCAAAGACGATCTCTAAAAACAGGTTAGGGAGGTTAATCGTGTATTCAGAGTGTGCTGATGAGCGTTACTCTAGTGTGTAAGATGTACCATACTTATTGGTGTTCGCGAGCTATCTCTTTGACGCGATGGCTTGCTGCTACACCTGCCGGAGGGATTAATGACAACTGAGAGAAATACGGACGGTATACGTCTTATAGAGATTGAGAAGGAGATGCGTAGTTCATACTTGGACTATGCTATGTCCGTGATAATCTCCCGAGCTTTGCCCGACGTCCGAGACGGTCTTAAGCCCGTTCAGAGGCGTATACTTTACGCGATGCATGATCAAGGGATGCGCGCTGGTTCCTCTTATAAGAAGTCGGCCAGGCTAGTGGGGGAGGTTTTAGGTAAGTATCATCCTCACAGCGATACCGCGGTTTATGATGCACTCGTGAGGATGGCGCAGAGCTTTTCTATGTTGCATCCTCTTGTTGACGGACAAGGGAATTATGGTTCCGTGGACGGTGATCCTCCCGCCGCTATGCGCTACACCGAGTGTAGACTGGCTCGTATTGCCAGTACTCTACTTGCAGATATAGACAAGGACACTGTGGATTGGAACGACAATTTCGATCAATCGTTGCAAGAGCCAACTGTGCTGCCCGCTCGTCTGCCAAATCTGCTTGTCAACGGTACATCCGGTATAGCGGTGGGAATGGCTACGAATATTCCGCCACATAACCTTTCAGAAGTGTGCGACGCCGTGATTTGTCTCATTGATAATCCAAACTCCGGTTTAGACGAGCTTATGGAGCATGTGAAAGGCCCCGATTTTCCTACGGGGGCGCATATATGGGGTGTTGAAGGGATGCGTTCTGCTTACTCAACTGGTCGTGGTGCCGTGATCATGCAGGCTGAAACACATTTTGAAGAGACCAACAGAGGGGCGAACACCCGCGTAGTGGCAACTGAATTACCTTATCAAGTGAACAAAGCTAACCTTGTATCAAGAATCGCAAACCTGATAAAACAACGCCAACTGGAAGGTGCTTATGAAGTTCGGGATGAGAGCGACCGTAAAGGCTTGCGGGT
The DNA here is from genome assembly GCA_965203345.1 of Dehalococcoidia bacterium. GTDB lineage: Bacteria > Chloroflexota > Dehalococcoidia > Lucifugimonadales > Lucifugimonadaceae > CBDBCK01. Next base: position 716,377 of record CBDBCK010000028.1, read on the forward strand.
CGTCATAGAGCTCCGGCGTGGCACGTCGCCTGACTTGATACTCAACAACTGCTATCGCTACACGGATATGCGCAAGAGTTTCAACTTCAACGTGATAGCCCTGGTTGAAGGTGTTCCCAAAACGTTGGCTCTACGGCAGGCTCTCCAGCAATATATAGGATTTCGCCAGGAAGTGGCTAGACGGCGTGCAGAGTTTGACCTCAAGAAGACGAGGGCGCGCTTGCACATTCTAGAAGGGTTGCGCATCGCCATAGCAAACCTTGACGAAGTAATAAGGTTGATACGCTCTTCTGAAAGCGTGGAGATGGCTCGTTCAGCCCTGATGACTCGTTTTGACTTGTCGGAGATACAGGCGCAGGCTATATTGGATATGCAGTTACGTCGTCTCGCAGCCTTGGAACGTGAGAAAATCGATGCCGAATATAAAGAGCTGACTGAATTGGCGGTGAATTTAGAGAACCTCCTTGCCAGACCAGAACGGGTATTAGAAGTCGTCAAAGAAGAAGTTCAAGATATGCAGAGGATTTACGGTCAACCTCGTCGCACGCGCGTACATCAAGAAGAACTAGGCGAATGGCGTAGGGAGGATATGGAACCGCGCAAAGAAGTGGTTATAACTCTCAGCCGGAAGGGATACGTTAAGAGGGTTGACTCATCTAGGTACCGCGCACAACATCGAGGCGGCCGGGGGGTTAAGGGTCAGGTTATGACCAAAGAGGGAGACGTTACTCCTTGGCTTCAGGTTGCGGATACCCATGACTTCCTACTTTTCTTTACCAGCTTCGGCAGGGTGTTAGGTACGCGCGTATTTGAGCTTCCCGCGGATCAGTCCCGTAAGTCACGCGGGACCCCTGTACAAAATGTCGTACCACTAGAGATGAAAGAGGAGGTAAACGCTATATTGGCCGTGGAAAGCCTTACGCAAGATCTGTACTTGGTAATGGGGACTCGGCGAGGGGTGATAAAGCGTATGCACCTACCTCTTATCAGAAACTTGCGTCGGCAAGGGTTGCGTTGTTTCAAGATGAGAAAGAATGACAAACTTATGGCAGTCTCCTTGGTTAAGGAAGATCAGGACGTAGTGATAGTAACAAAGAATGGTATGGCGATTCGTTTCTGTTCAGCGGATATAAGGGCACAGCAGAGAGTAGCGTCGGGCGTGAGAGGTATAACGCTGGACAACGAGGATGTAGCGGTTGGCATGTGCGTTGCTAACCCGGAGGACGAGTTACTTGTGGTTACAAAGAAGGGTTACGGCAAAATTTCGTCTATAAAACGGTATCGTGTTCAGAAGAGGGGTGGGAAAGGGTTGAAGACTCTAAAAATAACCGACAGGAACGGAGAGGTAGCTGCCACCGCCGTCATAAACCCAGAGGTTCGTAACGATTCGAATGGTAGGCTTTTTCTTTTGACTGAACGTGCACAGGTGCTGCGAACTAACCTCTCCGAAATACGCTCGACGGGAAGGATAACTCAAGGTGTGAAACTGGTAATCCCTGATAGCGGAGATAACATATCCGCCATACGCGTTATAGCACAGCAGCGACCAAGTGGTGAAGAGTTGGACGAAGCCCAGCTCAGCTCAGTGGGCGCTGCATTTCCCACTCTCAACGGAAATACGGACGTTAACCTTTTCCCAGACGAATCGGCAGTGGAAGAGACCTCTGCAAAGATAGATTCGGAAGCAGAGGAAGAGAGCAGAACGTCAGAAGAGGAACGGGAAGAGGACGATAGAACTTGATACTTGTGTCCTCTTGATTATTTGCTGAGAGATAGGCTGAGGGTCAAGGAGTAAATGCGCACCTTCTGTGGAGAATCATTTTGGACGCGTATCTGGACGTCCACGGGTGACGGCTTATGTTGGAGAAACTAGCCTCCTTAATCTACCACAGAAGGTGGTCGATCGTAATCTTTTGGGTTGTCTTGACCGCCGTTACTGCTCCTCTGGCGTTGCAAGCTGATCGCTTCTTAGTACCGGGCGGATTCGTCTCCGAGTCGTTTCCATCTGTGCAGGCAGCGCAGATCTTTGAGCAGAAGTTGGACAGCCCAACGTTCGGCGTAGAGATACTCTTTTATCATCCGGAGCTCACCGCTTACGATGACGGCTTCATATCTGGCGTTCTATCCGCTATAGAACCTCTCAAGGATTATCAGGAAGTAACGTCCGTTGACTCCCATCTGGATAACCCTCAGCGCGTCTCCACTGACGGGCATACAGTCGTAGCCTCGGTTGGGCTTTCTATCCCTTTGGAGGAATCGGTCGAGTTCACTCAACGCGCACTCTCTGACCTTGACTCTGGGGAACTAGAGACGATAGTAACTGGCGGCCCGCCTCTTTACAGAGATTTGAGCGTTGCCAGTTCCGAAGACCTGCGCCGGGGTGAGATAATCGCCTTGCCTCTAGCAACTGTAGCTCTCCTGGTAGTGTTCGGGACACTGACGGCGGCGGTGATGCCCGTGGCGGTTGGAGGAGCTGGTACCGCCTTGGGGCTGTCCGCTTTATTTCTGGTCTCACTCGTAGACGACGTTTCTATATTTTCTCTCAATATAGCGTCAATACTTGGTATAGGTCTAGGCATAGACTACTCTCTCTTCTATACCAGTAGGTTCAAGGAGGAGCTTGCTCTTGGGCGAACGGTTCGGGAGTCCATCGTGCAGTCGCATAAGTACGCTGGACCAGCTATACTCTTCTCAGCGGCAACCAGCATGATAGGGCTTACAAGCCTCTTTCTGTTTGAGTTAAACGTTCTGCGTTCTATGGGGATAGGGGCTATCCTAGTCATAATCGCTGCTCTACTTGCCGCTTTTACCCTGCTACCCGCCATATTGTCCATAGTAGGGCATAAGATAAACAGGCTCTCGGTAGGTATAAACTGGGCTCGATCAGACCTTTTATGGTCTCCTCTATCAAGGTGGGTTATGAGACGTCCCTTGCTGGTACTTATTCCGACGGCGTCCGTGCTACTCCTAATGGCCTTTCCTCTGAAAGATATCCGCTTGGGCGCGCTTGACGCTAACATCTTGCCTGATTCTTATGAATCACGTCAAGGATTCAACATTATCCAGGAGGAATTCGGAGTCGCTCAGGCTACTCAGATAGTTGCGGGGTACTCGTTTGAGGGTGATCCGTTTGATCCGTTGAACATAGTTCATCTTTACGATTATGGCGCGGCACTTGAGGATCTGCCTGGAGTAACTAACGTTATCAGCTTTGTAAATCTTGACTCAGCACTAGGACCTGACGATTACGCGTTACTGTACTCTTTACCGGAGTCGGTCGCTGACGGAGAGGCAGCTCAACTTCTGCGGACCTCGGTACGCCAGGGTTTTGCCGTATTCGTAGTTGAGGCTGACTATCCGGCGTTCTCGCCAGAGGCGCAACGTCTCTCAGCGGAAGTGAGTGCATTACACCCAGAATCCGGCCAAACGTACATTACTGGAGGGCCGCCAGGAGCGCGGGACCTGATAGGTTCTTTGTACTCTGTGTTTCCATGGGCTGCATTAGCGGTTATATGTATAACTTACGTCTCACTCCTTATACTTTTCCGCTCTTTGGTTCTGCCCTTAAAGGCCGTTCTGCTGAACGTGCTGAGCATAGCTGCGAGCTACGGCGCTTTGGTTTTTGTCTTTCAGCAAGGTAACTTCAGTGGGCTCCTGGATTTTCAGTCCGCCGGCGTCGTTGAGGCTACAACCCCGATAGTGCTTTTTGCAATACTATTTGGTCTAAGTATGGACTATGAAATATTTCTGCTTGCGCGCGTATCAGAGTCGTATCGCAAGACCGGCAACAATACTGAGGCGGTGGCGCAAGGACTACGCAAAAGCGGGCTGATAATCACTGGTGCCGCATCGATATTGATAATAGTGGCGTCCGCGTTTGTCCTCGCCGATGTGCTTGTGGTGCAGATGATAGGATTCGGCTTAGCGTTGGCCATATTCATAGACGTTACGCTAGTTCGGGCGTTAGCAGCTCCAGCAATAATGAGACTGGCCGGCAAGTGGAATTGGTATCTACCTCGTCGACTGGACCGTATACTTCCCAAATGGGGTGACGTTGCTTAGGCTTGCTTCTCTCCTATTGGGTATTGCTGCACTGACGGCGGCGTGTATCCCCAACGTTGCACCCCGTCCCGTCCCTACAGCCTCTCCACCTGAACCCACCTCTGTGCCGCGACCTCTCGTATTTCCCTCAGACGAAGTAGGGCACAACGACAGAATAGAATGGTGGTACTACAACGGTCATCTAACGTCTGAATCCGGCATGGAGTTCGGCTACCATTTCGTGGTTTTCAAGCAGCAAATAGGCGAAGACCGCAATGCCTTTGCTGGTCAGTTTTCGCTCTCCGATGTTAGAGCCCAACGCCGTAAGCAAGGAGAGGTTGCCACTGCCCGCCCTATATTTTCCTCGTCGCCGGAAGCCTTGTCTCTAAAGATATTCGACTGGCAGCTGAACATAGACGAAGCCGGGCATCGGTTAGCCGCTGAGAACTCAGATGGAGACTGGGTAGATCTGCGTGCCGTGCCGACTACTCCAATGATGATCCACCACGAGGATGGCTGGTTCGGATATCTCGATCTGGGATGGAGCTACTACTATTCTTGGCCTCGTATGAGGACGGAGGGCACAATCTCGATAGACGGGGTCGCATATGAGGTGAGCGGTGAAACTTGGTTTGATCATCAATGGGGAGATTTTTATTTTGTCGGCTATCCTTCGGGGTGGCAGTGGTTCGCCGTGCAGTTTGAGAACGGTGGCTCCCTGATGGTGACCGAAGCCAGGGACTTGGACGGTAAACCCAGCCTCATTTACGCAACCTATCAGACTCCTGAAGGAGAAAACATTCACATAGATCAGGACGTGGTAGTGGAACAGCTGGACTTCTGGGAAAGCCCTCACACGGGCGCAACCTACCCCATCCGATGGCGGCTGAATGTCCCTGAAATTGGGGCAGATCTTCTAGTAAACTCTTTGTTCAATGACCAAGAGGTAAACGCAGAATACTCCCAAATTTCAATATATTGGGAAGGTAAAGTCTCCGTTGAAGGAACTTTACGGAATTCTCCCGCTAAAGGTCAAGCATTCGTTGAGCTTAGTGGTTACGTACAGCCTGCTCCACTTCCATGGAAGCCTTGACGTCCGCGCTCGCCTAAAATTTATGATAAGGCTGCTCATAGCCGCGCAACTTTCCACTTCTTCTTATAACCTTTGGAATATGCCTTACAAAGTAACTGCTGACACCTATAAGCGTGCATGGTCTAGGTTTGTTACCGGCGTCTCGATAATTACTACCGGGACGGAAGATGATCTCCATGGCATGACCGCAAATGGGATAGCCTCGGTATCACTTGAACCACCGCTTGCTTTGGTCTCGGTGGATAAACGCCGGAACACACATGACCGAATAATTAGTTTTACAAGCTTTGGGATAAGTATCCTGAAAGTAGAAGACGAACCGGTGGCAGTTCATTTTGCCTCACCCGCCGAGATGAGGCCCGATACGTCTCCCGATCTGATGCGACGACTCGGCGGTTCTATGGTGATAACTAACGCGCTGGCGGCGTTCGACTGCCGAGTGATATCGACTTGTGAAGTCGTAGATCATACGATTTTTATAGGTGAGACGGAAGCTGCTTTCTTCTCTGACGGGACGCCTTTGTTGTGGAACAGGAGCCGTTTTGATGTTCCTAGAGCTGACCCATCCACATTGTGCGAATAGCCGCCATCTCAATAACCCCCCTACTGCCTTCAGCGACAATAGGAGGCTCCCAAAAGATCATGACGGAGGTGGTGTCTGCTCTTTCAGAGTCTGCTAACGATGTACGTGTCCTATGCAGCGAATCGGAGATGAACCGCGGTGGTTTTGATATAAGTGGTGCACGAGTAGAGCCTAAACTTTTGACGGAGAGTTTTCCTACGCCTTGGAAAATATCGCCTTCACGCTTTGCCAAGACGATTAACGCCTTGGAAGAGGTCTCTGCATGGGCGGATAGACTTTACCTACATGGTGACGCGTTGTATCCTCGTTATGCTCTCCAAGGCAAGCCCATAGTTCGAGCAGTCCACGACTTGGTTTATGCTGAAGCGATGATTTCGATGTTTGCTCTCTCTGCCAAATTAACTATAGTCCCGAGCCTCTACATGAAAGCATGTATAGAGACAGTGGTCTCCCAGAAAGAGAAGGTGGTAGTTATAAAGAACGGAACGACTGTCCCCGCTGATCCGGTCCCTCGTCCTCCATCTGGAGTAGCTCCTCGATCAAAAGGGGACATTGTTCTCCTTTTTCCTCATCGCCCTGAACCTACGAAAGGTTTTGCCGAGGCGCTCTGCATCGCTGAACGGCTCGCAGGCCTGAAGCCCCACCGCCGAGTACGGTTATTGGCGGCCTACTTTCCAGATATAAACTCCTATGATCGCCTGAATTTGACAGCTGCTGTAATGTACTCTACGGCGGCAAAGGTTGCTCCTTCCGTAACACTGGAGATATTTGAATGGCTGCTGCCCGAAGATATGCCAGGGTGTTACGCTTTTTCAGACGTGGTTCTGTGTCCGGGGTCGTTTGTAGAATCCTTCGGGCTTGTGCCAATTGAAAGCGTCGCCGTCGGCACGCCCGCGGTAGTGTCCAAAGTGGGAGCCTATCGCACCTTGTCCGACGTTCCCGGGGTGCACCTTTTCTCTTACTGCGACGTGGCTGTTGCGGCGCGCATAATAGCTGAATGTCTGGACTGCAGAGACGACACTACAGGTATGCGTTCTTTTATTGAGCTCAACTTCAGCAAAGCTGATATGCTGTCCCGTTACATTGAGGCTATAACCGGACCGATTCCGCCCAAACCAGAGGAGAGGAGTCCGCGTCTAATTATGAGTCCAGACTCTATACCAAGCCGCGTCGTTCTAGTGCCTTGGTGCTTCTCCGAAGCAGGTCGTATATGGGATGATTACGCGGGTAGATGGCGTAAGGAGTTCCCAGCGCTGGCAAAGGTCGCGTCCCATGAGACACGCGATGACGGTTTTGAAAAGGCTTTATTGCCTCCGAATGAACTTGCCCAAGCTGTTACATTTTCGATGTTGGCACACCCGGCTGAGCAGAATCAACCGAACTGAAGAAGCAGACCAAAAGAGACACTTTGATACTGTTGGACATGGATGCTCCAACTTACTTGAACGAACATATAATGCCTTCTGCATGTATCTTGTTGAAGAGATCTCCTAAAAGTGTGTCTTTCGTAAGAAAGTGACTTGAGTTATCTCAAAACAAGCGCATCATTACGGATGATGAAAACGTACGGGTAAGCCGAACTACTCTGGATTTTATTACCACAGAACTCAAGCTCTTCTTACTTTGATTTATATTCGACTCGGTTTCTTGAATTATGATTATACGTCACTTGATCAATATTTGTTTGCATTTAACAGATTATCTTCTGAATTCAACTCAACCGATCTATTAATATTGGCTATAAGTACACACAAAAAACAGTAAGACTGTTTTCAGGATTATATACAGATTATTGGCCAACTCTCTTGTTATAAAATGCATTATAAATATTACGATCTTACTTTAAAAATGGCAAAAAGATACAGATGTATTCCGTTATGTATTGCTGAAGGATAGAAGAATAAGACGTAATATAAGAAACTGACTTATGTTTGTTAAGAAATTAAACCGTGTATTTCATAAACCTTTCCAAGTTATCAAAAAAGCTCAAAGGTGAATAATCAAGATGTCCACATGAGTTTAACGATTGCTGAGACATAATGCTGCCGCAGTGACGTAAAATATATATTGTAATGCTTTGCTTATATACGGAACCCCTTGATTGAAGATAGCTTCTGTTAAAGAGACTTGGCCGGGCGAACGTAGGGTAGCAGTTTCTCCTTCTCTGTCTGCGCGTTTGGTTGCTCGTGGTCACGAAGTAACGGTTCAGACGGGCGTCGGAGAGCTGGCTGGCTTCTCGGACAGGGATTACTTAGATGCTGCTGGTGTGCATATCGTAGATGACGGCTTGGGTGCCGTGAGAGATGCTGACTTGCTCCTTAAGGTGCGGTCTCCTTCATTTGAAGAGATAGCTGCGTTAGGTGAAAATTCTTGCGTCATAGGTTTTCTAGACGTGAGGACGGATACGTCTTGCGTGGAACGTTTGGTTGCTTGTGGGGTTTCTGCGCTCGCAATGGAGATGGTTCCTCGTACGGCGCGTGCGCAAAGCATCGACGCTTTGTCTTCACAGTCCTCTATTTCAGGCTATAAGGCTGCTCTGTTAGGGGCAAGTATGTTGGGCAAATACTTCCCAATGCTCATGACGGCGGCTGGCACGATTCCTCCTGCGCGAGTGTTGGTGCTTGGCGCGGGTGTTGCTGGTTTACAGGCACTTGCTACTGCGCGTCGTTTGGGAGCCGCGGTGGAGGCGTTTGACGTGAGGAGCGCGGCAGCAGAGCAGGTACAATCGCTTGGTGCTAAGTTTATCTTCTTGCCGGATGTGAAGGACGCAGAATCTTCGGGAGGATACGCACGAGCTCAGTCCCAAGACGAACAGGAGCGGGTACAGGACTTTTTAGCCCCTTACGTGAAGGCCGCCGACTGCGTAATAACTACAGCTGCTATCCCTGGGAAGCGCGCTCCGGTACTAATACTGAAGGAAACAGTTGCAGATATGAGGCCGGGCTCAGTCATAGTGGACTTGTCAGCTGATACAGGTGGAAACTGTGAACTGTCTAAACTTGGCGAGACGGTCTCGACTGAAGGCGGCTCCGTAGTTGCACCAATGAATCTCCCTTCTGATATGCCTCTTCATGCGAGTGAGCTTTACTCCCGTAACATTGGTTCTCTTGTGGAGTTACTTGAAGGCGAGCAAGGGGAGTTAATGGTGAACTTGGAGGATGAAGTGGTGTCCGCCATGTGTGTTGCCTATCAAGGTGAAATGAGAATATCTAAGGTACAGCCCAACTTAGGAGAAGAGAGTTGAACGAGACTTTACTCTTGCTTTTTACGGTATTTGTGCTTTCTCTTTTTCTGGGCTACGAGGTCATAACAAAAGTGCCGCCTACGCTTCACACTCCGCTTATGTCTGGCACTAATGCCATCTCTGGGATAGTCATTGCCGGTGCGTTACTTGCTGCAGGACGCACAGATGGTGGGACGATTACCGTTGTGCTTGGAACTGTGGCCGCGACACTCGCCACGATTAACGTGGTTGGGGGGTTCGTGGTTACCGACAGGATGCTTGCACTTTTCGATTCGAGTGGAAATAGGCCAGAAAACTGATGGACTTGGCTTTTGATTTGTGGCTGGCAATGCCAGAACGCGGGCAGGCCTTCATGTATGCTCGGGACGCTGCTTATATTTTGTCTGCAGCTCTTTTTATACTAGGTATAAGCCGACTCTCATCTCCGCATACTGCGAGGAACGGCAACAGACTCGCCGCTCTAGGAATGGCCATAGCGATGGGTGCTACGCTTGCGAGCTTGAACGTGCAAATATGGTGGACTTTAGTATTAGGGACGGTTGTAGGGGCTGCTATAGGGCTGGTTCTGGCCCGGTCGGTTAAGTTCACGGCTATGCCTCAACTCGTGGCAATATTCAATGGACTTGGTGGCGGAGCCTCAGCGTTATTGGCCTCAGCGGAAGCGACCAGAGCGACGGTAGGTGATGTTTTTGTAACCGCATTGGGCGGCGTAGAGGCTGCAAGCGTAACGCTCTCTGTGCTCATAGGTGCCGTTACGTTTACAGGATCGCTTATAGCGTTCGGTAAACTTCAAGGATTAATCCCTTCACAACCTGTGATATTTCCCTTTCGCAATATTTTCAACGGTACTCTACTTATTGCCGTCGTAGTTGTAGCTGGGGTCGGCGCATTTACTTTTACCCAAATCCCTGATGATGCTCTGATGTTCCTACTTATCGCTGGAGTGCTTGCCGTTATTTTAGGGATTTCGCTGGTGCTTCCTATAGGAGGGGCGGATATGCCGGTGGTGGTAGCGATTCTCAATTCTTATTCGGGACTGGCTGCTGCTGCTGCTGGTTTCGCCTTGGGTAATACCATATTGATAGTTGCGGGTTCACTTGTGGGTGCGTCCGGCTTGATACTGACTAGGATTATGACTAGGGCCATGAACCGTTCCCTTATGAACGTGATGCTGGGTGGGTTCGGGAATCAGGGTAATGACTCTAGAACAACCGTTGATGAGACTAAAGCCGTTCGCTCAGTAACCGCTGAAGATGCTGCGATAGTAATGGGTTACGCTCGGTCGGTAATATTCGTGCCGGGTTATGGTTTGGCAGTAGCGCAGGCTCAACATGCGGTGAGAGAGTTGGCGGATCTGTTGAAGGAACGGGGGACACAGGTAAGGTACGCCATACACCCCGTAGCTGGCAGGATGCCCGGCCATATGAACATTCTTTTGGCGGAGGCAAATGTCCCTTACGAAGACTTGAAATCCTTGGAAGAGATAAACAATGAGTTTAACGCCGCCGATGTGGCGGTGGTGATAGGGGCAAACGACGTGGTAAATCCCGCGGCGCGTCAAGATGCTTCTTCCCCCATATATGGTATGCCTATACTGAACGCTGACAGAGCAAAATCGACGTTGATATTGAAGCGGTCGTTGGCGTCCGGGTTTTCGGGCATAGAAAACGACCTGTTCTATAGTGATAAGAGTATGATGCTCTTCGGCGACGCTAAAGACTCTGTAGAATCAATGTCCAAGGAAATAAAAGAACTATAAGATAAGGGTATTTTCTTGTAGCTATCTGAGCCCTGTGGGATTCGAACCCACGACCTGCGGATTAAAAGTCCGTTGCTCTACCAGCTGAGCTAAGGGCCCTGATTTAAGGTTACAGTAAGCCTGAACAGACACCCATCAGCTTTGGTCTGTTGAACCTAATATATTTTCGTAAATTAACCAGGTTCGCCCCACTGTATCGTCAACATCCACAAAACCCCATCTTCTGGAGTCGCTTGACTGCGAGCGATTGTCTCCTAACACGAAGAAGCTATCTTCCGGCACTATTATATCCCCTTGACTGAAGTCGAAGAATATTCCGGCGGACGTTGGTTTTTCACTGAAGTCTGACGGTTCTCCGTTTACGTACACTTTTCCGTTACGTATCGCCACCTTGTCCCCAGGTAAAGCTATGAGGCGCTTCACGAAGTCGTTTGTATATCCGTCGGGGGAGTTGAACACTATGATGTCACCTCTTTTAGGTCCTCTGAAAACGTATTCCCCGCCTATTCGCAGATAGTCGATTCGGCTGACGATTAGATTGTTTCCTGCGTAGATAGAGGGCTCCATACTTGTGCCTTCCACCACAAACCGTACCACCAAAAACTGTGCGACGACCAAAATGACCCCTGTCAGTATAATAATCTCCAAAAAAGTACGTAAGTATTTAGGCAACATGTTCAGGTGTAGGCAACAGATACAGTTCGCCGCTTTAGATGCAGCACATTAGTTATTGTACCGCTGTATTGAGCTGGGTATGTTGTTTTATGCGTGATGAGACAAAATGCATTTACACTTTACACAGCTTGCAGTCTGTGGGCAGAGAGGCTGTTTTTAGGAACCGTTTCTATATTACTCATCTTGTTTGTTCCCAAACCTGACCATAGGCACTGCACAAGAGTTGTGGTCTAGATACTGTAACCTAGTCTGACGCGGTTTGAGTAATATAAAAATGTTAGCGATCAGTTTCATTATTATATGCAGACGGCTCTTGGTGCTATATAGGTGGTGTCTAGATGTGTCCTTCGCCGTTATTGCGGCTGACATGAAAGGGAAATTCCTATGTTACAAGAGTTTATGTCCGACCACGCCAGAAAGACTTTAGACAGTCCATACGGGCGACTTACTCGTTACTCTATCAGGGCTATAGAGGCGTTAGGCATGCCTGTAGTTGAGACCCTGCCATACTCCATACGTGTTCTCGTGGAAAACGTATTGCGTAACGCTGACTTGGGAGTAGCAGACGAAGACCATTTGCGTCTTGCCGCTTCGTGGCGCCCTAAGTTTCAGCCTTCCTCAGAGTTCCCGTACATGCCCTCTCGCGTGCTTCTACAGGACTTCACGGGGGTGCCGGTGGTAACCGATTTAGCTGCTATGAGGGACGCGGTGGCAACCGCAGGCGGAGACCCCTCAATTATTAACCCAGTAACTCCTTCCGATATGGTGATAGACCATTCAGTGCAAGTAGACTATTTCGCCTCTGCAGATGCAATGGAGCGCAATATTCAGTTTGAGTTTTCTAGGAACCGTGAGCGTTATCAGCTTCTAAAATGGGCACAAGAAGCGTTCGACAATTTGCGGATAATCCCACCCGGTGTAGGCATAGTGCATCAGGTGAATCTGGAGAGTATAGCTACGGTCGCAATGCTTTCACCCGCAGATTCGTCAGACCATAGAGGCCGTAAAGTCTATCCTGATACTTGTATCGGTACTGATTCGCACACGACCATGGTGAACGGGATGGGTGTGCTAGGGTGGGGCGTAGGTGGTATAGAGGCTGAGGCGGTCATGCTGGGTCAACCTTACTATATGCTGTTTCCGGAAGTGATAGGGGTCCGCCTGTTGGGAAAGCTCCCCAAAGGTTCCACCTCTACCGACCTTGTGCTAAGCGTTACCGAAATGTTACGTCAGGTGGGTGTAGTTGAGAAGTTCGTTGAGTTCTATGGCCCTGGACTTGCTGGTTTGACTATCCCAGATCGGGCGACCATAGCCAATATGGCTCCTGAATACGGCGCTACTTGTGGATTCTTTCCGGTGGATGAGCAAACGATACATTATTTGAGCATGACAGGACGTTCAGCTGACGCCGTGGAGCTAACGGAACATTACGCCAAAGTGAACGGATTCTGGCATGCTCCTTCCGAAGAGCCTGAATATTCCGCAACGGTTGAGTTTAATCTTGGAGAGGTGGAACCAAGTCTAGCGGGCCCACGTCGCCCCCAAGACAGGCTTCGTCTCAGCGAAGTCGCCTCAGATTTCGCTGAGAAGTTCCCGACGAATAATCCGGCTGCTTCTCCCTTATCCCAACGGAACGGTGATGAGCTGACGCTTGAAGATGGTTCGGTAGTCGTTGCGGCCATAACGTCTTGCACGAACACTTCTAACCCTTCCGTGATGATAGGAGCTGGCCTACTAGCGCGAAAGGCGTACGCGCTGGGACTGCGCTCCCAACCTTGGGTGAAGACAAGTATGGCCCCAGGCTCGCGCGTGGTGGCTCAGTATCTGGAGAGATCGGGCCTGCAGAAAGACCTTGACGCGTTGGGTTTTAACATAGTTGGATACGGCTGTACTACCTGTATAGGTAATTCTGGACCTCTGCCACAGAAGGTGAGTAGAGCGATAGATGAAAACCAGACTATTGCTGCTGCTGTCCTGTCGGGTAATCGTAACTTTGAAGGACGTATACATCCTCAAGTGCGCGCCAACTACTTAGCTTCACCCATGCTGGTAACCGCTTATGCTATAGCGGGTAGCGTGAATATCGACTTGGCTAAAGATCCACTAGGTGTTTCAAATGAAGGTAGAGAGGTTTTTCTGCGAGATATATGGCCTGCACAAGATGAGATAGCCGAATGTATCGCTCAGTCCATTGATTCAGAAATGTTTCTCCAAGAGTACTCCGATGAAGCAAAGGTACCCTCGGAATGGAGGGATTTGTCCGCCCCTGTAGGGGAGCGATTTGGTTGGGATAAGGCTTCAACGTACATCCAACCTCCGCCTTATTTTGATGACTTCACAACCACCCCTTCGCCTGTAAAGTCTATAAAGCAGGCGCGCGTTCTGGTCAGCTTGGGCAATACGGTTACTACCGACCACATATCGCCGGCCGGCTCAATCCCGCCTACTTCCCCTGCTGGGCAAAGTCTAGTGGCTGCAGACGTGCCTAGAGTGCAGTTCAACTCATACGGTTCAAGGCGGGGTAATCACAACATTATGATGCGCGGTACGTTCGGCAATATCCGCCTATCAAATAAGCTGGCTGGCGGCGACGTAGGGGACTGGACAGTTCATTATCCTTCAGGCGATAAGATGCGCATATTTGATGCTGCCATTCGGTATATGGATGAGAGAGTTCCGTTGATAGTGTTGGCAGGTAAGGAGTATGGTACGGGTAGCTCACGAGACTGGGCGGCAAAAGGTCCCATGCTTTTGGGAGTTCGCGCAGTTATAGCCGAGAGCTACGAACGTATACACCGCTCAAACTTGGTGGGGATGGGTGTCTTGCCTCTACAATTTGTGGAAGGTGATACAGCAGAGACGCTAGGAATTGAAGGAACGGAACAGTTCGACCTGGAAGGTGTTACGCCCGAAGGCGTAACGCCGGGCGCTGTTCTTGGAGTAACTTGCACAAAAGACGACGGTACGACTATCGTTTTTGATACGAAGGCGAGGGTGGATACCGCTATAGAATCAGAATATATCCGTCACGGAGGCCTACTACCTTACGTTCTACGTAAAATGATGGACTGGAACTAACGGAAAAGCGCATATTCCCACTATTGTGTTTGTGCTCTATAAATTGTTTGCCAACTTCTATACTGTTTTTTCCTATGTGCTTTTCCGGGGACAGGTCGGTAGTCTTATCAAGCTCAATTAGAGTGCAGTCCATTTGTGCCCTTATTGAGTACGGCTATGTTTGCGTGACAATGTAATTGCCCACAGTCTTTGCTATCATCAAAATCTCTTTCCAACATATCGGAAATTTCGGGTTTAGATTCTTTATTCGGTTTTTCCGACATTGCTAATTAACATCTCAATCTTTTTTATGTCAACTTCTCCGTTTTTGTCGACAGGTAATTTGATTTTAAAATATTTCAGTTTTTTATTGCTCAGTTTGCGATAGTAATTGTATCTCCAATTCTCATGATTGACTGAAGCGCAGAGAAAGATGGCGAAATTTTTGTTGTTGTATTTTGGTTTGAGTTCCCCGACAAAGACATCACTATTCGCCGCAAAGCTATAATCGTGATAATGGGCGCGTCCGCCACCGCCATTTTTTGTAATAGTTATCTGCCCTTTGGGGTAGATAACTTTACAGTCATTCGCATTTACCATTGCGGAAATACCGTTATTGCGTTCTGATGTGCTAACCAATGGCATTCCCCCCTTCCTCATGTTTTTATTGCGACCGCTCGCGCCGGAGCCCAAACTCTTAAAAAAATCAAGCACAGGAAAAACTCCGCAATTGTTGTCAGATTGTTTATATTTTTTGATGTTTATGAGTCTATTTCCGTCCTCAATGCTCTTGTAAACATCGTGTATGTCAAATTCCCCCTCTTTTCTGTCAACACCCAAGTAAATCTCAGGCGATAAATCCAATGCCCTGTCATCGGAAGCAATCAGCGAACAGTCCATTTCCGCTGGAAGATAGTCGGGTTCCGTCTTTGTAGTAATGTAATGCTTTAAGGCAGTGAGTAAGCGCTCCATATTGTCTGCTATCTGACGGACGCTCTGTGTTTTTGTACGCACAACCCCGTCTTCTAATAGTGCCCATAAAACCTTGTCTTTGTTAAATATGTGTGGACGGTGCGCTTTTATTACGATACCGTAAGTTCCTTTGCTTACATTCGGATAAAACAATTTCTCAGGAAATTTTATAACGGCGATAAGCGTATGCCGTTTCAGCATTTCCTTGCGCCAAGTGATTTCCCCGCGACTGTCATCAGATGCGCTCATTGCAGTTGTTGGCAACACAGCAAACAACAATCCGTCTTCATTCATCTGTTCAAGTGCTTTGTCTACAAATTGCCATTCCTTTTCCTCTTTCAGCGCAAAAGGCGGATTCATTAAAACCTTGTCCGGTTTCTTGTCTATGGTTCTTTTCAGGCAATCCCCTTCCTTGATGTTGCTACTCCCATCTCCACGGAATACCATATTGACAATGGCAAGTGTCGCCATCAAGGCATCCTGCTCCACTCCGTACAGATTGCCCTTTTTGAAGCTATCCGTGTCCCCACCGTCTTTTCTTACTTTGTCAAGCGCGGCGACAAGAAAACCACCTGTTCCACATGTTGGGTCAAAAACAATGTCGTCGCGATTAATATTTATCGCCTGCGCTCCGAAGTTTGTAATATGCCGGGGCGTAAGAACAATGCCGATTTCTTTGGCGTCACTCGCATATTTCAAGAACTGCTCGTAGCATTGACCAAGAATATCGCGTCCACTGCTAATTGTGGAAGCAATGTTGAGATCACGTAGAATGCCCATTGACAGTGCAAGAGCGTTTCTGTTTTTTGTGTGGTTGTCTGGTGATGCCGGCTTATTGATCTCTATTTCATTGTAAAATGCCTCTTGCCCGTGTTTTCTCAATTCCGCTTTTACCCTTGTATTTATATCGTTGATCAAGGTCGTGGGATTTTGGTTTAAAGGCATTTGGTGATCGTTGGCAAGACTAAGCAGAAGACAGGCAAGAACCGCTGCCCTATTGCGCTTATGAAATGCTCCGTTGTGAAATATATCGTTGATTTCTTCAATCTTGTTGCTAAACAGTTTGTCGTCTATATCGTAATCATCCAACCTTCCCTGCCCGCCGTCTAAAACCTGTCCGGCTTGGTCGGGCGAGATAAAACCCGTGGATCGCCTTTTATTGATCTCTAGCCGCTTCCATTCCCCGTCAACAAGACAATGAGTTTCTACATAATGAGTGGAATCCGGCGTGCCCGCAAAACCGGTAATCAGTTGGCACTTGATGCCCGTTACGGCGTTAATCTGCTTTGCCCTTTTTCGGGCATCTTCCAGCGCGCTGGGAAGGTCTTCTATCCGCACCTTTGCTTCTATTACCCAGAAATCATTTTCGCAGATAGCTACCACATATTCAGGCTTACCTTTTCCCAACGCCTCTTTCAGTTTGGTATTTTGCGCGACTGCTTCGTTTTGAGTGTAGACCTGTCCGCCATGTTTAGGTGATTTTGTATTCCATCCCATTTCTTTGAGGCGTTCTTGAATGTAAGGATATGCACGGAACTCACTTTCAACGGCAGACATATAAATCTCCCACAAACACCCTATAGATCAGATGTTTCTCAACCAGCTCCACAATCGTGCTGTTGATCTGTGTCATGATGCCTATCTGGCAAACATTATTCCGCGCGGAAAATTCGTCATTGACATGTGTTTCGCCTCTTTTGTTTCAAGAAAAACACAATAAAGGCAACCCCTCTGCTCTCTCCATCTCCGCGCCTCAAAATAACCCCTTGCCTTTTCTTCGGTGTCAGAACGCTCCATAAACTAGTAGAGGGAAATCTACTCGTTTTTGTGACACTTCAGAATCTTCTCCTTCTGCCAAAGTTCTATACAGGAGAAACAATTTGTCAAGATAGGAGAAACGGTTTGTCAAGTTAAATGGATAATCCCGAAACTCCTCAACTTCTTTATTTACTTTCGGATGGCAGGTTTTATGCATCAAAGCTCTATTATATATTTCTGTTGGCTCACCTTGACTACGAGGGTTAACGTGATATATTAAAGTAACTTACAAGGTGCCGCCAATCTAAAAGCTCAAAAGACTGTAGAGAACCAACAGTAGAAAAGGAAAGGATCACATGTTGCCATGCCTGCTATAAAAAGCGTAGAGTTTAGAGAGTTCTCAGCTAGCCATAGAAATGCCCAGAGGAACTGGCTCATAATAAAACTGAACACAGATGACCCTTCCGTTTATGGTCTGGGAGACGCCTCGCCGATGGAGGATGAGGAACAGGTCAAAGGTCTCATTTTGGCATGGACGGAAAAGTATTTGATAGGCAAGGATCCTCTAGATTCTGAAGCTCTATGGACCACTCTCTATCACGACCCACACGCAAGAGGGGGAAGACTGGCGACTACCTCCATATCCGGAATAGATATTGCACTTTGGGACATCAAAGGCAAACTATTAGGTCAACCTGTTTTCAAGTTACTCGGTGGAGCACAACGTGACAAGGTGAGAGTTTACGCGAACGGCTGGTATACTAACCCCGGATCATCTGTTATGAACGGAGACGAAGCCAAACGGGTGGCAGATATGGGTTATACCGCCATGAAGTTCGATCCGTTCGGCCAGGACAATTTCTACAAAATCTCGCTTTCCGAGGCACAGCTTGCTGAGAATCGGGTAGAGGCTGTGCGCAAATCGGTAGGTCCTGATATTGATATCTTGGTGGAAGCACACGCCAAATTTAATGTCGCTACAGCAATCCAGCTGGGGAAGCGTCTTGAGAAGTACCGACCGCTTTTCTACGAAGAGCCGGTCTCTGAAGAGCGCGTTGAGGAGTTGCTTGAGGTGCGTCATAAGGTTGATATACCAATAGCAACCGGGGAGAGACTCTATACCAAATTTCCTTTTGCGGAGATAGTGGAGAAGCACGCGGCGGATGTACTTCAGCCGGATATTGCAAACGCGGGAGGTATAACGGAACTGAAGAAGATAGCGGCCATAGCTGAAGCAAAGCACATTACGGTAGCCCCTCACAATGTTTGCTCGCCCGTAGGTGCGTTGGCGGAAATGCATTTGGTTTCCTCAATTGTCAACTTCGAGATACAGGAGTACCACGCAGAGTTTTACTCTAACCAATACTTTACTGTCCTACGCGGCTTTCCGCGACAGGAAGACGGCTTCGTAACGCTGAGCGACGCTCCCGGACTAGGACTAGAGCTGGACGAAGATGAGATAGCGAAGCACCCGCCACTCAAAAAGGCTACGGCGCGAGGCGGAAGGATGAAAGGGATATAGCTACATTTCACAGCTCAAAGGACTCACTTAAATGAAGATTTGGCAAGAGCTTTTGTGCGATGCTTTCAGGAGGCCTGCAAAGATATTGGAACAAGTGTTGCCAGATATACCCTCGGATATGCTGGATAGACAACCGGCGCCCGGATGCAACAGTATCGGCTGGCTGGCATGGCATGCGTCCCGTATTCAAGACGCACAAATTGCTCCGCTTAAGGGTGTCAGGCAAGTATGGCTCACAGAGGGTTGGGCAACTCGTTATGGGCGGGGTGACTCTCCTTACGATACAGGCTTCGGGCATAGCGATTCGGACGTAAACGGCTTTCGCTCTCCCAATGTGGAGATAGTGTTAGGGTACAGCCGGTCCGTGTTGAGGCAGACCGAAGAGTACATTTGCTCAATAGACGAGAAGACCTTGTATGCAACAATTGACGTTCAGCGTTTCGACCCGCCTCCTACAGTTGCTGTACGCTTAGTAAGTATCGTAAATGATTGCACGATCCACATTGGACAGATAGCGTACTTGGCCGGGTTATTCAAACGTATATGACCTGGAAGATCTGACGTCTAATTATGGTTATTACCTAAACTCCTCGGGGATAGTGAGTGGAATAGAGGAGAAAAAGTAAAGTAAGGCCATTAGTTTGCCTTTCTGTTTTTGTCCAGACGACAGTCTATCCAGACTTTATTTTCTTTGATAGAGCGTGTTTTTTGTAAGATACAAAAAGCGGCAGGCCAATACTCTACCCTAAATTTACTTTAGGTGTTTCCTTGAGTCCAACAGAGAAACTCAAGGAAACACAGTATCTACCTGCCGCTCATTTTACGACCTATTAATTCGGTCGTTTTGCCTAATTTATATAGCCTTTGTTAAGGCTTATTGCTGTTTGTCTTACTAGCAGGAACAAGAACAACAGCAACAGCAGCAGCAATTCTTCATAGAAGAACACTCACCTGCCGTGCACGAAACTTCAGGCTTTTCAGATTTCTGCGTCATGCTTCCTCCTTACGTCAGATTACCTGACGTTGCTATGAATCCCGGTGCTCCCGAGCGATCCTAACTTTACAATAGCACAAAAGCCTTTCCCAATAGGGCAGGGGACGGGCTCTAACCGAAAGTTTCTTCAAGGAATGGATCGAGCTTAGGATATTTCCACTTGAAACCTGCTTCTTGCATTTTGCGCGGTTCAACCCGCTTGCTATTTAGCAAAAGATCGTCAGCGAACCCGCTACCGAAGACCATACTTGCCACAGCTCTCGGGATCTTGAGAAAAACAGGACGCCGCATTGCATCGGCTAAAGAGTTCGTAAACTGCTCGTTCGTAACCAAGTCTGGCGCGACCGCGTTGACGCCGCCTTGCAGTTCTTCGTTGTCTACCGCTAATAAAAACGCCTCAGCTGCGTCGTGTAGCGATATCCATGGCCACCATTGCTTACCGTCACCGAGAATCGCCCCTAGCCCTAATGCAAATGTCAGCCATGTATACTTCATAGTTCCTTTACCCTTGTCTATGATTGTCCCTAGCCGCATACCAACAGTCCTTATTCCCGCGTCGGAGGCGGTCTTTTCCACTTTCTCCATCTCGACCGACAGCTCAGCAAGGAACGAATCGCCGGCGGGACTATCTTCCGTGAGGAGTTCGTCTGACCTTGAGCCGTAGTAGCCTACACCAACGGCATAAACTACAACTGCAGGTTTACGAGACATACCCTGTAATGCTTCAACCAATGCAGCGAAACCGTTTACTCGGCTATTCCATATCTTCTTTTTTTTGTGTCTAGTCCATCTGCCCATGACGCTCTCGCCCGCTAAGTGGATTACTGCATCAAAAGGGTCGACGTCCTCAAATACGCATATACCTTCAGAAGGTCGCCATTCAGTGCTCTTGTGGTTGCCGAGCAAAGCTCTGCCTCGTCGCATCGGGTGAACCTCGTCCTTTCGTCTCAACATTCTTTCCATAATCGCTTGCCCGAGCATGCCGTTTGAACCAGTTATAAGAACTCTCATTGGGAACTCCTTCCTAAACCTAGAGGCTCAATAAAAACGCCGTTTGGATGGTTGTACAAAGATTCTCTCTAAAATGGCCAATCCCTTTGTGGCGAAGGTATGACCACGGCCTCGTTCAGACTTTCTATTAGACTCCAGGGGGCGTCAAACTTATCTGTTGCGACGAGGCTTATCGGTGCAGCTGCGCCCATCCACAATCGGCTGAACGCTCCTATTGAGGCCTTGAGCGTGGGAAGCTCGTCTGCGTTTCCCTTTTCCGCCCTGCACCTCTCACCCAAAGATACAATCCAGTCTCCACTTGTCCCTCTCCACTTTATATCTTGTGGTAGGTAAGTTTCTATGGGGTCATCAATGCTCATATTGAATTTCAACTCGTTGATAGCCTTCATTCTGGATACGCATTTAGGGATATCTAGTATTCTTATTTGCCACTCAGAGTAACTCTTTATGCCTGCCGCGTAATCAGAGCCTTCCGTAGTTTCCGGGCGCTTTAATGGGCGGGACAGTAGTCTCTCAAACTGAATGCCGGCTGGTTCAAGCAAAGAAACCGCCCAGATCTGATCAGAAAGAGACTTCAATAGCGCCAGCAGTTCCTTAAATTGCTCCATAGTCTGCCAACACATCATAGATAGGCCCAACGGTCCATTCTCCGAACTTATTTCACCCCAAAAGAAGTGTGAGAGCCGTCCGTCTGTTCCATCCCTGTATCCCAAGCCTAGAAAATCCTTCCCTTCGTTCATGCCGAATCGCGTAGTTTCTGGGGGGAGAAGATTGCAGCCTCCGTGAACTCTGAAGCGCTTGAGGGTAGCACTATGCACCTCTTGCCAATCGTCCAACGTTATCCTTACAGGTCTTCTGGCTGTACCTGCTTTCAAGTCTGATGGGTCTATCGTTGTTGCATGCTGGTAAGGACCGGCTCCAAACCCCAGCTTGTCATAGAAACCTTGATCGAACACCCCCAACATAGCCACCTCGGCATAATCCTCGGCGTCTTTTGCCAAAAGTTGCGCCGACGTTTGTAAAGCAAGCCCCATTCGCCTCGCCGCTATGCCCGTTGTAACCGCTGTGACCGCAGACAGAGGCAGATCTTCCTGCAGGTAGCGCATCCGCCCCTCAGCTGAAGCTGTAGCGCACTCCACTACTCCATCAACCTTAGCTACCAAAGTTCGCCCAGCGCGATGGATTTCGTCTACCCATTCGGGCTTCTGATTATCCTTCAGCCATCTAATCTCCCGCCAAATTCTGCACACCTGCTCAGCGTCAGTCTCCGGCGAGTAGTCGCAGATAGTTATTGAGTCTTCGTTTTGTTGTGTTCGTTCGTTATTCATTTAGTACTTCGTTTTGTGCATTAGTGTGGGTAAATCGTTACTCCCTTCAGCTTTTATAGGAATGGATGTGCCCCTGTAGATAAAATTCGCTTTTCCTGTACAGCTCTACGGTAAACCTGACGACTACACCCAGTGTAGCCGCCGCTGGTATAGCGACAATCACACCTATTATGCCGAACAGAGTCCCGCCTGCCAGTACACTGAATATTAGCCAGACTGGGTGCAGTTTGATCCTGTCTCCGATAAAGCGAGGCGCCAATACGTTGTTCTCCAGAAGCTGTCCCACAAGCCATACGCCCGCGATCACTATAACACGAACCCATTCACCTGCTAATCCGAACTGGAAAAACGCTGCAATCATAACCAATATTAAGGTTAATGTCCCCCCAATCACCGGTATAGCTGATAATAACCCTGCTCCTATGCCTATAGCGAATCCAAGATTTAGCCCCGCTGTCTGAAACCCTACTGCGTAAAGCACTGATAACGATCCGCTGACGAATATTTGACCCTTTAGGAAGCCACCTAATACCACGTCCATTTCTTTTGCTTGTTTCTTCAAGGTCGAACGATGGCGAGGAGGAACTAGCTCCATCACTTTGCTTATCAGTACTGGCCAATCTCGCATAAGGTAGAAAGCGACTGCAGGCGCGACGAATACCAAGCCCAGGAAGTTGATAAAGGCCCCAGTATTGCGGATTATACCGCTGATTATGCCGCCGGCTTGGGAGGATATCGTGCCCGTGAAATTCGACAAAAGTCCAGCCAAGCCGCTCTCACCTTCCACTTGAATTAGCCCCCGGAGGTTGTAACGTTCAGCAAGCGCGTCGAGCCATTCGTACGCCTCCACCACATA
This sequence comes from Dehalococcoidia bacterium, assembly GCA_965203345.1. Classification (GTDB taxonomy): domain Bacteria; phylum Chloroflexota; class Dehalococcoidia; order Lucifugimonadales; family Lucifugimonadaceae; genus CBDBCK01. Next base: position 739,270 of record CBDBCK010000028.1, read on the forward strand.
AGTAGGAAAGTTCTCTATCAGGGATAGTGTCTGACGGTAGATTATCGGTACCAGCAAAATTCCGATCCCTCCGATCACGACCAGTGCGATGATCAGTGCTGCCGCTGCTGCCATTGAGCGCGAGACGCCCTGCTTGTTGAAGTAGGTAACGGCAGGATTGAGCACGTACGCGACCGCAATGCCGAACAAGAAAGGAAACAGTATACTCTGTAGCAGATATACGACCCCAGCCAACAGACCTATTATTATGGCTATCCGCAAAGCCTTCCGCTCAAGCGATATAGGCGTTGCATGTTCAGATTGCATGGTCTTTAGGTTCGGTCTTTTAGCGATTGTCTATGATGGATATGGTAAAATCGGCAAGTGTAAGGTTACTATAATATACGTTCACGTTTCATCTATCTGGTTTGTGGCGATACTTCAAGTATCGACTCAAGGAGGTTAGGCTAGTCTTGACAAATATGAAGAAGCCCCAACCCCTGACGTGGGATGCTGAATCCCAAGGCGTAACGTCTCGAATGGTTGACGCAGCTTCCGCCTTTCTTGCATCCCTTAACGATGAACAGCGCATGCAATGCCTTTTTCCTTTCAAGGGCGATGAGCGATATGTCTGGAACTATGTCCCTGTGGATAGGAATGGATTATTGCTCAAGGATATGACCGAAAAACAGAGGGCGAAGGCCTTGGAAATGATGAAGACGGCGTACAGCGTACGTTCTGGATCAGAGGCACTATCCATAATGGAGCTGGAGACGTTGCTCGCGGAGTATGTAACGTCAACTTGGGTGTATTCGCCTCTCCGTTACTGGTTTAGTGTGTTCGGTGATCCGGGAGGAAACTCTCCATGGGGGTTTAGGGTAGGTGGACACCATATAGGTCTCATCGCAACGATAACGAGTGGGAAAAGCGTCACGGTAAACCCTCTTTTCTTAGGAGCGAATCCTGCCCAAATAAAGCATGGTAAACGCGCCGGCGAACGTACCTTGTCCGCGGAAGAAGATATGGCGCGAACTTTTTTGACCTCTCTCAATACCGACCAGAGACGCTTGGCGATAGTGGACGATTCAGCCCCGAACGATATCTTAACAAAGAACTACCGAGTTGCTGACCGTAACGCTGGATCGGTAGGGATACTTTTCCCTGCTCTCTCTGATTTTCAGAGAACTTCTCTTCTTGACTTGGTACAACTCTACGTTTCTCGATCTGCTGATGAGCTGGCTGCTAACTATTGGAAGAGACTTGAATCAAACGGATGGGACAGCTTATCCTTTGCTTGGGCAGGACCGCAGGAACGAGGAAAAGGGCATTACTATGCCGTACACAACGATCTCTTCATAATCGAGTACGATAATACACAAGATGGGGCGAACCATATCCATTCAGTGTTGCGTGACTTTGACGACGATTGGGGAGAAGACCTTTTAGCGGCGCATTATGCAGACAGTCATTCAAAAGGGTAAAGCATAAGGCTGTTCCGTACTCGGTAAATGATTGCAGTAACCGCTTGGTTGGCATACAATGTAAGTTACAGATATATGGATATTGGGAAGAACTGGAAGTGCAATGAACGATTATGCCATAATAGCGACTGGCGGCAAGCAACGAAAGGTAAAAACTGGCGACACTATAGCCGTTGAGAAGCTGGAGGGTGACTCTGGTGATATTGTAGTTTTTGATAAGGTTTTGCTTGTTTCCAATGGTGACGGCGTCAATATTGGTTGTCCCTACGTATTGGGAGCGTCCGTTACCGGAGAACTTACGGCACAAGTTAAAGATAAGAAAAAGATACACTTTCGCTATAAGAACAAGACTCGCGGTGGTCGGAAGCAAGGACATCGACAGAAGCTGACTGAGGTTAGCATAAAGACCATCGAAATCAGTAGTGATGAGCAGCCTGAACAGGCGAGTTCAGAAGACTCTTAGGAGAGGATTATGGCTCATAAAAAGGGAGGCGGCACTTCCCGAAATGGCCGAGATAGTGCTGGGAAACGTCTCGGTGTGAAGGCTTTCGGTGGTCAGACCGTCATCCCCGGTACGATTATAGTGCGCCAGCGCGGGACTCGTTTTTATCCAGGGCGCAATGTAGGCATCGGTAAAGACCATACCATATTCGCTCTGAAAGAAGGCAAGGTCGTCTTTGGATGGATATCACGCGGCAAACGCTCAATAAGCGTAGATCCTTTGACATCTACGCCAACTGTTGATATAACCGAAGGATAGGAGTTGCTATGCAATCGGAGCTGCACCCAAACTATTACATGGATACCCTTGTATCTTGTGCTTGTGGCAATTCGTGGACTACAGGGTCCACAAGCCGCTCCATTAAGGTGGAGATATGTAGCCGTTGCCATCCGTTCTGGACGGGCGAACAGAGAATAGTTGACACGGAGGGAAGAGTGGAGCGACTGTTGCGCCGGTTCAATCTGACGGAAGACTACTCCTAGCTCTAGATATTCTCCCGTGGCTTCTAGGCCCCATGCAAAACGTCGTTACTACGGCGGTCAAGCGGTTATGGAAGGCGTTATGATACGTGGCGTGCGCGGCGTAGCTCTCGCTGTTCGTTCTCCTGGCGGCGATGTGATAAGGCGTACGTTGCCTCTGCCCGGATGGTCGCAAAGCCGCTCTCGTCAACTGCCTCTTCTAAGGGGCTTGCCGATTTTGGTGGAGATGTTGATGCTTGGGTTCAAAACATTGAATATATCGGCGCGTATCGCCGCGGGTGAAGACGCAGATGACCGTGGAGACGCCGCGTCACAGGCGGCGATGGGGTTTATTTTTCTTGTTTCAATGGCGATAGGTGTAGGACTTTTCTTCCTTCTGCCGTTATACCTCTCAAGACTCGTAGAGAACGCAGGCGCGGTAGGTATTCTTGCGAACCTCACAGAAGGGGGTGTAAGACTGGGTATATTCCTGCTGTATCTGCTAGGCATAGGGATGCTTCGAGATATACGCCGGGTGTTCGGCTATCACGGCGCGGAACATATGACGATAGCCGCAATGGAGGCGGGGGCCTCCTTGGACGTGGAAAGCGTGAGGAGGTTTGAGAAGGAACATCCTCGGTGTGGGACTTCATTTCTGCTGACTATCGTCGTGGTTTCAGTCCTGGTGTTCTCGTTCGTTCCCAGAGATCCTGTTTGGCTGCTTGTATCTTCCCGGATTTTTCTCCTGCCTGTTATAGCCGTCGTCAGCTACGAACTTATACGCCTCGCGGGAAGCCGTCCTGACTCTTCTTGGGTGCGAGTCTTGGTCGCCCCGAACCTGCTTTTACAGAAGCTGACCACCCGCGTGCCAGACGACTCAATGATAGAGGTGGCTATAGACGCTATGCGCTTGGTTTTGCAGTTGGACGAGGTAGAAGAGGAGGAAAAGATACTCCCGGTGGTTGAGGAAGCAGAGACGTTGGACGTGCAGCTACCGCCCAGCTCACTGTCGAGAGCAACTGCACCTTCCCGCCCAATGTCTTGTGCAACCAATTAACCTATGATCCCTGCACCCACACAAGATGCACCTTTTCTCATCTTTCATAGCTTGTACAGTTTTGTTACTCTCCTGTAGGTGGTCTTTGTGAGTTTCTTTATCGGTTTGCATAGTTACGCTCCTGAAAAAAGCTGAGACAGTATCTGCTATCTCTGCAAAATTAATATATTGGATTCTGTCTGAGTCATTGTAGCGTCTAACAGTCCCTTCTTTCATTGAGGATACGCCAGACTTCTTCGGGGTCTATGCCTTTATTCGTCAGTAGCACCATCGTGTGGTAGAGCAGGTCTGCGATTTCGGGAGCCAGGTTGTTTGGTTCAATGCATGCTGCTATTGCTACTTCGCCTGCTTCTTCAATGACCTTCTGTGCTATTTTGCCTGTGCCTTGCTTGAACAGTTCTGCCGTATAAGAATCTTCAGGCATATCCCTGCGGCGTTGCGCCAGCACGCCTTCCAGCTCTTTAAGCACACCAGGTCCTGGTGCTTGAGCGTAGAAGGTTGGCGCCTTTAATAACGGCTTTTTGTGGAAGCATGAGGCCTCGTTGGTGTGACATACAGGACCGGTCGGCTTTACTCTCAGCAACAGAAAGTCGTTGTCACAATCCGGCGCTACGCTGACCACCTGTAGGAAATTGCCGGAAGTCTCCCCTTTGAGCCAGAGCTTCTTGCGGCTTCTGGAATAAAACCATGCGTGAGGCCCCTTGAGAGTGCGTTTGAGAGCCTCTTCATCCATCCAGGCTGCCATCAAGACTTGGTCGGTATCGTCATCTTGAACTACGACTGGCAATAGCCCGGATTCGTTCAAGGTGAGCCTTTGTGTTTCTTCCTCCCTGAGTAAATGCCTGGAGACATGATACTCCCCCTGTATCACTTTAACCTGATCCAAAGGCGCGTCATTCCTACTTACTTGAGGTTCAGTTCGGGATTTGTTTTCCTTACTGCTCATTGTCTCTCTGCCCTACAGTCTGATGTCGTTACAGTCTAACAAGCCGGACGGAGTCAATCCAGCAAATCGTTTAGCGAGTCCAGTGATTTTATCTCTATGCAGTTAGCTCCACTTGAGCTCTTGCCTTCCCGGTTTATCCATACTGGCGTAATATTTGCAATGTTCGCTCCCATTACGTCGTCATAGAGATGGTCGCCTACGTACCAGGCATTCTCCGCCTCTACTTCCATTACGTCTAGTATATGCTGGAACGCTTTGGTATGCGGCTTGTAGCTTCTTGCCGATTCGGACGATGCTACTGACTCGAAGGGTAGTTTTTCTCTTTTGAGTAGCGGCATTACGAAATCGTTATCCGCATTGGAAAAGAGCCCAAGTCGTTTCCGCTTTACAAGGCGTTCCAGGGCGGGCCTAACTTCAGGGAAGATAGGCTGCCTCGCCATATGCTCAATGCACAACTGGGATGCTAGCACAACATCAGCACACCAGCTAGACTCTTTGAAGACCACATCAAAACATTCCTCCCAGGCTTGGCGATAAGTTTTGAATATTGGATGACTCGGATTTTCTAGATCCGTCCGTCGTACTCTGAACTCTCTTTCCAGCTTCTTCCATCTGTCGTAAAAAATCTTCGGCTCCGTCTTCAACGACAGGGTACGGGCTATGTTGTCGAAGGTCGTTATCCAAGTCGAAACCTCGTTGTAGGCGATGGTCTTGTAACAATCGAATATTATTACGTCCGGGTCCTTGCAGAATTTAGATTTAGGTAAGGTTGTAATCATATTCGTACGGGAACCGCTGAATCGTCCAGATATTGCTTGAGTTCCTGTATGCCGTATTCGCCGTAATGAGTGATTGAGGCTATAAGAGCCGCGTCTGCCCCGGCGTCCCTTGCTTCCTTAAGGTGTTTGGGCGTCCCCGCTCCGCCACTTGCGATTATTGGTACACGGGTTGCCTTGGACGTTGCTTCAATGAGGGCGAGATCGTAACCCGCTCGCCTGCCATCTTCGTTCATGCTGGTCAGAAGTATCTCCCCCGCACCCGCGTCTCCGCATATGCGTGCCCATTTAACGGGATCCACTGCAGTTGGAGTTCTGCCCCCATTCAAGTATATCTGCCAAGGTGCCTCTGCCAGATCCTTCCCCTTTTCACCCTTGAAGTGTGCCTCCACTGGGTTTTCTGTCCGCTTCGCGTCTATAGCCAATACCACACATTGGGATCCAAACTCGCGAGCGCACTGTTCCACTACTGCAGGGTTTAGGACGGCGGCAGTGTTGATAGCTACCTTATCTGCTCCGGCCTCCAGCATCCGCCTCATATCGTCTACGCTTCGTATACCTCCGCCCGCTGTGAGGGGTATGAAAAGTTCAGAGGCGACTCGGCGCACTACTTCCAGCATAGTCTTTCTGCCTTCGGAGGATGCTGTAATATCAAGTAGAGCGAGCTCATCGGCGCCTTCGCCGTTATAGCGCGCTGCCAGTTCCACGGGATCGCCAGCGTCGCGGAGGTTGATGAAGCTAGAGCCTTTGACTACGCGTCCATTGTCCATATCCAGGCAAGGTATGATTCGGTATTTCAGCATTCAGGATTTTGGTCTAGGCTTTTGGAATATGGCCGCGTAACATTCGTGAGCTACAGACCGGATAGTCATCATTTTAAATCCGGCTTCTTTTACTATGTCCAACACTCTTTCGCGGGGTAGTGTATGACTAACAAAGGGAGCTCCATCGGACATATCGGACATGGTAGTGTCTTGAGGCGACCTCGGCTCTCTTTCCACAACTGCTAACCAGCTACCAGGCTTAAGTAATCGTGCCGTCTCTTTCAGCAGCAGGAGTGGCTTTGATGCTTCTGCAAGGACGTGTGCAAGAACAGCTCCATCAGATATGTTGTCTTCCAGGGGGATTGAGTTCTCCTTTGATTTGATCAGTTCTATATTTACCACTCGCTCAGTTTCCGCCAAATCAGCCAGGCGATCGAGCATGCCGCTTTGGACGTCTATTGCGTACACTTTGCCGTCATATAGGTACTTTGCCAAGGGTATCGTTAGGTAGCCTGGGCCCGATCCTACGTCTACGATAGTCTGTTCTTTACGTATAGGCGTTATAGCTATCAGGGCATGCGGATCTATATTAGCCTCTGCTGACCTTTTTAGAAGCTCATCTGCTCTGTTAACTGGGAATTTTTGAGGCATGTTTGTTTCGCCTGTAGATGTTTCTTGACTGAGCGACTATATCGCTTTCTCTGCCTCCGTAATCGCCGTTTTGAGGTCAAGTCCGCCAGCATACAATGCCATACCGGTTATCGCCCCTTCCGCGCCTGCCAATGCAAGCCTCTGTATGTCGTCAAGTGAAGTTATCCCTCCGGCAATAATGATAGGGTACCTTGTTTCAGCCAGAACTGGTTCTATCTCGGCGAAATTCGGATGTTCTAAAGCTCCATCTCGTAAGATGTCAGTATAGATAAAGCGAATTATTCCCAAAAAGGTCATATCCTGTATAAAGGCTTTCACCTCAATATTCGTATCCTTTTCCCAGCCGCGTGACGCTACTAGGCCCTTCCTTACATCCGCCGATACCGCGACGTGTTCTGCTCCGAGTTGCGTTACTGCCTTCTCCACCTCTGAAGGGTTCTCAACTGCTGACGTGCCGAATATGACCCTGTCTGCGCCTTCGTCAACCAGCCGCACAGCGTCTTCAGCGGAGCGTATTCCTCCTCCCACCTGCACCTTTGCATGAACCACATTGAAGATTCTCCGAATTGACTGCTGGTTCGTTCTTTTGCCGTCTCTAGCGCCGTCCAAGTCTACTACGTGTAGCCGCGTCGCTCCTGCAGATTCCCATTTTGCCGCGGCGTCTTCGGGCTTGTCGTAGAATACCGACTCCTTAACATAGTTGCCTTGTTTGAGACGGACGCATCTTCCACCTCGTATGTCTATGGCAGGGATCACTTCCATGAACGGAATCTTGATGCTTTTAAATGAGCTGTAGGTGAAGAAGCCTCACTAGCCATTTTTTGCACGCGAGTATTTACTATAGCTATAGCAGGTATGGTGTTCCGTATCATTCTATTTCCTATTGTACTGCGTGATTTGAAGGCATCTTCGGAGTCCGCCTCTTTGAAGAGGGAAGCGATCAGTGGATATTTTAGGGGGCTGGTGGAACATTGTTAAAGAGCTGCGTGGATTTTGCGTCATCGTTCGTTTCCTCCTCCTCCAATGCCCAATTTATGAAATTCCTATAGATCTGCAGCCCTGCGTCGCCGCTCTTCTCTGCGTGGAATTGGATGCCAGTCACTTTGTTTTGTGCCAGACCCGCGCATATCTTTACACCTTTGTAATCTGTATAGACAGCTGACGTTGCTTCTTCCTCCGGCACGCAACGGTAGGAATGGACAAAGTAGAACTCGTCGCCGTCTTGGATTGATCTGAACAGTGGATGGTGTGCCGCTGGCCCTCTGAACACGTCGTTCCAGCCGATGTGCGGGATCTTGAGCTTGACGCGTTTACCGTTTGATCCGTCGATACGGACGCTCCGCCCACGAATGAGCCCCAATCCGGGCTCGTTGCCCTCCTCTGAGAAATCGAGCAACAGTTGCATACCTATGCAGACACCCATTATTGGGCGTTCTTGGGCGGCAAAACGTTGCAAACCTTTGTCCAGTCCTTTCTTCCTCAGCTCTCTCATTGCGGCGTCCACATGTCCTACGCCCGGCAGCACGACAGCCTTGTGTTTTCCCAGCTCCTCTGCATTTGATATCAAGACCGGATCAGCCCCTACCTTTGCAATGGCGTTGCACACGCTCCGAAGGTTGGCAGACCTAGTATTTATTACGCCGATGCTTCTCAATTTCTCTCTAGTGGCAGTTCGAAAGTTTTATTACGTCAAGCCCGCGAGGAGATTGGCGCACTATATTATTACAGACAAACCGCTTGAAGGTTTTTGGCAAGAGGATCGTCTGTACTTACAAGCTATGCTATGATTATTTTATGTTCTGAGAGGGGATTATGACGGGCTTTGGCAGTTCGTCGGCTTATTTGAGAGACCAATTATGACTACGACTGTAGAGCAAAAAGACCGGCAAGTTCCAATAAATACTATCCATGTTACGGATAAAGCCGCCGCTAAGGTGAGGGAATTTGCCAAAAAGGACGGACGGAACTCATTCGGATTAAAGGTCGCCGTTAAGGGGGGAGGCTGTTCTGGATTACTCTATGTACTGGAGATAGTCGCCGACGCTCCCGATCCCGAAGATAAAGTGATACACGACAAAGGCTTGGATATATATGTGCCTAAAAAAGCCTTTGTCTTTCTAGCTGGAACTGAGCTTGATTTTTCCGATGGATTGAACGGAAAGGGCTTTGAATTCACAAATCCGAACGCCAAGCGCAGTTGCGGATGCGGTAACTCCTTTAGTGTCTAAATATCCCTGGGTGTGTTCATCACCAAAGCATGTTCACTGAAATCGTAATTCCCCGTAAGGCACCGCGAGATTTTCGATGGGGACATTTATGCAAGAAGATCTTGCCCTTACAGGTCTAGAAGCACAACTTCACAAATTACGCACTGGCGCTGGCTTTCTCTTCAGGACTAAAGAGACTAGCCGCATACTTTACTCTGGAGCAGACGCTCTTGACCTGTTGCAGCGCATATCTACGGCAGAGCTCAACGATATGCAGATAGGCGAAACTCGGCAAACTGCCGTTATAACTGCAGGCGGGCGTATTGTGGATCTGTTTGCGGTTCTAAGACGGTCAGAGGACTCTTTCTTGCTGACGTCAGACCTGCGAGACCCTTCCAAGCTTATTGAATCTATAGATAAGTACGCCATAATAGAGGAAGTCAGTTTTCAGAACTTTTCTCCCGTTACAGGACAAGTGACTGTAGTAGGTCCAGAAGTGAGCAATGTATTGGAAGAGGTTGTGGACATAGACGGCGTTGAGGTCTTACACCTGCAATGGCCCGAATCGATGCCGCGTTGGGAGGTTGTGTTCCCGATAGACTCTAAAGAATCCATAAAGTCTGCTTTTTCTCAAGCGGCAGATCCGGTTTCGAGTAAAGCCTTCACTTTATTTCGTATAGAAAAGATGTTACCCCTTGCCGGGTCGGATCTAGACGAGCGCGTCAACCCTCTTGAAGCCGGAGCCAGAGAGCCCGTTGTGAGCTTCGATAAGGGATGTTATGTTGGGCAAGAGGTAGTGGCGCGTCTTGATACTTATGACAAGGTGCAGAGGAAGTTAGTGAGGCTTAAGTGTGAGCGTATCCCCAAGGGCGCTTCAATACTGGCGGGAGATATTCAGGTAGGCTGGACCTGTTCCAGCGAGGTTGTCGCTGGTGAGACGGGTCAAGAAGAAGGGCGAGCGTTGGGGTTTGTCAGAGGCAAATTTCTCAATTCGGGTGATCCTTTGACCATTGACGGTGAACCAGCTCTGGTTTGGTAATCCTGCTCATCTTTTCGAAAGCTGATTGGGTATCCACAATGATCGGGCGTCCTGCGTATAGGTTTGAGGGTTTGAACATTTCTCCATAAATTTACTACGCTATATTACGCGTGAGTTTGGCGTAGAGTATTGACATTGTCCTCAATAGAGATAAGATAAAGATTAAGTGTGGACTGTTTGCACTTTAAATTTATAGAGCGTAATCCTTAATGTGAGGAGAAAATATTTTGATAAGCAAAAGATTAGCTATCGGGGCCGTCTTCGCAAGCATGAGCATGGCTTTGCTGGCTGTAGTTGCGTGTGGATCACCTGACCCCACAGCTACCCCTGTACCTCCTAGTAATTCTGGTCAATCAGGTGGATCACCTGATCCGACAGCTACCCCTGTACCCCCCCCCTCTTCTCCATCCACTGAATTGAAGGATGTTCCTCGCAATCGGCAATTGCGTCTCCTTTGGGGAGGCGCAGGTGGAGTCGGTTCTGCTGGACAATACGAAGACCATGAAATATGGAACCCTTTTGCTCTTGGCACAAGTCACCAGAATGGAACCGGCATAATGCATGAGCCCTTAGTCTATTACAGCGCATTTGAAGACAGGACTTATCCTTGGCTTGCTGAAAGCTGGGAGTACAATGACGATTTCACTGAACTTACAATTAACACCCGTGAAGGAGTAACGTGGAGTGATGGAACTCCATTCAGTGCCGAGGACGTAGCATTTACTTTGGATACTCTGAGGGAGATCGGTCCTGCTCCAGTTCGTTGGGCAGCGGACGTTTCTAAGGACGTTGAATCGGTTGAATTGGTGGATTCTAACACCGTAAGGGTGACATTTGTCGGTCCTCGACCCAAGTTCATGTACTTCTTAACCTACAAATTCGACATAGGTGTGTATATTGTGCCGAAGCATGTGTACGAAGGCAAGGATTGGGGAGAGTTTCAGGACTTTGACATTGAAAAAGGCTGGCCTCTAACCACAGGGCCTTGGCGAGTAGTTGCCACCTCTCCTCAGCAGAAGATAATAGACCGAGCGGACAGTTGGTGGGCTGTGGATCAGGGTCTGGTAGATAGTTTGCCAGAAGTAGAACGGATAATATATGTTCCCAATCCTGGTGAACAGCAAATAGCGCAATCCATCATACGCAACGATGCTGATGCCTCACTGGATTTGAGACCAGATACAATGATACAGGTTATCAGGCAAAATCCCAATGTTATCACCCACACCGGACAGGAAGCTCCTTATGGATACGTGGACTGGTGGCCTATCTCTTTGTTCTTCAATAACTCAGAGCTACCCTATGCGAACCCTGACGTGCGTTGGGCGGTCAGTCTGTATATTGATCGTGATCAGCTTGTTCAAGAGGCATATGGAGGGGCGGGCACTCCCTCTGGGTCCCCATTACCTACATATGCTCCTCTGCAGAGGTACCATGACGCGGTAGCAGAACTGACCTCCGGACCTTCTCCTCTTTATGATACCCTGGCTTACGATCCCGAAGATGGAGACAGGCGCATGACACGTGCAGGTTTCACGAAGAACAACGACGGTATATGGGAAGACAGCCAAGGAAAGGAATTGAAGTGTGACATTATTGGTTTCGGCATATTCTCCGATATAGGGCCGATAGTCGCGGCGCAGCTTAATAGGCACGGAATCGCCTCTACCTTCTCTACTCCACCTGACGCTGGAGACAGGCAAGTCGCCGGTGATCTGAGTTGTGCCATGCGAGGGCACGGCGGGAGTGTCCGTGATCCTTACTTCACGATGAGGCTGTACCAATCTGCCAGTGCTCTGTCAGCTGGTGAGCATCAGGCGAACTTTTATCAATGGAGTGACGAGGATTTTGACAGGATAACGGACGAAGTTGCCACAACTGGTATTGAAGACGTTGAAGAGTTGGAGAGGCTCTGGACAGAGGCCATGGATATATGGCTCCCACAGTTGCCTGATGTTCAGCTAGTGGAATGGTATCATCGTATCCCGATGAATCAGACCTACTGGACAGGATGGCCAACACAGGATAACCCTTACACTAATGGTGCATTTTGGCACTTGACCTTCCAGCTGATACTGAACAACTTGAAGGCAACTCAGTAAATTTCTCCTGAGAAGAGATAGACTGTTAGACGCGACTTGGACTAATTATTATTGGTCCAAGTCGTGTTGTTTTATTGCTAATTCGTTTGCCTGTTTAGCGTATATTGGGGTACTTTTATCAGTTCCCGAGGTGATAGAACGGTGTTTGCGACCCGGAACGGTTCGGTCAATTAGCCGTGCTTGTAGTCTGGTATCACATAATTTTAGGCGACCAGCATAATGAGACGCGAAGATCTAGATCAGCTCCGGGAAGCTGAACTCAAAAGGCTCGCTTCAGAGAAAAAATTTGCGCGTCGGCTATCCCTAACATACGCAGTGACGGGAGCTTGTTTGGGGACCTTGCTCCTGTACATCGTCACCCTTGCCGAGATAGTCAGAGCTTCTGACTACTTCAACTATTTCTTTCAACGCGTAGATACTGAGTTGTTTTTAGCTGCTTCTGCTCCCGGGTGGATTGGCGGGGGTGTGGTTGGGACACTGTTAGCTTGGTACATATTGTATTCTCAGGAGAACTCTCATCGTTTGTCCAGGCTGTTTATATTCAGCGTAGCTTTTGGGCTTCTGTTGCCTTTTGCTGTCGGGCTGCTTATACCAGTAGGTGACCTCGTATACATATACGTAGCAGGTAATGGAGCATGGGGAACCTTCCCGAACGCTTTGCTTGAGGAGTCGGTACGATCACCTTTAACAGGCTACATTTACGGGGTGAATAATTTGTATGTAGGTTTTGGATCTGGAGCTGCGCTCTTCGTGGCTGCGGTTGTGGGGGCAGCGACGTTCAAGAACAGCCGGGTTCCTTTTTATGGTTACGTAGTGACTGTGCTGATTTCTGTAACTTATCTCCTTGTTGCTTTTTGGGGTCCCTCTTCAATCATTCAATTTCTGGTTGAGACGCTTGGAAGGGTGGATATTTAGTCTGGACGTGTTTGATCAGCACCTCTGGAGCCTATCGGCGTATTGACGATTCACCAACTTCAGAGTTCTAAAGATGGGGCTTTTTAGGCTTATTTTAGAGTCTTGTCAGTAAAATAGGGATTGACCCTTTTCTGTATAGGAAAAAGAGTTGCCTCTTCAAATCTGTGGTGATGGTGTACCAGATACTTGATGTTAACAGTTTGCAGATTGCCTATAGCCTTAAGGTAAGTGCATATATACTTTAGTGATGAGGCGGTGTTCTGGAAGGTTGCTCCTTCTTCATTCGGGCGCATTTGTCGTAGTCCTAGTATTGCGCTAGAAAAAGATATGTTGATAAGTGAAAGATCGACGATAGGGACAATATTTACAGGTCTGAGTTTTGCCTTTCCCTTGGTACTGAACAACTTGAAAGCAACTCAATAGATTTCTCCTGAGTCAGTCTTCCGATTGCTGGTCGAGATGCTTGACAGGGTGGATATCTATCTGGAGGTGGTTGACCAGCACCTCTGGGGACTGTTGGCGTATCTATGTTCACCACCTTCAAAGTTCCCAATGTGTGGGCTTTTAGGCTTATTTTAGAGCCTTGTTAGCGAAGTAGGGATTGACGGGTAATATATATTTTTCTATACTTATGTATAGTAAGGTTCGTTATTTAATTTGCTCTGAATTGTACTGACTAAGCAACGTCTTGCTGTTTCCATTATGATTATTGAGTTTTCACCATGTCCCTGACCTATTTCCTTAGAAGGCTGGGTATATTTATCTTGGTTGTGCTGATAGCCAGCACGCTAAACTTTTTTCTTCCTCGTTTGACAGGACAGAATCCTGTGCGTGAGAAACTTTATCAGGAGGCGGAACGAGGCGGATATCTTCAAGATAATTTTGAAGAGATAGTTGCGGTGTTTGAGGAGAGGTACGGTTTGAATGATCCGCTTATCGTACAGTACGGCAAGTACATGTGGGGAGTCTTGCAGCTGGACTTTGGGCGCTCGATAGTCAACTTTCCTAAGAGTGTAGCTTCATCTTTGGTTGAGAGACTACCTTGGACCCTTGCGCTTGGCGGAACGGCTACTCTTTTAAGTTTCTTTCTAGGTAGTTTTCTGGGTGCGCTTATAGGTTGGGAGCGTTCTCCAGGTTTTGTGAAGTACCTCTTCACTCCTCTCCTGACTATGTCTGCTGTACCTTACTACATGCTGGGTCTTGTATTGCTTTATCTGTTCAGTTTTAGGTTGTCATGGTTTCCACAGTTTGGTGGCTATCCTATAGCTACGATTCCGGATTGGTCTGACCTCGGCTTCTTATGGGACGTGCTTCGACATGCCGCGCTGCCGGCTCTTTCTATAATGCTTGCAAACGCCGGCGCTTCAGCACTCACTATGCGCGGAATGATGATAACGACGCAAGGGGAAGATTATATGCTTATGGCCGAAGCAAAAGGGCTTCCCGGCAGATTTATATTCCGTCAGTACGCAGTGCGGAACGCCTTGCTTCCGCAAACAACAATACTTGCGTTGGCGCTGGGAACTATCATAACTAACATAGTTTTGGTAGAGATAGTGTTCTCCTACCCAGGAGTGGGAGGACTACTTCTTCAGGCTATAAACGAGAGCGACTTCCCGACCCTGCAAGGGGTTGTGCTTGCCGTTATTATCGCGATAGCTGCCTTCACGTTTATATTGGACCTAATATACCCTCTGATAGATCCCCGAATAAACTATGGTAAAAGGTGACGTATAGTGGCTAGATCGATATCCCTGAAACCCCCGAGCACTCCTGGTGATCTGCTGGAAGGTGAGGATACCCAAACTTCTCTGTACGAAGACCGTATTCTGCCGTTGTTGCGTTATTTTCGGCGTAACCCGGTTCTTGTAGTAGGGATTCTCATATTGGCCAGCCTGGCCTCGTTTGTAATATGGGGTTACCTCTTTTGGGATACTTCCCGTATAGAGGCTTTATCCGTGCCGAGTAGGCAACCACCTTCATTGGAATACCCACTTGGCACTGATAGACAAGGACGGGATATTTTGGCCGTTATAATAGTTGGGATCCCTTTGACCCTGCGGATTGGTCTGATAGCTGGAGCGTTTGGGGTAATAATCGGGGTTACTTTAGGCTTCATAGCAGCATACGCGGGCGGTCTTTTGGACGGTGTTATAAAGACGTTGGTAGATGTGTTATTAACGATACCCGGCTTGTTGGTGCTTATTTTGATAGCAGTCAATGTTCCTGAGGGTGGATTAACTGTAGATCAGATGGCTTTTGTGGTTGCCGTCCTTGCTTGGCTGTGGCCCGCCCGTACAACTAGGGCACAGGTTCTTGTGATGCGAGAACGAGGGTACGTTCAAGTGGCTAAGATGTCCGGAACCCGTGGTATAGGCATTATATTCAAGGAGATGATGCCTAATTTAGCGCCTTATATCTTTGCTAATTTTGTAAATGCCGTAGCCGCCGCTATTCTTGCCTCACTAGGCTTAGAGGCGCTTGGATTGGGACCTCTTGATTCTCCAACCTTAGGGGTAACCATATACTGGAATATTTGGTATTCGTCTATTCTTCATGGCTGGTGGTGGTGGTTCGGACCTCCGATAGCAGTCGTGGTTCTTCTCTTTGTGGGTCTGTTTATGGTTTCTGCGGGACTGGATGAGGTGGCCAACCCTCGGTTGAGAAAACGGGTTTAATGTGATGACTATGGCTGTATCTACGGTCCCGTCAAAGGCAAACGAGACTGTTGAAAACAGAGAATCAGTTCTTTCCGTTAGGAATCTTGTAGTCGAATATGACACTCCTGTAGGACAGGTGAAAGCCGTAGACGGTGTCTCTTTTGACTTGTACAAGGGAGAGCGACTGGGGCTTGTAGGAGAGTCTGGTTCTGGAAAGACCACTATGGCAATGGCCATAATGCGCCTGACAAAACCGCCCGCCAGGGTTGTCGGAGGCCAAGTCATAATGGGAGGACGTGACTTGTTGTCCTTCTCGAAAAGTGATATGGATATGACCCGCTTGTCAGAAATAGCTCTAGTCCCGCAGGGCGCTATGAACTCACTAAATCCTGTTATGAGAGTTGGTAAGCAGATAGCAGATGGGATCGCTTACCACAGTCAGCAGCACAGCGTTGAACTGAACAGTCGCAAGAAAGTTAAAGCGAAGATAACGGAACTGCTTTCTGGAGTGGGCTTGGCTCCAAATGTGGCGGAGATGTATCCTCACGAGCTCAGCGGAGGTATGAAACAACGTGTTGCACTTGCAATTGCTACTGTGCTAAGTCCCAGTGTGATAGTGGCAGACGAACCTACAAGTGCTCTGGACGTTGTGGTGCAGCGGCAAATAATGCTTACTTTAGAGAAGTTGCAGAGCGAGTTGGGGGCGTCAGTCATTTTGGTAGGGCACGATATGGGTCTTATGGCGCAGTTCGCAAACCGCATAGGTGTTATGTATGCAGGGGAACTTGTCGAACTAGCACCAGTAGAGGAGGTATTCGAATCTCCACGTCACCCTTATACCAAACTTCTTATATCCAGCCTTCCGTCCCTCAAGGAGAAGCGTGAGTTGAGCGGAATCCCGGGGTTGCCTCCCACTTTGATAAATCCTCCGACGGGTTGCCATTTTCATCCACGTTGTCCTTCGGTTATGGAGCGTTGTTCAATAGACGCTCCCGTTTTGGACGAGACGACACCTGGGTGCTTTGTGGCATGCCATCTCTACCCAGAGGGAGGTTATAGCCGGTGAACAGAGAACGATGGGAACTGCTTCTGATTATGCCGTCTGAGCTCTAAAGGAATTGTTACATATGGAGGAAAAACGGCTGTTTAACTCCGGAGGGAAAGAGAAATGACTGATGGAAGTGTAAATGGCGCTGAGGTAGAGAAGGGGAGTGGTAAGCCGCCTGTTCTGGATATGCGGAATGTAACGAAGATCTTTGGTGGAGGACTGTTTAGTAGAAGGCAGACCGTTGCTGTGGACGATGTATCGTTTACTATCCCTTCCAATGCACCTGGCATTACTGCCGTCGCAGGCGAAAGCGGTAGTGGTAAAACTACATTGGCACGTTTATTGTTGGGTATCATCCCCCCAGATAAAGGCGATATACTCTACCTCGGTAAAAATATAAGAGCGATGAACGACGATGAACAGCGTAGTTTTCGTCGAGAGGTCCAGCCAATATTCCAAGACCCTTTTGAGGTTTACAACCCCTTCTATAAGGTGGACCATATACTCACTACACCTGTTCGTAATTTCCGTCTCTCAAACGATGCCAAAGGTGATAAAGATCTCATACTGAGCGCCTTGGAGACCGTCGGTTTACGTCCTCAAGAGACACTCGGACGCTTTCCACATCAGCTGAGCGGTGGTCAAAGGCAGCGTCTTATGGTGGCTCGGGCGTTGTTGCTGAAGCCAAGGGTGATAGTAGCGGATGAACCGGTATCTATGGTTGACGCGTCTCTACGCGCAACGATTTTGAAGAGCATAAGACTGGTTAATAAGGATCTGGGTATATCCGTTATCTATATCACACATGACTTGACGACAGCCTTTCAGATCACAGACAATATCATAGTTATGTACCAAGGTACAGTGGTAGAGGCGGGGAGCGTGGATGACGTGATAGGCAACCCAAAACATCCTTATACCCGTCTCCTGGTGGAGTCTATTCCCCAACCTAACCCTAAGCTGAAATGGGAAGGGTCTATGGCTCTGCATGAGACAGGGATGGATGCCGAAACCAAGGGTTGCAACTTTGCTCCAAGATGCCCTTACGTTATGGACGAATGTCGAACCAATAAACCACCCCTCATAAAGACCGAAGACACACGCGCCGCCTCCTGTTGGCTATATAAAGACGCGTCCAAAGGCAATATCCAAGCAGTAGACGAGGTTTTCACCGGTTCTGTATAGATTGGCGTAGGGTCTTTAAGTGCGATAATCTAGCACTACAGTCAATATCACTCTTTTCTTAAAAATTAGCATTTATAAGTCAGGTTCTGTGAAACGAGTGGAGAAAGATTTTAAACTTGGATGAAATAGGATAATATGTCCTTTGTACTGGAAATTATAATAGACATATAGTTTCCTTTCAGGAAAATTTAGTATTGCCCAACAAAAATAAACAAAACCTTAAGGAAAAAGTGCTGACCAAATTATTACAGATATGCATAGATAGAGGAGATGATGTCTTTCATAATAACTTGATCAAAGATATTTGTAAAGAAATAGGATTTGGTAATCCTTTTGATGTAACAAAAATAGATACCTCTGATAAACCACCTCAAATATTTCAAGAAAAAGACACCTTCATCGTTCATTTGGGGAGCGGGAAAAATAGGTTTGTTAAAGGCATAAGTAACAGGTATCATGAATTTGAAGAAATTCCTAGAAAAACCACCCATGACTGGTCTTACAAAAAAAGCTTATTGAATGAATTTGACACTAGCGAAAGCAATATTCTTTCTATCGGATTCAATCAGAGAATTATTCATGATTTTCTATATAAAGACGTAGCAGAAAATCCTAAAGTTTATAATTCCAGAAGAACCAAAAAATCTATTCAATATAAAATAAGCGATGAACGTATCAGTACTTCTAATTTGCAAATGGAAATGGATCAAACCTTTGAACTTGAAGGTCAAGTAACCATTATTGAAGGAAAAATGGGTTTCCTAAAGATTTTGCAGTCTATCAACTTTATCATCCATTCCTTTATTATACTACCCTACGGGATGAAAGTAATTTAAGTATAAAAGAGATAAATTGCTGTTATATATTGCGAGGTAAAATTAATGAGAGAACAATTATAAGGATGTACCTTTATACATTTATAGAACCTCATAATATAGCTTCTATTAAGCTTATAAAAAACGCAGAGTATAGACTTATATACAACTAGCTATGTTACCAAAAAAGTATAAAAACCGGATTCTTAACAGAGACGTTATGAAAGTCTTCGAGTCACTTCCTGATAACTGCCTTGATATGGTTTACGGAGACCCCGACTACAACGTGGGAATAGTTTATGCAGGAGGAAAAAAGCATAGAAAAGCTTGGGATGCCTATATTGAATGGTATTCAGATATTGCTAAAGAAAGTCTCCGCGTACTCAAGCCGGAAGGGAATATGTTTTTGATTAATTATCCAAAACAGAACTCATATCTTAGAGTTAATTTCCTTGACGGCGCTGCTTATGATGTTCAAGACTATGCTTGGGTGTATAACACGAACGTAGGGCATTCACCCAAGAGATTTACTACTGCTCACCGTTCCATACTTCACGCCACAAAAACAAAAAATAACAATTTCTACAAAACCCAAGTAGCAATTCCATACCAAAACCTTGAAGATAAGAGGATAAAACAGAGAATTACTGAAGGTAGTAAAGGTAGGATGCCTTACTCATGGTTTTATTTTGATTTGGTTAAAAATGTTTCTAGAGATAAAACTTTCCATTCATGTCAAATCCCATTACCTTTGTTTGAAATGCTTATAAAATCTTGCACTATAGAGAAAGATGATGTTTTCATTCTTTTTGGTGGAAGTGGTTCTGAGATACTTCTTACTCGAAATATCAAAAGGAACTATCTCTCCTGTGAATTGAATAAAGAGTATTATAGAATGATACTTGAGCGTCTAGGAAAAGAAGATAATTTAATAGATATGAGGTACAAACAAAAATTTATCAGAGACAAAAAGTCTATAAAATAAGAATACCAGCTTATCCCTTAAAGTTAGGATAAACTCCCTCCATAAGTTAGTATATGAGTAAGCCTCACTTTACAAAGTGCGTCACCTTAATTTAGCAGAACCGGTTTGTGGTGTGCGGCGTTTATTTCCATGAACTGTGGATGGATTCCTAGCGTATAGCCTTATAGAATATGAAGATAGCTACCCATCGTAAGTGGAGTGAAACCCAAATGAAAACCAAACTTGCCGCCTTGCTAACATCCTTGTCCGTACCCGTACTGCTTGCCTCCTTTGTCCTGGTGGCTATTACGACAATTGCGGTGACCGGTTGTAGAGGGAACACCTCTGCAATCGGTGCCCAAAACGAGACCCAATTCCAGTACACTCAACTCGGAGTGCAAGACTATCTCTACAGCTCTGACTCTGCAGGTATATCCGTAACGGGTATGGCGGAAACTGAAGTGGAACCCAACATAGCGATTCTCAATCTGGCGGCTGAACACAAAGCCCAATCTGTGAGAGAAGCAAGCGACAGTATAGCGCAAGCGATAAGCGCTATGACGCGAGCGCTTGAAGACTTGGGGATAGGGATGGATGATATAAGCACGGCAAATATCAGCATAACCGCCCAACAGCGACGGTTAACGGATGAGTTAGTGCCGGACGGGTACCATGCCCGACAAAGTGTTACCGTTACCGTGCGAAACCTGGACAATGTGTCGGAGGCTCTGCAAGTGGCATTAACTGCAGGAGGAGATGCTAGTAGATTGTACGGTGTAAACTTTCAGTTTGATGATATGGGCTCGTTGCAGAGCAGCCTACGAAGAGACGCTGCTTTGGAGGCGCGCGAGATAGCTCAAACTTATGCCGACGCTCTTGGAGTTACGCTTGGTCCTGTGGTTTATATTCGTGAACAGTCTTTCCCTCAATTTGCAAGGCGGACGGAGGCGTTCTTTGACGGGTCCGAAGCTTTCAGCTCAAGCTTGCCGGCCTTGGATATACGGCCAAGCGATATAAGCGTATCCCTGATCGTGGAAGCTCGGTTCGCTATACTGAATTGATAAGAATCAACCCTAAACTATTGTCTCATTGCTGGACGTACTCGGCGTATGTTTTTAAGTGACCGCACTATCAAGGAACTTATTGAGTCGAAGCGTCTTATCGTAGAACCTTTCTCTCCAGAAGATGTGCAACCTGCGAGCGTTGACCTTCACCTATCAGGCGAGATACTAGTGTTCAAAAATTCAGTTGCCCCATATATAGACCTCCGACGTGAAGTCCCTAACCTTATGGAAAAGGTACATGCCCCCGAAGGCGAACCGTTTATCCTGCATCCTGGTGAATTCGTATTGGGAGGGACTGTAGAGAGGGTCGCTATACCTGATGACATAGTGGGGCACATAGACGGCAAGAGCTCTTTGGGACGCATAGGGCTAATGATCCACTCCACGGCAGGCTTTATAGATCCCGGATGGGACGGCCGCCTCACCTTAGAGCTGGCAAATGTATCGCGTTTGCCAATCACTTTGTACAAGGGCATGAGGGTCTGTCAGGTCTCCTTCCAAACGTTGACGACGCCCGCAGATCGTCCATACGGTTCTTCCGGCCTTAGTAGTCGATACCAAAAACAGAAAGGTCCTACGGCAAGCCGAGCACACTTGGACTTTGATAGTCATTTGAAGCAGACGTGAACGATGGGGAATTTATGCGCCGTGCCCTTGATCTGGGATGGAGGGCGTCCGGTTTGGCGTCTCCAAGAGCTCCCGTAGGAGCCGTGTTAGTTAAAGATGATCGGATAGTTGGGGAAGGGTACACTGAACCTCGCCCTGGAAGGCACGCCGAGATAATCGCTATTCAAGCGGCTGGCAAAGAAGCGGCTGGCGCTGTAATGTTTGTGACACTTGAACCTCACTCTTTCCACGGTGTTTCCCCTCCTTGTACAGAAGCGATAATCGAGGCAGGTGTAACAAGAGTAAAGGTCGCGACTAAAGATCCTAACCCAAGAGTGAACGGCGAGGGTATCAGACGTCTGCGAGATGCAAGGATAGATGTATCTACTCGGGTAACTGAAGAGGAAAGGGCGGAAGCTGAGGAGCTTATAGAAGGGTTCGTAAAACATATTAGTACGGGCATCCCATTTGTTGTCGTAAAGCTGGCCATGAGCCTGGATGGGAAGGTCACCTCCGCGGACGGGCAGTCTAAGTGGATAACGGGCGAAGAGTCCCTTAGAAGGGTACATCTCATGCGTTCCCGGTCAGATTGTGTCATAACTGGATCAGGGACGGTGCAAATTGACGATCCGAGTTTGACGGCGCGAATTGACATGTTTGAGGACGATAGGCCTCTTATAAGGGCGATTCTGGACACTCATGCTAAGATATCTCCTTCGGCTAAAATTTTCCACACAGGAGGGAACGTTTTGTGGTTTATGAACTATATAGCATCGCCCGTAACGGTGCCGGACTCGGCTGAGGTAGTTCGAATCAAGGAGACAGAACGAGGTTTGGACTTGCACGAGATATTACAATCACTCGGTGATAGGGGTTGCATAAGAGTGATGATAGAGGCAGGCCCAAAGGTCTCAGGCTCTTTCTTCGACGAACGACTTGCAGATAGAGTGGATGCTTTTCTAGCTCCAACTATTCTCGGAGGCTTTCGTTCGCTTGGAGCGGTTGAAGGAACAGGCGCGCAAACTCTCGCCAGTGCTCTCAAGTTAGATAAACTAAAGATTGAACGCATCGGATCGGACGTTCTGATTTCGGGTTACCCTTTGCGTTGATCTCTGTTTTTGTCGGAATCCAGAAACAGTTCTACACCGTGCGGACTTAAACAGTTTGTGAGTAAGATGGGCACGGTACAGCAACTGATGTAGTTTGAAAAAAGGAACTCTGCTGTTGTTTACCGGTATCGTAGAGGACATGGGCGAAGTTGAACGTATAAATTCAAGACGGCTCACGATAAAGGCCTGTACGACCTCGTCTCGCCTTGAGAAAGGGGGGAGTATTGCGGTCAACGGCACCTGTCTCACTGTAACCGGTTTTCCTTCAGAGAGTACGTTCAATTGCGATGTAACGTCGGAAACGATACGCAGGACTAACTTAGGCGAGTTGCTTATCGGCGACCGTGTTAACCTGGAGACGCCAGTTGTTGCCGACAAGCCTATGGGTGGACACTTTGTGCAGGGGCACGTGGATGGAGTAGGGCGCATAACCGAGGCTAATCAAGACGGGAACTCTGTAGAGGCGTGGATAAAGGCACCTGCACAAATAATGAGATACGTGGTGGAGAAGGGCTTCATAGCCGTAGATGGTATAAGCCTGACTGTAACGGCGGTAACCGACTCCTCTTTCGCTGTATCCTTAATACCTATAACCAGAGAGTTAACTTCGTTGGGCAGCAAGGGGCCCGGTCACCTAGTGAATCTGGAAGCGGATATCATCGCAAAGTACGTAGAAAAGCTGGCGCAAGGATGGAATCAGAGATAACAAACGGTTTGGATCCCACTCCTGCTCCTATTGCGGCAGAATCGTCAGTAAAGGCTGCTATAGAGGCTTACAAAAAGGGTGGCATGGTCATCTTGGTGGATGATGAGGGACGAGAGAATGAAGGAGACTTCAGCATGGCCGCCGAAGATGCTACTCCAGAGGCAGTCAACTTCATGGCTAAAGAAGGCAGGGGTCTAATATGTGTTCCTATGCTGGGCCAAGATCTGGACAGGTTGAACCTCCCAATGATGGTTAACCGTAGTTCAGCGCCCTTTGGCACGGCGTTTACAGTATCCGTGGACGCCACCCAAGGGATAACTACAGGCATATCTGCTGCAGACCGCTCCCGTACTATTCAACTACTTGCGGATCCTCATTCTAAGCGGGAAGACTTTGTAACGCCGGGGCATATTTTCCCTTTACGATACCAAGAAGGCGGCACCCTTGTGAGAGCAGGTCAGACAGAAGGATCAGTGGATATTGCGATGCTAGCAAGCAAAAGGTCTGCTGCTGTCATATGTGAAATACTGAACGAAGACGGCACTATGGCAAGACGTCCCCAGCTTGAGGCTATATCAAAGAGACGAGGCATACCTATAGTATCGATAGCTGACATCATAGCGTGGCGACTTGGGACTGAATCGTTCATAGAGAGAGTAGCCGAAGCTCGACTTCCCACCGCGTTCGGTAACTTCCGAGCAGTAGCATACAAAAGTAGAACTGACTCCGCGGAGCACCTGGTGCTTATTAAGGGAGCCCTGTCATCCAAGACCGAGACCCTAGTAAGGATGCACAGCGAATGTCTGACTGGCGAAGTGTTCGGATCATTGCGTTGCGAATGCGGAGTGCAGATCAGGCTTGCTTTGGAGGCTATAGAGAGCGAAGGGAATGGAGTCCTGGTCTATATGCGGCAAGAAGGACGCGGCATAGGACTTCACAACAAAATCAAGGCCTACGCTCTGCAAGATCAAGGACTGGACACGGTAGAGGCGAACGAGAGGCTTGGATTTAATATGGATCTCCGTCAATATGGCATAGGGGCGCAGATACTACGAGATATAGGTGTCCGAAAGTTCAGACTGCTGACTAATAATCCGAAGAAGATAGCAGGTCTGGAAGGATTTGGGCTTGAGATGACCGCTGCTATACCGATAGTTGCACCCTTAAACGATGAGAACAGACGATACATGCAGACGAAGCACGAGAAGATGGGCCATATTTTAGACTTTGAAAGCTCGGAATGAGTAAGAACCCGCCTTCCTTGAGTGCTCCAACTGCAGTGAGTGCCAATGTGGTCATCATAG
Source organism: Dehalococcoidia bacterium (assembly GCA_965203345.1). Lineage (GTDB taxonomy): Bacteria > Chloroflexota > Dehalococcoidia > Lucifugimonadales > Lucifugimonadaceae > CBDBCK01. Next base: position 763,608 of record CBDBCK010000028.1, read on the forward strand.
CGGCTATGTTTAACGCCGACGTAACCGATCGTCTACTTGAGGTAGCACTAAATCGTTTGCTTGAGGCTGGAGTTAAAGAGGAAAACATCTCGGTTGACCGCGTTCCAGGAGCATTTGAACTACCTTTAGCTGCCCAGGCTTATGCAGAACGAGAAGATGTAGCGGCTATCTTGTTGCTGGGTGCCGTCATTAGGGGAGAGACCGCCCATTTTGAGTACATAGCGCGAGCAGCGGCTGAAGGTGCTACGCGTGTCTCGCTGGACTCCAAAAAGCCTGTCATATTTGGTGTATTAACTACCGACACCCTTGAGCAAGCAGAAGAGAGGATCCCCCAAGCTAAATATTGGGCAAATTCAGCACTCGCTATGACCCGATTCAACGACAAAGTCCGCAAAGGTCGCTAATAATATAGTAACGACCCCACGGCTAAAATTTATAATCGCCTATACATAGTCAAAAATAATCTTAATTTAAGCCGTTCTTGTTTGCACCCTTCAAAGGGTATTATGATTCTGTTTATATCCGTCTTGCAGTTATTTGCTAGCCAGGTTTAGAATGCAGCAGCTCTTTCCTGTTAAATTTCTTCAGATAAGCCGAATGATTTTTCATGGGTAGTTGTGAACCATTTCATTCATCATTGCGCTACTCCTACCAGGATGGAAGGAAGTGCCGCTATTCGTCGAACATCGTCTAATGCAAACCCAGCTTTTTCCAACAGTGACGCGTAGTGGGAAACAGTTCGCTCCGCCCCGCCAGTTGCCATAAGGAGATGCAGGTCGCACAAACTTCCCATCATACTATCCTCGGATAATAACATCTCCACTACGAACAACTTGCCTCCCTTAGGCAATGCACTGTGAGCATGGCGGAGAAGTTGAACTGCTTTTGAATCGTCCCAATCGTGAAGAACGCGAGCCATTACTACAGCATCAGCTTTTATTCCCCATAGCTTGAAGAAATCGCAACCTTGAAGCTCCACATGGTCGTTGAGCTTACGTTTCGACGCTTGTTGAGTGACCTCTGGAAGATCAAGTATTACAATGTGCAGATCCGGGTATTCTGCGACCATCAGTTGGGCGAGAGTACCGAGCCCACCGCCCGCGTCAATAACCCGTTCGTTGCCTCTAAGTCTGAGGGAGGGTGGTACCAGTGAGTAGTCGTGAACGGCGTAGCTCATTAACATCTGGTGATGGTCTCGCACTTGCTCAGGATAAGCGGCGACTTCGCTGAATATGTCGGGACTCCGCCGTTCGCTGTCCAATAGAATCGCACCTGGTAACTCCTGCCATATCTGCGTAAAGCGTCGTCCGTACTCCTTGGCGGCGCTTGCGAGAGTCATAGGGTTGTCGGCCTTCAAGTAACTTCCCCGAGTCGTCGTGTGCCATTCATCGTTCAACTGCATCGTCAGCCCAAGTTCTGCCAGCGCGCGCAATAGCCGTGAAGTCCGTCTGCTATCCAGACCACATTCTTGAGCTATAGCACTGGAGCTACCTGGTAAAGCTTCAAACACCCGCAATTCGACAGCGGCGCATATCGTCTGAGTACGCCAGAAGCCGACCATATCGCTGGACAGCGAGGCGAACTCACTCTTCATCGCAGGGCGCAGTTCCGTTACGATACGCCCCGACTCGTCGATAATCTCCAGACCGCCGTCAAATCGCTCAACGCGAGCTTGACCGTTATAGAACGATTCCACAGCTGAGAAGCGACGAGCGTAGATAGGGATACCTTTGGCATTTATATGAGTCCAGCCTTTATCGTCCCGTGCTCTAGCGAAGCCTTTGTGGAACACATCCAGGTCTAGAAACCATGCGCCGTGAGAGAACTCGCCTCGATAGTTGATGTGGGTTGAGCGCCCGCTGTTGGACTGTACAACGCTGAACCCGTCGCGAAAGTCGCCTGCGTAACGCCATCGCTCTTCGTATGCAGGCGTCCCATCAGGCAAGATGTGAAAATAGTTACCATTACTTTCCCGAACTGTGCACAATCTTCCCTGAAAATTGCCGCACCAATCGTAGCTATCAGCGTACGCGTCTGTGCCGTCTGGACGGATATGACGCCACCCATCCTCTGAGATTACTGCAGCGAGATCATTATAGAAGCCGAATGTCCGCTGGAATCGACGGTCATAAGCCGCTGAACCGTTTGGATGGATGTGCCATGCCTTACCTCCTTGACGCACCGGAGCAATTCCTGGCTCATGGAACTTAAAGACCTCATCAAAACGCTGGAAGTAAAGAGGTGAACCATTTTGTAGGTGATGCGTACCATCCTGAGATATGTTACTGTCTCGCCACGTCAAGACGTTACGCTCACCGGTTTCCGCATGTTGCACCCAAGACATAAGGGGTGGTTGCGGTACGTTGCAATCAGGTTACGGTAAAGTTCCCCATTCCATATGTCCATCAAGTCTTGATCGTGGAGATTTCCGAAGTCGCCAAGCGTTCTTCTCTGAATATCGGGTGCGCAACATGGATCGAAACGTCCCCCTGCACTGACCCATGCTTCCTGTCCAAGGAATGGGCATGAACCTCCTGGTGCTAGGTCATGTGTCGCGTCTTCATCCAGCAGGAAAATGTTCTCAAGCAACATGTGATTTCCATTGGCTAGGGTACGCTCATGAGCTGCTTCTCTGGCTGCTAGAACCGCCTTGTTCCAACGCTGTATAACCTCTGGATTACGGCGCATTGACTGGTCTTTGATCTCGTCAAAATGAGTCCATAAGTGATGCCCCTTAACCCGATCTACGCCAAGCTCAATAGCGAGTCTTACAACGTCGGCGAGTTCTTCCACGTTGGCCTCAAGGAACGTGAGTTGAAAAGTTACGCTGCATCGATTACCACCCCCTGCTGTATGTGCGTCCCGTACCTCAATGAAGGTCTTTACGTTGTTGAGCACCTTATCCCAGTTCGAACCGAGCATTATCGCCTCTTGTGTCTTCTTCGTTGCACCGTTCCATGAGATCTTGGTGTCCGACGTAACGGGGACTATACGTTTAGCCCATTCTCTCGCGCCTAACCTTGGGAACGTCCCATTGGTCGTGAGGTTGAGCTGGATATTATACTCGCTGCAGAGAGCGAGTATATCCTCGAAATGTTCGTATAAAAGCGGTTCACCCATAGTGGAAGGGATTATCTCACGGAGACCATTGGCTGCCCCAGCTGAAACAATCCGGCGGATAAGGTCAATGGGCATCAAACGGCGCGGCCTTCTCTCCTTTCGCCTAGCAATTTGTAATGGGCTGTATGGCGAATGTTCCTCGCACATAATGCAACGCATGTTGCAGGTGTCGGGGTTAGTATCGAAGGTGACACGCCAAGGGCCTTTAGCCATGTTTGTTCACCTTGGCACTGTTTTTGTTGCTTAGGACACGCCTGTAGAGTTGCTCTACCTCCTTTACGTGTTCCTTTATATCGGGCACGTCTCCCGACTTGCTAAAGACGTAGCCACGCTCACCTAGACAACGCGCCCATGCAGGATCATCCACAAACCTCTGCATCTGGACAGCCATGGATTTAACCGACCGGTGCTCAAACTGAAGGCCGTTCACCTCGTGATGAACGTATTCGGCCATGCCTCCAAATCCCAGTTCAAGCCGAGCATTATCGCCTCTTGTGTCTTCTTCGTTACTCACCGGAAAATTAGGAGCGCAGCGAATAATTTTTCCGAGTGCAGTAACTTGTTATATGAATTACTCATTAATTAAATGAATTGTATTAGATGGGCTGCTCAACCAAAAGCCATTGAAGCTGGCTGGCAAAGGCTCTATTTCATCTCTAATTGTACAGCCTTGCTCTTTAAGGTATTTTTTTGCCTCAACAGCATTATTTGTCTCAATTTCCAGCCATGTCTCGGCCTGACTCAACCCTGATATTTTATCTACCCATAAGTTTTTATCTCCAAACTCGAAAGCTATTGAATCAAACTTGTCGGGCGAGTTGGTATCTTTTTGCTTTAGTCCTAATACAACTTTATAAAAAGTTACCATCTTTTCAAACTCATGAGTGGGCACTTTTATCGCGATATTTTTTCCTGGGCTAAACTTTGGTTTCATGGATTCTCACTATTTTCAGAGTGCATATAACGGGGACTATACGTTTAGCCCATTCTCTCGCGCCTAACCTTGGGAACATCCCATTGGTCGTGAGGTTGAGCTGGACATTATACTCCCTGCAGAGAGCGAGTATATCCTCGAAATGTTCGTATAAAAGCGGTTCACCCATAGTGGAAGAGACTATCTCACGGAGACCATTGGCTGCCCCAGCTGAAACAACCCGGCGGATAAGGTCAATGGGCATCAAACGGCGCGGCCTTCCCTCCTTTCGCCTAGCAATTTGTAATGGGCTGTACGGCGAATGTTCCTCGCACATAATGCAACGCATGTTGCAGGTGTCGGGGTTAGTATCGAAGGTGATACGCCAAGGGCCTTTAGCCATGTTTGTTCACCTTGGCGCTGTTTTTGTTGCTTAGGACACGCCTGTAGAGTTGCTCTACCTCCTTTACGTGCTCCTTTATATCGGGCACGTCTCCCGACTTACTAAAGACGTAGCCACGCTCACCTAGACAACGCGCCCATGCAGGATCATCCACAAACCTCTGCATCTGGACAGCCATGGATTTAACCGACCGGTGCTCAAACTGAAGGCCGTTCACCTCGTGATGAACATATTCGGCCATGCCTCCAACGTCAGCCGTGAGCACTGGGACACGTGTTTGCTGCGCCTCGTGTATCACGAGGGGTGAGTTCTCTACCCATACCGAAGGGACGACAATAGCATCTACCCGGGTGAAAACATCCTGGACGATTTCCTGGTTGCGGTACTCTGGAAACCATTCCACGCGAACGGACGCGTCTCCGTATAGGCCCTGAGAAAAGGTCTTGAGTGACTTGGTCTCCTGATTTAACGGCCTGCCCCAGATTCGGAGGATCGGCTTACCATTTAATTGGCTGAAAGCCTGGATGAGGTTGTGGATGCCTTTTGCCGGGCGGTGTGTACCTATGTAGCCGAACGTGAACGGCTCATTCTGGGTTCGCTCACGCCTTCCCAAGCGAGACAGGTCAAAGCCGTAGTCAATGTAGACCAACTTTCGCTCTGGAATATCAAATTCATCGCGATACCTTTTAAGTAGATATCGCGCCGGAGCTATAAAGATATCCACAAGCTTGGTCATATCTCTTGAGTGTCGCATTCGGCGCCCAACCCAGCCTGTCCAATAAGCAATGTCGGCCTCACGTTCTTCCGGCGCTCCGCCGAAGTAGCGGGCATAGCAACGTTCTGCGCACTTACGGTCATCTTGCCCGTTGCAAGAAGCCCATAGATTGCTAGGGTCAAGCGGGAACGTCTGCATGAACTGCCCGCGTGGACACATCACCCAGTAATCGTGCAGAGTGTAGACAATCGGTATAGACCGCGCTGCAACCTCCTTCAACAACGATATTGATAGATGATTCAGGTGTCCAACGTGCACAATCTCCGGCTGGACGCGGTCAAGTGTCTCTGTGAAACGATGGTCGATGCCTAACTCTTGGTATCGATCCTTATTGCGTGGATTGTTGACAACGTGAAGCGTAATTTTTGGTTCATCAGGGTCTTGTTCGTGCCAAAGGTGGAAGTCGGGTATAAAAGGATCTTCTTCGCGTGTGAAAACATCCACCTCATGGCGCTCGGCAAGACCATGGCAGAGAGTCTGCGTATACAGCTCGGAGCCTGCATTGTAACGCATCGGGTAGCCATGGATAACCTGAAGAATTTTCATTGTTCAAGTCTTATACGGTAAAGCCTTCATTACCTCTCTGCAATCATTGCTGAAGGAGAGAAGCTATTTTTGTTTCGGTAATCCTCAATAAGCCTTTCAAGTCCCTCTCGCAGACTGACACGTGGGGTCCAGCCTAACAATTTGTGGGCACGTTCCGGATTGCCGTAAAAGTAGTCAATGTCAAAAGAGCGTGGAGGGCTTTGTATTACAGAGGAATTCCCATCCGCAAGCTGGATTATCGTAGTCGCGAGTTCGGTAAGGGATTGCGGAATTCCAGTGACCAAATGCAACGGCGGCAGGATCTGCTCACTACTTGCTATTAGGTCTATGAGATTGACAATACCACGTATTGTGTCTTCAATATGCGTGAAGTCGAAGGTGTGTTTGACGCCTTCAACTTGAAGATTGTCTCCAGACAATGCCGCCTTGATAAACGCTGGAATGACACGATCATGGTGATCGTTTATATTGCCGTAGACATTAGAGAACCGGATAATACCCGCGCGCAACCCACGGGCCTGAGCTTTCTGCACAATGTACTCGCCTTTAACCTTTGAGTGTCCATAGACGTTGATAGGTCGTAAAGGAGCATCCTCCGTGACCGGTAATATCTCTGGCTGTCCATACACCTCACGACTGCTGCCGAATATTAACCAAGGCGGCTTCTCTTTTCGTTCTATTGCCTCTAAGACGTTGGTTAGCCCGCCAACATTGACGTCCCAGCATTTGCTCGGGTTGCTCTGACCCCATACGACACGGGATACTGCTGCAAGATGCACCACGCCACTGCAACGAGAGACGGCTTTTGCAACTTGCTCCGGATTACGCACGTCACCTTTTTCACTGTTTACGCCAAGGGGGTCCAGTCCAACAACGTCTGTTCCACGCTCCTCAAGGGCCCCACGAAGTGCTCTTCCTATCAGCCCCGACGAACCCGTTATCAAGATTCGGTCGTTCATTCTTGTTCAATCATTCTGATGACTTATTACTATATATAGTAAAGGTAAAAGGAGAAACAGTGCAAGCAATTTTTGGAACTATCAAAATGAGGTCCGGATACATTCATAAGTTCATAGAGGCTAATTTAGTCAACGATTGAGGTTCAGTTGGTGAGACACCGCAAGTATAGAAGGGGAAGTCGGAGTGTTTCCGATTCAATACTCTATAAAGATTAATACCGATGTGAATACTTTATACCTGTAAGAGATGTATGAAAACGAAGGCGCTCATATGAACACTCATAAGAACGTCCCACACTATAAAAGTGGGGTCAGATGGTGACACAAGATAACTAAATAGTATGCTTACACAACTCAAACCGATAGAAGAAATAATTGAAATGATGGGCTTACCCGTCTCTGCTATTGAGCTTCATGGGAAAAGCATTGCCAAAGTGCCTCTTGAAGCTTTCCCCACTCGTCGCGATAAAGGAAAAATACTCGTTGTTACGGCTATAACCCCTACGCCCGGTGGAGAAGGGAAATCTACTACTGCCGTAGGTCTTGTACAAGGGCTTTGTAAAATAGGGAAGAGAGCTTGCTTGACTATTCGTCAACCGTCCTTGGGTCCTGTATTCGGGCATAAGGGTGGTGGCACAGGTGGAGGACGTGCGACTGTAGAACCTTCGTCTGACGTCAACCTGCACTTTACGGGTGACTTCCACGCTGTAGAGTCGGCTCACAATTTACTAGCCGCCATGACTGATAACGCAGTCTATAGGAGACTGTTGCCAAACTTTGATTCGCAAGGCATATTGTGGCGGCGTGTAACGGACGCGGAGGACAGGGCACTTCGTACAGTAGTTTCGGGGATCGGAGGGGCAAACGTTAACGGTCCTATGCGGGAAGCGGGATTCGACATATCTGCTGCGTCGGAAGTTATGGCAGCGGTGGCGCTTGCTAAGGGACGTATTGACCTTCGAGAAAGACTCTCTCAAATAGTGGTAGGACGGACGCGGTTAAGCGAGGCAGTTACCGCCGCAGACCTCAATTCTGTAGGTTCAATGATGGTCCTATTAAAGGACGCCATAAAGCCGAACATCGTCCAGACGCAGGAAGGACAACCTGCTGTAGTCCACATGGGTCCGTTTGGAAACATAGCACACGGTTGTTCATCCATACTGGCTGACTTGCTCGCCGAACGATGCGCCGATTACGTGGTAACTGAAGCCGGCTTCGGTGCAGATTTAGGCTTTGAGAAGTTTATGGATATCAAGGTACGTCAAGGTGCTCCCGAACCCTCCGCGGCGATAATAGTGGCAACGGTGAAAGGCCTCAAGTGGCACGGCGGTGCTCAAGCTCACGACCTTACAAGCCCCAATGAAGCTTTAGTGCGTAAAGGAGGAGCTAACCTTCGGCACGCTATTCATATAGTGCGTATGTTTGGACTGCCAGCAGTCGTTGGTATAAATCGCTTCCCATCGGATACATCAGAAGAGGTCCAGGCAGTGAGGGAGGAAGCAAAACGATCTGGTGCCTTTAGTTGCGTGGAGGCGAATGGTTTTACACAAGGGGGAGATGGTATGACAGATCTGGCAGCAGCAGCGGTTGAAGCGACAGAGGCGAGAGCGAAAGTCAGGTTGTTGTACGAAGACGAAATGACTACTGAACAGAAGGTAGAACTTCTGGCGAAGCGGATTTACCTGGCAGGGAAGGTGGAATGGAGTCCGCGGGCACGTAGAGCTGCGCTCAAACTTGATGGCGAGAAACGCAAATTCCCGATATGCATGGCTAAAACACACCTGTCAATATCTGCAAACTCCCGTCTGCGAGGTGCTCCCGAAGGCCACACCTTGAGAATAAGAGATCTGAGGTTGCTGGCCGGCGCAAGACAGATTGTCGCCCTTGCAGGTAATATCCTGACTTTGCCTGGACTTCCCTCCAAACCAAACGCATGGGATATAGACCTAGACGACCAAACTGGAGACGTGATAGGTATATAGCGTACACGTTTTAAGTAGGCTCCTTTTACCCTTCCGCCATCATGACACCGCAGAGCCTTGTCGTGTTCAACGCCATACCTTTCACTTGCTCCGGGGTATAGGCCTGGTGGCCATCAATCTCGGCTTTCAAGTCGTGTAATCTATCTGGACAGGTCTCCTTCACCAAGATTTTCGTGCGGTAATAGTCAGCAAGTGCGTCTCCCTGAAGGTGTCGGTGTGGGTCATAAATCAAGCACCCACACATCCCTTTCCGGGGTTCGCCTGGTTGAGGTGAGACAGTATCTACACCAACTTGATTGCGGAGAGGGTCTTGTCTACACACATCGTGTGCAGCAACGGTTCGTCTTAACCGGTCTGAAACTTGTCGGCGTAGATCAGGAAACATATGGATCTTACTGAATCCGGTCAACAATCTTATTTGGAGGTGAATGATTGAGAGAGAACTCGGTGATATTTATCTCGTCGTACTTGTGCTCACCAGAGAATGCAACGTTTGCCAGATACCGGCTCTTGTGCTCTTTCAGGTATGCGTTGATAGCATGGAAGTATTTATTGCTCGATCAATGCCGTCTGTCACGACCATAACCCGCATTTGTCCGCCGATTTTGAGCTGGGCCATTACCTGTTCATGGAAATGAACCGCCATGATTTCGGCCTTGAGCAGAATGGCATATTCGTGACCCTCAACGTAGCGTCGTAACTTATTTCTCGTCCACTTATTGTCAAATTTGGGATTCGCCTCTATGGTCTTGGTCAACCTGTAATAACTATTGACCGGCGTATAGTAAAGCCAGCACGTTGAGGATAATCGCTCTCTGAACGGCCTGTTTCACCTTGTAGCCGTAGAAGGGCAAAATTTTGGTTATTCCGTCCGCCTTCAAGTTCCACTCGCCGAACATCTCCCGCGTCTTGGATTTTGGCGTGGCGGTGAAGGCAAAATAACTGGTGTTTTCCTTGTGCTTAGTAGCAGATCTTCTGTCAGATAATATGAAAATATACCTGTTCATGCTTTATTGAAAATAAGTATGTATTCGTGTTTGAAAACGTAAAAGCCTCCAGCAAGTGCACGGTAACGCCATAGATTTTCTTGGCTCAGTTTAGCACGATTATTCACCATATTTTTTACCAATATACTTTTTAAAGTTAAATTATCCCCTTGCTTCAATGTTTCTTGCATCAAAGTAAAACCAAGTGGCACCCATTCACTGTTAGTGTACTTATCTCCTATAACTATAGCTAAGCATCTGTTTTTCTCTAGTAAACTAGAAAAATTTTCTATTACACTCCCGAATTTTGAAGCAAAATCTTCAACTGTAGGACTATTGCATAAATCCTCTTCTCGATTGCTAAACTTAATAATGTCATGATACGGCGGATGTAAAATAATCAATTGAGCTTTATCCACCTCAATCTTTCCTAAGGAACTCAGCACTTTTGTCTTTGCCAATTCAGTTGTACTATCAGCGACAATGACGTCTGTAAAAACTTTGTCTGTTTTAGTAATTTCACGATTAATATTATACTTCGCAATTTGCGCTACTTTCGGTATTAACTCAACACCGATTCCATGTCTTCCTAGTCGCTTCGATTCAATAAGCGTTGTTCCATGTCCTAAGAACAGATCCAAGACCACGTCTCCTTTCTTGGTGAATCTTCTCATTAACTGGTTTGGAATCTGTGGGATAAAGTTGCCGTGGTAAGCATTGTTATGAACCCCGGACTTATCACGATCTCCAAGTATCCATAAACTGTCAGTCAGAATGTCACCATAGCTCTTCCATTCCCTTAAATTTAGGTCGTTAATTCTTGTCATTAGCGTTGGTATTCCTGCTCACCTCAGTACCTTAAAGTGCAGGATTGTAGTAGTTATTATGAACTGCTTTGCTTTCGATAAAATCGACATACAGACGTACAAAGGATATGTCACCCGTATTACTTGGGGATAGAGCAATCTTTCTAATCATTCAAACCTATCTGCCGTTCTCCCTCATATTACGACCTCCGCGCCGACCTCACGTGCGCATTTCACTATCTCTTCGTGCTGTGTCTTGTGAAGCGGTATCCCCTTGGCGCGGCGCTCCCTTTCGGAAGCGTATTCAGGGTCTCCTGGCACCATAACGCCATCTGTTCCTGGTTCAGAGGGGGAAGATCTGAGCATTTTCATCATATCCTGCATCATGGCTTCAAATTCGCTGAGCGGACGGAAGCTCTCCACATTCAGCGCTATGGCACAGCTCATGTTTTGTCCGCTTGACAGTATTGCGCTGAAGCCTCCCCCTGACAGCACTCCGGTCAGCACGTCTACCATTAAGCCCAACCCGTACCCTTTGTGTGCTCCTTGATCGCGAGTTCCACCTAGTGGGTTTTGCGCCCAAGCATTACTTCTCTCTATCGGTGGCTCAGTTACTGGGTCTCCTTCCGAATCAACGGCCCAACCGATGGGCAGCGGTACTCCCAAGCGTCGTGCAAGAGCTATCTTACCGCTAGCAGTTACAGTAGTGGCCATATCAAGAAGGAACGGCTGTTCATCTCCAACTGGCGCCGCAAAGGCTATAGGGTTCGTTCCCACCATAGCGCGCGTCCCGAAAACAGGACGCATAGCCGGCGAAGCGTTGGTAGCCACTATTCCTATCATCCCTTCGCGCGCCGCCGCAAGAGGGTAGTAGCCAACCATGCCTATATGGTGCCCGTCCTTCATCACTACCATTCCCATTCCATGTTGTTTCGCCTTTTCAATAGCCATCTCCATAGCCACCTCCATCCCCACAAAGCCGAGACCACCCCCAGCTGACATGACGGCCGTTGTATCGGTTTCAGACGTCGTCTCTATCTTTTGTGGTATGGAGTAAACCCCTTCCCTTATCAGCTTTGCGTATCGTACTATATTTCCTACGCCGTGCGTGTCTACCGCAAACAAGCTAGCTTTCGTCAAGGCGTCCGCTGTGGTCTTGGCGTGTCTTTCCGGGACGCTGTAGGCCTGTAATATGTTGTATATTTGTTGATGAACAGCCTCATGAGGCGTTCGCACGGCATCTTTTTCAGGGATGTGCAGAAACTCCAAGTTCATTTGTTGCTCCTCATTGTTGAAGATGATTTGCTACCTTCGTTTTATTATCTCATGTCGTGAAGCCTTGTCTTCCGCGGGAATGTCTACATAAGGCTGTCGTATCTGCCCTTAAACACGGACTGTGCTTGAAAAAGGTTTGCATGTTGACCTAGCCGTGTATAGACTCTGTTTTGGAAGGTTTGACAATCCTGAAAAGGAAAAAGAAGGAGTAATATTAATGAGTGCTTGGACTCTTTTATTAAGATTTCACGGCATAGGTAAGGTTTTTGGGCTGTCCGTCTTTGGATTTCCAGCAGTTGCAGTGCTCTTGATCTCGGCGTGCGGAGACAGTAGCAGCGGTACTTCTGTTGGCTTGGAGGGCGCAATAGAGATCGACGGTTCTTCTACGGTTTACCCAGTATCGGTAGCCGCGGCGGAAATTTTTAGGGAAACGCACCCCCGAGTTCAAATCCCTGTGGGTATCTCTGGTACAGGAGGAGGTTTTCAACGATTCGTAAAAGGGGAGACTGAAATATCAAACGCCTCACGTCTTATAAGAGATTCGGAAAGGGAAGAAGCGCTTGCCAACGGCATCGGTTTCTTAGAGTTGCAAGTTGCCGTTGATGGGCTCTCTGTAGTTGTGAGTAAGGACAATGACTTCGTGTCTTGTTTGACCGTGGATGAGCTGAAACTCATATGGGAACCGGGAAGCACGTTTAAATTATGGAGTGACGTACGTCCTGAATTTCCTGATCAAGAGATCAGACTGTTCGGCCCAGACAGTGACTCCGGCACGTTTGACTACTTTACCGAGGTTATAGTAGGTGAAGAGGATGCTAGCCGCCCAGATTTCACGGCGAGCGCGGATGATAACGTGCTGGTCGTAGGCGTTCAGAGCTCAAAATACGCTCTAGGGTATTTTGGTTATGCCTACTACTTGGAGAATGAAGACAATTTGAAAGTGCTGGGCGTAGACAATGGAGACGGCTGCATAACTCCTGAAGAAGATACTATCAACGACGGCTCATATGCCCCACTCTCTCGACCTCTGTTCATATACGTAAGCAAACCCGCCCTTCAGAGGGAAGAGGTGAAAACGTTCGTAGACTTCTATCTGGAGAACGGTGCGGAATTGGCTTCTCAGGGTGGTTACGTTGGACTGAATGATTCCGATTACCAAAGGTCTCTGGACGCTGTTTTAGAGGCTAGCCTCGGATAGATTCGCATGTGCAAGATTGGATACAAGGCTATGACGAAGTTAAATCTGATGTGCTAGACTCTCCAAACGACCGTGAGAACCGTGTGAAGAGTCATATATCCCGAAAGATGTTAGAGCAGCGGATAGCCGTCTGGTCTATGCGTTTGGTCACAGGGATATCAGTTCTCACTACTATCGGGATAGTGGTAATACTTGTCCAGCAGAGTATAGGTTTCTTTGCTGATGTCTCGGTATTTGAGTTTCTCGGAGGCATTCAATGGACGCCCTTGCTTTCGCCGCAGAGCTTCGGGGTTCTTCCTTTAGTTACGGGCACTTTGCTTGTGGCTTCTATAGCGGGCGGAGTCTCTCTGATCCTGGGTCTTGGCTCTGCTATATTCCTCTCGGAGTACGCGTCCAGCAGCGTCAGGAAGACGCTGAAACCTATCCTGGAGATTCTGGCGGGCGTGCCCACGGTAGTGTACGGTTATTTTGCTCTGCTGTTTGTAACCCCTATTCTTAGGACGATTATTGGCGAGGAAAATATCATAATATTCAACGCGCTTAGCGCAGGTCTCGTGATGGGGATTATGATAATGCCTATGGTGTCCACTTTCTCAGAAGATGCCATGTACGCCGTGCCTAAATCTTTGAGGGACGCGTCTTACGCCCTAGGAGCAACGCGTTTAGAAACTGCGTTAAAAGTGGTTACACCGGCAGCGGCTTCGGGTGTAATGGCGTCCTTCATACTCGGTATATCGCGCGCCATAGGTGAGACTATGATAGTAGCGATAGCTGCGGGACTGACTCCGAAGCTCACTTTCAACCCTCTGGAGAGTATCCAAGCTATGACTGCTTATATAGTTCAAGTCAGCGGGGGTGAGACGCCGCAAGGATCGTTGGAATATAAAACTATATTCGCCGTCGGGTTGCTCCTATTTGTAATGACGCTCTTTATGAATATGCTAGGCAGGTGGATAATCACTCGGTACAGGCAGCAGTACGAATGAAGACTACACAAACCAGTCCTTTACCTTCTCTTTATAGACGCCGATTGATGCGCCGTAAGTTAATGGATAGATTCTTTTCTATTCTATTCTTGTGCGCCGTTCTTATAGCTTTTATTGCTTTAGGCGCCTTGCTTTGGGACGTGTTATCGGATGGTGTGCGAGTTATTTTTAGATCTAGCTTCTTTACCAACTACGCTTCGCAACTCAGACCGAACCAGGCCGGCATACTTGCACCTGTTGTGGGCAGCGCGTTGATAGTGGCTATGACGGCGGCGATGAGTCTGCCTATAGGTGTCGGAACGGCCGTCTACCTGGAAGAGTTCGCTAACCGAAACAAGATAGCTGGTCTTATTCAGCTGAATATCTCAAACCTTGCGGGCGTCCCTTCAGTTGTATACGGCTTGTTAGGGTTGGCACTCTTCGTGCAGTTCGTATTTTCGGGATCTCGCAACCTTATATCGGGCGCGCTGACGCTAACGTTGCTCATTCTGCCTATAGTGATAATCGCTTCCCAAGAGGCCATCAGAGCCGTCCCTTCAAGTAGGCGGGACGCAGCGTTTGCCATGGGTGCTACTCGGTGGCAAGTAGTACGACACATCGTATTGCCGGAAGCCACCCCCGGTATAATGAGCGGGGTAATACTGGCACTTTCTAGAGCTATAGGCGAATCCGCACCCATACTTATCATCTCATCATTGGTCTTTATAACCTTTGTACCTACAGGCTTAGATGATAGGTTCACCGTTCTGCCTTTGCAGATATATAACTGGATATCCCAGCCCAAAAAGGAATTCCATGAGCTCGCTGCAGGAGCCATAATTGTGCTCCTAGCTATGCTTCTGATTATGAACTCCTTGGCTATATGGATACGTTCACGTACACAGAGACGATACGACTGATCAAGGCATGAAATACAAACCGATGAGTCCTGGTCGGATATGAACAAACAAAATAAGGCACCGTTTGAGCCCGCTACCCACTGGCTTTTGGCTGTGAGTCGGGAAAACTTCGATATTTCCTTCCAGGAGAAATTGCAGGGTTTCACTAAGGAAAACGCAGATAAAGCAGATCAGATAAAATCTGGCGACAAGTTGGCGTTCTATCTCTTTGACGAGAAGGTATTTACCGGTACAGCGACGGTGGGGTCAGAATGTTTCACGGACGATAAGCCCCTTTGGAAAAGCAAAAATCCCGACGAACTGTTCAGCCGTCGGTTACGGATCCGAATAACCGCCCACCCTTCTGTCCCGATGGACGCCCGTGAAACCGCTTTCTTGCTTGACTACGTGAAGAAATGGCCACCAGAGATATGGCCGATGGCTTTCCATTCCATGCTACAAGTCATATCTCGCCGCGACTTTGACTATCTGAATACTGAGCTCAAACGTTCTTCAACTCGTCCAGCCCGTCGCTGAAAGGCTTGATCGTAGGCGTTCCCTTACGGGCTCACCGAAATTGTCTTCCCATAGATAGTTAAGTCGTTCTATAATTTCCTCCTCTATGTTCGGTTTGTCAGAAGTTGCTGCAAACTCTCGGAGCTGCTCAGAGCTGACGATCGTCGGTAGACAAGACGCTGTCTGTTTGGGGTGCAGGCAAAACTTGATGGCTGCCTGTGCGGGAGTATAATCAGGGTTTTCTAGTATGAAGTCTAGCTTCGCCAATTTGCGTATCGACCTACGCATCCATTCAAGATTCCGATGAGAGCGGTGGTCGCCTGACCCAAACGGCTGCTTCTCTATGATGCTATCCTTTGTGTAAGAACCGTCTAACATGCCCGACGCGTGAGGTACTCGCGTCAGGAGCCCTGTTCCACTTTTAGAGGCAGTGGCGATAAATCTACGAGCAGGAGCTTGCTCCAAAATCGAATAGATTATCTGCGCGGGAATTTGCCTCTCCTCCAAAGCGAATACGCCTTCCTCTTCCCACCCTAGATCAGGGCCTATGGCGGCGGCATACCAGCGTATTTTACCTTCGGTCTTCAACTGTTCAAGGGCGTCAAAGATTTCGTCTTTTTGCAGAGCCACAAGGCGAGGGTTGTGCAGCTGGTATAGGTCTATGACGTCCGTCTGCATTCTTCGGAGGGAGTTTTCACAAGCCTTTTTTATGAAGGCCGATTCCCAGCGTTGAGGCCGCTCCTTGTGACCACCGCCGGTCCTAACTGCCTCTAGGTCGTATCCAAACTTTGTCCCTATAACCAAGTTGGCGCGGACGTCTCCCAATGCTTTCGGGATGATCTCTTCACCAAAGCCTTCACCGTAAGCATCTGCAGTGTCGAAGAAGCTGACGCCCAGGTCGTAAGCTTCGCGCAACAAGGACACGCCTGTTTGTTGGTTCACGTTTCCCCACCAAGAAGTGGCAACGCTCCAAACGCCAAATCCCACTTCCGACAAGGTCAAATCTGTGCCAGATAAATTACGATACTTCATAGATATGATTCCTACTTTTGGTTATGTAAATTGGTTTTGATCAGGAGGATTGAATGATTAGCATACATATAGACGATAAGCACCGTCCCTAGTCCTCGGTATCGTCAAGTAAAGAACATGTGAAAATTCAGAAAGACATTCTCTACGGTTATGCACGAGCTTCCATAAGGGCGGATCGGATAGCCTCCAGCCGTCTTACGAACCGCCGTTCCGTGATGACCTGCTCAGCTGTTCCTACTGGATATTCCTCTATGAACTCAACCCAAGACTTACATCCTTTGTATTCGTCCATAACCATCAACGCTTGTGGCTGCTGAAGTCGGTAGGCTTTCACAACTATCGCCGAAATCGGCTGGCTGGGTCTCCATTTGAGTCGCTTGGTAACGAACTCGTCTGTCCAGATGTGGAAAGGAGCCAAGGAGGCAAGCTCCTTTTCTGTGCTTATTTCGTGTACCGCCGCTGCCTCCGCAAACACAGACAAGGTCGCCACGCCTTCATCGTATTCAACCTCCGAGTCGTCCGGGACGTATTTGGTGTACTGCGGCTTGATAGAACTTGCCTCCAGATGCCAGTACGAAGGCCATAGGAAGAAGCCTTCACTTTTCATATCGAACAAAGGTTGTTCTTCTCGGATACCCCCTTTGCGCAACAGTACGATCTGTTTGCCCACTTTCACGGCTTCTACAGCTGACACCCACTCCTTGAGAGCTATGGAACACATAGCTGGTACCAAACCATTCCTCCATTTTATCTTTGCTTTGTTTCCTTTCCATATCTTACACGTTAAATGTTGGTTAAGGGTCAGTAACTAGTAAGACACGTGTTGTTTGAAACGGGGGCCTTAACTTACAGAGACTCTTGGATAAAGACTTATTCGGTAGGAAGGATGTACTTCGCCGGGCTATACAGATATTTCACTGCACAGATACACGTTCTAGTTGCCGCCGAATTTCTTCGTTGCATTCGCCTATCATACTTAAGACATTTGCTGAGGTTCTAACGGCTATCTCCTCAGACGAGACTCCATGGAGTTCCGCAAGGGCTGCCGCTATCTTTGGTACATCGCGTGGTTCTGTCCACTTATTCCGCTTCTTCTTGAAGGGTTGCGGATAAGCGTCGGTCTCTAGCGTTAAGGAATCAAGCGGCAGTTCCTTGGCGACTTTCTGCAAATCAGGGAGCCGTAACAGCAACTTTGAGAGGGATACATGGAAACCCATGTTCAGCAAGGCGTCAGCGTAGCTTAAGTCGCCTTGGAAATAGTGGGCTGCTCCCCCGACTCGCCATGCTCTTTCCTCTTTTAGGACCCTCAAGGTTTCTGAAGTTGCTCCCCGATTGTGGAAGACTATCGGCAGGTTATTATCTACGGCTATGTTTATCTGGGCACGGAAAGCCTCCTCTTGCCATATCCTGTCCGGAGAGTCTGGTTGAAAATCTAAGCCTATTTCCGACATTACCACTACTGAAGTAAGTTTTGCCAGCCGTTCCAGCTCGTCCAACTCTTCGGATGTCGGTTTCCCAGTCAAGTCTTGAGGATGAAGACCTACACCGGCGAAAACGGCTTCATGTTCATCACTTATCTTAGCGCATCGCTTGGAGGAAAGAATATCTACGCCGGCCGAGACTATAACCGCCACGCCGACGTCGCTCGCCCGTTTGACGATTTCGGAAAGCTGTTCAGAGGCATGCTGGTCTATATGAGTGTGTATATCTATGTACATTGCTCTTTTATTACACCAAATCAGGCGATTTCATGTAGGGTTTCCTTCTTGATAGAGCTGACTACGCTACTATCTATACCTGCGCCTTGCCGTCGCGTTATGCGGTATTATCTTTTACAGTTGAAAGAAAAGGAGCAGTGGAAATGTTAAAATTTAGAGGTTTTCCACAGGAAGGTATAGACTTTTTAGAAGCGTTGGCCGCTAATAATAATCGTGAATGGTTTGAGGCACACAAGGCTACCTACCGATCCACCGTATTAGAGCCTGCTCAAGCATTTGTCGCGTCGCTGGGTGCGCGTCTTGCTTTGATTGCACCTGACGTTCGGGTAGATACCAGCCCGAACGGTACCGGAGTGCTGATGAGAATATACCGCGACATCCGCTTCGGAGCCAATAAGGCACCTTATAAGACCAATGTCTCGGGGATGTTTTGGGAAGGCAGTGGTAAAAAGACCGAGATCCCAGGTTTTGGTTTTCAATTTGGCGAAGGTGATACGGGATTGATGTCCGGCATGTTCCGCTTCCCTCCTAGTATCCTGGAACGGTACCGACAAGCGGTAGTTGGAGAAAAATCCGGCGTCATGTTGACTGAAGCCGTAAACAGTGTTCTCGCGGTGGAAGGATATGGAATATCAGGCAAGCATTATAAGCGAATCCCCCGTGGATATGACGGCGATCACCCACGCGCCGAATGGCTTCTTTATAATAGTCTCTATGCTTACTCTCCAGATATCCCAGTCAAAGCGCTATTAACGGCTGAATTGGTTGATGAGTGCTTTGACCACTTCCACCATATGTCTCCGATTCGGCAGTGGTTGATGGGGCTGGTACGCTAGCTTTGGGACGTCTAGGATGTATTGGTAGAATAGGTAAAGATTGTCGTAATTGCTAGCAGTGTGTTGAACATAGAACATTGTCGCGTGAAACGTACAAGGAGGTTTTATTATGAGAGCAGGTTTTGGACAGTTCTCCAGTGCTTCGCCGGAATTTTTGAGATTTGCGCAACAGTTCGGCGTAACCGACGTCCTTTTGAACACTCCAGAACTGCCAGACAGAGGTGGAAAATGGGCGTTGCACGATATCGTGAAACTGCGTCTAAATGTAGAGTCTTACGGGCTGCGTCTTTCGGCGCTGGAGAATGTCCCGACCTCGTTTTACGACCATATTATGCTGAATGGGCCAGAACGGGATAGACAAATAGAAAACATGCTGGAGACGGTGCGTAATATTGCACGGGCCGGGATACCCATATTCGGCTACAACTGGATGCCTTCGCATGTTTGGCGGACCCAATCTTCAGTGATAAGAGGCGGTACTGTGGTTACCGCTTTCGACTTGGCGGAGGCAGAGAAGCTGCCTATTACTCACTCACGGGAATACTCCGAGGAAGAGATGTGGGAGAGTCTTGAAAACTGGATACGTATAGTTACGCCTGTAGCCGAGGAGGAAGGGATAAGGCTAGGCATTCATCCTTGTGATCCCCCTGTAGAGAAGCTAGGCGGGATTCCTCAGCTGTTCCGCTCATTCGCGTCTTATAAGAGGCTTGTAGAAATTGTGGATTCCCCGTCAAACGGCATAGAGTTTTGCCAAGGCACTTTCTCGGAGATGGCGGACGCCGCCAACGAAGGAATATACGAGATGATACGTTACTTCGGCGAGAGGAAGAAGATACTTTATGTTCACTTCCGTAACGTATCGGGAACGGTACCGCGCTTTCATGAGGAGTTCGTAAACACGGGCTACGTTGATATGTTCAAGGCGATGCAGATATATGCGGACGTCGGCTTCAATAGCTTCTTCATAGACGACCATGTACCGCAAACCTACCAAGATACAGTATGGGGACACCGAGGGCGAGCCTTCGCAAACGGTTACATCCAAGCGATGATAGAGGCGGTCTCCAAACAGAGAGCTCAAAGCGGATAGATTGAAAGTTCATCACCCGTCAGATCTACACTGACGAGCGTTATAGTCCCTAAGTAACATACATCAACGGTAGTACATAGCGTTTGGAAATCTCGCAGTCACCTGTTTTTGTGACAAAGATGAAACGTTTCATTTTCTTTTCAGATCCGTTGCAATAGATGCTCTGTTTGAAGACGAGCGTCCGGATGATATTTGAGGCGGTTTCGTCACGTTCCGGGCGGCGGGTACGCTAGGTGCCCTCGCATGCCCGTGTTTGGTATTGCGTATAGGCTCCCTGTACCGAAGGTTACGAAAAGCGTGTCCAGAGCAGAGCCTCCAAATGCACAATTCGTGGGCATGTCATCAGGAGTGCGCAATGTGAAAACCACGCGTCCCGTTTGCGTGAAAACATAGATCATTGGCCCCGGTCCCGACTTCTTTGACCCTGCGCAGGCGATTATAAGCCCTGAAACGGTCATACTCATGCCGTCTATCCCCCGGTGGCTACCGAAATCGTGCAATATAGAGTAGTCGCCTAGCATGCCGTTATCCAGGATAGGGTAAGCCCTTAGCTCTCGGCGCTGATACTTAGCTTTGGGGCTCTCTGCCACAAAGAGGGTCTTTTGGTCAGGCGACAGCAGGACGCCGTTAGGTTTGTTGGTGTCCGACGTAACGCGCTGTATGCTCCAGTTTCCGCCGAACCCTCGCTCTGCTATGTAGACCGCCTCCCTCTCCATATTATTTTGGTGTTCAGTATAGTTCGGGTCGGAGAAGTACACCCTGCCTGCTGCTGCTACCGCCAAGTCATTTGGCCAATTCAGGCCTTGTCCTTCGTACGAGTCTGCCACAGTCTCTGAATTTGCCGGATCTCCCCCTGGCAGGCGAATTACTCTGTGAGCCGAACCTTGACACACATACAAGTCGCCGTTAGCGTCAAAAGCCATCCCGTTTGCTCCGCCTGTATCGTTGCACCAAACCCCACGTTCTCTGCTGGCAGGATCGATACTCCATGTGGTGTTCGCGGCGCACTGATTATATAAGAGCGTTTTCCCGTCCCATACTGGTCCTTCAACCAGCGAGTCGTGCCGCGTCAACAGTTTCCAATGCCATTCGTTCAATGCAGGTTCCTCTCTCAAGTTGCGCTGTTATTCGGCCAAAGAGGGCAACCTTCCAGTTCCGTTTCCGCTGCCATCAAGTGCCCTTCTATACTGGTAACGTAAAGCACCTTTCCTACGAACGCGCAGTTTGTAGGGCGGCTTGCAGGCAATGGGTGCGTCTCCACTATACGTCCGTCCGGTTCGAATATCGTAATGCACCCGCCCGCCCCCGAAACTTCCCATCCCGTGCACGCCACTATCAACCCGTCTGCCGTCAACGTCATACCATCTATTCCCCTGTGCGGCCCAAAATCGTGCACAACCTCGTAAGTACCCAGCGAGCCATCTTTCTCTACCGGGTAAGCCCGTAATTCGCGACGTTCGGAAGCGCGGTAATCACTCTGAGCAACATAAAGGGTCTTATAATCCTTTGAGAACAGCAATCCGTTCGGCATGCTGGAGTCTGAAGTCCTCCTCATACACTCAAAAGATTCACTCGAACGAGGTTCAGCCGAAAGTATGGCCGAGTAAGGAATACCCATATCAGAATGGATATTCTCTATACGATCGGAAAAATAAACGCTGCCATCAGGAGTTATGGCCAGGTCGTTTGGACCGTTGAGTCTTCGACCGTTGAGCCTTTCTACCACCGTAGATTTCCTGCCGTTCTCGTCGAATTGGATAATGCGCCTGCCTGCACCGGCGCACCCATAGAGGCGCCCTTTGGAGTCAAAATTCAACCCATTAGTCCCTTCTGTATCCGACGCAAAAAGCTCCAGACGTCCGCTCTTCAGGCACAAAGCGAGCACGCGATTCATAGTGATATTGCTGAAGAGAAGCCGGTCGCCTTCCAGCGCTGGTCCCTCCGTTATTGTGCCTATCGGCGGTATAATGTTCTCAAATTTCCAAGACATCATCGGCCTCCTTGAATAGAGCGTCTCGAAGGTAGAAACTCTCTTTCATTCGCAACATAGGATATCATCTAAATGACGTTGCCCGTACGCGTCTGATGGACTCCAAAGACACCAGCCTGTAAGGGGCGGTTAGCGTGTTGAAGTGCAGTCCGTCGTTTTTCGGCAAACTCAAGATAGGAGGCAGTACAACTGGAAAGCTTGCCCCAGAAAACTCCACCTAAACTGCTCTCCATAGCAGGCTCCGACTCCGGAGGAGGCGCAGGGATACAGGCAGACCTCAAAACCTTCGCCGCTCTCGGATGCTACGGAGCTTCTGTGATAACCTCTATAACCGCACAAAACACCTTGGGAGTGTCCGCTGTACACGATATCCCCCCAGACATGGTGGCTGCTCAGATAGATGCCGTTTTGGCGGACTTGAAGCCGGTCGGATTCAAGATAGGTATGCTGTCCTCCACTTCTATAACCTTGAAGGTCGTTGAGAAGCTTCAGGAACACAATATGCACCCGGTTGTGCTTGACCCCGTGATGGTCTCCACTACTGGAGTTCCTCTTCTCTCTAAAGACGCTGAGAAGGTAATTGCCGAACGATTGCTACCCCTTTGTGAAGTCGTAACTCCAAACTCTGCCGAAGCGACGGCTCTCACGGGCATTGAGATAAAAGATCTTGAAAATGCTAAGGCGGCGGCGGCGCGCCTGCTTGATATGGGAGCTAAGGTGGCCATAGTTACCGGCGGTCATTTTGGGGAAGACGCTGCTGATCTGCTTGCGGACGCGGACGGATTTGAGGTTATGTCGTCGAAGCGTTCACCTACAAAGAACACTCACGGAACGGGCTGCACCTACTCCTCCGCGCTCACCGTGGGTATGGCGCGTGGTCTTGCAATACGAGAGGCAGCTGGAGAAGCCAAGCAATACGTAACGAGTGCTCTGGACAGTGCGTTTCCAGTAGGGCAGGGCAACGGTCCGGTGAACCACTTCGTACATCTTTGGAAGCAAGCCATCTAATGAGGTAAATATCTGGCTGTTTCAACTTTCAAACTAACTCACGAATTGTTTTTGTAGGTAATTCCAGTGGTTTGAATATCGCAAGGTGTATCAAGACGTTGAAGCATTACCATATGATCTGTGTGCTATGCCTGTTTATACTGAATTGCGGCTGATAGCTAGACTTATTACTTGAAGCAGATTGTAAATTTAAGGAGTTACTATGACAATTGTAAAATCACATTTGCCCGGCTCCCCGTCTTGGGTGGAGCTTTCTACAACTGACGGTGAAGGCGCGAAGAAGTTTTACACTTCCCTTTTTGGTTGGGATTATACCGATAATCCCGTAGGGCCTGATATGGTTTATACAATGTATAACAAAGGGGGCAAATCGGTGGCTGCCTCTTTTCAAAAAAGCCCTTCAATGGGCATGAATGATCAACCAGCTTGCTGGCAGCTCTATTTCACGGTTGACAACTTGGAAGCAGCGATAGAACGAGTGAAGGGATCGAACGGGAAGGTATTGATGGGTCCTCATGATGTGTTTGACGCGGGGCGTATGGTGGTTGCTCAAGATCCTCAGAATGCTGTTTTTATGCTTTGGGAACCCAAGAAACATATAGGCGCAGAGGTGGTAGAAGAGCCTGGCGCCCTTTCTTGGACAGAACTGGCAACTACTGACCTTGAAGCTGCCGTGGAGTTTTATAAGGCCGTACTGCCGTACGAGGCAGAGAAAGATCCTAATTCTGCTCCCGGCATGGACTATATTCTGTTGAAGATTGACGGCAGTGACAAGGCAGGTGTCCGGGGTATGGTGCCACAAGAAAGTGGCATGCCCCCTTATTGGTCAATTTACTTTGCGGTGGACGATATAAATGCCTCCACCGCCAAGGTGCAAGAACTAGGTGGCAAAGTTGTAGTTCCGCTTACTAAGATCGCTCCGGGTTCTTTCACCGGGGTCATGGATCCTCAGGGAGTCTACTTCTTACTGTTCCAGCCTCAATGACCGACGCGTTCACGTAGGGAGTGGTCTTCAATTAGTGTTAGAATGTTACCCTACGGAGAGGGAGTGTGAAAGTGTACCAAATCGGTATATTCACATTTTGAAATCCTCTCTCCCCTTTGGAGGTAGGATTGAAGGATCAGAGAATGCTAATGAAGGTTTGAACTGCTAAGATTACTCTTAATCAAGCAAATTTCAAACTTAAGGAGATTATTATGCCAGTTGTAGAGTCATATTCGCCTGGTTCCCCATCATGGGTAGATCTAGCCACAACCGACGGTGAAGGCGCAAAGAAGTTTTATACTTCCCTTTTTGGTTGGGGGCATGCCGATAATCCCGTAGTGCCTGATATGGTTTATACGATGTATGACAAAGGGGGTAAGTCGGTGGCTGCCTCTTTTCAAAAAAACCCTTCAATGGGAATGGGCGATCAACCACCTTGCTGGCAGATATACTTCACGGTTGACAATTTAGAAGCAGCGATAAAACGGGTGGAAGGATCGAAAGGCAAGGTATTGATGGGCCCTAGTGATGTGTTTGACGCGGGACGCATGGCAGTCGCTCAAGACCCTCAGAACGCTGTTTTTATGCTTTGGGAGCCTAAGAAACATATAGGGGCAGAGGTGGTAGAAGAGAGCGGTGCGATATTTCATGTAGAGCTAGCAACTACTAACCTTGAAGCTGCCGTGGAGTTTTATAAGGCCGTACTGCCGTCCGAGGCAGAGAAAGACCCTGATTCTGCTCCCGGTATGGATTACATCCTGTTGAAGTTTGACGGCAGGTCAAAGGCAGGTATCCGGGGTATGATGCCAGAAGAAGGTGGTATGCCCCCTTATTGGGCGGTTTACTTTGGGGTGGACGATATAAATGTCTCTACTGCAAAGGTGAAAGAACTAAGCGGCAAAGTTGTAGTCCCGCCTACTAAGATCCCTCCGGGTTCTTTCAGCGGGGTCATGGATCCTCAGGGAGTCTATTTCTTACTGTTCCAGCCCCAATGACCGGCACATTTACTTAGGGATTGGTCTTCAAACTGGTGTTAGGACGGTGTACCCTACGGAGACGGGAGTGAAAGTGTACCAAATCGGTGCCTTTTAGACTATAATGAATTACAACTTGAAATCCTCTCTCCTCGGAAGGGATTATAAGGATCAGGGAATCTCAGTGAGGTTTGAACTGCCGGAATTACCCTTATCAAGCAAATTTCAAACTTAAGGAGGTTATTATGTCAGTTGTACAATCACATTCGCCTGGCTCTCCATCATGGGCAGATCTAGCCACGACCGACGGTGAAGGCGCGAAGAAGTTTTATACTTCCCTTTTTGGCTGGGAGTATTCCGATACAGCGCCGATGGATATGGTCTATACGATGTACAACAAGGGCGGTAAGTCGGTAGCTGGGTCTTTTCAGAGGGACCCTTCAATGGGGATGAGCGATCAACCACCTTGTTGGCAGCTCTATTTCATGACGGACAACTTGGAAGAAACGCTGGAAAGGGTGAATGGATTGAATGGCAAGGTAGTGCAGGATCCCTTTGAAGTGCCTGACGCAGGGCGCTCCGCGGTTGCTCAGGATCCTCAGAACGCCGTTTTTATGCTTTGGGAGCCTAAAAACCACATAGGAGTGGAAAGGGTGGAAGAAGCAGGAGCCATCTCTTGGACGGAGCTCGCGACTACTGACAGCATAGAAGCAGTGCAATTTTATAAGTCCGTCTTGCAGTGCGGCGCAGAGAAAGACCCAAATTCCCCTCCGGATTCCTCTATGGACTACACGATGTTGAAGTTCAATGGTCAACCAAAGTCTGGTATCCGTAATATGACATCAGACGAGAGCGGTATGTCCCCTTATTGGTCAGTTATCTTTGGGGTGGACGATATAAATGCCTCGACCGCCAAGGTGCAAGAACTAGGTGGCAAAGTTGTTTTCCCGCCTACTACTAGCCCTTATGGTCATTTCAGCGCAGTCATGGATCCTCAAGGAGCCTACCTCCAACTGCTCCAGCCCGCAGGCTAACTTCCAAATACAGGGGTGACGTTGTCGGGCGGGCAGCTTTCGGCAATGCCATCTCATTCGTCTGATCATCAACATGGCGACTGGCAGCTGGATATGCGCGAGGCGACAGCTCATTTACCCGATGAAACGGGTGAACCTGAACTGTTAAGCTAGATAGACTTGCTAAATCAGTAAACTATGTTGAGAGATTGAAGTTACAGAGAAATTGCGAACAGACCTCGCTAATGCCTCTCCAACTTAATGTCTAGGACTTAGGCGCTCTGTACGAGATCATGCGCTGAGTGTATTACGCTGTATCTATAACCAACGGTTCTTCTTGCGGTGGCGTTGTGATGATGGGACCATTGGCCGATGTGTAGACGTCCATCTCCGAACGGACCCCGAAGCCAGGCAGATAGACACCTGGCTCTATGGTTACTCCCACTCCCTCAATAAGCGATCTTGTGTCGTGCGTCTCCCAATCGTCAAGGTTGACACCGTTTGAGTGAACCTCAGCTCCTAGGCTGTGTCCCAACCGATGTACAAAGAACTCACCATATCCTGCTTTGCCTATGACTTGCCGTGCTGCTCTGTCCACCTCCCACCCTTCAAGCCGTTTCCCTGTGTTCCACGCTCGCTCGATCAGTTCGAACGCCGCGTCTCTACCTGCGCGCACAGCCTCAAACACCCGTTGATGTTCAGGTTCAGGCGGTCCCCCCAAGCTCGCCACCCACGTTATGTCTGCATAAATCGCAGGTTCTCCTGACTCCGTTTTACTCTCTCGTGCCGCCCAGAGGTCTATAAGTAGCCAGCCTCTGCGGCGAATAGTGGCCGCAGATGAGGGTTTAGGGTCATAGTGCGGGTCTGAAGAGTGGGCATTGAAAGCTACTACTGGACCTTCATTGAAGGTCATACCTGCCTGTCGAAACTTGCCTCGTATGAACTCGGCTACGTCGTGCTCTGTCAGCTGCCATCGCACATTCTCGCCTACAAAGCGGAATGCCTCTCTGACTATGCGCGTTGTTGCATCTGCTGCAAAATGGTGTGACTCCAGCTGCTCTGGGCTCCATCTTTCAGAAGCGTACTGTATGACATCGCCACTAGGTACC
The DNA here is from genome assembly GCA_965203345.1 of Dehalococcoidia bacterium. Classification (GTDB taxonomy): domain Bacteria; phylum Chloroflexota; class Dehalococcoidia; order Lucifugimonadales; family Lucifugimonadaceae; genus CBDBCK01. The sequence continues at coordinate 790,706 of CBDBCK010000028.1, forward strand.
ACCTCTGCGCCGAAAGATCGCGCCAGCTCCACCGTTCCGGCGTCCACTCTGCCCACTCTTGGTAACTCGTACATTGGTGAGTAGTCCATAGCGAGTCTTATGGAACCTGATGCTGTAGGTCGACACAACTGTACGACTTTTTCGAGAGCGGTCACCATCTCCCTTCGGTTCGCGTAAACCTCTATCTTAGGTCCGCTCGGAGGGAACCTTCCTGCGTCTACGCTGTGTGACAACAGTCTAGGTTCGTCTCGTGACGGTATGATAAGCCAGACCGGCCGAGTTAGATGCTCTACTCGTGAACGGAGCACCTGCTCAAATATTGGGTTTGAATACCTGTAGTCCCGTGTAAGCCAACCGTCAATTCGACTATCCACCATAAATCTCTGAGCGGCTTCTATGCTCATCGTCAAAGCGAAAGTTCCATCTCCAGCGCGGGATATTGGGACACGGCGTTCTGGTACTCTTCCGGTGTGTTGATGTCCAGCCGAATCAGGGACGACTCTACGCAAACCTCATTTATACAGTCTTCATGGCGGCGTATAACTTGCCTTATCCCTTCGGTTTTGTCCTGAACCATCGCCAGCTCCTCTGCTAGTGCACCGTCGAATAGCACGGGATGCCCGCCTCCTTCTGACGACCGTAGGATGGTTATCAAAGCAGATGCCCTTTTATGCGAAGTTAGCGCGTGGGCGATGAGGCGGCTAGGTCTTGGCTGATCCACCGCCAGCAGTATTACAACGTCCGTATCGCGAGGTAGGGCGGAGGCACCGGTACGAACCGACGATGCTTTTCCCGAAGCGAAGTAAGGATTATGCTTCACGCGTACATTCGGAATTTGTAGCAGAGGCACGAGCTGGTTTACGTTAGCTCCTGTTACCACTATCACCTCGTTTGCACCTCCTTCAAGCAGAGATGCGATTTGATTCTCAAGCAGGGTTCCGTTTTTCCAAGGTAATAGAGGCTTGGGCTGTTTCATGCGCCGCGACTCTCCTGCCGATAGAAGGATGGCAGAGATGGTCAATTGTGTGAAATTGCGGCCGTTCTCTGTGGCTTTCTGGCCCGATCTTGTGCCTTTTTGAGCAGGTTTTCTCCCAGGGTTAGAGGTCCGCCTTTCCCACCCAAGCGAAATGCTAGTATTTCGGCGACGATGCTGATAGCTATCTCCTCTGGAGTCCGACCTCCTACATCCAGGCCTATAGGAGACTTAACGCGTCTAAGTTCATCTATAGGAATACCCCGTCGCAACAGCTCTTCAAACACAAGGATTGTCTTGCGGCGGCTACCGAGCAGACCTACGTAAGAAGCAGGAGTATGCAACGCAGCCTCCGTAGCGTCCGTATCATGCCGGTGTCCGCGGGTCGCTATCACTATGAACGAATTGGGGGTTACGTTCATGCCGCCGAAGCCGTTTTTGTATTCGCCGGTCTGAACCATGTACGCTTCGGGGAACCTCTCTCGGTTTGCAAACTCCTCTCTATCATCAAAGACGGAGAAGCGCATGCCAACCAGTTTACTTGCGGCGGCTATCGCCTTGCTGACGTGACCTCCTCCTGCCACCACCACTGTGGGTGGGGTGGTAAACGTTTCAACGAAGTATTCACAGCCCACGGCAGAGTCTTCAACGTATTCACTCTTTCCCATGGCCATGAGCTCGTGGGCCTTTCTCATGGCTCGCCTGTCAAGCTCAGAATCTCCTAATCCGCCCATCGTATCCCCGTTTTCTCTCACCAGCATAGAACGTCCTATATGGAGCTCTGTATCCTTTGCACCGTTATCGCGCTTACCGGCGACGACTATCAAGACTATAGCAACCGGAGATCCTCCATGATAGGCTGCAAACGCCTCATGTGCAAACCGTTCAGAGGCACTAGTGACGGGTACCTGGTCTATGAGGAAGCGCATAGTACCGCCGCAGACCAATCCGTCTTGCGCTGCCAACTCTTCGTTAAGGGCGTAATCTTTGACCTCTGCACTTCCGCCTCTCTGTAAAAGTTGTCTTGCCGCGAACCATATATCCCCCTCCACGCATCCACCACCCAACGTGCCGACGCCGCTTCCATCCGCCTTCACCAAGAGTTTTGCGCCAGCTTTCTGCGGGGTTGATCCCCAAGTTTTGACCACAGTTGCCAACACGGCGTCCCTCTTGGCTTTTGTCTCTTCAATTATCGCTGCAAATACGGGCTCCATATCAATCTCAGATAATACCTGAACCGGCTTGCCTAAGGCTCGCGGTCCAGTTTAACGGGCACTCATCTCCTGCACGGCTCGTAAATAGCTCATCACCCTCATCCTATCCACCATTCCCTCCAGCTTTCCTTCGGGGGAGCAAACAGGCACCTGGTGCACGTTCCTTTCAACCATTATGCGGAAAGCGTCTATAAGTTCGCTGTTTGGTTTGACCGTCTCCACGTCCCGAGTCATTATCTGTTCGATCGTTCCAGTCTCCCATTCCTCGTGCTTCAATTTCCGAGTGTCTATCAACGAGACTATACCGATCATCTTCTCTCCATCACATACTATGGCGGCGCGTATGCTTTCCTTTATGAACACGTCTTCCATCAGCTGTTTTACCGTTATAGACTTCTCCACTCTCCGGATATTTCCGTCCATTACGCGTGACACAAGTACACCCGCAAGAGCTTGTCTAGTCTCCTGGTCTCTCTTGACCGCTCCCGCCGATGATATGAGGAACCACCCTATAAAAGCGAGCCAAAGCCCTGAAAACACATCACCTCTCCATATGGCTATTATCGCTCCCGCGGCGACGATAGCCCAACCTATGAGCTGGCCCGCCGTTCCAGCGATGTTAGTCGCACGTTTGACATCCGAAGTGGCGTCCCATATTATGGCGCGCAGCACCCTGCCTCCATCTAGCGGCATACCCGGTAGAAGGTTGAACACCGCTACAACGATGTTCACTATACCTATCTGAAACAGTAAAACGTCCCAAAAAGTGCCATTAATTGTAGCTAAGCTCCCCAGCAGACAAGCCCCACCTAGTACCCCGCTTGTGAGTGGTCCAACTATCGCTATGGAAAACTCTTCTCCTGCGTTCTCGCTCTCTCTGGCAAGGTTACTAACACCACCCAGCATAAACAGGGTTATACCCTTCACTTCTATTCCGTGTCGTTTCGCCATCAATGCGTGGGCCATCTCGTGAATCAGTATTGAGGTGAATATAAGGAGTGCTCCCATTATCCCCGCGACCCATTCCTGCCAGGTGCTCCAACCATATTGACGGAATACGCCCGTTGCTAGAGTGATCGTCAGCACAGCAGCGATTATAAGCCAGCTGAAATGTATGCCGACGTTTATGCCGGCTAATCTAAAAAGGTTGATTGAAGAACGCATAATCCAGTCTCAGCGGTTATAGGCCGGGAAGCAAAATTCCAGAATTCCGGCCCAGAATTCCGGCGTGGTTATTTATTTAATTATAATACGTGATGTGCGCCAAATCTTGGGCATCTTTTGTCATTTACCTAGCAGATGTTTTCTTTGCCAAATGGGTATAAAAATCGTTTCCCGTAAGCTCCAAAACGGATGAGGCTACGTTTACAGACGCGTCCCAGCCCCGCGGAGGCGTTACTGCACGCGCCATTCCTCTAGAGAGTCCCATAAGGGTTCAAGTCCTAGTCCAGGACGGTCCGGAGCGTACACATAACCGTCTTCTATGCGCAGTTCGTGCTTCCATACCTTCCCATGCATTGGGTTGACCGTGTCGCGATAGTACTCCAGTATCAAACCGTTAGGTATAGCTGCTACTAAGTGTATATGAGCCTCTTGAGCACCGTGCGGAGCTACGTCCATGTCGTGTGCTTGCGCTAAAGCTGCTACCTTCATAAACTCTGTAACACCACCAAGTATTAAGGCGTCGGGCTGTAGTATGTCCACGACTCGCCTCTCTATCATGTCTCTGAAACCGTAGCGCGTGTATTCATTTTCCCCGGCTGCTACTGGGATTGACGTTGCCCTTGTTATCTCCCGTTGCCCTGCGTAGTCGTCTGGCTCGACTGGCTCCTCAAACCAGAACAGGTCGTACTTCTCCGTCTTGCGTGCGAACTCGATAGCTTGGTAGTGCCGGTAAGCATTGTTAGCGTCAACCATCAGCCTTACGTTGGGGCCTATCGCCTCTCGGCATATCCTCACCCGTTCTACATCTTCGTTTATCGGGACGGCGCCTACCTTTATCTTAACTGCTCGCGCTCCTAATGATACGTTCGCCTCCATCTCCGCCGCCAGCTCATCCAATCCTTTACCTTCCTCGTAGTAGCCGCCAGCTATGTAAGTGTCTACCTTCTCTTGAAACCCGCCCAACATCTTCCAAAGAGGCAGATTCGCGACCTTGCCTTTTATATCCCACAGAGCCAGGTCTATACCGCTGATTACCCTTGTGGAAACACCTCTCCTTCCGACCAGCTTCGGACGCCACATCTCGTGCCATAGCCTTTCGTTGTCCAGAGGATCTTTGTCTATTAGCGCCTTCCTGAAGTGGGATACGAACGCCTTACCTATATCGGGCGTGGTTTCAACTCCCGCAGAAATGCCTATCCCCTGCACCTCTTCATCGTCTGTGTCTATTACCACTATGTTCAGCAGGTTGTGGGTGTAAGTGTAAAGTCCGTTCGTTATGGGCTTCTGCCGCGGCCATTTGAACATTTCCAACCTTATATCCGTGATTTTCATTTGGCTTCCTTTCGTATACGTCTTACGTGTGTGCGTCCGTCTAGAGTTTTTTTGGTCTTTGGGTGAGCTACTAATCGGCCGCTTCACCTCGCAGGTATGCGAGCCTTTTCTTTTCCGGAAATTTCTCTATAGCGTAACGCAACATCACCCTTGGCATAGTGTGCAAGTGCCGATTTAGAAACTTATCTAATGCAGCTTCGTCCCGTTTACCCACCTCTCGTAGCATCCAACCAGAAGCTTTCTGGATGAGGTCACGCTTGTCTGGAATAAGTTTCTCAGCCATAGTCAGGGTGTCTTCAAAGTCGCCTTGTCGTATGAAGTGTAGCGTAGATATCATAGCTATGCGTCTCTTCCACAAGTCCTCCTCTTCAAGCATCCTGTATAGCTGTCCCCGGTCACCGTCTATGAGGTAAGGTCCCACTATCTTGGGAGCAGACAGGTCTGTCATGTCCCAGCTGTCTACGTACTCTATATTTTCTATAAAGAGGCCAAAGATTCGGGAACGGACGTCGGCGTTTCCACGTTCGAACTGCAGCACCCAGATCAGCAGAGCCAATAGTCTGGCTTCATGCCATTCAGACTGAAGCAGCTTTATTACGGTCGTCTTGTCGGCTTTCTTATGCTTTTGTGCAAGCTTGCGCAGTTGAGGGATTCGTACGCCCAAGAAGCGATCGCCTTCTCCGTATTCACCCTTGCCCGTCTTGAAAAATCCCTTCAAAAAGTCGGCTTTCTCTTTGTCGCCCAAGGCGGTCAGTTCGTCCAGGATATCTCTCGTTTTGGCTGTATCTTTCATAATCTTTTCTTCTCTTTCAGCGCGTAACGATTCATTTGGCTATGACGCGTTATAAGATAATCTAACATGCATGTAGCGCTTAGCACTTTCGCGGTTACAATATCAACAGTGGGGCCCTTAGCTCAGCGGTAGAGCAGGCGGCTCATAACCGCTCGGTCGTAGGTTCGAGTCCTGCAGGGCCCACCATCCTCACCCTTTGTATATGCATAATCTCACAAGCCGGATCATGCATCTCTGGTTTCATCATAAGTTGCGTTCTTCCCTTGAATAGGTACAGGTAAACTTGAAGTGTCACCAAGTACGCTGAATCTTAACGAAACCCTCAAGGTCGCCCATTGAGATCGCATGTAATTAGAGATGAAATACTATGAACAGAGAAGAACTGCTTGATCAAGTCAAGAGTTTAACCGCCAGGGGCGAATTGTCTAAGTCGGAGCTTCTCCAGTCTCAAGAACAAGCCTCAACGCCGCGTTATGACGCAGTCAAGCGATGGATTGATATCAGGCTGATATTTTACTATTTGGGGGCTGTTTTAATTTTTCTATCAATATACGCCTTTACGCTAGAAAATATCGACTCTAATCTGGTGGCTATTCGTACCATAACCTTAGGCTCTGCTGCAGGAGCGTATGCTTTGGGAGTGCTGTTTTGGCATTATAGAAAAAAGGACGGTTTATGGGAACCCTTTCATCTGGTCGCCTCTATGGCCTCGTTGGCAGGGTTCTTCATATTGATTGGTGACTTCTTCTCTAATATGAGCTCTTCTTGGCAGTCAACTGTCCTTTTTAGTGCTTTGTTAGTGTTGTCTCTCATCTCGCTGGCTTTCTTTCGCAAGAACCTATTCGCGTTCTTATTGATTGCCGCCGGTACCGGGCTGTTCTTGTCGGTGATGAGTTTCTTCATTCCAACAGGGCTATCTCTGAGGGAGTTGTCGGAGGAATTCGTCTACCGCGGCTGGATGGTAGGGTTGGGATATATGCTTATCGGCTATGCAACCCGTAGAACTGCCCGGCAGTCTTTGAGTTGGGCTCTTTATGGTTTGGGATCGTTGCTGTTTATCTTTTCCGCGCTCTACATGGCTTTTAGCGCAACTTTTGGAGAGTTGCTTGAAGCTGGCTCATTGGTACTGTTCCTTCTGATCTCTCAGTTCACCTCCACATTTAGTGCAGATTCAGGGGATCTGGCTTGGCAGTTGCTATTCCCTTTCTTTGCGGTCGGGGTTTTAGTGTTGAGCGTGCTACTAAAGAGCAGGTCTTTTCTCCTGTTTGGGTTTACTGGGTTGGTGATTTACGTTATTGGCATGACGTTTGGGTATCTCAGAGATGATTTGGGATGGCCTTTGTCACTCTTCATAATAGGGGCGGCAATCGTTGCGGTAAGTTACGGTTCTTTTTATTTGAATAGACAACACATGGCACATGACGACATGGCGTCGCAATGAGGTTTTGGTTGCGGATTTTGACAGACGTTTCAGTGGCGCGCTCGTTTTCACTTTTGAGGGAAGGTTTTGAGTAAAGTAGACGGTTCCTATTTGACCGCCAGGGCGTTGCGTGAGGAGGGAGTGGATCATCTATTTTTCTTGATGGGCGGACCCAACTATGAGATAGTCAATAATAGCGAGGACTTTGGGATAAGATGTGTGGACTTCCGGCACGAGCAAGCGGCGGCTATGGCTGCTCACGCATACGCAAGGGTTTCCGGTAGGCCGGGCGTTACAACCGCGGCGTCTGGTCCTGGCACCTTGAATCTCCTCACGGGTCATTACGCCGCGTTCGTAGATCTTGCACCGATGGTAACACTTGGCGGCGCGGGTCCGCTGTCAGACGTGGGCAGGGACGGCTTTCAAGAGGTTGATCAATCAGCCATATTTGCTCCCGTGAGCAAGGCTGTGATATCTCCTTCCTCTGCGGCTAGAATGGCGGAACACGTCTCCTCCGCTTTCCGTTTAGCGCGTTCGGGGAGACCTGGACCAGTGTACGTGAACTGCCCGGAGGACGTTTTGTATCAGGAGCTGGACGAATCTGATGCGGTTGTGCCTGCACGCGCCCCGCTTGCTGTGCCATATGGAGACCCAGAACTTGTGAAAGTCGCGGTTAAGTTGCTATCGGAGGCCCGGCGACCCCTCCTGCTGGCCGGTAGTGGCGCTTTCTGGTCAAGGGCTTGGGACGAAATGCGCGAGTTCGTGGAACGTTCGGGTGTGCCATTTTATACTACACCCATGTCTCGTGGGCTTATTGAAGAAGATCATCCGCTCTGTTTTCCCGCCGCACGCTCAACGGCACTCCGAGAAACGGACGCAGTGTTGGTGGCAGGAACTCGATTCAATTGGATAATGACCTTTGGCAAGAGGATAAACGCAGACGCAAGAATAGTGCAGATAGATATAGAGCCCGAAGATCTGGGTAAAAACCGTTCGGCGGACTTAGCGATAACAGGCGACGTGCGCGCTGTGCTGAAGCAGATGAACGGATTGTTGTCCCGCACGCCGACTCTCTGCAGTGACCGGTTTGAGGAATGGCGCGAACGTCTGCAGCAGGTGGAGGCAGAGCGTAAAGCAAGGGTTGCATCATTGGAGAATTCTGAGCAGAAGCCTATACATCCTTTACGGCTGTGCAAAGAGTTGCGCGAGGTTATGGATAGAGACGCCGTGCTGGCAATAGATGGCAACGAGATACTGCATTATGGACGGCAGTCAATGCCTGCTTATTCGCCGGGTTCGCGTCTGAATTCGGGTGTTACTGGTTGTATGGGGGTAGGGCTTCCATACGCGATAGGAGCGAAGCTCGCAAGGCCAGGTGTTCAAGTAGTTGCATTGCATGGAGACGGCTCAATGGGGATGAACGTGCAGGACTTTGATACTGCGATAAGGCATAAACTGCCGATTGTGATAGTTGTGTCAAACAACGAGGGCTGGACTGCGCGCGCGAAGGATGTACGCAAGCCGGGACGTGAACTCGGCTACACTCGGTTCGACTTGATGGCGGAGGCTATGGGAGGGTTTGGGGAGAATGTGGAAGAGCCTTCACAGATACGTTCCGCTTTAGAGCGTGCCTTTGAGTCCGGTGTTGCTGCCGTCGTTAACGTCCACACGGATCCCGAAGCCAGGGCGATATCTCGGTTCGCAGGCTCAAAAATGGAGTAACGACTGGACAAGGCGAGGCATGGTAAAGGGCTTCGCTTTTATCATCCCGTTCTGAACGGCTTTTCCAGCGATACTTGCTGACTCCATCCGTTTGCTTCCCTCTAATTCCCGTATTGCCACCCGCTTGAGGCTTCCTTCATTTTGTCCTTCCTACTCTTTGGGCTTAAGTCCGGACGTTGAGGGGTATCAACGTTTTCACGTCTTTATTGCTGCTATCAGGAACTCTTTGTTGCCCTTTGCTCCCTCAATGGGGCTTGGCGTTATACCTAGTACTCTCCATTTCATCTCTTTTTCAAGCCAAGCCGCTACGTAGTCGCATGCCTCTTCATGTAGCTTGGTGTCTCGTACCACCCCTCCTTTTGCAACTTTGCCGCGACCAAGTTGGAACTGCGGCTTTACGAGAGTCACAAGCCACGCTTGCTCATCCGTCAGACGTATTGCGGCTGGCAGTACCTTCTCAATACCGATGAAGCTGACGTCGCAGGTTATGGCTTGCAGAGGCTCTTGGATATGTCTTCTAGTCAGGTAACGTGCGTTGGTCTTTTCCAGACAGACTACCTTTGGGTGAGATCGTAACTTGTTGTGTAACTGCCCTCGGCCTACGTCTATTGCGTAGACCTTTGCGGCCCCGTATGCTAGGATGACGTCAGTGAACCCCCCGGAACTTGCTCCTATGTCGGCTATGACCCTGTCTTCTGGATTCAAGGAAAAGGCCTTGAGTGCTGCTTCCAGCTTGACGCCTCCTCGTCCTACCCATTTATGACCGCGCGAGCGCACCACGACGCTTTCATCGGCAAGGAGCAGCGTCCCGGGCTTGTTTATGCGTTTTTGCCCCACGTAAACCTTGCCAGCCAGGATCAGAGCTTGAGCTTTTGTGCGGGTTTCCGTGAGACCTTTCTCAAACAGCATAAGATCGGCACGTATCTTTTTATTGTTTGCCATATTTAAGTCTTAGACTAATAACCAGTCTAGCAGGGTGCGAATTTACCAGATAGGAGGATGTAAGTTAGTGAATTTGATGTGCTTTCATAGGAACCTGTAACGCAGTGGCATGGCATAAAATTCTATGGGTAATCGCTTCAGGAGAACGCGTCGCAAACTGTCTGTGCCTCCTGAACTTGGGAGAGGGTGAGCCGTTTTAACGTTGAATATCAACTTCGGCAACTATGACTATACGGGAGTAATGGAGGCTTATGGCTAAAATAACCAGGATGACGGCACATCCGATACGCGTACCCCGCACCGGCAGCTCGGACGCTCCGCCTTCCGCTCCATTAGATAAACCGCCGGTGCGGTGGGTAGGGGATTACTATATAGATGCAAGCGCGTTTACGTCAGTGTACTCTCGCCATCACGAGACCACTTTAGTCAGAGTTGAGACAGACGACGGTACGTTAGGCTGGGGTGAAGCACAATCGCCTGTTGCGCCTCGGGTTACTGCTGCTATAGTTGAAGACTTGGTGGCTCGGCTTGTGATCGGACGTGATCCGCTTGACTGGGCGGCTATATGGGATAGACTCTATGGGGCGATGCGGGAGAGAGGTCACCCGACAGGTTTTTATGTAGATGCTCTCGCGGGGGTAGATATTGCACTCTTGGACGCCGCGGGGAAAATCTTGAACTTGCCAGCTCATAAGCTCTGTGGAGGCGCCTTTAGGGAGAAAATACCGCTTTATGCAGGCTTGCAAGGCACTCATCCGGACGGGGTAGCCGCGGAAGCTGTGAGACTAGTTGAATTAGGCTATAAAGCACTCAAACTGCATCTTCTACTCGGCGTTGAGGAGTGCGCTGAGATAGCGGCTACTGTCAGGGAGGCTGTGGGTGAAAAGGTGAGGCTGATGATAGATACACACATGCGCCATACGGTTTCATCTGCTATAGCTTTGGGCAGGAAACTGGAAGACCTAAACTTTCATTGGTTTGAAGCACCTGTAGCAGCTGAGGACGTTCGGGGGCAGGCTGTGATTGCCGCCGCTTTGGATATGGCGGTTGCTATAGGTGAGTGGAGCAGGACGCGCTACGAAATGAGGCACGCTTTTGAGCAGAGGGCTTTTGATATAGCAATGCACGATATAGCACGGACGGGTATAACGGAAGGCCTACGTATATCTTCGCTGGCGGACGCTTACGGCGTACCGACGGCTCCACACGTGGGTGGTGGGGGATCCGTGTCAATAGCTGCCACTGTGCAATTTTCGGCGGCGTGCCCTAACTTTGATATTATGGAGCATTCACATAAAGATCATGAGTTGAAGTGCTTGATATTGAGAGAACCTTTCCGGCCGGAGAATGGCTTTTTTGCCTTGCCTGAAGGATCGGGCCTGGGGATAGAGGTGGATGAGAAGGCCGTGTTGCGATATGAAGTGAAAAGCTGACGTGTTTGGAAGCCATTTAAGTCCGGAAATTCCTCCCTTTTGCAGTCATCTATAAGAGGCTTCTTGAAGTTTTGTTGCGCGGATATAACTTTAGGTTTATACAGTTACCGATATTGAAATGAACCACAAAGGAAAACATTTTTCACCGCCATTTGTGCTTGCGATAGACGTTGGCACAACGACAGTAGTCGCTTCTATGTTCGACTCTGAAGCCTCTCTTGTAGCCGGCACTTTGTGTTCTCAGCGGAACCGTCAGGATATAGCAACAGACGGGACTAACGAAGAGCCTGCTGAACGCATATTTCAAGCGACGGAGGCAGCGATAGATGGCACCCTTCGCAAAGCGGGCGCTGCAGCGAAAGAGATAGCCGCCGTTGGGCTCGACTCAATGGCTGGTTCCTTTGTTGGTCTTGCGCGTAACGGTACGCCGGTCACGTCGGTCTACACCTACGCCGACACTCGACCTTGGCGAGAAGTAGATCTGCTGAAAAACGTAATTGACCCCGAAGACTCTCATCAGCGCACTGGCACTATATTGCACACCTCATATCTGCCGCCTCGCATTTTATGGTTGAGACGGCGTTTCCCGGAACTGTTCGGAGAAGTAGCCAAATGGTCAGACGTATGCACAATGCTTTACTCCCGCTGGTTTGGCGTTGCGGATGCTCCTTGCAGTATTTCTATAGCTTCTTGGAGCGGCATGTTGAACCGACGAAAGTTAGAGTGGGACGAAGGGTTGCTGCAGGCGACGGGTATTGAATCTCATTCCCTTCCGGCGTTGTCCAGCTATGCGACCCCTATGCAAGGTCTGTCCAAGGAGTTTGCACTGCGGTGGCCGGCTCTTGCCTCAAAGCCTTTCTTCCTCGGTATAGGCGATGGAGCGGCGGCAAACGTCGCCGCTGGTTGTGTCGATCCATCTTCCGTTGCGCTTACCGTGGGTACTACGTCGGCGATGCGCTTGTTTGTGGAACAAGAAGCGCCGCCAGTTCCTGATGGCTTATGGGCTTACAAGTTAGGATCTGAACTTTCACTTGTAGGTGGCGCGTTTACTGAAGGAGGTAACGTCGTCTCATGGGCTAAAAATGTCCTCCGTCTGCCTCCCGACGAACTGCTCGACGCCGAGCTTCAAAAGTTGTCTACCGGTGGACACGGCTTATCCGTACTGCCATTTCTTGGAGGCGAACGTTCGTTGGGCTGGTCTGCACAAGCAACGGGCGTTATATCTGGTCTCCGTCTCTCCAGTGAACCGATCCAGATACTGCAAGCGGCTATGGAGGCCGTAGCGTGTAGATTTTCTCTGGTCGCGAAGTTACTCCCGGACTTTGAGGGTGAGCGTCGTATAGTAGCCGGTGGAGGTGCGCTCGCCAGTTCCCGGTGGTGGACCCAAACTATGGCAAACGCCCTGAATGCTCCCGTTTACTGCTCCGATCAAGCCAAAGAGACGGTACGCGGCGCCGCTATACTTGCTTTAAAAGCGTCTGGGACGTGGCGCACTTTGAAAGATGTCCCTATTCGATTCTCCGAACTATTTCATCCAGACCCAGTCGCAGCAGAGATATACAATGAAGCCGTCAAACGTCAAGCGAAACTGTACGCCAAGTCGTTTCAGCTCATCTGAAGCCCAAACAGAACCAGCCGTTTTATGAATGCATCTCATTTTACGCGGTTTATGTAGCTTATGGCTTTATTGTTTACTATTTAGTAGTTGCGTATGATGCGCAGATTTTGGAGGAACATAAGATGCAGACAAAGGCTTTTCGGATACACGAGTTCGGCGGACCGGAAAAAATGCAGTGGGAGACAGTACCTCTTCCACCTCTGGGCCATAAAGACGTCCTGGTGCGCGTCGTTACGGCGGGGCTGAACTTTATAGACGTTTACCATCGCACCGGTCTTTATCCGCTTCCGCTTCCGACGACGCTGGGCATGGAAGGTGCAGGCATTGTTGAGGCAACGGGCGGCGGCGTCTCAAACTTCCAAGCTGGAGATTCAGTCGGCTATTGTGTGGCAGGGCCGGGATCTTATGCCAAGTATCGAGTTATGGACGCCGACCGTTTGATTCCCTTACCTTCGGACGTCTCATACGAACAGGCGGCGGCAATGCTTCTAAAGGGTATGACGGTGGAGTACCTTGTGAGGCGCACTTACACAGTCCAACCGGGCGACGTTGTCCTGTTTTACGCGGCCGCAGGTGGGGTAGGGCTTATCGCTTGTCAGTGGCTCAAACGGTTGGGAGCAACCGTCATAGGCGTAGTAGGTTCTCTTGAGAAGGCGGAGCTTGCAAAGGAGTACGGCAGCGACTACGTAATCCTGTACAATGACGAAGACGTCTCCGAAAAGGTACGGGAAATTACAGACGGTCGCGGCGTGCCGGTAGTATACGACGCTGTGGGCAGAGCTACGTTTAAAAGTTCGCTCGACTCTCTTGCGCCGCGAGGAACTTTCGTATCTTTTGGTAACGCGTCCGGACCCGTAGAACCGTTCGCCCCTGCGCTACTGTCCGAAAAAGGCTCACTCTTTTTCACGCGCCCGACTCTGATGACCTACTGTGCTTCAAGTGAGGATATGCTCGCAAGCGCAGAAGCTTTATTCAAAGTAGTTCGGGAAGGCCTCAAGGTGGAAATCAGACAAAGGCGACCCATCTCTGAAGCTCCGCAGGCACAAGCAGATCTGGAGGCAAGAAAGACGACAGGATCCACAGTCCTCTTTGCCGACTGAGCGTCCGGAGCACTCCTCTAGCAAGGGCTTAACGAGTTCGGATGCTGTGTCCTCCGAAACCTTTGCGCATGGCCGCCAGCAGCCTCAAACCGAATGAGTTCTCACGGCGAGAAGCAAAACGAGCTTGCAAGGCGGCGGTGATTACAGGCGCGGGGGTTTCCAGCTCCAGCGTTTCTTGAACTGTCCATCTCCCTTCGCCTGAGTCCTCCACAAAAGGTTCCAGCTTCTCCAGGCGAGGGTCTGCCTTCAGTGCCTCCGCCGTCAGATCAAGTAGCCAGGAACGGATTACGCTGCCGTGCCTCCACGCCTCCGCCACAGAGTCTAAACTAGATACCAAGTCACTCTTGGAAGCCAATATCTCAAACCCTTCCGCGTAAGCCTGCATCATTCCATACTCTATGCCGTTATGAATCATCTTGACAAAGTGTCCGGCGCCAGACTCTCCGGCGTAGAGCGGTCCTGGTCCTTCTGGGGGAGTTAGTGCTTCAAACACGTGTTTAACTGTATGGAACGCCCGTTCGTCTCCTCCAATCATCAGACAGTAGCCAAACTGGCGCCCCCATATACCTCCACTTGTGCCGCAATCTAGGAGAAATACCCCGCGATCCGCGGCTTCCGAAGCTCTGCTCCGCGACTCCTTGTAGTAAGAGTTGCCCCCGTCAATTATCACGTCCCCGGCGTCTAGTATATTGACCAGGCGCGATATAGTAAGACCGGTCGCGTCTAGAGCGGGCAACATAAGCCACAATATCCTTGGCTTTGGCAGATCTGCAACTAGCTCGTCCAGTGAAGATGCCTTGCTTCCTCCCGCCTTTTCTATGTTTTCCACCGCCGTCGGATCCGCGTCAAAGCCAGTTATCTGAAATCCGCTCTCCAAAAGTTTAAGGGCTATATTACCTCCCATCTTGCCTAGTCCGGCGATACCCAGCGCTTTACATTCTCCTGAGAGGTTATGCCCTATAGCTGAAAGGCTGCCGTCAGACATTTCTGAAGGAGGTCTCGAAGTTCGGGAGAAGTGGTTCAATTTTGCCTATACCCGCTTCCCATAACCCGGCTATCCTTTTGCCTATTTGGAAAGACGCAGCAGAATCGGTTAGATCACCTTTACATACGCGTATCAGCAGGTCCCAATATATCCCCGGGCCCATGAGCACTCCCGCGGCTCCTTCCGCCGCCGCCGTCATCTTTATAGCCGCCGCGTCTTCTTCATTTACCATATCTTGATCTTGTAAGTCCAAAGGTCTCGGGTCAGGAGCTATTGAGAATATAGTAGCGGAACCACGCCTGTCATCCATGAAGGGGAAAGAGGCAAGAACGTCAGCCGCTTTCTGAGAGTTCGGAGTAGGAATGACCCACAGGGCAGGCTCTATTTCTCCGTCCATCATCTGTTGGGCGGCGCGTATAGAGACTACAGAGAGGGCTTCTTCTTTACCGTAACGCGAGAGTTGCGCCGCTGTAGGCTTGTGGGTAAGCTCCAGAATAACAGGTATACCATTTCTTGTACATTGTCTGGAGAGACGCTTCAAATTACTCTGTATCCGTGCTTTTGGGAGTATCTCGTCATCGGGGTCGTACGCCACCCTGAACGCAAAGGCCAGGCTATCGAACTTTGTCATCTTATCCCATGCTTGCAAGTGTGAGTCGCTCACTGAAACAGCAGTGGGGAAGCCCAATGACTTCGCACGCAACAGCGAGCTTTCCCCAAGGTCGCCGTCCGACCAGAGTAGCAACGAGCTAATTGGGACGCCTTGGTCAACTGCAGCTTTTAACCCGTCGAGAACCGTGTTTTTGAGCGCAGAGGCAGAGATATTCTCAGCAGCAGTAGGCTCACGTCCCGAACCTACTACCTCGCGGGCAAAATCCAGCCTATGATCGGTGCCAAGTATCAGGCGTATCTTTTTAATGCTTTCAAAGCGGTTCATCTGAGGTCTTTCGCTTGGCAATACAAGTTTCAAAACGGGAGGGTTCTATAAATCCCAGACAATCTGACTTATATAAGTCTATATTGAGACTTCTGCGCCCGCCCGCCTGCTTCTGTCTGATTTACGGCGATTATATATCCGCTTTTCATTTTTGTAGATGAATGTCCATCTTTGAAATAAACATATCTAATCAGAATTTTCTGACTGAAAAGAGGCAAAACGCTAACGCTAATATATCTCCGGCCTCTGGTAAGCACAGTGACATACTGAAGTACATAGCTAAAAACACACCTTTTGATGGGGGGGACGGTATACCTGGCGGCAGGACAGTAGAGTACTATCTTCA
Source organism: Dehalococcoidia bacterium (assembly GCA_965203345.1). Classification (GTDB taxonomy): domain Bacteria; phylum Chloroflexota; class Dehalococcoidia; order Lucifugimonadales; family Lucifugimonadaceae; genus CBDBCK01. The sequence continues at coordinate 806,685 of CBDBCK010000028.1, forward strand.
TGAGGGTGTTGGCAAGCGTTTGGGTGAAGATGCTCCGTGGAACGTTTACACCCCTCCTGAGTTACTGCGCTGGCAGTCGATGATACTTCGCTCGGATCTAGGGATTGGTGCGATCTGGGCGGTGGATGCTATATCGTCTCGTCTAGAGTTTGACACAAGGTGCATCATATCGCTATCGGACGCCTGGGACTTTCTTGAGGGTATGGGTATTCCTCCTGACGCTGTTCTGATTGAAACAGTCTATGAGACACAGAAGGTTGCGGATAGGCTATCGGATGACTCCAAGAAGAGGGCGCCTAACTGGGCTTCTGGCCTCTGTCCTAATCCGGACAACCTGCAGGAGCAGGAATGAAGGTTTAGATCCATTGGAGGTTTGGTTGCGATCTTTCTTGTTTTATCCTCTTTAGGGTTTAGGTTCATCGGTATATATCAAACCGTATTGACGCCTACGGTTGACGCCTTGATGAAGCACATTGTTGAAAGATCTAATGCACGTTTGACTAAAGTCAATCTATTCGTGTAGCATTTAGTTTATAGTGCCGTAATTATGTCTTACCTGTTTAGCCAAACCTCGTCCTGTTGAGCGATATTAGAAATCAGCGGTCAAGGTATGATCTGACTGTATAACAATTTGCATAAAGAACTAACTCCTCCATCAAAAATTGCTCTGCCAATGAGCGAAGATAAAGGCTACTTTAACCGCGCTCTAGGGATTGCAGGTGCCGTATACAACCACTATATCTTCCGTAGGATCCTTCTGTTGATAGCCGTCGTATGGTTAGCTAACTCGGCGATATTCCTTATTCCTCGGTTTTCTGGGCAGGATCCTGTACTGGAGAAACTGCTGCTAGATGCTCAGCGTGGAGGTCATATCGGTTCGGACCTTAAAGAAACGGCAGCGACTTATCGGGCACGGTTTGGGCTTGATCAACCTTTATGGCGTCAATACGTGAACTATTTGTACGACCTTGCACGTTTCGATCTTGGTTCGTCTATATCTTATTTCCCGAGATCGGTGTGGGGTATCATAGCCGATTCAATTGCATGGACTCTTGGACTTCTGGGAGTCGTTACTCTTATGGGTTTTGTAATAGGTACTTTGGGGGGGGCACTGCTGGCATGGCCGAGATCTCCTGGTTTTATACAGTTTCTGTTCATGCCCTTCCTCACTTTGTCTGCTGTTCCTCAATATCTGATAGGTCTTTTGCTTATATACCTTCTTGCCTTTGAGATAAGGGTTTTTCCTCTGGGCGGTGGTCATTCAGGGAACGTAGTGCCTTCTCTCAGTTTACCCTTCCTTCTCGACGCCGCACGCCACGCTATCTTACCTGCTTTGGCTCTGATACTTTCAGCTATAGGGTTTTGGGCTCTGGGTATGCGCGGCATAATGATTACCACACAAGGTGAAGACTTTATGCTAGCGGCAGAGGCAAAAGGGTTGAAATCTCGCCGTATGTTCTTCCGATACGCTATACGAAACGCGATGTTGCCGCAAGTAACCGGCTTGGCTTTGGCTTACGGTACTATCATCACTGGCGCTGTGCTGGTTGAACGGGTTTTTACGTATCCTGGCTTAGGTAATACACTTTATCAAGCTATAAGGTTGTCCGACTTCTTTCTTATAAGGGGGATAGTAACCGTTGTGATACTTGCAATAGCCCTTTCGACCTTTCTTCTGGATATTCTCTACCCTCTGATAGACCCCAGGGTCAAGTACAAAGAAAGTTAGAGAAGACGATGGCTACAATTACGGCGCCCGGTCAAGGCCAGACGGCTGCTCTTGGGAGAGAATTGCGACAACGTCTGCGCCCGATGCTCCTATACATGAGACGCAATCCGACGTTGCCTCTGGGTCTGGGTATTATGGGAGCCTTGCTGATATTTCTAGCTATAGGTCATATAACTTATGACACTGAATCCTTTCGCCCTTTGTCAGCTAGAAACTTAGGAGGCGACCCTCGTGCAGAAGAGGCGGATATAAGCACCCGGGATTCAACGAGTGGAACGGTGGAAACCCGTCTGCCTCCTTCGGTACAGTACCCTTTTGGGACAGATTCTCATGGGCGCGATCTATACGCGGTAGCTCTGCGAGGCACTACTCTTACGTTGAGGGTCGGGTTGATAGCTGGTGCAGTGTCAGTCGGTATAGGTACGTTGCTGGCGTTCTTTTCTGCCTACTACCGCGGCTGGCCTGACAACGTTATAAGAATTCTCACAGACGTAGGGCTCGCCATACCTGGGCTATTGATACTTATCATAATAGCTATCAATTTTGGTACTTTGTCCGTGGACAGGATGGGACTGTCGATAGCTCTGGTATCGTGGGTGTTTCCTGCGCGTACTATTCGAGCACAAGTGCTTGTTTTACGCGAGCAGTCCTATGTAGAGATAGCGCGTCTCTCTGGCACAAGCGGTATGGGGATTATCTTCAAAGAGATGATGCCTAACCTGATACCCTACATAACCGCGAGCTTTGTTGCATCAGTGGCGGCTGGCATTCTAGCTTCGATAGGCCTGGAAGCTCTGGGTCTTGGTCATTTTGATTCTCCAAGCATAGGCATGACGATATACTGGAGCATACAGTTGGGTGCCGCAGTGCTGGGTCTATGGTGGTGGTGGATACCTCCGCTGATAACTATAGTGCTTATATTTATAAGTCTCTTTCTCATATCTTCGGGTCTGGATGAATGGTCAAATCCCAGACTTAGAAAGCGGGTATAACCTCGTTGCAGACTTTACAACAGTCTGATAACCCCGTAGCCAACGGTTCAGATGCCCCTGTCCTTGAGGTTAAGGACTTCAAAGTTTATTATGATGTGCCAGAGGGTACAGTCAAGGCGGTAGACGGCGTCAGTTTTATCCTGCATCAGGGCGAACGCCTGGCGATAGTTGGTGAGTCTGGTAGCGGTAAAAGCACAATGGCGATGGGTTTGATGCGTCTTATTAAGCCGCCGGGCCGTATAGCAGGCGGACAAGCCTGGCTCAATGGCGAAGATTTGCTGTCTATGTCCGAGGAAGAAATGAGGTTGGCAAGGCTATCTAACGTAGCACTCGTTCCACAGGGCGCCATGAACTCTCTAAACCCCGTTGTCCGAGTTGAAGAACAGATGATAGACGGAATAACCGATCATTCAGTAATCGGAGAAAAGCAAGAATCTAGGAAAAAATTGCAGGAAAAGGTGGCTGCCCTCTTGCGGTACGTCGGACTCTCCGAATCGGTGGCGAGGATGTATCCTCACGAACTGTCCGGGGGAATGAAGCAGAGGGTGGCTATAGCTACTGCCGTCTCTCTGACGCCGTCCCTTATAGTGGCAGACGAACCTACTAGTGCTTTGGACGTTGTGGTTCAGAGACAGATTATGCAGACTCTGGGCGAAGTTCAAGAGGGTATAAATGCTTCGGTGTTACTCATCGGACACGATATGGGATTAGTAGCACAGTTCGCCAATACGGTGGGGATTATGTACGCGGGCAAACTGGTTGAGCTGGCGCCGGTCTCCTCTATTTTCAAGAACCCTATACACGAATACTCCCGTCTGCTTATTGAAAGCTTGCCGATCCTTGAAAACAAAAAACCTCTTGTAGGGATACCTGGCACGCAGCCTTCACTGTTGAATCTCCCGCCGGGAGACGCCTTTGCCCCACGATCTCCATTGTCTTACGAACCTGAAGACGTTGTCCTGAACCCTCCTTTCGTACAAGTTGAGGAAAACCATTGGGTGCAGTTGTCTAGAGCGTCTGTGGCAAATTATGATGCTTACGCTCACTTGCTAGACGGAGCCAGATAGACCCTGTATGTTTCTAGAGCTGAAAAACGTAACAAAGGTGTTTGAGTCTGGGCTACTCTCCTCAACTCCTCCTACGGTGGCAGTGAATAACCTCTCGCTATCTATAGACAATAAAGACCCAAAGATACTAACAGTCGCCGGCGAAAGCGGCAGCGGTAAGACGACTCTTTCCCGTCTCTTGTTAGGCAGTATTACCCCTACGAACGGAGAGATGTTCTATAAAGATAAAAACTTTAAAGAGCTTTCTAGAAGAGACAGGCGCGCGTTCATGAAAGACGTACAGCCGATATTCCAAGATCCTTTCGCTTCTTACAACCCGTTCTACAGAATCGACCATGTTTTGTTTACTCCCATCAAAAATTTCGGCCTAGCGGGTTCAAAGGCTGATCAATTGAATTTTGTAACCAACGCTCTTGAGATGGTAGGGCTTCGTCCTGACGAGATACTGGGGCGTTTCCCACATCAACTGAGCGGTGGTCAACGTCAAAGGATAATGGTGGCTAGGGCGTTGCTTTTGAGACCAAGTGTCATACTGGCGGACGAGCCGGTATCTATGGTGGACGCGTCCCTGCGTGCTACGATACTGGAAAGTATATCTATCCTCAACAAGAAGCAGGGTATATCAATAGTCTACGTTACGCACGACCTCACGACAGCATACCAGATAAGTGACTCAATAATGATTATGTACAAGGGCTTTGTTATGGAAAGCGGCCAGGTTGAGAAAGTCATCCACAACCCACAGCATCCCTATACGCGCCTGCTTATTGACTCAATTCCCCAAGCAAACCCGGAAAAGAGGTGGGCACCGCTGAATAAGAGCATGGACAGGGAATACGGTTTAAGCTTAACTCCACCTCTGCTTCAGGTGGAAGAGGGTCATTGGGTTAGGAACTTTCAGTAAGCAAATCTCAACAACTTTCGCCCCAACGTTCGGTAATTGAGCGCGCATAACTGTTGTGACTCGTTTGGTTATAATGCCGGTTCTTCTATTATGAGCATGTCGCGAGGCCAGTATAATAACTTTCCTAAAGAGCTAACTGACGTCGCCCCAGGTTAGCACTACATTTCCCTTTTTGTGCCCCTTTTCGGCGTATCTGTGAGCCTCAACGGCCTGTTCCGCTGGATAGCGCCTATCAATGACCGCTTTCATCTTCCCGGCTTCAATAAGCTCTCTGAAAAAAGTCAGATCTTCAGCTTTTCCGGATGTGTTACCGGTTATCAGTTTTTTGCTGCCAAACATTGAGGTCCACAACATTTGAAGAAGCTGAGTTAGCCCACCATTACCTAGAAGGTATAACCCGTTTTGCTTTAGAGAGCTCTGACTTTGTGAGAACGAACTTTTGCCGACTGTATCAAAGATGGCATCGTAGATATCACCGCTCTTGGTAAAGTCCTCCTTTGTGTAGTCAATGACCCTATCGGCCCCTAGAGATTGCACCATTGCTAGGTTGGTAGTGCTACACACTCCGGTAACCTCTGCTCCATAATACTTGGCAAGCTGTACCGCCGCTGTGCCTACCCCTCCAGAAGCACCGTAGATAAGGACTTTCTGTCCGCTCTGAATATTGCCCTTGTCTTTCAAGAATCTCAACGCGGTGAATGCTCCAAAAGGGATAGCAGCGGCCTCTTCATAAGTCATATTGACCGGTTTTGTTGCTACCAACCCTGATTCAGGCATACACACGTACTCAGCATAAGAGCCAAAGTTTGTATCGGTAGATCCGAAAACCTTATCACCTTTCTGGAATGACTGTACATCTTTGCCTGCCGTTTCGACTTCCCCGGCTAGCTCTGTCCCCAGCACAGTTCTTTTAGGCCTTATCATACCCAGGTATACTCGTCCTGGAAGCCAGAAACCGATAGGCACTCTGAAAGCACGGACTCTGTAATCTCCCGCAGTAACCGTTGTCGCGTGTACTTTCACTAATATTTCGTTGTCTTTAGGAACTGGTTTATTTATTTCTCTTAGTTCAAGGACTTCGGGTGGCCCGTATTTTTCATATACTATAGCTTTCACTTTTATTCCTCTGCCTGCTTTGCTCTGATCAACTTCAGTATACTCCTTCATAAAATGTCTCATATCCTTATAAATATGGCTTACGTCTGATGCCATACCGACAAGATTTGCAGTAGGGAAGGGGCACGTAGATGGTTTACGTTGCGTGTGATATCTCAGTTCAGCTACCTGATCCCTTAGATTTTAAGTGTTATGACAACTCCGATTTGGCGGCCAAGTAAAAAGGCTGTACAAGAAGCCCAACTTACGCGCTTTATGAATATGTTGCGCGAAGTGCGTGGTTTGCGCTTTATAGGCTATAGCGAGCTTCATAAGTGGAGCATTTACGAACCGGAGAAATTCTGGGAAGATTTCGCTCGTTTTGCGCGGATTCGGTTCAGTAGAGAGCCGGAAAGTATATTGGAGTATGGCACCTCTATGTTGCGCGCTCGATGGTTTAGAGGTGCACGGCTAAACTTTGCCGAAAACCTGCTCAGGCACTGTAAAAGTAAGGATGCCTATAAGACGGCTTTAGTCTTTCGGAATGAAACCGAGACCCGCGTCGTAATTTCATACGGAGAGCTGTACTCTAAAACTGCTAGACTTGCCAACTTTCTGCATAAAGCCGGAGTACGCCCCGGCGACCGTTTGGCAGGCTATTTACCCAACCAAATCGAGACGGTGATAGCATGTCTGGCTGCTGTGAGCGTCGGTGCGATCTGGTCTTGCTGTTCGCCGGACTTCGGGGAAGCGAGCGTACGAGAACGTTTTGAGCAGATAGAACCACGTATATTTTTTTCTACCTTTGGCTACCTTTACAAAGGTAGATGGATCGATACCCGACGGCGCGCCGAAAGTCTCTTCAAAGCTATACCGAGCATAGAGAAGATGGTTATAGTACCATATCCAGGGATGGGAGAAGTTTCAGACGGTAATGCGCATAACGGTGTTTGGCTCTGGGACGACGCGTTAGCTCAAGGTGTCGAAAATATACAGTTTTGCCAGATGCCTTTTGATCATCCTCTGTATATCCTTTATTCGTCCGGCACAACTGGATCGCCGAAGTGCATAGTTCACGGTGCAGGTGGAACTCTCATACAGCACTTGAAGGAGTTGATACTGCATTCGGACGTTACTGCCGTTGACACGGTTTTCTATTACTCTACTACAGGGTGGATGATGTGGCATTGGCTGATAAGCGGTTTGGCGACGGGTGCGACCTTGGTGCTTTACGATGGTTCACCTTTTCATCCTTCAGCACAGAGTCTGTGGCGTATAGCGGAAGAGGAACGGATATCTGTCTTTGGTACGAGTGCCCGCTATATAGCTGAGCTTCAGAGAGCCGGCATAGAACCTAAACGCGATATGGATCTTTTCTGCCTGAAGACGATACTTTCGACGGGTTCTCCTCTCTTACCTGAAAATTTCTATTATATCCGCGACGTCATCAAAGAGGACGCTCGTATCTGCTCTATATCAGGCGGCACAGATATAATATCCTGCTTCCACTTGGGTAACCCAACGATTCCGATTTATGCTGGTCAGCTTCAGTGCCCCGGCTTGGGGATGGACGTAGCGTTCGTAGATGACGATTGCCGCCCGCTTGTTGGGCGTAAGGGTGAGCTTGTCTGTCTTAAATCGTTTCCTTCAATGCCTGTGCAGTTTTGGAAGGACGCTGATGGCTCGCGTTATAAGGAAGCTTACTTCTCTCGCTGGGAGAATGTATGGTCTCATGGTGATTATGGTATGACTACTCCCGAAGGAGGTGCAGTTATCTTCGGACGATCCGACGCTACCCTTAATCCGGGAGGGGTGCGTATAGGAACCGCCGAAATATACCGCCAGGTGGAGAAATTTCCAGAAATAGCAGACGCCTTAGCGATAGGGCAAAACTGGAATAATGATGTCCGAGTTGTTTTGTTTATAGTTATGAGTGATGGGAGCCAGTTGACTGAGGAGCTGGTGAATTCTATAAAGAAAACTATACGCACTGAACTGTCGCCAAGGCACACACCTGCCCTTGTATTGGGGGTTATGACGGTGCCGCGCACACTGAACGGTAAGCTTGCCGAGTTAGCCGTTCAGGATGTTGTACACGGACGCAATGTGAAGAACCTTGCTGCACTTGCCAATCCGGAGAGCTTGGAACAGTTTCGCGGTATAAAAGAGTTGGAGATTTGATATTGCTATCTGAATCGTTTCCCGAAGTGTTTGTAGTGGGGGCTAAAAGGACGCCGATAGGAGCTTTTATGGGCGACCTGAGTACAGTTGTTGCTCCAGTATTGGCGATCGCTGCAGTTGAAGGTGCGTTGCAGCAGGCGGACATTGCTCCTGCCGAGACAGATGAGATGATATTTGGTTGCGTCCTGACCGCAGGGATCCGGATGGCGCCGGCGCGACAGATTGCGTTGAAAGCGAATCTAGGCGAAGATACCCCCGCAATGACTGTGAACAAGGTTTGTGCTTCTGGTATGCAGGCGACTTTGCTGGCGGCAGACGCTGTGCGGATGGGACGCGCAGACATAGTAGTAGCAGGTGGAGTGGAGAATATGAGCAGGGCTCCGTATCTGCTTCAAAAGGCGCGCGCCGGTTATCGCTACGGTCATGACATGCTCATTGACCATATGTTGTCCGAAGGTTTGACGGACGCTTATGATGGTAAGTCTATGGGCGAAATGGCTCAAAGTACAGCTGACCACCAGGGATTGACGCGCTCCGAGCTGGACCAGTTCGCAAAAGAGTCTCTCACGCGTGCCAAATCTGCCGTTTCCAGGGGAACTTTTGCGGAGGAAATAACCCCCGTACGGATCTTGGACAAGAAGAACGAGACTTTTGTATCTCAAGATGAACTACCCTCGAAATTGAACCCTGAACAGATACCTCGCCTTAGCCCCGCGTTTGGCCTGAATGGCACATTAACGGCGGCTTCCTCAAGCGGGATAGCTGATGGAGCGGCAGCCCTCGTATTAGCCTCGGAGAAGGAGGTTGCTCGCCGCAATCTGAAACCACTCGCCCGTATCACGGCGTCGGCAAGCCACGCCTGCAGACCCTCCGAATTTACGACTGCACCTATACCTGCTATTCAAGCTATCTTGGAGCGTCCGAGGTGGGGTGCTCCAGACAAGACTTTATTTGAGATAAACGAGGCCTTTGCCAGCGTTCCTCTTGCGGCAAAGAAGGAGCTAGGGCTGTCTTCGGAAAATATCAACCCAAATGGTGGCGCCTGTGCTTTGGGACACCCGATAGGCTGTTCAGGCGCTCGGATCTTGGTGACACTCATCTACGAGATGTGCCGCCGTGACTTGGAGTGTGGTGTTGGAGCGGTATGTGCTGGTGGCGGCGAAGGGTTGGCGATAGGGGTGCACTCGGCGTGAGCTGATATATACGTTATTAGAGTCACTCTACTGTTATTTGAGGTAGTCAAGTGGTAAAAGATACATTGTGAAATCTTTAGATTTCTGATTTCTTTATATATCTGTGTTTTCTCTTCATCCTCATCAACAATGCCGAAAATATTTGCCTAAGGATTCCTTCAATCTACTCCCTAAACTTCAGTTGGTTTCCTGCTGCTGATAAAGACTGCTTGCCTTGGATATTGCTCACTTAGAGCTAGGTTTATAATTGCCTGAGCTAATTCGGCGACGCGTACGGTGCTACCGGGGAGAGTGTGAGGGGTGATTACTGGAGGGAGCAGGTATTCACCTGGTACGATATATGGAGGTCTTACTAACGTCCAGAGTAATGAGCTCTCCTTCAGGGTTTCGTACTCACTTTGCTTGTCGGTCAGGAGGGCTTTCAGGTCGTGGCTGGTTCGGGTCAGGACTAAGGCGGCGGCACGGAAGAATTTGCCTCGGAGGCTGAACTTGTCAGTTGGAGCCGCCAGGCTTGCTCCACTTATGGCTACATAGCGGGAGATGCCGGCCTTCGGCATACTTTCGGCTAGGAGTGAGGCCGCAGACGAGCATACTTTGAATCCGGTGGCGCGGTCTCTCGGCCCTAGTGCGCTTACAACGGTGTGAGCTCCGTTGATGAGTTCAGTTATGGAATCGTAATGTGTGGCGTCACCTTGAACTATCTGGAGACCGGCGTGACTGAAAGGGAATTTTGCTGGGTTGCGGATCAAAGCGCGAACTTTGAGTCCAGACTGTACGGCGTATTTGACTATTAAGCGTCCGGTCTGTCCCGTGGATCCTAATACTGCTATGGTTATGATTTGGTCTGTTTTATGATCTTGAGTCTGCATAGGTGTTTTGTTGAGAGGTCTACCGGATAGTTTATCCGAAATAAACTTGAGATTATTTTGCCTTCCAACTGCTTCTAGGTTACTGTATGATATGTTATTACAAGGTAAAATAAGGGTTGTGCACCTTATTCCATGTTTCTTAATTTCAGCATCCTACTAAAGTTTGCGGCCTTGTTGGTTGCTGGTTGCTTTGCATTTGTTTTTGCTTCTTGTATTCGAGAAGAAGACTTAACAGCAGAGCAACGTGCCCATGTTTTAGAACGGGAACTTATGTGTCCCGTGTGTGACGGACAAACTCTAGACCAGTCGCAAGCACAGGTGGCGAAGGATATGCGGCGGATAATAGCAGAACAGACGGTTGCCGGCCAGTCAAGTGAGGAAATCAAGGCTTATTTTGTAGCTCGATACGGTGAAGGCGTGCTAGCAGAACCGACGGGAGGAGGCCTAAACACCCTGGCTTGGATTATGCCAGCGGTGATAGCAGGTGGAGGCGCTCTTGTTGTGTTCTTTGCTTTTCGAGGGATGCTGCGGCCTCGATCAGGTAGTGGTTCCGGACGCATTGCGGCGGTAGGGTCATCTTCGGATTTATCCGGGTATATTAGAAGAGTGGACGAAGACTTAGGGCTTGGCGAGGCAGACAGTAAGGAGCGTGGACGTACAGTCTCTGTTACAGAGAGGGAAGGGAAGGGCACCGTATGACGGGCGAGTTAGGTTCCTTCGCCTTGCTTATCGGTCTAGCGTTTGCTTTTTATGCTGGTGCAGGGTCGTTGGTGGGAGCTTTGGCAGCTGTTCCTGTGTTGTCTGCTAGTGCGCGTCGTGCGCTTTACGTGTCGTTTGCCGCCTCCCTTGTCGCCAGCGGTGCAATAATATACGCTTTCGCCACTCACGACTTCTCCATACGTTACGTGTACGAGCATTCTAGCACTAACATGGACAGGTCGTTGACCTGGGTAGCATATTACGCTGGTAATGAAGGGTCACTTCTATACATAGCAACGATGTTGGCTGGAATGTCGGCGGTGGCCGTCCGTTGGGCGCCTAAAAGTGTTGCAGGCAGCATGCCTTATACAGCGGCAGTCCTTGGGTTTGCTCAATTCTTCTACTTCATAGTGCTGATATTCTTCGCTTCGCCTTTTGAGCTACTAGGGAGGGTTGAGACAGAGGGACTGGGCCTCAATCCACTCCTAGAGCATCCAGGCATGTTCAGTCATCCGCCTCTTCTAATGGCGGGATTGGTTGGTATAACTATACCCTTCGCATACGCGGCGGGAGCGTTGATGTCCGGACGGACGGGGGATGAATGGATAGACGTGGCGCGCATGTGGAGTATCCTTGTGTGGGGAATTCTCGGCGCAGGTCTTCTTATAGGCGCTTGGTGGGCTTATACGATACTAGGTTGGGGTGGCTACTGGGGTTGGGATCCTATCGAGAATGCTGCTCTTATGCCTTGGCTTGTTATGACGGCGTTTATACATTCGATAATGGTACAGAAGAGACGAGGAATGTTCCGAATGTGGAACATAGCCCTGCTCAATATTGCCTATGGGTTGGCACTGCTCGGTATGTTTATCAACAGAGGCGGACCCGTCGTTTCAGTTCACTCATTCGCCTCGTCTGAACTGGGGTTCGTGTTTTTGGCGTTCATGATTGTTGCTTCTGGCTTCGGATTCGGGCTTTTTATCTGGCGATACTCCTCTCTCAAGAGTGATCGCGTAATGGAGTCGTTTCTTTCGCGTGAGGCGTCATTTCTTGTAAATAACTTCCTATTACTGGCTGTAACTGCCTCTGTACTGTGGGGCGTTCTGTTTCCCGTTCTTTCCGACTTGGCGAGAGATGTAGACGTGAGCGTAAGCGCTCCTTATTTCAATAGAACCGTAGGTCCTATGCTGCTTGCGCTTTTGATGGTGATGGGAGTGGGTCCGCTGCTGCCTTGGCGACGTACCTCGGGTAAATCGTTGCGTCGGTGGCTGCTATGGCCGTTAGGAATGGCAGCGATTACGGCAGGAGGGCTACTATTATCCGGCGTACGTGGGCCCGTTGCGATAGGGGCGTTTGCGGTTGCCGCGTTTGTGTTTGGAGGGATTGTGGAGGAATGGTGGCGAGGCACTGTGGCAAGAGTCAAAGCAGGGGATGTACCTCTGGTCGCTTGGTGGAAGCTGATAAACGGAAACCGTCCTAGGCACGGTGGTTATATAGTGCACTTGGCTATAGTGGCATTTGCCGTGGGTGTGATAGGCACGCAATTCTTCGATCAGAGGACCGAGGCGGCGTTGCGCGTAGGAGAAAGCGTAGTTTTGGACAACTATAGGGTGGAATACGTCAAACACAATACAGAAACCCGCCCAGACAGGTTTGGGCAGTGGGCAGAGATGCGCCTCTACAGGATAGATCCTTCAGAATACAGTTCTGAAACAGCACAAGCACGATTAGATGGTAAGAATGGTTTCATCACGTCAGGCGTGTCGCGTGAAGGGGATAGGCTGATAGGAGAGTTACGGCCCTGGCACGGATTTTACCCAAGCTTCAATGAAGTGTCTGTGCGTTCGGGCATACGGTCTACTCTGGTCGAGGATCTGTACGTAATTCCTAGAGACTTCCTACAAGACGGTCGGATATCGTTGGCGGTAAGCATAAACCCTTTAGCGATGTGGCTCTGGATATCCGGACCTATATTCCTTATGGGGACTATGCTCGTCTTGTGGCCACACCCCGTGCTGGAACGTAAACGTTTTGAAGAAACCAGAAGCGTAATGGCAGCCACCGTTGCTTCTTCTTAAGGATAAGAGGATGGACCGACGATGGAACTCTTCATAGTTATAGCTCTAGCGCTGGCTGGGCTGATATTCGTGGCGTGGCCGCTCTTTCGTCCGAAACTGGACCAAGGCTTAGAGAGCAACGTTGAAGAGGAGAGGTTGCGGGCAGAGCGTCTCCGTGTCTACCGTCGCGTAACCGACCTGCAGGAAGACAGGCGCAATGGTAATTTGGGCGACGTATCCGTAGCAGAATGGGACGCGCAACTGAACCGCCTACGGACGATGGCGGCACAACTCTTAATGAAGGAAGATCGCCTGAGAGAGAGCAGGGGAGCAGAGGCGGAAATAGAAGACGAGGTAGTTAGAGAGAGGTTGAGACAACCCCTTTCCTCTGCAAAGGGTAACGCTTCCACCTCTATAGAAAAGGATCTGAATTGAGAAAGTTCCTCTTTGTTACCGGAACCTTCGCTACCCTTATGCTTTTGGCTGTCCTGATGACCTTTCTGCTTGCTTTGTCTGTAAGGACAGATAAGGCGAATGCCGCCGACCTTAGCGGATCCCTTGTGAACGGTACCGAAGGAGGTCAATTGCCCGAGGAAGCAGATATACTAATGTTCGCAATACAGAATGGCACAGGCGAACTTCTAGAAAGCCACAAAATGTCCCCAGAGCCGAATGGAATGTTCCTCTTCAGCGGAGTTGCAGAAGGCGAGGATGTGGCGTACCGATTAATAGCCGATCTGCCAGGGTACACTCCTATACTGGATGTGCCTCCGGGGATGCCACTTTCTGACCTGCAACTCACGATATGGGATCACACCGCTGACCCATCTATACTGTACATACGAGACTACAGCGTTCTGACGGCGTCTGCAGATCAGCGCAACCGTAGCTTGACCTTTCTTGCAACCACGGTGGTAGCTAACCCTACGGACAAGGTATGGGTTCCGAAAGCGCCGGAACAAGGATTAACAGGCCCTGATCTCTTCCGGTTTAACCTGCCACAAGGGTATCAAGACTTGTCAATTGAGACGAACCTTCCCCAAGGCAACGTGCTTGAGATAAGCACAGGCTTTGCTCTAACTACCCCCGTACCACCCGGCGAGTACTCTATAGTCATAGCTTATTCTCTCCCGTATGAAGGCTCTGTTATAGAAGCCCCGTATCGACTTGCTCACGGTTCGGATAACTTCCGTTTTCTCCACCTTGAAGGAGCCGGAGAAGTAAAGGGCACAGGTCTTGAGTATACAGGCATGGTGGAAGTCCCCACAGGCGATCAAGTTATAGTTTTCAACACCTGGGAAGGAACAGGCTACACGCCGGGCGACAGTATAGGGATAACCATATCAGGTCTTCCACAACCTACCTTGCTTGAACGCTTGGCCGAGTTCACAAACGGTCAAATGTACGCTACCGCGATAGCGTTGGTTATAGCCGCGTTGCTATTAGCCCTATTTGTCTATGCGGTTAGGGTAACGTTACGTGCTCGGCAAGCCTACGTCCTTGGAGCAGAGGGCGAGGTACCTAACTTGGCAGGAGCAAGCCGGAGCGACATCGTAAAGAGAATAGCCGAACTGGACGCCATGCATGAGGCTGGCAATATACCGGAAAAACGTTATAGGCGCAACCGCGATCACCTGAAGGCGCAAGCCTTGGCGAAGACAGAACCAGAGGAGCAAAAACTCGGATGAGGAAGCGGTTGCTACCATTGCTTGCGTTCGGACTGCCTGCAGCGTTCGTGGTGACACTGTTAATATGGGGTGTTGTGTCAAACCAAGGAAATCCTGGTCGACCAGGGGTCAACGAAGTGCTTGGTGAGGTGATCGAAACGGAGTCGCGTAAGGTCAACTTTGAGCTGCCGACCTTGGAGGGGGAGACATTGAGTTTGAACGACTTTCGGGGACAGATAGTGATGGTAGACTTCTGGTCTTCGTGGTGTGCTCCGTGCAGGGCGGAAGTGCCGGCTCTCGTAGACTCATACGAACGATGGAAGGACTCCGACGTCCAATTCATAGCGGTCTCAATATGGGATGATGAGCAAGCGGTGAGTGAATTCGTGCAGACGCGCGGTGTAACCTACCCGGTAGTCATTGACCGGTTCGGGGCTACCGCCATTGAGTTCGGCGTAATCGGTATCCCTGAAAAGTTCTTCATAACGCCCGACGGCATAGTCAGGCGTAAGGTAGTTGGGCCAAACACAGAGGAGAGCCTGAATAAAATCATAGGCGAACTGAAGGATGAAGCGTTAGGATTCTTTCGGTGACCTCTACGTGCAGCTTAGTTTCAAATCTAAAGTGCCTTTGGGTAAATCTTTCTGGTCATTTGCCGTTGGAACGCGTGGGAAATTCGGTCATATCGCCTTTCAGAGCTTGCGTTCCGAAGGGCGTCATAGCCTTACGGGTTTCGCTAAGCCTTCATTGCCTTCGGCAACGGACTATGTGCATCCTTCAGCCTGCTTATATCTCATCATCCCTACGTTTCTCACTATCGGGGGCGGTGTTGCCGCCCCACCGGCCCCTAACGGTTTTGATATGTCCATAAGTCGTAAACAAGCCCTGAAATACGGATATGAAGTCGTATCCCGCCCTAAGTCCAAAATGTCCATCCAAATGTGTCAAGACTCCAAGGGAATAGTACTTACTTATGATGGACAACCTGTCACAAGGACCTATCTCACCAAAAGCGGCATGGCTGCCGCGTCTGCTATTGCTATTGCACTCGCACTGCCGATACCTTCACAAGGTCAAAGCATAGAGGTGACAGTATCCACCGGAGCACTTCACCGTCTACTTGCTTTGTCGGAGATATCATTCAGGAACGAAGCAGCGTTCAGGCTTGCAACGGTACTAATAGAAGAGGTGCGCGACATGCTTGATATACCTATGCAGGATGATAATGAAACTAATACCCCCCCAGATTACAAAGCTGCGTCAAACTGATCAATGCGTTGCGTTCAAGCAGCATAGAAGTAGCGGGTTGCTTATTTTGGGAACCTTATATACTATAAATAGTGACTATGGACAATGGTAAATATCTACCCCCTCCCCCCTTGATCCATTGGCCTCAAACAACTGAAGGTTCTGATACTAGTAAAAAGCCGGTGCTCGTCTTCACCTCTATACCCAAAACCGGTAGTACGACGCTTGGCTCCATCCTTGAGAAAAGAAACTCTAATCGCTCATTTGATTTCATAAGCGTTTGGAGTCTCTTCTTGACTTGGAGGATTCCACATATAAACAGGTTGCGCGATTTTCTTATTTTATCCTCGCGAGAAAGAGACCGATTTCACTTAATCAATGGACTAATGCCAACAGGTGTTCATCACATTTTGTCTCGGCCGTGCGCGTATATTGCATTCTTTAGAGATCCATTGGAACGTATAATTTCGAAATATTATCATGAGGCATCTTACAAAAGAAGCAATTTTTACGAAAGTATCAAAAATGGAGAATTGAGTTTGGAAAAATACGTGAATGTAGTATCTAATGAAAGACGTTATGCTGATGAAATGACCAAACGTATATTGGGTTTTGATCTACTTGGGGGATCGTGGAACTGGCGACGACTTGATGAAATGAAAACAGTGGGCACAGAATTACGTGAGCAGATGAGTCGGGCATGGGAATATCCAGTTACGCCTGAAATAACGGAACAGGCAAAAAAGAAACTACGCGATGAATTCCTGTTCGTGGGCATAACAGAGAAGTTCAACGACTCTGTATTGCTCCTTGCCAAAAAGCTGAGGTGGGAATCTATTCCCAAAATTCAAATAATGAATCGTAGAAACCCATCTTATCCCTTACCCACACTGTCTCCTCAAACAGCCGCACTGTTTCGGGATAGAAATTCCGCAGATTGTGAGCTGTACGCTTACGCTAAACAACTTTTTGAACAGCAATGGAAAAAACTACGCCTGCATCCTTACAGACTCAAGCAGTTCTCATTCTTTATAAAAGGACGGTTGCGTCAATCCTCCTTAATAAATAAATGGAGCTGAAGTGGTGTTCTGTGGCAAAATTTCTCTCTGCTGACATAGGAGCTGCCATCTGGCGTACAACGAAAACACACTGTTAGGTTGTTTATAGGTGTATTTTGGTTGCAGTAATCTTTACAAAGTAATAAAATTTTATTGAAGAAGTCCTCATGCCGAATCCACCGGAGCACTTCACCGTCTACTTGCTTTGTCGGAGATATCATTCAGGAACGAAGCAGCATTCAGGCTTGCAACGGTGCTAATAGAAGAGGTGCGCGACATGCTCGATATACCTATGCATGATGATAATGAAACTAATACCCCCCCAGATTATAAAGCTGCGTCAAACTGATCAATGCGTTGCGTTCAAGCAGCATAGAAGTAGCGGGGTGCTTATTTTGGGAACCTTATATACTTATAAATAGTGACTATGGACAATGATAAACATCTACCCCCCCCCCCCCCCCCCCCCCCCCCCCCTTGACCCATTGGCCTCAAACAACTGAAGGCTCTGATACTAGTAAAAAGCCGGTGCTCGTCTTCACCCATATACCCAAAACCGGTGGTACGACGCTTAGCTCCATCCTTGAGAAAAGAAACTCTAATCGCTCATTTGATTTCCTAAGCGTTTGGAGTCTCTTCTTTACTTGGAAGATTCCAAATATAAACAGGTTGCGCGATTTTCTTATTTTATCCTCGCGAGAAAGAGACCGGTTTCACTTAATCAATGGATTCATACCAACAGGTGTTCATCACATTCTGTCTCGGCCGTGCGCGTATATTGCATTCTTTAGAGATCCGTTGGAACGTATAATTTCGGAATATTATTATCTGACATCTTACAAAAGAAACAATTTTTACGAAAGTATCAAAAATGGAGAATTGAGTTTGGAAAAATACGTGAATGTAGTATCTAATGAAAGACGTTATGCTGATGAAATGACCAAACGTATATTGGGTTTTGATCTACTTGGCAGATCGTGGAACTGGCGACGACTTGATGAAATGAAAACAGTGGGCACAGAACTACGTGAGCAGATGAGTCGGGCATGGGAATATCCAGTTACGCCTGAAATAACGGAACAGGCAAAAAAGAAACTACGCGATGAATTCCTATTCGTGGGCATAACAGAGAAGTTCAACGACTCTGTATTGCTCCTTGCCAAAAAGCTGAAGTGGGAATCTATTCCCAAAATTCAAATAATGAATCGTAGAAACCCATCTTATCCCTTACCCACACTGTCTCCTCAAACAGCCGCACTGTTTCGGGATAGAAATTCCGCAGATTATGAGCTGTACGCTTACGCTAAACAACTTTTTGAACAGCAATGGAAAAAACTACGCCTGCATCCTTACAGACTCAAGCAGTTCTCATTCTTTACAAAAGGACGGTTGCGTCAATCCTCCTTAATAAATAAATGGAGCTGAAGTGGTGCTCTGTGGCAAAATTTCTCTCTGCTGACATAGAGAGCTGCCATCTGGCGTACAACGAAAACACACTGTTAGGTTGTTTATAGGTGTATTTTGGTTGCAGTAATCTTTACAAAGTAATAAAATTTTATTTAAGAAGTCCTCATGCCGATTCGTCTAGCGGTAGGACACCAGACTCTGAATCTGGGAGCCCAGGTTCGATCCCTGGATCGGCAGCCAAAACCCTCAAGGCCCGTTCGTCTAGAGGCCCAGGACGCCGCCCTCTCAAGGCGGTAACACGGGTTCGAATCCCGTACGGGCTACCATCCGGACTTGATCAGAAATTCTCCGCTTCTAAAGGTCAATGTATGCAACATGTGAGCACACCTTGTTTGGGTTTTTGTACACCCTGTGTCCTATGCTATCTATACAACAGACTTTCGCCTCCGTCTACAAGTAGCAACTGGCCTCTGATCATATTCGCGTCTTCGCTGCAAAGCATAGCAACGGCAGCGGCTACGTCTTCTGGGAGTACGGGCCGGCCGGCCGGTGTTGGTCGCTCGGCGAGCTGTTTTACAGCCCAATCTTCCGGGAAGGCATCTATGGCGTCGGTCATCACGAAACCCGCGGCCAGTGTGTTAACCACTATCCCCTTCGCTCCAAGGTCTATCGCAAGATACCTGCTTACCGCCTCAAGTGCCGCCTTTGATACCCCTACCGAAAAGTAAGGAGGCAACACTTTTGAAGATCCGGGGGAAGATACGTTGACCACTTTGCTGCCCTCTCTCATTATCTCGGCAGCCTTTATACACAGAAGCCAAGGCGCCTTTGCATTGATTCCCAGTGTCCAATCCCAATGCTTGGAGGAAGTATCAGAAGGTGTTCTCATCACACCCGACGCTGCATTGTTGATCAGTATATCCAGATCACCCAAACTTTGCTTGACCGTCTCTATTAGCGCGGTTATCGTCTGCTCACTCCGATCCGCCAAGTTAGCTTTGATCTTTACAGGCTGTGCTCCAATTTCGGTCAGGGCTACTTCGACTGCTTGTGCCTCATTACTTTTTCTGAAGTAAGTGAAAGCAACTCTCGCCCCGCGTCTCGCAAGCTCCAAGCAAATAGCCTTGCCTATACCTCTAGATCCGCCGGTTACTAATGCGATCTTTCCTTCAAGCGTGCGAGGTGGGGGTTTGACAGGGCTGCTCGTTGATTTTTGCATTGGCTTTCTACAAAGGCTGCCAGCTATATTGAGAGACCACCATCAACCACCATCGTATGCCCTGTTATATATCTGGCTTCCTCTGTGGTTAAGAACACTATGGAGGGGGCTATCTCTTCAGGTGTTCCGAACCGTTTCATGGGTATCACCTCCAAGATTCTCTTCTTCCAGGTAGGAGATATTACCTTGGACGTGGCTGTATGCACGTATCCCGGAGCTACTGAATTTATGGTTATGTTACGACTTGCAAACTCTTTTGCTATTGACTTTGTAAAGCCATGGATGGCTGCTTTCGACGCCGAGTAGTTGGATTGGCCAGGATTGCCTCGTATCCCTACTATGGACGTTACGTTGATGATACGTCCCCAACGCATCTTCATCATACGCGGGGTTGCGCGCTTTGTGCAGTAGTAAACACTCATCAAGTTAGTGTTTATAACCCCCTCGAACTGCTCATCTTTCATCCGCATGATTATTGAGTCTGAGATGATGCCGGCGTTGTTAACCAATATCTCTACCGGACCAAACCTTTCCTCAACCCCGTCAAACATTGCTTCCACTTCGGACTTGACCGACACGTCAGCATAGAATGCAAGGGACTCTCCGCCGGCCTCGTTTATCGTCTTCACTACCGCTTCTGCTTCATCTTTATGAGTGCGGTAATTTACAGCCACGCGGTGTCCGTTTCCTGCCAACAATAGGGCCACTGCTTTCCCTATCCCACGGGAAGACCCAGTTACGAGGGCGGTTCTGCTAGGCAATTCAGTATTGGATTTCATCAATGTATACTTCCTATATCCGACAATGCAGCGCAACTAGCCGGGGATTTATGCATCGGTCGTTTGCACGCGTTGTAGCATCTCCTCCTGCGACTCTACAAACTTTGCGCGAATCGAAGCTCTAGCGGTATGTATGGCATTGGTTATGGCGTCTTCCTTAGCGGATCCGTGTCCCACGACTGCAATCCCCTTCAAACCCGATAAAGGCCCACCGCCATAAGTGGCGGCTAAAGTGTTTGTCTTCTCAAAGACCTTCCGAGCGAAGTTCTGGGATTCTTCGGAGTCATCAAGCTCCTCCCTTACGTTAGCTCTCAAAGCGTGTCCGAGACCTTCCACAAGTTTCATGATGATGTTTCCGGTGAATCCGTCACAAGCGGCGACATCGGCCTTGTTCCTGAAGAGATCTTGGGGCTCTACGTTACCTATGAAGTTTATGTCGGAGGCCTTCAATATGTCGTATGCCATTCTGTTTTGAGCGTTGCCTTTACCCTCTTCTGAACCGACACTGAGAAGGGCTACGCGTGGGTTATTTATGCCGAACAACATCTTAGAGATTACGGTTCCTATGGCGGCGAAGTTAGCGAGCTGTGCGGGGCGGGCATCCACGCTTGACCCGAGGTCGCCTATGATAGTGGTTGGACAATATCCGATGATGGGGCCGGCAAGGGTGGCACGCTCTATACCCTCCAGCGTGCCGAATGCCAGAGTAGCGGCGGCTATAATTGCACCCGTGGAACCCATGCTTACAAAGCCTTGTACCTTGCCTGCACGGGCGGCTTTTGCGCAGACAAAGACGGACGCGTTAGGTTTCTGTCTTGCCGCTGCAAGAGGGCTCTCCCCTTCTTCCACGACGCCTTCCGAAGGAATAATATAGACGAATTCTTTCGCGGACGACTTGCTCTTGTCAAGTTCTTTCTGTATGAGCCCAGGGTCGCCAACTAGTCCAACTGCCACGCCGCCTCGCTCAATTGCACATAACGCTGCAGGTACCGTAACCTCTGGACCAAAGTCTCCACCCATAGCGTCGCACGCTATAGGAACTATCTCTTTGTAGTTGTCTTTTGGGTTTTCTAGATGTCGCACTGAGAGTCCTAAATTCTGATGATAACTGTTTTTATTCACTTACATCTGTTCTTAAGCTGGCCTTTGCTGTTATCACCTCTGATCCGTTTGAGGAAACACAGGTTACCGAGACCATCACTTCAGCATTAGCCTCACCGTCTTTTCTGGATATGCTCATTACGCTCCCAAAGATGGTTACAGAGTCGCCGGGAAATAGTGGGGACCTGAAACGCGCCTTCAGACTGCCAGTATTTCGCCAATCTCCGGGGAAGTTCATATCCAGCATTTCACCCACCAAAGCTAGAACCAACATCCCGTGCACTATACGTCTACCGAAACGGGAGCTTTCGGCAAATTGTGCATCTAGATGAATAGGGTTACGATCACCGCTCACCTCGGCGTACAGATTCACCATATCCTGAGTTATACGGCGTTCCAGAGGCTTAAGCTGCTTGCCTGACTCCAGCTTAGTCAAGGCTCGCTACAGGCGACGTCACAATAGCGGACGCCTTAGATACAGGCGAATCGGTCTCGTCGCTTACCTCTGTGGATATGATAACAAGACGTTTCCCCGCCCTGTGAGAGACCGAAGATATGGTCACAAGCGCTTTCAAAGTTTCTCCATAGACCGCGGCGCGATAGAACGACGCCTCCTGCCGGACATGAATCGTCCCTTTCACAAGGGGTGCTTCCTGCAAGAAACGTCCGAAAGTAGCGGCGATGATAAACAGTGGAGGAGGCCCTACCCTTGAGAGAGGCTCAACGGCTGCTGCCATTGCTTTACTATAAGCATCACACACTTCCTTCCCGACGTTCAGGACATATGGGCCAAAGGTTAGGCCGGAACGAAGTTCAGTTGTCTCTACCATATAACTCTAAATTTAAGCCTTCTGCAAATCGCATTATACAAGGTTGAAGGTTTTACGGCACACCCATAGTTGGTTCAGAGGGGATTTTCGGCATCGTATGGCTCGTTTCGATTGGCTTAACGCCTCGTAAGATTTGACGCCAGATCCTGTAAGAGGAGCATATAAGGTTATAGAGTAAATGCATGCATATTGCACCTGACCTTATAAAACGGTCGCCGTTTTTCTATGGCTGGGTTGTGGTTGGAGGAGCTGGGACTGTAGTTTTTGTCCGAAACGCGGTGGCCACCTTGACTTTGGCAGTATTTATCTCCCCAATGTCGGAAGAACTAGATTGGCCTCGCACTCTGATAGTAGGGGCTTACTCGGCCGCAGGGATAGCAGCTATGTTCGCCTCACCTGTATCGGGATATGTTTTACAGAGGTTGGGCGCGCGTTGGGTGCTGGCTGGATCTGTTGCCATCTTGGGAGCGGCGGTGTTTGGGCTTCAATGGATAACGGGACCGGGTTTATTATACGTAGTGGCGTTTTATCTTCTGTCAGGAACTGCAAGATTGATGTTCAATTCGCCTATACAGATAGCCTCTGCCACGGTAGTAGCGCAATGGTTTATAAGGAGGCGAGGGAGAGCTACCGCAATATTAATGGTTATGCACTCGGCGGGTATGGGACTCTTTCCCCTGTTTGCCCGTCTGCTGATAAATGGTTATGACGGCGATTGGAGAGGGGCTTGGCTGTGGATGGGAGTAGGAGTGTGGATCATAGCTCTGCCTGCAACTCTGATGTTTATAGTGAATCGCCCAGAAGATACAGAACTGAAACCGGATGGGGCATCGGACAAGGATAAAGACGCGAAGATCTGCATTGAAGATAAAGAAAGACCCTACCAAGAAAATCAGGAGGAGGGGTGGAGCTTGTCGGACGCTCGCAAAACTTCCACGCTTTGGATGCTGGCGGCTGCAACCGGGGCTCTCTACTTTGTGCACACAGGGGTGAACATACATTCCGCGGCCTTTTTTACGGACAAAGGTATAACGCCTACGGTAGCAGCAGGTGCGCTGACGCTTATGGCAGCAGGGTCGGCGGTTGGGGCTTTGGCGTGGGGTGCAGCGGCGGATAGATTTTCTCCAAAGGTGGCCTATGGATTGGCTGGATTTTGGTTAGCAGGGGCGTCTTTGGGGTTCCTTACCGTGAACGGGACGCCTTCGGCGTTCATAGCGGCAGGGATATTCGGCATAGGACTGGGTGCTCTATTGGTGCTACCGCCGGTGGCGTTTGCAAACTACTTCGGACGCAGATCACTGGGGGCGATAAGAGGCGTAACGGAACCTTTTACTGCAGTAGGACAGAGCCTTGGAGGAATAGCGGCAGGGCTTATCTACGACTTAACGGGGAATTACACGGCCTCCTTCCCGTCGTTTGCACTGCTAGCCATGGCGGCAGCGGCTTTTATTTTCCTGATCCGAAGGCCTGATAAGCGCACAGAGGGGCAATATGTAAGATAAGCAAAATATATAATATTTGCTGTCTTCTGGCAAGGCAACATTGGAGCCTATCAAATAGATACTTTCAAGGGTCAATTCTCCACTCTTAATCTGTTTGTGGGTATAGCCATATCTGTGGAATAATGAATTATAACGGCTTGAGATGTGACGGTTCAAAGGGTCATGAAAATACTGATGTACGTACATGGTCTCCGTATGATGTGATGAATGCCTATTAAGGCTTTAAATTACTTCCTTTATTGCGGCGGTAAAGTCAGAAATTTTTGCAGGGGATTCTCGTCAGCAGACCAAGCGAAAAAGACAGCTTTGAACCAATACATATGTTATCCCTCCACTCTTTCATTAACGATAACGATAGTCGAAAGCGTTGAGCTACTGTCCTCTGTGTGTGGATAAAAACGAGCTTCGGCCTTTTACTGGGATCAGAACCTTTGTTTGTTTGCGGCCAGTGAGTGGGGACTAACTGTCATAGCAAGATATTAGTAAAGTCATTAGAGGTAGGTCAATAAGTTCATCCATAGGACTGGTCTGGTATTGTGTATTGGCATCATTATGCACTTGAAGGGTATACAGAGGGCAATTTAGTACAGGGTGTATGTTCTCATTTCACCTTTACAAGCCTCTGACTATAACGCCTTTGCCGTAGCGTATTCTTATCTTGTCCACAGTTTTATCCAAGGCGTAGCGTCGTGTCGTGTTCAAGTGATTGAAGGAGAGCTGTTCAGCCTTGTCTTGAAGACCTCTTACGCCTACTCCCAGTAGCCTTATCTTGTTTGTTCTCTGTTTCTTTACCTCCAGCATAAGCTTTTCCGCCGTTCTAAATATTTCTAGGTCGGAACATATGGGTTTTTCAATGGTGATCTGCCTCGTTATCGTCTCAAAGTTTTCGTACCTGACTTTGATATAAATCGTGCGTGCGTTTTTGTCGAGCCTCCGCAGTCGTCTGCCTGTTTCTTCGCATAACTTGAACATGTATTGCCGCAACGTTTGCCATTTGGAGACGTCGTAAGCGAACGTCTCTTCGGCTGACACCGATTTAGGTTCATGTCGTTCCTCTATCACTGAACCACCCTCGCCCTTTGCTCTGCGTTGAAGCCATTCCGCGTTTCTACGCCCTAGTCTCCTGCGTAACCAGCCAGTATTGAAGGCCGCAAGGTCGCCTAAGGAGCTTATCCCTAAACCCTCCAAATCCGTAGCGATTTTGCTCCCTATGCCTGGCAACTCTCTTATAGAGAGCGGTGCAAAGAATGCTTTTACCTGATGCGCTCGTATCTGCAGTTGTCCGTCGGGTTTAGCGTGATTAGTGGCTACCTTTGCCACTAGTTTGTTTGGACCTATGCCTATTGAGCCCGTTATGCACAGTTCCTCTCTTATCCTATTCCTGATGTTAGTCGCTGTTGCTTCAGGTGGACCATAGGCGGCTGAAGTCCCGGTCATATCAAGGTAGGCTTCATCTATGCTTACTGTCTCAATAGTTGGAGTAAAGTCGGACAAGATGGCCTTGAATCTGCGGCTGTATTTACTATATACGCCTCGGGTACCGCTCTTGAATATTGCCTTCGGGCAAAGCTTACGCGCTTTGTACATAGCCATTCCGGAGTGTACGCCAAAGCATCTGGCCTCGTACGACGCAGTACTCACTACGCCGCGCGATCCCATCCCACCTACGACTACAGGTTTGCCTTTAAGATCAGGGTTGAGAACCGTCTCCACTGCAACAAAGAAGGCATCCAAGTCTACGTGGAATATCACTCTTTCTATTGGGTCAGACATTGAGATACGATTTGCACGCGTTTTTAAGACCGTCTGTGCAGAGAGTAGCCTTAACTGTAATGTTATCTAATTCAGGCGCTTACAGAGCTGCAAAGGAGTAGTTATCAATGCCGTTAAATACTCCATTTGCCTGCCAAGGTGTTTTTTGTCAATCAGAACGAGAATTGGGACGATATAGGATAACTTTGCGTCTGTTCTCACGCATGGCTTGAATATCTGCGAAACACTGTGCGGTCAGCAACTTCCCAAGATTTGGACTTTCATATCCTGTGGTCAGGTTGGCGGGTGTTTCTGGAACTATAGCAACCATACAAACCGTGTTCGGTCCACCCTTCAGCATTTGACCTATTGAATGGAGGTACCGCGGACCGTATCCGATAATGACCGGCATGCTCGTGCACCCGATTATTACTTTTTGCAACTCCGATATTTGGGCTTCGGTCTTGGGGTTTTCATCAAGCCATGCCGTTATAGCGACGTACGTGTCTTTGGTTGACTCTTTCTTTATCTCCTCTATAAGCCGCTCAACGGATGAAACCTCTTCTGAACCGATCGGCTCGATATTTTGTTCTAGTATAGCATTAGTTATCTGTTTTGCACTTTCAACGTCGGGCTGGTCAAAGGGATTTACGCCTATAGCGGCAGCGGTTGCAATAGTTGCGAACTGCCAGCGGAACATCTCCCCTCCGATTTCAGTAGAGTCTGTGACCACCTGTAAGTCGGGCGTCGTATCAATTGGTTTTATTTTGTTATGATGGTCACTTTTGTGATCTATACGTATAAACGTGCTACCTCTCGTTATTACGCATTCACCGTGTCGGCTCACTATAGGTATGACACCGCGCCCATCTTTACATAACGATTCGGCGACGATCTGTTCTATCCACCGTGCAAGAGGCCAGAGACGGGGTGAGAGGGTTATTATCAGCTTGTTCTTGTCTTCTGCGGCCGTACACAAAACGGCCGCCAGACGTAGTCCGGGGTTTGACTCTTCGTCCTTCATACAACTTCTAGCCATAGCAACGGACGAAGTAGCTATATATTTCATGTCTAAACCTGCTAACATAAGCGGTAAAATACCCGCTATAGACAAAGCAGAAAATCTCCCTGCGACCTTGTCTGGTATTTCAAAGACATGGCTGAACTGGGCAGATCTTCGGGCGATAGCGGAATTCCTTCGCGTTACAGCTATGAACTCAGAATTATCGCCTGCTTTTGCCCTAAACCATCTTTCCAACAACTTGGTTTCGGTCGTGGTTCCTGATTGGCTCGAAATTATAAACAATGTATCTTCTAAGTCTAGTGAACGCTCCAGACGAGCTACGGAATCCGGGTGTATCGTGTCAAATATAGTTATAGGAACAACGGCAGACTTGCCCGATGCATCTGGGATAGAGGTGATGCCCGTGAAGGACGCAGCGGAAGCCGTACTGCCTCCCATGCCTATAAGAGCGGTTCCACGCCGCTTTATCCGATGTTTGAACCGTTCGATTTCGGAGATGAGAGCGTGAAGGTTATTGGGAAGGTGTAGCCATTCGAGTTGAGGTTCTTCTTTTTTGCCCCGCTGAAACCAAAGATATCTGTCTCCCGCCCATATTCGGGACGCCGTACGTTCTTCAACAAGCCTGTTTAGCCAGCGGGTTTTAGGTTGTAGAGAATTCAACTGTTGGTTGGGTTATCCGGCTTGAAGAGTTGCTTGGGTCTTTATTTTTACAGTCTCTATAAGCTCATTGAACGCTTTGGCAAAGGTCTCTATTCCTTCTAGTAGCAGTCGATCAGTTACCGTCTTGAGGTCTATTCCGTCTTCTTGGAGAGATATGAAGAGCTTGCGTGCTCGCTCATTCTCGTCCTTTTCGGGCGGGATGATATTAACACCCTGCATTACGGCTTGCAACGAGGCAGGTGGTAGTGTGTTGACGGTGCAGGGTCTGGCGAGTACTGATACGTACATATTCGGTGAGTACGCCGGGTTCTTTACGCTTGTGGATGCCCAAAGAGGCTTTTGGACATTGTTTGTCCTTACCCGTCTTGATGTCGTAGACTTTAGGTGATTGTGAGAAGCGTTACCGTGCAGGGTGAACTGCTCATATGCGAGCAGGGCGTTTGCGATTCCCGCCTTTCCTCTGCGAGGGTCGTTCTCTGGAAGTAAGGCGTCTATAGCTGTATCAAGTCTACTTACAAAGAAAGATGCTACTGAAGCAGGCGCGTTTTCTTGTTTTCTGTTGCGATCAAGATAGTCCGATAAACCTGTGAGATAGGCATCAGATGCGGCAGCGTATGCTTGGGTAGAAAATAGCAAAGTTACGTTGACGTTTATACCTTCCGCTGTCAAGGCTTTTATAGCGGGTATTCCTTCAACCGTTCCGGGAACTTTTATCATAACGTTTGGACGGGATACGTTGCGCCAGAGCCTGCGGGCTTCCTGAAAGGTCCCTTCGGTGTTTCTTGCCAAGCTCGGATCCACTTCTATGGATACGAATCCATCCGTTCTATTGGAACTCTCGTATTCGTTGATGAATATGTCCGCGGTAGCGCGTATGTCTTCCACCGCTATCCGTTCGTAGATCTCCTTTGAGGAAAGGCCTGCGTTAGCGTGTTCTATAACAGCCTGATCATAAGCGGTTCCGTTATTTATTGCCTGTTTGAATATGACGGGATTGGATGTTACACCAGAAACTCCCAGAGACACCAGTGAAGCCAACTCTCCGGAGGTTATCAGTTTCCTGCTTAAAGAGTCGAGCCAGATAGACTGCCCTGCACCTTTGAGTTTCTTAATAGCCTCATTATTCATTTTTAAAGTCCTTTTCCAATTTCAAGACCTTATCCACTCTTCTCACGTACCGTTCCTGTGAGTCGAATCGTGCGCGCACAAATGCCTCAACAGCTTCAAGTGCTACTTCTTCTCCTATAACCTTCGCTCCAAGGCATAGTACGTTCATATCGTCGTGTCTGACTCCTTGATCCGCCGAGTATGCGTCATGGCAAATAGCTGCCCTAGCCCCTGCTATCTTGTTTGCAGCTATAGCGGCGCCTACGCCAGAGCCACATACCACTATAGCTTTGTCTGTATCCCCGCGTGTGACTGCCTGTGCGGCGGCAGCGGCAAAGTCGGGATAGTCGTCTTCGGGATCGAACGACGTAGCGCCCAGATCTACAACATTATACTGCTGACTTATTAATCGTTTGGCTATAGCGTCTTTTAAGTTTATTCCGTGATGGTCAGCCGCTACTCCTATACAAACATTTGCTGTAGTACCATCTTGACCGTTCCGATTTTTTTGTAGCGCCTCAAGAGCCTTTTCGGCTATCTGCGAAGGCATAAACCCGAATTCTTTGTAAGCGTCTTTGAAAGGTGCAGATGTTCCGAAGCCCCTCATAGCTACTATAACCCCCCTTTCTCCAACATACTTATCCCATCCCAAAGATGAGCCCGCCTCTACCGCAATACGAGTTGGTATACGCGAAGGTATTACCCGTTGCCTATATTCCTCCGGTTGCTCTTCAAATAGCTCCCAAGACGGCATAGAGACTACCCTGACAGCGATATTTTCACTCTCTAAGATGGTTGCCGCCTCTAATATAGCGGCGGTTTCCGAACCTGTACCTATCAGCACTATATCCGGATCTCGCCCTTGAGCCTGTTTTACTATATAAGCTCCCTTTTCGACCTGACCCTTGGGCTGCTCCGTTGCTCCCAATGAAGCGAGCAACGGGGTTTTCTGGCGAGTTAGTACTATAGCAGTCGGAGTATTGCGTTGAACGGCTATCCTCCATGCTTCTATAGTTTCTGCCGCGTCGGCAGGGCGGATGGTAGTGAGTCCAGGTATTAACCTCAAGCTCATAAGCTGTGATACAGGCTGATGCGTCGGCCCGTCTTCGCCTACGCCAATTGAATCGTGTGTAAATACCCATATAGTCTTAAGACCACTGAGTGCACTTAGCCTTATAGCTCCCCTCATATAGTCTGAGAAGACTAAGAAAGTCCCAGCATAGGGCAGAAATCCTCTATGCAAAGCTATGCCATTTGATATAGCCCCCATCGCGTGCTCTCTCACTCCGAAATGGATATTGCGCCCCTTTGGCGTCTCTGGCTGAAACGAACCCCTGCCCGGGACGAATGTATTGTTTGAGTGTGCCAGGTCAGCTGATCCGCCTATAAGGAAAGGAGCTTTAGCAGCTATCGCCTCGATCGCCGCGCCTGAAGACTGTCTCGTAGCGACCGGGTCTGAAAACTTTTCAGCCACCTTTTCAAGTAGGATGTCCCAATCTTCAGGTAACTCTCCCGCCAGGCTCCTCTCAAAAGTCTCGGCAGCTTTGGGGAACCAGTTGCGATACTTGTCCATTAAACTAACCCACTCTAGGCGTTCTTGCGCTCCTTTGTGAACAGTTTCTGAGAAAAGTTTGTAGGCCTGTTCAGGTATGACGAAAGGCTTCCATCGCCAGCCAAGCGCCTCTTTAGTCAGTCTAGCTTCTTCTGCGCCCAATGGTTGCCCATGAGCGGACGCTTTGCCAGCTTTATTTGGACTCCCCCAGCCTATAGTCGTACGGGCGGTTATGATAGTCGGTCCGTCGTGATTCCTGACCGCCTGCTCAATAGCTTGTGCGACGTGGTCTGTGTTGTCTCCATCTATAGGACCTATGGTATTCCAGCCGTATGAACTGAACCGCTTCAAAACGTCTTCACGAAAGGCCAGTTTTGCGTCCCCTTCAATAGTTATCTTGTTGTCGTCGTAGATACACACCAGTTTGTCAAGCTTATGTAGTCCTGCCAATGAAGCCGCCTCTGCTGTGATACCTTCCATGAGGTCGCCATCTGATACTATTGTCCACGTTCGGTGATTGACTATAGGGAAATCAGGCCGGTTGTAGATCTCTGCCAGCATTTTTTCAGCAAAGGCCATACCGACAGCATTGGCGAATCCCTGTCCAAGAGGCCCCGTAGTAGCTTCTACACCGGGAGTCCGTCCGTATTCGGGATGTCCGGGAGTCATAGATCCTAGCTGCCGGAAGCGTTTTATCTCCTCTATAGGAAGCTTGTATCCACTCAGATGCAACAGCGCGTACAAAAGCATAGATGCATGTCCGCATGAAAGGACAAATCTGTCTCTATCTGGCCAGTCTGGGTGCTGTGGATCGTGTCGAAGCCGTCTCCATAAGGCAAAGGCGACTGGAGCAAGCCCCATCGGAGTACCGGGATGACCGGAACCGGCCGCTTCAACGGCGTCTATAGCGAGGACGCGTATAGCGTTGACCGATAAATCCAGGGCTGATTTATCGGAATTCATATATTGCTCAGGAACGGATAATTCAGACCGTTTATACAAATGCATTGCGGATTATAATTTTATTAGATGAATGGCGCGATGCTTACGGTTTTTGAAGACTTTTTGTAGCAAGAGAGGTGTTGTTGGGGGACGCCTAGTTCATCCCCGATTGCGAAAGTCTGGGGCGTGCATCAAGCATTCCGTAACCACGTGTGCATCTCTGAGCCGAGATGCTATCGGTTCGGCGTACCTGGACGTGAATATGGGTGGCGTATAGTTTTCCTTATCTACGTCATCCAGCATGATGCGGCTTGTAATGACGGTTGGGAGTCGTCGGTCGTGTCTATGCACAATTATCTGGTACAGTTTTTCTTCAGACCATGGCGTAGAGCTTTGCGATCCTAGATCGTCCAATATTAGTAGTTCGGACTCTTTCATCTGTTCAAACATTCTGTAGAACTCTGTGTCGTTATCAGGGTCAAAGGTTTGTCGCATCTCGTCCAGCAGGTCAGGTGTAAACTTGAATACGCAAGGATGTCCGAACTCCATCTGTACGCCGACTATAGCGGTTGCTAAGTGGGTTTTGCCCACTCCAGTAGGTCCGCACAAGTACAGCCAGTCTTTTGGGTCCATTGCAAAGTCGGCTGCTGCCTGTTTGGCTGCTGCTAGAGACGCTATCTGTTCTTTGGTTGCGCCAAACCTACCGGATTCGGAAAAAGACTTGAAAGTGGTGTTTGTAGTCTGAAATTTGCGCAGATTTAGGTCCGCTTGAAAAGAATGTTGCAGTCCACTTTTTATATGTATAGCGGACACAAAAGAGCTGTCGTTCAGGCGTGCCTGCATTCTTTCGCCCAATGCTTCTAGACTCTTGCCGGCTACTATCAAAGTCGGACTTCGTTCTGCGTACCGCTGTACCAGTATTCTGTCTATCTTTGACTCTGACCATGCGGAGTGAGTCTGTATGCCTAGGTCATCTAAAACCAGCAGAGGTGTGCTGAGTGCTACAGATTCTGCAGAGTAGTCTCCGTTTCGTATACGGTCCAGCATAGCCGGAACGGATTCGAATCTGGCGGGTTCTCCGCCCTGTATACGGAAGTTGACTACAGCCGCTGCTAGGTGAGTTTTCCCAATTCCTGGCGAGCCAGTCAGCACCAACCAGCCTGAAGGGGTGCAGGCGTATTCATAAACGCGAGAACGGGCATTGTGGAACGACTCGGAATCTGAAATGCCGGAGCGTCCTTCAGGAATGGCGGATTCAAAGGTCATTCTAGCTAGTGGTCCTATCCCAGAATATTCGATCAAGCGCGAAGTTTTATCTCTACCCCAAACCTCCTTCTGACATTCGCACGGCTGTATCTCCGGACTATCTTCGCCTGTGTTGACTCTTATCCAGCGCCAATCGTCGCATATTTCGCACTTAAGACGTTCAGTGGAGACGGTTTCCGCGTTGCTTCTGCTTCTTCCGGTATTCTCGTATGAAGTCATCTCCAGTCTTCGCAGAATGTTGTCCATGCTTTCCATGTGCTCTTCTCTCCCTCATACGTTTTAGGACAGCCGCTACGTAACTCCAATTACGGGTATTGGCTTCAACTGCAGTGCGTATTGCGGAGGCTATCTCCTGTTCCGTATGAAACGCTAACGAGTCTCTGATAGACTCAGCCACCATTGGGGTTATCTCCCCGATATTTTCTTCGTAAGCCCTTATCGCCAAACCCTCCGCAGGTGGTGGGCCAAGATTTTGGCGGGTTTCTGGAGCGTAGGGCTCTTGCCTTTTCGGAGGAGAGGATGACCGCATAACAAGCCTTCGATTTGGCTCAGTATTTAGTAGATATTCGTCGTCTTTACTTCGTTTCCAGACTAGGAAAACTCCTTTGGACGTGGCTGCTGAGAGCGCTTTGCTTACCCTTTTTTCAAGCTCTATCCCCTCTGTTTGTAGCATCGCTGCTACTGTCCTATCTGCACAAAGCTCGCTTTGTGTAATGGATCGCCAAGTCCCTGCTTTTTTGGAATGTAGCTTCCATATAGTCCTCAAAATTATCTTGAGTTCATCTATATCGTGTATTTCCTCAAGCAAGCTGGCTAAGACAGGGCTAGGCACGGGCGTGAAATGGACTCCTAAAGGGAAGACGCTGAAGCTCTTTGGCGTTCTCATCTGATCATCTAAGCATGAGCCGCTTGCCTAAGCTCGGCCGCTCTCGCTTCTGGAACTGAAGAAAACTTGCCTATCTCATCTTTTACGGCAAGGTATATACTGCCTATGGGGCCGTGCCGATGTTTTGCTACTATCAGTTCGGCCAAGCCTCTCGGGTAGGGTGCTCCTTCGTTTGTCTTATTCCACTCTTTCTCGGACATCGTTCTGTCCACTCTATGTATGAACATCACAATATCCGCGTCTTGCTCTATGCTTCCCGACTCCCTGAGATCTGAGAGCACGGGGCGATGTGACTGCCTATGCTCAATGGCCCTGCTGAGCTGGGATATCGCCAGGACTGGCACGTTCATGTCTCTGGCCATACCCTTTATCTGGCGAGATATCTCAGATACCTCCTGAACTCGGTTAGCGTCTCGTCTACCTCTACCTCCGTCTATCAGTTGCATATAGTCCACCACTACGAAGTCCAGACCCCGTTCCATCTGAAGTCTTCTCGCCTTGTTGCGCATTTCTACAACTGTCTGGATAGGTGTGTCGTCTATGTATATCTCGGCGGAAGAGAGCAGTCCGATAGAGTCCACTTTGCGCGCCTCTTCGTTGTCGCTTAGCGAGTGGGTGTTGCGGAGGCGTTGCATCTCTATATTAGATCGATTCGCTAGGAGCCTCGCCGCGACCTGTTCTACGCCCATCTCAAGACTAAAGACTGCAACTGTGTATCCATCAAGTGCGACGCTGACAGCCATGTTAAGCCCTAACATAGATTTGCCTACTGACGGTCTCGCTGCGACCACAATCATATCGGAACGATGCAACCCCCCTAAAAGATGATCCATACTCGAAAATCCTGAGCGTAAGGGCTTCTTGTCATGTTCTTCAGGACTCTCGTCACCTTCTTTCAGCATAGAGCCTAGGCTGTCCTTTATATGCAGGAAGTCATGTAACTCGTGGCCTTGCCTGACCTTTGCCAGAGCCTCTTCAGCTCTGCCTAGAGAATCGGTTACATCCGCGTCGTTTGCGTATCCTATGTCGGCTATCTGTTGCGCGGCGTCTATCAAGCGTCTCATAAGAGAGGTTCGCTTTACGATTTGAGCGTAGTGCGCGATGTGTACTGAAGTAGGTATCTCTGCAGCGGTTTGGGTAAGATATGCCATTCCACCTATATTTTCGAGCAACTCTTTAGCATCCAGCTCATGTGCTACGGTAACTTGGTTTATAGCTTCACCTCTGGAAAATACAGCCAGAGCGGCTTCGTAGACTTGGCGGTTTCTCTCTCTGTAGAAGTCGTCCGGAGCTATTAGTCCAGAGACTGAGTTGATACCTTGACCGTCTATGAGCAGGGAACCTATAACCGCTTCTTCAGCGGCTATATCGTGGGGCAGGAGCTTGTTTGTTTCGAGCAATCGGCGGATGAGTCGGTTGTCACACTGGAAGTAGACAGTATCTTACTTTGTGGAGGCTTTGTCGTTTTGAGGGGTAGGTTCTTCCTTTTTCTCCGTCTTATCTGCTGTGGGCTTTTCTACTTTTTGTTCCGGTGCTCCTTCTAATTTTATAGTTATAGCCGTTTTTGCCCATATATCTTCAACAAGTTTTACGGGCACTGTATGCGTACCAGCAGTTCTTATCGGTTGCTGGATAGACACATTTTTTCTTAGTACGTTTCTGCCGCAGACTTCAGACACCGCTTCGGCTATCATCACTTGGGTTATAGAACCGTACAGCTTTCCAGAGGGTGCGCCTCGTGCTTCTAAAATCACCCCGCTATCTTCAAGTTTTTTAGCTGTCTCAGCCCAAGATTGCATCTCAAGCTTCCTGCGTTCTTCAGCCTCTCTGCGGAGATCTTCCGCTTTTATAAGAGCCTGTTTTGTAGCGAGCACTGCTATCCCTTTGGGTAGCAAATAGTTCCTACCGAACCCTTTTTTTACCTCTTTTACCTCGCCTGCCCTGGCCGTAGGCAGAGCGTCTTTTAAGAACAGAAGTTTCATATTTTTGGTTGCTCCGTAAATGTAAATTTCCAGTGGGTTGTCCCTTGTCCCTCTGTTTGAGCAAAAGGTAGAATAAGGACATTATGAGGTTCTATTTTAGATAGCACTCTCTCAATATTGTATGCCTTTGCGCCGCCTTTTGTATGGCGGCGCCTTGATTGATGTTCACGTAATCTATGCCAAAAGGGGTTTGAAAATGCGTTTTGAACAAATAAATAAGTCTGTTCCTCTCAGCCCGGACAGGATGCCTAATCTTGCCAATTACGAACGGGCACGCGCCTCTTTCAATTGGTTTCGCGACGCGTTTGATCAAATGGACTGGTTGCCGCACGGGGGACTGAATAACGCTTATGAAGCCATAGACCGACACGTTGTGCATGGGAGGGGAGATAAAACAGCAATGATATGGCTTGGCAAGAACGGAGAAGAAGAAAGTTTCACGTATAGAGAGATGAAGGAAGAGACAGACAAGTTCGGCGCTGCAATTAGAGGGTTGGGTTTGGAGACTGGCGACAGAATCTTCTTCTTTATGGATAGGTTGCCGGAGCTGTATTTCGCTATACTTGGAGCATTGAAAGCAGGAGGTATAGTAGGTCCCCTCTTTTCCGCGTTCGGTCCAGATCCTGTACGAGATAGGCTCGCGGATGCAGATGCTCGCTTCCTTGTTACCTCACCGGATCTCAGATCAAAGATAGCGCCTATACTCGGAGATTTACCGTCGCTTGAGCATGTGATAGTGGTCAATAAGAACGGCCGTTTTTCTCATCCGCTCTCTCCTGGTGACGTTTCTTATGAGGCACTGATGAACGATGCCGACGGGATAAACTTTCAGATAACGAATACAAGTCAGTACGATTTTGCAATTATGCATTACACTTCAGGGTCTACTGGCAAACCTAAGGGCGTACTTCACAGGCATCAGGCTGTTATACAACAGTGGCTTACCGGCAAGTGGGCTTTGGACTTGCATCCTGACGATGTGTACTGGTGTACAGCGGATCCGGGTTGGGTTACTGGAACGTCATACGGAATAATTGCTCCTTGGACGAACGGCGTTACGCAGATTATTTATGAGGGAGGTTTCAGCGCAAACAAATGGTACGACGTTATAGACAAATACGATGTGTCTGTATGGTATACGGCTCCTACAGCTGTTCGTCTGCTTATGCGCGCGGGTGAATCTCCTGTGCAACAGCACTCTCTATCCTCTCTGAGGTTTATTGCTAGCGTGGGTGAGCCTCTCAACCCAGAAGCAGTTGTATGGAGCATGGAGCAGTTTGGCCTTCCAATACATGACAACTGGTGGCAGACAGAGACAGGCGCGATAATGTGTGCGAACTTTGCTTCTGTACCTGTACGCCCTGGTTCTATGGGTAAACCTTTGCCGGGTATAGAGCTTGGCATCTTGGATGAGGACTACTCAGTTTTGCCGCCCGGCAAACCTGGCCTCTTGGCAGTACGACTTGGCTGGCCCTCGATGTTTCATGCCTATTGGCGACAAGACAAACTCTACAACGAGCGGTTCAAACGCAGCTGGTACATAACGGGTGACCAGGCGTCTAAGGACGAAGATGGTTACTTTTGGTTTCAAGGGCGCTCGGATGACGTGATAAACACCGCTGGCCATCTGGTCGGACCGTTTGAGGTGGAGAGCGCGCTTATTGAGCATCCCGCGGTAGCCGAAGCAGGAGTAATAGGCAAGCCGGACCCTGTAGCCATGGAGACAGTTAAGGCTTTTGTAACGCTTAACTCAGGATTCCAACCCTCCGACTCGCTCCGGCGTGAACTCATGCGATTTACGCGTGATAAAATGTCGGCGGGCGTTGCTCCGCGCGAGATTGACTTCATTGAGATACTTCCCAAGACTCGTTCGGGGAAGATAATGCGTAGACTCCTGAAGGCTCGCGAGCTGGGTTTGCCTGAAGGGGATACCTCAACTCTGGAAGACGATTAGAGAAGTCGCCGTTATTCACTAAATGACCGAAAAGAACGTGTATCTTCAATGAGCGAGTGCGGCTACGTCGTCGGATCCGAAAGTAACTTCTTTAGATCTGCTGTAATATTCTCCTAGGCATCGCAGTAATGAGTAATAAATAGTGAACTTAATACCCCCCCCCCCCCCACGATATGCCTTGGGGTGACAGATATTGAGAATACTAAAAAAGTTCTTGAGAAAGGTCTTACGGTACAGCTTGAAGTGGAAGGTCCCTATCGTTGCATTGGTGATGCGAAATCACATTTTGAAACGGGTATACTTCACCTTTTTTCGGAGGCGGGCTTTAGCGTATTTGCGAAAAATCGATCGTCTGGTACTGGAAACGCCACCCATGTCGGTGCCTTACTCTGATGACGAACTCAAAGCACTGGACAGCCGCATTATTGATAAAATGCGCTTGTTGCAGTTTGAAACCCTTGCCGAAGACGCTAGATTTTTGATCGTTCAACCTCACTATAAAGCGGGTTCAATTGGTGAACTGGTAACGCTAATCACTGGCCTCAGGTTGGGATACCTTTACGACCGGACGGTGCTTTATGATGACGGCAAATCACCCTATGATTTCTGCTTCAAGCCTATTGGTATTCACTCTTTGCGAAATACAGGGCTGCAAACTCAGAAACAGCCCACTTTAAATTTTTTGCTGGAACGAGAGAGGGCGGTGCGTTTTGGCCCCTACTGTTCCAACATAGCATGGCAAATGGCGCGTGAGGTAGATATGCCAATAAGATACGGCATACGATACTCGGATATCAATTACACCGCACCACTTCACATGCCCCACAGTTACCTTTACGTTGATGGCCTGTTACTGAATTCATTTCTGGAACTTAAGGAGGAGTACCAGGAACACATCTATAGCCGCGAGCGCGAAATAGGTTTGGACAAACAGCAACCGGTTATTGGGCTTCACGCGCGCTTGGGAGACACAAAGGTGGGCCGTGGGCAGGTTTACCGTAAACATTCAGATGCCAACTTTCTGCAGGCAATAGAACGAGTGGTTTCTGAGAGCGGTATTAAAACAGTGTTTGTCACTACCGACTCGCCGGAATTTCTGCAACGTTTGCCAAGAGATTCAAGGATCACCTTTATCTACGACGAGCAGGAGAAACGTTACAATAATCATAATAATTCTATGGTTAGAATAAGACCGGAGCTGAAGAAGCAGGAAACTATGACAGCGATAAAGAACGCGTATCTCCTGAGCGGGTGCGACTACATTGTAGGAACCTATAGTAATTTATCCAGATGTGGCGTGGCACTTTCCTATTATCGCAACAGAAAAATGAACTTAATAGCCATACGGCGTCGTGGGAATACCGGCTTTGACCTTGAGTACTTTACGACCGACGATGACAAGTTGCCTGCGAGCGTCGCGCCGGTGTCGCCATGGATGCAGGGATGGATTCCCAGATCTTGGTGGTGAGGAGACCTACCGTCCCTATTTTCTAAGTTATAATCTCCTTGGATTCCTTAAACGCGACAAAGAAGGTAGAAGTGACACACGTGATGGTTTCCGGACGACCAATGAAAACCCCGACAATTGGAGCTGAGGTTTATTCTGAGTTCTACAATAACTAATTGAAATAAATGATGAACGTAATACTCTCGTCTGGTACCCCCCTCCACGATATGTCCTGGGGTGGCAGATATTGAGAATCCTAAAGTTCTTGAGAAAGGTCTCACGGTACAGGAGGAAGTGGAAGGTTTCTACCGTTGCATTGGTGATGCGAAATCACATTTTGAAGCGGGTATACTTCACCTTTTTTCGGAGGCGGGCTTTAGCGCATTTGAGAAAAATAGATCTTCTGGTACTGGAAACGCCACCCATGTCGGTGCCTTACTCTGAGGACGAACTGAAGGCACTGGACAGCCACATTATTGATAAAATGCGCTTGTTGCAGTTTGAAACCCTCGCCGAAGACGCTAGATTTTTGATCGTTCAGCCTCACTATAAAGTGGGGTCAACCGGTACACTGGTAGCGCTAATCACTGGCCTCAGGTTGGGATACCTTTACGACCGGACGGTGCTTTACGATCACGGCAAATCACCCTATGATTTTTGCTTCAAGCCTATTGGTATTCACTCTTTGGGAAATACAGGGCTGCAAACTCAGAAACAGCCCGCTTTTAATTTTTTACTGCAACGAGAGAGGACAGTAAGTTTTGGCTCTGGCTGTTCCAACATGGCATGGAGGTTGGCGCGTGAGGGACATTTGCCGATTCAATACGGCATACGATACTCGGACATCAATCATACCACACCACTTCACATGCCTTACAGTTCCCTTTACGTTGATGGCCTGTTACTAAATTCCTTTCTGGAACTTAAGGAGGATTACCAGGAACACATCTATAGCCGCAAGCGCGAAATAGGTTTGGACAAACAGCAGTCGGTTATTGGATTTCACGCTCGCTTCGGCGATGTAAAAACAGATGGAACATGTTATTACCGTAACCATTCAGCTACGAACTTTCTGCAGGCAATAGAGCGAGTAGTTTCTGAGAGCGGTATTAAAACAGTGTTTGTTACTACCGACTCGCCGGGATTTCTGCAACGTTTGCCAAGAGATTCAGGGATCACCTTTATCTACGACGAGCAGGAGAAACGTTACAATAATCTTAATAATTCTATGGTTAGAATAAGACCGGAGCTGAAGAAGCAGGAAACTATGACAGCCATAAAGAACGCGTATCTCCTGAGCGGATGCGACTACATTGTAGGAGCCTATAGTAATTTATCCAGATGTAGCATAGCGCTTTCCTATTATCGCAACAGAAAAATGAACGCAATAGCCATACGGCGTCGTGGGAATACCGGCTTTGACCTTGAGTACTTTACGACCGACGACGACAAGTTGCCAGCGAGCTCCACACCGGTTTCACCATGGATTCATAAGGGGACTGCCCGTGACTATTGGCTACGTTAAATCTCCTTGGATTCCTTGAAACTCGACAAAAGTAGAGGTGATACGCGTGGTGGTTTCCGGACGACCAGTGAAAACCCCGACAATTGGAGCTGAGGATTTATCCCAAGTTCTATTCAATATTGTTTGAAATGAATGATGAACGTAATACTCTAGTCTGGTAACTAGCTACCCCCCCCCCCCCCCCCCCCCCCCCACGATATGCTTTGGAGTGACAGATATTGAGAATACTAAAGTTCTTGAGGAAGGTCTCACGGTACAGCTTGAAGCGGAAGGTCTCTACCGCTGAATTGGTGATGCGAAATCACATTTTGAAACGGGTATACTTCACCTTTTTTCGGAGGCGGGCATTAGCGCATTTGAGAAAAATCGATCGTCTGGTACTGGAAACGCCACCTATGTCGGTGCCTTACTCTGA
The DNA here is from genome assembly GCA_965203345.1 of Dehalococcoidia bacterium. Taxonomy (GTDB): domain Bacteria; phylum Chloroflexota; class Dehalococcoidia; order Lucifugimonadales; family Lucifugimonadaceae; genus CBDBCK01. Next base: position 846,794 of record CBDBCK010000028.1, read on the forward strand.
TGACGAACTCAAGGCACTGGAAAGCCACATTATTGATAAAATCCGCTTGTTGCAGTTTGAAACCCTCGCCGAAGACGCTAGATTTTTGATCGTTCAACCTCACTATGGAGCGGGCTCAATCGGTGAACTGGTAACGCTAATCACTGGCCTCAGGTTGGGATACCTTTACGACCGGACGGTGCTTTATGATGACGGCAAATCACCCTATGATTTCTGCTTCAAGCCTATTGGTATTCACTCTTTGGGAAATACAGGGCTGCAAACTCAGAAACAGCCCACTTTAAATTTTTTACTGCAACGAGAGAGGGCGGTGCGTTTTGGCTCTCCCAGCATGGCATGGCAAATGGCGGTTGAGGTAGATATGCCAATAAGATACGGCATACGGTACTCGGATATCAATTACACCGCACCACTTCACATGCCCCACAGTTACCTTTACGTTGATGGCCTGTTACTGAATTCATTTCTGGAACTTAAGGAGGAGTATCAGGAACACATCTATAACCGCGAGCGCGAAATAGGTTTGGACAAACAGCAGCCGGTTATTGGACTTCACGCTCGCTTAGGAGATGTAAAAGAAGATGGAGCAGCTTATTACCGTGTACATTCAGATGCCAACTTTCTGCAGGCAGTAGAGCGAGTGGTTTCTGAGAGCGGTATTAAAACAGTGTTTGTTACTACCGACTCGCCGGAATTTCTGCAACGTTTGCCAAGAGATTCAGGGATCGCCTTTATCTATGACGAGCAGGAGAAACGTTACAATAATCATAATAATTATATGGTTAGAATAGGGCCGGAGTTGAAGAAGCAGGAAACTATGACAGCGATAAAGAACGCATATTTCCTGAGCAGGTGCGACTACATTTTAGGGGCCTATAGTAATTTATCCAGATGTGGCATGGCGCTTTCCTATTATCGCAACAGAAAAATGAACGCAATAACCATACGGCGTCGTGGGAATACCGGCTTTGACCTTGAGTACTTTACGACCGACGACAACAAATTGCCTGCGAGCGTCGCGCCGGTGTCGCCATGGATGCAGGGATTCCTAGACCTAGGTAGTAAGGAGACCTACCGTCCCTATTTTCTAAGTTAAATCTCCTTGGATTCCTTAACGCGGCAAAGGTAGAGGTGACGCACGTGGTGGTTTCTGGGCGACCAATGAAAACCCCGACAATTGGAGCTGAGGTTTATCCCGAGTGCTACAATAACTAATTGAAATAAATGATGAACGTAATACTCTAGTTTGGTACCTAGCTACCCCCCCCCCCCCCCCCCCCCCCCCACGATATGCCTTGGAGTGACAGATATTGAGAATACTAAAAAAGTTCTTGAGAAAGGTCTTACGGTACAGCTTGAAGTGGAAGGTCTCTTTGAAACGGGTATACTTCACCTTTTTTCGGAGGCGGGCATTAGCGCATTTGAGAAAAATAGATCGTCTGGTACTGGAAACGCCACCCATGTCGGTGCCTTACTCCGAGGACGAACTCAAGGCACTGGGCAGCCACATTATTGACAAAATCCGCTTGTTGCAGTTTGAAACCCTCGCTGAAAACGCTAGATTTTTGATCGTTCAACCTAGCTATGGAGCGGGTTCAATCGGTGAACTGGTAACGCTAATCACTGGCCTCAGATTGGGATACCTTTACGACCGGACGGTGCTTTATGATGACGGCAAATCACCCTATGATTTCTGCTTCAAGCCTATTGGTATTCACTCTTTGGGAAATATAGAGCTGCAAACTCAGAAACAGCCCACTTTAAATTTTTTACTGCAACGAGATAAGGCAGTGCTTTTTAGTGCTAACCGTAGCTTTTTCAACGACATGGCATGGCAAATGGCATGTGAGGTAGATATGCCAATAAGATACGGCATACGGTACTCGGATATCAACTACACCGCACCACTTCACATGCCTTACAGTTACCTTTACGTTGATGGCCTGTTACTGAATTCATTTCTGGAACTTAAGGAGGAGTATCAGGAACACATCTATAACCGCAAGCGCGAAATAGGTTTAGACAAACAGCAGCCGGTTATTGGTCTTCACGCGCGCTTGGGAGACACAAAGCTGCTCCCTGAGGAGGTTTACCGTTTACATTCAGATGCCAACTTTCTTCAGGCAATAGAGCGAGTGGTTTCTGAGAGCGGTATTAAAACAGTGTTTGTTACTACCGACTCGCCGGAATTTCTGCAACGTTTGCCAAGAGACTCAGGTATCACCTTTATCTACGACGAACAGGAGAAACGTTACGATAATCATAATAATGGTATGGTTAGAATAAGTCCTGAGCTGAAGAAGCAGGAAACTATGACAGCGATAAAGAACGTATATCTCCTGAGCGGGTGCGACTACATTGTAGGAACCTATAGTAATTTATCCAGATGTGGCATGGCACTTTCCTATTATCGCAACAGAAAAATGAACGCAATAACCATACGGCGTTGTGGGAATACCGGCTTTGACCTTGAGTACTTTACGACCGATGACGACAAGTTGCCTGCGAGCCTCGCGCCGGTGTCGCCATGGATGCAGGGCGGGATTCCCATATATTGGTAGTAAGGAGACCTACCGTCCCTATTTTCTACGTTAAATCTCCTTGGATTCCTTAACGCGAGAAAGGTAGAGGTGACGCACGTGATGGTTTCCGGGCGACCAATGAAAACCCCGACAATTGGAGCTGAGGTTTATCCCGAGTTCTACAATAACTAATTGAAATAAATGATGAACGTAATACTCTAGTTTGGTACCTAGCTACCCCCCCCCCCCCCCGATATGCCTTGGAGTGACAGATATTGAGAATACTAAAAAAGTTCTTGAGAAAGGCCTCACGGTACAGCTTGAAGTGGAAGGTCTCTATCGTTGCATTGGTGATGCGAAGTCACATTTTGAAACGGGTATACTTCACCTTTTTTCGGAGGCGGGCATTAGCGCATTTGAGAAAAATAGATCGTCTGGTACTGGAAACGCCACCCATGTCGGTGCCTTACTCTGATGACGAACTGAAGGCACTGGAAAGCCACATTATTGATAAAATCCGCTTGTTGCAGTTTGAAACCCTCGCTGAAAACGCTAGATTTTTGATCGTTAAACCTGGCTATGGAGCGGGTTCAATCGGTGAACTGGTAACGCTAATCACTGGCCTCAGGTTGGGATACCTTTACGACCGGACGGTGCTTTATGATGACGGCGAATCACCCTATGATTTCTGCTTCAAGCCCATCAGTATTCACTCTTTGCGAAATACAGGGCTGCAAACTCGAAAACAGCTAAATTTTTTACTGCAACGAGATAAGGCAGTGTTTTTTGATGCTAATATTAGCTTTCCCAACGACATGGCATGGCAAATGGCACGTGAGGTAGATATGCCAATAAGATACGGCATACGGTACTCGGATATTAACTACACCGCACCACTTCACATGCCTCACAGTTACCTTTACGTTGATGGTCTGTTACTGAATTCATTTCTGGAACTTAAGGAGGAGTATCAGGAACACATCTATAGCCGCAAGCGCGAAATAGGTTTGGACAAACAGCAGCCGGTTATAGGGCTTCACGCGCGCTTGGGAGACACAAAGCTGATCCCTGATCAGGTTTACCGTTTACATTCAGCTACGAACTTTCTGCAGGCAATAGAGCGAGTAGTTTCTGAGAGCGGTATTAAAACAGTGTTTGTTACTACCGACTCGCCGGAATTTTTGCAACGTTTGCCAAGGGATTCAGGGATCACCTTTATCTACGACGAACAGGAGAAACGTTACGATAATTATAATAATTATATGGTTAGAATAAGGCCGGAGCTGAAGAAGCAGGAAACTATGACAGCGATAAAGAACGCATATTTCCTGAGCAGGTGCGACTACATTGTAGGAACCTATAGTAATTTATCCAGATGTGGCATGGCACTTTCCTATTATCGCAACAGAAAAATGAACGCAATAACCATACGGCGGCGTGGGAATACCGGCTTTGACCTTGAGTACTTTACGACCGATGACGACAAGTTGCCTGCGAGCGCCGCGCCAGTGTCGCCATGGATTCATAAGGGGACTGCCCGTGACTATTGGCTACGTTAAATCTCCAATGAAAACCCCGACAATTGGAGCTGAGGATTTATCCCAAGTTCTATTCAATAATGATGAACGTAATACTCTAGTCTGGTGCCTAGCTACCCCCCCCCCCCCCCCCCCCCTGATATGCCTTGGGGTAACAGATATTGAGAATACTAAAGTTCTTGAGAAAGGCCTCACGGTACAGCTTGAAGTGGAAGGTCTCTACCGTTGTATTGGTGATGCGAAATCACATTTTGAAACGGGTATACTTCACCTTTTTTCGGAGGCGGGCATTAGCGCATTTGAGAAAAATAGATCGTCTGTCACTGGAAACGCCACCTATGTCGGTGCCTTACTCTGATGACGAACTCAAGGCACTGGAAAGCCACATTATTGATAAAATCCGCTTGTTGCAGTTTGAAACCCTCGCCGAAGACGCTAGATTTTTGATCGTTCAACCCCACTATGGAGCGGGTTCAATCGGTGAACTAGTAACGCTAATCACTGGCCTCAGGTTGGGATACCTTTACGACCGGACGGTGCTTTATGATGACGGCAAATCACCCTATGATTTCTGCTTCAAGCCTATTGGTATTCACTCTTTGGGAAATACAGGGCTGCAAACTCAGAAACAGCCCACTTTAAATTTTTTACTGCAACCAGAGAGGGCGGTGCGTTTTGATCCTAACGGTAGCTTTTTCAACGACATGGCATGGAGAATGGCGAATGAGGTAGAGATGCCAATAAGATACGGCATACGGTACTCGGATATCAACTACACTGCACCACTTCACATGCCTCATAGTTACCTTTACGTTGATGGCTTGTTAATGAATTCATTTCTGGAACTTAAGGAGGAGTACCAGGAACACATCTATAGCCGCAAGCGCGAAATAGGTTTGGACAAACAGCAGCCGGTTATTGGACTTCACGCTCGCTTAGGAGATGTAAAAGAAGATAGAGCATCTTATTACCGTGTACATTCAGATGCCAACTTTCTGCAGGCAATAGAGCGAGTGGTTTCTGAGAGCGGCATTAAAACAGTGTTTGTCACTACCGACTCGCCGGGATTTCTGCAACGTTTGCCAAGAGATTCAGGGATCACCTTTATCTACGACGAGCAGGAGAAACGTTATAATAATCGTAATAATTCTATGGTTAGAATAAGGCCGGAGCTGAAGAAGCAGGAAACTATGACAGCGATGAAGAACGCATATTTCCTGAGCAGGTGCGACTACATTTTAGGGGCCTATAGTAATTTATCCAGATGTGGCATGGCACTTTCCTATTATCGCAACAGAAAAATGAACGCAATAATCATACGGCGTCGTGGGAATACCGGCTTTGACCTTGAGTACTTTACGACCGACGATGACAAGTTGCCTGTGAGCGCCGCACCGGTTTCGCCATGGATTCATAAGGGGACTGCCCGTGACTATTGGCTACGTTAAATCTCCAATGAAAACCCCGACAATTGGAGCTGAGGATTTATCCCAAGTTCTATTCAATAATGATGAACGTAATACTCTAGTCTGGTGCCTAGCTACCCCCCCCCCCCCCCCCCCCCCCTGATATGCCTTTGGGTGGCAGATACTGAGAATCCTAAAGTTCTTGAGAAAGGTCTCACGGTACAGCTTGAAGCGGAAGGTCTCTACCGTTGCATTTGCATTGGTGATGCGAAATCACATTTTGCGACGGGTATACTTTACCTTGCGACGGGTATATTTCAACTTTTTTCGGAGGCGGGCATTAGTGTATTTGAGAAAAATCGATCGCCTGGTACTGGAAACGCCACCCATGTCGGTGCCTTACTCTGAGGACGAACTCAAGGCACTGGACAGCCACATTATTGATAAAATCCGCTTGTTGCAGTTTGAAACCCTCGCCGAAGACGCTAGATTTTTGATCGTTCAGCCTGAACATCGATCGGGTTCAACCGGTCAACTGTTAGGGCTAATCAATGGCCTCAGGTTAGGATACCTTTACGACCGGACGGTGCTTTATGATAACGGCAAATCACCCTATGATTTCTGCTTCAAGCCTATCAGTATTCACTCTTTGCAAAATACAGGTTTGCGAACTCAGAAACAGCTAAATTTTTTACCGCAACGAGATAAGGCAGTGCTTTTTGATACTAACGGTAGCTTTTTCAACGACATGGCATGGAGAATGTCGGAGGAGGTAAATATGCCAATAAAATACGGCATACGGTACTCGGATATCAACTACACCGCACCACTTCACATGCCTTACAGTTACCTTTACCTTGATGGCCTGTTACTGAATTCATTTCTGGAACTTAAGGAGGAGTATCAGGAACACATTTATAGCCGCAAGCGCGAAATAGGTTTGGACAAACAGCAGCCGGTTATTGGGCTTCACGCGCGCTTGGGAGACATAAAGCTGCTCCCTAATGAGGTTTACCGTAAACATTCAGATGCCAACTTTTTGCAGGCAATAGAGCGAGTGGTTTCTGAGAGCGGTATTAAAACAGTGTTTGTCACTACCGACTCGCCGGAATTTCTGCAACGTTTGCCAAGAGACTCAGGGATCACCTTTATCTACGACGAACAGGAGAAACGTTACGATAATCATAATAATGGTATGGTTAGAAGAAGTCCGGAGCTGAAGAAGCAGGAAGCTATGACAGCGATAAAGAACGTATATTTCCTGAGCGGGTGCGACTACATTGTAGGAGCCTATAGTAATTTATCCAGATGTGGCGTGGCACTTTCCTATTATCGCAACAGAAAAATGAACTTAATAGCCATACGGCGTCGGGGGAATACCGGTTTTGACCTTGAGTACTTTACGACTGATGACGACAAGTTGCCTGCGAGCCTCGCGCCGGTTTACCCATGGATGCGGGGAGGGATTTCTAGATCTTGGTGGTGAGGAGATCTAATGTCCCTATTTTCTAAGTTAAATCTCCTTGGGTTCCTTAACGCGACAAAGGTAGAGATGACGCACCTGATGGTTTCCGGGCGACCAATGCAAACCCCGACAATTGGAGCTGAGGTTTATCCCGAGTTCTACAATAACTAATTGAAGTGCAGATTAGCGGACGGTACTATAACCAGTCAGCCTCTTGAGTTGATTGGGTAACACAGCCGCTCACAACGTTGTTAGTCCCTATCTTCTCCGCTTGAGTGTCTTTCAGTCCTCTTTCTCGGTCGTCGTCGTCATACTGGTTACTCTCGCCGCTTTTGCGCTCTTGATTGCCTTCAGGTTGTGTATTATCTCTGCTTTCACCTTCGGCTCCGTGTTCTCCAACTCCGACTTCAGCGTGTGGCGTCCATCCGCCAAAAGGCTGTGCAGTGGCTAGGAGAGCTACATTCGTCCTTTCCCCTGGATCCAGATCAACACTTTTGGTTGGCCCAAGCTCAATTCCGCTAGATAGATGCACTTCAACCCTGACTTCCTGTAAGGCCTTTTCTATCGTGTTTTCTACAGTGCCGATGAATGAGTTGCTAGGTTCATCGTAAGCAATAATCAGTCTTGCTCCCTTGCGTACTTCATCGTATGTATCGCTTAGGGCAAGTCTGTTCCCCGATTCTTCTTACTATTTACTATTTACTAGAAGTAAAGCATGGGGATATTTTGACATTTAGCGGAACACAGCCTATGAAGCGCGAATCAGGAATCTTTTGGACTGAAATGTCCTGAGTCTAGATACGGTGTTTGTACTAAGGGATGCAAACTTTCTTCAATCGTTGTGAGAATTGCGGTCACTCTTATACCTTGAACGTATATCACGAGAACTGTTCCCGTTTGATTTAACATCCTCGTCTTTTCTGTCTTGTGAATACAAAGATAATATCCCGCGTTCCAGCTTGTGTTTGCCTACTTTGCGCTGTATCTTCTCCAGCATATCGTAATCCCACTGGCTCACAAAGGTTATAGCTTGACCCTGCTTACCCATGCGTGCCGTGCGACCTATACGATGAACATACTCTTCAACCGTGCCAGGCATATCACTGTTGATGACGTGAGTTATGGATGGTATGTCCAACCCTCTAGCTGCCAGGTTCGTGGCTACCAAAGTGCGTACTTTGCCCAAGCGAAAGGTTTCCATTATGCTGTTGCGTTCCGACTGGTTCATTCTGCCGTGCAGACCTCGCACATGGTAGCGCGGTCCTAGATATGCTGCCATCCTTTCGACTCCGATCTGTGTACGTCTGAAGATAAGGGTATGTGCGTCCTTGTCCATATCACTCAGCATCATATCGGCAGCTTTGAACTTGTCCTGTTCCGCAACTTCGTAGTACACCTGCCTCACGTTATCAACAGTAGCGATGGAGTCGAACTGCGATGCTTGCGACAGCTTTACCCACGACGGCTGGTAAAGGTATCGTCTTATGAGACGGAATATGAAGCCAGGAATTGTGGCGGAAAACAGAGCAGTCTGACGGGAACGCGGAGTCGTTCTGAGGATAGTTTCCATATCATCGGCAAAACCTATGTCCAACATCTCGTCAGCTTCGTCAAGTACCGCCATACGTATCCTGCCTAAATTCAAAGAACCTCTCTGCATATGGTCCATAACGCGTCCGGGCGTGCCTACCACAATGTGTACCCCAGAGTTGAGACGTTTGAATTGCTTCATTATGGGTTCGCCCCCATATATAACGGCTGTTTTCGTACTCTTTTGAGCACCTATCGCCTTTATTTCCTTGGCAACCTGCTGAGCCAGCTCTCTTGTAGGAACAAGAATGACGACCTGCACAAACTTATCTGCGATATTGACTTTCTCGACGGCTGGAATCCCAAACGCGGCAGTCTTTCCTGAACCTGTAACGGCCTGACCTACTACATCCCGACCTTGTTGAATAAGCGGTATGGCCTGTTCTTGAATTTGGGAGGGCACCTGATAACCCATATCCGCCAACGCGGCAGCTACAGATCGTTGCACCTTTAGAGCTCCCCACTCTTTAAGGGAGGAGTCTTCTCTCTGGTCTCTTGATTCAGACATTCTGTGCGTCTTGGAACTGTATTGCTCGCAAAATCACTGGGGATGATACGGCATTTAGCCTGTATGAGGTTTTCATTGATACTACATTACGGCCTGGGCTAATGTGTGTACGAGCCATAATCTGGGGAATCACACAGTAGATGGCGTTCACCCTCCCGCTTTCAGCATTGTTTCTAGACGATGCAGGCCATCTTCCAAATTTTCGAGGGAGTTGGCAAACGATATGCGTATGAAACTGTCGCCGTATTCGCCGAAGGATGTGCCAGAAAGGAGCGCCACTCCGAACTTTTCAAGAGCAACATCGGCAAACTCTTCACTTGACAGTCCGGTTCCGGAGATGTTTGGAAACGCATAGAAAGCTCCATTAGGATACAGGCAACTGACACCAGGAAGGGTATTCAAACCTTGCACTATCAACTCCCGACGCTTTCTAAACTCTGACATCATGCTTGCTACGAAGTCTTTCGGTCCCTCAAGAGCAGCTATACCGGCCATCTGGGTGAAAGTCGAAGTGCACGAGACGCTGTTAGTTATAAGTCTAGTTACCGCTTCTAGCATCCAATCGGGAAATACTCCGTAGCCGAGCCGCCAGCCCGTCATCGCGTACGACTTCGAAAATCCATCCAGGATGATAGTGCGCTCCTTCATTCCGGGGAAACGGGAAATGGACGCTTGCTCTCCTTCGTAGTACATATCCTTATAAATCTCATCTGAAAGAACTACTAAGTTGTTGTTCACGGCTATGCGAGCTATCTGTTCAAGATCTTCGGATGGGGTTGAGGATCCGCAAGGGTTGTTTGGGGAATTTATGACTATCATTTTTGTTTTATCAGTTATCAGTTTTTGGGTCTCGGCCAAGCTAGGACTGAACCTCTCTTCCTCACGTAAGGGCAACGGGACTGGTACTCCCCCGACGTACCGAACTACGGACTCGTAAATAGGGAATCCGGGGTTAGGGCATATAACCTCGTCACCGTCCTCAATAAGCGCCATTATTGAGAAAAACATCACAGGCTTGGCACCTGGCGTGATCAGTATTCTATTGGGAGAAATCTCATACCCTTGATACTCGGTTTGGTGCTTGGCTACAGCCTCGCGTAACTCTGGCTGACCAGCGGACGGCCCGTAGTGTGTGTAGCCGTCCTGAAGCGCTTTCCAGGCAGCTTGCTTGATATGGTCGGGCGTCTCAAAATCAGGCTCTCCTATCTCCAAGTGGATTATGTCACGCCCTTTGCTTTCCAATTGTTTGGCGCGTGCTAATATCTCAAACGCTGTTTCCGTTCCCAATAGAGATTGGCGTGAGGATAAGTGCATATGAGCTGTTCCTTCTGAAAAATCGCCTTCACTAAAACGATGCTTTAGACTCTTATCTTTAGAGTTCTGATTTAAAATATACAAGGCTAACTAGAGATAGGAAAAGTTGAATATGGTGAGTACCAAGCTTAATATGCAATATCTGATACAAATGCAAGCTATAAATCATGCCCGATTTTAAGTTGACAACAGACATAAGGCCTACAGGTGACCAGCCCAAGGCTATAGGTGTGCTGACAGAAGGCATAGAACGAGGATTGAGACATCAAACTCTTCTCGGCACTACGGGTTCAGGGAAAACCTTCACAATGGCATGCATTGTTGAACAGCTGCAACGTCCTGCTATAGTGATTGCGCACAACAAGACATTAGCAGCCCAACTGGCTACTGAATTCAAAGAGTTCTTTGCGGAAAACTCTGTGCAGTATTTCGTTTCGTACTACGACTACTATCAACCTGAAGCATACGTCCCTCGTACAGATACTTACATAGAGAAAGACTCGGACATCAACGAGGAGATAGACCGTCTTCGCCATGCTGCCACCAGGTCGTTACTTACTAGAAGGGATACTCTTATTGTTGCCTCGGTTTCGTGCATATATGGTTTGGGTCATCCAGAGGAGTACAGTGCGGGTGTGATAACCCTTTCCAGAGGCGAGGAGCACAGTTTGCGCAGTCTTTCACGCAGGTTTTCGAGCATGTACTATGAGAGGAACGATACGGAGATGGTGAGGGGACGCTTTCGGATAAAAGGGGACACTCTTGAGATTATGCCTTCTTACGAGGAATTGGCGATACGGGTCCGGTTTTGGGGAGATGAGATAGAGCAGATATATGAATTAGATCCACTCACCGGCGAGATACTCAGCCATAAGGACAAGGTCTCCATATATCCTGGCAAGCACTTTGTAACCCCGGAGGATCGTCTACAGGATGCCTTACGAGACATTGAAGAGGAGCTGGGGGAGCGGCTTGAAGAGCTCAACAAACAAGGCAAGCTGGTTGAGGCGCAGAGACTGGAACAACGGACGCATTATGATTTGGAGATGCTAAGGGAGACAGGGATATGCTCCGGGATAGAAAACTACTCGCGCCATCTGGGAAGAAGGGAGGCAGGTTCTGCTCCATGGACGTTGATGGACTATTTCCCCGAAGACTTTATTATATTCATAGATGAGTCACATATAACACTTCCCCAGTTGCGTGGGATGTACTACGGCGATACCTCTAGAAAGCGGACGCTGGTAGACTACGGTTTCAGGCTACCTTCGGCTCTTGACAACCGTCCGTTATCTTTTGAGGAGTTTGAAGAAAGGGTCAAGCAGATCGTTTACGTGTCCGCGACGCCAGGTCCATATGAGATAGAAAATGAACAAAGGCGCGCCGAGCAGATTATCCGGCCTACGGGGCTTGTTGATCCATCAATTGAGGTGATCTCTACCAAAGGACAGATAGATGACCTGATGCACCGAATACAAGAAAGAACGGACAGAGGAGAGCGTACTCTCGTAACCACACTTACGAAGCGTATGTCCGAAGAGCTGGCAGACTATATGCGCGAGATGGGCGTAAAAGTCCATTATCTACACTCTGAAATTGACACTCTGGAACGTTCGGGGATCCTGCGCGATCTACGGCTGGGGGTTTACGACGTATTGGTCGGTATAAACCTCCTGCGCGAGGGCTTGGATCTGCCCGAAGTGTCCCTTGTGGCAATACTCGACGCCGACAAGGAGGGATACTTGCGCTCTTACACTTCCTTGATACAGACTATAGGACGCTCAGCCCGACATGTAGATGGCGCGGTGGTTATGTATGCAGACAGGGTTACAGGTTCTATGCAACGCGCTATATCTGAGACCGAACGGCGGCGCACTATACAGGAGAACTACAACATAGAAAACGGCATTACCCCTCGCTCAATAGTGAAAGAGGTAAAGGACATCACTGAACGTGTAAGGCAGCACGTAGCTGAACCGAAGACCCCTTACATAACGGCTGCCGATGTGCCAAAGGACGATCTAGTGCGGTTAGTCAAAGACCTGGAAACGCAGATGAAACGCTCCGCAAAGGATATGGAATTTGAAAAGGCTGCAGTCATTAGAGACCAAATAACGGAAATACGGAAGGTACTGGCGGAAGACTCCCCAGTTGGCAGCTAGGGGCAGATGCGCCTATCGCACAGATTGCCATGAAATTTGCGCTCGTTACAGTATGGCCATCGCGCTCACCTGACGTTTCGGTTTCTATAAAACGAACGTCTTAAGCGACTCGTCTGGACAATGAGCAAGTCGCCTTCAAGTTTAGTAGACGGCTATTTGTAAATTTCGGTCTCGTCTGATTGCAAGATGACATTCCAGGTCGTTAGAAGCTGACTGTCTGAATCAATTCATATCAATCATACAAAATGGTCAGCTCTGATTCAAAGGCTACACCGGCTACTTCGCAAGCGGTCTGAATCTGCTTGAGTATATCCTTTTTGTTACGATTTTTGGAAACATACCAGCCGTTTTCCAAATCAGCAAACTGCCTTATCAGAAACCCGGTCTGGATTGTGTACAAATCTTCGGAGTCTTTGCGCGACAACCTTCTTTGTGCGTTTCCCCGGTGGTTTTCTGATCGAATCGGTTGATAAATCCAGGATCTCGGTGGCAAATTCATTCAGAATCGCAACGAAGGTTTCTATGCCCGTTCTGAGGATATTTTCCTTACCATTGAAGGTATATCCGACGATTCTTGTCGATTCTGTTTTTCGTTTTGGAGACTTTGTAGTTCCGGAGGGTGAAGCGTATGGCCTTGATGAGTCTGACGATATTGTAGGTAGCTTAGGTGGTTCATGAACAGCATATGCACTTTGGTAGGTAGGGCGCAACTGTTCTTTTAGAAAGTTATCTATATCGTTAGGCTCCGGCCTCGTTTTGCACTCACTTTCCACAGCCATAGCGAGCATGTTGCGCAACTCTGGGGGTGGTTTCTTCCAGCATGGTCCGCCAAACTTTCGGGATATGCTCCCTTGCTTTTTGTTTCGCTCGTCTGTTGGTGTGTTGCTCTTCTGCAGCGGTGATCGCATTTTCCGACCACACTTCGGCTTTGCTCAGATAACGATAGAAGCTCTGGACGTATTCGGCTGTGTTTCCCTTGTTTGTCAAAATCGCCCGATAAAAGAGGCGCTCTCTGGGTACTCCTTCTGCCATGGAAAGATAAAAGTTCCATATGTCGCCATCAGTCAGGATAAGCAGTCGGACACCTTGAGCATAAGCGTATTGGAATAACTGTTCTTCGCCGTTTTCGTTGATACCCCCGAGTTTCTTCGCTTCAATAAAAACTTTTGGACCGTGTTGAGGTTTCAGCAATGCGTAGTCTACGAACCCCTGTACAGAATAGCGAAGGGGATACTCCGGGTAGAACTCATCGGGATTAGTGTCATCCCAACCTAACTTACGGAGGATATGCAGAATGACTGCTTGTTTGACTTGAGCCTCACTGCGTAACCGCCCGGAGTTAATCCGTTCTATAGCTTCTTCAAAATCTTTTTCATCCAGTGCCATAAAATCATCGTAGCACAGGTAGATATTATAACACATGTAGACAACCGCGTGCTATATAGCTTACCATTAGGATTGAAAAGTTGGTAATATATCCATTTCACTTAATTCTGTTGAGCTTAATACAAGAACTTCTCGTATAGGGATGAGTCTAATGTCCGTCGCAGCTGTGTGTTTGAAAGGTAAGCTGTATCAGCCGCGGTTCACTTGAGGTTTCTTGGTACTCGGTGCACCTGTACCTTGACGTGGAAATCGTTGGTATATGCAGGCTCAGATTAGTGGTTGATAGAGAGTCGTTATGAGAAATCTCCTGAGAAATACACTAGCTCCAGTAGAGACGGCTCTGTCAAGGCGTTCTGCTCTAGTTGCTCTTATAACTTTAGTTGCCGTCTGGGCAATTTTTTCCATCACCGCCGAAAATTTTCTGACCGGTATAGCGGTATCTAACATAATTACCTTCAGTGCGGTTCTGGGCATCATCGTCATAGGCATTGCTACACTGATGATAGCCGGTGAGTTCGACCTTTCCGTTGGATCCGCCTTTGCGGTCGTAGGGTTCACTTACGGCGTTCTTTTGACCGAAGGTGGTATGAACCCTTGGATCGCTTCAGTTATAGCTCTGGGCGTTGGTGCAATTTTGGGCTTATTCAACGGGTTAATAGTTGTAAGGACTGGTAACCCTTCGTTTATTATCACTCTGGGCACCTTGCTAGCATTCCGTGGGATAGCCCGCTCAATAGGCGGTGGCCGGGTGGTGAGTTACACAGAGGAAGAACCCCCGTTCCTTTTTACGTTATTGAACTCAGCGATAGTTCCTCTCAACGATCTCTCTATGCCTACTGGCAACTTTCGCACTTCGTTTATCTGGTTCGTGGTGCTGGCGATAATCACGATGTTCGTCTTGCACCGTTCCAAGCTGGGCAACTGGTTGTTTTCTACGGGAGGTAATAAGGAAGCGGCACAAGCTCAGGGAGTGAATACAAAGAACGTGAAACTCATAGCTTTTGTGTTTGTGGGAGTGATGGTTGCTGTATCGTCCATTATTAACTTCTCGGAGCGTAACTCTATAGATCCGCTTGCGGGGAATCTTTGGGAACTTTTCGCAGTAGCCGCCTGCGTGATGGGCGGCCTCCGACTCAGAGGTGGGTTCGGCACCATAGCGGGCGCATGCATAGGTATACTTATGATATCTACCCTTAGACAGGGTTTAGTACTTCTGGGATTTTCGGTAGAATTCTTTCAAGCGATGTTTGGCTTTATTCTGATAGGCATCGCAACTTTAAATCAGTATCTCGGTAGAGCACAAACTACGTAGCATAACAGGAGGAAAGCTATGAAATTTATGTTTAAGGTCTACCTGTTGATGTGCATAGCGTCAGCTTCGGTCCTTGTGTTAGCGGCTTGTGGGAACGGCGGAAGCAGTCAAGAAACAGATGCTCTTCAAGCAGAGTTAACCGCCCTTCGAGCGCAAGTGAATAGTCTAAACGACGCAGTAGATGATCTTGCACAAGCGTTTTTGGAGCATACACATGAGGAAGGCTGACGACGTTATGAAGGCTGATGACGATGCTGTGACACCCTCGGGGAGTGGGGAGGTAGTGCACGGCACTTTTGACTTCAACGACCAGATAGTGTCCAATATCCGATCGGGCGTAACCCAGTTCGGCATAGATCAGCAACTTTTGCGGGGAATCTTTGGGAACTTTTCGCAGTAGCCGCCTGCGTGATGGGCGGCCTCCGACTCAGAGGTGGGTTCGGCACTATAGCGGGCGCATGCATAGGTATACTTATGATATCTACCCTTAGATAGGGTTTAGTACTTCTGGGATTTTCGGTAGAATTTTTTCAAGCGATGTTTGGCTTTATTCTGATAGGCATCGCAACTTTAAATCAGTATCTCGGTAGAGCACAAACTACGTAGCATAACAGGAGGAAAGCTATGAAATTTATGTTTAAGGTCTCCCTGTTGATGTGTATAGCGTCAGCTTCGGCCCTTGTGTTAGCGGCTTGTGGAAACGGCGGAAGCAGTCAAGAAGCAGATGCTCTTCGAGCAGAGTTAACCGCCCTTCGAGCGCAAGTGAATAATCTAGGCGACGCAGTAGATGATCTTGCACAAGCGTTGGAGCATACACATGAGGAAGGCGACGACGTTATGAAGGAGGCTGACGACGCTATGAAGGTTGATGACGATGCTGTGACACCCTCGGGGGACGGAGAGGTAGTGCATGGCACTTTTGATTTCAACGACCAGATAGGGTCCAATATCCGATCGGGCGTAACCCAGTTCGGCATAGATCAGCAGCCTTTTCTTCAAGGTTACGAAGCAGTAACGATTTTGTATCTGAACCGGCTCTTCAGGACGCTCCCGCCTAACAAAGTTACTCCAACTGGACCGGGGTTCATAACGACCAGTAATATTGACGCTGTACCAGGTTCTCCGGAGGGGTACCGTAGCAGAGCGGATGCACCTGTGAACGTGCACGTCGTCCACCATGGGGAGTCCAGCAACGTTTGGTGGGACACCATGAATATGACTATGGAACTGGCCGCCCGGAATATGGGTGCTAATTTAGCTATAAATGTGCCTACCTCCTTTGACCTGAACCAAGTCAGAGACTTGATAGACCAAGCGCGTGCCGCTCAGCCAGATGGTATGGCGATCACAATGACTGATCCTGTTCTCTTTAAGCCCTCGGTGGACAGAGTGCTGGATGATGGCATACCCGTAGTGGGTTTCAATGCTGGCACCGGTCCTGACGACGACAATATAGCTTATGGAACCTACATAGGGCAGCGTGAGTACGATGGTGGTCTGGAGGGGGGACGATTCCTCGCTCGAGAGGCTGGAAGTGGCTCTCATAAAGGCATTTGCATAAATCAGGAGGTCGGGCACATAGGGCTTGATGACCGTTGCCGAGGTTTTGCGGATGCTCTCAACGAAGCTGGAATAAGGGCGCAGGTACTGGCAGTTACGAATGACCGCGCTAGCTCACAGCAGACTATAAGCGACTTCTATGCAGGAAACCCTGACGTGGATATATTCTTCACACTCGGACCTTCAAGTGCAGACCCTTTCTACGACTTCGTTCAGAGCGAAGGGTTGGATCAGAATACGTTCCTGCATGGGACTTTCGATTTCAGCGATGCTATAGGCCAAAATATCAGGTCCGGTGTAACTCTTTTCGGCATCAACCAACAACAGCCGCTTCAAGCCTATAATTCTATAAAGACCTTGGTGCATGAGCATCGCTACGGGATTACCCCAGCGTCAAAAGTTACCAACACGGGCCCAGCGTTTATAGTTCTGGATAATATCGACTCTGCACCTACTCGTTTCGTAAATGAAGGCCTAATGGATAACCCTGGACAACTGAACTTTATAGCCGTTCAGCACGCCAGGTGTGCTTGGGACTCCTTCTGGTGTACGGTTGAGGAAGGCATCAGAAGAGCAGAGGAGGAAACGGGCGTAAACGTTACTATCTTAGGCCCCGAGTCTTTTGACCTGAATAGGGTAGCGGAGCTAATAGACCAAGCGCGAGCGGCTAACCCGGATGGAGTTCTATTGACCTACACGAACAACGAACTGTTCAAAGGTCCTGTGCAACGTCTGCTGGATAGCGGCATACCTGTTGTGGCATACAATGCAGGTAACCCTGAAGTGGACGAAGTGGACTACCTCACCTATGTAGGGCAGGATGAGTACCTGGGAGGTTTAGAAGGAGGCAGGAGACTTGCAACAGCAGCAGGCTCCGGAATCCATAAAGGTATCTGCTTGAACCACCAAGTGGGGCACACTGGGCTTGATGCTCGATGTAGGGGCTTCAGTGATGCTATGGATGAAGCCGGCATACCGCTCGCTGGGAACGGTGTGCTGTCAATCAGTGATGATGCTGCACAATCCCAGCAAGCCATAAGCGATTTCTACGCTTCGAACCCGGATGTAGATATTTTCCTGACTCTAGGGCCGGGCGGAGCTACCCCTTTCTACGGATTTCTAGCCGATGAAGGGTTGATAAGGTAGAGACACAAGTTAAGGCTTAAGGCGGCTTCCTTCCTTAGTGGTGATGAGGATGGGAAGCCGCCCGCCGTCTATCGCGGAAACATTTGTATCATCAAAGGTCAATGTTTAAAGGCTTTGGCAACCCTTTAGAAGAGCTATGAACAGTGAGGACCCTGAAGTTAGTCCGGGATTGCCCGTAAAGGTATCCCGTAGCGGCGGTGCCTTCTCCAGTGTTCTCCGCGGTATTAAAGGCTTTGTAGGCTCACCCGCGGGTATACCCGGGATAATTTTGTTGGCTCTTCTGGCTATATTCTGTGTTCTGTCTGTTCCAGGCGTGGTGGAGGGTTTTTACTTTCTGTTTAACCCTGAAGGTCAGATAAGCCCTCGAACTTTTGTAAGCATACTCAATGGATCCATCCTGACGGGCATAATAGCAATAGCAGTTGTCATGCTTATGATAAGCGGGGAGTTTGACCTTTCCGTAGGTCCGATTCTTGCTATGGGTGGTTACATCTTTGGAACTTTCAGTGTAGGTGGGGCTACCCTGTTTGGGCTGATAGATATCGGTGAGCCGGTTCATTTCTCTTTAGCTATTCTGATAACTCTTGTAGGTTGTGGATTTCTTGGACTGATCAACGGACTGGTAGTAACTTTTGCCCGTATACCGTCCTTCATAGCTACGCTTGGTGCACTTTTCATATTTCTATGGGTTATCTCTCTGTATTCTGGCAACCAGTCGTTCGAGACCCTTGAGCGACTGCCAATAAATGATATATTCAGCGGACGTCTCAGAGACTTCAACGAAAACGTAACTGGTGCATGGGGTAACCTACGCGTCTCGGTTTTTTGGATGGTCGGGCTTACAATCTTGATGCATCTTATAATGACTAAGACCAAATACGGGAGCAGTGTGTTGGCCGTAGGAGGTAATCCAGATGCAGCGAAGTCGCAAGGGATAAACGTGAGAGCGGTGAAGATATCCGGTTTTGTTTTTACGGGTGTTTTTGCCGGCATAGCGGGGATAGTGCTATTCAGCCAGTTCCTCAGGGTGCAGGCCAACTCTGGCAACCAGCAGGAACTCTTCGCTATTGCGGTCGCGGTCGTAGGAGGCACTCTGTTGACTGGAGGCTACGGTAGTGTGCTGGGAGCTTTGGTGGGAGTGCTCACTATATCAACGTTACGCTCCGGCGTGATACTACTGTCCACGCCCGTCCAAGAGTCTTTCATAGCTGATATCCAGTTCGTAGGCACATATATAGTGCGGCTTATAAGCTCAGATAACTTCCTGACTATAGTCGGTTTCACAATAGTAGCAGCGGCCGTTCTAAATACTTTTCTAAGGCGAAGATATGCTTCGTAGCTACGGAGTGGCAGAGTGGAACATTGCTCCGCTCAAACAACCCAGAATACAAGTGATATAGCAATATAATATAGGGTGTATGCCTACTCGTATGAGCTTGAGCACCTTGTATACAAGCATAAGGAATCAGTGTTATGGTTGAACAGACGGAAACCTCTTCAGTATTATCCTCAGACGATAAAAATGGAGGAGAAGAGGTGATTCGCCTTGATGGAATTGCGAAGCGTTTTGGCACGGTAACTGCTCTTGAGAAAGTGGATTTTACTGTTCACAGTGGCGAGGTTGTAGCTCTGCTAGGTGACAACGGCGCAGGTAAATCCACGCTCATTAAGATCATAACGGGAGTTCACACGCCTACTGAAGGGAGGGTATACTTCAGAGGAAAACCGGTTAAAATAACCTCTCCTCGCGCCGCAAGAAACCTGGGCATTGAGACCGTTTATCAAGACTTGGCACTTGTTCCGTTGATGAGTGTCACCAGGAACTTTTTCTTGGGAAGAGAGATAACTTCCTTCTTTGGTTTTCTAAGTATGAAGCGCATGGAGTCGGAAAGCCGGAAGGCCTTGGGTGACGTAGGGATAGAAAAATTTTCAGAAGAGGGTAACCGTTCCGTTACGGAACCCGTTGGGACACTGTCTGGTGGAGAGAGACAGTCCGTAGCTATAGGACGAGCCGTGCATTTCGGGGCTTCACTGTTGATACTGGATGAGCCTACGTCTGCTCTGTCGGTAGCGGAGACGGATAAGGTTCTAGTGTACACTCGGTCAGCAAAGGAACGGGGGTTAGGTGTTATATTTATCAGCCACAACATCAGCCACGTCTACAAGGTTGCAGACCGATACACCATACTGCGACATGGTCGCAAAGTTGGCGATTACAGTAAAGCAGAGCTTTCTGAGAAAGATATAGCCGATATCATAACTGGCGAACGCGAACGTTAAAACAAAGGCGTCAATTCAATCTCTTCTTGCAGCCTCACACTACCAAACTTACTACAGCACAATCTATAGTCCGCTCAGTTCAGCATGTTGGGCAAGATGGTGTAACTGTTCCGTTCTTTGACGGATGTTTGGGTATATTCTTCCATAGGAACTTAGCAGGTCTAGGCTAGGCCTTACAGCTACAGCAAGAGGCAACCCTGCGCTTTTACTTGACGTGAAACGAACAGGCAATGGTCCATACTGCGTTAGGGGTACGCCAAAGCATCAGATCCAGGAGCAACTAAGCATGGTGACTGGAGCTGCGACCGCCGTTGTAAGTCGTTTGCCCGTCCTGCTTTTACCTGGTGATATCTTCGCAAATTGAAGCGCATGCCCCGTTTTGCAACAGGTTGAATTCTCCCATACTCAAGATGTATCCGTGAACGGCTGCTTCAAGCCAGTATCCGGTTACTGGGATAGGGCGCGCAATGTGCGGGGCGTGTATCCTCGCAAGAGGGGCTAAGCTTGAAGGCTTGGCGGGTATTCGCGGATGGAGCTGATCGAATTGCCGAGACTGTAGGTAAAGACACAGGGTTGAGTTGCATATATCACCCTCACGGTTCAACTTGGGTCGAGGCGCCTGACGAGGTAGAGCGGCTTGAACTTGATGGAATTATCGATTGTCGGACTTTGTCTAGGCACGGGGCATATCCTGTTCGGAAGGAGATCCCCGTGCAGGTAATGCCGGAATAAGGATCACGCGTAAAACTCATTCAATTGAAAGACTTTTCGAGCAAGGTGGCGTCAAATTCGAGAACATAGAGGTTGAACTATATTGAGTCTCTAGAATGAGGAGTTTTCTGTGAAATAGACTCCGGTATAGTTCACTTAGTCGACCTGTTTAGAGAGGCCAAGCGTGTAAGTTACAATGGCTGGATAGTCGTAGAGCAAGATATCACCCAAAATATGAATACGTCGTCCAACGCTATGCTGTTGGCCAAACGCAATAGAGAGTTAGTCATTAGCATTACTGAGGCGATATAAGAGATAACGTGAACGATAAGGAAGAACGACTATGAAGCCAAAAATCGGGGTAGGAATAGTGGGTATGGGTTGGATGGGTACCGACCATGCTCGAGGCTATATTCAAATACCACATAGATTCCCGGACCTGAAATTGATGCCGGAACTTGTGGCTTGTGCCGAAAAAAATGAAGAGCGTTTGAAATCGATCAAAGATGCCTACGGGTTCCGCAAGGCATATATAGATTGGAGAGACCTAATAGCTGACCCTGAAGTGGAACTTGTGTCTGTAACTACTCCTAACTTCCTGCATAGAGAAATGGTGATAGAGGCAGCAAAGGCGGGCAAACACGTAATGTGTGAAAAACCAGTAGGGAACGTGCCGACCGATACTTACGCCGCCGCGCGGGCTGTGAAAAATGCAGGGGTCAACAGTGCCGTAGGCTTTAGTTATCGCTGGGCGCCGGTCGTGCTTCACGCTCAAAATATGATACGAAGAGGCGAACTAGGGGGGATAACTCATTATTTGGGTCGTCATGTTTCAAGCGTAGGAGCCGACCCTCGCGTTCTCCACTCTTGGCGTTTTGACAAGGATACATCTGGCCTGGGGGTAACGGGTGATATGTTATCTCACGTGGTCAACATGGCGCAAGGTTTAGTCGGTAGGGTGGCGTCTTTGACCGCATCGTCCAAGATAATAGTGAAAGAACGGCCAATGCCTTCCGAGCTTGTAAAGGCATACTTTGATAAGGGGACAGACCAGATGCCGAAACGAGAGGTGACAACTGAGGATTATGTATCCGTCTTGGCCCGCTTTGAGAACGGCGCTCCAGGTGTGTTTGAAGCGTGCAGAGTGTCATACGGCCCCAAGACGCAGCTGTGCTTCGACTTGCAAGCTCAAAGAGGGTCAGTCCGGTGGGACTTCCACCGCATGAACGAGATACAGATATGCAAGGACGGGTCAGGACTTGATGGATATGCCACGGTTCTTACGGGGTTCTCTCATCCAGGGCATAAAGAGTTCAGTCCAGGTGATGGTATAGCCCTCAGCTTCTCAGACCTAAAGACTATTGAGGCTGCTAGATTTGTGGAAGCTATATCCGAGGATAAGCCTTTCCAACCCGGTATGGAAGAGGCCGTGGAGACAGCGGAAGTGATAGAGACAGTAGTAAAATCTTGGGAAAGTCGCACTTGGGAAGACGTGGATAGAAGCCATCTTTGCTAATTGAGAGTAAGTCTTTGAGCCAAAAGACCTTTGTCTCCATCAACTACTGGCCGCCAAGTACGTGCTAAACTTGAAGTGTTAAGTGTAAGGCAAGTACAACCAAATCCCCATAGACTAGATGGAGCCTGTTATGGAAACTAAAACCCTCTCAAAAGTGGACGTTATGGAAGCATTGAAAGACGTTTACGACCCTGAGATACCCGTGAACGTGGTTGATCTGGGCCTGATATATAACGTGAATGTTGAAGATGGAGAGGTTCATATAGAAATGACCCTGACCGCGCAAGGGTGCGGTATGGGTCCGTACATAGCCCAACAAGCCGAATGGCGAGTGGCCGAGTTGGACGGTGTGGAGGACGTAGAGGTAGATTTGGTTTTTGATCCTCCTTGGAACCCGGAGATGATCACCGAAGACGGCAAGCGGCTTCTAGGCATTGACTGACCACTACTGCCCTTCGTTCTTCAGATAGTTTTTTCCTTATATCTTTGACCTCGCCCCGTAGAAAACTGACTCCTCAAGAGGAGGCTCGTTTATCTCAAGCACGCCGTAATTTCCAAGAGCGCAAACGGATATCAGAACAACTTGATAAGGCCGGTACGCGTATAGGTGTTTACAGCGGCAAAGGCGGGGTAGGGAAAACCACCGTCGCCGTCAATTTGGCGGCACTTCTTGCAAAGCGGGGAGAACGGGTCGGGTTGTTTGACTGCGACATAGACTGTCCGAACGCCGCAAGAGTTCTGAGGATAAGCAAGGGACCTACACAAAAAGATGGGAAGCTGATACCTTCGGAGCGGTTTGGGGTGAAGGTTATATCAATGGCCTTTTTCCAAGAAAACGAGGAAGAAGCCGTAATATGGCGCGGCCCTATGATTCATAACGCGATAAACAGGCTACTGACCCTTACCGAGTGGGGCAACATAGACTATATGATAGTTGATCTCCCGCCTGGCACGTCAGACGCACCCCTAACTGTGATGCAGATGCTGAATCTGCATGGTTTCATCGTGGTAACTACTCCACAAGATCTAGCTGCTCTGGATGCCAAACGTTCCATCAACATGATTAAGAAGATGAATTTGGACGTCCTCGGGGTTTTCGAGAACATGTCAGGCGGTATATTTGGCAGTGGCGCGGGACAGGATATCGCAGAGGAGCTTCATTTGCAGTTCATAGGAAAAGCGTCCATGCGTTCTGAATATATGGATCAGGATAAGCCCGCTGTCTTGAACTCTGAAGCCGCCTCTGAAGAGTATCAATCGCTGGTAGATTGCGTCACCGCGCTTGCCGAACGGAGACTAGCAACGAAAAGCCGGTAGGGGTGATGATCTCTACAGGTTCAGGCGAACAACCTCAGCTTCAGATACTTTTCAGGATGCAGACTATGCAGTCTCCTACGATTTTGTCTTCGCCTTCTGCCAGTCCGAATACGTGGATTATGATGGATTCGTGTCCCTCAGGAACTCGAGTCCATATGGGAGGGTCGCACTCCTTGAGTTTCATTACCAGCTCGGCGTTTGTCAACCCCGCTTCTGAAGGCTCTAAATTCAGCTGGACTCCAAAGGGCTGATGGGCCTTCACATTGTCTATAATTGACGCTTGAACCCCCCGCATTCCCTGGACGGCGTCTACTATGGTTTTACTCTGCCTTTCGGCTTTTACGAGCCGCTCTTCGTGGTTTGTACTAAACCAAGTCTTCGCTGCTGCAAATGCCCCTACAATCTCTTGTCTGTCTACCTTTTGAGGCCTGCCTATGCCGCGTATCCGTCTGGTCTCGTATCCAACGAAAGAGTGACGTGATATAGCGTCTATCACCTTTTCAGTTCCGAGGGCTATACCTGTGGAGTGGGGTGCACCTATGTACTTTGCGGCCACCGCCTGAAACTTCGCTCCCATTCTCACGTATTTCCCTATATTTTCGAGGGGATAGACTTGCCCAGCTGCGTCCACCATTACAGGCTTGTTCTCCTCAGCGGCTATCTCGATCACCTCTTCAAGCGTCAGAATATTCGGATCTACAGGCTCCTGCTCAAATACCGGATAATGGACGGCTGCAGTATTCTCTGTGATGGCTCTTCGAAGATCGTCGGCGGAAGTTCCTTCTTCATCGCCTGCGTCTGTCAAGCGTGCTCCTGCTAGTTCCAAGCATCTGTCGTACCAGTATCTCTGCCTGCGTTGAATAATTATCTCGTTTGGCATACCTTCGGTGTCGGGGAGCTGTTGGATCTTATCATCGTCTGCGCCCGCCATAAAAGCTGCAGTAGCAAGAGTCAGAGCAGAACCTGCGCCAGACGTTATATATGCTGCTGGGACGCCTGCCAATTGAGCTATATAGTCCCCTACAGCCTTCTCGAGCTCTATCAACGGAACGTACGCGTCATCGGCTGCATCCATTGCAACCTTCACTTCCGGTATAGGAGTTGATCCCCCCAGTAGAGTTACACTACCGGTAGCGTTCACAATTGGTTGTACTCCCAAATCTTTGTAAATCTTGCCCCAGTCTTGTGCGCTCATGTTTTCCTCCTTGCTTTAGAGTAACTAGAATTCCTTGCAACAAAGGCGACCATAAAAATTATATCTGTATTCGGCGGTCTTGAATTGTACTCCTAGAGTTTTTTGCCTTCCAAAAAGTCAGCTTTATACCTGCTTTGAAATGTTACCTTTGTATTTTTACCACGAATGTGCCGGTTAGTATATCGTGAAAGGCTCGGTTGTCTTTACGTATCAACGCGAAGATATAGGACACTACAGACACAGCCGCTAGTCCTTCCATAAGAAATCGTGCGATTGAGCGCAGGAAGCCTGGTGTGCCTCCTTGTGTGTTCACAACCCTTATACCCAGGGCTGCCTTGCCTAGCGTAGCACTATAAACCCCTGTCATGATTGTGGAATATAGGAACACCAGAGCTAGCCCACACGCTATATAAAAGCTGTAAATCGCCCAAATGGTTGCAGGGTTTTCCAAGTTCAGATTTACAACAGACGCATAAAAGTTGACGAGTGCCCTCACGCCCGGCAGTATTGCGGCCCCTACTATCGCTATAATGCTGATGTCTATCAACTTTGCGGTTAGTCTGTTACCTATGGGAGCTGATCGGAACTCAAGCTCGTCCTTTAAAGGTGTAGCAGATTGATTAGTAGACTCTTCCTCGGACGTGGTAGTCGGTTCCAGATATATCCAGGCATTGGAGTGCGTCGGGCGATTCGTATTGTTTTGAGTCTGTTCATCATCCAAAGAGTACGATAGCACGTGGCTTGTGGGTTCCGGTTTTGTAGAGCTTAGGAGGGGTTCTTTTGGCTTCTCAAACTTAGAGCTGCATTTTTTGCAGTACAGTTCCTTGTCCTGTTTAGGAAAGTTGCATTCATGACAGAACATAGCCGCGTTTTCATTGATATTCGTTTCTTTTTGGCTGTTCTGCATATGTCTGACTTCATAAAGGTCCTAGGCTAAAGGTTGAGCGGGTACTCTGTGATTTGACTACTTGATCGATACACTATTAGACTACTGTTCGGCTGTTGACGTCACATCTTCAAGTTTACTCTGATAGTCGCGCGCCAGATCTCTACTTCAGTGTGTATTCTGAGACTGTCCGATTATTGATTGAAGGATTTATTTAGAGAGGAAGTGCATGGATGACTCTTTTTAGAGGCAAGACGAACGCACCTGAAATCACCGATGGCCTGGAGTGGGTTAACACGTCTGTCCCCGTTAAAATAGCTGATTTACGTGGTCGTCTGATCATCCTGGACTTTTGGACGTCTTGCTGTATAAACTGTATGCATGTTTTACCTTCATTGTCCAAATTGGAAGCAAAATTTGGCGACAAATTAGCTGTAATAGGCGTGCACTCTGCGAAATTTGATTCAGAAAGATCCTCCGCAAATATCTTAGAAGCGGTGAGAAGATACAGGATCGTTCATCCCGTGGTGAACGATAGTCGCATGGACGTCTGGCGTTCTTACACAGTGCGTGCTTGGCCTACCCTTATGTTTATAGATCCACTGGGCAAGGTTATAGCTAAGCATGAAGGTGAGTTCCCTTATGAGAATCTGGAGAACCTTCTGAAACGCATGTTTTCCGAATACGAAGCAGAAGGACTTATCACGAATGAACCGCTCCCTACCCCTTACAACGCCGACCTGAGAACGCAGGCGTTTTCTGGCCAACTGTACTTCCCGGGAAAGGTGGAAGTGCAGGCCGGACAGGTTTTTATATCGGACTCAGGCAACGGACGTGTCATAGTTGCGGACATTAGTGGCAAAGTGGAGACCGTCATAGGTTCGGGCGATAAAGTCCATAGAGATGGTCTATTTTCTGAAGCCTCTTTTGTGGACCCTCAAGGGTTGGCTAGCGTAGGCGATACCTTGTTCATAGCAGACGCGGGCGCGCATACGATATCCAAAGCAGATCTTGGACAAAAACAGGTAACCACTATCGCAGGCACGGGCGAACAGTCACTATATCGCCACAGTGGAGGCGAAAATCCACTTCGATTTCCCTTGAACTCTCCTTACGATATTCTTGTAAGCGGTGATCATATCTACATTGCAATGTCCGGGCTTCACCAGATATGGCGGTTGTCCATAGACGCGAACGAAGACAAGATAGAGCCTTGGGCCGGTGATGGCTCGGAGGGCATTCGTGATGATATTCGTCTCGGTGCTTCTCTGGCTCAACCCATGGGACTCTCCAGTCTGCGTGGCAAACTCTTTTTTGTGGACAGCGAAACTAGCGCCGTTCGTATTGCCAGCCATGGAGAAACAGGCAGGGTTGTTACCTTGGTGGGTACCGGTCTTTTCGACTTCGGCGACCGTGACGGCATAGGCAAGAACACCCTTTTGCAACACCCACAAGACGTAGCCGTCGCAGGAGACAGCCTATTCATAGCCGATACCTACAACAATAAGATCAAGAAACTCTCTTTAGTTACATTGCGCGTTCAGACGGTTGCAGGAACCTCGTCCCAGAACCTCAAATCAGAGAACAGCTTTTATGAACCCGCAGGGCTTTGTTTCTATCAGGGAATGCTTTTTGTAGCCGATACAAACAACCACTCTATAAAGATCCTTTCTCCTGAAGATGGAACGATTCGCACGTTTGAACTAAGCGGCATATAGGTAACGAAAAATGACGAACAGGTTGGCAGAAGAAGCTAGTGTGTACCTACTTCAACATAAGGACAACCCGGTTGATTGGTTTCCCTGGGGACAAGAGGCGTTTACCTTAGCGAAGGCAGAAGATAAACCGATTTTTCTCTCCGTTGGCTATGCCGCGTGCCATTGGTGTCATGTCATGGCGCATGAGTCGTTTGAAGATGCTGAAACCGCGGAGATGATGAACAGGCTTTTTGTGAACGTGAAGGTTGACAGAGAAGAGAGGCCGGACGTGGACGCTGTATATATGTCGGCTTCGTTATCGCTCACTGGACACGGAGGATGGCCGTTATCGGTTTTTATGACGCCTGAAGGCCATCCCTTCTTTGCGGGGACTTACTTTCCGAACCGTCCTAGAGGGGAAATGATCACCTTCAAGAGTTTACTTGGCAGAGTTGCCGATGCGTGGAAAACGAAAAAGTCTGCCGTTATGAAAGACTCTGAAGCGCTGACCAAGGCGATACTTGCAAATATGAGCGCTGCTTCGCCTGCCGATTCTGCTTCGCCTGTGGATTCCTCTTTTCTGGAGCGGGCTACCGTGATGATAATGAACGAGTTTGATGAGTATGAGGGTGGCTTCGGGAGAGCACCCAAGTTTCCGCAACCTTCAACTATAGAGCTTCTGCTGAGACGTTGGAGCCGTACCGGGGAGGAGCGGCTACTTGAAGCCGTTGAACTGACTCTGACTAAAATGGCACGCGGAGGCATATACGATCATCTAGCGGGCGGATTTGCGCGTTATTCAACCGATAGAGAATGGCTCGTACCTCACTTTGAAAAGATGCTTTACGATAACGCTTTGCTTGCCAGGTTATATCTGCACGGTTATCAAGCCACTAGTTCACCGTCTTTTATGAAGGTAGTTGAACGGACTTTGACATTTCTTGAAGATGAACTGTCTCATCCTCTGGGCGGTTTCTTTTCTTCCATAGATGCAGATTCGGAGGAAGGCGAGGGATTTTACTACTTGTGGACGCCTGAAGAGATTGAAAATGTCCTAGGCCCAGAGCTGTCGCGTATCGCTTGCCGTTGGTGGAACGTAACCGAGACAGGCAATTTCGAGGGGCGCAATATCCTGAGCGAACCGCTTTCTCTAGGAGAAACGGCGCGTGAGTTCAATCTGACTGAGGGCAAAGTGGAGCAACTTTTAGAAACGGCGCGCTCCAAGCTATTAGAGGCGCGTTCTTATAGAGACAAACCAGGAGTTGACGACAAGATAATTCTTGCTTGGAACGCTATGGCGGCAGCCGCGTTTGCAGAGTGCGGAGCGGTGGCAAACCGTGAAGACTGGATAGAACGGGCTACAGCTTGTGGGGAATTTATCTTAAACCATCTTTATGGGCCGGATGGCAGGCTTCTAAGGACCTGGACTGATATACACGGAGCGCGTCATATGGCCGTGCTTGAAGATTACGCTTTTGTCATTGATGCCTTTCTTGAGCTGTGGAGTGCCGTTTTCGATAGGAAATGGCTAGTGGAGGCGGAAAGGCTAGTAGACGAACTTTTACGACTGTTTGGCTCTGATGACGGCAATTTGTTCTATGATACCGGTTCTGACGCGGAAAAACTTATTGTCCGTCCCCACTCTCTGCAAGACGGGGCTTATCCCTCTGGAGGAGCGGTCGCGGTTATGTCAATGATGAAGCTTGCATTATTGATTGGCAGAAGCGACCTTACGGAGCATGCCGAACGGGCTTTAAGTGGTCCGGGATTGTTGATGGAGCGTGCTCCTTCGGCAGTGACTCACTGGTTGAATGCACTAGACTTCATACAAGGTCCTGTAAAAGAGATAGTAATTGCAGGAAGACGGGAAGATATACTGACGAAGAGTTTTCTGGCCGTTACCCGCGGAAATTTTGCGCCAAGACAAGTGATTGGTCTTGTTGAGTTTGGGGGACATGATGATACTTCACCTATGTTGCGGGACAAGGTGTTAGTAGCAGGGCGTCCGGCTGCTTATGTCTGCTTCAAATACGTCTGTGAAGCGCCGGTGACCACTGTCCAAGAGTTAAAAGCGCTTTTATAATATCTGCGCGGGTTTATCATTGCATTGATTCCGCTGGGATTGTAACGCTGGGCGTGACTACGAGGAATTTGTGTAGAATGCCGCACCTGTAAGTTACAAAACGCCTCTTCTGTCTATTTTGGTGTCCCTTACCCTTACCTTTGAGAAAACACTACGCGGCGTATTCTTGCAGTGCTGCTTCTGGGAAATCGGCGTTTGAAAACACCTTCTGGACGTCTTCCAGATCTTCTAGTTCGTCAAGCAGGCGAAGGGTAGATCTCGCATCTTTTTCATCTAGCGGTGTGAGAGTGTTTGGTTCCATGGTGAGTTCCGACCGCGTTATCTCAACGCCTGGTATTTTTTCTATCTGATTCCGCACAGACGCGAGCTGATCATAGGCGGTAAAAGCCTCTACAGTGTTGCCGTCTATATCGACGTCATCGGCTCCGGTCTCTACGATCTCTAATGCTGCCTCTTCCGGGTCTTTCTCTTTAGTTTCAACAGTTATGCGCCCTTTTGAGGTAAAATTCCAAGACACTGAACCGTTGGCAGTCATAGAACCGCCCCCTCTTGTTATTTTAGTGCGCACGGCGGAAGCGGCACGGTTTTTATTGTCGGTCAGCACCTGGACGATAATACCGGCTCCTCCGGGGGCGTAAGCTTCATAAGTAGCTTCATGAAGGTCAGACGCGTCAGCCGATTTGGTAGCCCTGGCGATGCAACGCTCTATATTGTCCTTCGGCATGTTGTTCATTTTGGCGTTATCTATAGCCAAGCGCAACCGAAAGTTCAAATCAGGGTCGGGGTCACCGGACTTCGCCGCTACCAGTATCTCCCGTGAGAGTCTGGTAAAGAGTACCCCACGCTTCTGATCCTGAGCTCCCTTTTTATGTTTAATAGTGCTCCATTTAGAGTGTCCAGACATAATCCCTCTCTTTTCTCTATTCTTTGGCGCTTTTTGCAGGCTTCACTATGCACAGCGCTTCATCTACTTTTAGGAATCCCCCTTGTGTCTGTACCTCGTGAATGGCTTCTGGCACTGCAGGTATCAAGGTTTCCGTCCCCGAAGATTCGTTGTAAGCGGCATATACATCATTGCTTCCTGTTTCTATTATCTCTTTTATTGTTCCTATAAAGCGTTCTTCCGAATTTATAACCCGCAAACCTATTAGCTCATAGTGGTAAAAGTGACCTGGTGGAAGGGAAGGAAGGTGGCGTACATTCATCTCTACGATATTACCGCGTAGGGTATCTGCGGCTTCAACGTCGCGGATGCCTTCAAGCCTTACAACTATGCTTCCCCGTGGACCTTGGCGAACTTGTCTCACCGAGAACGTGTGACCTTTGATTGACAACGCCGTACCTGCAGATATCCTGGACGGGTCTCCGGAGAGGAGCGAGACTGCTATCTCACCTTTAAGTCCGATAGACCTGATTACCTTGCCTATCGGGACGCTCGCCGACTTGGGGGTTTGATCGGAGCGCAATGTGAAGTTGACGGTGGTTACTTTATCTCAAGGATAGCGCGTGTATGGGCTTTTACTGAAGCTGCTCTGAGTATATCCCGTAAAGCCTCCGCGACCTTTCCTCCTCTACCTATAACCTTGCCCTTGTCTTCCTCAGCTACAGTCAGACTGAATATCACCTGCTTGTTCTCAATTCTTGTCTCAACCGTTACGCTGTCCGGCTTACTCGCAAGAACTTTGGCTACAAACTCCACCATGTCGTGCATCACATCGTAAGCCGACTTCTTTTCTTCTTCCAACTCTTGATCTTGATCATCTAACTCTTGATCTTGATCATCCAACTCTTGATCTTGATCATCCAACTCTTGATCTTGATCATCCAATTCTTGATCATCTTGATCATCCAACTCTTGATCTTGTATCTGTTCAATTTCTTGATTCACCCTTTCTTCACCGCCTTTTCTGCAATGTCGTGGTTTTTCAAAATCCGCCACACGGTCTCTGAAGGTTGCGCTCCCTTGCTCAGCCAGTACCGTGCTCTATCCTCTGAAATATTGCTCTCCGTGGGATCCGAAAGCGGGTCATAAGTACCTATAATCTCAATGAACTTGCCGTTCCGTGCTTCCTTTTGGTCGGTCACTACGATCCGATAAAAAGGTCTTCCTTTAGACCCTATTCGCCTCAGTCTGATTCTTACCATGCCGGGTTGTTTTCTCCGTTCCCTTATTGAATACCGCATATATATCGCGGCTTTCGCTTAAACTATAGTCTAGACTAATTTTAGCGTATTAGTGCGTGAGGATAAACACCGTGTTGCACGACTCCCGAAGTTTAAGCGGGAATGAGCAAACCAAACCGAACGGGCAACTCGTCATAATGAGCAGTATCTGTTTTGCTTACTGTTTGACCCGAGTGGAGGCAAGTGTGTAATGTGTAGACGACTCTTTTCCCGATGTTGATAAAGGTTCTTTTGTTTGCATCCATCAGAGAAGAAGCTGGACGCTCTTCGCTGTCTTTGTCAATCGATTCTGGATGCTCAGTCTCAGAGGTGTTGGAGCTGGTTCAGAAAGAGACGGGTGCGCGACTAGACAAGAACAGACGTTATGCTGTAGCCGTAAATAACGAGTACACAGACGGTTCGCGTCTTCTTTCTGACGGAGATGAAATAGCGATAATCCCCCCTGTAAGCGGTGGTTGCGTATTGTCTACAGTCAATATATCGGCGGATCCTCTTGTGCCACAGGAATACTTGAAGACGATTTCAGGGACTGAATACGGCGCAGTTGTAACTTTTATGGGAGTTACACGCTCAAACAACGCGGGACGGAACGTCCATTTTTTGGAGTATGAGGCTTATAAGCCTATGGCTGAGGCGAAGATTGCGGAACTAATAGAGGAAATGGCGGCGCGCTGGAACATTGGCAAGGTAGCGGTAGGCCATCGCATAGGGAGAGTTATGCCCGGCGAAGTCAGCATGGTGCTTGTGGTAGGAGCTCCACACAGGCGTGACGCGTTTGAGGCAGCTTCTTACTTTGTAGACAGACTTAAGCAAGTGGTTCCTATCTGGAAAAAGGAGCATTTCGAAGACGGTTCCGTTTGGGTTGCCGATAACACGGGTGGCTGACCAGCGCGGGAAAACAGCTTTGAGAAAGCGACGGGGCGGGACTTCTCGGTAACTTCTCAACTGCCTTTGCTGCCCTAATGGAGATGTGATTGAACGGAAAGCTATAAGAATTTCGTAATATAAAGCTGGTAATTTATACTATAAAATCATACTCTGCAGTTATAAATTTTGATAATCAGATTGTTGTTTTCTAATATATACATATCCTAATTCAGGATAGATTTATAAAGTCAATCTGTAATCTAGTATGCCTACTATGTCTAGGATATTGCTGCCCACCACCAAACCACTGGTCTGGCTACCTACTGCCTCAAACCACACAGAATAATAAATAAGTAGGGAAGGGAAGTTATTCTCTATTATCTTATTATAGAATTTTGCCAAATATGACAAAACGCCAAGATGACTACTATGTTCTCCTGCTGCCAGAGAGATAAGCCTCACCGTCTTCCAATAATCAGTGCGACGTTTTTGAGACTATTGATACCCCATAATTACGGTGTGTAGTTTTTTGCGATGAGGCTGTGTGACGTTACTCTCTGCGTAGAGCATCAACTGGCTGAAGACGGGACGCTCTAAACGCGGGATATGTGCCGAACAAAAGGCCTACAGCCAGGGCAACGCCTACGGCGAGCAGGGCTATATCTGCCGTGACCATGAAAGGAGGTAAAGGTGAACCCTGTTCGCCTTGTGGAGCGTTATTAAAGAACGCTATGGCCACTGTACCGAGCCCTATCCCTGCGGCAAGTCCTAATATTCCTCCTATTCCGGTAATAGTCGTAGCCTCAAACACAAACTGGAACAGGATGTGCCCACTCTTTGCCCCGAGAGCACGCCTCAATCCAATCTCCCTGGTACGTTCGGTAACCGTAACAAGCATGGTGTTCATAACGCCTATACCGCCCACTGTGAGTGATATAGCCGCTACTGCCCCAAGAAACAGCTGTAGAGACGCTATAGCATTGTTTAGAGATTCAAGCAACTCTTCGTTTGTATCTGTCTGAAAGTCTTCTAGTCCGTTTTCTCCGAACTGTATTCTGAAGAAAGACTGTAACTGTTGCACCGCTTCACCTATTATATCGTCTTCCCGAGCATTTACTATGACACTCTCGGATATCCTTATTTCTCCGTCCGCTACTATATCTTCCGAGCTGCCAAATAGAGAGACGCCAGTTGTAATGGGAAGCAGGACGCTGCGATCGGTGCCAGTAAACTGGTCTCCGTCTATTACTCCTATGACTGTGAAGTGTTTTCCGTCAACGGCTATAGTCGCACCCAGCGGACTACGTTGCCCAAACAGATCGGTTGCTATAACCTGCCCTAAAACAGCTGATTGAGAGCGGTTCCTTATCTCCACTGATGAGAAAAAATTGCCCTGGAGTAAGTCGTAGTTGAAAATATCTATGTAACTTTCAGTTACTCCCGATACTTGTACCCGGAAGCTGGTTTGGTTGTCAGGGATGAATATATTGCGATCCGGTGATCCCCTTAAAGAAGAGGAAAAGACGGTCTGCCCACCTGAATCTTGTTGCGGTATCGTTTCACCGCCTATGACCCAGACTACGCCCCCGCCAGAGGATGTTACAGTTACATTATCAAAAGCGTCACCGAACTCCCATTCCTGTAAGGCGTATACATCGCTGAGTGTAAAGTAACTCTTTTCTCGGGTAGTACCGGTTGCCGGATCAAAAACTGTATCACCGCCACCCGTGGACGTCTGCCTAACGTAGATGAGCGTGACACCGAAGGAGCTTATATCGGTTTCTATAGATCCCTGTATGCTTCTTCCCAGCCCAACCAACCCGACCACCGCGGCTATACCTATTATCACGCCCAGAAGGGTTAAGCTACTCCGTAGCTTGCTATTCTTGATGGAGGATAAAGCAGTTACTAGAAGCTTTAGAGGGTTCAAGCCTAACCTCCGACCTGCGAGTACTGCGTAGAGTCGATACGATCGGAAACGATTTCCTCAGATACAATCTTGCCGTCTGTCATACGCACTATGCGATTGTGGTGTTTCGCTATTTCGTCTTCATGAGTAACGGTAAGCAGGGCTATTTTCTGTTCGGCGTTGAGCTTCTGTAGAATACCCATGACCGCGGTGGAGGATTGAGTGTCCAGATTACCTGTGGGTTCGTCAGACAGGAGTATTTTAGGGGACTTTATAATCGCTCTGGCTATGCCAGCGCGCTGTTGTTGGCCTCCTGACAGCTCTAACGGTTTATTGTTAGCTTTATCTCCTATCCCCATTCGGTCCAAACTTGCCTGAGCGCGTTCTTTGCTCTGTTTTTGTCTGATGTAGAAAAGTGAGAGTGCTACGTTTTCCAGAACAGAAATGTCGGGAAGAAGGTTATACGACTGGAAGATGAATCCGACCTTTTCGCCCCGAATCTGGGACAATTTACCGTCGTTCACCTTACTTACGTCATCCCCGTCTATAATGTATTTACCGGAGGTAGGAACGTCCAGGCAACCGACAATGTTCAGCAGAGTTGACTTACCACATCCGGATGGTCCCATAATCGCTACCATCTCCCCCGGTTCTACCTGCAGATCTATCCCTTTGAGGGCACGGAACTTGTATTTGCCGGTTTGGTATACCTTTTCAACGTTTTCCATATCTATGATGGGCATTATAGTGTTCTCAATCTTACTGTGAAGATTCAGTTGGTGCTCCGCCGGGGCCTCTTGGACTAAACTGCTGCTGCTCTTCTAGTGCGGCGAGCGCCGGTAATACGATATTGTCCCCTTCACTAAGGCCGCTTTCTACTATGACCAGAGTTCCATCGGAATCGCCTAGAGTTATAGAGCGCTGCTCTAGAGTGTCTTCATTTACGCGTACATTCACAAACGGGGCATTCAGGGTTCCCAGGATAGCTGTTGCCGGAACCAGAAGGACGTCCGAGTAGCTAGCGGCAAGCACCCGCGCCGACGCGTTAAGACCTGCCCTTATAAGCAGATCATCCGGCGGGGTTATGACTACCGTCGCCTCAAATATCGTACCGGTTATCGATTCTATTTTATCAACCACTCCTTCAATACGGCGATCAGAAAAAGCGTTAATGGTAACCAAAGCCTGAGCACCTTCTACAATCGAACTTATATCCAGTTCCGCCACGTTTCCGCTCATCTCAACTATTTCCTGGTTTTCTATGTCAATGGACCCTGAATCTCCTCCCGTAGAATCGTCCCCTTCTTCTATGGTGACACTCTTTACCAGCCCGTTAGTGCTGGCTATCAGTTCGGTTTCGCCAAGGTCCGATATAGCTCTGTCAAGAGACGTGCGGGCAACTCTGATCAAAGTTTCCTGTTGTGAATATTCGCTTTGACTTTGGGAGTAAGCTGTCCAGGAATCTTCGATCTCTTCCATGATGCACAGGTGATCAACCATTGCTTCCTCTTCCTCGCATATTAGCTCAATCTGCCCCGGGAACAGCTCACGCCATGCCCGCACTACGGCTTCGTTAAGCCTGGTTTCGGGATTGTCTTGTTCATACCCGGCGCGGTTATATCTCCCTCCGTATGCTGCCTCAAGGTCTACGCCCCAACGCTCAAATAACGTCGCTGGAGAAAGTAGTAGTTCGTCTTCCTCTGGTTTAGATCCTGTCCAGCGCGATATAGTATCCTGATATTCCTCTTCGGTGTTTTCACGGATGTAACCGGTGGAGTCCATTATGTCAGGGTCTAGCCTCTCCTCGGCATTCGCCAGTGCTACTGCCAGTTCGTCCAGTTGGGCTTCTTTCTCCGCTATGTCCGAATTAGTCAGGCGCGCCAGCACTTGTCCTTCTACTACGGAGTCTCCTTCTGCCACTTCTACACTTCCAACGGTTCCCGCGACCAGGAAACTCTCCTTGGTACTTTCCGGGAAAATTATCCGCCCACTGAAAGAGACTGACTTCTCAAGATCGCCTCTTGTAACTTGAACTGTTATCTCTTGCATCACGTCTTCATCTCCACCCTGACCACAAGCAACTATACTCAATCCTATGAGAGGCAACAGGGCTACAACGGCTACCACTTTAATGTAAGAAATCACTCTTTTGAACACAGGCTTTTACCTCACTATCTTACGTCAATCATTCTGCCTACTTCATACTACCAGAAATTTCGCCGTTTAACTCTAACCTGACCTATAAAATATTAGCGGGAAACCACCGGTCTGATTCAAGTGCGTTCTGGAGCATCAATTTGGTAATAAACGGTAAGCCTGGCCGCCAGCCGAACTTTATTTGCAAGGCTATAAGCGTTTTTTGCTTTGCAGCCGGGCTTCTTCTTATGATTCTTGTATCGGCTTGTACCTCTAACGTCCCAAAGACCCCCGTCCCGGATGATTCCAGTGCAGACTCGGCCAGGTCTCGGGCAGCCTTGCAGGGACTGACGCTTATAAGCGAGATACAAGGTTCGGTTCCTGCTCCAGATCCGAATTTTCCTACCCCTTATCCAAGTGCTGGAGACGTTTTAGACAATTCACCTTTGTTAGATCGTTCCGTTTCAGTTGAAGCTGTGGTAATCGGGTGGGATGATAAGGCTGGACAGTCTAATTCAGGCAGGGTCTACCACAACGACCGCGGGATATTTATCCAGGAAGAGCCGGAAGATGAAGACGGAGACCCCTCCACCTCGGAGGGTGTGTTTGTCCAGTTCTCAAAACGTAGCAACGAAGTCAAAGACTATTCACCAGGGACGGTTGTGCGGGTAACCGGTAAAGTAGTAGAGCATTTTGAGTTGACTGCTATAGCCGATGCAGAGATAAAGATAGTAGGAAAGGGAGAGCTTCCCGCTCCCACTGTGATAGCCGTAGACAAAGCTTCTCGAAATTACTATGAATCTCTGGAAGGGATGCGGGTTTTCCTGGATATCTCTACCGCTGTGTCTGGAGGTACTAATCGTTTCGGGGAGTTGTACGTAGCCCCGGGTGAAGTCTCGGAGGTATCGTTGAGGGGAGCAAGTCCGGGAGGATTGCTTGCCCTTGCGGAAGACGCTGGATCAGGTAACCCGCTTCTGCCGCGACGCCCTGAATCGCCTTCCGGTACGCTTGTACGCGCCGATATATACGACCGGATAGAGGGCGTTGATGGTCCACTGGCCTACTCGTTTGATCGCTACAAGATACTGGTTCAAAACGGATTGAACGACTTCGATCCCCTCTTTATACGACCTTCCGGGGTTGCTTCTTCCTCTGATCAGGCAGCTTTACCCAATGCAACTGCAGACGAGGTACGGATAGCATCCTTCAACGTCGGTAACTTCTTTTCAGCGGGCGTTAATCACGACGGGGCGAAAGTAGGACTCTCTGAGTACGAGCATAAGAAAAAAGGTCTTGCTCATGCCGTGTCCGAGTTGCTGGGATCACCGGAAATAGTGGCTATTCAAGAGGCGGAAAATATAGTGGTTCTGCAAGACCTGGCGGATGAGATAGGGGGATATAGAGCATTTCTTGAGGAGGGTAACGACAATAGAGGGATAGACGTGGGCTTTCTCGTCTCGCGGCGATTTGCAGACGCTTCCGTGCGCCAATATGGCAAGACCGCCCCCGACAATACGGGTGAAGATTGCGGCGACTTGTCCGGTGTCTTGTTTGACCGTCCTCCTTTAGTCTTAAGCGCGAACGTCAAAGGTGTACCTCTTTCGGTTATAAACGTTCATTTTTCTTCGCGAGGAGCTCCAGACGCCTGCCGAATAGCACAAGCCAGCTTTGTGGCAGACCTGGCAAATTTACTTCGAAAAGATGGCGAAGAGGTGATAGCCATAGGGGATTTTAATGCTTTTGAGGATGAAAGGGCGATTCGCCTTATAGAATCAGAGGCTTCGCTTGTCAATCTCTGGAAATTTGCGCCTGAAGGTGAGAGGTACAGCTACTCTTATTTAGGAGAATTTCAAACATTAGATCACGTATTGGCAAGCGAAACTTTATTGACTTTCATGTATTATTTCAAGTATCCTCATATATCCACCCACTATTACGATAGATATCCAGATAGTCTTGACGGATATGCCAAGTCTGACCATGACCCGCCTGTCTTGACGTTGAACCTGAGTCCTTGAGACCCCGTTGACGCTTTCGTTTTATGAAGGGTTTTTGATTCATGTTTGCCTGATTCTCGCTATTGGTCCAGACGGCATGAAGCAAGGCATCAGAGGTTGATCTCGCCACTGATAACTGACTGCTGAAAACCTTGATACAACAGATAAGATGTTTGGTTGACTGAAGTTGAAGAGTTACTGAAAGATAAAGATATTGATATGCAAATGAACAAGCTGGATCCGAATCGTCCTACTCTTGATTACGCGCTGGAAGTGCGGGACCTCAGTAAGAGTTACGGTTCTCACAAAGCGGTGTCCGGCGTGTCCTTCAGAGTAAAGCCCGGAGAGGTGTTCGGTTTACTCGGTCCCAACGGAGCGGGTAAGACAACCACCATGAGAATGATGTCTGGAGTTCTGCCGCCGAGTAGCGGCGAAATGCGCGTGTTGGGTATAGACGTTGTGAAGCGTCCGAGGGACGTTCGCCGCGTGATGGGCGTCGTTACGCAGTTTGACGGCCTGGACGACGCCGTGGACGTGCATACTAACCTGGTAAGTTTTGGTCATCTGTGCGGTATGAGCTGGAAGAACGCCAAGGATAGGGCAGACCAGGTTCTGCGTTTTATGGACCTGGACAGGAGAGCTTCCGATAGCATCTGGACGCTTTCAGGAGGTATGAAAAGACGACTGGCCGTGGCGAGAGTCCTTATGCCTTCACCCCAGGTGATTATCATGGACGAACCCACTACCGGCCTGGACCCTAACAGCCGTAATAAACTTTGGGAACAGCTAAGGAGTATGCGCAGGGCGGGCACAACTATTTTGATGTCCACTCACTACATGGAGGAGGCATACGCTCTCTGCAATCGAATAATGATCATTGACAACGGCGTGTCTCTCGTTGAAGGATCTCCGTCCGAGCTTGTGAGTCAATACGTAGGCCATACTTTGGCCGAGCTTACCTTGTCTGATGAGAAGGCGGCGGTTAGTACACGCTTGCACCTCAAGGAGAAGGCGTTCAAATTTTTTGGTGGCGGGTCTACTTTAAAAGTGCCTCTGAACGGGAATAGAGAACCCCCGCCCGGGATGTCAGGCGTTTCAATGAGTGTGCGTCCGGCTAACCTGGAGGACGTCTTTATGGTTCTGACGGGTAAGGAGCTGGAAGAAGAATGAACCTGGCGCGCATGGAAATGCCGGACTTTCATGTAACCTTTGCGGTATGGCGTCATCAATACGCAAGATTTTCGCGGTATTGGCGTCTTCATTCCACGTGGCTGTTTGTAGAACCTGCCATAGTGCTTTTGGCAGTGGCAGTAGGAGTAGGCAGGCTTGTGGGAGAGGTAGAGAGCGGGCTTTCGTACGCCGTCTTTGTAACGCCCGGCTTGATAATGGGACACGCTATGTTTTTGGCGCTGTTTGAAACCTCCTGGAACGCTCATAGCCGGATAGTCAACGGTCTTTACGAGACGCAACTTTCTGCTCCGGCAACGCTGTTTGAGATAACTTTGGGCGACATGAGCTGGGCGGTTACCAGATCGGTTCTATCCGTTGCTTCTATGACGGCCTTTGCCTTTGCCTTTGGGTGGCTCGAATCCTGGACCGCTATCGGGCTTGTCATTCCGGCGGTGTTGGTGGGGGTTATGTTTGCAGCTATGGGGTATCTGTTTTCGGCGACTGTTCCGTATGTAGCTTTTCTTTCAATAGTATTCACGTTAGTCGGGACTCCTTTTTTCTTCTTCAGCGGAACTTTTTTCCCTCTTGACATACTCCCTGGCTGGGCGGAGGTAATCGGATATCTTCTACCGCTTCGTCCCGCGGTTTCCATAGCAAGGGGCATAGCCGCGGCCGAGCTGAACATAAGCCACTTGTGGGATTTTCTATACATCATCGGACTTACGGCGGTAATGTGGCCAGTCGGAGTATTTCTGTTGCGTAGAAGGTTGATGAGATAACCTCGGTTTCTACGGCTTGGGAGCTTGCCGTTCTGTTTTAATAAGGTTTATATGTTGTGTTTGTGCGCCAAGGAGGGATCGCATAGTGGTCTAGTGCGCCCGCCTGCTAAGCGGGTAGGGGGGCAACCCTCTCGCGGGTTCGAATCCCGCTCCCTCCGCCATAAAACTTGAGCACCTTTCATTTTTAAAGGGTGATCGCAAAGTTTTTTAATTCCCCACCTCAGTAGCAGTCCTTTAGGCGCGGATTCAGATACGGCTTTTCTCTACGTGTAACGGGACATCAAACTAGAAAGTAAGTGATTCTTCCGTTTTAGCTGAAATTTTTATATCCTGCAAGAATTCACATAAGCCGACCCGACTCCATATCTTTCCGCCAGTGGTTACGATTTGATTGCTTTGGGTGTTCTGTCTACGAGACTGTCCGTAGGGTATTTCCCTGCTCCAACTCACAGTTAGCTCTTTTTTCGCTCTCGTAAAGCCAACAAACAAAAGCCTCCGCTGTTCCTGTTTCCATTCGTAGTCCGTCAGATATTCGGAGTAATTATCACCGGGAATGTTACCTTTGTTGCATCCTATTATAAAAACGTATTCTGCCTCTAATCCTTTTGAAGCGATAAGAGTCATGACCCTTATGACTCCTTCTCCCGTTTCAAGCGTCCTTGAATAATCAATAAATTTACGGTAAAGCGACTTAATATCATCATCATCATCCTTGAGCCCTACAAATATATTTCTTAGATCCGTCAACTCCATATTAGCGGGAGGAATAATAGCATCCAATATTTCATCTAAGTTTGCTTTATCTTCATCTTCGTGCTGTTTCACAAATCGCCTGACTTCCTGCAAGTGTGTGCAAAGAGATCTGATCCTGCTTTTTCGCTGATCAAAATCATTCGGGTCAGCTTTTTGGATAGCATCCCGCACATTTCTATATTTCCGTTTTAGTTCCTTAAATTCCTTGGAGAAATGATACTTGTCCTTCAACCCTGCGTAGGTCCTTGTTCTCAAAATGGAGGATGGCTTTGCAAGAATACCAAGCAGAAGGATCTTCTCCTGCTCAATTTTGGAGTATTCGTTCTTTACAAGAAACTTGAACGATGAGCCATTTGGAAGTTGACGAGTTTCTGCATACTTCACAAAATCAATCCCCAATTTTTTGCGCGGTACAAGCACGATAATATCCTGAGGGCCAGTTCCATCTTTGATTAGTTGGAGAATGGAATTGAAAACAAAGGAATATTCGTCATCCTGTTTGGATTTTTGTTTCTGCAAAAATCTACCTTTAATGGCATCTGGTAACGGCTCTAAAAATTTCTTTCGAGTTGGTTCGCCTTGGCATAAGAGTTGATTTGCTGCATTAATAATGTCCTTTGCGCAACGACCAGAATAAGTTAGCGAGTGTTTCTCAACGTTATCTGATTCAGCAAAAGACATTATCCCTTCAGGATGCGCATGTTTGAAGCTGTAGATGGACTGATCTGGGTCGCCTACCACCAGAACCAGCTCGGAATTTGCTCCGAGCAAAGCGACGAACTCTTGCTCAAGCTTGTTTAAGTCCTGGTACTCGTCTACAAAAATATATTGAGGCTTTTCTATAAAAGCCGATTTGATATTCTTCGCCAAGGCAACGGCGTGATAAACAATTTCTTCCATCATTGCGGCTTCATGCTCATCAAGCCAATTTATAACAGCTGCCTTAAACCTTCTTTTGGTACAATCCTCATTAAATACTTCGTCATGTGGTTTCACCGCCCAGCCTGCACTAAATTCACCTAGTATTTTTCTGAGTTCGCGTTTGTCAGTACCTAGTAATATTTTCAAGTCAGATAGCATCACTTCTTTCTCAAAATCTATCACAATTGACTCAACTCTTTTTCTAATATCGTGATTGTCTTCCGAGAGTAAGAAGGAAAGGCAGAACGAGTGCAAGGTAGAAGCGCGAGGAACCCTGTTAAAACCTTTTACTTTCTCTCTCAGGTCTTGGGCTGATAAACGTGAAAAGGAAATTAGCAGGATTTCATCCGTGTCAATTTTATAGTTCTCAATGACCTGCCTGGCTTTGGGCACCAGAATACCTTTTGTCTTTCCGCTCCCTGGCCCCGCAATGACACAGATTTTTTGAGAGGACGAATTCAGGATTTCTGCAAATTTGGGACTATTGCCTTTAATGCTGTTCATTATGAATTACCCTGCTCAACAATCTTTATCTCCTCGTCAGTCAGGTCGTAGAGTTGATAGACGAGCTGGTCAATCTGTTTTTCGTGCTCGTGTACTTTGGCTTGCTTGGCGGGGTTTTCTAGATAGTCGTCCTCTTCAGTGATGGTTAGAATTTTGTCAACTATGTTTACGATGGCATTGGGATTGCCGATCTTGAATGGAAGTTCATTGACTAACCCAATTTTGACTTGAGCGAGTGTTTTCCCCTCTTCCTGCGACAAAAGATGATAAAAGGTATTGAGCAGCTTGCTGTTCAATAGAGCCATGGCATACTTCAGCGAAATATCATCACGCTTTGGAAGAATGGTAAAAAGAGTGTTATCTGTGTAATAGAGCCCCTGTTTTTCACTCTGAATTGCCACAACAAGATCGTCATCTGACTGCCTCATGAGTAGGCGTTCTGGTTTGTGGTGATTTTCAATATTTCCGCGGAATTGCCAATACTCGTTATGCTTACTAGGCCTTCCTTTTCGTCCAATGCCTTTTTGATTGGGTTTAGGTCTGTAATTAATATCACAATATTTATATTTTGCGTTTTTTCTGTCCCAAAAAATTCCCCACCGTTCAGTCTGTTTGCCTTGTAATAAACGATGCAATCCTGCTTTTACCTTCTCTTTGAAAAAGATTTTCCCCCGACAATTTCCAGAGTCAATACCAGTATCAAGAACTTTAAGATGCGCACTGACTGTTTCCAAATTTAGGAGGCGTGAATATACTCTAAAAATCGGCGAAGCAAAAATTAATCTTTCATTGGGTAAGGTGGAAATAACATTATAAGAAACAGGTCCGAGTGATTCGTACTCAAATTTTGGGTATATGAAATGGCCAGATTCATAACCTCTGCCTCGCTTATCTTTTTGTGCAACAAACACGGCGGTATAAATCATTGCGCTAAAAGTTTCTATCGGACACCGGATGAGTTTGTGCAGGGTATGATTTAACAATAGACGCCTTACTCGTCTCTTACTAGATAGACTGATAAAGCTGTCATTGGTGATGAAGCTTACAATGCCATCATCGCGGGTATTCTCTATCCCGCGAAAGATAAAGTGAACGTATAAATCATCCGACCAGCTTTTTACCTTTCCTCTTTTTTCTTCAGTGAAATGGTTCTCTAATTCGTTGATAGTGCTTGAGTGTAGGTGTTCTTTTTTGACGTACGGCGGATTGGCTATCACCACATCAAACCCTTTCTTCTCGTGGAATATTTCCGAGAAGTACACCTCAAAATCAAAGTCTTTGCGGCCGTTGGTGATTTGACTGATGAGCTCGTCAATCTGTTTTTGATATTCCTGCTTTTTACTCGTGCTGGTTTCGTTGAAGTGAAGCGGCTTTAGTTCTTCCAGTTTGTTGAATAAGTCGGCGTTAAAAAGGTCTTTCTCTACGCTCAAAAGCGAATTACCTTGCATGATTTTGTAGTCCAGGTTGGGCAAGGGCTTAATATCCTCGCGCTCTTCCTCGTCTACGACAAGCGAAAGCCAAAGCCGTAGCTTTGCAATCTCCACTGCTCCGGGGTCAATATCCACCCCGTACAGGCAGTTCTGAATCGCCTGTCGTTTGAAGTGATAGGGCGATCGTTCGCCATTTTCACCCCCGTTTTCGTCAATGTGGGGAGTGAGTGCGTTTCGCGCCCTGATGATCTCATTCATCATCCCGACAATAAAGGCGCCAGATCCAATGGCAGGATCGCAAACGCGGATTGACGCCAGACTTTCATCTATAGGGTTGGCATGGTTCCGTACCGTCTCCGAGAGTTTGAAGGCGTAACGTTCAGTTTCGCGGCCTTCGTTTACTACGCGGCTGTCGTTTTCAATCGTAGATTCCCCGGATTGTATCAGCGTCTCAATGTCCTCTTTGTTGACACGAGGCTCTTGTCGATGTTCTCTCGTCATGTCGAGTTGGGTTTTGTTCGTTTCATTTCCGAGCATTCCCACCTGAGGGTCGCCCAGTTTTTCATACG
The DNA here is from genome assembly GCA_965203345.1 of Dehalococcoidia bacterium. Classification (GTDB taxonomy): domain Bacteria; phylum Chloroflexota; class Dehalococcoidia; order Lucifugimonadales; family Lucifugimonadaceae; genus CBDBCK01. The sequence continues at coordinate 891,607 of CBDBCK010000028.1, forward strand.
ACACCGTTTCGGGATTGAGTGAGTTGTAAAGATAGTTGATGAGGCTTTGCTGGCACATGTAATGGACGATCTCACGAGGGGTGTAGTAGGTGCCTTTGGACTTGCGGTCTTTCACCTCCAGGAGATTTTCAAAGACCTTGCCGAGCATCTCCGGGTCAACGGCTACCTCTTTTTCCAGAGGTTCGTCCTCTTTGACCGTGAAGTTGTAGCGGTCGAAGATATTCAAAATACCGTCGCCCGTATCACCCTCTTTTGTCTTGCGGTTGTTGGAAAAAAGATGGTCAGGAAGCATGACGTCGGTATTTACCCAGTCATACTCTTTTATCGGGTCAAACAAGCCACCGTTCAGAAATGGAATGCGACAGTCAAAGCGGCTGTAGTAGTCTTCGTAACGCTCCCGTTGCAGGGCTTCGTAAAAAAGCGGCTCCAGAATATCGTTGAAAAAGTTTTTGTAGTCGCCGTGCTTTTTTTTAAAAAGTTCTCGCAAGAAATGTCTTGAGCCAGAACCCCATGCCATGCCTCGCTTGACGCCAAACCAGCCTTTCTTTTGGAGAAAATAGAGGAATACAATCTGTCCTAACAGCTTTTTTGCAAAATCAGCGGTATCAATGCTTTTCTCTTTGAAAGCGGCTTCAACCCTGGCGTCTTTATTTAACAGCTCATCAAGCACCTCCTTAAGACGCAGGAAGAGCTCGCGGTATTTCTCGAAAAATTCCTTGGTAACCGGTTCAACGCTGAATGCATCTTCCAGCTCCCCAAGTGAGGGGTTGACTTCGTCATCTATAAGAATCGGCAGTAGGCGGCTTTGTGCGGTGTGGCTGTTTTCGTTTTCTCCGACCAGGAACGAGTAACGGCGGGCGGGGGTAATCTCTTCTTCCACCTCGCCCTTTTCATTGAACCTGTATCCCATCTTCACGAGCGAGAAGCGCCAGTCTGCGCCATTGGGCGCGACAAACGCTACCAGCGCCGCTGCTTTACGAATCTCCGGCTTCTGCCGGCTACGCAGGTACCTGTCAACGTAATTTCTTTGCTTCGTTCTGGCATGCTCCAGTGAGGTTTCTAGTTTCAGGTGAACGATGAGGATATCAATGATCTTTTCGTCTGGACCTGTGTATTGGCCGATGCGTTCAACAAGCCGTATAGAATCGGCAAAGGCGTCAAAGATAAGTTTGCCTCTATAGGTGAACGTTTTTTCCTCAACGTGGTTCAGCAGATTTTTGACCAGATAGACAAAGCGTTCTTTATTGAAAGAACTTTGCAGTGTTTTCTGTACTAGTCTTTGAGCGGCTGATTTTTGCATTATTCACCGATGAGGTATTCGGATAAAATTACTTCCCTTGGCCCGGAGGTATGCGCGGCGCTTTCGGCGATATGGCTTTCCAGCAATTCATCCGGAATATTGTTTTTCAGAATAGCTAACACTTTGAGCGGGCTAGGCTGGCCGGTTTTGGTTTCTTGACTGATCGCTCTGAGCACGGTCTTCACCGTCTGCTTGGGCAGGGCGCCTTCTTCAAGGCGGTTCATTACTTGCTTGAGGTGTGTCTCCTGCTCTTCGGTGTATTGCCGGAGGTCCTCTATAGCCTTGAGGATTTTGAGTACCTGCATGGTGCTATCCCTGCCTCTGCGCGGGGCTTTGAATTCTACGGCTTCTTCAGTTGTGGCAAAAGTAAACGCCTGTTTGTTTTTATCCAACTTGTCGTGAAAGTCTGCCGGGAGTTTTTCCCTTGGAGTTGTAACCTCCGCTTCAAGTCGGCTCGCCGCGCTCATAAAACCAGTCTCTTCGGCGTCACCTTCGCTAACAAGGAAAAATTTCTGGAGTTTTCCTTTCCTGAAATAGGTTAGGAGCTGATTTTCTTTGCCCGCGTCATTCTTGGCAGTTCGTGCTTTCTTGGGGAGCCGCTTTACCTTTTCAAACAGGTCGGGGTCATTGTCGCGAATGCCTCGTATAACCTGCAAATACTTTAGTTCGCTTTCATCTTCCTCGTCTTCTCCCGTGATGGTCTTCCTGGAAGTAAGCTGGTCGAAAAGCTCGTGCGATTCAATAGTCTCGCTTTCGGTCAGCAGCCGGGCGTCCGAGCCTAAAAGGGTGATAAACGTCTGTATCTTTGCTTCGGCGGCTTCTTCAAGCTTTATCTGGTTGTTGGACTGTTCCGTCGGGAAGAAGTTGAAGCTGTAAATCTTTTCAAATGGGGTGTCCAAACGGTTAATACGCCCGACGCGCTGCATAAGACGCGTAGGATTCCACGGAATATCGTAGTTTATAACAACGTTGGAGCGGTGCAGGTTGACACCCTCGGATAGAACTTCTGTTGTGATAAGGATTCTGTAGTCATCTTTGGGTAAGGGAGCGCGGGCGTCAAAGTTTTCAATAACCTTTTCCCTTGTTGCCGCGCTAGAGGCACCGCTAAAGGCGAGTAGTTCGTTCGGGAACTTTTCCTCAAGCTTTTCGACAAGATAGCAGGCAGTTTCTTTTGACTCGGTGAAGACAATGAGCTTGTTTTTCTTCAAAACTGGTCGGGTGGAAAGAAGCTCTATAAAAGACAGGAGTTTCGGATCGCGCTTTACTCCGCGCCAGAGCTCTTGAATCTCTTTCAAGCTCGCGAGGTCATTTTCCAGGTCCCTTTTCAGTTGGTCGGTAAAATCTTCTGCAGGATACCTTCTCGCCTTGCCGCTCTTCAGCAGTTTTTCAATCGCCTCCTCATCGTCGTAATCCAAAACCTCAAAAAGTTTTCTGGCGTATCCTTTGCTGAAGTAGACGTTGCCCCTATCAAACTCTTTGAGGAACAGATCATGATAAGAGATGAAACGGTCAACTGTATTGCGAAAGGCATAAAAACTGCTTTCCAACCGCTTGATGAGCAAAATCTTCATGAAGCGGCGCAAGTTTTTCTGTGACTGTATTTCTAACTGGTCCAGTCTATCCTCACCTTTGTAATAGAGCAGGGGTGTATACCGTGCGTAGCGGAAATTCCGCGCAATGAGCTCAACGGTTTTATTGAATATCTCGTTTTCTTTCTCGTTAAGTTGGTAAAAGGCGGGTTCCGGATTTTCTACCTCGGGGAATTTGAGATTTTGGGTTTTCAGATCATCGGCAAAGAAGGTTTCAACCTCTTTTCTTGTACGCCGCACCATTAGGAACTTCAAAACGGACTCGCGAGTTGCTCGTGCGTTTTCTCTGGCGGTTCGCATGTATTGATCGTGGTGTTTCTGGCGATCCAGTTTTTTGATTCTCTGTTCCAAACGGCGAAAGAACAGCTCAAGATTGGGCACATTGGGGATTGTGCTCTTTTTTGCGTTTTGGAATAACTTGATTTGGCTCAAAATATCTTCTGGTGTGTTGTTGAACGGCGTTGCCGTGACTAACACAACCCTTTTGCCCCGGCAGATTTGAGCAAGTTTTTCGTATGTAACGTTTGATTCTGTCCGGAAACGGTGCGATTCGTCTACAAAGACATTTTTATACTTCTTCGTTCCGCCGAGGCGTTTGAGTTGATCCAGCTTGCCGAAAGATCTAAAATCGGCAGACACGCGGAAGTCCGAAAATACGTTTCGCCAGGAGCCCGGGTTCGCCTCGTCCAGGAGTGCAGGGGGCGCTAAAACAAGCGTTCTACCGTCAAGCTGGCTTGCGAGCATTGCGGACACATAGGTTTTACCAAGACCGACTACGTCGGAGATAAATACCCCGCCGTACTCTTCCAGTATTTTTTTAGCGTTTTGAACGGCTTGCTCCTGATATTGCAATTGCTTAAACTCTTCAGGAGCATATTTGAAAGTCATTTCATCGGTTTGGGGAATTTCGTCCTTGAAGTACTCGTAGAGAAATTTGAGATAGAGCTCGTACGGCGTGATGCTATTGTTGAGCCATGTTTTTTCCTGAATGGTCTGCAGGTATTTGTCCCTTACGTCAACGGCGTCTTCCCAGAGGCACTGGAATTTCTGTTTGGCAAATTCATAGTCGGAACGGGTTTTCAGCTCCACGTTGAACTCCAGGTTGTCCACCAGTCCGGACTGCGTGAAATTACTGGAACCAGTAATAACTCGACCGACGTCGCGGTCATCCTCAGTGAACGACATGACGTACAGCTTGGCGTGGATATTCTCTGTTGGGTACGCCCTGATCTCCAGTTTTCCGCTTTGCAGCCATTTCAGAAACTTCGCCACTCCTTCTTCAACTTTCTTGCTGTCTTCCGCTCTCTCCATTTCTTTGACAAGCGATTTAGAGAAGTGCTCTTTAGTTTCCGCGTGGGAAAATTGAAACTGTTGTTGACGTGCCTGTTTCATCAGATCAAGCGTTTTCTGATTGGTGTTGATACCGATAAGGATTCTGATTTTCTTCGTCTCCTCCAGCGATTCGTAGAGGGCATGGAAGCCGCTGGCGTAGAAATAGCCAACGAGCACGTCAAAAAATTCAGTGTCCTTGATTAGAACCTTGAAGCGTTCAAGGAGGTTTTGTCCCTTTTCGTTTGTGATAAACGTCAGGTCGGAGTGGTTCGTCATAGCTACTTTTTTATTCAATCATCAGGTGAAACACCGAGCGTATCCGCCAATTTCTTGACCGTCTCAGCGGTAGGGTTCGACGTAGAATCGACTTCGATTTTTGCTACGGTGTGAAATGTCAATTTACCTTCTCTGGAAAGAACGTTCTGAGAGATAGCGAGCAAGCTTTCGGTATTTGCGTGCATTGTTCCCTATCTTTGATTCAGGCTTTGGTGCTATCGTATAGTTTAACTATTATAGAGATATACAATTAGCAATTTCATCACCTGCGTTGGTATATGAATTATCCCTCATCCAAGTCAATCGGTAGAGAGTTTTACCTTGTGGCCAGCGCGCAAGTAGGGTAGGGCAAAGGCTACTACAAAAATGTTTCGGTCCCTTCGCTAGCCGAAAAACTGTGCCGAAAAACAAGCGAACAATAGATGGACAAAAAGAGAAAGGGGGCTAAGGGAAATGAATTTTTGCTTGCCTGTCCCGTGCCTTGGGTACGGCTGATGTGAGAAGTGGCTCGTCCTTGCACCAGCAAGGAAGCAAAGCCCGCAGAAATTGTTTTCTTAACTGAAAAAACTTTTACACGTGTCCTTTAAAAAGTGTTTCAATTTTTATAGGCTTTGCTAGCCGCTGTATGGGTTTAATCAGCGTAATACTGCAGATTTTGCTAAAAGGCAGTTTGAACTTCATCCAGGAAACACCGTTGTAAACCCCCGCGATTTGAAAATGTACAAAACAATACCGACTCAAAACCATAAAGGGACTTACTTTATCCGCACCTTCGGGTGTCAGATGAATAAAGCCGATTCAGAGCGCCTTGAAGGCGAGTTTGAGAGTCTTGGCCTTGCTCGATCTTTAGCAATGGAGACGGCGGACGTTGTCGTGGTTAATACCTGTGTTGTACGTCAAACTGCGGAGGATGCTGCCACAAGCCTCTTTGGGAGTTTGAAGAAAAACAGAGAACAGTACCCGAATCAAACGGCTGCCGTTATGGGCTGTATGGTGGACGCGGATGTCAAAACCTTGAGGAGACGTTTTCCTTACATAGACGTATGGGCGCGTCCTCAGGAGTACGGACCCGTGCTGGAAACGGTAACCGCCCGGCTGGCCCACAGGGGAGTTCAGGGCGACGGCTGCCTTTCAGGAGCGCTTCCCGCGTCTTTGGGGACTTCCGCTTTCATCCCCGTTGTTCACGGGTGCGATAAATTTTGCACGTTCTGTATCATACCCTATCGCCGCGGACGCGAGACCAGCAGGACTATAGAAGAGATAATTTCCGAGGCCGAACAGATGGTGGAAAGAGGCGTCAAGGAGATAACTTTACTTGGTCAAAACGTGGATTCCTACGGTCACGACCTTCGTCCCCGGAAGGACTTTGCCGATATCCTGGACGCGATGAACGACGTAGAAGGTATAGAGCGAATTCGATTCCTCACCTCTCACCCGAACGACATGTCCATCAGGATAATCAAGGCCGTTAGAGATTTGCCAAAGGTCTGTGAGAACGTGAATTTGCCCTTTCAAGCTGGCAGCGACGCAATACTAACTAATATGAGACGTGGATATACCCGGTCTCAATACCTTGACAAGATAAACGAGATACGTGATTTGATACCCGGAGTTGCGCTTGTTACCGACGTTATAGTAGGGTTTCCCGGCGAAGCAGGTTCCGACTTTGACGATACACTGGATTTGCTCAAGGAGGTTCGTTTCGATAAGGTACATGGGGCCGCGTATTCAGAACGCCCGGGAGCGTATGCTGCAAGACGAATTATGGACGACGTTCCAAGAAGCGAAAAGAAGAGCCGTTTGAAGATTCTTAACGAACTTCAGGAAAACATACAGAGAGAAATATACGCATCTTTGAAAGGCGCGTCATGTAAAATTTTAATTGATAGTGTGAAGCAAGGGAGACCTTCAGGAAGGACCAGAGGTAATAAGCTCACTCATATGACCAGCGGTACAGCACAGCTGGGCGAAGTCGTTGAACTTCGCATAATTTCCACCTCTCCATGGTCACTTGAAGGGGTTCCCATTACAGACGCGAAACCGGAATAACCATTCACCACAGACCGATGACTATGATAACCCCTGTAAGTAAACGAAAAACAAATATCCCGATTACTGAGTTGGAGCAGTCCGCTTTCTGTCAGCGGGAAGGTAACTTGCGCACCAAAACTTTGGAAGAAGAGTTCAAATCGGGTGTGCGTTGGCAGAAGATCCCGCCCCGATATGCCCGTATGTCACCGGAAGAGATAGGCGAAGCGATACGAGACAATCGGGAAGCACTCGGCACCTCTGTTTTTGTTTTGGGGCACCACTATCAGAGAGAGGACGTTATATGCTACGCCGATATACGAGGGGACTCGTACCTTCTATCAAAGCACGCCGCGGAGATGACCGACTCCGAAGTCATTATATTCTGCGGTGTTCACTTTATGGCGGAGACAGCGGATATACTCACTGATGACTCTCGCAAGGTGATCCTGCCAAACATGGCTGCCGGTTGCTCTATGGCCGATATGGCACAGACGGAAGACGTAGAGGACTGCTGGGAAGACCTCCGGGACGTCCTGCCCTCCACTGCTTCCGGGCGCGCTCCGGTTGTGCCTGTAACATATATGAACTCGACTGCCGCTATAAAGGCTTTGTGTGGTGAGAACGGTGGCATAGTTTGCACCTCCTCCAACGCTAGTCAGGCCATGAGATGGGCACTGGAACACGGAGAACGCGTGCTGTTTCTGCCCGATCAACACCTGGGACGAAACGTCGCTCTATCCATAGGTATCCCGAGAGAGGACATGGTTTTATGGAACCCGGTCAAACCTTTGGGCGGCCTCACTCAAGAGCAGATCAAGTCCGCAAAGATAATATTGTGGCAGGGTCACTGTTCGGTGCATACCCGTTTCACAGTGAACCAGATAGCGCAAGCTCGTGAGCACTATCCGCAAGCGAACGTGATAGTCCACCCGGAATGCACAAATGAAGTGATAAAGGCGGCAGACCTCCAGGGATCGACCGAGTTCATAAGGAAGGCAGTAGAAAATGCCCCTTCCGGTTCCGTCTGGGCTATAGGCACGGAAATAAACTTAGTCAACCGCTTAGCCAACGAAAATCCGGATAAGACGGTGTTTTGCCTTGACCCCGTAGTGTGTCCCTGTGCCACGATGTATCGTATACACCCTGCGTATCTTGTATGGGTTCTTGATGGTTTGCGGACAGGCATACTTATCAACCAAGTCAGGGTGCCCGCGGACATCAGGAGCAAGGCGTCTATAGCTCTTGAGCGTATGCTACAGCTTCCGAACTGAGAACGGCAGGGTTCTCTAAACCTCCGGAACGGTTTCTGAAGTAAGCTTTAACCTGTGAAACCTTACCTACAGAAACGTCGGTACTTTTCTGAGATACTATTATGCTTCCTGATACTCGCTGTATCTATCTTGTGAGCTAACCTCATCTGGTCCACTCCGGTACTATGCGTTTACCTTCAGAAGCTTTGTTCTCAATTATCTCCACCGCCCTGAGGGAAGACGCGCCTCAAGGCGATATGACTTGCGACGCTTTGGCTTTGGACGGTGTAGAAGCGGTTGCTCAAATTGTGGCAAGGGAGCAGGGTGTTTTGGCTGGCGTTGAGGTCGCGTGGAAGGTGTTCGAATACATTGAACCGGACGACGTAGTGTTTGAGTCCGTTGCCAAAGATGGAGAAAGGTGTGAGAGAGGGGGAGTTCTTGCAACAGTGTCCGGTGATCTCCGCTCAATGCTTATGGGAGAGCGTACGGCTATCAACTTCATGCAGCGCATGAGCGGTATTGCCACTCTTACTGCGCGTTTTGTGGAAGCGGCCGGCTCAAAAGTACGTATAACTGATACCCGGAAGACTGCTCCCGGAATAAGACTTTTGGACAAATGGGCAGTTGTGTTGGGAGGAGGAGTCAATCACCGTTTCGGTCTTTCGGATGGCGTGCTGATAAAAGACAACCACGTAAACTACCTGAATGCACAAGGCCTATCTATAAACGATATAGTGACCCTGGCGCGCAAGAATGCCCCTCACACTGTAAAGATAGAAATTGAAGCTGATACCTTATCTATGGCGGAAGAGGCTATAGATGCCGGAGCAGACGTTGTTCTTTTGGACAATATGGCAACCGAAGATATGCGCGAGGCGGTCGTCAAGGCAGCCGGGCGTTGTATTATGGAGGCTTCCGGTGGCGTTACGCTTGACAACGTTGCTGACGTAGCGGCAACAGGAGTGGACGTCATATCGGTAGGTGCTTTGACCCACTCAGTGAAGGCGCTGGATATATCTATGGAGATTCGGGTTTAGACCCTGTAAGGGACTCAGCAAGAGAGCTTCAGGCGTTCTGGAATCACGCCAAATGGTCAGTGTCCAGAATGAAAGTCGCGGGACCACTGTTGGCCAGATGAACGGTCATCATTGCTCCAAATACTCCAGTTTTGACGGATGCTCCCTTATCTCTGAACATCTGTGCCGTTTTATTGAACAGCGGCTCGGCCACGTCAGGGTGTGCTGCTTGGGTGAAACCGGGACGGCGCCCCTTACGCACACTCGCACATAAGGTGAACTGACTCACCAAAAGCACCTCTCCTTCTATATCAAGGATTGACTGGTCAAATCCGGATGAACCGCTTGCGGCCGGGAAAATGCGCAAGTTTACTGCTTTCTCTACGAGTTTGATCGCTTCCCGGTCTGTGTCATTTTGGGATATACCTAACAGTATCGCCAGCCCTCTGCCTGTTTCGCTTATCGTTGATTCCTCAACGGTTACGAATGCTTTGTCAACGCGTTGCAGAACGGCTATCATAAAATCTAATCGTTCTTACTTTTAGCAGAAGTTGTGGATTTGTCCGTGGATGCTGGTTTGGAACCGTTGCTGTTTTTAGTCGTCTCTTTAGCCGTCTTGCCGTTGCCTGAACTGCTAGAGGAATCCTTAGAGCTGGAAGAGGGTGAAGAAGAAGCCTTGTAGTCGGTTGTATAAAACCCCGAACCTTTGTAGACTATGGCAGGTGTTGCAAAACGCTTCACGGCTTGCGTCCCACACTTACTGCAGAACGCGGCAGGGTTGTCGTCCCACCCTTTTCTCTCTTCAAAGGTGTTCCCGCAAGAGGGGCAATCGTAATCGTATATGGGCATGAACGTTCCTTCGGACTGGGGTTAAGTGTTTGAAGCCTTTAAAATCTTATCAACTACAATGGCGTTCTGTATTGTAACCTTTTGGCCATATCCGGGGTTGCGGGTTTATCCGTCTTAGACGTCTACTGTTTAGGCGTGAGGAAAAGTCAGATGATCAGCAGATCGGATATACGCGCCAGGATAGTGTCCAGCTCAATAACGTCGGCCGAATCGAGAGGTCTACATAGCGTTGAACGTGTGAAGGTGTCCGATATGATACCTCGCTTGTACAACGTCATTTTATAGGCGGATATAGAGAACATAAACTCAAAGTTCAAGGCCGGTAACATTCGTTCCCAGATTACCCTTGCTTTGTCGGATACCGGGCGGATACCGTCTGTTAGCTCGTCTCCCCTGTCTAAGGCGCTCCATAGTGCTTTGCAGGCGTCAGCAAGGTGACAAGATGGCATTGAACCGCAGGCGCCCCGCTGGTATTCGTCCAACAGAAAACGTCCGCCCATACCCCCCATCACGCCTTCCAGATCATCGCCCGCTTCGGCTACCAGACGGCTTATGACTTGTCCGGGGAATGCGCTCTCTTCCTTGACCCAGGAGGCATGCTGTACCTCCTTCAGTATGCGCACTATGGTCGGAGTCGCAATAGTAGGGCAGGCAGGTGGCTTGTTGTTCTGTATCCAAACGGGTTTTTGTGCCACCTCAGCAATCAATGCGAAGTAGTCAAAGATGTAAGAGTCGCTCGCGTGATGCGGTGGCATCGCAATTACCGAATCCGCTCCGGCTTCCATGGCTTTAGTGGCATATCGGACGGCGTGCCCAGTTGACACTCCGCTCACCCCTGCAACTACAGCCACAGCGTTATCCACCACCTTAACGGTTTCTGCTACTATCGTCTCCCTCTCTTCATCGGTAAGCCACGGAGCCTCCGAAGCGTTGACCGGGGCTACTATCCCATCCGATTCGCACTTCAAGCAAAACTCTATAGTCTTACGAAACGAGTTCCAGTCAATGGCTCCACTTTTGTCAAATGGTGTAGGAGGTATAGCGTATATGCCTTGCATCTTCATAGCACAGCTCCTCTGGACAGTATCTAATCACCTTATCATATACCAAAGCATAACTTAAGGTTCCAGCATATTACCCTCTATGGCTTGAGTGGATAACTAGCAATACCAGTGGTTTGGTGATGGATGCAATAATACCCTACGCATATTGGGTATAAATGAAGCCAAGGTTCTCGTAGGGTTGAGCTATATGGAAGAAAGTATAATGTGACAGCTCTTCCCGTGACTACAAAACCGGACGCAAAGAAGGTAGAAATTCCCCCTTATATTTATATATACACAGTGGATGATATACTACTGAGAATTACGAGCCAATATGAAACGGATCAGATATGTCAGAGACTTCAAAAACTCTACGTCTACATCAAAAAGATACTGACAGGTATAAAAACCCTGATATAGATTATAGATTTACTTTATAAACCTATCCTGAATTAGGATATATATTAGAAAGTAATGAATTAACTATCAAAATCCATAACTGCGGAGTGTGATATTACATTATAAATTACTAACTTTATATTACGAAACCCTTATAGCTTTCCGCTCAAACACATCTACACTAGGGCAACAAAGGTAGTTGAGAAGTTACCGAAAAATCCTGTCCCGTCGCTTTTTCAAAGCTGTTTTCCCACACTTCGGCGATCACGCGTAACGGTAAATTGAGATTGTGTCCCGCGGTTATGCTATCACCTCCTGTTGAGCCGATTCGGACGTATGGGACTTTTAAACGTTCCGCCATTTGTATGAGAGTTTTTAAATTCCGTTTAGGGAGTGATACCACAAGCCTTGATTGACTTTCTCCAAACATGGCGGCGTCCCATCTGTCAGGCATCGGTAAGTCAAGGACTGCTCCTATATTGCCTGCTATGGCCGACTCTGCAACGGCAACGAGGAGACCGCCTTCTGAGCAGTCATGAGCCGAGTGTAATATGCCCTTTGCTATAGCTTCTCTGCACAGGTTTTGACACCGTGCTTCCATATCCAGATCTACGCTCGGGTTACCTTCAAGCCTGCCATGGATTGAAAACGCATATTCGCTCCCGGCTAAGCTTTCAATACTATCCCACGCTTCAGAAGTGCCTAACACCACGAGCTCATCTTCTTCTGCCTTGAAGGCTGTCTTTACGTGATCGTTTACGTCTTCGAGGAGTCCTAGAGCACCTATTATAGGCGTAGGCATTATGGCACGTCCCGACGACTCGTTGTAAAGGCTGGCGTTGCCGCTTACTACGGGGACGTTCAAGGCTTCTGCAGCGTCCTTGATACCACGTACAGCTTGATAAATTTGATACTGCACCGACTCCGTTTCGGGGTTGCCAAAGTTCAGTCCGTCGGTGAGTGCTATAGGAGTAGCTCCGACTGCGGAGAGGTTTCTGCACGCTTCAGCCACGGCTATAGCGCCCCCTACGTAAGGATTCAGGTAGCAGAATCGCCCATTACCGTCGACAGTTACTGCCAAGCCTTCCCTATGTCTTTTCAGGCGTAGAACAGCGGCATCTGCGCCGGGGGGCACGACTGTGTTGTTTTGAACCATATGATCGTACTGCTGGAATATGGAGCGCTTGCTTGTGATATTCGGCGAGGCTAACATCTGGAGCAGGGTGTTGTCAGGGGATAATTTTGGGAGCGGGATCTGAGCAAGATCGGCGCTTTGTAGCTCAAGTAGGGATTGAGGAGCTGGCGGGTTGAACTTGTACTCCGGTGGATCAGTCAAGAGTTGAACGGGGATAGAGGCAAGGTGCTTGTGCGCTTCCTGCACCGTGGCTGTGCCGTCATTGGTGAATTGTCCTATGACCGCCCAAGAGAGTCCCCATTTTTCAAGTATTGAACCTATGAGCTCCTCTGCACCGGGCTTTACCGCCAACAACATGCGCTCTTGTGACTCGGAAAGCATCACCTCGTAAGCCGTCATATTTTGCTGTCTGCTCGGCACTTCTGCAACGTCTATCTTCACGCCCAAGCCTGATCGCGCAGCCATCTCTATTGCAGCGGAGGTTATACCGGCTGCACCGCAGTCCTGTAGTCCTGTCGTGTCTTCAAGTTGGGCTATTTCCAAGCAGGCCTCAATCAGGCATTTTCCGAAGAAAGGGTCACCTATCTGCACGGAACTTTTCTCAGCGGGGTCGTCTTCAAACACCTTTGAAGCCAAAGTGGATGCACCATGTATTCCATCTCTTCCGGTCTCTGCGCCGGCTATGACTAACAAGTTTCCCGGAGCGTCTGCCCTTGCTGCCATCATACGATCGTCGTCCAACAGGCCCACGCACATAGCGTTCACAAGCGGATTGCCTTTATAGCTTGGGTGGAACTGCACCTCTCCGCCTACGTCTGGTACACCGATAGAGTTGCCGTAGTTCGATATACCCTCTACAACTCCTCCCAGCAGTCTCCGTTGTTCTACGTCGTCCATTGGCTTCCCGAATCTTAGCGAATTCAGCAAAGCAATAGGGCGTGCTCCCATTGCTAGTATGTCTCTTACTATTCCTCCGACTCCTGTGGCTGCTCCTTGATGAGGTTCTAATGCAGAAGGGTGATTGTGAGACTCTATCTTTAGCACAACTGATGCCGAGTCATTAATCTTGACCGCCCCCGCGTTTTCGGCTCCGGATTGGACCAGCGTCCTTTCGGAGCGAGAAGGTAGCGTCTTTATAAGATTGCGTGTATGTTTATAGCCGCAATGTTCACTCCAGAGAGCGGCAAACATCTCCAGTTCCAGAGGGTTTGGGGTACGCTCGAGACGTTCAATGATCGCCTCGTATTCCGCACGAGTCAGAGCCAGGTTCTGCAGGTCTTGGTCGGTGACCTTCATCGTGTGTGCGTTTTAGGTTCAAAGGTGGCTAGGCTGTCAATCATTGATTGGAGGATGAGCAAACCATCTGTGCTTCCAATAAGCTTGTCGCATGCTCGTTCAGGGTGTGGCATCATACCTAGAACGTTGCCGCCCTCGTTGACTATCCCTGCGATACCGTTTGCTGATCCGTTCGGGTTGTATTCGTCACTGATTTTGCCTTCCGGAGAGCAATAACGGAACACTACCCTCTTCTCCTTTTCGAGTTTCTCCAACGTCTCTGGAGGAGCGTAGTATCTGCCTTCTCCGTGTGATATGGGTATCCGCACAACTTGATTTTTCTGCATATAGGAACTGAAAGAAGTGTTTGAGTTTTCGACCTTCAGATTTGTTTGTCGGCATATAAATTTTAGGCCGTTATTGCGTATTAGTGTTCCCGGTAAGAAGCCAGCTTCGCAAAGTATCTGGAAGCCGTTACACACTCCCAAGACTAACCTGCCTTTTGCCGTGAACTCTTTTAAGGCTGATACCGCAGGAGAGAAGCGGGCTATTGCCCCCGCTCGCAGGTAATCGCCGTAAGAAAACCCTCCGGGAAGAATGACAACGTCTAAATCGTCCAGCTCTTTGTCTTGGTGCCACACGAATCTGGCTGGGCAACCTAAACGGGTCAAAGCATACTTTGTGTCGTAGTCGCTCCACGTCCCAGGGAATACGATAATGCCGAACTTCGCCTTCAAGATAGATAGAGGGACGTTCAAGAATTCTTTGAGACTGTCTTTATGGACTTTCTGTATTTGTTAGCTGCGCGTTTTTTTCTTATACTCGTTGGTGATTCAAAGTGCTGACGACGTCTGATCTCAGCTACTACCATCTCTTGAGATACCTTCTTTGTGAAGCGCCTCAGCAGAGCATCAAACGACTCGCCTTCATGTAGTTTTACCTCTAGCAATTGTTTAGAGTTCCCTCCTTTTCTTGGGTTTACTGCACGTTCAAAAATTTGCAGACTTTCTTCATTGTGTAACATATTCTATAACCGCAACCTGCTTGTAAGTAAACGGATTGTGTTCTTAATTCCTTCATTAAGACTTAATGATAGGGACTTTACCTATTAATCTTCTTGCTATTTAAATCTTCGCTTCTAATGCCAGGGAGGAAGCACGCCTTATTCGTACCGTGCAGAGCTCCCGACCAAGTGCAGCCAGCGTGTCAAACAGAGGCGGTGCTGCTTTCTGTCCTGTAACCGCTATTCTTACGGGATAGAAGAACTTACCCGCGCCGATCGAAAGCTCTGCGGCTTTGCCACGGAACAGCTCTTCCAAAGTTTTGGCGTCATAAGGTTCGGCAGTTTCGCACAACCTTGCAGCTTCCTCAAGCAGACCGGCGGTGATTGCACCATCGGACGACCTCGCTAGTAACATAGCGGGGGTGTACTCCAGCTTCTCTACAAAAAAGAAACTGAGCAGAGACGGCGCATCGTCTAGTCTGCGGATCCGTTCTTGTATAAGCGGTACCAGCTCTCTCAGGCGTTCCATTGACAGCGGCCGTGCAGCCTCTTCAGGCAATCCTCCCTCTGGCGCCGGTCTTTCCAGAAAAGGTTTCATCATTTTGGCAAGTGTTTCCGCGTTTATTGAACGGATATATACACCGTTCATCCATTCAAGCTTCTCAGAGTCAAAGACGGCAGGGCTGGACTGTATTTTATTCAGGTTAAATCGCTTCATCAGCTCACTTATACCAAATATTTCTCTGTCTCCTTCTGGACTCCAACCTAGAAGAGCGAGGTAGTTTATGACTGCTTCTGGTAGACACCCTATATCTCGATATTCTAGGACGGACACAGCACCTTGTCTCTTGCTCAGCTTCGCCTTATCTTTGCCAAGGAGCAACGGGACGTGCGCGTAAATCGGTGGGCTTATCTGAAGCCCCTTCTGTATCAGCAAGTGCTTAGGTACGCTTGATATCCACTCTTCGCCTCTTATGACGTGGCTTATCTTCATAGCCGAATCGTCCAGCACGTGTGCCAAATGGTAAGTAGGCATGCCGTCTGATTTCAGTATCACGAAGTCGTCAAGTGTGCTCACGTCAAAAGATATGTGCCCGTAAACGGTATCGGTGAAGGACAAGGAACCGGTGAACGGCGTTTTGAAACGAACGACGACGGCTTGTCCGTTCTTCTTTGCCTGCACAACCTCTTCCGGATCTCGTGTCCTGCAACGCCCGTCGTAACCTGGAGGCCGCTTGAACGTTCGTTGCCTTTCCCGCATGGCTTCCAGTTGTTCAGGGGTACAGTCACACATATAGGCGTTGCCATTGTCTATTAGTTTTTCCGCCGCTTCAGTGTAAAACCCGCGTCTCTGCGACTGAATATAAGGAGCACAAGGTCCACCTACGTCGGGCCCCTCGTCCCACTCCAAGCCGAGCCATCGCAACCCGTCCATTATCTCCGACACGGCGGCAGGGTTATACCTACTTTGATCAGTATCCTCAATTCGCAACACGAACTGCCCGCCGTGCTTATGTGCCAAGAGCCAATCGTAAAGTGCAGTGCGCATATTCCCGATATGCGGAGAACCGGTAGGGCTTGGGGCGAATCTTGTGCGGACGTTGGAATTATGATCCATGTTTGATCTCGGAAAGATGGGCAAGGGCTTCTTGCAAATCGGTCGGCAAATCTACTTCAAACGACATAGCCCTCCCGTCTGCTGGATGATTGAAACTTAGTGCAGAGGCGTGCAGAAAGTGCCGTTTCAGCCAAGCTGCTTTAACTTTTTCGCCTCCATACAGAAGGTCGCCCACTATGGGATGATTTATCGCTGACATATGAACTCGTATCTGATGAGTCCTGCCCGTTTCGAGCTTCACCTCCAACAGCGTAAAGCGGTCAAACTTTTTTATGACGCGATAAAGCGTCCATGCAGGCCTACCGGTTTTCAGCGTGGTCTGTTTTATGCGAACCGATGGATCTCTGCCGATAGGCGCGTCTATGGCGGCGGCGTCTATATCCGGCGTGCCTACGACCAAAGCCTTGTATACGCGCTTCACCTCCCGATTTTTGATAGCTTCAATAAGGTTGCGTTCTGCGTTCTGGTTTAGGGCGATTATCATCAAGCCTGATGTGTCTTTATCAAGGCGGTGGACTATGCCAGGGCGCTTGGGGGAGCTTGAGAGGCGCAAGCTGGGGTATGCACGCAACGCCATATCGGAAAGGGTCCCGCTTTCGTTACCGCGTCCAGGGTGTACGACCAGACCCGCTGGTTTATTCAGCACTAATATATGTTCGTCTTTGTGCACGACCTTTGGGAATGGCCTCGACGTCGCTTCTTCATCGTGGAGCAAAGGCGACTCTTCTGGGGTTATCACTATATAGCTGTCCAACGTGGTTATGAATCCGGGGTGTTTGACCGGCTCTCCATTGACCGATACACGCCCTTCCTTTATAGCTTTTGCTACTTTAGATCTGGTTATGCCGCTCTGTTTTGACGCGACGATGTCAAGCCTTTGGAGTGAAGATTTTGTCGGCAAGATTACCTCAACGCTGTCCATATCTAGATATAGTATGCCGTTTATAGCTACGCGTGCTTTCCGTTCGATTCATTCTTGGAGTCCTCTTTGGTGTCTAGACCATCAGTGAGGAGGGTTTCGCCAAGGCTATGTAAACTGGAGACCTCACCTTTGCCCTGGGTGCCAGTTCCCGTGCTTTGGGATATGTTCTCCTGTGTCGGTAAACCAGCGTCTATGTCCGGCCTATTTTGTCTTATCCTGTCTCTTGAGAACAGTAGATAGATACCTATGATTATGGCACCCGTCGTTATAGCAGAGTCTGCTAAGTTGAACACCGGCCACGGACCTATATCTATGAAATCCACTACGAAACCCATCCGGATCCTGTCGATCAGGTTGCCAGCTGCCCCTCCAAGCATCAGCCCGAACGCTGCTCGGACGATGTTACTGAAGCTTTTTGTGATGGTGGACGAAACCAGAAGCACCGCCGCCACAATGAGACCTACCCACGTCAAAATGTCGCCAGAGTTGCGAAAAAGCCCAAACGCAGAACCAAAATTGACTAGGTAGGTTATACGTGCAAACCCTTCAGCCGGTACGGACTCGCCGAACCTCAAGTTAGTAACCACTAGCCACTTGGAAAACTGGTCTAAACCTGCCACAATGACTGCTATCATCAATGGATAAAAAACGAGCCCCAACCTTAGAGGCAACGCAGACTTAGTTTCCGTGGGAAAGTTTGACTCCCCATAATTCTCCATACCCAATAGTATAAATGAGCTTGGGTGTTTATTCTGTATTAGGCATAACCCCCTCTAATCTGAAACAACGGTTCCGCGCCGTCGGTTTTGTGAGGGATATAGATTAAAATTCAAGAGTGTTTCAAGTTGCCGCGTCTATTCGGCACACCAAGGCAGCGGATAAAACTGTATAAGAACCGAACGGAGGCATTTACGATGATAAGGGTTGATTTGAGGAGCGACACTGTTACGAAACCTACTCCAGAAATGAGGCGCGCCATGTATGAGGCGGAACTGGGCGACGACGTTTATGGGGAAGATCCGGAAGTGAATCTTCTGCAAGAGAAGGCGGCGACCCTTTTAGGGAAAGAAGCTGCTCTTCTGGTCGCGTCCGGTACCCAGGGTAACCTTGTATCCATACTGGTGCATACTCAAAGAGGCGAAGAGATAATCGTAGGAGATTCCAGTCATATATACAACTTTGAGGCGATGGGCTCCTCGGTGTTAGGGGGCATAGGAATGCGTTCGGTGCCCACCGAAGAAGACGGTATGCTTGATCCACACAATATAGCCGCCGCAGTGCAACCCGACGATCCACATACATGCAGAAGCCGCCTTGTTTGCATAGAGAATACACATAATCTAAAGAGCGGGCGCCCACTCTCGTCCGAAGCGGTTGCCACAATGACAGAGACAGCGCGCTCACACGGTTTGAAGGTTCACGTTGACGGTGCGCGTCTGTTCAACGCGTCGGTTGCATTGGGAGAATCTCCCGCGCAACTTGTAGCCCATACGGACTCCACCACCTTTTGTCTCTCAAAAGGCCTCGCGTGCCCCGTCGGGAGTGTCATAGTGGGAGACAAGGACTTCATTGAGGAAGCTCATCGATGGCGCAAAGTGCTTGGCACCGGCATGCGTCAAGCCGGCGTGATAGCTGCTGCCGGCATTGTTGCCCTAGATACGATGATAGACCGACTTGAAGAAGACCACAGGAACGCCCGACGGCTAGCTGAAGCTCTGTCCGAGGTACAAGGGCTCTCTATTGACCCGAAGGCGGTAGAGACAAACATACTCTTCCTGGACGTAGAGTCCGACGCAGGCGAACTCTTAACAGAACGGCTGCACAACGAAGGCGTACTGGTAAACGGTGCCAAAGACAAGCTCAGGATGGTAACCCACTACGGCATAGACGAAGAAGACGCAGACTTTGCAGCGGAGGCGATTAGGAGGGCAGCGGCGGACGTGTTTGAGAGAAGGATAAATTAAATAAACACCGTTTTTCGTCTGTAAAAGATAAATTGAGTATATTACACACGTCTGTAAGATATAACATTAGCATCTGTATGCGATTGCATACCTAACTGTATAATGTAAGCACTCTCTGGGTGGATTCAAGTCAAAATTCGGTTTGTTTGACCTTGAGGAGACGCAGGGCTTAAATATAGCATGCCCGATTGCTGACTTAAGGTTTGAGTTCGGATGCTAGCGTGTATTCCCTGCTGTGATTTGAAGATGGAGACTATGGGGTTTATACCTTCGGCATACGGCTTGTTAGCTTCGTTAGTGTTTCTGTTGCTGGCTTTATCCCGTTATAGGTCAGGTATAGACTTTGGGAATTTTGCCGAGTGGACGCTTACACTAGGCTTCGCTTCGTTGGGGTTAGGGTATTTACTGCGTTACCTGCCTAAGTTCTTTATCCTCTATTTTCTGAACTTCGCCGCGCACCCTTTGACTATATTAGGCGCGTTGCTGTTGGCGTTGCATCTTACCGTAAGATTGGAGCTACTGTCCCGCACATGAGACGAGGCGGGTGTATACCAAGACGACCCTTTACAACTATCTTTGCTCTGTAGGGGCACCAGGGGAAGAGCCTTCTTGCTGGGGTTGAAGCGAGAGAGGAGGGGTAGGGCAGTGCAAGGCCTGTGACACGATGCGGTAAAATTCAGCTTGCTCTGAGGTAACTTCGTTGTCAGCCTCTATGGTATCGGCGCATGCCTTGAGCAGTAGGCGCTTTTCGCTAGGGTTCAGCTCATCTAGCTTGTCAAGGTCCTCGTCCAGCTGGGTGAAAGTAATCTCACTGGCTTCAGGACGACTTGCCTGCAGATCAAGGGTGCGCATGCCTTTTGCGAAGGCTAATCCGCTCGCATCGTCGGCCTGGTGTCCTGCTCTAGCAACGGCGGATAGGAGTCGTAGGCATTCTTGCGGCATTTGCTTTATCTTGTGCAGTTGAGTGCGTCTTCTCTTCATCAAACCGTGCATTTTGTCTAAATTTCGCACAACTATGCGCTGCAGAAGCCATTCAGAGAGGTTCATATCTTCGTCGGCGTCTATCAACGTCTGCACGTTGCGGCGGAACGTTGTGTATTGCTCACGTGTTATCCGGCGAAGTGCGGGTATGGCGATATCGACTAGGGGTAGCCTTGAGATGGATGGCAGTTCCTTCAATGCTTGAGCCAAGTCTACGGTCGCCTTGTATGCGTCGGGCGTCGCGTCCGCTTTAAGGGCTTCAAGCTGTTTGGATAGGATTTTGGGGTTTTTATCCAGAAGCAAGCCGTACACTATTGCGCGTGCGCCGTGGGTTTGATGCGCCGTTTCCGTCAGGTTTTCTGGCAGGCTTTGGAGAAGGTCGCGAGCGTAAGTGACGTGTTCAGCACCGAAGTTGCCTGCCTGGCTTAGTATCGCCAAGGTAATTAGCCCCTGACCTGCTCCACCCATTCGTTCGCCCAAGCCAAAGTCTAAGCTTCCTAGAGCGGATCTCCCTTTGGTTCGCTTGGCTTTTTCCAGGTCTCTTTCTTCTTGCAGCACGTTTATCGTAGGCAAGGGCGCTTCTAATAAGTAAGGGTCTATCCTCTCGATACGCTGTTTTATGGGCGGATGCGTCATAATCGCACTGGCAAACAGCATATGAGACACTTCAGTGTAGTCTGGCTTTTTGGCTGCGGCTTGGCTGCGATTTTCACGCCTCCTCGTCTCATCAGAGTTTGTGTTTCCTTCCCCTTCCATGCCTATACGCCGGAGCGCCATCCCAATACCAGCAGGGTTGCGCGTGAACTGCACTGCTCCCGCATCCGCCAGATATTCGCGTTGTCGGGACACTGCCCCCCGTATCAACTCGGCAAATATCCGACCAATAAAGCCTATAGCTATCAGCGACCCGCCTAGAATAATCACCGCAAGCGCTATCGCCCCTGCACCTTGGTTGTTCTTACCCCTCCTCCCCGAGAACTACCACCTCTAGAGCCGGTTATCCCCAACAATGCACCTATCCTTAAGGCGATAAGCCCAGCTATCATTAGGACAATCAATCCGTAAGTTACACCTATAAGACGCGTGTTTATTCGCGTGTCGGCATTGATTATGTGGCTGAACTCGTGAGCTATCACCCCTTGCAGCTCATCCCTAGACAATTTCCTAAGCGTTCCTCTAGTTACACCTATCACTGCATCTTCCGTCGAATTGCCCGCGGCAAAGGCGTTTATCCTGTTCTCGTTCTCAAGGACGTATACTGGCGGGACCGGAGTCCCCGAAGCTATAGCCATCTCCTCTACTACGTTAAATAGACGCCGCTCGTAAGGGTCCCTTGATCCAGCTTCTATTAACTTACCCCCAAGTCCCTCTGCTACAACGTACCCGCCAGCGCGCAGTGAATTCACACGGTATAAGGTAGAAAACCCTATGATGAGTACTGCTATGACTTCTAAGGCTATTAGACCGGCGACGAAATCTTGGCTTGGGACGTTGAGCTGGAGAACGGTGATAGCAACTATAAAATAGATAAAGCCTAATAAAGCAAGCAGCGACGCGAGGGCTGCAGCGTAGAGCACCACCAGAAGCAGGGTTTTGCGTTTTGCTTCGTCTTGACGGTCAAAGAAATCCATTAGCTAAGTTCCATCGAACCTATATCAACCTATGCACATGCGATATACGCAAAAACAGGTAATTCTATCCGCGATCTATGAAAAAGAGACAGCTACGGCTTCTCGTGCTTCCTCTTGTTGCACCTCAAACATGGCTGCTTCCTGGAAGTTGAACATGCCGGAAATCACGTTGTTGGGGAAAGTTTCTCTAGCGTTGTTAAATGCTAATACGAAGTCGTTAAATGCCTGCCTTGCAAAAGAGACGCGGTTTTCTGTGGAGGTCAGTTCCTCTTGGAGTTGAGTCATCTGGGTATCAGCTTTAAGGTCAGGGTAAGCTTCAGATACAGCGAATAACCTTCCAAGCATCCCAGTCAAGGCGGTTTCCGCCCCTGAGAGCTGTTGCATAGCGGACGCGCTTTCAGGATGGGCGGCAGCGGCTTGAGCTGCTCCCAAGGCTTGGTTACGTGCCTGTGTAACCGCGTCCAAAGTTTCACGCTCATGCTTGAGGTAGCCTTTTGCCGTTTCTACCAAGTTGGGTATCAGGTCGTAACGACGCTGCAATTGCACATCTATCTGACCGAAACCATTCTTGACCCTGTTCCGCAAGGTTATCAGACGGTTATAAACCGATACTACAAATATAGCACTAATGACCACTAGAGCTATTATGATTCCGATGATGATCAGGACTGCGGCCAACTAACTCTCCTTGCATAATGAACAACTGCGAGAAAATATCCCGCGATTTTCAAGTATATTACGGTATGTAACTATACCATACAGAACCATATAGATTGATAAATTACCGATTTTCCCACAGTGCACCGGTTGCCGTTCTGCCCGTTTATTTATCCATATTTTCTGATGCCATTTGGTAACACAGCGTTAGAGGAGGGTGAGTGAACCGGATTTCGGCAGGCGGTGATATTGCAGAACCTACTGTAAATCAACAACCACATAAGAGTACCTATATAGCCCCTTTTAGATGAACAAAGGACCGAATATGAGCGACACTATTGCCATCAGCTTTAAGAGGATGTTTATTGAAGGTCCAGAGGTGTCCTTAAATGGGTCTCCGACTGTATCCCCGGTTACAGCGGCGGCGTGAGTATCTGATCCTTTTCCTCCGAGGTTTCCCAGCTCAATATATTTCTTGGCGTTGTCCCAAGCGCCACCTGAGTTAGCCATGAATATTGCAAACAGAAAACCAGCGGCTATTGACCCTGCGAGCATTCCACCTAAAGCCTCAGCGCCTAGCACAACCCCTACGATGATGGGGGCTACTATAGCGACTAATCCTGGAGCGGCCATAGCTCTTAACGAACCTCGCGTAGAGATATCCACCGCCCTTGCAGCGTCGGGCTGAACACCTTCCTTGCCTTCACGTAAGCCCGGTATTTCCCTGAATTGACGCCGCACCTCTTCTATCATTGCTCCAGCGGCTCGACCGACAGCTAGCATGGTCATGCCCGAAAATAGGAACGGCAGCATAGCACCTATTAAAACCCCTATAAGCACGTTGGCGTTTAGCAAGTTCAGAGAGCTCACTCCCGTTGCAAGTCCATAGGCTGCCAACAATGCCAAAGCGGTAAGAACTGCCGAGCCTATCGCAAACCCCTTGCCAGTAGCAGCTGTAGTGTTGCCTAAAGCGTCCAGAGCGTCGGTGCGCTCTCGAGTTTCAGCCGGGAGCCCTGCTTGTTCGGCTATTCCGCCCGCGTTGTCCGCTACTGGTCCATACGCGTCAGTCGCCAGGGTAATACCCAAAGTTGAAAGCATACCTACGGCCGCAAGCCCTACTCCATAAAGTCCCGCAAGCTCGTTTGCTATCCATATGCCCACGACTACCGCTACTAAGGGGATCAGTGTGCTGAACAACCCCACAGCTATTCCTGCTATGATGGTCGATGAGTGCCCAGTCTGAGACTGTTGAGCAATCCACTTGACTGGGTTGAACTCAAAATTGCCTATTTTTAAACCTTCGTACGAGGTGAAGTACTCCGTCGCCGTCCCTATAACTTGTCCGACGACCAGCCCTGTCAGTACGATCCAGAACAAGTTGAAGGACAAGTCGGATAGTCCAATGAATATCCCTGTTCCTATCAGGGACAGAGCACCTGCTCCAAATATGCTGTAACGCAAAACCCAAAGGAGTTTACCCATAGTAGCGTCTTGTCCTGTCCTTATAGCCGCTGTTCCTATTATGGACGCTACTACACCTATTGCGGCTACCATAAGCGGCAGAGCCGCCTCAAGGTTACCTACTGAATAGATAGTCGCAGTTCCGAACGCGAGGGCAATAGACGCGATTATTGAACCTACATAAGATTCAAATAAATCTGACCCCATACCTGCCACGTCTCCCACGTTGTCGCCTACATTGTCGGCTATGACCGCGGGGTTGCGAGGATCGTCTTCGGGCAGTCCCGCTTCTACCTTTCCTACAAGGTCTGCGCCTACGTCCGCTGCCTTTGTATATATACCGCCTCCGACTCTTGCAAACAGCGCTATTGACGATGCTCCGAAGCTGAAGCCAGCTATAATGCTCGGATTTTCGAATATGATCCATAGCGCCGAAACGCCCACCAAACCTATGCCCACAACTGTGAAGCCCATAACCGCACCGGAGTTGAACGCCACACGAAGGGCGGGATTGAGCGACACACGAGCAGCAGTCGCGGTTCGTGTGTTTCCTCTGACGGCTATGCTCATGCCGATGAACCCAGCGAGTGCCGACCCTAAAGCACCTAGCAGGTAGGATATTGCAGTCCATGGCCCGCTGCCTGTTCCGAACTGTTCAAGACGACTGTTGTTCAGCACGTTGAGGTCCACGAATACTAACAGAACGATGAATGCAACCGCCACAAAGATAGATAAAACGGCGTATTCACGTTTCAAGAAGGCTATAGCTCCCTGTCGAATAAGCTCGCCCACTCGTTTCACTTCCCCTCCGTCTTCTTTTTTCCTCAGGACGGACGCAAACAGCACACCCGCAGCTACAAGGGATATCAAACCTGCTATAAGTGCAATGATCACCAAACCCATTTTTAATGTCTCCTGTTGAGCTTATGATTGTATTGGCTGATTGCCTTTTCTGTTTTAAGCGACTCTCACAAAGTCAAAATGTACTAAGAAAACGCAATCAGGTCAAATCCACCTACGTCTACCATACGTAACAGATATTGACTCTCCTCTTCAAACATTGTATGCGGAAGCAACGCGGGTGAACGCATGTTCTTCGGTTTGAAGCGTGCAATTATCTTATTCATAATTATGCTGTTTGAGGAATTGGTAGTGTTAACCAAGTGTTTGAACGGACGGATAGAGAGTCAGAAGCCTTTTTCAGGTATTGTGTTTGTAGAAGTGTTGATAGCTGGTCGCTGAGTTGGTTGAAGCAGGTGGCGCGGATCTTTGCGAGACGTGATTAAGTGGCTTTGCTCTACCCACTCCTACAAACGGGTTCAATATCTCTAACGGGTTTGCTGTCTTCCTCGCGTACATTATCAGTTCAGATGCATATTTGATGAAACTGAGATAAAAGTAAGGGATAACCTGCTGAATCAGAGAGGTTAAATAAAAATTAGAAGCTTCATCATCAATGAAATGAGAGGCATGAAAATACATGCTATAGCTTTTGTTTGTTTCTGGAACAGCTGCGAGGAATTTTTGGAAAGTACTTGTTTCGACAATTCTGCGTCCAAGGTAAAGAAAGACGGCGCAGCTTAAGAAAGATCTGGATACTAACGGAAACTGAGCAGTATTAAGCCGTTTTCATGTGAGCTCGTGCAAACGGTGCAATCTGCAGCTGATTTAGGTTAGGCATGGAAACTAAAGCACGGTTTAAGGCTAAATCAAGGAGTCGTCGTGAATCATAAAATTGTATTTGTAGGTGCCGCGGTTTTGGGAGCGATAGCAGCGGGTATCATAGGCTGTCGCATTTCTTCAACCTCTGCACCAGCACCGATACCGGCTTCAACCCCTGCACTAACATCGGTGGGTGAGGCTATAGCTCGTTACAGCCATGAGGACACAACATACGTACTTGTAAGATATGGTGAAGAGTGGGCAATCTTTTCTGATCAGGGCTCAAACTTGTCTAGTCGTGAAACTGCCAGCGAGATTCTCATATCCCATGCGTGGCGCGAAGTGCTCAATGATCCGGATAATGACTATTCGCACGTCTTGGCGATGACCCGAATAATAAGTGATATAGACTCCCTCATATTGAGCGTGCGGTCCGCCGGAAATACCGCGGTAAACATATTTGACACTTTGGAGTCACTTGAGGCTTTTTCGATTTCTGCTCTAGACATTGTTAAAGAAATCTATCCGGGATTGGATTTGGCCGAGCAGACTATTCGTTCGCTAGATAATAAGTTAGATCTATGGGAGGACAATACGGAAGGGTTGGTTGCTGCTGTGAATTTGTTACGTGATCTGGACACATCTACGAGAGTAAGTGCCGCAGAGGTTGAGGAAGTGTTAGCAAACGTTGCGACATCGGCTGAAAGTCTGTCTGACGTCGTGGGTAGATTGAAATCTGACGTTGAAGCTGTTAGACAAACCACTTCTGAGTTAGAGTCTGCCTTGCAGGATGCTTCTGGCACCCCAAGAATTGGGGAGGCTATAGCCGAGCTAGCTTCAACGGCAACTGAACTGGAGTCCATATTGTCTGATTTAGACTCCCAATTGGGTGATTTTGAAGACAAAATCCAGTCTGCACAGAGTAAATTGGAGGCACTTACAGCGGCGGCACAGTTGTTACATCAGGGCTATATAACCTCTTGGCTTGTAGAACCGTACGACTCTGTTTGGCCCCCGGATGATTCTGATAGAAGTCCAGTTTCATCCCCAAATAACGACCTTCCCATTGTTGCTATTTACTCTTATGACACAAATGATGGTGATACGGGAACAACATCAGACACAACTCGACCCATTCCCACGCCTACGCCTGATCCTACTCAAGTTCCTACACCTATGGTTACCCCTACGCCCATTCCCATAGGTGCTGTCTCATTCTCAGGCACTGTAAGATTTTCCGAATATCCCAACGTACTACCCGATGGGATTGAAATAGTAGCTAAGATAGGTGCTTCATATACTTCTGATCCGGCGACAATCAAGGATGGCGAATATCTGACAATAGTCGATCCCGGCACGTCGGATTTTATAGGTAAGACGGTTACATTTCACTTTGAGGATCAGCAGGCAGCCGAGACCGCAGTTTTTGATGGGGTCAATAGAGACAAGGAACTAGCTCTCTCTTTTGAAAGACTGCCTGATTCTCTCGCTCCGACGCCAACCCCTACCCCTACTCCGACACCAACTCCTGCCCCTACTCCGACGCCAACTCCTATTCCAGAACCCGTCTCCTATGACGTGGAGTTTGATGACAGAGGTTCAGATAAATTTACCCTAGATGTAAACTCTTCAGACGTGAAAGCTAAAGGGGAAATAGACGGCTCGGACGCGGAAAATTTTGAAATCACCATCTACTGCTATGACTTATCTGATGATGAGTTAGACAAAGATACGGACAGTTCACTGGATGGAGATTCTGCCGTGCGTTTAAGCTTGTCCGATTGTGATGAAACCTCGTCCGATACCAAGCGCGCGTATGCAAAGGTTGAACTCGTCCACAAAGAGGAAGACGTGGTGGTAGAGACCCGATACTATGACGTACGCTTTGAAACTGACGATGCTATGCAGATTTCTGAACCTGAAGAGTTTGATGTTGATAATAGCTATGACGTGGAGTTTGATGACAGAGGTTCAGATAAATTTGTCTTAGTGGTGACTAATGCAGGAGTAAACGTTCAGGGAGAAATAGATGGTGAAGAGGCGTCCGACTTCCGAGTCTCTGTCCGTTGTTTCAGTAGCTCTCGTTCGGAATTGGATAGAGAATCTGAGATTCCGGATTCAGACGGTTTTGTAGATTTTGAACTGAACAAATGTGACCGTTCAGATGGGCGTATACGTTCTTACGCGAGGGTGGAACTTGTGCATAAGAGCAATGGTGCAGTTGCAGATAGACGTTACTATGACGTATCAAGGAACACCGACGACGCACCGACCGGTCTTGCTTTCCTTTTCACAGCTCCTCGACCGGTGGATGACTCTTATGAGATAGAATTCGACGACAGCGGTTCAGACCAATTTGCAGTGGAATTACGAGATGATAGAGTGAATATTGTCGGGACTATAGAAGGTAATGACGTCTCCAAATTTCAACTTAATGTCTACTGCTATAACAGGGCTGGTGAAGAGTTGGACAACGACTTTGACTCCTCAATAGATGGGAGTGATGCAGTGGATATCCGTATGTCACGTTGCGATGATGACCACGATGGTGATCGTCACTCTGTGACAGTAGAACTCGTGCATAAAACAAGTGGAGCGGTCGCGGCTAGACGTTTTTATAGCGTATCTGATGAGACTGGTGACGCTGATAGATTAAGGTCTGATCCGAGATCCAACTAGTTATGATCGTTACTTTGTAGGGCTTACAGGTGCTATTCCATCTGAAATAGAGCGTCCAACGCCTCTACAGTGGCTGTGGGGTCATTTGAGTTGCGAACTACTGATAGTACGCATATAGCGTGAGCGCCTGCGTCTATAGCATGCTTGGCGTTGTTTGGATTAATGCCTCCTATAGCTACTACAGGGGTCTTTACTAGGTCGCCCACCTTCTTCAAAGTTTCTAGACCGGCTGATCGGGTATCGGTCTTCGAGCGAGTCTCGAATATTGAGCCTATGGCCACATAGTCGGCAGTCTCCGCTTCGGAGTTGAGCGCTTCCTGGATGGTAGCATTTGACGTGCCTATGATCTGGTGAGGCTTCAGGAGTAAGCGTGCCTCACTTATTGGCAAATCATTTTGTCCTAGGTGAACTCCATCTGCATCCGCCAACCTTGCTACGTCGGGTCGATCGTTTATTATAAATGGTGTGTTGGTTTTCTTTGACAGACTAGCCAACTCCTTCGCGTCTTGCAGCATCATTGCCTCATTTCCTCTCTTGTCTCTGAGCTGTATGGCTGCTGCTCCCGCCTCAATAACCGCCTCGGCTGTCTCTAGGAAGGGGCGTCCGTTCTCATTTCCGGGCTCAATAATCACGTATACCCCTTCTAGCTTCTGGACGGTCTCGCTTCGGGCTTGAGATCCCAATCTGTTTTGTATGCGCTTCAGAACTTTGTTCATACGGTTTTCCCATTCAGGCGACAACCGTTGATCATATTTAGAGATATCCTTCAGAGTTTGTATAAGCCCTTCGATCAGCGAAACGGAGCGAAGTCCCGCCTCCAAAGCCTTCTTTCGGTTGCGCGATATTTCTCGGAAAGCCTGCCTGTCCCTCTCTTCAGTAGCAGTTTGAACAGGTATTGATTCGCGTAAAGACTTCAAGTCGGTCGTCAGCCCAATGGGTGAAGTTGCAACAATCTCAAGGAATCTAAGATGGCGATGTATGGCTTCTATTTGGGTTTGCACAAACGCTTGTTCTTGAGTAATCAATATAGCTGTTCCATTCTCTTCCTGAGGTGAGACCCTCCATATGTCCTTGGAAGGACGTTCCGTTGTATACAGACAAGGCTTATTGTCGACAGGAATTATGCCTGTAAATCTTTAGTGTACCGTTTTATCTATTGATGTATCCTTGCCGCGACACTAGAACCAAGCGACTGACTCCTGACGAGATATTGCAACACTATGGAGTATAAACCTAGCGAGACCCATTGCTATAAATTATTATTAACATGTTGGAAGGATACCCCCAACTTTTGATTGATAGTGTAGTAGTCGCTGCTTAAGACAGCCCCCCATGGTTCTTTTGAGTCTTGAAGGATCTATAAACTGCATGTGCTCGGCTGACTAAAATTTGTAAGGCGGGCTTCTGATGTGGCCGACCTAGGCGGTTGCTCGCGAAAACGGATTTACTGATGATACGACTTGAAAACGTGTGTAAGAACTACGGAAATTTTCCGGCCATCGTGGATGTTTCTTTTGAAATACTGCGAGGTGAAGTGGTTGGCTTTTTAGGACCTAATGGAGCCGGAAAGACTACGACAATGAGAATTATCACGGGTTTTACCCCTCCGAGCTCGGGTTATGCGAGTGTGGGGGGGTATGATACAGTAAATCACTCTTTGGAAGCTCGCAAACTAATAGGTTACTTGCCAGAAACTGTACCACTTTATCTGGATATGACAGTGTCCGACTACCTCAAGTACATGGGACGTCTGAGGGGAATGAGCTCAGCACAGGTAGACAGACGTTTACCTCGGCTCATAGAGATGCTACAACTCGGGGACTACCGTGATAGATTAACGGGTAAGCTCTCAAAGGGCTACCGTCAACGGACGGGTATAGCACAGGCTATAATACACGAGCCGAACGTTCTTGTTCTGGACGAACCGACTATAGGCATAGACCCGATACAAGTGGTAGAGACCCGTGAGATCATAAAAGAGCTGGGAAATGAGCATACACTGCTCTTGTCGTCACATATATTGCCTGAGGTAGCTTCCGTTTGCGATCGCGTTATAGTCATACATGATGGGCGAATAGTGGCGGATGACAAACCCTCCGTACTTTCTAATAAACTACAGTCATCCGAGAGGATAGAGGTGGTGCTGATAGGTCCAAACTTAAGCGAGGCAATAGAGGCATTGCGGCAAATTGATGCAGTGGTTGACGTCAGATCTAACCCGAGCGTTGAAGTCAGAGAAAAGGCAGAACGGGAAGGTTCATTACCCTTGATCGCAGACGCTAGACCAAACAGCAAGGTCCCACAACGTATCTCCGAGACTGTCGTTGGTAGAGGGTGGGAACTTACTCATCTCAGCTTGGTCTCAATGACACTTGAAGAAATATTCTTGTACCTGACTAACGAATAAACGTGAAAGAAACTTAAGTTGACAAATATAGTTGAAATAGCCTTGAAAGAGATAAAGACTTACTTCGCTTCGCCGATGGCTTATATTGTTGCTGGGGCGTTTTTGGCTATAACTGGGGTGTTCTTTGTGGCTTCAGTATCTGGTCCCTTTGCTGAAGCGAATATACGGGGATTCCTTTCCGGGGCAGCATTCTTTATGATATTTATGTCTCCTGCCTTGACTATGCGCCTGTTGGCTGAAGAACAGAAACTAGGTACTCTAGAGCTGATTCTGACTTCGCCAATAAAGGAATGGGAAGTGATCGCCGGGAAATTTATAGCTTCGGTTGTGATGTTTTTGATCACTCTTGCTTTGTCTTTTTATTTTGTAGCGTTGCTGTTTGCTTATGGAGATCCTGATCTGGGGCCTCTCTTCACTGGCTATTTGGGGTTGCTCCTGTATGCTTTGGCGACGCTGTCGGTGGGGTTATTCGCTTCTTCATTGAGTTCTAATCAACTGGTGGGTCTGATAGTGGGAGTGGGCATACTTGCGGCTTTGACCTTGATTGAGCTAGTGGCTTCGCGTGTAGGAGGTACCGCAGTAGCTGTTTTGAACTCGCTTGAGTTGGGCGCATCGTTTTCAGTCTTCGATCTGAACAGCTTGGGAGTGTCCGCAAGTGGTCGATTTGCCGATTTCGCACGAGGGGTCATATCGGCCTCGGATACAGCATACTACCTTTCCATATCTGCTATATTCTTTCTGCTTGCAATCCTTTCCCTAGAGGCTAAAAGGTGGCGATGATTTAATGAACACCCCGCGTCGTTCCCCGAAACGTCCGACCAAGTTGAACCGTCTTATCGCTATTGACGGCTCGATTTCTGATCGGGCTCGCCTCATCGCGGGGTATATCAGAACCGTTTTGGCCGTAGGGGGTATAGGTTCATTTGTAATCGGTGCTTTAGTGTGGATATTCTTCAGGGACATAGCCGGTGCGGGGCTGACGATAATGGCGGCGGCGGCGGGAATGCTGTCTATCAGCTTGCTACTGTCGTGGCGGAGCGTGTTCCGGGCAGCTTTCGGGCAGCGTGGCCGATATGGACTGAACACGGCCATTATATTTATAACGGTCGCAGTTCTTGCCGGCTTAGCGAACTATCTACTGTTCTGGGTATCAGACAGGTCGAATCCTCCCGGATGGACACGTTTAGATACGACTGCGACAGGGCAGCACACGCTATCTCCGCAAGCGATCAATACGCTCCAAAATCTTCGAGAGCCTACGGTTGTTACCGCCTTTATAGCTACTGATCAGCCGGCGGACGCCGCTCTTTGGCGTGAGACCGAAGACTTGCTGGAAGAATTCCGACGACGTTCGGTTACCCAATCGTTTGAGTATAGACGCGTGGATCCAGAGCTTGATCCAAACGCGGCTTTGGACTACGGCGTCAGACATTTCCCTGCTCTGGTATTGGAAGCCGCAGATTCGCGTAGGAGGGAAATACTCACAGCCACTCGAGGCTCTGACGGGACGACGGAACCGTTCAATGAAAACGACGTCATTACCGGATTGTTGGTAGTGAATCAAATCAAGCAAAAGACGGTTATGTTTATAACCGGGCATGGGGAAAGGCTAATCACTGACCAGGATCCCTCTACGGGAGGGTGGGGCTTTGTGGGTGATGCTCTTGCACGAGAGAATTATCGAATTATTGAAGGCACTGTTGAGGAGCTAACACGCTTGCTGAGTTTGGGCGAGGCAGACGACCGCCCAGCCGTCCTAATATTGGCTGACTCTCAGCAAGATCTGTCCGAAGCTGAAGAACAAGTATTAGCCACTTATTTGCAAGAAGGCGGCGGTGTGTTGATGGCGCTGGAACCTGGAGCGGCTTCCAGATCACCACGGCTTGTCGGATTACTTTTGAGGTACGGTCTGGTGGTAGGTGAAGGGGTGACGGTGGATATAGGTAGTTCTGTTGCTTCTCAACCCACTTTTCTGCAGCTCAAAGCCGGCAATGGCCAAATGCCGAGTCATGATATTACACAGGGGTTTGACGTACTATACCTCCCTGGTAGCGCATTCTTCGGAATAGCTCCGGCGGCGGCTTTGAATCGTGTGCCTGTTACAGAGGAGAGACAGCCTTATATACAGTTTTATCCGATAGGAGTATCGACCCTGCAGAGCTGGAGCGAGACGGGAGACGAGCCGACATTCAATCCTGGTGTGGATACCGCGGGACCTCTAGACCTAATTACTGCGGTAGAAGCTATAGCGGAACTCAACGGTCAGCCTACCGTTGTAGATGGAGAATTTGTAACCCGGAGAATCGTAGCTATCGCAGACGCAGACTTTGCCAGCAATGCACTCGCGGCATCCGCGCGTAACGAAGATCTGTTGATAAATTCCGTTAACTGGCTGGCGGAAGATTTTGAGCTTATAACCATACGTCCGAAATTCAGAGAACCTCGGCTTCTGTTCCTCACGAAGAATGAGCGCGACTTCATAAGATGGAGCGGCTGGCTGCTTATGCCCTCACTTATAGGCATAGTAGGTTTATGGACTTGGTGGAGAAAGCGTTAGAGGTATGATATGACCCGCTTACATATGTCATTGACGTTGGCGATAATTGTCTCTTGGGTTGCCGTATTGGGAGTCTGGTTGATTACACTCGGTCCACTTGCCCAATCTGACGGAGACTCCGAGAGTGAATTGCCTTTTTCTTATACAGTCGCACCTGAAGACATTCAGAGCATCCAGATAACCCACGAGGGAGTTACCCAGTCTTGGTTTTACAGGGATGACCATCAACTCTGGTTCTTCGCCGACATGCCGGATATACCGGTAAGCTTGTATCGATGGGGAGGCATAACTACCCTCCTAAGTGGTCCCAAAGCGGCGCGTATCCTGGAAGAAGAAGTTGCTGAAGAGGCTTCCGGTTTGTACGGCCTTAATGATCCGGATACTTCTATAACCTTGACTCTCAGAGACGGAAAAGTTCAAAGTATAAAACTCGGAGATCAAACTCCGGACGGAAATCGCCACTACTCTAGCATTGAAGGGACGGAGAATCTTGTGCTTATAGACGCCACTTGGGGTCAGGTTCTGAATCGGCTGGTGGACGATCCCCCGTATCCTGACTGGCTGTATTCCCTTAATCCCAACCAAGTGCGCGAAATCATACTATTCAAGGACAATATAGTCGTAGGTGCCTACGGACGAGACAGAGAAGAAGGAGGATGGCGTATTTGCGAAATTCCGGTTCAGGAAGACCCTTGCATAGGGGAAACTGAGGCAGATGGAGAATTTGTCGTGAGGCATCTCCAGTTGATAGCCGAAGGCCGGGTGCTAGGACTTGAACGGGCTGATCTGACTTCTGAGCGGCAATTATCGGAGTACGGTGCAACTCTGGAATCTCCTTATATTCGTCTACGCGTCGAAATGGTGCGTGAAGATGGAGTGATAGAAGTAACGGGTGTAACCTTCAATTTTGGAAGAGAAACGGAAGACGGTGAGGCGATATATGCCGTTTTGAACGAGACCAGCGACGTAGTAAGACTGGACAAGGAATGGGCAAGAGAGATATTAAAGGTATTTGATGACCCTATACAGAAGGCGGTTAGCGGTTAAACGAAGTGCCACCCTGCAATATTTGAATCGCGAGGAAACATCATGAAAGCGGAAATAATAGCTATAGGGCGTGAACTCCTGATGGGCGAGATAACTGACACCAACACACCATTCATTGCAAGAGAGCTTGCAAAGGTAGGTTTTACGGTAGAGAGAACTAGCCATGTAGGGGATAATTTGGAGCATTTATCAGGAACTATGCAAAGTGCTTTATCTCGGACGGACCTAGTGCTAACCTGCGGTGGTCTCGGCCCCACTTCTGATGATATAACGCGCGAGGCGGCGGCAAAGGTAATGGGAGAGACACCTCATATTGATGATACCTTGCTGGAGGAACTCAAGGGTATATTTATCAAACGCGGGTTTAAGAGCATGCCGGAAACAAACGTTAAACAGGCGTGGCTTATACCTTCTGCGAAACCTTTGCGGAACTCTTTGGGAACCGCTCCAGGATGGTGGATAGATATAGATGATTCTCATTTGGTTTTGTTGCCAGGCCCACCTAGGGAGATGCAGAGCATGTGGCACGAAAGTCTGGCAGATAAATTGGAGGCGATAGGAAAAGGACAAAGGATAGCTGTGCGTACCCTCAAAACGTTTGGATTGACTGAAGGTCGAGTGGACGAGATTTTGAGTGATCTTTTCGGTTTTGAGAATCCATACTTGGGAATATACGCCCGAAGAGATGGTATACACCTCAGGGTGATAGCGCGTGCGGAACTCCGTGCGGAGGCGGAAGAAATGGCAGAGAAAGTGAAACAGGAGGTAGAGTCAAGACTCAACGATTGGATATGGGGTCGGGACGGAGATTCTGTGGCACAGTCGGCAGTTTCCGCATTGTCAAACAAAAGGTTTACTTTGGGCGTGATAGAACTAGCATCCTGCGGATTTGTATCGTCAATGATGACCGAAGCTGGAGCTGGGCCCACTTTTAAAGGCTCTATAGTAGTAAACCCGGACATCTTAGAACAAGCAGATACCTCTTCCAGACAGTTCTCTGACATAAAGAAGGAACTTTTGACTCGCGAAGGTGATGATGCTGTATTGCATCTCGCGCTCGTAGCCAAAGAGATTACCGGCGCGAGTGTGGGATTAACGGTTATGGAAAGTGGCCCGAATGACCAACCTACTGCAAAAACTGTCCGGATAGGTATAGTTTCGGGCAGTGATAAATACGTTGCCCAAAACCCCTTCGCACGTGGAAGGGTGTATGCTCCGGAACGTGCCGCCTTTTTCGCACTGATAGAGCTGATAGGCTGGCTTCAGAGAACGAAACAGACTTGAGATAACTTTGTCTTAGCTGTTTCTGAAAAAGACAACATTCTGATCAGTTAAAAACGAGTAATAGTAGACCATGGCCGGAATAGGTAAAAATGGTTGTACAAGAAGCTAGAATGGATTCTCAGATAATTACACAAGAACAGATTGAAAGTCGGAATTATTGGATTGACGAAATAAGGCAATTAAGTGGTAATTTTGGTGTGGACACAGAGAAGATAGAAGAGAAAATAGGCCAAGAAATCAGAGATAAAGGTATATGTTCATTGCTTGTCCACTTGCGACTGTGTGGAACTATACCTGAAGGGTATAGCCATTATACAAGCGAGGAAAAATTGTACTCGAAATATACTGATGTTGTAATCCATGAGGCATACCTATCAATAGGATTCAACAGTCTTGTTCTGAGAGAACTTGGTGGTGTTGCGGATGTTGAATGAGTGAGTGATGGCTATAGCTTTGTTACTGATACAAAAGCATTTAAGTTGAGTCGAACGGCAAAGAACCAGAAAGATTTCAAGATTCAAACAATGGATGTTTGGAAACATGGTAAACCATACGCAATGCTTGTTTGCCCAGTCTATCAATTACCTGCGCGTACCAGCCGGATATATCAACAGGCTTCTACAAGATCAGTTTGCATTGGAACATACACGCATCTCGCGGTTTTGTCCCGGTATGCAGAGATAAAAAGTAAAAATAAAGCAATGGAATTAGTGCATAAGATTTTCAAAACCATTGAAATAATGAATCCTTCAAAAGATGCAAATACTTACTGGCAAATTATAAACAGAACACTCTTGGATTTTGATGCATGTATTAGTAATATTTGGCAAGAAGAAAAAAGAGCATTAACTGAATCAATTCATGTCTTAAGAAAAGAAGCATTAAAGTTTCTTACATCTGAAAGAGCTCGCATTATGAAACTCTCTAAAAAAGATGCTATAAAAGAAATACTTAAAGCAAGTAAAATAGAAAATAAATATAGAGCTATAAAATCGATTGCTGATGATAGACTTCTCGATCTGAGGTAAAGCAAAATATGAATGAAAGGTTTTTAAATAAAATCACTGCAGGAGATTGTTTAAAGTATATACCGAAACTAACAGACAATAGCATTGATATGTTTTTATCTGATATCCCGTATGGGATAAGCCTAGATGATTGGGATGTGTTGCATGGCAATACAAACTCTGCATTACTAGGAAGATCCCCTGCACAAGAAGGAAAATCTGGCTTTAAGCGTAGAGGGAAACCAATCAACGGTTGGGCACAATCTGATAGGAATATCGGATTGCAGTATCAAGAATGGTGTAAGGATTGGGCAACAAAAGTTTATCCGAAAATGAAGAGTGGTTCTTTCTTGTTTATATTTGGCGCAAGAAGAACAATTCATAGAGCTATAAACGCTTTTGAATACAGTGGATTTCTCTTAAAAGACACATTGGCATGGAAAAAACCTTCCACACATCATAGAGCACAAAAAGTAAGCATTATTCTTGAACGAAGACAACTGAAAAAGGAAGCAAAAAAATGGCAAGGTTGGCGATTGGGGAATTTAGCACCGATTTGGGAGCCAGTGGCTTGGTTTATAAAACCATATAGAATTGGAGGAACAATCACAGATAACATCCTTGAAAATGAAGTAGGTGCAATAAATATTGATCAATGTAAACTAAAAGGTTCTAGTCCTACTAATCTGCTTGAGTTTGGATTCAGAAAAAACGAAACAAAGATACACGAAGCACAAAAACCACTTGACCTAATTGAATACCTTATAAAGCTTACAACTCAAGAAAACCAATTAATCCTTGATCCATTTATGGGCAGCGGAACAACAGCAGTTGCAGCAAAAATGTTAAGACGTAACTTTATAGGCTTTGAGACAAACCCTAAATATCACCTTCAATCATTGGAAAGAATAGAATCAATCACCAACAATCCAGATGAAAATATACCTTTATTTCAACAAACATTATTGAATGAAACAGCACAGACATGAGACGACTTACCTCCAGTTACTTATACTGCACCCTTAGATTCACATTGCCAATTTGGACTCTGATGTCTATGCTTCTATTTGCAACTATAGCATGTAACCCCACAGAAGAAAAACTTGGCACAGGTACCGATACTTCTGTATCAAGCGATGGACATGTTACAAACTCAGGTAGCACAACACAAGAGCTTAGTTCTAGCATTGAGCCCGTGGTAATAGATTTGACCGCTATTCCCCCCTTGGACGTTTCAAAATACAGCGTACCTATTAAGGATATATACTTTGATACATTTCGTCCTATGGATAGAGCCGTGCCGTTGAGCGACGCAAGCTCGCAGCTGATCAGCTCCTTGCTGGACGCTATACCTCCTATATATAACCCTATCTTTGAGTCTGTAGAAAAGGCGGATCTGTGGCTCTCTAACGATGATTTGGTGTTGGGTTATACCGACAAAAATGAGGCCTATGCTTATCCCGTGAAAATTCTGAACTTTCATGAGATAGTCAGTCAAACAGTAAATGGGCGTCCGATACTGGTAACCTACTGCCCACTGTGTCGTAGCGGGATTGTGTATGATCGCGTTATTAACGGTGAGGCTTTGCTCTTCGGTAACACGAGCGCACTGTACGAATCCGGTATGGTGATGCTGGATCATAAGACTGGCTCTTATTGGGTGCACGTAAGCGGCGAGGCAGTGGTAGGAACATTGACGGGCTCACGTTTGGCTCTTTTGCCTTCCCAAACGACAACGTGGGGAAAATGGAAGGAACAGTACCCTCTTGCCTTATCACTATCACGAGATACTGGGCACCCGCGAGATTATAGCCGTGACCCTTTCGTAGGTTACGTGGAGCTTCTTAATAGAACAGGACGGTTCTTTTTTCCTGTGTCGGACGCGGTTAAGGATGACCGTCTGCCGCCAGGAGAAATAGTTCTAGGTGTTGAAATCGGCGACCACGTTGCGGCGTACGCCGTTGGGAGGATAGGGGATGGGGTTGTAAACGATTCGGTTAACGGCGAGAGCCTCGTGGTGTTCAGCGCCTCTGAAGGTCCGACGGGTGTTGCTTATTCTCCTCTAGTGAACGGTGAAACTCTGACATTTGTTTGGGAAGACGAGGTGATTAGGGATGAAGAAACAGGAAGCGTCTGGACATTTGCGGGACAAGCTGTAGAGGGTGAACTGAGGGGAGTACAGCTTATCCGCTTCCCCGTGAGATCAGCGCTCTGGTTCGCTCTTATCGCCTCCACTCCAGATTTGTTGATCAGATAAGCTGCGTGGTTAGGATACGAGCAACTCCCTCTAAGCAGAATTCTTTCTCGTTACGTGATTCTCTTTTTGAATATACTTGACGAGGTTACGTTGGCACTATCTGCCTGAATTTTGTTGGTGGTCAAGCTAGTTTTAATGCCAAGCAGTAACTGTGTAAATCTGTTCAGTTTGAATATCTCAAACAAGAATGTAGAATTTGCCAGAGTTGCTTCCGCGAAAAGCAGAAATTTCAGAAACCACGGCGTCTCATATCTTATGTAGAACAGGAAGGCAATCGGCTGATGGATATTATAGGCTGTATAAACTCCCTAGTTTAGGTAGATGGTCTTTGTACTAGGTTTTATCAGAAAATTCGTACTCCAAGAGAGTACGATTAGGACCAGAAGGTAACCGAGCGTGAAAATCAGGAAGTACCACGTTACTAAGTACCCGACGATAAGCTCCAGTGCTATCGACTTAAATACGAATTCGACTACTATAAGCAGATAGGAAACCCTAAAAGCAACCCTAGTCCGTGAGTGTCATCATAATGTTCCTTCTGTGTTATAGATGCGATCGGAACGGTTTCTGACCATATAAAAATTGGAACACAAATAACTGAATAGCCAAGTAATCATAGTACAAACTACAGGTGCCACCAAGGGTAGTGTTCAGAATCTGTAATCAAGATTGTAGTGTGTGTTGATCTGGTCGGCAGATGAAGAAATATCGTAGGCTATGTAGTGCGTGAGGACGCTAGTGTCAGCTTCCTGTATAGTTGCGGTAATCGCTTTGGCAGTAGCTGTACATCAAGCAGAACTTCGTAGTTGAAATCGTCCATCATTGTACGCATATAATCGTGTCCGTTCTTGTCCACTGTGATACAGAATGGTTGTATACCCTCCGAGCGAGCTTCTATAAGGGCCATGCGGGTGTCGTGTACTGCATATTCCTTTTCAACTCCTTCGCGGCTGTAACCTCGGTCTTGTGGGCGACCATCGGATATTAGGAACAGGAAACGAGTCTTGGATTCGTGATTTTTCAACTTGTGGACGGTGTGCCGAATAGCGGGACCCATACGAGTAGCGTGCAAAGGTGCTATACGGTCTATACGCCTAGGGGTTGTCTCTGGTGAGAACTTTTCGCATAGCTCTTTTATCACGTAAAACTCCACGTTTTCTCTACCATATCCAGAAAATCCATATATACCGTAGTCGTCACCAAGGGCTTCTAAAGCGTTTAGAAGTAGCACTATACCTTCTTTTTCAACGTCCACTATACGCTTGGAGTTTCTGATCAGCCCCTGTGCCCTTCGAGAGCGTAGCCAAGTCATATACTCTACCGGGTCACCCGGAGCTCCGCGGTCGTCCTTTTGTCTGTTCAAATCTTCTATGGTTTCCGCTGTTGAGGCGCTCATGTCCAATAGGAATGCAACCGCTACCGAACGCTCCATCTTGTTTCGGCGCCAGTATATTTTTTCATGAGGAGATGAGCCTGCCCTCAGATCTATTATTGCTTCCAATGATGCGTCAAAGTCGGCCTCTTCTCCATCGGTCAGGCGCTTTTGCTTGTGGTACATTTCAGGTGACACCATCTCGAACTGTCGTTTGATTTCTCGTAGCAGAAAGGCGTTATCGTTTAACGTCTGTCTATAGAAGCCAGGGTCTCCTTCCGCTATCTGCTTTTCGTTTATCAAACACCACGAGGGTTTGTATTCACCTGCACGGAAGTCCCATTCTGGATAAGAATATGAGTTTAGCTCGGTAACTTCAAGAGGTTTTTCGTCTTCGTTGCCTAGTATGTCCGTGGAAGAGTTCTGCGAATCTGGGGCAACTTGGGCGTTTCTTCCGGCCAGCTCCTTCATCATGTTTTCCGACAGTTCCTCTATCTCATGGTTTGTTCTCTCTTTGTCTTGGTGCGCGTTCCTGCCTTCTGAGTCTTTTAACAGTTTTTCTAACTCTTCCTTGGTCAGAGGTCTACTGTCCTCGTCCGTTTCTCCTTCGGATGCCTCCAGCAATTGCGATAGTAGTTGTGCCAATTCAGGCTTGAAGTCACCACGGTAGTCGACCTCTTGCGGGGAGCTATAAGAATCCTCTTCGGAATTATCAGAAGACTCATCTGATCGCTCTGAACCGTCTACTTCTGCCTGACTCTCTCCTAAACCCAGCTGCTCCATTACAAAATCTTGTGACAATTCCCCAAACTGATCTTCAGAAAGGTCATCATCTCTTTTTTGTTTCTCATGAGTATCAAACTCGTTGAACTCCTCTTCTCGCTTTTGAACGTTCTCGGTGGCTGTCAGCAGGGCGTATATGCGCAGTGACGCTTCCGCGGAGTCTTCCACTGTGGCTCTGCTGGTGGCGGTACGTTCCAAGATACGTTGAATGCTACGTGCGGTTTTGACCGAATCGGTTGGTACTTTAAGACCGGAGCTTTGTCCAAGAGTGAGCCTTATCATGAACTCTACTAAGGCTTCTCTCGCGGGCAGACTTTCTATCTGAGGACGCTCGGCTAATGCCTGGATTTGGATATTATGATAATCGGGGACTATACCTTTGTACGCGTCGCCGACGCAACTATCGATCCGAGAACCTTCCACAATAGTGAACACATCGTGCGCGAGTGCGGCATCTGAGAAAAGGTCAAAGAAGGAAGCCATATTTGTTTTGAACCTTACATTGGAATCGGAATCCGCCTCATTACTTGGTTTTATAGGAACTGTCTTTTGGAGGTTTGCCGCTTCTACGCGGAAGTCGTCAAATAGAGATGAAGCCTTTTGGAACTCAAAATCAAATGAACCAAACTCTATATGCCCGGTCTGGTGCGTCGCCATGACTTTGTAGAGGGAAAAATTCGCATCTTTAGAGGTTTCCCGGTTTATTGCGGATGGGAGGTATATAGTGTTGTTTTCAGTGGCAGGTAGCTCTTCATGGAACCAACCGATTTTTTTGTCTACCAGCTGTCTAGTTGACTTGATATCCAATGGTTGTCCGCAGAGAGCCTGGCAGTACATCCGTATCATGTTCTGTATTCGGGAAAGTTCTACGCTGGAGGAGAGCTGGTCCATCATTTTCTTAGATATCTCATTTTCCAGCCGGAAGTAGTGCCTCTTACCGATGGGGTTAGTTCGGGTGTATTCAATGCCCATGTCCAGCCACTGCTCAAGCTGGTCTACCGTGAGACGCTTGAGGAAAGAAGGAGCGTTGCTCATGAACTCCTCTAGCGACTCGGGGGAGGTTTGTGCAAGACGGGAGGTCATATGAATAAAGCGGAGACCCTCAGACGGAAGGACAGATGAGGAGATGGATAAACCCAACTCAAGTATGTAGTAAGCACGGGTTGTCTTGAACTGCGTCGCAGTATCCGCAAGGCGAATCAAAGGTACTCTTTGTTCAACGGGGATATTAGGTATGACGGTCTCCGCGATTTTCATTAGCGACTTCAACTCGCGCCAAGCCGTCTTAGAAGTGTTCAAGGCTAGGTTTATAAAGTCGCCGGAATCTTCTTTTAGCTCTATGAACAGTTTCATTGAAGAGTCGAGAGCGTCCAAGGCAAGGTCGTACGACCGTAAGGACACCGTCTCCAGAAAAGAAGCAAACTGCCGAAACAGGTCAAAATCGGAAAGAGCACTAAGAAGCGTAGGCGTTGCCTCCATAAGCTTGCAAGTAAGAGCTCCAGATTTCCAGGTGCCTCTGTATATTGAGCGCGATAGGTGCGCCCAGTCTTCTATCTGACGAAGCTGAAGGCTTCCGACCACTTCCGGGCTTACCCTAAAAAACGAGGATCCTATAGCAGGAGCTACTTGGGACTGCTCTTTCCCTGTACCAGCCCACCTGATGAAAGAACCCGGCCCCATCTGTTTTATCACGCTAGGAGAAGCCTTAAAGTAGTCTGCCGCGACCTTCGAGGAGCGTGTGCTTTGGTGTGCTATCCCAAGCCCGATATTACCCCATTCCAGTAGCAGATCTTCCTGAAGCCGTTCCTTCAAGACGGGTAGGGCGATGGAGAAATCCGCAGAGATTTCGGGAAATTTTTCTCTTATAGAGGCCTCAACTTGCGAGATATCTAATGCGGAAGAGAATGGCTTTCTTTGTGAGTTATTTGTACTTTTAGTCACCTGCTGTTTTCTTTTTGGAAGGGGATTAGGTTGCGCGTACTGAACATTAGAACCTTATCTGCCTATTGAGAGGCTATCTTGGACGCATTTGCAATTATACGTGCGGTTGCTCCCCACATAACTCTTCCATTATATGCATATGCCGGGCTGTCTTCCAAAGCACCCGACCTGTTGAACGTTATAGATCGGCGATAAGTTGCGTCCATAGTTGCGCTTAATGGCAGGTATAGAATATCTGCCACTTCGTCTTTGGCTGGAAGCAGGATATGTTCTGAGTCCAAAAACCCGGCGAACGGCCATATCGTATATCCGGATCTTGTGCAGTCTGACTCTAATCCTCCCCAAGTATATATACCAGAACGAGATAAGCCGACCTCCTCTTCAGTTTCCCTTAATGCTGTGTCTAGAAGCGAGGCGTCCATGGGTTCAACACGTCCGCCTGGAAAAGCCCAGTCTCCAGAATTAAGCGGTAAAGTCACCGATCGGCGGATCATTAAAATGCATAGGCGTCCCTCATACATAGTAAACAACACCATGACACCGGCCTGCTTTGTACCTTTATAGATAGGAGCTTTGACGGAAGTCTGCTCAAAGTTAGCCTTTATACGGCTTAGCTTTTCCAAAGAACTATTCAAATATTGAGGAAACCACCTCGTCTACGCTTCTTTGGATCTGAGGATCGTCGGTTACGCCCCAAGTAACTGCTACTTGACATGCACGTCTAGTGGGAATGCCTTCGTTTATCAGCCTTCCGGCGTATATCAGCACTCGAGTTGAAGCTCCTTCCTCAAGGCCATATTCGGCGAGGTTGCGAATTTTGTGGCCTAGGCGTGCAAGCAGGAGAGCGATAGACTCTTTGCAACCTGACTCGTGAGCTATTATTTTCGCTTCCGACTCAACGCCAGGGAAATCGAACTCAAGGGCTACAAAACGTTGTCGTGTGCTGTGCTTCAAGTCTTTCATGGCGCTCTGG
The DNA here is from genome assembly GCA_965203345.1 of Dehalococcoidia bacterium. Lineage (GTDB taxonomy): Bacteria > Chloroflexota > Dehalococcoidia > Lucifugimonadales > Lucifugimonadaceae > CBDBCK01. The sequence continues at coordinate 935,308 of CBDBCK010000028.1, forward strand.
TAGCCTGGATTGTAAGAGACTACCAAAAGAAACGATGGAGAAGCCTCTATAATCTCACCAAGCTTGTCAATGGACAAGGTGCGCCTATGGTCAGTAAGAGGATGGATGATGACCGTCGTATCTTTGCGTGCTTCTACAATCTCATCAAGGTAGCAGAGTCCACCGACCTTTACTGCTCTAGTCAGGGGTCCATCTATCCATTGAGTTCCCCGCGAATCTAGCAGGTATCTCCCGACCAGGTCACTAGCAGTAAGGTCTTCATGGCAAGCGACGGTCATCAGAGGTAAGCTATTACTGTTGCCGTGTCCACTGATATCAGAAATTTTGCTATCTTTTTGTTCCTTAATGACAGTGAGGGGTCTGCCCAGCCGCCACGCCATATGCTCTACAAAGCGAGTCTTGCCGGTACCCGTAGGCCCTTTCAGCAGTACAGGTATGCGCTGACGATAAGACGCTTCAAATATCTCTATTTCGTCACTAACAGGCAAAAAGAAAGGTTCTTCTTTTATATAGAACTCTTCTGCGCGATACTTCTTAAATTTTTCATTAACCTTAACAGTTTCGTTCATTAATATCCTTCCTGCGAATTTTCTCTGCGATGAAAACTACTATGCATTGAAGTCAGTCGCGCCGTCTCTAAACAGTCTGAACGTTCGCCGGCGCAAGGCTTGTAGTGTAGAGTCATTGACTATGATACCTGTAGGTTTACCTGTTTTGCTTGCTAAAAAGCGCTTATCACTCATCATCTGTCGATCGGAGAGCACTTTGGTCTCCGCACTGGAGAGTCCGCGGGTTTCAAGCCTCCGGACTATATCTGTGGCGGTCGCCTCCACTATCCATATCTCGTCTACAAGATCATGCCATCCAGCTTCTAGTAAAAGAGCCGCTTCTAACGCAACCGTAGCCGGATCTATCTCTTTGACGCCCTGCAGACTATTTACAATGTTGGCAATCCTATTTTTTGCAGACGGCCAGACTATGGCTTCAAGTTGTGATAACTTTGTCGGATAAGAAACTGTCAAGTCGCGCAATCCTGGACGGTACACATTACCGTCCTCATCCAGCGCGTTCTTCCCAATCTTCTCACCGATCTGCTTTACCGCGGATCGATCTTCGGTGTAGACTGCATGGACTACCTCGTCTGCGGAAACTACGTAGCAACCGAGGGAAGCGAGCTCACGGCATACCTTGGTTTTCCCTGATCCCATCACACCGGTAACTCCTATTCGCCTCATTCAGATTTTCCGATCAAGGTTCATATACAACAAAATAAGCTCGCAAAAGTAAGTGGAATGGGTTGAATCAAAGGTAAGGCTATACTCTATGACGGGTGATTATCCAATAGTAAAAACCTTGCATCCAAATAAGGAGCAATATGAACTCAAACTAAAGGATATCAAAACTGATATGTACTCAAACCTGTTCTTATTACAAGCCTGTCGGATATTGTACAATTTGCACGTGGTGAAGCTACGATAAAATGAAAATCAAGATAGCCTGAGGTACTCAGCATCTTTTCAGCCTCTGTAGATTAGGCAGGAACTCTTTTTCAATTTCGCACGTGATCTGACGCAGTCCTATGTTCTCCACTTTAGGGAATGCTCATTACGTTTGATCGCTGTAATTATCACGTAAATATGGCTTGATGTGCTTCGGTGGTCGGCTGTACCAATTCGGATATGACGACATTCGCTTTTACTCTCCTACGCGCAGTACGCTTACGTTATTGGATTCTGTTGTTGCTCATAATTGTGCTGACCTTGACAGTTCCTCTTTTATTCTTCCCTAAGCCTCCATAGTTGGCTGCTCACAAGGCCATATTAGGCACAGAAGAGGTGTTTCTTCCTGATGAAGAAATGGCCAGAAGTAGTGGAACGTTGAAGACTACTGGTAGAAACGTTGAACTATGGATGGTGGAGATACCAGAAAACGGAAGAGAAACTATCTACGAAGATGATGCAAATGCCTTGATGACTTTCAACGAAAGCGGTGAACATATCGTTAAATACAGTAAATACAGTTGAACTGATAAGACTTATAAGAAGGAATGAAGATCATTTTCGTCTTGTATCTCCAACACCGATTGAGTATAGCCTATCCCGATACTGTTAGACTGATGGATGAGTTGAGAAGCTAGGAATAGTTAGCCTAGGGCAGTCTGGAAAAGCATGTCGCGTACTGAGCATTGATGATTGGCGAACATGTCCCAATAGCAAACCTTCCTTGTTTGCGGTACAATCAATACTGGTTTGAATGTTCCGGATTACTTCCCAGACTATGAGCAAATTATTGAGATTGCATATGTTGTCGAGAAATAAGATTTTTGTGGCAGGGCACCGCGGTATGGTCGGATCAGCGTGTGTTCGTGAGCTTCAGCGTAGAGGGTTCACAAACTTGATCCTGCGCTCTCGACGCGAACTGGACCTTGTTAAACAGAGAGATGTAGAGCATTTTTTTGCATCGGAAAGGCCTGAAGTAGTCCTGATGGCAGCGGCTCTTGTAGGAGGGATAAACGCTAACGCCTCGCGCCCTGCCGAATTTATATACCAAAATATTGTTATGGCTTCTAACGTTATACACGCTGCTTTTCGGTATGGCGCCAAGCGCCTGCTGTTTGTAGGGTCTTCTTGCATATACCCGCGTGAGGCCGATCAGCCTATAAAGGAAACTAGCCTTATGACCGGCCCTTTGGAGAAAACGAACGAAGCTTATGCGATAGCGAAGATAGCCGGCTTGGAGATGTGTAAGCACTATCGCGCTCAATACGGTGTTGTGTTTCACTCAGCTATGCCCTGCAATCTTTATGGACCAGGTGATTATTATCACCCTGAAGAGAGCCACGTTATCCCAGGTCTCATTAGACGCTTCCACTACGCAAAAGAAGCGCAATCTACTCGTGTAGCCGTATGGGGTACAGGCCGACCCAAGCGCGAATTCCTGCACGTGGATGATATGTCCAAGGCGCTCTTAAATTTGCTTGATATGCCCGCTCCTCCGGACCTTGTGAACATCGGTACTGGGCAAGACTTGCCGATAGCTGATCTAGCGCGTTTGGTGGCGCATGTGGTTGAGTATAAAGGTGAACTATTCTTTGATGAATCAAAGCCGGATGGTACCCCCCGTAAAGTGATGGATGTATCTTATATGCTCGCTACAGGATGGCAGCCTTTAATATCTCTTGAGGAAGGGTTGCGCGAGGCATACAAAGATTTTCTTGCCGGGCATAGGGAATAGTTTACCTTCACCTTGACTTTGAGTTCAACACCTAAAGAACCAGAGGGCGGGCTCATCCGTCACTTTGTCGCCACGGGGTACGTTATACACAGGACGCAAATCCTGTTGCACTGGCACCGATCAGTTAAGGAGTGGCTACCTCCTGGTGGTCATGTTGACCCTAATGAAGATCCCGTTCAGGCTGTCTTGCGAGAAATAAAAGAAGAGACAGGTATTGATGTAGAGCTTGTTGCAACCCACCCGAAGATGACTTTTGAAGAGCCCATTCAGTTGGAGCCGCCGTATGCCGTCTTAGTGGAAGACGTAACGGATAGAAAGTACGGTTTGCATCAGCATGTAGACTTCATATATTTCACTCGCCCGCTTGTATCAGAACAGATAAATGCCCCTGAAGGGTTCACGTGGGTGTCAGAAAGCCAACTGCGCAAGCGAGTACCTTTGATGTCACCGTTCGGTATGAAATCGCCGCCAGATGATGTAGTGGAGCTAGGTTTGCATGCACTTAGAGTTTATGAGGAAAACTCCTGAATAACTCTTTCAAATAGAGGAGTAATGTTGACGTATTTTAATCAAAAACACCTTAAGTTTTGGATGCAGACTAAAACCATGCTTTCTTATCCACAACGTTAACAAGCTCTTCATTTCTTGCAAACCTTTGGGCATTCTCAGTGAGGATATCTAATCTACGGTCTTCTATGTTGTGCTCCCCATGAGCAGCCACATGAGGGGTTATGATAACGTTTTCCATGCTCCATAGGGGGGACTCTTTTGAAAGTGGTTCTTCCTCAAACACGTCTAAACCTGCCCCACCTAATGTGCCTGATGTCAATGCTTCCGCCAAGTCGTCCAGTCTCGTCGTCCTACCACGTCCAACGTTGATAAAAAACGCTCCCCTCTTCATCACGGCAAACTTCGCTTTGTCGAATAGTCCTTCACTGGCAGGTGTGTGCGGTAAGGTGGCTATCACAAAATCTGCACGAGGAAGCATTTGAACTAGCCTTTCAGGCGGCCCTATATCGTCTATGAAGTCCGGTTTGTCTATTCTGCGTGCGTCTATCCCTAACACCTTCAGCTCAAAGGCTCTGCAAAGCCGCGCTGTCTCTTCTCCTATGCCTCCTACCCCTACTATCAAAGCGATGCATTCTGGTAGAAATATTCTATGCTTTTCTTCGGGCAATGGGTACCAGACTTTCCTGTTTTGAAAATCGCGGTATATGTGCAGATTTTTTGAAAAAGCCAACAGCATAGCCATAATATGTGCGCCTATGTGGTCATTGTATATGCCCCTGAAATTGGTGACCGTGCATGGGTGCTCTATTAATTCTTTGTAGTAGTACCCTGGGGGTGGAGCAGCGGCTGGTGCCTGTATCCAGCGCAGGTTTGATGCGTAGGCAAGCATTCCTGGCGATACGGTTCCAAACGCGGCGTCAGCGTCTTTCAGTTCTTCTTTCGCTGTTGCTTTGTCGGCTGGAGCAACAAACTTAACGTATGGCACAGCATCGGACAGACATGCAAGCCATTTAGTTAAATTTTTAACGTGAGGAGGGACGAAGACCATTTTGATAGACAAGTGTGTTTCCTTTCTAATCTGATAGTTTATAAATAAAGTACACTCTATATAAAAATGAAAGGGTGGAATTTAAAGCACCAAGCTCATTGTATAATCAGTCCTTCGGAGTATGAATTGGATTCTGGACAGTTTACAGCGTTATCCTCTATTTCGTCTATGCGTTCTCCCCACTGTATAGTGACGGTTCGTCCTTGGTTAGACGCGGGCAATGTAGGAAAGCATGTTTTGACGCGTATGGCTCGTATCTTCAAAGCTAAGGCGCTAGCACGTTTAACTATGCCGGGAAAATACTATGACTTTACCCGCTACCGTCCCATAGCAAAGGAACTGAATGGGAAGACGACTATCGAGCTACCGAATACAGTCATTTATGCTGGAACATCCCCAGATCAATCCCTTCCTGACTTTCTTCTGATGTACATTCTTGAACCACACTCTTACGGAGAGCAGTTTTTGGATGCCATATGCGACTACATAATGAAGGCGCAAGTAAGACGTTACGTTCTAGTTGGAGGAGAATACGATGCTGTACCCCACACGAGACCTCTTGTGGTCACAGGCGAATCTGGGAATTGGCAACCGGACCCGATCTTTGTCCATTCTCATATGCGTCGTGGTCGTAAAACTGGGCCTACAAGCATTATGAACCTGCTTCCTAGCCGGCTGATGGAAAGGGCTAAGATTGAGACCTTGAGCTTGACTGTTCATCTGCCTTCGTATCTGAAAATACAAAATGACTACATGGGATCTGCTCGTCTTCTGACTGCTATTTCTAGTTTATACGGTTTACCGGAGCGATTCCCTGAGCACGATAAGGCAGAACGCCTCGCGAAACGGATCACTCAGGCAATAGAAAAAAACGACCAAGTAAAGAACATAGTCCGTAATTATGCTAAACGTTACGAAGATGGATATAGATCTTCAAAGATCCAACCGCTCCAACTTTCTCCCGAAATTGAAAAATTTATTTCCGAAGTAGCTCAAAGGGAAGAAGACGAAGGGGAAAAAGGGCTTTAGGTTATTGTGCTTACATTGTACAGCTGTAGACCAACTTAAGCTATGTGTTAGTGGATTTGAAGAACCTTTTCAGATCTTCTAAACCAGAGATCCAGTTTTTAAAATCTTTAATGTCTATCACTGGATGATCACCCTTAACATTATATTGGAAATAGTTATGATTTCTGATCTTACTTATGTTCTTGAAAACGTCATACAAATGACTAGGATCCCTTATTTCCACCACGTTTGAATTCATTTTCATCCATATACAATTTGTCAATGACGCTCCATGTTGTGCTATACAAAGAACAGACTTGTCGAAATAATCAACCTGTTTTTTAAGAGAAAAATTTTCCAATTGTAGGTTATGAAATTCCCACTCTGGCTTTACCATAGACATGATAGCAGAAGCTAGTTCCTGATGATTTGGTATTGACCTTCTTTGACTTCCTCCAATCTCTATACCATGGTGATTTTTATCGACTTGACCAAAATACCCTGTTGCAGGTATACGTTCAACCAACAGCACTTTATTATGTTCACCTCTTTTGTCGATATCCAAAACATCACCAACATATTTCCTGAAATTTTCAAGTGAGCGTGTGCTTGCTCTTATAGTATGCGAATTATCTCTTAGGTGTATGGAGGGGAGAGTGCAACTAATCACGTCTTTTGGCAATTCTCTTTCTGTTTTAACAACTGCCATATTGGGAAATAAAGCCTGAAGCCTTTTAGGGAAGCTTTCAATATTCAGAACAGCAATGAAAGTGTCTGCAAACGCCTTATGCGCTATAAACCATATAGGGAAGACCAGATCGACTATGAAATGATAATAGTGCGTACGAGGATGACCATAATATTTGATAAATATCTTTTTGTTCAACTTGGACAAGATTAAAACTACAATCCTTTGTTTGTATAGAAATAGCCTATAGGAAACCCCATATCGCCTGTTAATATGCTTTATAAACGGTAACATCAATAGTAACTTTGCAATTGATAAGAAAATAAAATTTTTAGGTATGATCATTATTGATTATCACAAATTATTTGACTGTAGCTTACATCGTACCATTTAATCTGGCAAATCAGTGAGATACTGTACTATAGATTATTACTTCAAGATATTTGTATCCCGAAAGTGTGTGTGAAGTGAATATATTCTCTGGCTATTTGGCACTTCCTTTTGCTTAGCATAAACTGTTACAACTTTTTCACTTCTACGTTTGCGATACGTTCTACATGTCTAAGTATCCCTGAGTGGTCATTGCCTCCCTCACCCGCCACCATCAGAGCTGTTAGAGTCTGTTGCAAATTCGCAGTTACAGGAAGCGGGACGTCAAGGCTTCGTGCCGTTTCCATAGCGTTGTTTATGTCCTTGTAATGGAGGGCAATACGGAAGCCCGGACGGAAATCGCGCTCTATCATCATTGGGGCCTTGGCGTTCATGACTGTGGATCCGGCCAGTCCGCCTTTTATGGCGTTGAAAACTGTCTCGGGATCTACATTCGCCTTTGTGGCAAGCACAAGAGCCTCAGCTAGGGCTAGTATATTGCCCCCTACGACTATCTGATTGGCCAGCTTTGTAACATTGCCTGCCCCTACTGCGCCGCACAGTACCGCTGACTTGCCGACCACGTCAAAGATTGGTGTTGCCCTTTCGAACTGCTCAGCTTTTCCTCCCACCATTATCGCCAGCTCGCCAGATATGGCACCAGGTTCTCCGCCTGATACAGGAGCATCCAAAAACTCTACCCTCTTTTTGCTGCACTCCACAGATATTTCCTGAGAGGTTCCGGGAGCTATGGAAGACATGTCTATTATGAGATGTCCCGGCTGCGCTCCTTCCAAAACGCCGTTTGTTCCCAATATCGCTGCTGCAGACTGCGCACTGTCCTGCACCATTACGACAGTCATATCTGAGGTTGCCGCTACCTCTGCCGCGTTATTTGACGGCTTTGCTCCGTAGCTTACTATTTCCTCTACAGCGGGGGCTAATAAGTCAAATACGCTTAGCTCATTTCCCGCTTTTATCAGGTTGTGTGCCATGGGCTTGCCCATTATTCCCAGTCCAACGAAGCCTATTTTTATAGACATTTCTTGCTCCTTCTATATTGTGATTTGTTTCCTTTATAGCTTGACCACCTCTGCTGTTTCAAGTGAAGGCCGTTTGGATCCTACATTGCTAACGTTAGGCTAATCTTTCCAAAAACGCTCCTCCTCAAAGAGGAAATCGGTTCCAGCGAACTGCTCCTTAACATTTTCTATCATCTGCGGATGTCCGCACGCGTATACTACGGTATCTTCAGGCTTTAATCTCCGCTTAGTGACGTACTCATATGCGATAGAGTTTATCCTTCCTACCTGCCCATTCCATCCCTTGTTGCGCTTTTCGGACGGCCTACTTACGGAAGGCACAAAGTAAACATTATCGTGTTTAGCCGCGCATCTGCTCAGTTCCTCAGCATAGCCGAATTCGTCTATGTAGCTTGCTCCCTCTAGGATATGGAATTCATTCTTGGCTATTTCACCGGATCGATCCAGAGTTCTCAGCATTGAGACGTAGGGCGCTACGCCAGTGACAGTTGCGAACATGAGGTGTTTTTTCCGTTCAGGTTTGAACAAGAACACTCCCTTTGCACGAGGTCTCAAAGTAACTTCCTTGCCCTCGTCGTATTTGTAAAGCACGGGGGTCAGATTTCCGCCTTCACTCTTTGGCACTAGCTCAATAAATATCTCAATCTCTTCCTCCAAAGGCGAAGATACTATTGAATAAGGGCGTTCTATTCCTTCTGCCCCTATGGTACAGTACTGACCGGGCTTGAATGAGAAAGGCTGATCCGTTTGAAGCCATATCTTCCACAGATCTGGAGTCAAGTCTTCTCTTCTTAATATTCGTGCTGTTATGAATTTTCCTTTTAAAGTTACCGTCGCCATAAAAACTTTCCTTGAGATTCTCCTAACTCCAGTCTTTCTTAACTCTCAGTCTCTCAGTAATGTTAACATTTTAGCGTGGCGGTTCCTAAATTAAGCCCTTATGATTGCTAGGTTACAGTCTGAGGCTGTTAGTTCAAGTAAAGAAGGCGTACAGATGGCGACTCCTGGAGTAGCATACAGCATTACTATCAGAGCCGAATACCCGAACAATCCGGGTATGTTGGGGAGGATAACGTCCATTATAGGAGGGATCGGAGGTGATGTATCCGCCGTAGATGTAGTTTCCACTGACCGCACCACTATGACTCGTGATATTACCGTGAACACTTCAAGTGCGATTCATGGCGACACTATAACTGATGCTGTTAAAAATCTTCCCGACGTGAAGGTGCGTTCCGTTTCAGACCCCACCTTCCTTACTCATCTTGGAGGGAAGATAGGTATATATTCAACCTCCAAGGTTACCACCCGTGATGACATGTCAAAAGTTTATACACCCGGCGTGGGCAGAGTGTGCAGAGCTATACATGAAGATATTGAAGCTGCTTGGACTCTCACTACAAAGGGGAGTACTGTAGCGGTGGTCAGCGATGGTTCCGCGGTGCTGGGACTAGGTGACATAGGGCCGGAAGCGGCAATGCCTGTTATGGAAGGTAAGGCCATGCTATTTAAGCAATTCGGTGGAGTTGACGCTTGGCCTATAGTCTTAAACGTGCAAGATCCAGACCAGATAGTGGAGATAGTCAAGGCTATATCCCCCGGGTTTGGCGGCATAAATCTGGAGGACATAAGTGCTCCACGTTGTTTCTATATAGAAGAGCGTCTAAAACAGGAGATGGACATACCGGTGTTCCATGATGATCAGCATGGTACAGCGGTGGTCGTTCTTGCGGCACTTATAAACGCTATGAAGGTAGCACATAAGTCTGTTGAAGACATTAGAGTGGTGGTGGTCGGTGCTGGAGCATCAGGGATAGCTTGTACTAAGATAATGCGTCAATACGGGATACAAGACATAGTAAGTTTTGATAGTAAAGGTGCTATCAACCGTTCGCGAGACTATGGGTCAAATAAGCATAAGCAATGGCTGGCTGATAACACTAATCCACGTAACTTTGGAGGCTCTCTTGAAAAGGCTATGACTGGAGCTGATTTCTTCCTCGGATTGTCGGGTCCGGGGGTGCTTACACGCTCTATAGCAGCCAAAATGAACGAAGATGCTATACTTTTTGCACTGTCCAATCCTGATCCAGAGATATTACCCGAAGACATCCCAAAGAATGTGAAGATAGTTGCTACGGGTCGGACTGACTATCCGAATCAGGTCAACAATTCACTATGTTTCCCAGGTTTTTTCCGCGGTCTGCTGGACGCTAGGGCACGAGAGGTAAGTGATGAAATGAAAGTGGCAGCAGCCAAAGCGATAGCCCAGATAATACCTCAGTCTAGTCTTTCGGAGGATTTTATCATTCCGAGCGTGTTTGATAAGCGGGTAGCCCAGGAAGTTGCCAAAGAGGTAACTCGAGTGGCGCGGGAGACGAATACGGCACGCCATGCTCGGTCACAGAACGACTACTTCACTCGTAGAATGGTTTAACTCACCTTGAGCGGAAGGTTTGATGTAATAGTCATAGGCGGCGGCGTTGTAGGATGTGCCACTTCGTTGTTTCTCGCGAGGTCGGGATGCAGGGTTGCTCTCTTTGAGGATAAGGGAATCGCTTCAGCTGCGTCTGGATTTGCCTTCGGGGGCATTCATGCAAAACTTCTGCCTGATGACTCCCCTATAGGCGCTTTAGGGCAAAGGGCTCTTCAGCTTCACTTAAGGTTTGCGGAAGAGTTACCCGAAGCCGTAGGTTTTTCTTATGGATTCCTTCAAAAACCTCACGTCCTAGTGGCCATGAATGAAGATGAAGCCAAAGCTATGTCTTCTGTATTTGACGATGGAAGTTCCTTCTCCCGTTTTATATCTCCGAGTGCACGTTGGCTTTTGAAAGAAGAGCTTTTAGAGTTTGAACCGCGTCTTTCGCCTATCGTTCAAGGCGGCATACTTTCAGAAGATTCTTACGAATTGGATCCATATCGGTTTACGCTCTCACTTTGGATTGCTGCAGAGAAACTAGGAGCAAAACTCATCGCTGAAAAAGTACAGAGGCCGGTTATTCGGTCGGTTGGGGTCGCAGGTATAGAAACCGCTTCAGGCACCATGTTTGAGGCAGACACTGTGATAATGGCTTCGGGAGCGTGGTCTCCGTCCTTGCTTCCTATGGAGGCGACTATTTCCCCCGATATTTCCCAGTCTTTAGTTCAACCTTTGAAAGGTCAGATAGTGCGCATTGCTACTTCTGGCCGTCCTCTGCGGGCTATGTTCTCATGGGGCAGAGATTATGCGACCCACAAACCAGACGGGTTATTATGGGGTGGCACCACGGAAGAAAGGGTCGGCTTCGACAACGCCCCGACCACGAAAGGGCAGGGAGAGATTTTGGCCTCTTGCGTGGCGATGTTTCCATACTTGAAACACTACCCGATAAGGAGGCAGACCGCCTGTATAAGGCCTATAACGCCCGACGGAAACCCGATAATATCTTCGGTTCCATCTATCCCCGGCCTGTTTTTAGCAACCGGTGCAGGTCGTACAGGTATATCGCTCGGTCCAGCAATAGGGCAAGCAGTAGCAGACTTAGCTCTGCAAGGAGCTTTGGACTCTGGTCTAAATATAGGTTCTCTAAGCTTGGAGCGTTTTCTGTAGCACAGGTAAGACGCGATAATCTCTAAGCAGAATGCCTTTGTAGGTATCTGTATCAAGGTTATCTCTAAAAAACCGATCCGACCTGTTTTATGTGGTACCTAGTGGGTGCTTTCAAATCTCCTACAAGATATATGGGGAAAGAATGGTTGCTTTCAGGTGCTCGGACTGCTTTTCCGCCTCCAGTTGTAATGTCTCTTTACAGGCCTTTGAATTACGTGTACATTATTTATCAGTTACCTTTAAGTCCGGTTCAGTGAGACCGGTAAGGAAAGCGTGTAAGGATTGCCTATGAATTTGAGTTATCTCTTTAGTTTTATCCTGAAAGATACCCCATCTCTTTTTCTTTCTTTTTTGTTCCATGATTCTGATCTGCTCGCATGATCAGGAATACTTCCGACAAGCGTGAAAGGGTTATGATACTCGCAAAAGACGAGATACGGCGATCTTTAGTCCGCATAGCGCACGAAGTTATAGAGAGCAACAGAGGAAAGCGAGATATGGTGTTGCTAGGAGTAAGCGGAACAGGAGAACGTATCGCTTCTCATATAGCCGCCGACATCAACCTGTCCGACGGATGGCTCCCTCCCTCCGGGTCAATAGAACCTCGTCTATATAGAGACGACCCAGCTCAGGCATCTTCCAAACCTGTTCAGCCAGCGTCGGCCCCTTGTGACGTAAGCGGTCGCTGCGTTGTGCTGGTAGACGACGTAATACAGACTGGCCGAACCGTACGTGCAGCTATTGAGGCAGTGTTCGCTTTGGGGAGACCGTCTCAGATACAGTTAGCGGTGTTAATTGACATAGGACATAGAGAATTGCCCTTGCGCCCCGATTATGTAGGCAAAAATCTGCCTACTTCTCGAACCGAACGAGTAGAAGTCATTTTTGACGAACCTAAACCTAATAGTGAGGATGGTGTGATCCTTGTCCGTTGATTCTGATCAATAAGGAAACCTTGTGGATTCTGATGTAGGTCTGGGGAGACATTTGCTTGACGTTGACGCTTTGAGTGTTCAGGGAATCAACTTTCTGCTTAAATCTGCCGAAGGGATGCTTAGCGTTATGGACAGATCGGTGAAGAAAGTCCCTGCTTTGAGGGGGCGATCAGTAGTCATTCTGTTTTACGAAGTAAGCACTCGGACTCGTTTATCTTTTGAGCTGGCTGCCAAAATGCTGAGTGCAGATGTTGTCTATGTATGGTCGCAGACTTCAAGTGTAAAGAAGGGAGAATCTCTTCGGAGTACCCTTAGAACGTTGGCAAGTACCGAGGTGGATGTTTGCGTGCTTCGTCATCCTCAGGCGGGAGCTGCTTATTGCGCCGCTAGATTTCTTTCGTCACCACCCTCTATGTCCACTTCTTTAATAAACGCAGGAGACGGACAGCATGCACATCCTACGCAGGCCTTGCTTGATCTGTTAACGATTCGACGGCATATAGGGGAATTTATGGACCGGAAAGTAGCGATTTTGGGCGACGTCTATCACAGCAGAGTAGCACGTTCCCTTATAATCGCTTTACTCAAAATGGATGCAAAACCGACGATATTTAGCCATCCTGCACTTATGCCAAGGGAGTGGACAACGGGATCGGGTCCGTCTGGGTTGTTCACTGGACTTACGGTTGCAAAGAGTACTGTAGAAGCGGTAGAGGATGCCGACGTGGTCGTGGGGTTACGGTTTCACCATGAACGTCTAGAGAGAGGCCAAAATCAGCTAGATGCAAGGGAGTACGCGGATTTCTGTCGAATTACCGATAATCTTCTGGTGCACGCTAAGCCGGAATGTTTCGTGATGCACCCGGGTCCAGTGGTTGAAGATATCGATTTATCATCATCTCTCGCGAGGAGTTACCGCTCAACGGTGGAAGAACAGGTCCGGAACGGGTTAGCAATAAGGATGGCGACACTATATGCTTACGGTGCGGGAGATGGAAATGTCTGACCAACGGCGGACAGCCATAGTGGGGGGAGGGGTTTGCGACCCTTCTTTGGGTATACATGAAGAGGAGAGAACGGTTCTTATATCGGACGGCAAGCTAGAAGATTTGCCAAAGGCATCAGATCCGATTGGGGAAGACTGGAAAAAATTAGACGCATCAGGACTGATTATTGTTCCAGGGTTCATAGATCTGCACGCACACCTTCGTGAACCGGGTGAGGAATGGAAAGAAACTATAGAGACTGGAACCGCCGCCGCTGCTCGTGGCGGTTTTACCTCTGTCTGCGCTATGCCCAATACTAACCCCACTATTGACTCTGTATCGGCCTTGAAGCTGTTCAAAACTCTTTGCCGAAGCTCTTCAGTCAACATTTACCCCATAGCTGCAGCAACCGTTGGACGCAACGGGAGCACGATTTCACATATGGCAGCACTTGCAGAGGAGGGCGCAGTCGCCTTTTCCGACGATGGCAACCCGATTGTGGACACGGAAACTATGCGAGGAGTTCTTGCATACAGTAGAGTGCTGGATTTACCTATTGTCAACCACGCGGAGAACCCCTCACTTGTAGCAGGAGGGGTGTTAAACGAAGGGGTAGCATCAGTGCGTTTGGGTCTGCAAGGTTCTCCCTCCGTAGCAGAAGCCGTCATGGTAGCTCGTGACGTATCCTTGGCGACTTACGAAAATGCTCGTCTTCATGTCCCACATATCTCAGCCTCGCTTTCCTTGGATATCTTGCGAACAGCGAAAGATAAAGGATGTACTGTAACTGGGGAGGTTACCCCTCATCACCTGATGATGACGGAAGATTGGGCATATGGAGAGATGGGGAAAATCCCTCCTTATCTTAGAGAAGAGGCTTACGATTCAAATGTCAGAGTAAACCCTCCTGTACGTAGCGAGAAAGACAGAAGGGCACTTCAAATAGCACTCTCGGAAGGACTCATAGATGCTGTAGCTACTGATCATGCCCCGCATGGTATCCTCGAAAAAGAGTTGCCTTTTGCAGAAGCCGCTCCTGGTATAAACGGTTTTGAGACGGCTTTTGGGCTTTGTATGTCGCTGGTCCACTCCGGAGTTTTGACTTTGAGCATCTTGATTGACAGGATGAGCTGTGCACCTGCTAAGATATTTCGCATACCTGGAGGCACTCTCAAAAAAGGCTCACAGGCGGACTTGATCCTCCTGTCTCCGGACGAGGAATGGGAGGTTCGTCCTGAACAGTTTGCCTCGCGTAGTGTTAATACACCTTTTGCAGGGATGAAGTTGCGAGGAAAGGTGATTATGACTTTTGTCAAGGGAGTTGTAGTTCACGACGCGCGCGCTGGAGGGAAGTGATATGCCGCGTACGGCTGGAGACGAGATGATCCTGTTCTTGGAAGATGGTTCGTCTTTCCGTGGTAAGCGCTTAGGAGCTGAGGCAGAAGCAGTAGGAGAGGTGGTCTTCAACACTTCAATGACCGGATATCAGGAAATGTTGATGGATCCTTCTTATCGTGGTCAGATGCTGATTTTCACTTATCCTCTTATCGGGAATTATGGTATTCAGTCTAACAACGCTGAGTCTGCCGAAATACAAATAGCAGGGTTAGTCGCACGTGAAGTATCCAATCAACCCAGTCATAACCTCTCCGAGGAGACTCTGCACGACTACCTTGTGAGATCAGTTACACCTGGTATATCTGGAGTAGATACTCGTGCAATAGTTCGTCATATTCGTAGCAAAGGGGTGATGATGGGTCTGCTTACGCCCAACTGCGACAGAACTGCAGCGCTCAATAAGTTGGAATCAACTCCCCGATACGGGACTGTAGACCTCGCCGCATGTGTAAGCACTCCCAAAAAATACGCTTGGAGTAATGACCCCTCTGAGGCGCGTTTGCCATTTCGGGAGATGCGTGGGAGGAGGAAGATCCGTCTACGTGCGAACTTGTATCCACGTATAACCGTTGTAGATTATGGAGTGAAGTTCAACATTATACGCTCACTAAGAGCGCGCGGCTGTGAAGTAGTGGTTCAGCCTATTTCTGCAAGTTTAGCCGATATAGCTTCCACTAACCCCGATGGCGTGGTACTGTCTCCAGGCCCTGGCGATCCTTCGGTTCTTGACCGCGCTACGACGACATCCCGGAGACTTGCAGAAGAGGGCATACCCGTATTGGGTATATGTCTCGGGCATCAAATTTTGGCGCGTGCTTTTGGTGCTTCAACCTTCAAATTGCCTTTTGGTCATCGAGGTGGCAATCAACCAGTAAAGGATCTACGGACCGGGCGGGTGTACATAACAGCTCAAAATCATGGCTACGCTGTAGAGACATCCTCTTTGCCCCCGGAATTTGAGACGACGCACTTGAATTTGAATGACGGTACTAACGAAGGCCTGATGCATACCAAGTTGCCAGTTATGACTATTCAGTACCATTCGGAAGCTTCACCCGGTCCTCATGATTCGGAATATATATTCGACAAGTTTCTTGAACTTGTGGTTGAGGTCTCTTCCGGAGCAAGAGGATGTAAGACTTGATCAGCGGTCGGGACAGTCGTCCGAAAATTCTGGTGATAGGTTCCGGACCTATAGTTATAGGTCAGGCTGCAGAATTTGATTACGCCGGCACACAGGGATGTAAAGCCTTGAGGGAAGAGGGTGCCGAAGTAATCCTTGTAAATTCTAACCCGGCTACCATAATGACTGATAATGACGTGGCGGACTCAGTCTATATTGAACCTCTGACCGTCGAATGTTTGGAGAGAATCATCAAACGTGAACATCCAAGTGGATTATTGGGAACATTAGGAGGGCAGACAGGTCTGAATTTAGTTGTGGAACTTGAGAAGAACGGCATACTAGCTAAATGGGACGTCAAAGCTTTAGGAACTTCGGTTCAGTCTATCGAGATAGCAGAGGATAGAAACAAGTTTCGTTCTTTGCTTACTAGGATAGGCGAGCCATTCCCTCAGAGCCGCGCAGTGGAAAGCGTTGAGAGCGCATCTGAAGTAGCGCGGGAGATAGGGTATCCCGTTGTTGTTCGACCTGCGTACACTTTGGGTGGCACTGGGGGCGGCATAGCCAATAACCTTGATGAACTCACCAGAGTGGCTCAAAGTGGATTATCGGCTTCACGCGTAGGGCAAGTTCTTATTGAGAGGTCTCTTGTTGGTTGGAAAGAGATCGAGTACGAGGTGATGCGAGACTCTTCAGACAATGTCATCACCGTGTGCAACATGGAGAACATGGATCCTATGGGTGTGCATACAGGCGATTCCATTGTAGTTGCCCCAAGTCAGACGTTGAGTGATAAGGACTATCAACGCCTCCGAACGGCTAGCTTGAACATAATTCGGAACCTTGAGATCGAAGGTGGATGTAACGTTCAGTTTGCGTATCGCCCTAAATCATATTCGGCACCCCTCAACGACGATACGCCTATGTACTACGTCATAGAGGTCAACCCCAGAGTCAGCCGATCTTCAGCGCTCGCTTCAAAGGCGACCGGATATCCTATAGCGCGGGTAGCGGCGAAGATAGCTATGGGTCTTTCATTGGATGAAATAACAAACGCGGTTACGGGCAAGTCTGCCGCTTTTGAACCCGCTCTTGACTATTGTGTTGTGAAGATACCCAGCTGGCCGTTCGGAAAATTTCCACAAGCGGATACCTCGCTAGGCACTCAAATGAAAGCGACTGGCGAGGCTATGGCGATAGATAGAACCTTTGAGGCGGCACTTCAAAAATGCGTTCGTTCACTTGACGATAAAGAGAAAAGCTCACTTCTCTGGGAAAACCCTTCCTGGCGTGATGAATGGCAGCAAACGGGGACACTTGACCTGCAGCCGGAAGGCGACCGCCTTTGGAAAATGACTGCCGCCATACGCTCCGGAATCTCGCCGGATGACGTGTCCCGAGTCACAGGTGTAGATCCTTGGTTCACAAACGCCATAGCTCGTATATTAAAGATGGAACGTTGGCTCGCCGATAGGGGCGCTAAAGGTGATATATCAAGAGAACTTTTGCTGGCGGCGAAGCGTATGGGTTTCTCAGACGCCCAGATAGAAACGCTGACCGACGAACTGCAAGACAGGATACGTGAACGAAGGAAGCGCTTGAATATACGCCCTGTCTATAAGATGGTGGATACTTGTGCAGGTGAATTTGAGGCAGTAACACCTTATTTTTATAGCACATATGAAGAGGATAACGAGGCGTCTCCATTACAAGGTCGCCGTGCTGTAGTTCTTGGAAGCGGACCCATAAGGATAGGGCAAGGTATAGAGTTCGACTACTGCTCCGTACATGCTTCTCAAGCGCTGCACAAATACGGATTCAAGAGCATCATGATTAACTCCAATCCGGAGACGGTTAGCACCGATTTTGACGCCTCTGACAGGCTTTACTTTTCGCCATTAGACCAAGAAAGTGTTCTTGATGTAATTGAGAATGAGACGCGTCCAGATGGACCTCCTCCCACTCTGGTCCAATTCGGTGGACAGACCGCCATAAACCTTTCTCAAAATTTGGGTAGAGTAAATCTCCCAGTCCTGGGTTCATCGCCAGACGTAATAGACAAAGCCTCCGATAGAGGGCGTTTCGAAGAGGTGACGAGAACCAATAATATCCGTCAGCCTCCCGGAGGAACCGCGATTACTCTTGAACAGGCGATACAGGTAGCGAAAACGGTTAGCTATCCGGTATTAGTGCGTCCCTCTTACGTACTGGGGGGGCGGGCTATGGAGATAGTGCAATCACCCGAAGAAATGAGGCGCTTTTTCTCCTTCGCTTCGGAAGCAGCGCATGGAAAGGCAGTGTTCATAGATAGTTATCTTGAAGGTATAGAGTTGGAGGTGGACGCAGTCAGTGACGGGAAGGACGTCTTGATACCTGGCATTATGCGTCACATTGAAGAAGCCGGTGTCCATTCGGGAGATTCAATGGCCGTATACCCTGCTCTAGACCTAAGCGAAGGCGAGGTGAACTCCGTAGTGGACTATACTCGTAAGGTGGCCTGTGCTCTCGGCGTAGTCGGTCTAATGAACATCCAATTCGTGATAACCGGTCGTCCCAAGAAATTTTCGAGCGGAGATAATGGACCATTAGACTCATCTCGTGTTCACATAATTGAGGTAAACCCACGTTCGAGTAGAACCGCCCCATTTATTTCCAAGGCGTCCGGTGTGCCTTTAATACAGATAGCAGTAGGAGCTATGCTAGGCCGTTCCATTCAAGAACAAGGCTTCAGTCCTGGACTTGCAGCCCGTAGTAAAGCTGTAGCTGTCAAAGCCCCCGTCTTTTCAATGTCTAAGCTGACTGGAGCGGACACTTTTTTGGGTCCAGAGATGAAGTCTACGGGTGAAGTGATGGGCATAGCTTTCGACTTTGAAGCTGCCATAAAGAAGGCGTTTCTGGCCGCAGGTATGGCGGTCTCAAGCGACGCACCAATAGGTGTGTCGCTCTCGGACAAGCATAAAACCTCTGCATGGGAGCTGCTTAAGATGCTAAGGCTTGGAGGGCGACCTTTGTACGCCACGTCAGGCACGGCGAAGGTTATGCAGAATATGGGCATAGAGGTTACTACGGTAGGGAGAAGATTGGACCAGATCAGCCCCACAATGCAGGAGCTTATTGAGAGCAGAAAGGTTGGTGCAATAGTCAATACAGTTGTCCCGGAACGCAAAGTACTTATGGACGATTTTTATATGCGTAGAGCCGCGGTTGAACGACGGATACCTTGTTTTAGCTCAATATATACTGCAATGGCCGCGGTGGAGGCCGCCGAGAACCGCGACTACGAAGTCCTACCTATGTCCGAATATGTATCTGGTAAGTAAGACGCAAGCTAGCAGAATCAGTAGCGAAAAGAGTGGACAATGTCCAAATATGCTAGAGGTAACAAGGGTAATAGGTCAGAAAGCGGAATCGAAATCATCCCAATATATAATGGTGTCTATATAAGTACAGATACTCCATTTATGCAACTGATCCGAGTTCTAATTCGTTAGGACTTAACCTCCCTATACGTTAGTATCCTAATACCGCTTTTAGGATACAACAACAATGGCCATAACTTCCAGCCTTTCTTTGCGGAGAGGTTTCCATACTTACTGATGATTCCATTCCCTTAGTAACCATGGAAAAATTACCGAGAGTAATATAAACCTTTGCTCACACCCTGACGGCGGTAATTGAGAGCCACTTTCGTGGGACAAAGGTCAAATTCATCTCTTCAAATATCTGCACTAGGGCTTTTTGAAGAGCATCTCTTCCCTTTTCGAGAGGGGTTCCGGGCATGGCACCTTCTATCCAGTCACTGAAGTTAGATATATGATGCCAGCCTTCAAACGGCACGCGGAACGCTCTTATGTCCATTTTTGCCACTTTAAAGCCTGCTTCATTAAGTATCTCCCCGTACTCTTCCGGCGATAAATGCTGCCTTGAAGAAGTTTTTTCCACTTTTGGGGAGAGTCCATGCTCCTTCAGCATAATCCGCCTTGAGCGTATCATCCATCGCTTATAGAACCCAATGCTCTCTTCAGGGTGTGACCCCTTGTAAAAGGAGGTGTTCATAGCTAGTATGCCGCCCGGCCTGAGTCTCTCCCGTATCTGTTTCAATATAGAGTTCTTGTCGGGCACGTAGTGTATTGAGTTACAATAGACCACTGCGTCCACAGGCTCAGTTACAACTTGCGAGAGCATCTGTACTTCGGAACGGACGAAGTTGAGGGCAGCGTTCTTTCTTTCGCCTATCTCCTGCTTTGCTATTTTCAAAGCTGAAGACGAGTGGTCTACCGCATATATGACGGTTTCCCTAGCCGACCTGAACTTATCCAATATCTGCTTGGTTACGCTCCCTGTTCCGCACCCTAAGTCCATAATTCGGCTGTATTCGCTGATATCAGCGATTTTCAGCAGGCGGTGGTTTATCTCTTCGTAGAATCTCAACTTGGAGAACATGTTAAAAGAGAAATCTTCATTATGGTTTTGTTCTATAGACTCAGACATCATTAACCTTTGAATCACTTTTGGGTTCGGCTACCTACCTACTCTAACACTTTAACACTTTTTACGTATCGTCCGTCTTGATCACGTGCAATGCGGCTGAAGACATCTCAATTTTCCATTCGTCACGGTCTTCTACGCCTAACGTCTGGTAGGGGCGGGCGTTGATTTCAGACTGCAGAACGTTCCCAGACTTGGTTTTTATATCTAGGATGTAGGAAGACCCATAAGATACGCGTTGAGTTATAACGCCCGTGCATATGTTCCTGCTATTGTCCTCTATGTTTCTTCTTATTAAATATACGTTTTCAGCTCTTGAGACAACGTATACCTTGCCGCCGGGTTGGTAGTCCTGGATGTAACCTGTCCAAGAGCCGCAATCGTATACCCCTCCTAGCATGGAAACAGTAACCTTTTCTCTAGATCTTTCCAAAACAGAGGCCTTCAGCAGATTCGCAAACCCTGTAAGAAGCGCTTCCTTTACCGATTTCGGTCTGTCAAACACGTCTCGCGGCGTTCCTGAATTCAATATTACTCCATTATCCATAATAGCTAATTTATCAGCCAAAAAGTGCGCCTCCCGTAGATCATGCGTAACCATCAGTACAGTAACTCCGGTCTCGTCTCGGACGCGGAACAGTATGTTTCTCAGTTCTTGCTTCAATTCGTTGTCAAGAGCGGAGAACGGTTCGTCAAGCAAAAGGATCTTTGCACCTTTGGCGAGGGCTCTTGCGAGGGCTGCACGTTGAGCTTGTCCGCCGCTTAAGGTAGATGGCATACGTTTTTCGAGGCCATGCAAGCCTAAGTCTCGTATCATCTCTCGTGCTCTGGAGCGACCTTCTTTTCCATCTCTTGTTGCTCCGAAAAGGACGTTGCCCTCTAATGTCATATGTGGGAAGAGTGCCAGATTTTGTACCACATAACCGACTTTACGCCTCTGAGGAGGCAGGTTCACGAGCGTCTTCGAATCGAATACCACCTCACCCCCGATGACTATATGTCCGGAATCCGGATCAGAGAGCCCGGCCACCATCTGAAGGGTAAGGCTCTTGCCAGCTCCGGATTTACCAAACAGTATCAATATTTCCGAATCGGCAGCAGAAATGAAAGAGTTGTACATGAAATCCCCTTTCTTTGATGAGACGTCAATCTCCAAGCTCATTGTGCGTTCCTCTGGATAACCTTTTCACCTAATCGTGCGCGCCGTTATCAATCTCAGTATGATCACTATCCCTACAGATACGGCCATAAGTATTACCGACTGTGCTATCGCTCCGGCCAGCCCTAACGAATGCCCTTCCAAGGACGTGATTATCTCTAACGGCATAGTACGCGTTATATGCTGCAGGTTACCTGCAAATATCAAGGTTGCTCCGAGTTCCCCTGCAGAGCGCGTCCAGCATAACGCCGCTCCGGCTAAAAGGGAAGGGTAAGCTTGTGGGACGGTTATACGGAAGAAGGTAGCCGTTTTGGAGGCTCCGAGCGTGTATGCTACGTCTTCGAGTTGCTTATCTACCGATTCAAAACCGCTTTTTACGGCATAAAGATATATAGGAGCCGCCACTAGAGTTTGTGCCATTATAACGGCAAACGTGCTGAAACCAAACGTTACGCCAAATAGTTCCGCTAGCGGTTGACCAACTAATCCTCTTTGTCCGAAAGCGGTTAGGAGTGCCACGCCCGCCGTTGTAGGGGGCATCACTATAGGTAAGATAAGTATGACCTCTATTGCGATATTGCCTCGGAAACGGCTACGGGCTAAAAAATAAGCGGCCGGAGTTCCCCCTATAATCGCTGTCAGCAGGGTTACGCTGGAGGTTATCAACGAAAGACGAAGAGCGGACAGTGTGGAGGGATGCCGTGCTAGTTCTAGGAATAAACCTTCTCGAAACGCTCGCTCGGATATGCTCACCAATGGAAGAGCAATGAACAGTACGAAGGCAGCCCCGGCGATTATGGTTACTCCCAGCGTTCCTCTATCCGTCAAGCGTGAAATCAACTCATTGACCTTTCGCGGACGCTGACTCAAATCCATGCTGATGCATAAGCTCTTGTCCCCTTGACGACAGCAAAAAATCAAGGAATCCCTTCGCCTGTCCTTGATTTGGCGAAGACGCGAAAATCACCGCTACATATGTAACTCTCTGATTTAGGCCATCCGGTATATCCACTATGACTGTCTCTTCCTCCGCGGCAATCCCATCCGTCACGTAAGCTATTGTTGCGTCTGCTTCACCAAGCTTTACCTTCGCTAGGGCACCTCTCACGCTTGTCTCGTTGCTTACTATGTTGCTCAAAGTATTTAAAACGAACTGCTCTCCGAATTGCTTCGACTCTGCAGCGGCTTTCAGCATATCTCTCGCATAGCGTCCGGCTGGCACCTCAGGAGCGGCGATCACCAACTTGACTCCTTGTTCGGCTATATCCGAAAAGCGACTCACCTTCTGGTCTTCTTTATCCGCCACTATTGCTAGACTATTGTAAGTCACCTCCTCTTTTCTCACGATGGATTCTTCTTGCTCAACGTTCTTTATTTGAGCTAAGTTTGCTGAAATGAATATATCCGCTTTTGCTCCCTCTCTTATCTGTGTTGCTAGAGATGAGGAGGAAGCGATGTTAAGCAACAAGATAGCGTCAGGATTGTCTTTCTCAAAACTCTCTTTCGCTTCCGTCATAACGTCCGTCAGTGACGACGCGACGAAGACGAGCAAACTACCTTGAACCCCACACGTTGTGGTGGACAGGGTAAGGATAGCCACTAAACTTATTGCTAACCTTGTTATCGTCAAGCAGACGTGCTTTCTGTGTCCAAGGCTCTTCTACCGAAGGCGCAAATATCTTGTAACTGGCACTCTCCGCAACGGGGTATTTTTCGGCAAACGGTTGATCCGTGTCTATCCAGAAGGGCGTGGAACTCGTTGAAGACGGCTGCATTCGGCTTCAGCCGCTCGGTAAACAGTCTTTGGTAGTCCGCGTAACGTTTTCCTTTGGGATCCCAGCCGAGCCTATCCACTATACGCATGGTGTATTTATCTATCACAAAAGATGGTTTCTCTGCCGCGTACAGAATGATATCGTCTGCAGTTTCTTCGCCTATGCCCCATACACTCAACAGCCTTTTTCTCAGTTCTTCTTGATCCAGTCTGAATAGGTTTTTGATGTCTCCTTCGTACTCTTGCATGATCATAGACGCAAATATTTTAAGTTTCTTTGACTTCACTCTGAAGTAGCCTGAACTTCTAACGACTTCCTCAAGACGAACGGTATCGACCTCAGAAAGGACTCTCCAGCTCCATAACCCGGCCTCTCGCATGTCTCGCAGCGCCTTCTCGACGTTTTTCCAGCTTGTGTTTTGGGTAAGTATAGCCCCGCATACGATTTCGAACGCTCCGCCGTAAGTGCAAGGCCACCATCCACGCCGCCCGTATGCTTTCATAAGTCTATGAAATAGTTGCCGTATCTCTTTGTGTGAAGGGATAACGTTCCACCGTCCATCCGGACACGGGCACTGTTTGACCTTGTATATACTTTTCTGAGACAGCTTCATAAGGCTCCAGATTTAGGAAGTAAATTGTTAAGTTTAGCAGTGATAAGATGGTAAGTTTCTCATTGAAACACCGCTTATCTCCATTTCACTTAAGGATACTGAATGCTGTAGAGCATTCTGGAGGTCCCGTCTGCGTCGGATTGGATCCAGATCCTGAACTTATGCCTCCGGTTGGCGTGACAGAGTTCAACAGACAAATAATAACGGCTACTTCTGAAGCGGCGGCGGCGTACAAACTTCAGTTCGCCTTTTATGAGCAACACGGAGCTGATGGACTGCGGTATATGGAGCAGACCGTTCAATGCGTGAGAGATATAGCCCCTCATGCTTTTTTGATAGCAGATGCTAAAAGATGCGACGTTCCCAATAGTGCGCGTGTTTATGCAAGAACCTTCTTTGAAGTATGGGGCTTTGACGCCGTAACCGTGATTCCTTATATTGGAGAAGACGGTGTCTTTCCCTTTCTGGAGGATCCTGCTAAAGGAGCCTTTATCGTCTGCCTTACTTCAAATCCGAGAGGTGCTCAATTTCAAGACTTAGATGTGAGGAGTCCTGATGAGAGTTCAAGAAAACTCTACTCAGTTGTAGCACAGGCTACTAGTGTATGGAATGACAGAAAAGATAACGTCGGCATAGTAACCGGAGCCACTTATCTTGATCAACTTGCCGACCTGCGCCGTGAGAATCCCGATCTTGTTTTTCTTGTGCCGGGAGTAGGAGCTCAAGGTGGATCTGCCGATAAAGCGGCGTACGCTGCTTCAGACAGTAGCGGAGGTGGTTTCCTTTTGAATTCTTCACGAGACATAATTTACGCTTCAATGGACGTAAAGGACTACCCGGATGCGGCACGCTCTGCCTGCTTCATAGTAAGAAAACAGGCTAATTTAGGGGCAGAAAGAAAAAAGCGACTCTCATCATGAATGAGGATGTTTTTAGTGAAAGCACACTCAGATAGCTGTCAGGAATCAAGGTTTTTAAGCTTTGCTTCAGCATTTTGCTTGCAAGATATATCAATTTTGTCCCATTCTCCGGTGCCGCGTAGGGTTAAAATTGAATTGACGCAATGACAACTGTAGCTTAGCCTAAGATATATAAACTTCTGGCCGTAAGATAGTCCTTGAGAGGTAGCCTATGGAAGAACATGAGATGGTAATAGAGCGTGTTATTATGTCTCTTGACAACCCGCAGCATGCCATTATTCTCAGACAGAAAGACGGTTCTCTTCACCTTCCTATATGGGTAGGACAGTTAGAGGCCAATTCTATATCTTACTTCCTTAGAGAGATAGATATATCTCGTCCAATGTCGCATGATTTGATGTATAATGTGGTGCGCGCTTTAGGAGGTATGATAGAGCGAGTGGTCGTACATACACTTGATAATGATACCTTCTATGCTCATATTGAGATAAAGGCACAGGGGCGCCTGACTCAGATAGACGCCCGTCCTTCCGACGCTATTGCATTGTCCTTGCGGGCTAAGGTCCCTATATATGCTTCCGAAGAGGTGGTTACGAAGGCCGGCTTGGAACATCCCGACAAAGAGACCGCTAAAAGTGAAAAGACAAGACAGGATACCTCTAATCCTCGCCAAGGTAGTATCCGCCGGCCAGAACCGTTGGGCAGGGAAGAGAGAAGACTGCTTTCACTCTTTGAGAAGTTTGTGGATTCCCTTGAAAATGTCGATCTGGAAGATAAAGACCAAGATAAGAAGGGCAATAACCCTGATACTCCTTATTCTGGATGATCTTTGAACGGACGCATATTTGTACTGTACGGTTCAATAGACAGATGAAGTATGGTTGCCGCCAAAGGTTGTTTGTCGGAAGAACCCGAAAAAAGTCCAAAACTTCCACCTCAAAAAGAAGAAAATGGGTGGATGTCTGTGGCGTTTATACTCGCAAAAGTGAGCGGTATAGGATGGGTATTCGCTGGTTCTATCATCCTCGGAGCCTTGACGGGCTATTATCTCGACAGATTTCTAGGGACTTCCCCTTGGTTTTTTTTAGCGGGGCTAGTGATTGGTACAATCAGCGCTTTTGTGGTTATACTTCGCCTAATCAAGATATTTTGGAACAACTCTCAAGGCAGTTGACTTGGGGGTTAAAAAAAACCTACAGAGATCCGTAATGTCTGGGTTGTTCTCTGTCAAAAAGCTGCTACTGCTTGCATTTGGTGTTGTTTTCATAGTATCCGTGCTAGGTGGAGCTCTCGGAGTGGCGTTCGGGTTCGGGTTTTTGAGTAGCCCTCTTCCAGTCATATCACTGCCGGCGGAAGCAGCGTTTCATGTTGGTACAGTCTCAGTACCAAATACTACAATAATGCTCTGGATATCAGGTTTGGTTCTTCTTTTTCTTGCTTGGCGCACTACGCGTAACATTAAAGAAGTCCCGTCAGGTTTACAGAACGCTTTTGAGTCGATTTATGACTTTTTCCGTGATATGGCAGAAAACATGGGTGGCCAAAAGGCTTTCAAATTTCTCCCCATAGTGATGCTCATCTTTTTTATCGTGCTGGCTTCCAATTGGTTCGGCATCATCCCAGGAGTAGGCTCATTCGGTCGAGTCGAAAGTATCAATGAATGGTTTCATCTTCATACATCAGGTGCGGAAAGTGAGTTTGAGGAGTCGTATCCTACTCTTGGTCATGAAGATGTAGAGGCACTTGCCATTATTGAAGTCTTAAGGGAGGAAAGGGATGCCCGTTTTGTGGTTTTCAATGGAGGAGGTTTAGCTCTCATACCCTTCGGTAGAAGCGAGAATTCAAAAGCGCCTCTTTCCAGTATAGTCCCCGTAGATGAACACTCCTTGGAAGAACTAGAACACCAAATAGTAGAAGGTGGCATCAGCTCTTTAAGTGCAGATATGTTGCACAAATGGGAAGAGATAGAAGGGTATATAGTGCAAGGGGTGGTTCAACGGTCATACTTTGACTCTGACGGTCAGATGTACGATTGTAGCGGTCAAAAGACTAAAATTACTTCCTGCGGCACGAAGAGATCTGCTGGCCTACTTATCCCTTTTCTCCGCGGCTCTTCAACCGACCTGAACTTGACTCTTGCAATAGCTCTTGTAGCTATGGGTGCAGTACAGTTCTTCGGTATATCCTCTTTGGGATTTTTGGGATACGCTGGGAAATTCATAAATTTCAAAGAAGGTCCCGTAGGCTTTTTTGTCGGGGTGTTGGAGCTGTTCGCGGAGGTTGCCCGCATCATCTCGTTCACCTTCCGTCTGTTCGGGAACATGTTCGCGGGTGAAATTCTGCTGATAGTGATGGGATTCCTACTTCCACTGATAGGGATTTTGCCCTTTTTAGGGTTGGAACTGTTCGTCGGGGTCATTCAAGCGTTTATTTTCGCTACCCTTACTCTGGTTTTTTCGGTAATGGCTGTCCAGTCTCACGGCTCCGACCCAGCACACTGAGGTTTGAGTCGTGTGACTAATGAACTTGAATAAGATAATATATAATCTTGGTGCTTATCCTCAAGAGAAAGAAAATTTTATCAGCGCGCTTTGAAATTTCGGGCGCAAATAATGGAGGTTTGAATTTTGGAACTTATTTATCTGGCATTCGCGTTTTCGTTCATTGGTCAGGTGGCTGATCCTGGGGTCCCTGTTGACTTGGCCGGTCTGAGGACCATCGGTGCAGCTATAGCTATAGCCGTAGGGGGGCTTGGTCCTGCAATTGGTATAGGTTTACTTGCAGGTCGTGCAATGGAGGCCTTGGGTAGAAACCCAGAAGCTCGTGGATCCATACAGCAAAATATGATCCTGGCTATGGCGTTCGTGGAAGCTATTGCTATATACGCTTTGGTCGTGGCTGTGATTATAGTTTTTGTGGGCTGATCTGCAACTGCACCAGGTTACGAAGGAAACGCGCTTTGGAACAACTAGGCATCAATCTGCCCGGACTGATTACCCAGTTAGTAAGTTTTCTGTTGCTTGCCGTCGGACTGTACGTTCTATTGCATAAACCGCTTACAAATGCTTTGGACCAACGTTCCAACCGTATAAAAGAAAGTCTGGAAGCAGCTGATAGAGCTAGCCGCGAAGCGGAAGAGTCAGCTGAAAGAGTGGAACAAGAGATGGTAGGTGCCAGACGTGAGGGTCAAAAGCTTATATCCGATGCACGAGAGGCTTCTGATCGACTAAGGGATCAGGAAATAGCAAAGACTCGTTCACAGGTTGAACATATGTTGGAGGCAGCTCGCTCTGAGATAAGACAGGAGAGAGAGGCGGCGATGAATGAGCTGCGCCGAGAATTTTCTTCTTTGGCTGTCTTTGCTGCCGAGAAAGTGATAAATGAATCTCTGAACGTTAGATCGCATTCCAAGCTGTTGAACTCTATCCTTGAGGAGGCTTTCCCGAAAGGCGAAAGCAAGAATTGACGTTCAGTAATTCCTTTACTTTGAGGATTGCACTCAGGTCATGACGACACTTACAGCGAAGCGTTATGCTCAAGCTATTTTTGAATTGGCTCAGGAACGTAAAGACCTAGAGACCTGGGAGTCTGACTTGGACAAGATAGGGAATACGTTTTCAGATTCGGATTTCCGTGCCTTTCTAGCGGCTCCTCAAGTTTCTATAGATTCAAAACTCAAAGGTATTGAGACTTTGCTTTCGGAAGTGTCTCCTTTGGCACGAAACTTCGCCGGATTGCTTACCGTGCGAGGTCACTCTGATCTGTTTCCGGATATACGGGAAAGGTTTATGGAGATGACTGACGAAGCTAGACGAATAGCTCGCTGTCAAATCTTTACAGCGGTACCGTTCCAGGCTAAACAGCGTGAGGTACTGTACAGAAAACTTTTAGAGATGACACAGGCGGACAAGATTGTGCTCTCAGAGATCATAGATCCGTCTCTAGTCGGAGGATTCCGCGTCAGGATATCTGACAGCCTCATAGACGGGAGTGTGAAGACAAAATTGCGCAACTTGGAGGACAAGCTGGCAAAAACTGGCGTTCTCTCAAACGTGGAGGAATGATGGATAACGATATGGTTCTGCATCTAAACAAAGAAGTAAGAGCCTACCGTAACCGTTTTCAGGAAGGCACAAAAATATGGCAGTAAAAGGTTACGACATAGCGTCGGTGATCAAAAGACAGATAGAGGAATTCGGCGGTGACCTCACAATGGTTGATGTTGGTACGGTTATTGAAGCCGGAGACGGAGTAGCAAGAATACACGGTCTGGCAGGGGTCAAGCTGAACGAGATAATTCAGTTTCCTAACGACGTACTAGGACTAGCTTTGAACCTGGAAGAAGATAGCGTAGGAGCAGTTGTGTTGGGCGACTACCTGCAGGTTCGTGAAGGGGACGAAGTTCGTAGCACAGGTAGGATTGTTGAAGTGCCCGCGGGGGACGCTCAACTTGGGCGAGTGATAGATCCTTTGGGCAGGCCAATAGATGGACGTGGGCCTATTGATACTGATATGGCTATGCCCGTGGAAAAGATAGCCCCTGGCGTGGTCTCCAGAAAGTCAATTGATCAGCCCGTGCCTTTCGGTATAAAAATGGTGGATGCCATGGTGCCGGTAGGAAGAGGGCAACGTGAGCTTGTTATAGGGGACAGAGTCACAGGTAAGACCTCTTTATGTGTGGACGCTCTAATAAACCAACGTGACACAGACATAATAGGAATTTATGTGGCGATAGGACAAAAAGCCTCCAAAGTGGCCGAAGTTGTACGCCGTATAGAACAACAGGGTGCTCTTGATAATACGGTAGTGATAGCTGCTAATGCTCCCGATCCTGCTCCTCTTCAATATCTCGCTCCGTATTCAGGATGTGCTATAGCTGAGAGCTTTATGGCTAAAGGTCGGGACGTGCTTATAGTATATGATGATCTAACAAAGCACGCTTGGGCATATCGCCAAATGTCCCTTCTGCTTCGTCGTCCGCCTGGCCGAGAAGCTTACCCTGGGGATGTTTTTTATCTACATTCCCGCCTTTTGGAGCGTGCGGCCAGACTTTCCCCTGAAGCTGGGGGAGGTTCAATAACCGCTCTTCCCATTATTGAAACGCAAGCAGGCGATGTATCTGCCTATATACCCACTAACGTTATATCTATAACCGACGGTCAACTTTATCTTGAACCGGACCTCTTCAACGCAGGTATACGCCCAGCTGTCCACACTGGACTTTCTGTAACACGAGTTGGCAGCTCCGCTCAGCTGAAGGCTATGAAGGCAGTGGCCAGTTCTTTGAAAATAGAGATGGCACAATTCCAAGCTCTGGCCACTTTTGCTCAGTTCGGCACCTCCGATCTTGATGCAGCCACCCGTCGCCAGTTGGAACGCGGAGAGCGCCTACAAGAAATTCTCAAGCAGGAAGAAAACGCCCCTATATCTTTTGAGAATCAGGTCTCAATTCTGTATCTTGCCAACCAAGGAGGTCTTGATGATATACCAGTGGCGTCGATTCGCGAGTTCGAACGAGGATGGTACCAGTACGTTAGTGCTAATTTCCCAAACCTGCTCAAGAACATAGCCGAATCCGGTACGCTGTCAGACGAGACAAAAGCCGGACTGGATGAAGCCATCAAGTCTTTTAAACAGACCTTTTCTACAGATTAATTATCGCCCTGGATAATGCCCGGAACACGAGAAATAAAACAGAGGATCCGTTCGGTGGGCAATACCGCTAAACTTACGAACGCGATGCAACTTATAGCCGCGTCCAAACTGAGGCGGGTGCAACAGGCTGCTTCTAATGGTAAAAATTATGCCAATAAGATGAAAGAAATCTTGGAAACTCTCGCAGCGGTTTTCGATGAAAATCCTGATGCCCACACATCCAATGACATGCTTGTCACTCGCCCTCTGAACCGTTTGATGTTGCTCGTCATTACCCCAGATAGAGGACTTGCCGGTGCGTTAGTCGGTAATATCAATCGTCTTGCAGGCCAGACGGTATTCAGATCGGATGCTCCTGTTTCGATAGTAACCATAGGGCAGAAAGGAGAACGTTTTTTTGCTCGCTCGGGACAAGATATGCTCGCCAGCTTTCGTGTTCGAGAATCCCCATCTATGACAGATACGGTTTCTATCAGCCGATACCTTATGAATCAATACCTAAGTCATGCCTGCGACAGGGTAGATATGGTGTACGCCGATTTTATTAGTACCACGGTACAGAAACCGGTCAAACAAACCTTGATACCGATAAGCCCTGCTAAATCCTCTGAAGCGGAAATGGCGGGTGTTGACTATATCTACGAACCTAGCCTCGCTTCAGCTTTGAACGCTATTCTGCCTCGATACGTTGATACACAGGTATATCAAGTCATCCTGTCCGCGATAGCTTCTGAATATTCTGCCCGAATGGTGGCTATGAAAAATGCTACCGACAGCGCTAACCAATTAGTGGCTGATCTCACACTGGACTTGAACAAGGCTAGGCAAGAGTCTATCACTTCTGAACTGCTCGACATAATTGGAGGAGCAGCGGCTCTCACTAACTGAACAATAAAAACTAGGTAAGGAGATATAAATTGGCCCCTAAAAACAAGGGAAGGGTAGTCCAAATCATAGGTACTGTTGTGGACGTAGAGTTCGCCTCAGATAAACTACCTCAGGTTTATAATGCTCTTGAAACGGTCAACGATGGTCAGCAGCTTTTCTTGGAAGTAGAACAGCATGTTGGCAATAGTAGAGTCCGCTGTCTGGCTTTAGGTACTACTGACGGCATGATTCGTGGACAAGAGGTGACGGATACTGGTGCTCCCGTGTCTGTGCCGGTCGGAAAACCTTCTTTAGGTCGTCTTTTTGATGTGGTAGGTACCCCTATAGATTCGCTTGGTCCGGTAGATAAGAAAGCTAAACGGTGGCCTATTCACAGACTGCCCCCCACCTTTGATAAGCAGTCCGGATCTGTAGAGATTCTCGAAACCGGCATAAAGGTGCTTGACGTTATGACTCCATTTCCGAAAGGTGGGAAAATAGGCGCGTACGGAGGTGCAGGCGTAGGTAAAACAGTGATTATAACCGAGCTTATAAGGAACATAGCTCAAGAACATTCAGGCGTTTCAGTATTTGCAGGCGTGGGCGAACGTTCAAGAGAAGGTAACGACTTATGGGAAGAGATGAGAGAATACGGCGTCTTGGACTCAACAGCCCTAGTGTTCGGGCAGATGAACGAGCCGCCTGGTAACCGTGCCCGCATAGCCCTTACAGGCTTGACTATGGCTGAATACTTCAGGGATGAAGAGAAGCAGGACGTTTTGCTATTTGTGGATAATGTCTACCGTTATATATTGGCCGGTATGGAAGTCTCGGCGTTGCTTGGCCGAATGCCTTCCGCGGTCGGATATCAACCTACCCTTTCTACTGAGATGGGGGACCTTGAGGAGCGGATAACGTCGACTCCTGATGGATCCATAACCTCTTTTCAGGCAGTGTTTGTTCCAGCGGATGATTACACGGATCCTGGCATTGTCACTACTTTCGGACATCTTGATGCAAATGTCTCGCTTGACCGAACCCTTTCCTCACAGGCACTTTTCCCAGCAGTAGACCCTTTGGCGTCTAACTCCCGGATTTTGGAGCCTTCTATTGTGGGTGAAGACCATTATCAGGCCGCCCGAGGTATACAGCGTATACTGCAGCGGTACAAAGACTTGCAAGACGTCATAGCGATATTGGGCATGGAGGAACTCTCTGAAGAAGACCAGCTTTTAGTAAGACGAGCCAGAAAGATACAGCGTTTTCTGACTCAGCCGTTCTTTGTGGGCGAGGTGTTCACCGGTATTCCCGGTAAGTACGTCCCGCGTGAAGAGGCAGTGCGAGGCTTTTTGGAAATCATAGAAGGTAAGCACGATAACACTCCAGAGCAGGCATTCTATATGATTGGTCATATAGAAGAAGCGACAGAACGTGCCGCACAGATGAAATCTTCAGGGTAATGACTATGGCGACGCTCCATGTGGAACTGACGACGGTTGAGGGTTCAATATTTTCAGGAGAAGCCCATAAACTATCTGTGCCTGGCGCAGAAGGTGAACTCACAATACTGCCTTCCCATGCTCCTTTACTCACTTTACTTGAACCTGGAGAGGTTAAGATATCTTCAGAATCCAGAGAGGAGAGTTTCTCAATAACCGGCGGCTTTATGGAGGTGCACGCTAATATATCAACTATATTGGCGGACGCTGCCGAAGCTGAAAGCGAGATCAATATTGACCGGGCCATAGCAGCTGAGAATAGAGCCCAAAAACGTCTTGCTTCTGTAGATAAAGAAATGGATCTGGAACGTGCACTTCGCGCGCTTTCGCGGGCACGTTCCAGGGTCAAAATAGCGCGTCATAGCCGCCGTAGAGATGGTAAGCAACCAGGTATACATCAGCAGTAGCAGTCGGGTATGGTCTGAAAATAGTTATAGTGCTTCGGTGCTAACCTATTAACTTAACAGGCGAGCTCCCGGAATTTATCCAGTATCAGCTGTACTTCGTTTTGACGTTGCTATTCAAGCGGCTTTCTTAGTTTTTGATTCGTTAAGTCGCCTCGTCGCTTCTGCGGTGTCTATGGTATAAGAACATTGCAGGCAGATCAGATACTGACCGTGTATATCCTGCGCCAATTCTACGTCTCCGCTACATTTTTCACATGCCCTCGCATAAATCATTGCCCCGCTCCTTTCTTTTTTCTTTTCCGTCTGTATTGAGTCGAAACCTTATCCCAAGAGCACTCAGCATTTAAGTCAGCGGTGATACTATGCAGAACAGTTCAGCTTATATAAACACGTGTAAAACAAAATCATAAACGAGAACATGAATGATTCGTTTTCTGGTCGTTCCGCTGTATTGGGCTGCTTTAATATTCGTCGTCTCGGACTTAGCTGCTCATGGACTTCTTCTTACTACATAGATACGCACTCAGTATCGGATTGGTTTTGGGTAGCCATAAAAAATTTAGAAAGTCGGGTTTTTATGCAGTGAATACAGATATTTTTTGTCTTGAGAGTCTTGTAATCCTTAAAATAGTAGAGCGAGGTAAATATGGAAGAACAAGAAAAAGAGAAAAATCCGATAGGTCAGGATGATGCTGTCGGTGCTGTACCTGAAGTCGTACAACTACAGGAGGAGCTTGAAAATTCACTACGAGCGCGAGAACAGCTGAAAAGTATAGCGCATAGAGCACAAGCTGACTTGGTAAACGTTCGCAGGCGCTTTGAGAAAGAATCTCTAGAAATTCGGAGCCGCGCGATTCGAGAGCTGATAGAGAAACTGTTTCCTATCTGCGATCAGCTTGAGATAGCGCTGTCATTTTTGGATTCTGAAGAGGTTGACTTCACATGGGTCAAAGGAATGCACGCCGTTTATAAAAATCTACAGAGTGTCCTTGAAGAAGAACACTTTCGGAGATTTGATGTTTTAGGTACGGAGTTCGATCCCATAAGACATGAGGCGATATCAGTTGTACCAACTCTTAACCGAAAAGATGGTGAAATATTGCGCCAAATCCGCTCTGGATACTCTTTTATGGACAAAGTCGTACGCCCGGCTCAAGTTGAAATAAGCTCGCGGCGAGATTCTGAAACTGAAGACAACCCGGAACAGACTTTCAAGTAAGTTGATCGGTTGCAGTATCTATATTTCCAGATAGCTTTTATTTTTACAGGAGGGTAACTATGCCAAAGGCAATAGGAATAGACTTAGGCACTACAAATTCAGCTATGGCCATTTTTGAGGCTGGAGAAGCTCGGATCATAGAGAATAGTGAAGGCAATAGGACGACGCCTTCTGTAGTTGCCGTGAACCCTAAAAGCGGTGAAAGATTTGTCGGTGCCCTTGCACGACGGCAAGCAGTAACCAACCCTGATAATACTGTGTTTTCTGCTAAACGCTTTATAGGGCGCAGATTTGAAAGTCCACACGTAAAAGACCAGATCGACCGTGTTCCATTCAAACTAAGAGCTCTTCCCAACGGAGACGCCGGCATACAATTGAGTGGGAAATTGCATGCACCGCCGGAAATATCAGCGATGGTTCTGCGCAAGCTGAAGGAGGACGCTGAAGCCAAGTTAGGCGATAAAGTTACTCAGGCAGTGATCACAGTGCCCGCTTACTTTGATGATTCGCAGAGAGAGGCAACCAAAGTGGCGGGTAAAATTGCTGGGCTGGAAGTCTTGCGTATCATTAATGAACCTACAGCAGCCTCTCTCGCTTATGGACTAGATAAGAATGACAAGAAGCAAGATCAAGCAATAGCAGTGTATGACCTTGGCGGTGGCACGTTTGACATAACGATTCTACAGCTTGGGGAAGGGGTTTTTGAAGTCAAATCTACGAATGGTGATACCTACCTCGGCGGTGACGACTTTGATACGCGTGTGGTTGATTACATAGCCGATGAGTTCAAGAAAGAGAACGGAATAGATCTGAGGCAGGATGTTTCAGCACATCAACGGTTGAGAGTGGAGGCGGAGCGCTCCAAAATCGAGCTTTCAAACGCCGCTCAGACGGAGATAAACTTGCCTTTTATTACTGCCGACGCCTCAGGTCCGAAGCATCTGATTATGACACTCACACGTGCCAAATTGGAAGAATTGACGATGGACTTGGTTCAGAAGACCATTGCTCCATCGCGTCAAGCTATCAAGGACTCCGGGGTGTCGCCTTCTGATATTGCTGAAGTGGTACTGGTGGGGGGCATGACCCGTATGCCACTGGTGATTGAAACGGTTAAGGAGCTGTTCAACAAAGAACCCAATAGATCTATTAACCCGGATGAAGTGGTTGCTTTAGGTGCCGCCATACAGGCAGGAGTTCTGCAAGGCGACGTCAAGGATGTGTTATTATTGGATGTCACTCCCTTGACTTTGGGCTTGGAGACTCTAGGCGGAATTCGGACTGCACTTATAGAGCGTAACACAACAATACCTACTTCGAAAACGGAAACCTTCACGACGGCCGCGGATAATCAGTCAAGCGTGGAAGTTCACGTAATGCAAGGCGAGCGGGAGATGGCCAAGGATAACATCTCTATAGGACGTTTTATGCTTGACGGTATCCAGCCGGCGCCTAGAGGTATACCAAAGGTGGAGGTTACTTTTGACATAGATGCTGACGGCATTCTTAAAGTCTCGGCAAAAGATCAGAGCACCGGTAAAGAGCAGCATATTACTATAACTGGACGTTCGGGTTTGGGAGAGGACGAAGTCGAACGTCTTATACGCGAGTCAGAACAGCATTCGGCAGAAGACCAAAACCGGAAGGAACAAGCTGAGGCTCGGAACCTTCTGGAGAGTGGTATATACGCGGCGGAGAAGGTTTTGTCTGATCAAGGTGAAAACGCACCGGATGAGGCGAAGAGTGAGCTAGAAGGGAAAATACAAGAGGGTAAGATTTTGCTCCAAAATCAGGAAACTGATACTACTGCGTTGCGTTCGTCCTTGGCCGAGATACAGACCAGCATGCAGAAGTTGAGTTCGTCCAGTGGAACCCCTGGGCAAGCGTCACCATCTTCCAAAGACGATAAGGATAAGGGAGGGGACTCAGTTGAAGGCGAGTTTAGAGAACTGTAGTTGAATCTTAGTTTAATGACCTTGGTAGGTTTGAGTTTGGGGTTGATGATTCAGGATGCACACAATAGAGGGAATATGGTTCTCTTGATCTCAAGCATCGTTTTTTTCGCGCTTTTGCGTTGTCTTCCATTATCGTATCTAGGTGTATCTTGGTCGTGAAATGTTGAGATGTCAGGTAGACTTGTGTAGCCATCAGGTATTCGTTCTGGGAGGGATTTTCCAGCCATACCTGCGAGCGCCATAGTCCAACCTCTAGCTACAGCACCTAGATTGTAGCCTCCTCCTCCTACGGCTACCCACTTGTTGGTATTTTCGGATATGGCTTCTCCCAGTAGAGTTACAGCCTTGGCAAAACTTTGCGTGTCTATCAGCAGGTGTGTTAACCTATCAAGGTAATGCGAGTCTATACCCAGCTGAGTTAACACGATGTCGGGCTTGAAGGCGCTTAGGAGTGGCGGTACAATTTCTTCTAAAGCCCACAACCATGTTTTGCTTTCGGTGAAAGCTTCTAGAGGAATGTTGACGTTGAAGCCGCGTCCTACTCCAGTGCCCATCTCCTCAACAAACCCGGAACCAGGAAAGAGAGTCGTTCCTGATTCGTGTATGGAAATGGTGAGGATTTGATCGCTGTTATAAAAGGCTTGCTGAACACCGTCTCCATGGTGACAGTCTATGTCGATATAGGCAACTTTCATGCCTTGTCTTGCCATATCGGCTATGGCTACGGCAACATCGTTAAATATACCGAAGCCAGATGCCCTAGAGTGCATAGCGTGGTGGTGGACTCCTCCAGCGGGTGCGAATGCCTTCTCAAAGTGGTTACTGCAGACTGCCCTGCATGCTTCTAACGTCGCTCCTGCACAAAGGGCGCTCCATCTGTACATACCGCGTCGCGGTGGGTTATCGCCATGGCCGATGCCGTACTCGTGCATTGCTGGCACTATTCCCCCGTCTCCAAGTATCTTGACCACCTCAAGATAATCCTTAGAATGAACGAGCAATATCTCATCTTCGGTTGCTTCTTGAGGCTTTATTTCAATAACCGTTTTGCCATCAAGCAAGCCACAACTCCTCATCAGTTCGACCGTGTACTTGAGACGTATCGGCTTGAGAGGATGAGACGAAGCCAGTTCGTGTTTTTCTAGCTCTTCCGTATGAACAAGAGTTATCGGCTTGTTTTTTGAAAGCGTTGTCAATTTTAAGTGGTGCGTTAGAGACGGTAGTTTGTTATGTATGATTGACTTTGATATAACTATCATATCCGCGTACGCGTTATAGCGTATGGGGCACGTTTTGGAGGGAGCATATGCGCTATTACCAATTTTTGCTAGAGGGTAGAAGGTGTGTTGGTGTGGAGATGGAAGAAGGTAGGATAGTAAATCTTACCCGAATAAACCCTAACGCAAGCTCCACATTGACTCTGATGCGCGCCGCGTCTTTAGCTGGTGTCAGTTGGGATAAGCTAACGATGGGAATTTTGTCCAGCTCTTCATCTATTGAAGGAGAATTGTATAGGGACGATTTGGCAAACTTGGATCGTATGCATGAACTTGATCTGACTTTATTAACGCCTGTTGATGCTCCAGAGGTATGGGCGTTTGGAGTAACTTATGCTGACAGCATGCGCGAGCGTCAAGCTGAGAGCGATTCTCCTGATGTTTACGCGAAAGTCTATAATGCAGACAGGCCGGAATCGTTCTTTAAAGCGACTGGCGCGAGGGTAGCGCCTCCATTCGGTGAAGTCGGCATCCGTGCAGACTCTTCCTGGGACGTTCCTGAGCCGGAGCTTTCCTTCGTGCTTTTTGGAAGCCAAATTGTGGGGTACACTGCTGGCAACGACATGTCGAGTCGTTCAATAGAGGGAACTAACCCTTTATATCTGCCGCAAGCAAAGGTGTACGACAAATCGGCTTCATTTGGTCCATCTGTAGTTTCAGCTGAGGCGTTCGGTGATTCTCAAAATACAAATATCTCACTTGAAATTGAGCGCGAAGGTTCGCTCGTCTTCTCTGATAAAGCAAACACCTCGTCCATGAAACGGAGTTGTGCAGAGTTAGGGGACTGGCTACAGAGACACAACTCGGTGCCAGATGGTACCGTAGTTATGACCGGTACAGGGATCATCCCGCCGCCGGAGTTCACTTTGCGTACAGGTGACACTGTTTCAATTGAGGTAGAGAAGGTGGGAAGGCTCATAAATCAGGTAATCCAAATCTAGATACTTGCCCTTGAGCATTTGGCGATGAAATTTTTGACTTGCCTAAAATACTAAGGTTATACGCCTCTGTCTTTTCTTTATTTAATGAATTGCTGTTTTCTGAACTAAAGGGCTGAGGGCTTAGTCTCAGGCACCCTTATAACACGCACGAGATTTGTGTTTCTTGGGATTCCGATAGGCATACCGACCACTGCTACTATAAGGTCTCCTCTCTCTGCGTATCCTAATGACATAGCCATTTCTGAACCTGCCCAGAACATCTCCTGCACTCTGCTGAACGGCGGAGTATGTACGGCGTGCATGCCCCATCTGAGAGTAAGGGTTCTCAAGGCTCTTTTGTCTCTCACGGCGGCTACTATTGGGGTGCGTGGCCGGAATGAAGCGACTCTTTGCGCTGTGCCTCCTTGCTCAGTGAAGGTTATAATGGCCCGCGCTCTCAGGCCATCCGCCATACTGACGGCATTAGCCGCAACTACATCATCGACTGCTCCACCTTGTGTTCTTCGTTTCGCCACTACCTCGTAGTTAGCTTCTTGTTCCGCATGCGAGGCTATTTCCGCCATAAACTTCACTGCTTGCGATGGGTACTTGCCTATAGAAGTTTCACCCGAGAGCATTATGGCGTCACTACCGTCTCTTATAGCGTTGTGGACGTCGGTGGCCTCTGCTCGTGTAGGGCGCGGCAACTCAATCATTGACTCCAGCATCTGCGTCGCTGTGATAACAGGCTTCCCAATTCGGTTTGTCGCGGCGATGATGCGCTTTTGTGTGCCAGGCATCTCGGCCAGTGGCATTTCTATGCCCAGATCTCCTCTAGCGACCATTACTCCATCGGACGCTTCCATTATCTCTTCTATATTCTCCGTTGCCTGCCGCAATTCGATCTTTGATATCAGCTCCAGGTTTTTGCCTTGTTCCGAAAGGAAGCTCCTAACTTTGTGGACGTCGGCGGCGGATCGGACATATGAAAGCCCTACGAAATCAACGTCTGCTTTTGTTACGAACTCTAAAGCCGCTATCGTTTCCTCCGTAAAATAGTTCAGCGTAGAGGTAAAACCAGGTGCAGTAACGGCTTTGCGCGGTTGTATTCGGCCAGGACTTACTATTTTACATTGAACATATTCCTTGCCCAACTTTTCGGCTATGAGCTCCACTTTACCTTCGTCTATCAGTATTCTTGCTCCCACCTGAATGTCTCTTGCAAAACCCTTCGGTCTTACGGAGGCGGAATCAGCTTCGCCTATGGAGTCGTCCTCTTTTAAGGTGAACACGGCATCTTTTATAAGAGCTATCGCAGGTTCGTTAAGATGACCAAGACGATACTTTGGTCCGGGCAGGTCGGCTAATATACCTATTGGAGTTTTGCTTTTTAATTCTGCTTGTCTTACGTTGTTTATATAAGCCGTGTGTTCAGTATGGGTTCCGTGGGCCAAGTTAAGTCGAACCACTGACATGCCTTGCTCGATCAGTTGCTCAACTGTTTCAACGTCGCATACTGCAGGCCCTATAGTGCACACTATACGGGTCTTTATGCCTGGACGATACGTTTGGCTGTAAGACATTAAAAACTCCCTTAGGATTGTTAGCTATCTGGTAACAAAAGATCTGGCCTGCCACTGAGGAACATCTTATATTGATGTTGGGCTCCATTCAACATAAGTGCAGAGCGGTAGCCCGCCAGATTATAAAACCATGTTATAATTTATGTATTGTATTTTATATCTACTGCAATTGACCAATAGGAGGATATCTGTTT
The DNA here is from genome assembly GCA_965203345.1 of Dehalococcoidia bacterium. GTDB lineage: Bacteria > Chloroflexota > Dehalococcoidia > Lucifugimonadales > Lucifugimonadaceae > CBDBCK01. The sequence continues at coordinate 975,770 of CBDBCK010000028.1, forward strand.
GGATTTGCCTCGCTCTATGCTCTTTGTCCAGGAGACTGATCACAAAATCGCTGTTAAGCGTAAACTCTATATGGAACTTAAGCAGCGTATGGAAAATGAAGATGGCCTGAAGGATCTTAAGACTGACGCAGAATCTGCCCATTCCGCTATGCTGAATGCGAAGCTTAATATAGCTAAGCTTGAATCTAATATAGCAACTTACAAGGAAAAAACTGAACAGATCCAACAACGTCTATATAGTGGAGCAATAACGAGCTCTAGAGAAGTGGCTGCTTTGGAATCGGAGCATGCTATAGCTACTAAGAATCTTGCCGAGACCGAAACCGACATTGCCCCTGCAAAAGCTACCGTAAAAGAAAAGGAAGAACTTTCCCAAACCTTATCAAAGCAATTGAAAGAGCGAGAAGAGATTTGGCAGATAGAGCGCGAAAAGATCAACCAACAGATGGATGAAGTAAAGGCGAGCTATATAGAGTTGAAAGAGGCGCGGAGATCCGCTATCAAGACGATACCGTCCGATATCTTGCAATTGTACGGTGAGCTTATGCCAGCAAAGGCGGGAATAGCTATTGTGGAGGTTGTAAGAGATGTATGCCTTGGATGCCACATACGTCTTCCTATGGGGGAGATACTTGATAGCAAATCCTCTGGACAGTTGCCACTCTGCAGCAATTGCGGGCGTATTCTAGTCTTTACTTAAACGTGCATGCGCGCGGTCGGCTTTCACAGAGGTGGCGATCCTCCGGAAACTGGCGATGTCTCTGACGCTACTTCCTTTAATGAGATTATTGAACACTATTGCCGTGTTCGGAACCACAGTCTGATAACGATCTTTGGCCCTCAAGGTTCGGATCCGGACGAGACAAGAAAGCTCGAAACAGAAGAACTTACGAAACAGTATGGAGACATGCTGTCTTTGTTTACAGGTGCCAATGGTCGCCCGGCTCTTATCGTCATACCTGACTCAAATCATCTCGCGGATTATATAGACACCTTTATTGAACGTCTGCTCCAACTGGAAAGCTTGAATTGCGAAGTAGTATGTGCTTCTGTTAGCTACCCCGACCCTGTTCAAAATGGAGAGAGCCTTCTTCCTCTTCAAGGGCGCCGAAGCATTAACAGGCATAATGCTAAAGAAGCTCTTATAGCTAAGGCTACTCAAGGAAAAGTACTGGGTAAAACACCTTACGGATATGGATCAGACAGGCTAGGGAATTTCGTCTCTGACTCAGCAGAAGCAGAGGTGGTTAGGCACATCTTTGAGTGGTACACGCGAGGTGACGGCCACTTGGGTGCTCTGGGGTTACGCAGGATAGCAAGCCGTTTGAATAGTTCAGGTTTGAGGACACGACAAGGGAACGTCTGGTCTCAGGTAACCATACAAGGTATATTGCAGAACAGGACTTATCTAGGCACTTACAACCGATACGGAGTGCGGATAGTAGGTAGCCACGAACCTTTAGTAGATCGCGACATATTTCGGAAAGCGGCGGATATAATGCGGCAGCGTCGTCCTATACGTAAACAAAGTCAGTCGCAAGAATTTCTCTTGTCTGGTTTAGTTGTGTGCGCCAAATGCGACAACGGTATGTTTGGTATGACTCGCCGCAGATCTTGGATACAAGAAGACGGTACAGGAGTTTCTAGGACTTATCGTTACTATCAATGTCCCTTGCGAGTCCCGCGTATGGAAAAGTCAGGCGGTGAAAAGCATATCTCCTGGAGAGACTCGAAATTGGAGAGCTATGTAAAGGAGTCGATTTCAACTTTGGACCCTTCATCAATAAGTGTTAATGAAGAGGCTTTGAATGACCATATTTCTTCGGAAGCAGTCCATTATGAACGAGAATTCACTGAATCTGTAAGAGAAGTGGCTCAGGGTTATGGCACCTTGCAGGATTTGCGCGAGCCTCTGGAACAATTGAAAGAGCTTAGGAATAACTCTATCAGGCTTGTAGAACGGATGCAGAGCGAATCGCCGTCCGCGTCCGAGCTCATAGAGGAGGTTATCTCTGGAGACTTTTATGCGTCACGCAGAGCGATTCAAGCTTTAATAAAAAGGGTAAGAGTATCGTTGAGAAAAGCTTATATCGAAACTTTTGAGTGATTGATGTGGTTATACTGGCGTATTACTTATCGCGTCTGTGTGCGATAATTTGATCTAGGTAGACGGACGGTCGCTCCCGCAGGGAAGCGGGAGAGGAAAGTCCGAGCATCTTCGGGTAAGACGCCTGCTAACGGCAGGGCGAGGTAACTTGACGGAAAGTGTCGCAGAAAATATACCGCCTTCGGGCAAGGGTGAAAAGGCGCGGTAAGAGCGCACCGGCTCCCCGGTAACGTGGAGCGCTTGACAAACCCCGTCTGATGCAAGGCCAAATAGGGGGGTGCTATTAAGCGTACCCGACCAAGCCCCCGGGTTGGCTGCTAGATCTGCGGAGTGATTCGCAGACCAGATGAATGACCGTTAACCCTGCAAAGGGTACAGAACTCGGCTTACAGTCTGCCTAATAGCTTCTGCAGTGGTATCACTGCAGAAGCTATTTATTTTCTCTCTTGACAACCATACGGTATGAATAGTACTTACTCAGCAGAGGATATAGTTATCTTTATAGAGTTACTAATGTCAGGCAAATGAGGTTCTAAATACAGCATAACCTCGTTTGATTCCGGTGTTCCAGTATTGGGTCCCGACTGCCGATGAGCTTGGTTTGGTCCGTATCTTGGGGCTTCATTCACCTCTGTACCTGCGTCTAAAAGAACTATACGACTGATATCGCTCATAACGTCCACTTGCCCTAACTCAGGGTTGCCGGAGGAGTCAAATAAGGGTATTCCAGAACCTGAAGGAGCAAAAATCAAATCGTTAGAGAAGACGTACATCGTTGCGAACCACAGATAGTCCCCTGGTTTTGCTTCAATTTCAAAGGAGTATGAGCTTCCTGGCCCTGCAGGCCCTGGCTCTCCTGCGGAGGCAGGGGTGTCACCAATAGGACCAGGCAATGTGAATACAGGGGTGTTGAAAATTCCACTTGCAGTCCTGCGGTTTGCAAACTGGTTACCGCCAAGAAATTGGCTAAACTCAGAAGGTTCTCCATCTTCCGCTAGAGCCTCAAGCCCGTTGCTGGACACGTCATTGGTTATTAGGTTTTCTAATCCACTGTCGGAATGGGTGATCCAAGCTCCCGGAGCAAAAGGAGTGGGGATGCCGGTTCGGGCAGAAACGTAACTGAAAAGAGAAGTAGTGTCCCCTGTTTCAGCTAAATTCTCCAGACCTCGCCCTCTGTCTTTGTCTCTTACTGTGAACAGAGCGCCAGGCAGATCATGCACTACGGCCAACGGCGGTGTTATTGGAGCGGCCATTCCAGTTCCACCTGACAACTGTATGGTGTTTTCGTTTGAAACGTTTCGGATGGTCAAGCGGAACAGGTTATCTCCCATATGCGCGACGGAGACATTTATGACGTCGGACACAGCGGGCAAATTTTCGGCTTCAGCCAGTCTCACAGCCGTATTTTCATCCGGTGTGCTTGCATTGGGATCCATCAGTGGTTGTTCGGAGCCTTCTCCGAGAGGTTGGTTTGCTTCCGTACCTGCGTCCCATATTTGTATCTGGCTTGTAACGTCTCCGCCGCTAATAGGTGTTCCTTGTTCAGTATAAAGGGCTATCCCTTCCTCTCCAGGAGCAAAGAAGAAGTCATTTGTTGGCACAAGCATTGTAGCGAATGACAGGTTACTCCCTGGTTTTGCAAAGAAATCAAGCGTGTACTCTTCTCCTGGCCCTGCTGGTCCGTCGCCAAGCACTGCCGAAGCATAAAATCTCGTTCCTATATCTGTAAGGCTAGAAAGCAAGGGATGAGGATTACCAGTTTCAGCTAGAATTTCCAAGCCTTCTCCTCTATCCGGTTGCCCTTCGCTGAACAGTTCTTCTGTCTTCTCGTGCACTAGCCAGAGAGCTGGAGTAAGAGGAACTGCCATTCTGCTTCCATTGGGTAATCGCAGTGTTTGGGAATTAGAAACGTTTTCAATGACTGCTCTAAAGCGTGTGGAGCCATCAATAGTTGCCAACGGCGTAAGGGTAAATCTGATTACGTCTTCTACTGCAGGCAAGTTGTCTGCAGTGGCTAGCCTTATATCTATGTTTTCGTCGGGTGTGCTTGCATCAGGATCCATCAGCGGTTGCTCAGAACCTGCCCCAAGAGGCTGGTCAGCTTCAGTTCCAGCGTCCCACAACATGACCATGGAAGTAAGATCCCCTCCTTCTATTGGTCCATCAGATGTGAAGAGAGGTATCCCTTCTTGTGCAGGGGCAAAGAAAAAGTCGTTTGACGGGACAAACATAGTCGCGAAAGAGAGGCTACTTCCGGGTGAGGCAGTAAATTCAAATGAGAATGAACCATTTGGACCTATGGCAGCCTTTTCCGGTGCTCCGATCGCCGAGTATTGAGAACTTAGCTGGTCGGTTATGTTAGCGATATCTACCTTGAACCGAAAACTCGGATCGGGTGTTGGGGTAGCTGTAGGTCGTGGGGTAGGAGAGGGAGGTATTACCGTGGGAGTAGGTGCAGGCTGAGACGTTGATGTAGCTCTAGGTGGTGGTTCAGGGGTAGCCGTTGGATCGGCACCGCCACAGGCTGCAACCCATATGCCTACTGATGCGCATACAGCGATCATTAGTGATTTACTTAAATTTTTTTTCACGTTTCTCTCCTGTTGAGCTATTAGGAAAACACACCAACAAATCTAGTCTAAACAAAGTAGATCTTCTACCCTAAATTCTATACTTATAAATGATTAAGAGTTCTCGTTATCAAGGTGAGTTTCTTCGGATTATGCGAATCGCATACTCTTTGCGCTTGGCTCACCTGGGGAGTGTTTTTGTTTACGGCGCAAAGCCAACACCACGTACGGAGAGATACGTCCCTTGTAGTTTATAAAGAGTGATCAACTCCTTACTGGCATTTCCCCCTGTTTCCCCAATTCTCTTCTGAAGGTAATATTTAACTACCCTACTTGTTTCTATCCCTAGTTTAGCTAGTGTGGCAGGCTCATATAGGCTTTAGTAAACTGAGAACTTAAGTTCCTGCTGGGTTTTTACATCTATGAGAGCACTTGTGCCTTCTTCGTTCAGCACACGGGCTTTGGCGATTGCCTGACCTATTTCTGCTGGAGCTTCTACCACAATGCCTTCCGCCCCCATCCCTTTTGCTAGCAAGGCGTAATCTCCCGTCATATTACCGGCGCCGTACTGTTCCATCGCCGTAGGTAAGGATCTATTATACCCACCCATTGTGCGATTGTTCAGCACGATGGTGGTTATCGGATTTTCGGATCTGACTGCCGTCTCAATGTCTAATCCGGCCATTCCAAAAGCTGCGTCTCCCATGAAGTTCACGCAGAACTTTTCAGGATGTGCCATCTTAGCTCCTATCATCAAGCCTATACCATAGCCTAGGTGTGTAGATTTACCCCAGCCTATGTATGAATGTGGCACAGTTGCAGTATAGAAAGGCATTATCTGATCGCGAGGGTGACCCGCATCGTGGGTCATTATGGTGTTTTCATGATCAACCGCCTTATTTATCTCGTTTACTAGCCTGTAAGGGTTGATCGGTATCATGTCACTCTCTAATAAGGAGCGCCAATCTTCGAGCCATTCTTTTTTTACTTGTGAGACAATTTCCTTTATGTATGGGTCTTTTTTGCGCCCTTCTTCTCCTATCTGTGCTTTAGTCTCTTCTAGCATCATTTGCAGTGTTAGGCGAGCATCACCGGGTAAACCGATATCTGTCGGATACTCTTTTCCTATGTCTGGCAGATGGTTGGTGTTATGTATTAGGAACTTGCCGTCTGGTACATCTATCCCATAGTTGGTCTTGCTCAGGCTGGTTCCTAGAGCAAGCATAACGTCTGACTCTTTCAGCCAGGTCCATACGCCTTTAGGAGCGGTTCTATTGGCCGCTCCAAGTGCCAATGGGTGCCTTTCGTCTATTGCGCTTTTACCAGGCATAGTCGTGAGAACCGGTATTTGGGTCAGTTCTGTGAACTCCTGCAGCAGAGTTTCTGCACCTGCGTACAGCACTCCTTGTCCTGCCCATATCAGGGGTCTACGAGCGTCAAGCAGTTTGCGGACGGCCTCAGCCACGTCAGTTTTGGAGGGTGCGTAAGTGTACTGGACAATAGGCTGAAACTTTTCTAAGTTTGTAACTTCGTCCGTCATAACGTCGCGCGGCATTTCAAGTAGTACCGGGCTGGGTCTACCGTTTTTGAGAGCGGTTAGAGCTTTCCTCATGAAGTGGGCAATGTCGTCTACGGAAGGTATGGTGCCCGCCCATTTTGTGATTCGGGCGTAGTTTGCTGAAGCGTTGAACGTCGGCTCTACGTTAGTCCGGGAATAACCGGACGCGTCTGGTAGAAACAGTATCGGCACCGCATCTGCCCATGCCTGAGCAAAGCCGCCGAAAGCGTTTTCAGCCCCTGGACCTCCTTGACACGCAAATACGCCGTATCTGCCGGAAGCGGCGTTCATCCTACTGAAGCCGTCCGCGGCCATAATCCCACCTCGCTCCTGTCTGAAGACTATAGGTCTAATGCCGACCTTGGCTACAGCCTCTATGAGAGGGTTTGCAGGAAAACACGCAAGCCATTCGAATCCGTCGGATTTTAGTATTTTTGCTACAGCGTCATAACCGTTCATCTCATTTATCTCCTTTTTGATGTCGCCGATTTTATTATAGAATGCCCGATTGCTTAGAAGCTTCTTAGAGAGTTTTTCGTCCTTGATCGCCGCTTATTTATGCAGGCAGCGGATTTAGGCAGAAACTCAAAAATATCCCAAATCGGCAAAACTTGCACTCTACTAACAAAGATACTCGCCCTAACCGGTTCTTACAATATCAACGTCGGAGGAATAGAGCCGTCTCCCTCGACAAGGAAATATTTAACCCGCTCATCCCTCAGGTTAGGAGTGCTAATAATGGTCGGAAATTTATCTAATGGAGCGAAAACACAAAGCGCTTCCTTCTCGGATGCTAACTCAAGATTCCAAAATATGACGAACGCAGAGGAAGTGCCTTTGAAACAAGTTGGCAATGCTGTAATTAAAGTAACAGGAGTCGGTGGCGGAGGTTCCAATGCCGTCGACAGGATGTACAACGACTCAATACCTGGAGTTGATTACATAGCTATGAACACCGACAAGCAGGCCCTTGACAAGGCTACCGTACCTTTGCGCCTAAGAGTCGGTGATACCACAGCCAGAGGATTGGGAGTAGGTGGAGATCCCAGTAAAGGACGAGCCTGTCACGAGGAGGACAGGGACAAGATAAAGGAATTTATTCAAGGTGCAGATCTTGTATTTATAGCAGCAGGGATGGGTGGAGGTTCCGGTACTGGAGGAGCTCCTATAGTTGCAGAAGTGGCTAAAGAGGTAGGTGCTCTCACTATAGGGGTGGTTACTAAGCCTTTTAAATTTGAGGGTAGTCAACGCCAGCGCAAGGCTCTTGAGGGTATTGAAGTGCTAAAAGAGCAGGTTGATACTCTCATAGTGATTCCGAACGAGCGGCTGCTCACCATTAGTGACGAACGTATTACTGTGGATAACGCCTTCCGAATGGCAGACTCTGTTCTCAAGCAGGGCGTCCAAGCTATAGCCGAACTGATTCTGGTACCTGGAGAAATAAACCTCGACTTCGCCGACGTGCGTGCGGTTATGGAGAATGCAGGCCATGCTTGGATGGCGATCGGCAAAGGAAGCGGGGAGAACCGCGCTATCAAAGCCGCTGAAGAAGCGGTCCATAGCCCACTTCTTGAAGTGGACATACGGGGTGCTAAGGGAGTCATATTCAACGTCACTGGTGGATCAGATTTGACCTTAGAAGAGGTGCAAAGTGCATCAGAGGTGATACAGGAGATGGTTCATCCGGATGCTAACATCATATTCGGAAACGTGAAAGATCCCTCTATGGACAATGAGCTTAAGCTGACTATAATCGCTACAGGCTTTGCTCCAGCTCAGGATTCAACGTCGGACGATGATGAGCTTACTGCCTCCATACCAGACGATCCGGAATCACTCATCATACCTCCCTTCTTGCGTGGGCACCCCTCTGTCCGGCGTCGTTTTCGCCGAACGGGTATACGCAGAGATACTGCTCGACAATAAGGAGTGGAGTTCTCTTAGCTGAGGACCGAGAAGACTACTATTAGCGTGTTCGTAGGGCGGAGTATGGTATATATTGCTTTACCCTTTACTTTATAGACCTTAAGCCTATAAGGGTAAAGAAGAGACCAAAGCAATAGAGCCTTAAGGGAATTGGTACGCTCCCTCAGTGTCGGCTATTTTGTACTATTACAGATATATAGCTTTTGGCTTTAGACGAAAGATCATTGACTGAACCGTCCAAACTCCGTAAACCTGAAGCTCCTGTTGATTCAATGTTCATAGAGCGTTGGTCACCGCGAGCATTTTCCCAAGAACCTCTTTCGGATGAAGAAATATCATCTCTTTTTGAAGCGGCGCGATGGGCTCCATCCTCCTACAACTTGCAGCCGTGGTTATTCTTGTACGCCACGAATGGACCGACGCGTGAGACGTTCAACTCTATCTTGTTTCCGCTCAACCGTGATTGGGCTGCAAATGCCCCTCTCCTGATGTTTCTATTGTCCAGAATAACGGATGATAAAGGTGCGTCAATACCTACCGGTAGATTTGATTCAGGTGCTGCTTGGATGTCGTTAGCTTTTCAAGCCTCTATTATGGGGTTAGTTACTCATGCAATGGCCGGATTTGATATAGATGCTGCATACGAGAAACTTAAAATACCTAGAGACAGGTACAAAGTGGAATGTGCTATAGCTGCCGGGCATCAAGGTGATGCTTCATCTCTTGCTGAATTTTTGCGCCAACGTGAACAGCCCAACCTCCGAATGCCTCTTAATCGCGTAGCATTTTCAGGTACCTTTGAAGCGGTCTCATCAGACAACTTAGTATAACGATATATCTGCCTTACTGACCTGCTCTGTAAAGCACCCAATTCAGTAAGGCTCAAGGACTATTTAGTATTAGTAATAGTCAAGAATTGGAGAGGCTATAGATATCTCCAACTCCGTTTCAATTTCTCTCTCGTGAAGGACTGGGATGGAGGAGTGTTCTTGTTCTACTACCTTACTAGAAGTAATAAAAACTCTTTATAGGATTTATTCATAAGCATAGTTCAGGCGACTAAACTGCACTTATTATGTGTAACTGTAAAATAAAGACAGTCTGCCTTTATATACAACTCTGATTTAACCGTTTCAGTCTTTTTAGATGGAAGGCTTTTTAGGAATAGAAGATCTAAGCATAGAGCTTTTTGCTTTTATACCTAAATCTGCTTCGGCTCTTTCTGTTTTTTGGGCAGATTTATTACCAACTATACCTGATCCGAGGATAGTGAAAGCAGCAGTATATCCGTGTAAATGACTGCTTCCAAGCCAGGTGTCTTTATCTCTCGTATATCCGACTTGACCATTAGAGAAAAATCCAGTTAAAGGTGTATCTTGGAAGACGCTTTTAAAACCATCGGCGTCATAGTTTGGTCTGGAGAAGAAACGTTCACCTCTACTGAGACAAGTAAAGAGTAGTGAAGCTTGAATATTATTATCTTGATCTGCGAAATTTTCAAGAGTCAGTCGTAAATCTTCTTCTGCGGCTTCTTTATCCATAGTGTGAAACTGAACAATCTGCCCTTCCCGAATCTTTTCTCCAACCGCTATGGAAGATTTGCGTCCATTTATCCCAAGGACGTTTCGGATTGTGAAATCGCCGGATGAGGACTCTGCCGATGTGCGGTTTATCGGTATGCCTATTTGCAGTGACCTCCTTAATAGCTGCTGGGTTTTCTCGTCACATAGCTCAAAGACCTGACCTAGACTCTGCATAGCGTCTTTGCCGTTCAGTTCATATATGACGTTATCTTGAGATTTTGTTACCAACATTGGGGGTCCTACCGGTCGGCAACTGTGCGAAACGCCAGTCTGCACGTTCAAATCTCCGCAGAATGCGATCCCTACCATGCCTGTACTTCTTATGTTCTTTTGGATAAACAAAGCGTGATTTTCTAGTTCAGGAGAAGTGGATACGAGTCCTCCGAACTTTATCGCATTCGGATATGCAAAATCAAGACCTTCCAGAGCCTGCTGCACGTCTATCGTGTAAGGATCTGGCAAAAGTAGCATAGCAGTCGGCGTGGTGTTGCCTATGAAGTGCCAAGGTTCGGGAGGGTCGTCGCCGTCAGGCATCTGTGAAGGCTGGACTTCGAAGGCTTCTATCTGAACTCCGGGCATTTTGGCAGCCGCTACAGCTATAGCGGGCGAATTCTCTAATTCTCTACCCTCTCCTATGACCGCTGTAGCTGAACAGCCTAAGAATACATCGGCTCCGGTGCCTGAAAAGACCTTAGGAACACGACTGTAAGCGGATGAATGATGGGGAGATATGAACGCTAAAACTATGTCTGGGGTCTGTCCATTTAAAGCAGAAATCGCTTTCTCACAAGCCTCTTCTGCCGCTTTGTCAAACGAAGGCAACTCCGAAATAGCTGACGTCCATTGCATTATTTATCTCCTTAACAGATCGGAAACAGAAGTTCATGTCTATTTCCAGGTCTTCTAATATCTATGCTAACTTCTCCACGTTATGACCGGCTATAGATATTGACGCTGATTGATACGATAGATAACTTTATCCTGCTCTTGTGTCCCAATATGAGATCAAGTATCGTTAGCACCTTATGTTGTGGTATATTGTCATGTATGCACTCAATTCTTAAAGGCGTAGATCTGGAATTTTTCTAATGGTTAAAAAGGTAATTTTAACTTATTTTGGACTTTGATCTGTTAATGCACTGGATGGACTATAGATTTTGTAAATATGCTCTATGTTCTTGAGGTAAAAATTTATCAGCGGCTGATTGGTTTTGATTGAAGAAATTACAACCCTGTCTTTGCTTTGTGTTGTTTCATTGAACTTATATTAGACTATTACCCTTTTGGATATGGATAGATACTCCACCTCTCCTTTCTATTCATTAGAGAGTGCGCGCGGACGTTCCGTGGCACAAAAAATTGTTCACTTGCGATCGGTCAGCTCTACTATGGACGCTGCGTTTGCGTATAGTAGAGAATTATCTTTTGAGGGTCTAGCCGTCGTTGCTGACGAACAAATTTCAGGCCGGGGCAGGTATAAACGTCCTTGGAAATCACAACCTAGCAAGGATCTATTAGTCTCTTTCTGTGTCAGTCCGCGTATTTCTTACGCGTATGAGCTAACTATAGCTGCCGCTGTATCAGTGCATGCTACGGTGCGCTCGGTCGCCGGCATCACTTCCGACTTAAAATGGCCAAACGACGTTATGTGTGACGGCAAGAAACTGGCGGGAATTCTAGCTGAGAGCCGTACTGACGCCAAAGGGATCAAGTCAGTGCTTGGCGTAGGGTTGAACCTTAACTCTTTCTACACTAAGGACGATCCGATAAATGCCGTCAGCATGAGTATGCTTGCAGATCGTCCGTTCAGCAGGGTGGACGTGCTGGACGTGCTACTATGGGAGCTAGACGCTAGGTTGAAGATGCTGAGGCGTGGTGAGACCCTCATACCGGAATGGAAGCGTTTACTGATTACGATTGGAGAACGTGTGCACGTCAGATTTTCGGACTCTAGTGTGCCAGATCTGAAAGGAGTTGCGGAAGACGTGGACGAGAAGGGCCGGCTGTTAGTAAGGGATCGTCATGGGATGTTAAATGCGGTTGGTTCAGGAGAGGTGAGCCTTTCTCCTAGTGGTGGAGGGACTTGATTTTCACGAGAAGACTTTTCTATTGATTAAAGGTTGATGTAGATTCCAAGATTGCCGCGAGACAGAATCGCAAGACGTCCTCTCTATGTAAATCTGTTAGGGACTAATAACTATACCGTCTCTGATCACTTTGAGGCTTTGCTTGAAAGCTCCTTTGCCCTTTGCCACGCACTCAAAACGGCTGCCGCGGTAGCTGCTCTGAATCCTCTATCTTCCAACACTTGCAGGCCAGCTGCTGTCGTACCTGCAGGGGATGTTACTGCATTTTTAAGCTCGGCTGGATGTTTGCCGGTTTCTTGTACCAACTTTGCTGATCCCAGGACCGTTTGGATAGCGATGCGCCGCGCTTGGTTCGGCGACATACCAGACTCTATACCAGCGTCCTGCAAAGCTTCAATGAAGACAAATACGAAAGCGGGACCACTACCGCTCATAGCCGTAGCTGCGTCCAACATTTCCTCATCGTGAACCAGCAACTCATCTCCGACCGTTTTCAGAATGGAGCCTACGAGTTGCATTGACTGTTCAGGGACGTTTTTCGCCGCGTACCAAACCGACATTCCGCAACCGATCTGAGCGGGGGTATTAGGCATAACACGCACAAGGTTGCCATGATTCAGAGCTTCTTTTATGCTTTTCAACCTTACCCCAGCCATTATAGATACCACTGTTTGATCAGCAGTTAAGACTGATCGGAGCCCTCTCACTGCTTTGCTAAACAGTTGCGGCTTGACGGCTAAAAATACAAGGTCTGCGTCTTGAACGGCCTGGACGTTACTCTCGGTAGTACGTATGTTCTCGTTCTCTAGCTGCTGACGGCGTGCAGCGTCAGGTTCACCTACCGTTACGTCTGCTTGTAAGGTGGAGGAGCGCATACCGGTTATCAGAGCGTACGCCATGACTCCTCCGCCTACAAAGGAGATCTTGGAAATCATACCGTCATTTGGAACAGAGGGTTGTCCGTTCGATTCAATGAGGGATCAGCATCGGCTGTATCCACAGCTATAGCATTTGACGCACCCCTCTTCGTGAGCTAGCATCGTAGAGCATTCAGGGCAAAGCTCTTCATTCAGAACGTACAAGCTTGCAAGAGGTGCGCTTTCACTGGATGAGGGCGTTGGAAACATCCTGTGCTGCACAGATTCCGAATCTTCAAGAGGCTTATCCACCTCCCGGTGTTCTAAGATATCTAGGACGGTTGCTATAGCGTCTGGAACGGAACGTATCAATATACCGTTGTCCCATATAGGGGTGTCGGTTATGCCTCTGAGCTGGCGTACTACCTCTTGTGGATCTACACCTGAACGGAGCGCTAGGGAAATAGTTCTGGACAGAGCTTCCGCCATTGCTGAGTCATTCCCTCCGGCTTTACCGTGAGCCGCAAAAACTTCAAAAGGTCGCCCGTCGGATGCTTTGTTTACCGTAACGTAAACGTTGCCTCTTCCCGTGCGGATTCTCCTTGTTACACCAATCAGCTCGGCTGGTCTATGTCGCGGCAAGGCGTAGTATGTAGACGCCGAGTCGCTGGCTTGTATTGGTTCTGACGACTTTTGGGTCGTAGAATCATGCCCGGCGGTAAGCACCTCTTTTTCCCGGGACCCTGCTCGGTAAACCGTTATCCCTTTACATTTAGTTTCCCAAGCAAGCATGTAAGCCTCATAAACGTCTTCTTGTGTCGCCTGGTTGGGGAAATTAATGGTCTTTGATATTCCCGCGTCGGTGCTCTCTTGAAAAGCCGCCTGCATAAGGACGTGCCATTTGGGCGTTATGTCCGCTGATACCTTGAACAAGGCCCTAACATCTTCCGGAACGTCGTTTCGTTCTTGCAATGAGCCACCCTCTGCAAGATAGGTCATCAGCTCCTCCGAATAGAACCCTCGCTTGCGGGCGGTTGCTTCAAACGCTTCATTAACGTACATAAGAGTCTGGCCTTCCAGTATATTTTGCTTTCGATAGGCTATAGAAAACAGGGGTTCTATACCAGAAGACGCCCCAGCGATCATAGATATGGTGCCGGTAGGCGCGACTGTAAGTCTGCAAGCATTTCGGAATGGAGTGCCTTTATCCTCTAACGGACTACCCGGCCATTCACTAAAAGGTCCTCGTTCTTTACCTAGTGCCATAGAAGCTTTGTCAGACTCGTTTTTTATGAAGCGCATGATCCTCTTTCCCATCGCTACTCCCTCATCCGAGTCATAGGGAATGCCCAGCCTGATGAGCATATCTGCGAAACCCATGACGCCTAGACCCAGCTTACGGGTGCCTTTTGTCAGCTTTTCAATATCCTTCACAGCGTACTTATTGGCGTCTATAACGTTATCTAGGAAGCGAATTGTGAGGTGTACAATATCCGCCAGCTTATCCCAGTTGAAAGTCTCGTTTTCCGTTACGAATTTCCCAACGTTTATTGAGCCGAGGTTGCACGACTCGTTGGGAAGCAAAGGTTGCTCACCGCAAGGATTAGTAGCCGTAATCCTACCTATATGCCTCACAGGATTTTCAAAGTTAACGGTATCCAGAAATATCATACCCGGCTCACCGTTTCGCCAAGCTCCGTGGACTATCTTGTCAAACACCTCTCTGGCGTCTAGCCTGTCCACTTCCACCTGCGGGGAGGTCATATCTGTAAAATCTTCAGGCTCTCTCAGAGCGTACGATTTTCCTTCTTTGACCGCTTTCATGAACTCATCGGACGCACCTACTGAAATGTTGAAATTGTGAATGGTACCCTCACGCGCTTTGCAATCAATGAACTCCAGTATGTCGGGATGATGCACGTCCATAACCGCCATATTTGCTCCGTCTCGCTTGCCGCCTTGGGTTACCAGGGTGGAGACGGCAGATAGTAAACGCAGGACGGCAATAGGGCCGCAAGCCTTACCGTGAGTCGTCTTGATAGGAGCACCTTTTCTTCTTATTTCAGACAGGGAAAATCCTGTACCGCCTCCATACTTCTGCACCATGGCTGCATTACGTGCCGCTCCCATAATCCCTTCCATGCTGTCCGTTAGAGGAAGCACAAAGCAGGCTGAAAGTGTGCCTGCACCTGTTCCCGCATTCATCAAAGTAGGGGAGTTGGGGAGAAATTCCAGGCTGGCCATTGATCTGTAAAACCGGTCGGCTATGCTGGCTACTTCCTGGTCGCTTGCGCTGTACAGTCGTTCGGGTTCTGCCAAAGCGTCCGCTACACGCCGGAACATCTCGTCTGGTTCTTCAACAATTTCCCCGAAAGAGTCCTTCAGGAGGTATCGTTTTTTGAGCACAACTAAAGCATTGTCGCTCAGTGCTGCAACAACGGCTGAACCGCTCAATTCTTTAGTCATCATTGCCATTTCCTCCATGCCTAGTTGGCTTTATTGAAAAGCGATATCTGTCCTGTGGAGCGTGTTCTGTTCCTCACACTTCTCAAAGGGAAACCGAGGCCGCTGTAACCTGCTGCCGTGTATCGTTTGTAGGCCACGTCGTCAAGCCGCATCAGCCATTCCGCAACCGCTTGGTAAATCGCTCCCGAACTTATCTCAGCGTTGCCTGTCCGCAAGGACTGCTTACGTATGACGTCGCAACCGGTCTCTATATCCTCCGCGGAGACAGGTCGTTTAGCGCACACTGTCTCTATAGATCGCCTGAGCTTACGGTACTGGAAGCATTCCCGGTGACCGTCTGCTTTCACCACTATTAAAGGATGGGCGTGAGCCGTCTCGTAAGTAACAAACGAATAGCCACAAGAGGCGCATAACCGTCTTCGACGTACTGATAGTGGGAAAATCTGTTTTTCTACTGCTTCGTTTTCTGAGAGACCACAGATGGGGCACTTCATAACCGTTACCTCGCTTGAGTAAGCACACCGTGACACTTTGTCTGTCTATCCTGCTTATCCAGAATGTGATCGTGCTTACGGTTTATAAACTCAAAACAAATGATATAAAAACCTTGGTCTATCGAAACCGACTAATAACGATCTTCTGCCCTTCCTAGGCTATGGATGATACTAAAAACTCTGTTCTGCTGTTGCGAGCGAAGACGAGAAGGAATGCTCAATGATACTTGGTCTCTTTTCCCTTGACCACAAGAGCTGATAGATGCCCTTTATCGTATAATTGCGTTAATTTAGAAAGCTTTAAAGCGAGACAGGATACATTAACAACAGGAGGCTTTCCTATGTTTAGTGATACGAATCCAGAAGAAAAGCCAGAGGAGCTCTTACCGTACGGTTATAGGCTTGGCATAGATATGGGCGCAAACTCCATTGGCTGGGCGATTTTGAGCCTTGATCAAGGCGGAGATCCGGTTGACCTCGTGAGAGCAGGGTCTCGTATATTTCGAGAACCGGGTAATGCTAGAGGTACAGACCCTCATCGGCAAAAGCGAAAAAACTACACTCAAGCACGCTCTCAGCGCAGGAACCGGGATCGCACACTGAAGCGTATGAAACGGCTCGAAAAACTGCTTATTGAAGCAGAGCTTATGCCTAGAGATGACAAAGCACGTAAAGATATGGCTAAGCTAGATCCTTATGAGTTGCGAGCCAGGGCACTTGACGATGAGAACTTGACTCGTCAGGAACTGGGGAGAGCTATATGGCATATTGCGAAGCGCAGAGGCTTTCTGTCGAATCGTAAAGAAGACTCTACTGAAACCGCCGATGAAACTTCCAAAATGAAGGTTGCCATTGAGAATTTTAAAACAAACTTAGACGAAACTGACAACCGGACTATTGGAGAGTTCCTGCACGAGCGCCTCAAAGAAGGCAAACCGACGCGTTTCACCGAGGATAGATGGAAACCCTCTGACGTTGAAGAACTACCTCTCACTGGAGAACTTATCAAAGAAGAATTTTGGCAAATAGTGGAAGCCCAGAGGGATTTGGGAGGGAGCGAAATTCTTGAGGATAGTGCCTGGAAGGAGATATTAGATCTCGTATTAGGGGAAAAAGACGCCGATCTCAAAAAGACCTTAGCTTCATGTGAACTGCTGCCTGCCAAAAAGTCAGAACAGAACAAAACAAGCTACGCAAATCGTTATGAACTACGGAAGCGGGCGTTGAAGGAGCCGCTGGAATCGTTTCAACTTGGAGAGACTTTGCTTAAGCTGCACAATAACAAACGATTTAAGCCGAAGTCTGGAGTGGATCAACATACAGCCGTTCAAAAAGAGACGGAGCGAATCCGGTGCCTGCTAGAAGAAAGCAACTCACGTACTGCGGGGGAGTACCAGTATGACCGGTCTTTAGAGGCTATATACCCTGCCAGATTTATGACTGAACAGGAACTTAAGAAGATCCGAAAGAAGCAAAAAGATCTAGTAGACGACGCTATCTGGGACAAAATTGAGGACACTATACTGTTTCAGCGTCCCCTAAAACCTGTAAACCCGGGATTGTGTCAGTTTGAAGAGGGGGAGCTTAGGGCACCGACCGCTTTACCTTCGGTTCAGAGATTCCGCATACTGCAGGAACTGGCTAATCTGCGCCTGATTATCCCCGGAGAATTTAAACGTCAACTTAATAAAGATGAAAGAGATAAGATATATCAGAAACTGATACAACCTAGAGACGGTGATCTGAGCAAAGCGGGGGTATTTACTTTTGACGCTATGCGGAAAGCCTTGAAGCTTCCAAGGGGAATGGAGTTTAATCTCCAAGACGATAAGCGAAAAGGGTTAAAGCCAGACGAAACAGCACGCAAGATGGCACGCCCCGAGCTTTTTGGGGATAGGTGGTTCCAGATGGAACTAAAAGATCAGGACGCTGTGATTGAAGACTTACTTAAGGGTGTGGACTTCGTGGAGAATGGAGCAGGGTCTCACAGAAGGGGCCCGAATGCCTTTGAACGGTGGAAGAACCAAAATAAAGAGAATGAGGCTCTCAAGCAAAAAGCTCGGAACGATTGGGGACTCTCCGAAGATAATGCCGGCAACCTGATCGAAACATCGTTGCCAAGCGGCTACGGGAGCCTCAGCCGTAAAGCTATTGGGAAGATACTACGGTACATGAAGGAAGAAGTAATACATTACTCAGAAGCCGCAGAAAAAGCAGGCTACAACCACTCTGAAACGGCAGCCGATGGCTCTTGTTGCAAATTACCTTACTACGGTCGGATACTTACAAAGTACGTATCGGGATCTGAAACGGTAAACGAACCTTCAGAGTCTCCAAACCCGAACCCTACTGGATGCACGTGCCAAGCATGCGCCTCTGGCAGCGACTTGGCGTACGATATAACAAGGTACGGCAAGATTACCAACCCTACGGTGCATGTTGCCTTAAACCAGCTACGGCGGGTAGTTAATGCCCTTATAGAGCGCTATGGTAAGCCGACCGAAGTCTTCATAGAAATGGCACGAGAGCTTGCTCATAGCCAAAATCAAAAAGACAAGATTGAAAAACAGCAAACGGCCGAACGGAAAGCCAACGTCAATAGAGACAAAATCATAAAAGAAGCAGGACTGATACCCTCTCAACGCTATAGAGGAAAGTTGCGTCTCTGGGAAGAACAAGGCAGACCACAGGAACGTATCTGTCCTTTTTGCGGCGAAATCATCTCTTGTAGTGCTGCGCTTGATGATAGGACGGAGATAGAACATCTGCTCCCTTACAGCAAGACTTTGGACGACTCATGGCCCAATAAGGTACTTACACATAGAGACTGTAATCGACGTAAAGGCGCCCGTACCCCTTTTGAGGTTTTTGGTCCTGCCCCCCTGAAAAAGTGGACGAAAAATCTGCCCGACAACAAGAGATGGCGCTTTAAAGAAGACGCTATGGATGAATTTAAGAAAGACGACTCGTATTTCGTTGAAAGGCAGCTGAACGATACGCGCTATATGTCGAAAGCCGCTAGGCAGTACATCACATCTATATTGCCAGAAAACAAGATAGTTGTATCTAATGGAAGGCTGACCTCGCTTCTGAGAGCCAGCTGGGGTATGAACAGTATTCTGGGACAAGATAGAACCCCGGTTCGCGAGTATGAATGTCTGCCTTTACCTTTACCTGACTTCCGCCGCATAGAAGAGGGCTCGAAGAGCGTTGACGGTAAGTGGAAAATTCACGCAAGCCTCCTGTCGGAGAAGATTATAGAAGAAATGGGTATAAATGAAAACGATTATGTTTATTGCACACGTAATCCTGATCCTGAACGTAGCGTAACGTTTGATATACCAGCAAAAAACCGATCTGACCATCGCCACCACGCTATAGATGCTGCTGTGATAGCGGCAACCAGCCGTTCAATGATCCAGCGTATATCAAGTGCTTTACAAGACGAACCAGACCATGATCAAGTGCGTAGAAAGCGAGCGCGCAACTGGCCTAAAGACCCGTGGAAAAACTTTAATCATGAAGATTTCAGGCATAAGATTATGGATATATTGGTGTCTTATAAACCGGACAGACCGGCTCCGGGAAAACCTAAGGATCTGCCTAAAGGGAGAGACGTTACTTCTGGTAAGTTGCATGAGGAAACTGCATACGGTATAACGGGTAAGAAAGAGCGTGGATATCATGTTCTCACCTCCAAGAAGAGCTTAGGAAGCTTCAAGAATCCTCCAGAAAAAGATTTATCGGACCTTGAAGATGAGGAGCTTAGAGAAGCTCTGATGAAACTGTGGCAAACCGTCAAAGAAGACGGATCAATAGAGAAGAAAGATAGAGTCAGAGTCTTCTCACAAAGAGCTGCTGCTCCTCGAGCCTTAGAACAGTTCGGCTTCAAACGCGCTCCGCATGGCGTTAAGAAAGCCAGGACTAAAGTCCCTATGAAAGAGTACATAGCTGTCAAAGATAGAACCGTTAGGGCGTTCAAGGCTTATAAACCAGGCGGCAACGCCTTTATGGACGTGTACCAAATGCCTGACGGTAAATGGAAGGCGCTAACGATATTCAAGTACGATGCAAATCGAAAGGATTTCGTAGATTGGTACCAAGATGAAAAATCTAGGATGACCCATCCAAACGCTAAAAAGGTGATGCGTCTCTATAACGGAGACTGCCTAAGATTGCATATAAACGGCGTTTTTGTTATACGCCGCCTGCAAAAGATGAGTGGACAGGAACTCCACTTTGCTCAATTGTACGAAGCGGATGCGGACAAGAGAAACAGGGACCAAAAGGACGACTATAAATTTTTGCATAAAACCGCCAACAGTCTTCGTAAGAATAGTCCTCAAAGGGTTGTCATAGACGAACTTGGACGAGAGAAAGTCCTGCCTTTGCCTTCATGAATCGTATGACATGGTAGGACGGCTTGTAGAGATATCTGGTACTGGGAGGAAACTGTCGCGCTCACGGGGGTTCATAGAAATATCCTCGGAAGGCAAAAATATAGGTCGAATACCTTTGGACGACATAGCCGCGATAATAGCGACCGGTCGCGGAATCACTTACACACATGGCGTGCTTTTAGCGCTTTCTGAAAGAAATGTACCTCTCGTTATATGCAATGAGAAGTTTCTCCCGTCAGCATGGTTATGGCCTATGGAAGGACACCATGTTCAGGCTATGCGTATGTCAGCTCAACTGGAGGCTAAACAACCTTTAAAGAAACGGATGTGGCAAGACCTGGTAAAAGCGAAAATAGGTAACCAAGCCGCTGTTTTGAATTCTTTTGGAAGGCCTTCGGAACAGGTGAAAGAGATGACCCGAAGGGTGCGGTCTGGTGATATAGGCAACATAGAAGCAGCAGCGGCTCAAAGATATTGGCTCTTCCTTTTTGCCCATGAGTTTAAGAGATCAAGACATGGTATGTGGCCCAATACGTTGTTGAACTACGGTTACACAGTGATAAGGGCTTGCTCTGCTAGAGCTATAGCAGCGGTGGGATTGCATCCGTCGTTAGGAATTCATCATCGCAACAGGTTTGACCATCTGCAACTTGCAGACGATATTATGGAGCCTTTCCGTCCAATAGTGGATTATAGGGTAGTCTCTATGATTGAAGAGGGGGCGACAGAAATCACAGATGACTGCAAGAAGGAGTTAGCTCTCATACCCAGCATGGATGTGCTTACTTCATCTGGAGCCACCCCAGTAATGACCTGCATCCATAGATTGGCTGCATCAGTGGCAAGGTCGTACATGGAGAAGAAAAATTGTCTCAACTTACCGCCTAACCTCTTGCCTATGGATTTCAAGAATAAAGTTGTAGAGTGATATAACTCAGCTATTCATCGCTTATGATGACTGGAAGACAAGGTGTCTCAAGAGAGGATACTATCGGGTTACAGGCTATTGTGGATGCTCGTAATGTTCGACCTGCCGGTCAAAACCAGGCGAGAACGTAAAGTAGCGTCTAAGTTCAGGAGTGATCTTCAGGACCAAGGCTTTGAAATGTGCCAGTTCTCTGTGTATTTGCGTTTCTGTGGAAGCAAGAGGCAAGTAGAAACCTTGACTGGAAAAGTAGGTCAGATGGCACCTAATCATGGATCTGTCTATATCCTTTGTTTCACTGATAAGCAGTACGAAAACATAGTTGCCTTTGAGGGAGGTAGGCAACAGGACAAGTGGGAAAATCCTGGGCAATACGCTCTTTTCTAGCTGCTTGGTATCTGATTTTTTGATATTTAAAGTTAGTTCATTCCCTCCTGAAGCCCTGTGTGAGGGCCACTATAGGTATTTTAGCAAATAAAGGATCGTGCACCTGCTAAAACAGAATTCATACCATTCACATACTGAGGGTTATTTTAGCAAATAAAGGATCGTGCACCTGCTAAAACGGCGACAGACGCAGTATTTTAAATCTTCTTATTTTAGCAAATAAAGGATCGTGCACCTGCTAAAACTCCTCTTTGATGCCTTTAGAACCTGAACCTATTTTAGCAAATAAAGGATCGTGCACCTGCTAAAACATATCTTTGATGGGGGAATTGTGGAGGTAAATTTTAGCAAATAAAGGATCGTGCACCTGCTAAAACCTGAGGTCTATGACGGGGGAATTGTGGAGGATTTTAGCAAATAAAGGATCGTGCACCTGCTAAAACACTTGGTTACTATTTAGTAAACGTCTCGGTATTTTAGCAAATAAAGGATCGTGCACCTGCTAAAACCTAGCTACTTTGATCATTCGGAAGCGTGGGATTTTAGCAAATAAAGGATCGTGCACCTGCTAAAACTCTAAACTGCTTACATTTTAATTATATCAAATTTTAGCAAATAAAGGATCGTGCACCTGCTAAAACACGTTATATCTGTCAAGCGTTTTACCTCCAATTTTAGCAAATAAAGGATCGTGCACCTGCTAAAACTCAACGTGTGCATAAAGTGCGTCTGTGTGTATTTTAGCAAATAAAGGATCGTGCACCTGCTAAAACTCGGTTCTCTTCTACGGCTTCAAAGTTCAAATTTTAGCAAATAAAGGATCGTGCACCTGCTAAAACCAAGTCGTATGTTCCCGTGAAACCGTCTATTATTTTAGCAAATAAAGGATCGTGCACCTGCTAAAACTTGAAACCTTTGCTCAAGCAGAACGTGCAGAATTTTAGCAAATAAAGGATCGTGCACCTGCTAAAACTTGAATTGATGGCCGCCTTTCGGGAGCCTGATTTTAGCAAATAAAGGATCGTGCACCTGCTAAAACTTAGCCAGCTCAATATCTATTATGTTTATCATTTTAGCAAATAAAGGATCGTGCACCTGCTAAAACAGTGCCTCTATTCGTGAAGTGAGCACGATAATTTTAGCAAATAAAGGATCGTGCACCTGCTAAAACTCGGAACCTAAAGTAGAGCGGTGCGAGTATATTTTAGCAAATAAAGGATCGTGCACCTGCTAAAACTATTATTAATATTTCCTTATTTATTTAATAATTTTAGCAAATAAAGGATCGTGCACCTGCTAAAACTCTCCAATGTTTCACAAGCTAGCTACACTAATTTTAGCAAATAAAGGATCGTGCACCTGCTAAAACTCTTTGTGTCGGCGACCGCGTAGGTTTAGTATTTTAGCAAATAAAGGATCGTGCACCTGCTAAAACGGATGCCTTGTGGCCCATAACCTACTTCATTATTTTAGCAAATAAAGGATCGTGCACCTGCTAAAACGGCATCCAACCTTATACACAAAACACTTTAATTTTAGCAAATAAAGGATCGTGCACCTGCTAAAACACCACGTCTTCGGTTTTGTCTAGGCTAGCCATTTTAGCAAATAAAGGATCGTGCACCTGCTAAAACTCTTCGTGTTCTTCTCCAGGTATCACTCCCATTTTAGCAAATAAAGGATCGTGCACCTGCTAAAACACCATCTCAGTAAGTCCCAGTTTCTCCATGTATTTTAGCAAATAAAGGATCGTGCACCTGCTAAAACACTTTGTATGCACACGTTTAGAGGATAGGTGATTTTAGCAAATAAAGGATCGTGCACCTGCTAAAACACTCGGTTTGTCAAGTGGTCTAGTGTTTTAATTTTAGCAAATAAAGGATCGTGCACCTGCTAAAACATCCCGTCAACGTATACATAAAGTAGATAGTATTTTAGCAAATAAAGGATCGTGCACCTGCTAAAACATATATACACATAGACCCGCTTTGTGTATCATTTTAGCAAATAAAGGATCGTGCACCTGCTAAAACATCCCGTCAACGTATACATAAAGTAGATAGTATTTTAGCAAATAAAGGATCGTGCACCTGCTAAAACATCGTAACAGTAAACGTCGTACTTAGATCGATTTTAGCAAATAAAGGATCGTGCACCTGCTAAAACCTCAACTCGTAACTGCCTGTGAAACCTGCTATTTTAGCAAATAAAGGATCGTGCACCTGCTAAAACAGTTCTCGATCCGGTTTCTCTTCACCTTCTATTTTAGCAAATAAAGGATCGTGCACCTGCTAAAACTAGCCGTTTGTGCTCCTCTATATCAGCAGGATTTTAGCAAATAAAGGATCGTGCACCTGCTAAAACTATGTATCCTTCTGTGTGTTCGTGGTTTCCATTTTAGCAAATAAAGGATCGTGCACCTGCTAAAACAGTCGTATCAACAGACCAAGGCGCTACTGCATTTTAGCAAATAAAGGATCGTGCACCTGCTAAAACTGCGTTCTTGAGTTGAACATCGAGCAAGTGATTTTAGCAAATAAAGGATCGTGCACCTGCTAAAACGCCTAAAACCTTATCTTCTAATAAAGTTTCATTTTAGCAAATAAAGGATCGTGCACCTGCTAAAACCTTTACGGGTTTGTTTGTTCGGGTTTGTTTATTTTAGCAAATAAAGGATCGTGCACCTGCTAAAACATCAATAAATGCCTGCAGCTTCCAGTTGTTATTTTAGCAAATAAAGGATCGTGCACCTGCTAAAACACGCAGAGCTTTCTTGAACCTCAACAGGCGATTTTAGCAAATAAAGGATCGTGCACCTGCTAAAACTCATAGCTTGTTCAAGTTTCGGTTCTTTGTATTTTAGCAAATAAAGGATCGTGCACCTGCTAAAACCTACCTTGTGTTCGGGATTATCAAGCCTCACATTTTAGCAAATAAAGGATCGTGCACCTGCTAAAACATTATGAACACGTGGACAATTCCCGGCAACTATTTTAGCAAATAAAGGATCGTGCACCTGCTAAAACTCCGCTGAAATTATCATGATGCTCCGTCCTATTTTAGCAAATAAAGGATCGTGCACCTGCTAAAACGGCGGAGTTGTTTTCTATCCGAAGCTGGTGATTTTAGCAAATAAAGGATCGTGCACCTGCTAAAACATTATGGAATATATACGGGATAAGCGCGGGATTTTAGCAAATAAAGGATCGTGCACCTGCTAAAACGCATTCTGATTGATACCACCAGGTGTAACCATTTTAGCAAATAAAGGATCGTGCACCTGCTAAAACATTGTGAACACGTGGACAATTTCCGGCAACATTTTAGCAAATAAAGGATCGTGCACCTGCTAAAACCTGTCCTCTTCTCATAGTTCTCTGCTACGATTTTAGCAAATAAAGGATCGTGCACCTGCTAAAACTGCTAGTTCGTCAAAGTTTAGTTCTTTGCCATTTTAGCAAATAAAGGATCGTGCACCTGCTAAAACTGACTTGACAAAGTTATGATTATGGTATACATTTTAGCAAATAAAGGATCGTGCACCTGCTAAAACTAAAGCCTGCTATTTTCATAACTTTGGTTTATTTTAGCAAATAAAGGATCGTGCACCTGCTAAAACTTGAGTTTAGCAGTTATATCTTCCTGCCCTTATTTTAGCAAATAAAGGATCGTGCACCTGCTAAAACATATAGAGGACTTCACGACAAAGTTGACTTAATTTTAGCAAATAAAGGATCGTGCACCTGCTAAAACCTGAGTTCGTATTCGCCCGTGAAGCCTGCTATTTTAGCAAATAAAGGATCGTGCACCTGCTAAAACAATGATCGTTTCAGTAAATTGTTGATTAGGATTTTAGCAAATAAAGGATCGTGCACCTGCTAAAACATATCAGGCTACCTCGACGATAGCAGAATTATTTTAGCAAATAAAGGATCGTGCACCTGCTAAAACACTTACATTCGTCAATCTGATAGGTTAAGGATTTTAGCAAATAAAGGATCGTGCACTTGATGACGCTGTTAATTTTAGTAGATAGATGATCTTATATCTGATGACTTCTTATATTTTGTGTTTTAAAAAAAATTTTATAAAAAGCGTTGATTTGTATAACTACGAGAAATGACAATTAAAATAAAGAACTAATATAGAGGATTTTATTCACAAAATATGACAATCTTCTTTTATTATGCAACCTCCGAAACCTGTGTCGAGAATTAGTCAGCCAGAAGCTCGGCTTGTCTTTGTGCGGTTAGCTTGTACTCGCTTCACGCTACTGCAATCCTGTTTACACTGGAGGGTAGAAGTGTTGCCCAGCGTCTGGTCCAGCCTCCGAATAGCATCACTGTGTCCACGGTTTAGCCCATAGAAATATAGCGCGTCTGCTAAGGTTGCGGTACACTAACGGCTTAGACTAACTATTTTATTAATTTGAATTCGGAGGAATGCCAAAAATGGGGAGAGTTTTCTTAACCGGTGGTTCCGGTAAAGCGGGCAGGTTCGTCTCGGAACATCTGCTTTCGCGTGGGTACGAGGTATGCAATGGCGATATAGCCAGCCCAAAATTTAAGGTGGGTCCCTATAGTGACGACGGTCGCTACACCTTCGTTCGTCTTGACACTACGAGCTTTGATGACGTGTTTAAAACTATGGATGGGTGCGACTACATAGTACATTTGGCTGCCATACCGAGTCCTATTTCCGTCGCTGAGCATGAGTTGTTTCGGATAAATATGCTTTCCAACTGGAACGTTTTGGAGGCTGCCGAACGGCATGGTATCCGCAAAGTTGTGATGGCTTCTTCAATAAACGCGGTCGGTGCCGTGTTCTCAAAAAACATAACGCCTCGCCCTTACTTCCCCATAGACGAGGAGCAGGGCACCTTTTGTGAAGACGCCTATTCTCAGAGTAAGTGGCTTGGGGAAGAGATGGCTTATGCCTTTTGTCGTCGTCGCTCTATGCAAATAGCTTCTATGCGCTTTCATGCCTTGTGGACGCGCAGAGAACAGGCTTCCCGTCGCAAAGCGATTGCGTCTGGATCTGGAGGCGATCCGAACGGGATTAGTGCAAAGCACTTCTGGGGGTGGACAGATATTGAAGAGGCTGCCGAGGCGTGCCGACTGGCTCTTGAGGCAGAATGGGACGGACACGAATCGTTCTTCATAAACGGAAACGACACTTGCGAAGCCGTCCCGACTATAGAACTGGTGAAAAAGTCTTATCCCGACTCCGAAATAAGGAAAGAGCTCCCCGGAGTTTCGACCGCCATAAGCAACGATAAAGCTAAACTCATATTGGGTTGGAGACCGACTGCCACCTGGCGTAAAGCTCGTAATGAAGGAGAATGAGATGACCTCGGCCAATCATCCCGTATCTAAATATCGTTCGACTGGTAAAGTGATGACGGTTCAAGGAACTATTGAACCTGCTTTGGCCGGCGTTACATTGATATCTGAGCAGTTACTGGCAGATGGGCGATATCTGCTTCGATCGCCTGAACGGGTAACAGAGGTAGCCTTGAGCAAACAGCGCCTCTCTCTCTCAAACCGTGCGAATATCGCTTACAACTGGGCTGCAAACGAGGATAATTTGTTGCTGGACAACGAAGACGCTGCCGCAGGGGAAGCCTTGGACTTCTATTGCTCTGGCGGGTCAACGGTGATGGAGCCTACAGTGCCGTCTTTAGGACGAGACCCGGCGGGGCTTTTGCGTATATCACGGAAGACCAACTTGAATATTGTGATGGGGTGCGGTTTCGGCCCTGAAAGCCTTGAAAAGGAACCTTTCGTAAGTATGGCTTCGGAGGACATGGCGGCTTGTATGATCAAGGATATAGAGGACGGCGCGAACGGGACGAACATAAGGGCGGGAGTAATTGGGGAGATAGTTTGCTCCGACCCAATTACCGAAGCGGAGAAGCGAGGCCTTATGGCGGCGGCTTTGGCTCAGCAGAGAACGGGCGCGTCAATAGCTCTAGGGGCGAATTCCGGTGGACGACCGGATACAAAGAACCTGGAAATTTTGAAAGCTGCCGGTGTTCCCTTGAACAAGATTGCGCTTATGCATGTCGAACGGCTTATAGACTCACCCTCAATTATTAATAAATGGGCAGATTCTGGGGTTTATCTCTCCATAGGCTCTTGGGGAGATGAGGCTTCGTACGACACTTTTTACAACTTTCCAACTCCTAGCGACCAGCAGCGGATAGAACTCCTGACAGGTCTTATATCCAGTAAATTTCAAGGTAGGCTGTTGTTGGGGCACAATATGATGTCAAAGCACCGCATGTCGTGGTGGGGCGGGCATGGGATGTCCCATGTGGTGAACAGGATACTGCCCCGAATCAGGAACGCTGGTGTTTCGGAAGAGATAGTGCGGATGATAACCGTGGATAACCCTACACGCTTCCTCACGTTTGACTAGAGACACGTTTTAACCGATTCCGTTTCCTTTCCTTATAAACCACCTTTACTTTGCTATAGAATTTTCCCACTTCTAATGGTTTCCGGTAGGGGACTGCAGGCTCCGCGTCCGAAATTCCGAAGTATCGTCTATAATTGTGAGTATGAGAGTCTTTTTGTTTCCCCGATCGTTCTTGTCAGCCGTATTGCCAAAGCTGATTCTTCCTCTAGCAATCCTTTCTCTGATTTTGTTAACGCCTTTACTAGCTTCCTGTGGTCAACCGGAACCACTCTCCCCAATGCCTTCTTCTGAAGATACATCTGAACCGCAGGCGCCACCCTCTAATGATGGAGATAGTGAGCCTATGGTGACTAGTGCCCCCTTGACCGATAGGGAACAGTCCAGGGTCGACAGTTGGCGGAATGAGGGCTGGAACACAGATTTTCTAATACGCACCGTTTCTTATGAGTCCATATTTTCCGGAGGTGTGCCTAGAGATGGTATCCCGCCCATAGAAACCCCGTTGTTCAGTCAGATATCGGAAAGCCCGGACTACCTAATGGAAGACGAGCCTATGATAGTGATTGAGAATAACGGTGAGGCGAAAGCGTATTCACTCAACATTCTCACCCGACATGAAATAGTGAACGACGAAATAGGGGGACTCAAAATTTCGGTGACTTTTTGCCCTCTATGCAACTCAGCTATAGTTTTCCAGAGGGTAGTGAATGGTACAGAGCTGACGTTTGGCGTGAGCGGCAACCTCCGCAACAGCGACTTGGTGATGTACGATAGACAGACACACTCTTGGTGGCAGCAGCTTACAGGCGAGGCTATAGCTGGAAAGCATGCCGCTGGTCCGGTTTTGCTTGACGTGTTTCCTTCTTCAATACTCCCCTTAAGAGAATTCCGCACACGCTACCCGGATGGGCTCGTACTACTCAGGGATCCAACCTATCGCGGCAGCTACAATAGACCTTTCTATTCTGGATACGACGAGCTGTCCAGTGTAAGGCCTTTCCTGTTCACTGGTGAACTGGACGACAGGCTTCCTCCTACCGAGCGCGTGCTTGCTATACAAGCAAACGGTGAGTCTATTGCGTACGCGTGGGAATATCTTAGGGAAAACATAGTTATACACGGAGAAATAGGAGGAATACCTTTTGTGACCTTCTTTGATGACGGGACTCTCTCGTCCTTCCCAGATAGTAGGAACAATCCTCGTGTAACCGGATCTTCTGTTGCATTCTCTCCTGAAGTGGACGGTATGAGTCTCACCTTTACAGTTACGAATAGGGGAATAGAGGACGAAGAGACAGGTTCGCTATGGAGCTCTTCCGGGCTTGCAGTTGAGGGACAGCTTGAGGGTGCTACTCTTGAAACTGTGCCGCACGGCAATCACTTTTGGTTCGCGTGGCACGCGTTCTTCCCTGATGCCCCCTTGATAACCTCTGACGCATCTCCCGAGATATAGATCTTCGATAGAATTACTTTATTCTATGTCTGAATTATTCACCTGGTTAAGGGTTATCAACATAGCCCTGTCAAGCATAGCCCTGTCAAGTGGACACAAGCTCCGCAACCAGTATTTCCACCGCCAAATTCTCATTAGAGACGCGTCCTGTCTTGATGGAGAGATCTGCTTCAAGTAGTTTGCGATGTACGTTTGTGACGCGGTTACGATTGCACCTACGCGCCTGCTTCACCGTTTTATCTATCACGAAACTTTGCCTCACACCCAGCCTGTCGCCCATTTCGGAGACGGGGACATTCTCTCGCAGAAGTTCGGAAACAAGGATAATCAGCCGATTCTGACGGGCAAGCAGGTTCAATATTGAAGAGAAGGTCTCTCCCGCTTGTAGTAGCGAGTAAAGCATTCTTATTGCTACGCTAGGCTTGCGTTCAAGGATAGCGTCCACTGCTGCAAATATGTTGGCTACGCTGGTGTTTGGCGTCAACTTTTCAACGTCGTCGCTCTCTACGTGTCTACCGTCCGCGTAGATTATGAGTTTCTTTACTTCGCCGTTCAGCAAACGGAGGTCCCCTCCGCAGAACAAAGCCAGACGCTCGGCAACACCTGGACGGCAGCCCCCTCCTAACTTCTTGAACCTGTCCAATATCCACCGATTCAACTCATTCCTACGCAACGGGACAAAACTCTCAACCTCCGCCACTGGAGCCAACGATAAGCCCCGTCCATTCTTGCGCAATGCAACGCTTTCAGTGAAAATAAGCTCAGATATAGGCAGCGGCTTCTTCAATATCTCAACGAAGTTGTTCCACGCTTCCCCTGAAGGTATATCTCCGCGGTCAACCTTGCTGAGAAGCCCCCGAATGACGGTTACGTTCTGTCCACCAAAGAACGGTGCCGTAAGAATCAAGGGTAGAACTTCAGCCGCGTCAAACTCCGACGCCTCTATCAGGGTGAAGTTGCCTCCCGAGGGGTCAGCAGCGTTCACAGCCTCCTTGATCGACGCCACGCGCTCACTTATCGAAAACTCGTTAGTCCCGTGGAGAACCCTTATCATCTTTGCGGACGGACGCGTACAGAGCGTATCTTCATTGCTTGCTGATAGTAATTATATTGAGCTTATCGGAATACGGAACGGCAGGAAGGCGGACTGGAGCAGGAAGGCGTGCACGTCGGTAGGCTATCAGCGAAACAAGCTGCAATGCCTTGAGACGAGTTACCTCTGCGGTTTTAACAAAGGTATTCATCGCATAAACTCCCCTATATAATGCCAACTCACTGTATCATATTTTAGCGGACTCTTGCGTAGCCGCGCTATGTGCAGAGGCTTCGCGTGGGCTGAAACGGTTTACTAGTACTGTGGAACTTACAGAATAGAAATTGAATATAGGGATAGTAGGTTTGCCCTCTGTGGGTAAAACAACACTGTTTACTGCGATGACCCGAAACCGGCAGGGAGAGGGTAAAGGGAGCTCTGTAGGGGTTGCTCGCGTGCCGGACTTCAGAGTGGATAAACTGGCGGAAATGTTCCAGCCACACAAGATTACGCCAGCTGAGATAAACTTCTCGGATCCTCCGACTACATACGGATCAGAAGACATGTTCACTGGCAAGGCTTTGGAGGAACTGCAGAAGATGGATGCCTTGCTGCTGGTGATACGCTCCTTTGAAGATGCCTCCATCCCGCACGTAGAGGACGGTATTGACTTGAATCGAGACTTGGAAAAGGCACTCTTCAACGTATCTTTTGCCGATATAGCTATGCTGGATAAACGTATAGGGAGGCTAAAATCTGGCATAAAGGGTTCTAAAGTGGCGGAACGTTCCCAAATAGCGAGTCGTGTAGAGGTTTTGAAAAACCTGCAACAAAAGCTGGAAGACGGCGGAAATATACGAACCGATAGTATGTCCTCCGAAGAGATAGAGGCCGTAGGCGATACGTTTCTGCTGGGGAAGGTGCCAGTGTTGGTGGTCTTTAACATAGGAGAGAATGACATTGGCAAGGCCGGGGAAATGGAAGATCGTATCAACCGCGACCTTGTACCTCAGGGAATAGAGGCTTGCGCTATATGTGCCCGGCTGGAGATGGAGCTTGCAGAGATGTCCGCCGAAGAGGAAGCGGAGATGAGGAGGGAGCTGGAAGCCCCGGAAGAGTCTGGTCTGGATAAGGTTATCGCACTTGCTTACAGGTCGCTTGGTCTCATATCATTTTTGACGTCGGGCAAGGACGAAGTGCGCGCATGGCCAGTACGAGATGGTTCGACGGCCGTTCAAGCGGCGGGCAAGGTTCATTCCGATATTGCAAGGGGCTTCATAAGGGCGGAGATAGTGTCTTATGACGATTTTGTGCAATCAGGCAGCCTGGCCGAGTGCCGAAAGAACGGCCTGCTACGACGTGAAGGGCGTGACTATATGATTAAGGATGGGGATATTGCAAACTTCCTTTTTTCTGTATAACGGATAGGATTAGGATAAGTAACCACAAGACTAGGAGGGATACCCGGTGAACGCCAAGATGGGAGAGGCATTAGGGAGACTGATTAAGCCTAAAGCCAGAGATTACGAAAACAAGCGTAAGGCATACCTGGTACGTTTGATAAGCAGAATGGAGGACGCTCCTCCGGCCTATAATTCACTCTCAAAAGAGTACTGGGAAGAGGTTGACCAACATGTATCACAGTTGGAGCGAACTGCTGGCACGGTAACGAGGATATTTGCTGAAGGCGTGCCGGGTAAGGGCGAGGACGCCAAGGTGGGCTTTCAAAACTATAGCCCCGACGCCTGGAATGTAGTCAAGTCTCGGATAGACGATGGTGCAACCTTTGAGCGTATGGAGGACGATGATCTGTTCGGAGAGATGGTGGACTGGACCAGGCTCTTCAGCTTGCCTTTCGTCAGCCGCAAAGTTGCTGAAACGGTGCATTCTTTCTACACAGAAGTAACCACGAAAAGGAGCGCCTACCACATACAGACGTTGAACGACTCGGTGAAAGAATCGGAAGCGGCCCTGATCTTCGTGGGAACGCCGGACTTGAGTATACCGGAGGACATGGAGCGGTTTGTGGTCTCTCCGCCCTCGTTCGACAGGCTTGAGCAGTGGATGAAGCGGAAGGCGCAGGAGTTGAATAAAGAAGCCGCCGCGCCCCAAAGAAAGCCCGAGCCTCAGAGAACACGCAAAGAGGAGAAAGGCAAGCGCTCCAGCGGTGGCCTGTGGATTCCGGACTGAAGATTCAACCCGGGCGTGCCCTTGACTGGACTCCGCCTGATTATAGAGAAGGGGTCGCACTATATTTTCACTTCCCCTTTTGCAAGACTAAATGCAACTACTGCGACTTCAACACTTACGCCGGCATAGAGACACTTAAGCACGACTACGTAACGGCTCTGTGCAGAGAGATGAACGCCTGGGGCCAGGTTTTGGGCAACCCTCCGGCAGCGTCAGTATTCCTGGGAGGAGGAACCCCTTCTTATATGGATGCCGCCGACGTGGCGAGTATCCTTGAATCAACGTTCAAGGTTTTCCCTCTGAAACAGGACGCGGAGGTAACGTTGGAGGCGAACCCGGACGACGTGTCTATACAGAAGTTGAAGGCTTGGGGACGGTCGGGTGTCAACAGGATCAGTATGGGAGCACAGAGTTTCAACGATGGAGAACTGACTACTCTGGACAGACGCCACGACGCAAAGGACGCGACAAGGGCGTTTGCAGATATACGCTCAATATTCGACAACGCAAGCCTCGATCTGATGTACGGTCTGCCGAATCAACAGATAAAAGACTGGGAACGGACAGTAAGGACTGCTCTATCTCTGAAGCCTACTCATTTATCCATGTACTCTCTTCAGCTGGAACCTGGGACCCCTATGGAACGAGACGCACGCCTGGGGAAATTTCCCCCACCAGATGAAGACGCCGCCGCCGATATGTACGAGCTGGCGAACGATCTCGCCGACTCTGCTGGCTTGCACCGGTACGAAATATCAAACTGGGCATTGGAAGGGAGAGAGTCCAGGCACAATTTGGCTTACTGGCTCAGCAAACCTTACCTGGGTATAGGGTCAGGCGCGCATTCGGCGTTGGGAGGCTTCAGGTTCGCAAACGTCCGTTCGCCTAGGGGCTACGTTAGTGCAACCCGTTCACTTGACGCGGCGACACTAATCAAGAGAGGACGAAGTAGCCCAATTGAGGTTATGACGGATAGTAGCCTTATAGATACTTTCGAGATTGTGGAGAGGCGTCAAGCGATTCAAGAGATGCTTATGATGGGGATGCGTATTAGGGAAGGGGTCGCAAACTGTGAATTTAGGGCACGGTTTGGGGTAGACTTGAGGGAACACTGCGGAGAGACTCTGGATTGGCTTTGCAACAACGGTTTGACCGAGTGGACGGAATCCGGCGTAAGGCTCTCAACAAAAGGGGTTCTTCTAGGCAATGAGGTTTTCGTAAGACTATCCTCACTCTGACCGTTCTTCCTCACCACATTTGAAGCTCTACCTACGGACTTCCTCAACCTCTGGAGCACCTGCCTATCCACATCCCATTCTTCATTGTTAGTCCCTCTGTGCAGTAGTAGCTTCCCCTTCTGTTAGGCTGTCATCCACTTGCTCCCTCCATGTATCCTGAAACAGCATCTTGAATTTTGCTGGAGGTTCTTTTACCTGCATAGTTCCCCTTTCACGGCCGGTCGCATAGATTTTCTCGAGGGTTCTAAGCAGTTCTTCTTTGTAACTTGTGTCCTCGTTTCCTTTCAGATGAACGCCTTTGGTTTCCAGAATCAGCAATGCCCCATTGTCTCGCCGGCAGGCTACAAAATCGGGGTACACCCGTTGCCGCCTCCAGCCCTGTAATGAATACGCCTGTTGCCGTGCGGCGATTTTGTGCCACCAATAGATAGTGTCTTTCGTATCCAGATAAAGAGCAAAATCTTTTTCGAGATCGTTGAAGCCACCTTCATAAACCGGCTCAAAGAGGCTCTGCTGTATCGGCTGGCCATGCTCGCCTTGAAGCGACCTTGCCTCCCTGGGAACGGAAATCTCAAAGGACTTGTTCAGTTCGTAATTCAACCGCTCGTCCGTTTCAATATGAAACCTGATTTCATTTCGCCGCACCTTCTCGCTGAACACCAGTTCCGCCTTCCCGTCAATATCCTCTTTCACTCTGCGCCTTAGAACTTCTGAAAGATGAACCCGGTTAATCAGCAGTCTTGAATCGTCATATTTTATGCTCATGTGCTTCTCAAGAAAACTCCCCGCCACGCGCGCCGCCTGCCATGGATTGGGGATCATATCCACCAGCCGCCGGACAAAATAGTCCAGCATCAAACGTTCCCCGGTGTCAATGGTTTCTTTAGCAACCTCCCCTTGCCCTTGAATACCCACCGTGGTTCTGATTTCCTGAATGACGTCAGGGTTGGACAGATTCACCGCCTCACCGCCATCAATCGTTTCCCAGTCCACGGCACTCAATATATCGCGGTCATAATCAACCAGACGCCACCCGTCACTTTCTTTGTGCAGAACCTGCGGGAGGAAGATCTTTAGTCGTTCGTATTCGCCCCGACGTTTCACGGTGACCGGTTTCGGCGCGTTATCCCCGCTGCCATCTCCGTGAATGAAATCTCCAAGTCCCGTCAGCCCTTCACTTTCGAGGCCAGCCTTCACACTATTTACGGCGTTGCCCACCTTTTGGTTGTAGCAGTAGATGTAGCACCTGTTCAGTGAATCGTTTTGCTCAATTCTGCGCGCGTGGGGTTGCCGCATCACACGCCCGACCATCTGCGTTATGGCGGTATCGGCCTTCGTGTTGTCAGCAAGCGCGAGCACATAGGCAAACGAGCAGTCCCAGCCTTCCTTCAAGGCGTCTTTGGTGATAATCCAGCGAACGGGACTTGCTTCGCTCAACAAATCCTCACCTGCAAGTTCCTTCTGTTCCGATGACTGAATCCTGATCTGATTTTCTGGCACGGAGAGGTTACGTATCAGGTATTCCCGCGCATCTTCGGAGTGAATATATTTCTGTCCCCTCTGATCTCTGCCGGTTCTCTGAACCCGCACCAGAGCAATGGGACGCACATAGCGGTTTTCTCTTGCCTGAAGTTTCTGTGCTTCCACGTTCAGCTCCGCCAGTTTCTTCTGGGTCTCGGCGAGCGTGTGTTTCCAATCGGAATTGCTGAAACTGCGAATCTCAATCGGTAACTTGATCATTTCTTCGTCCTGAAGTTCAGCCCCCGATATGTTCACAAGGATATTGCTGATGCCGATTTTCGGTGTGGCGGAAAGTTCAAGTACAAAGCGGGGATTCAGCTGGTTGACGGACTTCACAAAGTCTTTGTTGTTCCTGTCATTCTTCCCGTAAGCCTTGTGCGCCTCGTCCAGAATCACGGTAGGGCGAATCAGTTTCAGGACGTTGATGAGGCTTTGCTTGACCCAGTCGCCGGCTTTGTTTGTCTCAAGGTCGGGGTGCTGTTCGGAAAATTTCTCATTGGCAGAGGAGTCGTCCTGCTCGGGAAAGAAAGAAGAGTACCCGCCGCTGTCGCGAAATATCTTGAGAAAGTCCCGGCTCTTCTGACGATTGGCAGAAGGCAACATCAACATCATCACGCACAGGCAGTTTTCAATATCCCATAGGGTGAAACGGTCGGCTTTCTGCAGCAGTTTAACCTTGCCACCTGAAATCCGCTCCAGCATCTGCCGGTAGGGATGCTCGCGGGTTCGGAAAGCCTTGATGGTCTGTTCGTAAATCGCCTTCGTTGGTACAATCCACAACACAAAACCGGTGTCCCGTTTGATACGTTCAAGCGCGGCGACACCCAACAACGTCTTGCCACCACCGGTTGGCACTTTCAGGCAAACATGAGGGATAGGCTCACCGGAGGTTGCGGTGCGGGAAATGTAGAGAGGGATTTTAGTGTTTCCGTCTTGTTGGATACCGGGAAGAACACCTTGCTTTTTCAGAATTTCCCATGCTGCAGAAGGATAATTTTTAAACTGTTCGGGAATATCATCAATTCCCGTATCTTGAAGGGCTTTAATTGCTTTTGCTGAATTCGAACGGGCTTTCTTGATTGCGTCAATCCAGCGGTCTAACTGCTCAAGGGCGTTTTGTTGGTAGGTTTTGAGTTGCATTAACCCATCCGCTCTGCAAGGAATTTTTTAATACTTTCCTTGTTTGCTCCCAAGTTGAAAAACATACAAAACTCCAAAACAGCTCTGGAAGTAGCCGGGTTGTCTGAAAATCAGGCGGAAAAATTCACTACCGATACAGACGGGAACACCAGAAAAGCGACAAGAGAGTTATCTATTGAACACTCTAAGTGGGATCGGCTGTAAACGAGGCTGTTTTACTATTTTCGGTTCAGGTGCCGGCCCCTGAGGGACACTGTCAACTGTTTTTGTTATCTCCTGCCACTCCCTAACCAAATCCATATCCACGTTTGGATTTCCATGAGCAGCGGACTTGACTTCCCTGATAAAGCGATTCTTACCTTCTCTTGTTTTGCTCATATAAACTCCCTGTTGTGCACAAAAGCTGTTGAGTATACATCGTCCGTTCTTGCATATTCTAACAGAGCCCAGAAATATGTCTAAACTGCCTTTTTGAGATTCTCATTCTCACTGTAATCGTCTATTTTCAATTTAAGGTCTTTCTCCAAAATATCTTTGTGAAGACTGTTACCGTGCGTATACCATTTCTGGTTATCATTCAGAGATTCAGCGATCTCTTCGGCTCTCTTTTGTTTAAGCTTTTTTGAAACGTGCGTACCGTTTTTCTTCCAGTCTTTGAATTTATACTCCGTCAGCCAATCTTTATGGAGTACTTTACCGTTTGACCACTAAATCCAGCGACCTAACTGTTGAAGGGTGTTTTGTTGGTAGGTTTTGAGTTGCATTTCAGCGGGTGTCTCTATATTTGATTTCAGATTGTGTCACTTTTACATCCGCGTCCTGTTCTTTAATCCATCGTTCCCATTCCTGGATATTCTGCACTCTTGGCCCGAGTATCACTTCATCAAAGCGGAAATTTTCCGGGGTTTCCAAATAGAAACGCGGGGGAATTTGTTTGATGTCAACTTTTACTCCTTCAGATTCTTGACTTTTATTTTCCCTGTAATAACGAATGTCAATAACGCGGATCTCTTTTTCTTCGCTGTAATGACTCGCCTTGAAAAGGAAACGGATACTGTCAAGAAGTTCACGGGCAAGCTCTTTGAGTTTAGATTTTGCTTCAGGCAACTCTTCTTTATCCAAATAATCTTTTATCTCTGTCAAGCATTTTGACAGTTCTTCAAATTCTTTGGACAAATCTTGTTCATTTCTGCTTCCATGTTGATTATGTATGTTCATATAAAAAACTCTAACGAGAGGTGGTTTTCTGTTTTCCCACTGTTCTGTATGTGGATATTTTACCCTACTGTGGCCTGATAGAGAATAATTTAGCGATTCTTGTTGCATTTTTCCGATTTGCGGTGGAATCTCTTCTGCAAAGTATTTTCTTTTGAATATCAAACAGCTTCCTGCCGCTTCTTCCGCATCATGTTTACCATATGTACGCCACAGAAATAGCTTATCTTTAGGTGTTTCCTGCTCATCTAAGTTGAATTCAATAAAACTGCCTATGTAGGCTGGAGAGCGATGAGACGGAGTTTCATTCTCTTTGTAAAATATAGTTTCTATATCTGTCTTATGTTTGGTTTTCATTATTTCAAAAAAGATACGACCTTCTTCGGGATCGTTCATATATGACGCATTGTAAAGCCGGAAGCGCCCTTTGTGGGTAAGATTTTTAAGTGTATGAAGAGATGTGTAATGAGCAACTTCAGTCTGCTGTTTATAAAATAGCTTTTTCTGTATGTTAGCTATTGCATTTAATAATCCGGCATAAAGCTTAAAAGTTACGTTTCTACCTTCTAACCTATTATAAAAAATAGCGTCAATATGATATGCGATATAGATTAATGGAGAATGGAATTTCAGAGTTGGATCATGTTTGTTAGCACGTACAAAATATTCAATAGCTTCATCATAGTCGTCTGATCTAAACTTTGCATTTCCGCGAGCGATATATCCCATGACATCATCAGGGTTGATTTGAATTGCTTTGTCATAGTCATCAATCGCAGCTTTATACTTGCCTAATTCATACCTTGCATTTCCTCGATTGTTATATACTACGGCATCATCAAGGTTCATTTCAATTGCTTTGTCAAAATCAGCAACCGCAGGTTCATATTCACGTAATTTATACCTTGTATTTCCTCGATTGTTATATATTTCTGCATAATCAGGGTTGAGTTCAATCGCTTTGTCATAATCGGCAATTGCAGCTTTATATTCACCGAATCTACTTTTTACATTTCCTCGATTGTTATATGCTTCTGCATAATCAAGGTTGAGTTCAATCGCTTTGTCATAATCGGCAATTGCAGCTTTATACTCGCCTAATCTACTTTTTACATTTCCTCGATTGTTATATGCTTTTGCATAATCAAGGTTGAGTTCAATCGCTTTGTCATAATCGGCAATTGCAGCTTTATACTCACCTAATTCATACCTTGTAGCTCCTCGATTGTGATATGCTTCGGTATCACCAGGGTTGAATTGAATCGCTTTGTTATAATCATCAATCGCAGTTTTATACTCACCTAATTCATACTTTGCAACTCCTCGATTGTAATATGCTTTGGTATCACTAGGGTTGAATTGAATCGCTTTGTTATAATCATCAATCGCAGTTTTATACTCACCTAATTTACCCTTTACAACTCCTCGATTGTAATATGCTTCGGCATCATTAGGGTTGAATTGAATCACTTTGTCATAGTCATCAATTGCAGCTTTATACTCACCTAATTCACCCTTTGCAGTTCCTCGCTTGTAATATACTCTAGCTCTTTTTTCTTGATTGGTTTCTAAAGAGATAATTTCAGTTGATACAGAAATTAGTTCCTCCCATTTCTGATCGCGGATAAGAGAGATACTTCTTATATATAATTCTTGTAATTTTTCGTTCATCGGTTCAGATCCTCGATTGTTATATATTTCTGCATAATCAGGGTTGAGTTCAATCGCTTTGTCATAATCGGTAATTGCAGCTTTATATTCACCGAATCTACTTTTTACATTTCCTCGATTGTTATATGCTTCTGCATAATCAGGGTTGAGTTCAATCGCTTTGTCATAGTCATCAATCGCAGCTTTATACTTGCCTAATTCATACCTTGCATTTCCTCGATTGTTATATACTACGGCATCATCAAGGTTCATTTCAATTGCTTTGTCAAAATCAGCAACCGCAGGTTCATATTCACCTAATTTATACCTTATATTTCCTCGATTGTTATATATTTCTGCATAATCAGGGTTGAGTTCAATCGCTTTGTCATAATCGGCAATTGCAGCTTTATATTCACCTAATCTACTTTTTACATTTCCTCGATTGTTATATGCTTCTGCATAATCAGGGTTGAGTTCAATCGCTTTGTCATAATCGGCAATTGCAGCTTTATACTCGCCTAATCTACTTTTTACATTTCCTCGATTGTTATATGCTTCTGCATCATCAAGGTTGAGTTCAATCGCTTTGCCATAATCGGCAATTGCAGCTTTATACTCACCTAATTTATACCTTGCAACTCCTCGATTGTTATATGCGTTGGTATAATCAGGGTTGAATTGAATCGCTTTATCATAATCGGTAATTGCAGCTTTATACTCACCTAATTTATATCTTGCAACTCCTCGATTGTAATGTGCTTTGGTATAACCAGGGTTGAATTGAATCGCTTTGTCATAGTCATCAATCGCATCTTTGTAGTCGCCTAATTCATATCTTGCCATTCCGCGATTGTTATATGCTTCAGCATAATTAGGGTCAATTTTGATCGCTTTGTCATAGTCATCAATCGCATCTTTGTAGTCGCCTAATTCATATCTTGCCATTCCGCGATTGTTATATGCTTCAGCATAATTAGGGTCAATTTTGATCGCTTTGTCATAGTCATCAATCGCAGCTTTATGTTCGCCTAATTCATATCTTGCATTTCCGCGATTGATATATGCTTCAGCATAATCAGGATTGATTTTAATTGCTTGGTTGAAATCATCAATTACACCTGCATAATCACCTAATTTATTCTTTGTAATTCCGCGATTGATATATGCTTCAGCATAATCAGGATTGATTTTAATTACTTGGTTGAAATCATCAATTGCAGCTTTATACTCACCTAATTCACCCTTTGTAGCTCCTCTATCATTATATGCTCTAGCTCTTTTTTCTTGATCGGGTTCCAGTGAAATAATTTCAGTCAATACAGAAATCAATTCCTTCGATTTCTGATCGCCTAAAAGGGAATTGCTTTTTCTATATAATTCTTGTAATTTTTCGTTCATCGGTTCAGATTGCTCCATTTATACTATGAGGAAGTTGAGCAAACACAATCCCCATCTCCGTTAATTCTTTTTATACCATAAATTTATGTGTCTCAAATACAACTGCAGAGAGAGGACAGGGTTTTTCTCTTCTAGAGTATCATTTGTTTGTCTGTAAAATTTTTGCCACAGAGCTTACTTGAGTGTATCAAGCCAGAATATAACTACTCAAGGGCGTTTTGTTTGTAAGGTTTGAGTTGCATTGCCATCTTTATTGTGCTTCTCTGCAATAATCATCAACTTTTTTCTGTATATATTTCTAGCAGTGATTAGTAAGGAATTTCTTTTGGGTTGGCATTAGGTATTGCTTCTATATTTGATCTGAGACCGGCGCACATCCAATCCTGGTTTCTGAACCTTAAGCCAAAACTCCCACCTGGCACTGTTCCGTGTTTCCGGGCCCAGTATCACCTCACTAAAGCGCATAGATTCCGGAGCTTCCAGATAGAAGCGCTGAGGGAATTCATCTTGGTCATCCTGTTTGAGGCGGTTGTCTGGATTCACACGCGAGCTTTCCGTATAGTAGTGCGTATCAATAACGCGCACTTCATGCTCTTCCCGGTAATGCGCAGATTTGAACAGAAAGCGGATATTGTCAAGCAGTTCGCAAACAAGAGCTCTTAAATCTAAGGCGTTTTCCTTGCTTTTCCATTTATTATCTTGTATCAACTTATCTATCTCTTTTAGAAATCCTGCCAAGGATTCTAATGATTCTTGCAAATCTTTGTCGCTATCTTCATCTTCGCGACCGCTTATATAAGCGACTTTATAAAGAGCAGGAAGGGTGTCTACTATTCCCTGATTCTTGCTTTCTTCATTCTTGTCTTGCGCTTTTTCCATGCTTACAGATTGCTGTGGAGTATTTGGCTCAACCGTTTTCGCAGGATTTTCTGTCGCCCGTATTTGTTGCATACGTCCAAATTGTTCTGGTATGGACCGGGCAAAGCACTCCGGCTTAAATATCAGGCATGCACCAGCCGCTTCTTCGTTGTCTTGCTTGCCGTAAATACGCCATAAGAACAACTCATCCTTTTGTTCCCTACTTCTCGAAGTTACCATAACCCAGCTACCGATATATGCCGGGGATGGATGTGGATTGTACAGGTAGAATAGTTTTTCTACGTCAATTTCTTTATCTCTCATTATTTCAAAGAAAGTCCTTCCTTCTTCAAGGTCACTCATATACGCAGTATTATAAAATCGGAAGCGCTTGTTATCAGCTAGTAATTTCAAGGTGTTTAGTGAAGTATAGTGAGAAACCTCTTCTGTAGGAGAATGAAACTGTTTCTTCCGTACGTCAGTTATTTTTTCTATCAATTTATAATAAAAAGGGAATATTTCTGATTGTTTTTCTTTCTCTTGAATTATATTGCAAAGCCTGTGAGTAATATAAACTGAAGGAAAGAGCGTTTTTTGTACTTTATCTTTCTGATCAGCTTTAACAAAATTATCAAATGCTTTTTTATATTTTGGTGATTTAAGATTACAGTATGCAACTCCGAGACTATAATATACTATGGCAAGATCAGGGTTGAATCGAATCGCTTTGTTGTAATCGAGAATTGCAGCAGAATAATCACCTAATCTATACTTTGCATTTCCGCGATTATAATATATCACGGCCTTATCATCATCAGAGTTGAATCGAATCGCTTTGTTGTAATCAGCAATTGCAGCAGAATAATCACCTAATCCATACTTTGCATTTCCGCGACCGATATATGCTGTGGTATAATCAGGCTTGATTTGAATCGCTTTATTGTAATCGGCAATTGCAGCTTTATAATCACCTAATTCATATTTTGCTTTTCCGCGATTATGGTATGTTATGGCCTTATTGTCATCATCAAGATTGAATTGAATGGCTTTATCGTAATCAGCAATTGCAGCTGTATAATTATCTAATTTATACTTTGCATTTCCGCGACCGATATATGCTGTAGCATAATCAGGCTTGATTTGAATTGTATTATTGTAATCGGCAATTGCATCTTTATAATCACCTAATTCATATTTTGCATTTCCGCGATTGTAGTATGCTATGACCTTATTATCATCATCAAGATTGAATTGAATGGCTTTATCGTAATCAGCAATTGCGGCTTTATAGTTCTCTAATTCATACTTTATATTCCCGCGACTGTAATATGCTACAGCATAATCATGATTAATTTGAATTGCTTTGCTATAATCGGTAACTGCAGCTTTATAATCACCTGATTCATACTTTACCTTTCCTCGACTATAATATACTACGTCATAATTAGGGTTTAGTTGAATTGCTTTGTCATAGTCAGCAACCGCATCTTTATAATCACCTAATTCATACTTTGCATTTCCGCGCTTATGATATGCTATGACATAATTACCCGCAAGTTGGATTGCTTTGTCATAGTCAGCAATCGCATCTTTATAATCACCTAATTCATACTTTGCATTTCCGCGCTTATAATAAGCTACGTCATAATCACTCTCAAGTTGGATTGCTTTGTCAAAATCGGCAACCGCAGCTTCATAATCACCTAATTCATACTTTGCATTTCCGCGACTGTAATATGCTATAATTCTTTTTTTTTGATTGGTTTCTAAAGAGATAAATTTAGTTGATACAGAGACTATTTCCTCCCAGTTATGAGAATAGAGAAGAAATTCATTACTTCTTATCCATAGTTCTTCTAGATTTTCGTTCATCGGTTCAGATTACTCCATTTATGCTATGAGGAAGTTGAGCAAACACAATCCCCATCTCCGTTAACTCTTTCTGTCCCATAAACTTGTGGGTGGCAAAGACGATAGCCGTTTTCTTTTTTGTCTTTGTCTGTTTGCCGATGCGTTCGGCGCGGTGGCTGTTCAGGGCGGACTCGTGGCTACGCAGGAAGGCGAGTTCGGGTTCGTAGATCAGGTAGTACAGACTGTCTTTGGTTTCGTGGAACAGGTCGTCTTTGCCTTTCTGGATTGTGGTCGCGGATTGTCCGGTTGCGGTCCAGAAGAGGTGACGAGCAAGGGTTTCATAGTCGGGGAGGTTTTTCCCGACGAGCATTTTTTCAATG
Organism: Dehalococcoidia bacterium; assembly: GCA_965203345.1. Lineage (GTDB taxonomy): Bacteria > Chloroflexota > Dehalococcoidia > Lucifugimonadales > Lucifugimonadaceae > CBDBCK01. The sequence continues at coordinate 1,019,480 of CBDBCK010000028.1, forward strand.
CTTATTTCATTACCCAAACTGCAATAGGTGAAACTTCCGCCAAGACCATTTTTAAGGTTTTCATCTTTTGCTTTTGGAACACCTTTTATCACGCGGCGGACGCGCTCGGCGGTGATGTTGTCAGAAACCTTATCTTCACATTCTACGAGGATAAACTTGCGGTTGCCGCCGTCTTCTTTGTTGAGGGCAAGGACGGCATGGGCGGTTGTGCCAGAGCCGGCGAAGGAATCTAATATAATAGCGTCCGAGGAATTTGATGTTGCCATTTCTACTAGGCGTTTGAGAATGTTTGTATTTTTCGGGGCATCAAAGTCAACATTGAATTTTTGGGAATCCTTGTCAGAAGCAAGTAAATCTGTCCAGTCACTAGATAATAAAATTCCTTGGCTGGGGGGAACCCAATGCTCCACTCCTTTATTTTTACCTAGCGACAAGTCTTTGCGGCGACGAATAAATTTTTTGTTTTCACCTGTTTTTGTCCAATAATCTTCAAGCGACATATGAGAATATCTTGATAAATACTCTTTGTAATTATCAACTGCTTGTATCGCAACCGATTTTCTCCATTTCCATTGTCCATCTTCGGGCGTTATCCCAAGAAGCAGGTAACGCATAGTTGGTCTGGGTGCTGCATTCCAAAAACCTTTCCAATAGCCGAATGACCCTCGCTCCTCTGTAGTTTCACGATATACCGGATTAAATACGCACATTGATGATTTCGTATAAACTAAAATACGTTCAAAACCAATTGCCAAACTTTGTATTCCTTTTTCAATAAATTGCCTGCTTATATTCTTACTGTAGCGGCGAACAGCTATTTCGTTTCTAAAATTCTCCTCCCCCAAAACCTCATCCATAACCATCCGCAAACGATGCTGTTCATTATCATCAATAGAAACAAAAATCACCCCATCTTCGGCCAGCAGCTCCCTTAGCAACTGCAACCTCGGCCACATCATGCAAAGCCATTTGTCGTGGCGTTCCAAATCCTCACCGTCCACAGGACTTTTACCCTTCAGCCACTCTTTCATCATCGGACTGTTCACATTGTCGTTATAGATCCACTTCTCGTTGCCGGTGTTGTAGGGCGGATCAATGTAGATGCAGTTCACCTTCCCCGCGTAACGCGGCAACAACGCCTTGAGTGCGTCCAGGTTGTCGCCGTGAATAATGAGATTATCGTCAAGAGACGGGTTTCCCTCTTTCGGTGGGAGGGATTTTCCTGCGTCTACCTCAATCGTCCTTGATGGAACGGTCAGGTGGTGAGCATAGACTAGTTGCTTTCCTTTGAACTCAAGAGTCGGCATTGTGGCTGGTGATCCTCTACTGCTTTAGCTGCGTAAAACTTTATACTTATTCTACTACGCATGAGCATCAAGCTTTAAGCCTTCCTGGCTGGTGCGGGCATTACACTTTAGAGCCCTAGTTCATACGCTCGGTCGTCGTCTATGCCGAAGTGGTGCGCCAGCTCATGTAATACGGTTATATGTATCTGTTCGGTGAGCTGTTCAACGTCTGGGAAGTCTCGTTCCAGGGGTCCCTGGAAGATGGTTATCTTGTTTGGGAGTACGTCCCCGTAGTTTTCGAGCATGGTGAGAGGCACGCCTTCAAAGAGACCGTATAGAGATTCTTCTTTGTCTATTCCGTTTTCCTCCTTTTGGGCGGCGGTCGGCTCCTTTTCCACCACTACGTCCACGTTTTCAAGGCGGGCCAGAAACGGTTGAGGCAAACTTTGTATAGCTTCCAGAACTGTGCGTTCAAACTGCTCGGGGCTCATGGTCAACGGCATTGTCCTTTTCGCGTCCTTATGGGGGCAACTATGCTGAAAGGGGTAAGAGTAAGAGGAGGCGCGCTGCCAGGGAGTGATGAGCCGAGCCTACAGGTGTGTTTCAGGTTCTAGTCTCCTCTTATATGCTTTTGAGTCTACTTACGTTTGTTTTGTCAGGTCCTTTGTCTTCAAGCACCGACGCCTCCAGGTAGAAGGGGAGACTGTTGAACGCCTCGTGCCTCATGAAGTTCAGGAGTCCTTCTCTTCCAGTCTCTCCTCGCCTATGTTCTCACGTCTTCCAAGGTAGATCATAGTGGCTTTTTGGAGTCCACCTCTAGTGTCTTTGACGTAACAGTCAAGTGATACGAGTAGCTTAGCGGTTTTATTTTGAATTAAAGGGCGGGCATAGTTTTTATGTTGGAGGTTTGAGATTTCAGGAGTACGTCATCCGAAAACCATTCTCTCCGAAGACGGATGAAAGCATTGACTATCTTTCCTAATTCACGGCCGGGACCGGGTGTAGCTGCAAAGACTTTTTTGTCCATCTCTCTCACCGCATTAACCGCCGGTACAAAGTCACCGTCTGCAGATAGAAGGTAGGCAACGTCAAATTCATTTTTCATCGCCTTTGCCACCATATCAACGGCAATGTTCACATCCACTCTCTTTTCTGTGTAAGTCGTGGTCGTCTCTGATGCAAGTTTCTTGAGTACATCCAGAGCTTCGGAATTTGTTACACAACCCTCGCAACCCTCATAGGATGACAGGAATTGCTGAAGCTTTTGCTGAACTGGATTATTCTTTAGCAGGCCCCGCTTACGTTCTACGCGCCCCAGAATAACTTCTACCCCTTGCGCTTTGAGTGTACTTAGGAACTTTTCCTGATTCCTAGCACGTATCAGATTTTCCGATACCCGCCCGACATAGTACCTGATATTGACTACTTCGCGATGTGATTCGGAAAGTTTGTCTGCCAATGCAGGGTAGTTTATCCGGGAAATACGGACTCCAATTTTCTTGGCGGTATGGTACCAGTTGCTACCATCTATGAAGAAAACCGCTTTTTTCTGTGTGTTGAACTGAGTCATAAAAAAACCCCCGGGGAGCCAATGGCATAATCCCGGGGGGGGTTAGCTACATTAATTATTGTAACGCAATTGTTGTCCTGTTTGTCAATACAATTCTTAATTAACTAACGTGGCTTCTGGTTAACATTTTTGTCACACACTTCTCCCAAGGTCCCGTATCTGGTTGATTTGTTTGAGAATGGCGGATTGCGTTGCGATCAGGTGTTTCAGTTGCGGATTTCTTCCCGTATGCTTTTGAGTCTATCTACGTTTGGTTTGTCTGGTCCTTTGCCGCCGGTCCCTGGCACCTCCAGGTAGAAGGGGAGATTGTTGAACGCCTCCTGTCTCATGAAGTTCAGGAATCCTTCTCTCCCAATCTCTCCGTCTCCTATGTTCTCGTGTCGATCTACGGCAGATCCTAGTGGCTTTTTGGAGTCGTTTGCGTGTATGGCCCTGAGCTTTTCCAGTCCTATGACGTCGTCAAACTCCTTTACTACGTCTTTGAGCGTTTCAGGCCTGGATATGTCGTAGCCTGCCGCCCATACGTGCTGGGTGTCAAGACATACGGCAACCCTTTCGTTGTCCACGGCATCCACTATTTTGGCCAGCTCTTCAAACTTTGAGCCTATATGATCACCTGATCCTGCGCTGGTCTCCAGCATAAGCAGTGCGTCTCCGTCGGCCGCGTTGTCCAATATCTTGCGTATTGCTTGCACAAACTGGTCAAACACTGCATCAAAACCGCGTCCGCGATGGCTTGCAGGGTGGAATATGACTCCCAAAGCCTTGAGGCGGTTGGCGGTTATCATATCTTGCGAAAGAGCGTTTACGCTGCGTTCGAACAGCTCCTCATTGTCCGTCCCCAAAGCTACGAGATACTTGGCATGTATGGCTGCTGGTCCCATGCCTGTCTCATCGGATAGGCGTATGAATGCGTCCGCCTCCTTCTCTTCTATAGGCTTGGACGACCATGAGCGTGGGGAAGCGGCGAATATCTGGAAGCATTCGGCCCCTATATCCTGTGCGCGCTTGACGGCTTTTGATACTCCGCCTGAAGCGGAGACGTGTGCTCCTATAAGCATTGTTGTATCCTTCTTTACCTTGCTTAGCCGATTCGGCCGGCGGTTTGTTCAGGTTCTCTTCTTCGGAGTATAGACTGTATGAAACCTCGGACGCCTCTCTCTTCCCATTCGGCGAGGATTGCGGAAGCTATAAAGATGGAGCTGTAGGTTCCGACTATCACTCCGACTGTCAAGACGAGGAGGAAATCCCGGAGTGTCTGCCCTCCAAAGAGCAGCATAGACAGGAGCACCAGGAGGGTGGTTACGGAGGTCCCTAATGAGCGCACCAGGGTTTCACGTAGGGAGAGAGCGACAGTCTCCCTGAAGGGTCTTGAAGGCACAAGAAGGGCGTTTTCACGTATTCTATCGAATACAACTATAGTGTCGTTAACCGAGTATCCGATAATGGTGAGGATACCGACTATGAACGCGGTGTTAACCTGTGCTCCGAATACTGCCCCGAATACGACAAACAGTCCCAGGGTGATTGCGACGTCGTGAGTTAGTGCGATGACTGCGGCGGTAGCGTACCGGTATGAATGGGGGACAGATCGGAACGCCCATATTACGTACAGCATCACAAAAACGGAAGCGACGACCACCGCTATTATTGAGTTCCGGACTGTGTTTTCTGCCACTGATTGCCCTACGGTTGTGAGGTCAAGCGTTCTGGGTAGTTCTCCAGTAATTGGCCTTAAGGATTCGTCCAGGCTATTCTTTTCCGTCTCTTCTAGTTCGGGGGTGCGTATGAAGAACCTTCCATCGCCCAACCCTTGAATTACCGCCTCTGAATAGCCTGCTCCGCTTAGCGCTGCTCGTACTTGCTCCAGGTCTGGTGGGGAGTTCTCCCATTCGTAAGTGATGCTTGTGCCAGATCTGAAGTCTATGCCGAGTGGCAGCCCAACTCCAAATATGAGAACGACTGAAATTATGACCAAGGAGGCGGACGCTATCCCGAATATTCGCGCTCTAGACAGTAGGTTCAGCTTTGTTGTTTCTCCTCCGGCGCTTTCGCTTTGGTTGAGGTCTACAGTAGCGGTAGGGGATACCAAGCCTGATGGACTATCTGTCTGCTGTTGAGAAGAGACGACCGGTAGGAAGAGGTCAGTCCTTCTCTTGACCCAATCAACCGCCAGGAGGCGCATAATGGCCTGGTTTACAAAGAACGCTGTTAAGATGCTAAGCAGTATGCCGATTCCTAAGGTCAAGGCGAACCCTTGCATAACGCTAGTGCCAAATCTGTCTCCGAACCAGAACAGGACTATCGTGATGATGAGAGTGGAGAAACTCCCGTCCCTTATGGAGGGCCAAGCTCGGCTGAAGCCTATAGCCATTGAACTGAGCAGCGCGCGCCCCGTGCGTATTTCCTCTTTGATTCTTTCGGATACGAGTATGTTTGCGTCAACGGCAAAGCCCAACGACAAAATAACCGCGGCTCCACCTGAAAGGGTGAGGGTAACCGGGGTCAGCTTGAATATGGCTAACAACACCACTGAGTAGAAGACGAGGGTCAAGGTTGCGACAATACCCGGCACTTTGTAGTAGGCTATGATGAACGAGGCTAGCAGACCGAGTCCTATAGCCCCTGCGATAAGGCTACGCCTCAAGGAATCGGACCCGAGTGCAGCGTCTACGTCTCTCTCCTGGACGAGGTCAAGAGAGGCGGGCAGAGAACCGGAGCGGACCTGTATCGCTATGGCTCGCGCTTCGTCCTGGGTGAAGCCTCCGTATATATATGCCCTTCCGTTCGGTATCGGGCGCGACGCTGTGGGTGCTACTAGTTCACGATTATCAAGGTAGATGGCGAGCCTGTCGCCGCTTATGGCGATACGGTTTGTAACGTCAAAGAAGTCTTGCGAACCCTCCTGGTTGAACTCGATGTTCACCACGTGGCCGGCGTCCGGTCTGAACTCGTATGAGGCGTTTTGAAGCTCTTCTGCGTCTATACCGGTATCCTGTTCAACGAAGTACAGCGGGTTTGAGCATCTTTGGGATTGCCACTCAGCGTCGGTTAGGTCGTCAGGCTTGTCTTCATCTAGACCGCATCGCCTTTCTCTGAACTCCAGGCGGGCGGTTGACCCTATTAAACGTTTGGCTTCTTCAACTCCTCCCGTAATAGAGTAGGTGAAGTGTCCTTGCTCAGCAATCTGTAGGAGGTTACCGAGTTTGGACAGCTCTGCCACCAACAGGGTTAGGTCGTCTGCTACACGAGTCCCATCTTCAGCCGTACTGCCTTGAGAAAGTGGCCCCATCACTGCTTCAAAGGCTGCTGCTGTAGTATCATCTACGGCAAACGTTCTAACGATAGCCTCAGGATGGTTTACGGCGAAAAAAGTAGCCTCTACGTCTTCCAGGGAAGGAGGGAAGGCAGGTGCAACGTCCGTTTCCTGTTCGTCTTCCCCATCCTCCATTGGCGTCTCTTCTCCGTCTGCTGGTATCTCCTCCTCGCCTTCGGTTGGTGTTTCTTCACCGTCAGCGGCTGCCACAGGATCTTCTGGAGCTATAAAAACGAACCGTACGTAAGTTGGGTAGCGTCCGCGTATCCCTTCCGCTATCCGGTCAGCGTCGGAAGGTTCTACTACGTTTCCTTCTTCGTCGACACGTTCAGGGAGTAGCTCGGAGAAGCTGAATCTGTAGGTAAGGAGCGAAGGACTAAAGGCGAAAGGGGACTGGTTTTGTATAGCGGTTGCCTCAACAGCTACTACGTCTTCATATTCGAGCTCGTCCCTTATGTAAGCGGCGATGGTATCAATATCCACCAACTGGCCTGGTGCTTCGGGGTCGTACGGAGCCAAGTCGAAGATGAGTTCAAGTGACGGTACGGTGTTCTGGACAGGTATTTGAACAAGTAGCCTGTCTGCTACGGATACGTCAGAGCCGCCTATGAGCTGAACGTTTGCCTCGCTGACTCCGAACTCATTCACCCTTCTATTGACTATGCTGCGCACGGCCTCGGCATCCTCGCGAGTCAAGGTTTGTCCCTCGTCCGGTATTATTTGATACACAAGATGAGACCCTCCCTGAAGGTCAAGCCCCAAAGAGAGCCCGAGCACGGATGAGTCGTTCCCGCGTTGAAAACCGAATAACGAGAATTGAGGCACGGTCAAGACGGCTATCGCTATGCCAAACGCCGTAAGTATCAGAACCCAGCGCAACGGTAGGACGCGGAAAAAAGTTGAGACCGCTCTATAGAACGGTTCTAATAGTGAAGGTGAGTTTCTGGATGCCAAGTTTGTTTCGTTGGATTTTATTTATAGCTGTGTCATTTCTGCGGACTCAACAACATAAGGGATTTTCTCTCCAATGCCGAATATCTAGTATAGCTTGTAGAGACACCTTTGCGCCGCCCTCAAACATTGGAAAGGTTTTCGGTTTCTTCGATAGTTTCACTGCGTGATCTCGGAGAGCTACCTTGATCTTCGCCTTGAGTGTCCTCGTCGGCGTTATGTAGATCATAGACGGCTTCACTCATAGACGATTCGCTGGAAAGCTCGGACAGACGGGCGGCGGCTTGAAGTGTTTCTACTAACCGCTTATCTCGACGGGTGCGAGGCTCGTGTATGGCGTAAATCGTGTATCCCACTTCGTGCCAGTGAGGTTCTTCAGGCGAGACTCCCGTTTTGGCCAAGTCTTTGTGAGCCTTCAGGTGATCGAGAAAGAGTATCCCGTCCAAGTGGTCTACCTCGTGCTCTATAGCTTGGGCAAGTATCTCTTCTGCCGTCAGTTGCAGACGACCTCCGGTAAGGTCCAGGGAACGAACGTCAACAGTTACTGACCGGTTCACCAGGCCAGTGTAACCCGGCACGCTTAAGCATCCTTCCTGGACTTTTCGTGAACCTTCTCGCTTCACTATTTCGGGATTCACCATTGCCCGCGGTTCTTGTTCAGGTGCGTGGATGGTTATAACTCTCTTTAGAACTCCCACCTGAGGGGCTGCAAGGCCTATGCCTCTGGCGTGCTCCATAGTTTCGAGCATGTCGTGAGCGAGCCGCCGCACTGAGGCATCAACGCGCAACGCGGGAGCAGCTCTTTTACGCAATATTGGGTCCGGGAAAACTCTTATGGGCAGAATAGACATGAAACTAATTTTACCTGTTGTTCAACCCAATTTTAAAGGGAAGAGAGGTCTGGTATCACGCGCCAATCGCCTTCCAATGGGACAGTATCCAGTAAAGGCATAGGGTCTGGCGACGTCAATACTAACTGCCATCGGTAACGACTGCCTACTCGCTCTGGCCAGCAGGGAGACGGCCCTTTTATTTCTACCTCGGTGTGTCCCTCTGTAATTCGGACGTTTCTCAGCCGTTCGGCATGTTCTCTGATCCGATTTATGACGTTGTCCTGTTTTCGCCCTTCGTGCACCAGACGTACGACGCGGACGAAAGGTGGGAGGTTGTAGCGTGCTCGCCTGGCTATCTCAAGGTTGTAAAACAGTTCGTAGTCCTGAAGTCCGGCAGCTTTTATGGCATAGTGATCAGGTTGGAAGGTCTGGATCACGGCTCGCCCCGCCCAGGCGCCTCTGCCGGCTCGTCCCGTCACCTGCGTAAGGAGCTGAAACGTTCTCTCGCTTGCGCGGTAATCGGGAAACGCCAGGCCTGTGTCCGCCGCTACCGCCGCCGCCAACGTGATACCCGAGAAGTCGTGTCCCTTTGCTACCATCTGCGTACCGATGATTATACGCACGCGGCCGCTGTGTATCGCTTCAAATATAGCCTGGTGCTTTTTATAGGAAGGGGTAGTGTCACTATCCCATCTGATGGTTGGGAAATATGGGAACTCTTTCTTTACAACCTCCTCCAAGGCTTGGTCGCCAAGGTTGCGGCTTACCGCTTTGCCTCCACACTCCGGGCAAAGTCCCGACGCCGCGGTACGGTATCCGCAATAATGACACATCAGACGTCCATTGCCTTGGGATCTGGAGGGTCTGTGGTGGGTTAGGGAAACGGAGCATCTAGGGCAAAACCTCACGGTCCCGCACGTTATGCACTGTATAAAGGAAGCAACGCCCCGCCTGTTCAGAAACAGGAGCACTGAACCTCCAGCCTCTAAGTCTTCGTGCATCATTTTCAATAAGGCGCGAGACAACATATGATAATGTCCTTCCCGCAGCTCGTTTTTCATGTCCGTTACGGTTACGGTAGGGAGGTTTATGTCAAATGGTCTGCGTGTGAGCCTTAGAAGCTGAATCTCTCCACGTATAGTTTTGTGAAATGAACTCATTTCTGGGGTGGCACTGCCTAGTATCATAGCTGCCCCTGTTTGTTGACACAGACGGGTCGCCACTTCACGTGCACTGTAGAAAGGATATTCTCGCTGCTCGTAAGCCCACTCATGCTCTTCGTCTATGACTACCAAACCTAGATTGCTGACTGGAGCAAAAACAGCACTACGGGCACCTAATACAATAGAGCGTTCGCCTCTCCTTATACGCTCCCATTCGTCAAAACGTTCGCGTTCAGTCAGCCCAGAATGCAACAATCCGACCTTGCCCGGAAACCGGGAACTGAACCGTAGTAACATCTGAGCAGTAAGTGAAAGCTCCGGGACAAGGACTATAGCTTTTCTGCCCATGGAAAGACACCGCTCAACGCAACGCAGGTAGACTTCGGTCTTTCCTGATCCTGTGACCCCAAAGAGCAGAAACCGTCCTCCTCCATCCCGCATAGCTTTAATGACGGCGTCCACAGACGTCGCCTGATCAGACCGAAGGTCGGGTGGGAAGGTTACTTGAGGCGTGTACCCAGTCAAAGGATCACGGGTAAGCTCCACTACTCGTTCCTCGGCAACGCCAATGGTTAGCGCGTTTTGTAAGGTAGCCGCGCCGAATTTTGATTTTAGAGCGCTGAGACTATAATGTTCGGGCTCATGCCTTGTTATATGCCGAACAAGATCTTTTGTCTTGGTCGTAATGTTAGCTGACGTCTCAGCCTTATCCAGTTTTTTTAAAGCTTCCTCCGAGCTAGCCAGGAGGAAAACTCGCTTGCTTGTGCGACGCTTAAGTCTAGGCGCTGGCAGCTCGGAAAATGAGGCGAGCAACTTACGCCTGACCAGGTAAGCAACTCTATCTCTCCCGCGGTCGCCCAATTTCTTGGCGAACGTCTTGTCCAAAACAGGAGTGTCCTTGGCTGGGGCAAGTTCTAAGGAGTGCCGGTCGGAAGAACTAAGCTTAGTGAACTGTTCAGAGTCTAACTCTATGTTGCGCCATACCCAAGTCTTAAGTTTCATGGCGACACCAGGCGGTAGCATCCCTGAACATACGGCGTACATCGGCACATGATAGCGGGTTGATATCCACTCCGCGATAGATAGCAGATTTGGGGAAATAAACGGCCCCCCTCGGATGCGCTCGTGTACAGGCCGCACTTTATCCGGGTCGAGATCAGTTGAAAAGGATAGGCGTACTACAACCCCGTATCGTTCCATGGCGCCGAACGGGACCCTGACCAAATCCCCTGGCTGAGCTTCGGACTTGGCTATTAAGTAGGTGAATAGAGCTTGAGGACGAGACGTAAAGTCTACGGCGACTTCAGCATAGCGTGCTGGTTCATCTTCAAGTGCTGGGGCGACAGCTTGCTTTCTATCTGCCGACATGTCCCAATCGTCAGCGCAGTTCCTTTATACGAGCTTTCTTCCCGGAGATATTACGAAGGTAGAACAGTTTCGCCCTGCGAACCTTGCCTCTGCGCAGTACTTTGAGCGAGATTATGGAAGAGGAGTACAAGGGGATTGTCCGCTCAACTCCTATGTTCGCCGATATCCTGCGAACAGTAAACGAGGCGCCCGGCTGCGGTATTTTACCACGTTCAAACTTGCCTCTTATCACTACTCCCTGGAAAGCCTGCGCGCGGTCACGATCGCCTTCTTTTATTTTAAGAGAGACTGAAACGGTGTCTCCAGGACCGAATGGATCGACGTGGTTGAAAACGTCAGCATCCTCGGACGCGTCTTGTGAGGTCGATGGCGGAGATATGTATTTTCGAGTGTCCATCAGGAGAGCCTTTTAATTTAAAGAATTGTAAACCCATAGTCAGGCGTAGAGCGTCTGAAATTGACGGCTTCAATGGCCAGGCAAAAGTTAATTATATAGTGCCTTGAGTTATCTTAAGAGGTTAAAGTTATTATTGATGGAGCACCCAATGAGGAGGTAGGAAGGTTTGGAAAGGAGTTTATTCTCATCTAAGGAGGATGGTTAAGCTCCGGGTGCCCCATCTATGCTTTTTATTATAAGCCGTGCCTTTGGTATTTGTCAATTCAAGCGTTTATTATTGGGCAGACCGCACGATCAAACGCAATGATAAACGGTTTCCCCACGCTTTGTGGGAAATGCGAGGGCACATGAGGTCGCTTACGGAGCACGCCGTTTTTTTAATAGATCCGGGCGCCTTTTTCTCGTTCGTTCTACGGATTGCGCGGTTCTCCATTCGGCTACCTTACTATGGTCGCCAGATAGCAGGACTTTTGGGACGGTCTTGCCTTTATACGTGACGGGGCGTGTATATTGCGGGGCTTGCAGCAGTCCTTGGTTAGTTTCTGAAAAAGAGTCAGTCTCGGGCGAAACAGGGTTGCCTATCACACCAGGCAGGAGACGCGCAACCGCCTCCGTTATGGTGAGCGCGGCAGTTTCTCCACCGGTAAGTATGTAGTCGCCTATGGACAACTCCTCGTCTGCGCCGTATTGAGCGAATCGCTCATCAACTCCGCCATAATGGCCACATACGATGGTCAATGCAGTCAAACGTGACAGCCGGACAGCTTCCTTTTGGGAAAAGGTTCGGCCTTGAGGCGTGGTTAGTATCACCCGCGGTCGACTTACGGACGTGTGGCCTGCTGCTTCAACTGCGGCAAAGAGAGGGGAGGGCATCATCGTCATGCCGGGGCCGCCTCCAAAAGGGGGGGAGTCCACTTTTCGATGCTTATCACGAGTGAAATCCCTGGGGTTGAAGAAGCGTAGATTAATAGCGTCAACGGCCATCGCTCTGGCGATCAACGAACAGGAGAGTGGGCTTGAGAAGAACTCAGGGAACAGTGTTATTACGTTGATTTCCATGGCTGAGACCAAGCCGAATATAGTCGCTAGTTAGAACGAGCGGGGCTATTCAATATATCAATGGCATGGGGCAGGACGTCAAGCACTATGGGGAGCATTTCGCTTACCGCCTTTGGACTGCCGGGCAGGTTGACTATCAGAGTTTTTGAGCGAACCGCTGCTTTGGCTCTGCTGATCATCGCCAAAGGGGTGATCAGCAACGACTTCGCTCTCATAGCTTCGGCGATTCCGGGTACTTCATAGTCATATATATCCGCAGTAGCGTCCGGAGTTACGTCTCTAGGAGAGAGTCCGGTGCCTCCAGTGGTTATGGCTGCGTCGGTCTTACCTTCGTCACACCATGCCGCAAGGATATTGGCTATAGCGTCGCGCTGGTCGGGCAAAACCAGACGGTTTTGTAGCTTGAAGCCCGCTTCCTTCATAAGCCGTACTATTAGATCTCCGCTTACGTCTTCTCGTTCGCCTCTGGCTGAAGCGTCACTTGCCGTTAAGACCGAAAAGTGGATAGTGCGGTCACTCTTACTTGAATGCTCTTGATGAAACATGATCTTGAATCGTTGGCTCTGATCTACTTGGGCAGATTTACGCGTTTATCCGCGTAAGTCGCACAAAAAACTCTATGACAACCTTTTTAAATACTGCAAGAATAAGCATAGCAAATCATCAGGAGAAGGCCTTGCTACTGACGGGAATAGAACCTTATCATATGCCAGTTATGGTCCCTGAAACGCTAGAGCAGCTGGCTGTTCAAGCGGGAGGACGATACCTTGACGCGACTTGCGGCGAAGGTGGACACTCGCGCGCCATTCTGCGAGCCGCCCAGCCGGGAGGGCAAGTCGCAGGCATAGACGCTGACCATGAAGCCATATCAGTTGCCAACATACGCCTCAGAGAGTTTGAGGACTCCTTTATAGGGCTCAACGTCAACTTCAGAGAGTTACGCCAGACTCTTCTTGAGCTAAATTTTGTCCCATTGCACGGCGTGCTGTTTGACCTGGGAGTGTCTTCACTTCAGCTTGACGCCGAGAAACGTGGATTCTCTTTCAGACGGCCGGATCCTCTTGATATGCGGTTTAGTATCCACCAGACCCTTACCGCAAGCGATATTGTTAACTCCTTTGCGGAACATGAGATAGCAAGCATCATATTTCAGTTCGGAGAGGATTCTGGGTCCAGGCGTATAGCGAAGACTATAGTCAGAAACCGACCCATACGCACTTCGTTGCAGCTAGCGGAAGTGATATCAAGCACAATGCCTAGAAAGATGGGTAATAAACACCCCGCGACTCGAACCTTTCAAGCCTTGAGGATAGCGGTGAACAACGAACTATCAGCATTAGAGGCGGCATTGGAACAAGCGGTCTCACTCCTAGGTAAAAACGGCCGGCTGGTAGTCCTCTCATACCATTCACTGGAAGACCGGATAGTTAAGAGCTTCTTTAGACGAGAGTCTTCGGACTGTATATGTCCACCCGGCACTCCTGAATGTTTCTGCGACCATACTGCGGTGATCAAGCGGTTGACCTCCAGACCTATAGCACCTACTGCTGCAGAAGTAAAAGCGAATATACGGAGCAGAAGTGCTAAGTTGAGATCGGCTATGAGATTATGAGACGTCGTGCTTTACACGATCTTATCCACAGATATGTGAGTGCGTAACTTACGCGATTGGAGAGTATAATGAGCGAAAATGAATTGAAAGTAGCAATTGATATCGGCACGTCAAAGGTTTGCGTGTTGGTGTCGCGTGCAACCGACACAGGAGCGGAAGCCTTGGGAATAGCTGACGCTCCGATAGATGATTCTAGAGGTCCCGGAGTTCAAGATGATAAAGTGCTGTCGGATTGTCTCCAAAAAGCGGCAGAAGAAGCCGGTCGTCAGGCGGGAGTCCGCGTAAAGCGGGCTTATTTGGGCATTGGTGGAGCAAATCTGAAGGCATTCAACACCTGGGATCAAACTCCCCGTACAAATGCTGTTCGCGTACTGACGGAGTCGGATATGTCCGTAGCTCTGCGCATGGCAGCAAAGAAGGACGTGGCTCTAGATAGGCAGCTGATTCACATAATACCACGTCGTTACACTCTGGACGGAGTACATACTATACGGAACCCACTGGGAATGCGAGCCGGAGATTTTCGCATAGAGACACACTCCATTACCGGAAATGTGCACGAGATAAGAAACATAGAACGGATAACGCGTGATGCGGGGATAGCTCCGGATGCTATAATCGCCGAGCCGTTGGCCGCTGCGGAAGTCGCGCTCTCCGATGATGAGAAAGAGGACGGGGCGATTCTGCTTGATATAGGTAGCGGTGATATCGGCATAACCGCTTTCTTTGAGGGAGCACCCTTACATACTTCAGTGCTGCCCGTGGGAGGGTTTTATTTCACTAGCGATATTAGCGTCAGTTTTGGTATACCCTTTGACAAAGCTGAACAAATCAAACTTAATGAAGGAACGTGCACCCCTGAAGCGTCTAAGACTCCCAGGGAGATAGTGCTTCATCCCACTACTATGGACGAACCTATAACGGCTACCCGTAAGGATATCGGCATATTGCTTAAGGAACGTCTTCAAGAGATGTTGAAGATGATAACTATAAACCTTGAAAAACATATACAATCCGAAATCCCTCTCGAAAAGCTGGTTTTAGTAGGCGGAGGATCTCAGATGGAAGGACTGGCAAGCGTAACCCGATATATGCTCCAATACAACATCCTTACACCCCGAGACTTTAAGGTTGATGGCCTCTCAAATCGGTTCAAGACGCCAGCGTACGCTGTGGTTCAAGGGCTAGCATTATGGGGAATGAAGAACCTTCCCCCTTCCGAGCACGTCTCTGATAAAAGTCAATCATACCGAAGTGAACCTGTGGGCGTCACGTCAGCTCAAACCTCCAAGCGGACGGGATCTTTTTTCTCTCTGCGGACTCTCTTCGGAAAAAAACAAAACTGAATATCACGGTAGCCATATAACAAAAGCAAAGGTTTGACTACATGAAGCGCAAAAAGGACAACCCAATAGGGAAAGCCAATATCAAGGTCGTAGGAGTGGGAGGCGGTGGATCTAATGCCGTTTCTCGAATGTATAGAGATCGCGTGCCCGAAGTTCAATACATCTCCATAAACACTGATGTTCAAGCCTTGGCAAACGCTCAAACGCACATGCGTCTGCGAGTGGGCGACATCAAAGCGAGAGGTTTGGGAGTAGGCGGCGACCCTTCAAAAGGGCGTGAGTGCCACGAGGAAAACCGCGAAGAGATACAAGAGTTGCTTAGAGGGGCCGACATGGTCTTTATCGCGGCAGGTATGGGTGGCGGAACGGGGACCGGTGGCTCACCGGTGGTCGCAGAAGTGGCCAGAGAGATAGGTGCACTCGCCGTAGGGGTGGTTACGAAGCCCTTCAAGTTTGAGGGACCTAGGAGAGCGCGCTTTGCTCAAGAAGGGATAAGGAAGTTGTCGGAACATGTGGACACCTTGATTGTCATCCCGAACCAGAGGCTTCTATTGGTGAACAACAGCAACGTAACAATGGCAGACGCCTTTCACCTGGCAGACGACGTGCTTAGACAAGGCATTCAAGCTATATCCGAGCTGATTCTCGTACCTGGAGACATCAACCTCGACTTTGCAGACGTTAAAACTGTGATGGGGAAAGCTGGACAGGCCTGGATGGCTATAGGAAACGGTATGGGTCCTGATAAGGCGATGCTTGCTGCTGAGGAAGCCATCTCAAGCCCATTACTAGAGGTGTCTATAGAAGGTGCAAGAGGGGTCATATTTAACGTAACTGGAGGTCCAGACCTGACTTTGGACGAGGTAAGCGAAGCTGCTGATTTCATATCACAAATAGTCTCTAAGGACGCAAACATATTTTTTGGTACCACTCAAGATCCTAAGATGGAGAATGAGGTCAAACTTACAGTTATTGCTACGGGGTTCCCTCCGATTGAGTCCGATCAGAAAGATCCATCACAACAGACGACAGATATAGAAGAAGTCATGAAAGACAACCGAAAGTTGACTATTCCTCCTTTTATGCGTCATCCCAGAAGGACTATAAGAACCGGTTTTAGTTCAATTGGAACTTCTCCGAAAGACAAAATCCCAGAAGAAGCTGATGCGGAAACGGAAACAGGAACCCCTGCTGAAAGTGCTCCGAAAGCCTAAGGCCTATCGGTTTTGTGGTGCAAATTCAACCCCCGCTTAAATAATCAGGACTTGACAAGCGCTTGAAAACTTTTTATTCTTTGGATAAAGGATCGTGCGCTTGTGCTGATAACAAGCTGTTTGCACTATGCAAACTAATTGCACAGACCAAATAAAAATGAGCAGAAGGGGATAGTCTCCTTCTGCTTATTTATTTAAGCTTAAGCGACGATTTATCTTATCCAACCCCTTTCGACTGAACTTTAGGTGCATTACCCAGATTCAAGCAGGAGGGAGATGGATTGAAGATGAAGAGAGCTGACTACTCCATGAATAAATAGTCTTCCCATCACTATGAAGTGCAACCAACAGCAACTTTGGTCAGACTGGTATACAGATATCTGCAAGCAAACGGCTAGGTCTGTTTGGGTATTGTACTTCTAAGTCAAGGGGGAATTTCCCTTTTCAACGACATTGAGATCTGGATAAAGGTCTGTCCAGCTCAAGATCCACGCGTTTATCCTCTGCGACCAACGAGTTACACTTATGGACAGGTCAAAGACATCTTTGTTGTATCTGCCGGTTAGGAGCACGTTCAGGTAGTTCAACCAAACAGCTAATAACGTTGCTAGATATATGAAGGTAAATATCGCGCTATGCGGTGACACTGCCAAAGCCTTTGCTATTGATGCAAACATTACTGCTAAAGCAATGGGCCATACTGCGCCAAGAAAAAGTCCGGTTGAGTCTATGTCAACCCAGAAAAAAACAGTAGGCTGACAAACAGAGCAACCACTATCTGGAACAAAAGCCAGAACATTACCAAGAAGGCAAGAAATTTATCAACTTTAGTAAGTTTTTGAACCTAATGGTTATGGGTATTCTCAACCCGTTTCTAGCTCTTGTTGTATGTCTTTGTTTCTCCCCTAAGGTAAAGTGCTCTACCTCAATTCAAGAGGCTGACCACAGGGGATATCTAGTGGCTTCTTTTTCTATTTCAGCTGGATTGGAAGGATTCCTGGAGTTCACCAAAGAGGAACGGAGGGTATTTATCCGTCCAGCCCATGATATAGCCCGCAACATTTAACTGCCACTGCACTGTAATCTTTGAGAAACGGAAAGCAGGTTCCCAATAGATGCC
Source organism: Dehalococcoidia bacterium (assembly GCA_965203345.1). GTDB lineage: Bacteria > Chloroflexota > Dehalococcoidia > Lucifugimonadales > Lucifugimonadaceae > CBDBCK01. The sequence goes on from CBDBCK010000028.1 coordinate 1,036,715, forward strand.
GCTTACCGCTGACATAAGCAGACCAGCAAAGAGCATCAGATATGATATAGCGTTCACAAAAAATATCACTATGAAATGCGGTAAAACCAAAATAGGCTTAACCACTATCAGTATTCCCAGAATCGCAAGAAATCTGCTTGGCCTTTCTGGATAAAGCACGTTCAATTTTACTAGGTGGCTACCTTTATCGAAATTGAAGGGGGGATATGTATCCGACCAGCTTACGAGGTATCCCCACACTCTTGCGTTCCATTGAGAAGCATTGACAGTTAGGTTGAAAAAACCTCTATTGTACTTTCCCGATATAGCCGTCAGAAAATAGTTAACATAAATCGTCACAACGGTAATGACCCAGATAAAAACAAGAACTATGAAGCTCGGCAGTAACATAATTCCCTTCACACTTACTACGGCATATACGATAGCCGCGATCGGGTGAAGATTTCCCCTTGACCTGAAAAGTCCCGCACCGTCATCTCCAGTGATCGTTTGAATGATGGGGTCAATAAAATTAAGGATGAACAACACCACCATGACCGGGGCACCCAAGAAGGCGAGTACATTGTTAAATGTTTTAGGCCGGCTGACTTCAAGTCTTATTGGATTGTCAAGCGTTGGTTCGTCTTGTCGATCCTCCACTTCACCATTCTGTTGCATATCCATTTTTCTTTATCCTCCGCAGTTCATGGCCATTCTCAAAGTTCATAGGACTAGCCAAATCCGATCACAGTATCCCTGAAGTTCTTGCCATCGATCAATTCTAAATTTAGGTATCTCACTTAGTCTACCATTAAATTAAAAAGTCTAATGATGCGGTTGATAAGGGCAATTTACTTGTTGTATGTCTCTGTTTCTCCCTAAGAGATATGTACTCTACCTCGATTCAAGAGGCTGACCAAAGGGGATATCTCAATGCGCTTCTTTTGCTATTTCAGCTGGATTGGAAGGATTCTTGGAGTTCACCAAAGAGGAACGGAGGGTATAAATCCGTCCAGCCCATAATATAACCCGCAACGTTTAACTGCCACCGACATGTAATCTTTGAGAAACGGAAAGCAGGTTCCCAGTAGACACTGCTTACTGCTGACATAAGCAGACCAGCAAAGAGCATCAAATATGATATGGCGCTCACAAAGAACAGTACTATGGAATGCGGTAGAACCAAAATAGGCTTAACCACTATCAGTATTCCCAGAATCGCAAGAAATCTGCTTGGTTTTTCTGGGTAAAGCACGTTCAATTTTACTAGGTGGCTATTTTTATCGAAATTGAAGGGGGGATATGTATCCGACCAGCTTACGAGGTATCCCCACACTCTTACGCTCCATTGAGAAACATTGACGGTTAGGTTGAAAAAGCCTCTATTGTACTGTCCTGATATAGCCGTCAGAAAATAGTTAACATAAATCGTCACAATGGTAATGACCCAAAGAAAAACAAGAACTATCAAGCTTGGTAGTAACATAATCCCTTTCACGCTTACTACGGCTTGTACAATAACCGCGATCGGGTTGAAAATTACCCTTGACCTGAAAATTCCCGCGCCGTTATCTCCAAATATGGGTTCAATAAAATTAAAGATGAACAATACCACCATGACTGGGGCACCCAAGAAGGCGAGTACATTGTTAAATGTTTTAGGCCGGCTGACTTCAAGTCTTATTGGATTGTCAAGCGTTGGTTCGTCTTGCCGATCCTCCACTTCACCATTCTGTTGCATATCCATTTTTCTTTATCCTCCGCAGTTCATGGCCATTCTCAAAGTTCATAGGACTAGCCAAATCCGATCACAGTATCCCTGAAGTTCTTGCCATCGATCAATTCTAAGTTTAGGTATGTTATTTAGGCTACCATTAAATTAAAAAGTCTAATGATGCGGTTGATAAGGGCATTTTAAACGCTTCTGCCCTATGGGGTTGTGTGGTTAGTGGCACTTACAGTGTCGTCGTTCGGATGGAGGTATCCGGATCTTCGAATAGAGAATCTTTGAGCCACGCACCACATCCCGTCGCTTCAATGGGGTAGGCGTAACCTCCCTCCACTTTGGGCAACGTGTCCACTATCTCCTTATACCAGGACGACATATGGGCACGGACCACTTCTTGTATTAGTCCGTTCGGAGCACTCAAGGAGAGCTGTAGGGAAAAAAGAAAGGAGACCGGCCCGACACAGTCGTGAGGCGCTACAGGGATTTGGAACGCTTCCGCCATAGCTGCTATCCGCCTGGCCTCGGATATGCCGCCAGTCCAACATACATCCAGCATACATATGTTCATCGCGCGCTTTTCTAGCAGCTCGCGGAACCTCCAGCGCGACGCTACAGTTTCAGATGCAGTTACAGCTATGGAAGTAGAACGTCTGAATTCGGCTAATGCTCCGGGGTCGTCCATCACTACTGGGTCCTCTATCCAGAAAGGTCCATATGGCTCCACGGCTTTGGCTATCTTTTCTGCGGATTGTAGGTTCCACATTGAATGGAGCTCAAGCATCACGTCTATCTTGTCTCCTACTTTTTCCCTTATAAGTCTGAAAGGCTCGGCACCTTCGCTAAGCTCCTTCTTTGATATGTACTGTCCGCCAGACGCGGGTGCAAACTTGTCGAATGGCCATATTTTCATCGCTGTGAATCCTTCACTCAAGAGTGACGCGGCGAGTGTTCCTGCATCGTTCATGAAGGCATAATAGTCTTCATAGGGCATTTCTGGACGATAATCGGGAACTCCCGCGGGCATTGCGCCTTTTTGGTTCACTCCATAAGAATAGCCCGCACAGGTGTTGTAGACTCTTACCTTATCTCTGCTCATCCCTCCGAGAAGTTGAGAGACGGGAACCCCCAGTACCCTTGCCCGCATGTCCCATAACGCCATGTCAAGTGCGGATAGCCCTCGCATTTCCGCGCCTTGAACGCGTCCAGTGACCCCTATTCGCGAAATACTGGTCCAGAGTTTATCCATGTTTCTTGGGTCTTGTCCAAGTACAAGCGGTGCGGCTTCTGAGTGGATGAAGGTTTCTACAACGGCCGGCCCGAAAGACGTTTCACCCAGACCTTTAGCTCCGTCACTAGAGTGCAGAATAACCCATAAAGCCTTCGGGAATCTTTTGTTACTTACGGTTTCGATGCTTGTTATCTGTGGGATCATATGTCTCCTCAATGGTTAATACGACTGATACTCAGAACGCGAGATACGTCTACTGTTAGAGAATATAGTCGGGACTATTTCGGGAGGTTCTTATGTCATTATGGCAAATTTTGGCGCTGTCGTTTGTGCAAGGAGTAACAGAGTTACTGCCTATAAGCTCGTCGGGTCATCTAATTTTGGTTTCATGGTTAGCAGGCTGGCCGGATCAGAGTTTAACTTTTGATGCAATGGCACATGGCGGTTCGCTTTTAGCCGTGCTTTGGTTTATGCGGCGTGAGTGGATAGGTTTAGCAAAGTCGTTGCTGAAAGGCGGTACTTTGCAGCTGTCACAGAGCTTCGGAGAAGCGGAAAGTACTTGGATAGACGGTCGCAAACTGTTTGCCATGATTGTGGTTGCCACGTTACCGCTTGGAGTTGCAGGATTGCTTTTAAGGAATGTACTTGAGTCGGAATGGATAAGGTCGCCAACAGGGGTTGCTATGTTCTTGATTGTTACCTCGCTGGTTTTAACGGTAGTACACTTCTGGGGAGTACGGCGACGCGAACTGCCAGACGTGAACTTCCGAGACGCCTTGCTGATAGGAATCGCTCAAGGAGTAGCCGTTTTCCCTGGAATTTCCCGTTCTGGGACATCAATAGCCGCCGGAGCTGGGGTAGGGTTGAGCAGGAGCACTGCGGTCGGTTTTTCGTTTATGATTGCTGCTCCTGCGATAGGAGGGGTGGTGCTGTTCTTGCTGGTTGATATGGTGCGTACCGGCGGTGTGGATTGGATAGGGGCGGGCGTAGCTGTAGGGGGGGCTTTTGTGGCTTCACTGACGACTATGCGCTTGATGATGATGGTAGTGCGTCGGCTGGGGTTTATCCCTTTTGCTGTATATGCCGCAGGGGTGGGAGCTGCCATTTTGGCCTTGAGAGCTTTTGGGGTATAGCTGTAGGATAAAAGTACTCCTCTGTAGTAAACGTGAGGCCCGTAAAAAGGTAATTCTGCTTGGGTAATCTCAACAACCGTTAGGGCTGTAAGTTGCTTTCTACGTCCATAATTCGCCTATCTCGGTCAGCTATGAGGAGGGTCAGTTCAGCCTTTGCATGGCTTCCTTCAACTCTTTTACGGCTTCTACAGATCTAATGAAGGCTTTTCTTTCGTCTTCAGTTAGCTCCAGTTCAATGATCTCCTCTACGCCACCAGCTCCTATCTTGACAGGAACTCCAGCGAACAGGCCTTCTACGCCATATTCACCTTGTAGCAGGGCAGCGCAAGGCAGTATCTTCTTACGGTCAAGGAGTGCGGCTTCTGCCATCTCCGCAATGGCCGCGGAGGGAGCATAATATGCCGAACCGGTTTTGAGCAGGGCCACTATCTCGGCTCCACCTTTTCTGGTTCGGTCTACTATCTCGTTGAGCCGGTCTTTGGCGATAAGTCTTGAAATAGGGACGCCAGCTACAGTGGTAGATCCTATAAGAGGGATCATAAGATCGCCATGTCCGCCTAATACGTAAGCCGACACGTTTGTAACGGATACCCCCAACTCTTGAGCTATGAAGGCTCTGAAGCGAGCGGTGTCCAGAATACCGGCCATACCCGCCACTCTTTGCTTGTCTAGTCCAGATGTTTCCCATGCGCATTGCACCATAGCATCCAAAGGGTTTGAAACCACTATGAGGAAGCAGTTCGGCGACAGAGCAACCGTTTTTTGGGTTACCTCCTTCACTATTTTCATATTGGTGGTGAGAAGGTCATCTCGGCTCATACCTGGCTTTCGAGCGATACCTGCGGTAACTATGACTATGTCAGACTGCTTTGTCTCCTCATATCCGTTTGAACCTATGATCTTCGCGTCAGTCCCTATGATAGGCCCGGATTCAAGCATATCAAGCGCCTTGCCTTGAGGCATGTCTGCGACAACGTCAACCAATACTACGTCTGCTATCCCCTTTTCGTAGATCCGTTGCGCAGTCGTTGCCCCTACGTTTCCTGCTCCGATCACCGAGATTTTAGCTTTCATTGTTTCTCTCCAGTTTTGATTGATAAGATCTGATTTGCCTTATTGAAACACAACAGATATGTCTAGATGTCCCATATCTTACCTATAGCAGTTTTGTCAGACATGTTAGCTTAGAAAGGGCAAAGAGATCCATAAACGTTTAGGTCTATATGTTATAGGATCGCCATTTCTCTTCCAAATTTGGGTTGCGTACCTCACTTACCAGGTAGTCACCGTATTCGGCGCTGGTGGCTCCATCGCTTCTGCCGGTTATGCGCACTGATCGCTCATACTGACCACAGATCTCAAGAGCCATATCAACTCGCTTCGCCAGTCCCGGATGTCCCAAGTGTGCCAGCATCATACCCGCCGCTTTCAGCACCGAAGAAGGATCCGCGTATTGAGCTCTATCTTCTTTGACCATCCTGGGAGCTGATCCGTGTATCGCCTCAAACATTGCGTATCGGCGACCGATATTTGCAGAGCCCGCCGTACCAACGCCTCCTTGTATCTCTGCCGCCTCGTCTGTGAGTATGTCGCCATATAGATTAGGCATAACCAACACCTGAAAATCTGAACGGCGAGCCTTATCTAGTAGCTTGGCGGTCATTATGTCTATATACCAGCTGTCCCACTCAATTCCAGGGTAAAGCTTCGCCATCTTTGCGGCTTCCTGCAAGAAACGACCGTCGCCTGACTTTACAACGTTTGCCTTTGTAACCACCGAAACCTTGGTTTTGCCGTTAATCTTTGCATATTCGAAGGCGGCTTTTAGTATTCTTTCGGAACCGGGTGAGGTTATCACTCGGAAATCTATAGAAACATCATCTCCAAAGTCCAGCCCATCTGATCCTAAAGCATAGAGATCTTCAGTATTTTCTCTGAAGAATGTCCAGTCGATATTTTCTTTTGGCACGCGCACAGGTCTTACGTTTGCAAACAAGTCTAATGCTTTGCGCATGGCAACGTTAGCAGACTCTATATTAGGCCACTTGTCCCCTTTTTCAGGAGTTGTGGTAGGACCTTTGAGGGTTACATGGCATTCCTTTATCTCCTTCATCACGTCATCGGGTATCGCCTGCATGTGCCGAGCGCGGTTCTCAATAGTCAGCCCCTTGATGTTGTAAAACTGGACGCGCCCCGCCCTGGTTTCTTCTTCTAATAGCTGTTCAAGGACTGCCCGTGCAGTCTCCGTGATAGCGGGACCGATGCCATCTCCTCCGATAATCCCTACTTTCAAAACTGGCAATTTGGCATAATCCAAGGTGCTATCTTGGTTTTTTATAAGCTCGACTCGTTTGGCTTGTCGTAACAGCAGCCTTCCGAAATGTTCTTTTGCCTTTTCTAACGCTTCTGGTGAAGTCATACAAGGTACCGCCTTTTCAATATCCATATTCCATATCTAGAGAGGTATGTTGCCATGTTTACGATAGGGGAACGCCTCCGTTTTGCTTGAGAAGGCTCTGAGAGCCTTTATAAGTATTGACCGGGTCTCCGCTGGATCTATCACGTCGTCTATGTATCCTCGGTTGGCCGCTATATATGGGTTGGCGAACGATTCCCTGTACCGTTCAGCAAGCTCCTTTTTCTTTTTGGCAGGGTTTTCAGAGGAGTCTATCTCACGTCTTCCGATTATACCGGCTGCTCCTTCTGGTCCCATGACCGCTATCTCAGCGGTAGGCCAGGCCAAATTTAGGTCTCCATTCAGGTGTTTGCTGCTCATAACTATGTAAGCTCCTCCGTAGGCTTTCCTCAAGATAACAGTCAACTTTGGAACCGTTGCATCGGCGTACGCGTATATCAGCTTGGCACCGTGTCTTATGATACCCTCATGTTCCTGCACCACTCCGGGCATGAAGCCGGGTACGTCGACCAAGGTTATCAGAGGTACGTTGAAAGAGTCGCAGAACCGCACGAAGCGCGCCGCCTTGTCGGACGCGTCTATATCAAGCATTCCGGCCTTGACTTTCGGCTGGTTTGCTACTATCCCTGCACTACGACCGCCCAGACGTGCGAAACCAACAACTATATTCTCAGCGAAGTCACTCTGAACGGGCAGAAAGTCTCTATCGTCAGCTATAGAAGCTATGGCATTCATGATGTCGTAGGGCTGTATGGATTGATCCGGGATAAGCGAGCGCAGTCCTGCATCGATTCTGTTAGGGTCGTCTTGCGCCTCAAAGATTTCCGGTTGTTCTGCGTTGTTTGAGGGTAAAAAGGATAGAAGCTTGCGAACCATAGCGAAGCATTGAGGTTCGGAGTCAGCGATAAAGTGAGCTACGCCCGATGTTTCGGCATGCACTTTTGCCCCCCCAAGCTCTTCATGCGAGGTCTCTTCGCCCGTAACCGCTTTAACCACGCCCGGGCCTGTGACGTACATTTGTCCTATGTTTCTGGTCATGAAGATAAAGTCGGTCATGGCGGGAGAATAGACAGCGCCTCCTGCAGCAGGTCCTGCTATCACGGTTATTTGGGGCACTACACCGGACATTCGCGTATTGCGCAAGAATATCTCGCCATAGCCTGCTAGAGCGTCTACACCTTCCTGTATACGTGCGCCGCCTGAGTCGTTTATCCCCACTATTGGTGAACCTGTCCGGTAGGCATGGTCCATTAATTTCGCTATCTTCTGTCCGGCAACTAATGATAGCGAACCTCCTAATACTGTGAAATCCTGCGAATAAACATAGATTGTTCTACCGTCTATTTCTCCGAATCCCGTTACTACTGCGTCTCCTTCAAGCGAGGAGCCTTCTTTGGCTGTAAATTCCCCACTTCGGGTGGCCGCAAGCCTGTCCAGTTCAACGAAACTCCCGCGCTTCACTAGTAAATCTATACGCTCACGTGCGGTGAGCTTGCCTCGGTTGCGCTGTGCTTCAAGTCGAGCTTCTCCGCCTCCTTCCGCCGCTTTCTTCTTCCGTTCTTTTAGTTTGTCGAGCTTTACTTTAGTTGATTCCGACATCGTTTTCCACTATCTCAAAGTTGCTGACAACGTTCGCGATCACAGCAAATCTTAAATCAATCATTACGAACGTAACCTAAGCAAGTTTATCTGAATCCTGAAGGATGCACAACACCGCGTCCCTAACCTCATGCTATGTGTTGCCCTGGGATAGCACGGTGGTATCAATTCGTCCTTTGGCCAAGGAAAAAGGAAAGAGGAAGGTTATTGCGTTGGATATGTGATTCTGCCCATAACACAGAACGTCTCTATGACACCAAACTTACACTAAACCTAACTTTGTCAGACTCTTTGCCTTAGTGCTACCAAGTGCAGCCCCGTAGTTTAAAGATTCATCTTCAAGTGGTAAAAAACCTATGGTATGCTAGTTTATTAGCTTGGTATTGTCACTGATGACATATCCGTATATTATTGAATGTCTCATCCATATCCGCCGCGATCAAAGAGTATACCCGGGATGAATATGAATATGGACAAAAATTATGGAATACTTAATATGATTGAATATGACCTTATTTTCAACCCTACATGGAAAATAGAATTTACTAAGAATATCAGTAGCTTAAAGCATAAATGACCATAAGAAGAACGGGACCTCTTACTGAAATCACATTGAACCTAGAATATTGAGACTGCGATCATTGGTGTCAGAAATAAATATAGGTGACACACCGTTTTTCTGGGGAAAGCGTACTTATGTGATGGGTGTGTTGAATGTTACTCCTGACTCCTTTTCTGGGGATGGGGTCTTGTCTGGAAAGAACTTAAGTCCACGCGAACTGGAGCTTGCTGTTCAGCAGGCCCTTAAGATGGAAGAAAATGGCGCCGATATTTTGGACGTAGGAGGAGAATCGACCCGCCCGGCGTCGCTTTATCCCGGCTTCAAACCTGTATCAGCAGAGGAGGAGATAGACCGAGTGCTCCCCGTCATACAAGCCTTGAAGGGCAAGTTGCGTATACCTTTAAGCATCGATACGCGCAAGGCGAAGGTTGCCGAAGCTGCAGCACGTGAAAACGTTGCCCTGATAAACGACGTGTCAATGCTAGGCGACGACGATATGGCATTAACTGCGGCCAAGACGGGTTTGCCTATAGTAGTAAGCCATAATAGAGCGGACGGTAATCGCAGCTACTCTGATACCGTGTCGAATGTAGCTTCTGAACTGGCGGAGACAATCAAGAGAGCTATAAAAGCAAGAGTAAATCGCAACGTAATTATTGCAGATCCAGGCATAGGCTTCGCTAAAGGATCTGCCCACAACTTGGATATATTGCGGCGGCTACATGAGCTGAAAAGCAGGCTGGAAGGTTTACCTATACTTGTGGGGACGTCTCGCAAATCTTTCATAGGAGAGACTCTAGGTCTGCCCATGCATGAACGTATAGAAGGCACTGCGGCCACGATTGCCGTTTCTATATGCAACGGTGCAGATATAGTGAGAGTTCACGACATCCGGCATATGGCGCGTATAGTGCAGATGACTGATGCGATAGTCAGAGGACAGACTGAGAATTGAATGAAACGGCATATGTGGGTTTGGGGTCGAATTTAGGAAATAGCGTTGCTTATCTGAGGAGCGCTCTTGATAATCTTTCAGAACTGGGAGAGATTATGAACGTCTCAAGCGTCTACGAAACTGTTCCATGGGGTGTTTTTGAACGTCAACCTAACTACCTGAATATGGTTGCAACTCTGAAAACATCTCTTGAACCGGAGAAGCTAGTCAGCGAGTTTCAGATAATAGAACAACGTCTAGGTCGCGAACTGTCCAGCAAAGGCACAGGCGATTCCAGAACCATAGATATAGACCTTCTCCTATATGGATTACGTGTGGTAGGTTCTTCTAGGGAGTCCTTGGTTTTGCCTCATCCACTTATGCATAAACGAGCATTTGTCCTTATTCCCTTGTCCGAGATAGCTCCGGGAGCAGTACATCCGCTGTTGAAAACGACCGTCTCCGAACTGACCTTGCTTGTGGATTCGTCAGACGTGAGGCTGGTATCACGTCGTCTGTCAACCCTTCTCAACGATGAGCCTCAGCAAAGAAGCTAGCAGAAATATAAAAACGCCTACTGCTATGATCGCTTGGTAACCTATTGCAGAAGAAATCTTTCCAGTTTCTGGACTGGCTTTTGACGAAGACCTCCTACGCCGTATACGCCAAACCATAGCAAATAGCCACAGTGCTGCTGCCAACTTAATGCCTAGCACTATGAACCACGCTATTGAAGCATCCTGCCCCGATATCCTCGACACCATAAGGATTATGCCCGTAACTGCTAAAGACGCCGCTGATATTTCTACTATCTCTCTGTAACGGGTGCCTAAAATGGGCATTACTTGTTGGAGTGCCATTGAATGGGATGCTACGGGACGTACTACCGTTGCAAAGAAAAAACTACCGCCTATCCACACCACCGCCGCCGTTATGTGAACCCATCTAACAATCAGGAGTAGCCAATCAAATAGGCTGATGTCGCCGAACAAGCTGTGATCAGGTTAGCTACTCAGCAGAGACTGTACCTGTTTTTCGAGTTCGCTTTTTCTTATAAGACCTGAATGACTATCTCTGATATTGCCGTCCTTGTCTATAAATATAGTTGTCGGATAGGCTATGACACCGTAATCTACTTGAACCTTACTCCCAACGTCAGCGAATATAGGGTAGGACAGTCCGAATTCCTGCACTATATTCATGCCTTGTTCAATGGTGTCTAGCCCGATTTGCTGGATTCCTATAAACTCAATCGTACCTTGATATTGTTGATATACCTCTTCAAATTCAGGCAGTTCAGTGCGGCAGGGCGGGCAGCTCGGGAACCAGAAGTTAAGCACAACGGGTTGTCCCCGAAGGTCTTCAAGAGATATCTCTCCATGCCCGAACGTAGACACCTTGAAGTCTGGAGCAGGTCCTCTTGCACCACTGCTCCCACCACAAGCGGCTGCACCAATCATGAGCAAGCCCGCCGATGCCACTATTGCAAACGCTATTTTCATCTTCTTAAAGGTCATATTAACCTCTTATACGTAATCAGGTGTGTTTCAGTTTTCAAGTTCCCCGCGCATCCTGTCTAATTCGCTCTTCACAACTTTAGGTACACTATTGATGTCAGTCCTTACTTGTTTCATTGTATCTCTATCGCGCACCGTAACGGCGTAATCCTCTTCCACAGTCTGAAAATCTACAGTTATGCAGAGTGGTGTGCCAATTTCGTCTTGTCTTCTATATCTTCGACCTATGCTTTGGGTATCGTCGTATTGACAGTTGAACATGGGTCGGATAAGGTCATACACCTTTCTGCTGGTGGGTATCAGCTTACTGTTCCTTGACAAGGGTAAAACGGCGACCTGAAAAGGGGCGATGTCTGGATGAAACCTCATCACAGTCCGCTGTTCACCGTTTATCTCTTCTTCATCGTAAGCATCCGACAGAAACGCAAGAATAGAGCGATCAACTCCTATAGCCGGCTCCACCACAAAGGGTGTGAAACGCTTCTTCGTCGTTTCGTCGTAATAGGACAACTCTTTCTTCGAAAGCTGAGTGTGCGCTGCCAAGTCATGGTCTCCTCTGTTGGAAACAGTCTCTAGTTCACCCCATCCCCAGCTGAACTTGTATTCTACATCCACCGAGGCTTTTGAGTAATGTGGAAGTTCGTTGTCCCCATGCTCTCGTACGCGCAAATTTTCCCTTTGCAACCCCAAGCCAGCGTACCAATCTAAGCTGAACTGAATCCAGTATTCGTGCCATTTTTCATCCTCTCCGGGAGCGCAAAAGAACTCCATTTCCATCTGTTCAAACTCACGGGTTCTGTATATGAAGTTACCAGGCGTTATCTCGTTTCGAAAAGATTTACCGATCTGCGCTATGCCAAACGGCAGCCTTCTGCGCGTCGCGTTCAATACATTGACAAAGTTGACAAATATACCCTGAGCAGTTTCTGGGCGCAGATACACTGTGCTGGAAGAATTTTTCAAAGGGCCTATGGCTGTCTCAAACATCAAGTTGAAGTCTCGGGCTCCTCCTAACTCACCTCCGCATTCAATACATTTGTTGTCGTCTGCCTCATCTGAACGAAAGCGGCGATTGCAAGATCTACATTCCACTAGTGGGTCTGTAAAGCTCTCCAAGTGTCCCGAAGCACGCCAAACGTCCCGATGCATAATGATCGCTGAGTCCAGACCTACTATGTCGTCCCGTGTCTTCACTATCTTGTTCCACCACGCCTCTTTCACGTTGCGTTTAAGCTCTGCGCCTACAGGTCCGTAGTCCCAAACACTACCAACACCTCCGTAAATTTCGCTCCCCTGAAACACGAACCCTCTACGTTTGCATAGCGACGTCAAGAGTTCTGTCCTGGGCATTTTTCTACTCATCCTGCTATTATATCTCTGCATACTTCATGTGATAATTCAATATACCATTCCTCTTATAGCTAGTATCAAATGTGATTACCCTGATGTGTATTAAGAACAGTATCGTCTTTGAATCTCAATTTCACGTTCACTATAGCGAAAGTCTTTTCAGAGCTGGAAATCAGAGCAAGCCGGACTGTAAATAGGTCACATAACGGCCACTCTTTATCTCTGGAGCGACGAACTGTTGGAGAGTGCTTTCTCATTCTCCTTACTATAACTGTATATGGTAAATCTGTTTTACTCAAACCTCCAAACATCCACTATTATTGAGGTATGTATTCTCTTGGTAGGCAACTTGAAATGAAAACCACTTTGATTACCGGAGCAGGAAGTGGGGTGGGACGAGGTATAGCCCTTGTTTTGGCGGAAAGAGGAGCGCGGACTGCGGTGTGTGACGTAGATGCTGTAGCGGCAAAAGACGCAGCAACGGAGATCAAAGCGTCCGGATACGAGACTATATCCGGATTAGTTGACGTTACGTCTTCAAAATCCCTCACAGACTTTGTATCAGAGACGGAGGATAGGCTTGGCGCCATAGACGTGTGCGTAGCGAACGCGGGCGTAATAGGTGGCAAGGGCTTTTCTGAACGCAAGATGTACTCAGACAACGACTGGGATACTACGTGGGCGGTGAATCTTCGTGGCGTGGTCAACACTTGCGAAGCCGTCAAATCGGGAATGATTGAAAGACATAGTGGAAGCATAGTAATCGTGGCCTCGCACGGAGGACGCAAACCGCGCGGGGTTGGAGACGAGGGACGAGGAAATGTTCAAACCCCTTATTCGGTTTCAAAAGCAGCGGTTATTCAGTACATGCATCTAACCGCTATAGATATGGCGCCTTACGACGTTAGAGTCAACGCTGTCTGCCCTGGACGTCTATGGACCCCTATATGGTCTGCCATAGCCGAGAACCATAAGAACATGAATCCAGAAGCATTTGCAGGCATGGAGACGGAAGAAGTGTTCAATGTGCTAGTGCGCTCTGTAACCCCTCTCCGCAGACCTCAGACTCCGCGCGACATTGGTGCTGCCGTCGCTTTTCTGGCTTCCCAAGACGCACGCAACATTACCGGTCAAGCGCTGAATATAAACGGCGGAGCCATAATGAATTGAAACCCATGTGCACGGCAACCAAAGATCCTGCCGAATCTGATGAACGGGAGTAAAGCATTATGCCTAAAATAGTGGTAGATGCAAGCGTATTTGTAGAAGGAGACCTCAATAAGGTTTACAACTACGTGACCGATCCGATGAACTATCCGCTATGGCGTACGGGTATGAGTAACGTGGTGTGGCAAGAGGAGTCGGTTAAGGGTCGACCTGGCTCACGCTACGAATTCGACTACACTTGGGAAGAAAAGACCCATCGCCTTGTACATGAAGTGATATTGGATGACCCTCCCTCTAAACAGGGATTTAAAGCTGTACTGGGACCGTACCCTATTGACGGTACAGTTTTTTTCAAAGAAGAAGAGGGCAAAATACGCATAAATATGCACCAAGAGATCAGATCGGATAGCATTCTTACTGCTATTATGTTTGGGTTGTTTGGATCTTTACTGACCACACCTACGCGTAACCATCTACAAACAGACTTGGACAAGCTGGCTGAAGTGCTTACGTCATCTTACAGCGATAAATTTTTATAATCGCGTTGGCATATAGCTGCTGAATGATTTAACCGACAAAGGAAGAAAAATGGACGATAAAGAACTTTTGTTTATGCCTGCACATCTTCAGCGAGAGATGATCATAAATCGGGAGATATCTTGCCGCGAACTGACTGAGGCCGCGTTCCGCAGAATACACCTACTTGATGATAGACTGCACGCTTTTGTAACGCTTGATGAAGAAAGGGCGCTTGAAACCGCTGATTCATTAGATGAGGCCATCGCAGATGATAGAGACTCCTTTGGTCTTTTGCATGGTGTACCTATATCTGTTAAAGACTTGGAAGCTACAGCGGGTTTGCGCACGACTTTTGGCTCTTATTTCTTTCGAGATAATGTTCCAGATCAGGATTCAGTTGTAGTTCGGCGACTGAAAGCTGCCGGTGCCGTGATATTAGGTAAGACCAACACTCCAGAATTCGGGAACAGAGAGGAGACTTTCACGAATATAGCTCCCACTTGTAACAATCCCTGGGACCTATCAAGGACATCTGGTGGATCAAGCGGAGGCGCGGGAGCTAGCGTCGCTTCAGGGATGTGTGCTCTAGCTACAGGCTCTGATGGAGGAGGAAGTATACGTTTGCCGTCTGCCTTCTGCGGACTATTTGGCATAAAGCCTACTCATGGCAAAGTGCCTCGGGCCGGCGGTGTAGGTCGTCCAGCTTTCAACCCGATGGCAACCAGTGGTCCAATGTCAAACGACGTGAGAGACTCAGCTCTTATGCTCCAGGCTATATGTGGATTCGATGGAAGGGATCCAGGCTCACTACGCATTCCGCCGGATGATTTTCTTTCTGATCTTGAGGATGACATATCAGGATTGCGAGCAGCATACTCTTTTGACTTAGGCTTTGCTAACCCTGACGACCACATTAAATCGGCGGTCGAAGAAACTGTCAAAACTTTTGAGGGTCTTGGCGTTGATGTCCGACATTCCGGCATTCGCGTTGAATCTCCTCGTCAGCCTTGGTGGCAGATATGGACTGCAAACCAAGAAGCAATGTACGGCGGATTTTATGACCAGGCTCCGGGTAATCTCGCCGTATACACCCGCGAAATGGTGGAGCATGGTAGAACTGTAACGGGTGCCGATTACTCAAAGGCCTTACGTTCTATAGAGCTCATGCGCATGCAATTTGATGAACTGTTTCAGAGCTTCGACATGCTTATTTTGCCGACTACAGCCGCCGTTGCATGGCCTCATAAAAGACCCCCCGAAGTGATTGGAGGCGTAAAAAGTCAAGCGGCATTAGCAGGAATAGCGTATGATGCCATACCGTACACTATGATTTTCAACGCAACGCACCATCCCGCAGTTTCTCTCCCATGCGGCTTTGATTCTCACAACATGCCGATAGGGGTGCAAGTGGTTTCTCGTATAGGTGAGGACGTTTTGCTTATGAGGGCTTGCAGGGCTTTTGAGCGCGCCAGACCTTGGATAGACATGCACCCACCTGTATCGTAGGCAGAAGAAATCGCCAGGACATGTTTCGGTTTTTTCAGTCTTGCAGAAAATCATCCTGCTTGTATCCTGAGTATATATTTAGGCTCTAACAGCAAGAAGATATAAGGGAGATAGATTATGAGTATGCGAGTTCTAGCGATTGTAGGGTTCTTGGCTATTGCGATTCTTGTCATTATTGGTGTTGTTTTAGTTATAGCGTTTTTTACAGAGACATTTATGGTATCATACGGCGCACTCTTTGGGATTATCCTAACCACCTTGATTGTAGGATTCGTTTCCGGAAGGATTTGGGGTCTATTTGCTGATAAGAAAGAAAGCTCACTGAAAGACAGAGGCTGAAGCCATGAGGCCCTAGGAACGCCAAGGATTTTTATATCGTTGTAGAGTAATGGTTCAGCTTGTATATTGTAAATATGCAAGCTCTAAAAATAATAAGGACTATTGCTATTATTGTGGTTGTTGTGGCTGTTGCGGTGATACTTTTTGGTTTACTCGTTGCATTTCTAGTACCTATATTAACTGTCATTCTTATACGATTGATGATCGGGAGATTGCGCAGAGCATGGAGCAAGGAAAGAGAGAAATAGTTTTCACCGAAAAACAAGCGGGGAATTTAAAACGTTAGAGGTACAAGAAGATTTGGTGCTGTCTTGCTATTAGGTCCTAGAGAATGGGCAACCAGACTACTCTTGGCAACTTTATTGGTATTCTGCACATATGTTTATCTGAACAGTCATAGCGAAGGATACAGTAGTAAAATTACAGGCATAGGTGTAAGTGTTTAGCCATATACAAGATTGAGTTGACTATAAGCAAAGAGCGTTCTTTTGACGCGCGAAAAATTCGAATTATGGCACGATCCGGCGAATGGAAGAAGCCTACTGCTGGAGTTGCGAAGGGTTATGTACAAACTAACGTTGCTATACTTCCAAAGAGTATAGCTTTTGAGTTTATGCTTTTCTGTCAGAGAAACCCTAAACCATGCCCGATAATTGAAGTAATGGAGCCTGGACAGACAGAAGCGCACATCTCTTCTCCTGGCTCTGATTTGCGCACAGACGTCCCTCGTTATCGCGTCTACCAAGATGGTGAGCTTGTTTCGGAGCCTTCTTCCTTGCTCACGGACTGGCGAGAAGACCTCGTAACGTTTCTGCTCGGTTGTTCGTTTACCTTTGAACACGCCCTTATACGTAACGGTATTCGCATGCCACATTTTGAGCGTCTAGGTAATGTTTCAATGTTCATCACAAATATCTCTCTGGTACCAGCTGGCCGTTTTTCAGGTCAAATGGTAGTAACTCAACGTTGGATACCCAGACGGCAACTGGTCCGAGCAGTACAGATCACATCCCGCTTTCCTTCAGTTCACGGTGCTCCTATTCACATAGGGGATCCGGAAGCTATAGGGATAAAGGATCCTATGAATCCGGACTTTGGCGACCCTTGGGAGCCTATTGAAAAGGATAGTGTCCCTGTTTATTGGGCATGTGGTGTCACACCCCAAGCGGTTGCAATGGCCTCCAAACCCGAACTGATGATTACCCATTCACCAGGGCATATGTTCGTTACAGACCTCAAAGATGAAGATATGGCCATCTCCTAGCCGGAGCGAGGACTTCGGAAGAGTTGAAACAATACTTATTGAGATGATTACCATCTGTAGAGATAGGAGATATAATGGCTGTATCGTGCTTTCGGTAGCCTCTTTCTTAACTAAAGGGATCTTATGAGTCAAATCGAGGATATAATACTACAAGATGATCGCCGCTCAATATCAGGCCTGCGTCCCTATTTAAGTGCCGATTTCGTCGATCAAGCAGCTACGATGCTAGGCGAAAGAAAAGGTCGCGTCTTCATCGCTACCGGGTTTTATATACTTTCCTCTGGCTCTCCGGAAACGGACGGTCCGCCAGGTGCACTTGCACTCGCTTTAGCATTGAGGGAACTCGGAAGTGAACCGATATTTGTAACCGATTCCTACTCGTTAAACGTCGTTAAGTCGATAACTGACACAATTGAAGTGGTGGAGTTTCCTCTGACTTCTCATTTAGATTCCGCCGATTTTGCAAACTCGCTTATAAAAACCTATACTCCCTCGGCTCTTGTATCCGTAGAACGTGTCGGACTTTCTGTAGACGGTACTTATCGCAATATGCGCAACCTGGACATATCGAAGTATACGGCGAAGCTAGATCATCTTTTTGACCAACATCCTTTCTCTGTGGGTATAGGTGATGGCGGCAACGAGATAGGTATGGGAAATTTCCACAAAGTCATACCTGAAATTGAGGGGTTGCACCCGAACCCTTCAGTAACAACGGTTACACATCCTATAATCGCATCCTGTTCTAATTGGGGAGCATTTGGTCTTGTCGCTGCTCTTTCTATAAACAGCGGACGTGATCTGCTACCTTCTTTAGAGCAGGCTGAAAAGTGGATAGAACTTTGCGTTGAAGCAGGGGCAGTAGATGGTGTTACTGGAAAACGTAAGGCGTGGGTGGACGGCAAACCACCTGAAGAGGACGGGGTCTGCCTTCGAGATCTTCATGCTCTGCTAAAGGAGAAAAAAATATAAAGTCGGTGTTATAAAGAACGACTTAAGCAGGGCAAACCACCTTGCTCAAGCTTTGATTGTTGAGCCCTGTAAAAAGTCAAACTATCTCGACGTTGAGTTAATATTAACTAAATAGGTTGTAGAACGAGATCTTTAGGTTGGATGAGTTTAGTTGAGAGTGTTTTGAGCTCTCTCTGCGGCCTTTGCAATAGACCTTCTGACGAACACCTTTGTCATTGCTTCTCGATATTCAGCCGAGGCGTGAATATCGTCGTTGAACTCCCCTGTGTACTCTGCAGCAGATAAGGAAGCTATCTCGTGTATTACAGTGTCTGATGGGGTTTGTCCCACTAAGGTTTGCTCTGCCTTCAAGGCCCTCCTGGCCCAGGCACCTACTCCGGTGATTCCGATCCTAGCTCTTGAGCACACACCTGAAGCGTCAAGAGTTATCGCTGTTGCCACTCCTACTAGAGCGTAGTGTGACGCCTTGTTCTCTAACTTCATGTACGCGCATCCAGTTCCGGGAGGTAGGAATGGCACCTTGATACGGGTGAGTATCTCGTTTGGATCTAAGGCGGTGCTCATAAATCCTACAAACATATCCTCCGCGGACACAGTTCTGGATACACCTGAAGCGACTATGCACATTTGTGCTTCAAGGACTAAGGCAGCGGCGGTAGAATCTCCAGCAGGATCAGAATGGCATATTGCGCCTCCGATAGTACCCCAGTTACGCACTTGCACGTCGGCGACTTCGGATACAGTTTCAGCGATAAGTGGAGCGCGTTTTCTTACTATCTCTGACTTTTCTAGTTCATGATAAGTGGACATCGCTCCTATATCTAACATGCCATTATCAGATATGCCTCGCAGTTCGGCTATGTTTTTTAGATCAATAAGAGCATCTGGTGCGGCCAAACGCAACTTCATGACTGGTATCAGGCTGTGTCCTCCTGCCAATATCTTTGCGCGTCCTTCGTAACCCTCAAGTAAACGGAGAGCTTCATCAATGGTTGATGGAGCGTGATATTCGAACTTTTCTGTAGAACCTGTGGTCATTTTGAAGACCTCCTTATATTACGGGCGCCCGCGCATGCTTGATAATAACTGTCAGGTGGTTTTGGCTTCGTTTATCACTCTCCAGACGCGTTCAGGTGTAAGAGGCATGTCAATATGACGTACCCCTAGATGTTTAAGGGCGTCAACCGCTGCGTTTATAATCGCAGGAGAAGCAGCTATAGTTCCAGCCTCACCTGCTCCTTTTACACCCAGTGAATTAACAGGAGAAGGTGTAACAGTTCTGTAAGTCTCAAAGCTGGGCATATCTTCTGCGTTTGGTACTGCGTAGTCCAGCATGGATCCTGAAAGCAACTGACCGTCATCGCTGTAGACAGCAATCTCTTGTAAGGCCTGCCCGGCGCCTTGCGCTATCCCCCCATGCACCATTCCATCTACGATCATAGGGTTAATTACGTTCCCTATATCATCAACGGCGATATACCGTGTAAGAGACGTTTGACCCGTTTCTGGGTCGATATCAACTACGGCTATGTGAGTTCCAAACGGCCACGTGAAATTCTCTGGATCAAAGAAGCTAACCTCCTCTAGGCCGGGCTCCATTCCCTCAGGCAGGTTCGTGGCAGCGTATGCTGCTCCCGCCGCCTCTACCAGAGATACTTTCTCGTCTGGCCTGTCTTCGGCGAAAAAAGACCCGCTATCAAATGCTACAGCATCAGGGTCCACACCGAGTTGATGCCCGGCTATACGCTTAGCCTTTTCCTTTACCTTCTCAAGACTCATTACAAGGGCTTGACCCCCTACCGCTACCGAGCGACTGCCAAAAGTACCGGTACCGAATTGCTGTCGATCAGTGTCTCCATGAACAACATCAATATTATCCATAGGGATGCCCAAGGCTTCTGAAGTGATCTGTGCAAAGCTCGTCTCGTGTCCCTGGCCATGCGGTGAAGTGCCCGTGAACACAGTAACTGCGCCTGAAGGATGCACGCGCACGGTGCTAGATTCCCATAGACCGGCGCCTGCTCCAAGTGAGGCTGCAACGGCTGAAGGTGCCATGCCGCATATCTCTATATATGTGGAGAAACCTACTCCCAAGAGGCGGTTTTGATCCCTGGCTTTATCTTGCTCTTGCCGGAAGCCGTTGTAATCAAACACCTCAAGTGCCTTGTTGAGAGCTCCTTCATAGTCGCCGGAGTCGTAAGCTACACCAGTGGCAACCGTTATTGGTTCCCTAAAAGGTGATATGAAGTTCCTACGTCTCACTTCCACCGGATCCATATCTATCTCTGCTGCAAAAAGATCCACAAGCCTTTCCACTACGTAAGTAGCCTCCGGCCTACCCGCGCCTCTATATGCATCCACGGGAGTAGTGTTTGTAAATACCCCCTTCACTTCGCAAGACATATGCTCAAATTTATACACTCCCGACAACATCAGTCCAAACAGAACGGTAGGTATACCGGGAGCAAACGTGGAAAGATAAGCTCCTAAATTGGCGTATATGTTTGCTTTGAGGCCTATTATTTCCCCATCTCTGTTGCCTGATATCTCAAGATCGGATATATGATCCCGACCATGAGTCGTCGTTAAGTAATTCTCTTGTCGTGATTCTACCCATTTGACAGGGCGCTCTAACAATTTGGTTACTATACCTGTTATTACTTCCTCTGCATATAGGTACAATTTGCTACCGAATCCGCCACCTACGTCAGGTGCTACCACTCGTACTTTATGCTCTGGGTGGCCGGTTACGGCTGAAAACAGAAGACGTACTAGATGCGGTATCTGAGTGGAAGTCCATATAGTTATTCGGTCGTTACCCGGGTTGTAGTCAGCAACTACGCCGCGTGTCTCCATAGCGTTGGGTATCAGTCTTTGGTTAACCACGCGCTGTTCAACTATGACTTCAGCATTTTGCTTTGCTGTTTCGTAGTCTCCTCCACTTACTTTCCATACGAATGAGACGTTATCGCTTGCTTCCGAATGCACAGTAGGCGCGTTCTCTTTGGTAGCGACTTCAGCGTCTGCTACGGCGTCTAGGGGTTCGTAATCGGTATCTACCAACCGAACGGCATCTTCTGCCGCTATCCGACTCTCGGCTACAATCACTGCAACAGCGTCTCCTACGTATCGCACCTTCTCAAAAGCTAAAGGTGGATGTGGAGGTGCTTTCATATCTTCCAGAACCCACCCGACGGGTAGACTGCCCAGCTGTTCCTGAATATCGGCACCTGTGAAAGCTGCCCTGACTCCTGGAGCAGCAGCCGCTTTTGAGACGTCTATCCGCTTTATTCGGGCATGAGCATAGGGACTCCGAGCGAAAGCCATATACAACATCCCTGGAAGTTGCAAATCATCCGTGTACCGACCTCTCCCCGTTATAAGAGCAGGGTCTTCTCTCCTTTTTACTGATTTGCCGATAGTGGTCATTTGACCCCTCCGTTCATTTTCTCTGCCGCGAACTTAACCGCCTCAACAATGTTGTGATATCCGGTGCATCGGCACAGGTTGCCCCGCAAGCCCTTCCTTATTTCCTCATCAGAGGGTGAAGGTTTTTCATTTAGAATCTCCACGGCACTTATCATCATGCCAGGTGTGCAAAAACCGCATTGAAGGCCATGTTTCTCCCAGAAAGCCTGCTGGATAGGGTGGTACTTCTCACCTTGTTTAAGACCTTCCACCGTTACAATTTCTGAAGAGTCCGCTTGTACTGCAAACATCGTACAAGATTTCACGGCTTTACCGTCTACAAGAACAGTACAAGCTCCACAGACGCTCGTATCGCAGCCAATATGGGTGCCAGTCAAGCTTAGTTCATCCCGTAAATAGTTGACAAGTAAAGTGCGGGGTTCCACTATGGATTCGTGTGATTTGCCGTTTACGATTATATGTATTTTGTTATTTTCTGTACTCATAGGCTAACCTCCAATGTTTAAAGCTAGTATAGCAGAATTATGAATGAACGAGCAAGCCAATCACTTAATTTAAATGTCAAACGAGCTGGTATCCTCGCAAGAAGTCGTACTTGAGGAGAAGGCTGTTCACGGTTTCAATTTGTTCATCAGTCCAAAAACCTTTTATGAAATACCTAGAGTTAAGTGAGGATTTTATTTGTGAAGAGCAGTACTCAACGTAACCTTCTGGACAGTCTAAGTTGAAAAATGTAAGGATAGTGCGTATATTACTGTTCATATCTTGGATCAGATCCTCATAGCGAATATCTAAAATGTCCCATTTTCCAGAATCTTTTATTGTTTGTATATTTTCAAAGTAGTTGGCATATAAGTTTATCTCTGTACTCAGACTTATCTTCATCTTGTGCAATGACTTTTCTTGTATATAGGTTTCATATAGTGTTTCTATATTAGCTTGCTCTCCAAAGATGTCGGTGAAATTGTTTCGCAAAAATTGAGTACTGATCATGTCGAAAGGATTACGTATAATATGCAGGAATTTTAATGTATAATTCCTGCGATAAAAATCTCTAAATACATCTAACAGATTGCTATCTTTGTTCATAGTTGGTATCAGTGATTTTGTAAATAAACCACCACTTTTGTCTCCTAATACTAAAATCTCAGACTGAGAGTATTCATTTGCAGACTTGAAATTAGCTGTATATTTGTATCCAAATTGTTCAAACCAATTTCCTTTCCTATTTGCTGAATCCAAGAAAATTTCATACATAAAAATTCTATTTATTTGCTTCAAAAAAAACCGTCTTAAAAATTGGTTTCTAGAAAGAAATTCTGTTTGTTTTACTGGCCACTGATATTCATGAGCTATGGCCATGTTTGGATGAGCGTTGAGCAATGTTCCTACAAATGAATGGCCACTTCTCATATAGCCTAGAAATAAACAAAAGGTGTTTATTGAGTTCAATTTTGAATAGTTATTCCTATCAATTATTATTTTCTTGATTATATAAATATACATCAAAATCTTATGGATGATTCTTGAACCTTTTATAAGTTCATCCAAGTTAATATACTTATTACCGAAACTGTTATTATTATGCCTTTTGACTTTCAATTTATTTTTGTGTATTGTTATGTAGTGTGTAAAGATAATCGATTGTAGTATACTTATCAGACTGTCTCTATTGTATTTTCCAACTTACCCTATACGCTATTCAAACGAATATCCTGTCAAAAAAGCATGTTTAGCGATCGTATTATTTACAGTTCTAATCTGTTCTTCCGACCAAATATTTTCTATGAGGCGTATAGATCTGCGAGCAGGTCTTGTTTGTAAAGAGCAGTACTCAATATACCCTCTTGGACAATCTACTTCGAGAAATGTGAGGATATTCCGTATACCACTATCTATATTTTGAACAAAATCTTCATATCTTATATCTAAAATATCCATATTCCGAGATACTCTTATTTCATCCATGTATTGAAATAAGCTGGCAGATTCCTTTATTACAAGCTCCAAAGTTTTGATGTTGTCCTTTAAACAAGCTTTTTTAGCTTTATAAATTGTTTCTATATTTTCATTTGCCAGTTTAGTATCTTTTTGAGAAATTCTTCGTAAAAATCTAGTACTGATCATATCAAAGGGATTACGTATAACATGAAGAAATTTTATCTTAAAATCTTTTTGATAACAATCTGTGAATATGTCTAAATAAGGACGCTTTAAAATTTTCGACTTTAGTGACTGTTCAAGTATACCTCCGTATTTGTCTCCTAATACAAAAATCTTGTATTTATAATACTCTTCACTACTTTTGAAGTCGGATGAATATTTATATCCGCGCTGTTCAAACCAATTTCCCTTCTTTTCATTCGAGTCTTTGAGAACTTCATATGCACACAGTTTGTTTATTTGGTTAGAAAGGATCTTTCCTAGGAGGTTATTTTCAATGAAGATTGATGTATGTTTTTGTACCCATTGATATTCATTAGATATGGCGATGTTAGGATGTGAATTGAGCAATATTCCAACCAATGTATGGCCACTCCTTGGGTAGCCTATAAATAAACACAAATTATTAATGCTGTTTAGCCTCGAGAATGTTTTTCTATCAAATATCATTATCTTGACTAATTGCTTTATCACTTGAATAGGGTTCAGAAACCTAATAATTATTCTTTTTCTCTTGTAGGACTCCAATCTCATAGAATCACTGAGGCTTTTAGCTTTACTGTGATTGTGGACTCTCATGACAATTCTATTTTATCTATGCTGAGCAATTTGGGGCAAAGATTTGCTGTCTAATCTACCCAGTTGCAACGAAAAGCTTGTGTGTTCAAAGAATCTTTTATTTAGCATCCTGTATAATATGGAAGCTAATACATTACTATATTGATGTTTTGAGAATCATATATCAGATGGTACACTAAATTACTAGAACCGTCAACTCTTTCTGGAGATTGTTTATGAAGCTGTATTACGAACTTACGATTCCTCACTCCCCCGAATATGTCTGGGACTTGCTGGATGATAAAGACTTTATTAGTAGCTGTATACCTGGTCTAGATCATATGACGGAATCGGAGGATGGGGTGTTTGACGTCAAAATGAATGTGGGTATAGGAGTGTTGCGTGGAAAATTTTCAGGGACTATAAGAGTTGTTGATAAGCGGAGGCCAGACATATACAGGATGGCTATAAAATCCTCAGGTCTAGGCGGTTGGATAGAAGAGGACGTCACTATATATTTGAAACCCTTCAGCTCTCCAGGCACAGAGGGTTCTTATGTGTCTGTAAGGGGGAATGCTAATGTCGGTGGGATGCTTACAAGAATAGGGCAGAGGTTTATGAATAATGCTTCTACTTCACTTATGGAGCAGTTTTTTAATAATGTGCAAGAACAGATAAAAAGACGCTCACCTAGTTCGGATTAGGATAACGACAATCCTGTTGCGGTTTGTACCCTCTCCGTTACGTATTACTCTGACGACTCTTCACTGTCAGTTTATCCTTAGGGTCAGTTTATCTTTAGGCACTTAACGTATTCTAGATGTGTCGCGCATAAAAAAGATGGCGACTAATGCACCGAATAGACCTATTCCTACAGCGACGAGGGCAGCCAGGCTTAAGGATGTGGTTTGGGCTATTGCACTTATACTAAGAGGTCCTGCCGATGCCCCTCCGTCAGTAATGAGACGCCAAACACCTATGAAATCACCTGGATTTTCCTTGGGTGCAAGGTCTCCACTCATTGTGAGGATAAATCCGCTGGTCAAACCGTTGCCTACTCCTCCCAGCACAGCTGCAAACAGCATAAGTCCGAACCCGTCCGCGAAGTAGAGAACAGCCATGCTGGAAGCGAGCAGCAGGAAAGCAGGCACAGCTGTGAATTTCCTTCCTAGGTTGTCCATAGCGAATCCGGAAATTGGAAACATCAAAGTGTCAGCGACTCCGGATATGGAAAGAATAGTGCCTATATCACTTTCACTGAGGCCTATCGCTTTGCCCCATAGGGGAAAAATTTCCCTCATTTTGCGCTGAAACTGCAAAGTTACGGCGACCATGGCCGCAGGCACTAGAACTCTCTTGTTGCCATGCAAGAATGTCTTGAACCCATCCATGATCCCGTGTCTCTTCTGTTTTATCGACACGATTTGAAGATTCCTTGAGGTGTAGAGTACTATGACAAGTGTTACAACAGCTAAGCAAGCCTGTATAAAAAAAGGCGCCCGTACGTGGATAAACTCGGCGGCGAACCCTCCGGCGAGTGGGCCTACTATAAAGGCCGTACGTCCCACTCCTCCGAATACCGCGGATGCTTTGCCCCGGCTTGAACTTGGAATTGTCAGTGCCATGTAAGTGAAACGAGATATACTCCATAGAGCGAAACTACCGCCTGCCAAAATTCTGGTTGCAAAAAGCACCCAGTAGTTGTTGCTAAAACCTGCACCTATAGCAGCTATCATAAACAATAAAACG
The DNA here is from genome assembly GCA_965203345.1 of Dehalococcoidia bacterium. Lineage (GTDB taxonomy): Bacteria > Chloroflexota > Dehalococcoidia > Lucifugimonadales > Lucifugimonadaceae > CBDBCK01. The sequence goes on from CBDBCK010000028.1 coordinate 1,062,828, forward strand.
CCTATGATCATAGAGTTACGTAACCCTAGTCTTGAAGCTAACATCCCCGCGGGAACATCAAATACCATAGTCCCGAAATCTTTCGCACTGACTACAAGCCCGGCGAGTACAAGAGACGCCCCTAACTCATCTATAGAGAAAGTAGGCAGAGTAGGCAAAATTACAGCCTGTCCCATCATAAGCAGGAAAGCTGGTATATAAACCGTGAGGATTATGCTACGAATACGGAAATTTTCTGGAGTATCTCTGTTGGATAAGGTCATTATCAGTGCCGGTTCTACTTAGGCACTCAGCGTCTACCTCCAGTAGGAATTTTGTTTGAGGATTTCCAACGATAGCCTGTGAACTTAAGCCTCTTTGATGATATGCATATTGCACCGACTTATGCAACTGTCAGGATGCTGCAGGAGAGTGGAGGTTGTTGACCAGATCGTAAATCACTACCGATAGAATGAACCGAACAGGTCTCCTGAACCTTCTGTATATAACTGAGGCACCACAGTTTTCGCTTCAGGCATGGCATGAGTGATATAATGACTTGTAAGCATTTATCAAGGAGGTTGATACGATGAACGATATTGCAGACCGAGGATACTCCCGACCGGAGGTTTTGGTATCTACCGATTGGCTGAAAAAACAACTGAATAACCCGAATGTTCGAATAGTGGAGTCAAACGAAGATCCTTTACTTTACAGGTCCGGCCATATAACGGGTGCTGTAGAGATAGATTGGACTGAGGATTTGAACGATCCAATAAGGCGGGATTATCTTGACCAAAAGAGGTTCCAATCTTTGATGTCCCGAAAGGGTATATCAAATGATATGACTGTAGTTTTTTACGGAGATAAGAACAATTGGTGGGCCTGCTACGCTTTCTGGGTATTCCAGCTTTTTGGTCATAAGAATGCAAAAATATTGGATGGAGGCCGTATAAAGTGGGAAAAAGAAGGCGGACCTCTAGTTCGTGACACAGTTGCGTATCAGGCTACGAACTATACAGCAAGGCCACGTAACGACTCGGCAATACGGGCTTTTAGGGATCAAGTCCGGAAGCACTCAGAGGATGGTGGTGGGTTAGTGGATGTGCGCAGTCCTCAAGAGTTTTCAGGAGAACGTCTACATATGCCAGATTACCCTAATGAAGGCGCACTTCGCGGGGGTCATATACCAGGCGCTAAGAACGTCCCATGGGCAATGGCGGCGAATGAGGATGGGACTTTTAAAGATTTTACCTCGTTACGCCGTATATATGAAGAAGAGGCAGGCCTTAAGCGAGATGAACAGACAATCGCTTACTGCCGTATCGGGGAACGTTCAAGCCATACTTGGTTTGTGTTGAGTTACCTGCTTGGATTTGACGACGTGCTCAACTACGATGGTTCTTGGACCGAGTGGGGTAACGCAGTAGGAATGCCTATTGAACGCTGAACCAGCGTCAACGCCGGACGATATCCCCGAACCGTTACGGCGTACGCTAGAGACGCTTGACGATTGCGACGAGGATGAACGCGCCGAATACCTTATGGGGCTCTCCGACGACTTTCGTGAACCACCTGATTCCGTAGCAGTAAGGCCTTATCCTGAATATAAACGAGTACCGAACTGCGAATCAGAAGCGTACGTCTGGGCTAAGGAAAGAGAAGACGGGACTCTTGATTTCTACTTCGCCGTTGAGAATCCTCAAGGTATTTCAGCACGCGCCGTAGGGGCTATAATGGCAGAGACATTATCGGGGCAGACTCTCAAGAAAGTTTCCGCAGTGCGGCCAGATATAGTGGACAGGATGTTTGGGAGACGTCTTTCAATGGGGAAAGGTGAAGGTTTGCGAGGGATGGTTGGTATGGCCGTGAGAGAAGCTAAAAAGAGGCTTTCTGAAACGGGTAGTACCTATTCATAAAACACTCAACATAAGAGCCTGTATTCGATTTAGGCTAGGCCTATAAGTTACAGATCACGTCAATTCTACCGGCTCGGTCAGAAGGAAAAATAACAGCCTAGTTATCGGCGACGGGTGGTTGTCCTGCCCATATCGTCTACAACCCTTTTGGTGGGTTTCAGGTCGCTTGCACTTGTTATCTCTATGCGATTGCCGTCGGGATCTATTAGATAAACGTAACGTTGTCCATCGTGCCGTTGCCCAGGACCGTCGGCAATATGCACGCCACGTTCACTGAGTATCTCCATAGCTTCGTCAAAATTCTCCACCTCAAGCGCTACATGCCATCCTGGTGATATGCCGTTTTTCTGCGATGGTTCTATCAGATGCACCATTGACTTCTCTTCCGTTTCGGTCCATACGATATTACTGTTATCGACCATAGAAGGCCTCAAAGCAAGTCCTAATATATCCCTATAAAAAGGTAATGCCCGTTTTCGGTCACTTATGGGCACACCTATGTGGTTTATTCTCTTGATTCTCAGTTTACGAGGCGACTCTTGTTCCATTTTCTTATCCCTTATCGTTATGAGATTTTGGCTTCAAATATTCCTTCTATCTCAACTGCTATTCCTCCTGGGAGACTGCTCATACCAACCGCTGATCTGGCATGTCGTCCTGCTTCACCGAATACTTCAACTAGCAGATCGGAGCATCCATTTATCACCGTTGGATGTTCAGTGAAGTCCGGGTCTGCGTTTACCATACCAGCAAGCTTTATCGCTTTTTCAACCCTGTTCAGGCTCCCTAGGTGCTCCCTCAATAGAGCAAGCATAGAGAGGCCTATTGAACGTGCCGCGGTAATCCCTTCCTCTATTGTTAGATCTCGTCCAAGTTTGCCCACTATCGAGTTTCCCTCTTCGTCTTTTGGGCCAAGACCGCAAGTATATAACAACAAACGGGCTTCTTTAGAGACTGGGTCGTATATCTCCACAGTGCTTACTGGTATGTAGTTGCCCATCGGAGCAGAGACCTGAGGAATTATCAAACCTAACTCCCTGAGTTTGTTTTCTATGTTCATTGTTTCGTTTCCTTTGTGTGATATGGTTTCAGATGATGGAAGCCTTACCCTCCGCTCGCGGACATAGCGGGGTTAGGTTCGGTCATTGACGTTGGATCCAAGATTTTGTATAGTTCGTCGGAGGAAAGAGCCGTTCTTTGCTCTGCTACCTCTCGTATGGTTTTACCCATTTCAGCCGCTTCCTTTGCTATCGCTGCTGTAGCGTCATAACCTATTACAGGAGCGAGCGCCGTACATATCGCAAGCCCTCGTTCCACCATTGCCGGACCTCTATCCGTCGCCATCAATCCATTTATGCACTGCTTTGTCAAGTTTGAACAGGAATTAGTGAGGAGCGATATACTTTCTAAGATGTTGCGGGCGGCTACGGGTAGCATGGTGTTGAGCTCAAAGACACCTGCTTGTCCTGCTGTCACTATGACAGCGTCATTTCCTATGACTTGAGCGCAAGCCATAGCCGCAGACTCTGCAATGACAGGGTTGATTTTACCCGGCATTATGGATGATCCTGGCTGTACTTCGGGCAAATATATCTCACCTATGCCTGCTCGAGGGCCGGAGCCAAGCCACCGGATATCGTTGGCTATTTTTAAAAGACTTACTGCAAAAGTCCTCAGTACGCCTGAGGTCATCACTATACTATCAATCGTTGCTTGAGCATGGAAATGGTTAATGGTTTCCCGAAGGTTCAAGCCCGTAGCGTTGTTTAATCTCTCTATTACCCTGCCGGCAAACTCAGGATGAGAGCCTATCCCCGTGCCAACAGCGGTGCCGCCAAGTGCCACAAAGCGCAGCTCCTCTATTGCAAAGCTCACCCGTCTTTTAGACTCAGATATCTGTCCCGCGTAGCCGCCAAATTCTTGTCCTAAACGTATAGGTGTCGCGTCTTGTAGGTGAGTGCGCCCCGTCTTTATAACATCCCAGAACTGCTTCGATTTGGCCTCTAGTGCGGTTTCAATCTCGGACATAGCCGGAAGCAGGTGATCTGTTATATCTTGTGCCGCTGTCATGTGAATTGCTGTGGGTATGACGTCGTTTGAGGACTGGCATTTATTTACGTGATCGTTTGGATGGATAGGATCACGCGATCCTCTTACCCCGCCTAACTTCTCTATAGCAACGTTAGCTATGACCTCGTTTGTGTTCATATTCGTAGAAGTGCCGGATCCCGTCTGAAATACGTCTACCACGAAGTGATCGTCAAATTTACCATCTGCTACCCTAGCTGCGGCCTCCGATATCGCGTCCGCCAGCCTGCGATCAAGCAAACCTAGATCAGCGTTTGTTTCAGCAGCAGCCTTTTTTATTAAGCCAAGCGAACGTATGAAGTCGCGTCCAAACCGAGAGCGGCTTATCGGGAAATTGAGTCTCGCTCGCTCTGTGCCTGCTCCGTAGTAGACGGAGTCTGGGAGTTCAAGCGCTCCCATCGAGTCTCTTTCAAGACGTTTTTTTTGTTCTTCAGCCAATAGTCATCTAGCATAGGAAAGGTAAACAGCTACTGCTAATCTTATAACGATATCCTCATATAATCAACTTCTAATCTTCTACCGGCACAGGATTACAGGTATATTGTCTTGCAGCCTAAAGCCATAGCAGGAGGCCTCAAACTAACTTAGAAGTTTCTTACTTGTCGTTTTTCCGGTCGTACTCCTCAAATGTCTTTTGAGCAGCAGCCAAGGCGTTTACCGCCGCTGGGTATCCGCCGTAGAAAAGCATCTGGGTTATTATCTCTACTATCTGCTCTTTGCTCCATCCGTAGTTCAAAGCTCCAGTGATGTGTCCGGGCAACTGATTGGGTTTATCAAGAGCCACAAGCGCTGCCACTGTGCAGAGGCTTCTTATACGACCTTCAACGGCCGGCCGCTGATATATTTTGCCAAAGAGGACGGCATTTATGGCCTCAAACACGTCATCTACGGGCTTCGTCGCTTCAGGCATCTTGGGTTCACCGTTGTAGTACCATTCACGCCATTGGTGAGCCTTTGCCGCTAATGTTTCCAGACTTTGTTCGGTCATTTTTTCCTCCGTGTATATCTTTATGTATACAAAGATATCTTAGGTATAGTTGAGATAGTTCAGATGATAGACTCTAAGGAAACTTATACTTTCAGGAGGTCACATTGAGATTCTGTTATGCCCACCGTAACTTTGCCTTATATCCCCAATTGCTGAGCTATCGAGACCTTAAGCCGGAAGATTACACTCCGAAATTCCTCTCCAAAGTAAAACAGCTAGGGTTTGATTCTTTGGAAGTGGGAGTTGAAGTCCTTGAAAGAGCGGGAAATGACAAGTCCGGAGTAACACAATTCTCAAATAAGCTGGCAGATTTTGAGTTGAAAGTGGGAGCTGTTAGGTCTGGAGGTTCTCTTATAGACGCAAGAATAGCCCGCAACAACAGAGAACGTCTTCTGAAAGCGGTTGACCTTGCTGCATGGTCAGGTGCGCAGGTAGTGAATGGCTCGATCAGTGCCCCTGCACGGTACCCTGGTCATCCCCCGGGTTCTCTTCCAGCGAGCTCTAGCGGCTGGCCCATTTCCCAAGACTCGTCGCGCGATGCTAGGCTGTGGACTTTTGAAAGCCTGTCCAGGATTTATCGCAAAGCGTCTGAGAAGGCAGCAACGGCTGGTGTAGAGATATCGCTTGAAGTTCATCAAAATTCTCCTGTAGATAACTCATGGTCGGCTCTGATGATTCACGAAATGGTAGACCACCCCAATTTCGGCATAAATCCAGATCTGGGGAATATATTGTGGAATTATGACGTTCCTGAAGAAAGTGCTGAGGACACCATACGAACACTGGCTCCTATATCCAATTATTGGCACTGCAAGAACCTCGTGCGCGTCTATCATCCGGAAAACAATAGATCGGTCTTTATACGCGTTCCTTTGCAGGATGGGGAGATAGATTATCGCTTTGCCGTGGCTGCTCTTGCGGATGCCGGCTACTCCGGGTACATGGCAATTGAAGGAGCTTGGGGCGGTGATCAATGGTACGCAGACTCACAATCTATAGACTACGCGAAGAAACTTTGGGCAGAAGTGGAACGATAACCCTGAACTGAAAGTCTTTTGGCTACCTGCCCCCACTCCTAAATTTTATGCCCAGGTGCAGATGTACGAAGTACATTGGTTAAGCTATCTGACACATTGATAGAAACCCGTTTGATCCACTACTGGACTCCCCAAATTCAGGAATCGGGCTAGACGCTGCAGTGCAGAATCACACCCTTGCCCTGTTGTCCGCTGTCAGCGACGTATGGCCTCTCCGTTCTTAAATGTGCTTAGGTCTGTGCCTGTTCTGACCGTCATCCAGACTATAGCGGCTACGCCTAATATCAGTGCCCATGTACCGGCAAGGGCGGAAAGTCCTTCACGCGGCACACTGTCCCCTATAAAAAAGAAGATAGCAGTAACCCCTCCAAAAACGGCCGTCTTCAGTATCAGAGAATACATCAGCAACCGGAATTGACGATCTACGTGAGTTACTTCTGTCTCGGAATAGGAACTGAGACGCAAACGCGTCGCTGACACGCTCATAACCTCTAATATGTACAGTGCGAGCGCTACAAATATGAGAGCGTTTGCCAAAGATAAGTTACCATAATCATAAACCTCTACAGCATCCCGCAGTATAAGCCCCACTATACCAAGCACACCCACTATGATTTCTCCAAGCATAAGACTGTAGTAAGAACCGTTTATCAGACGTGCTCCAAAAGAAATAGATATTGTCATCATACCTTGACTGCTTAAGTTATTGCCTCCATAAGTTCAAAACAAAGTGTACACTATGCGCAGATGATTTCCGCGTTATAACCCCAGAAGAGGATATGATCTAATGACAATGGTACAAGTTTCCTTACCGCAATACGAGCCTTTAGAATACTGGGCTAAAATCCCTCTCGGCATAACTTTCAGAGGAGACGCCACCTCAGTGGCTGTTGACTCTTCAGACAATGTGTACGTGTTCAACAGAGGTTCACACCCTTTAGTTGTGCTGGATCCAGAAGGCAAGGTGATACGGTGGTTGCAAGATGACGTATTTATCCGCCCACACGGCGTCTTCATAGATCGGCAGGACAACATATATTTGGTAGACGATGGAGGGCACTTCGTGCAGAAACGCTCGCCAGAAGGTACTCTGCTTTGGACGTTGGGTCAACCCGGTATTCCGGCTCCATGGCAGGAGGGCGAACCGTTCAATAAACCTACAGACGTTGCGGTGCATCCGGTTTCAGGTGACGTATTCATCACTGATGGTTACGGCAACTCTCGAGTTCATAAGTTCGATTCGGGCGGCAAGCATATCTTCTCTTGGGGACGTCCCGGTACGAAACCCGGAGAGTTTAGCTTACCTCACAATATAGCAATATTGGGAGATGACAGAGTAGTTGTTGCAGATAGAGAGAATTTCCGACTCCAGATATTTACTTTGGACGGAGAGTTTGTTGATCAGCACCATGTTTATCACCCAATGTCCGTTACCACCGCCGGAAGAGGCAAATCACTTATGTACGTCGGTGAAATGGGACCGCCACCAGTGCAACATGGTGTACCGAACTTGGGTAATAGAATAACCATTATGTCTGATTCTGGAGAGAGACTGGACTCATTCGGCGCCTCTCTACCAGGGAACGGTCCGGATCAGTTCGTCGCTCCTCACGGTATAGCTGTTGATTCAAAGCTGAATGTATACATCGCGGAAGTAGCTTGGACTTACTGGTGGTCCAGGCAACCTCAACCTGCGCCGGGCGAATTTGTCTCACTACGCAAGTGGATACCAAAAAAACAGTAACTAATCAAGTCAAACCTGCATAAACAAGCCCTGCGTTCAGGGCAACTTGAGGAGATATTCAAAAAATGAAACAAATAACACCTGAAACCCGTTTCGCCCCCGTTCCTTTATGGGCTAAACTACCACATCCGATGAGGTTCAAAGAGGCCACTTCCGTTACAGTAGATAGTGAGGACTCCGTTTATGTCTTCAACAGGGGAACCGATCCTTTGATAGTGTTTGACCGGAACGGGGAGTTCCTTGAATCATGGGGACAAGGTGAGTTCGACCGAGCACATGGTATACGAACTGACTCGGAGGATAACCTGTATCTCATAGATGATCTTGGTCACTTTGTCGATAAGCGAGCACAGGATGGCAAGCTGATTTTCCGGATAGGGGAGCGCGGTGCTGCCGCGGAATGGCAAGGCGGTGAACCTTTTAATCGGCCAACCGACGTAGCGATTCATCCTAAAACAGGCGACCTATTTGTTTCCGACGGTTACGGCAATTCCCGGATTCACAAGTACGACAACAACGGCAAATACATTAAGTCTTGGGGGTCTCCTGGCTCGGATCCAGGGCAATTCAGCCTGCCGCACAACATAGCTATGGTTGGTGATGACCAAATAGTGGTATGTGATAGAGAGAATTTCCGGCTTCAGTTTTTTGATACCGAGGGGAACTTCGTCAAGCAAGTGCATGCCCATCGACCAATGTCTATTGCATCGGTGAAGCACAATACGGGGACATATCTATACGTAGGAGAAGGAGGCGCGCCGCCTGTTCAAGAAGGAGTACCTAATCTCGGTCTTAGGGTTGCTATATTGGACGAAGAAGGCAATGAGATAACAGCATTCGGCAACCCAAGTGGCGGAGAAGCTCCTGATCAATTTATCGCCCCACACGGTATAGCAGTGGACTCCAACGGTAGTGTATACGTTGCAGAGGTATCTTTTACCGCTTACGGCTCGCTCCAAAATCCTCAGCGTGAAGTGGTGAGTTTTCGTAAATGGGAAATAGTGGGCTAAACACATATTTGATAATGTTGCACAACTGGAAATGAGACACGAATAATGATCGAGATATTCGGAAACGACAACCTGAAGTACGAGATGGAACCTTCTTGGCCGTGTCATATGCCTCTGGGCTGGTCGTTCGGCTTGGCGTCGGATGTCGATATAGACTCTCAAGACACTGTGTGGGTTTTTTCAAGGGGCAATCATCCTGTTTCTGCTTGGAGCGCGTCAGGCGATCTACTCGGTTCATGGGGCGAAGCTTTCTTTAGAGAACCGCATGGTATGCATATTGATGCTCATGACCACATATGGTTAACTGAAAAACAGCGACACATAGTTACCTGTCATAACCGTGAAGGGGAAATACTCCTCGAATTAGGGAAAAGGGATTATGCTCAAGTTACTGTAACGCCCGACGGCAAGCACGGACTGCCGTTCAACTCTCCTAGCGGAGTCGCTGTAGCACCTGATGGCAAGGTGTTCGTTGGAGATGGATACGGAAACAGACGAATCCACCGGTTTTCAGCTTCAGGTGAACTGGAACTGTCGTGGGGACGCGCTGGAACAGGCAAGGGCGAATTCGCCCTTGTCCACAAAGTCTCTGTGTCTCCCGACGGCAGGGTGTTTGTGTGCGATAGAGAAAATAACAGGATACAGATATTCTCACCAGACGGGGAGTGGCTCACCGAATGGGATGAGGATATGGCGGCTCCTGGAGACGTCTATTTTGGATTTAGAGGTCTTGTGTACGTAGTGGAGCAGGGTAAAGGTTCAGGCGTATCAATATGGACTCCTGAAGGAGAACGTCTGACTGGTTGGCGTGGGTGTGATCCAGAAAAAGTGCTAGGTGCTGCTCACGGGATATCCACGGACTCTAATGGCAATGTCTACGTAGCAGAGATAGGTATGCCCGGACGTGGACAACGTGTCAGGAGATTCAATAAACTCTAACCAAGGAATAGGATAACAAAAAGCATGCACCTTCGAGAATCTGGCCGATAAATGTCTACAGTGATTCATAACACAAGGCTAATAATATTCTCAGAAGCATAATTAAATATTACGAACCTGCAACACAATCTTGGCATGTAATAGAGCGGGACAATTGATACAAGGTGCACACGTCCCTGAATATAGGATTAGACAGAAATAAGGGAAGTAAACGGGGTCGTCTGCGCCGATTTAACCAATATGACTACGGATGTCTAATATGACAACTCAGGATGAGTAAGCAGTTAATTGGTTCAAGGTCGAACATAAAAACAGACATATGCTAAGTTACTAAAGATAGTCATGCATATTCTTAACAGGAGCGATCTGGGTCTATAATCCCGCTTCTTCAAGCAATACAGAATCGTTCAATATATCTCTTGCGGATCCGTCTGCAATAATCCTCCCTGCATTCATCAACAGACAACGCGGGAACGCTGCCATAATTAAATCAGAATCATGAGTAGCTACCAAGAGAGTGGTCGGTAATTCTCTGAAGAGTTCAATAAGCGCTCGTTTACTCCGTGGATCGAGATTTGCGGAAGGTTCATCAGCTGCTATGATTCGAGGTTGCATTGATAGTACCGTGGCGATAGCCGCCATACGCTTTTGACCGGCGCTTAGTTCGTACGGGGCTTTCTCAGCGTTGGCACGCAATTTGACGGCGCCTAGAGCATCATGAGTGCGTTTGCTTATTTCTTCAGGTGGCAAACCCATATGGATTGGACCGAACTCTACGTCTTCTTGTACCGTTGCAGAGAATAGCTGATTATCTGGATTGTCAAAGACCAGACCTACCATTGCCCTCACTTGGCTAAGAACCTTTCTAGACGCTGAATCGACCCTTGTGCCAAAAATTGACACCTTGCCTGTCCCCTTCAGTAGTCCTATCAGATGAAGCAAAAGGGTCGATTTGCCCGCCCCATTTGCACCAGCTAAGGCAACCTTCTCTCCCTCCTCTATCCGTAAGTTCACCCCTCTAAGCACCTGGAAACCGTTGTTACGGTAGGTGAACTGCAGGTCAGTGATTTCTACGGCAGGATGCTTTTTCATAGCAGCATTCTTATGGCTGTAGCCATGAATATCATAGTCCCAACGATTCCTCCGGTATAAACTGCATTTTTGAGAGCGAATGCCTTCATCATGGAAGGATAGTTTGGGTTATTTCCGTATCCTCTTGCGACCATGGCTGAATGAACCTGTTCGCTGCGTATTAGGGTACGTATAAAAAACGTCCCGGTCATACTGCCTGCAATTTTTGCACGCCAGGCTAACGAACCTCCTCCTCTGTATTCAGGTACAGTTGCGCTTCGTGAGTTTCTCGCGTTGAGCATATGCCGAGCTTCCTCTATAAGGAGGTTCATATATCGGTAAGTGGAGCTCAAAATCTCCACAAAGACCGCTGGAATCCGAAACCAGCGCATGGCGTTCAAAGTTTCAGAGAACGGTGTAACCGCCATAAAGAGACCAACTGCACCGGCGGATAGAAGTGACACCACAACAATACTCACTGCAAAAACAATCCCTTCTTGAGTCACAGACAAGTTCCACCATCCTATAGAGATGTGCCACAACGCAGTTCCCTTTTTTGTGAACATAGCGGGTACGGTCGCTAAGCTGAAGGGTAGCGCAGCAATGGCACGTCTGATAATCAATGTAGGGGAGAAGCGCGCTATGATGACCACCATAAGCAGAAGAGCAAACGCTATGCCGAACCCCCACCAGTATCCTTTAGGGATGAGGCTTACAGATATTGCGAATCCCAGAAGAATGAGTAACTTCGATCGGGCGTCTATAGCATGGATAAAGCTCTCTCGTTTTATGTATAAGGAAAGGCGTCTGGAGGTCATGTCATGACCTCCAGACGGTAGCGGCGAAGTTTAATTCGGTACTGAACACAACATGCTGCCTAGAGAGGAAAAATTATTGCGCCCGCAAATTTTAAGATTTTTTTGCACCATCGGTTTTGCGAGATGCTCGCGCTCTTGCCGCGAGGGCTGTGATAGTAACCCCAAGAACATATAGCACAGTTATACCGGTTGCTGCCGGAAGCCACTCGGCTAAAAAGTGGTTGCTGATACCTTCCATAAAGCCAAAAAGCATCAACGCGTCCCTATTTTCCAAGTTAGTATAAAGAGTGATTCGTTCAACAGCATCAGGCGACCGAGAGGCAAACGGTATAACCAAGCTCATAACAAGCAACAGGAGATAACCGGCCAGGATGCGTCGCTTCAATTACGGTTGCCCTGAACCCTAACCTGTAGACCAAATCGATTACAGATTATAACCTTATGGTCAATCTGTGAGTAGAATGGATTACTCGTTTTCTCGTACAACATATACCTGGTTTTAATGCACGTACTCCATTCGCCTGAATAAAACCACGGCTCCAGCCGTTATTGCGCCTTCAGCCAATCCGAGCAGGGCGTGAGTAGCTAATAGAGCGTACAGTAGCAACCCTAGAGGTAATACCTGAGAGAGCCCTAGCTCTAACGCAACAGCCAAAGCTACCACCATCACCGAGACCCAGCCCGCTAGGAAAGCGGCTATCCACTCTCTGCCTCTTCCATTTGCGAAGCGAAGAGTGACGCGATGAACTACCCAAGCAGAAACGGGAGCTAATACCGCCAAATTGAAGGAGTTCGCTCCGAGAGCTATGAGACCCCCATCCTGAAAGAGGAGAGCCTGCAAAGTTGTCACTGATGCCAATGCCAAGATAGCTACTGGTAACCCCAATGTTATCGCCGCTAATGCTCCACCTATGAGATGAGCAGACACCCCTACGGCTACTGGAAAATTCAGTAGCTGAGCCCCGAAAGTGAATGCTGCCATCACTCCTGTCAAAGGCACTAATCGACCTTCTATCTGATTACGGCTACTTCTTACAGATGAAGCGATAGCTGTGGTGAACAAGACCCATCCTAATACGATAACCGGAAGGCTAAAAAAACCATCGGGAGCGTGAAGAGCCAAGAAATTCAGCCCAAGGGCCTCACCAAATTCTGCCATGTTAAGCATCTTATATTAGAAACTCTCAGCTTTTAACTTCAAAAGTTCTTCACAGTTGGTCACGGAAGAGAGTCCGGTGAAGTGGCTATTTCTAAGAGTTTCGACCTAGGATATGAACCAAGACTCCGAAAGTTCATGTCCAGATAGTTAACTGTCCACTTCATAGCGATTTTCCCTGCTGCCTTGTACCTTTTAACTTGAGATGCGTCGGCGCTTTTACCTAGGCTTGATATGATGCTTTCCACTTCCGATACAAGGACCCGATGAGCTAGTTCTCTGCTGTGTCGTTCTCCGGTGTCTTCGCATAGGGCTCCATGTAGGACTCTCTGCGCTATCTGAGCGACTGATATGCGTGCAGTAGCCAAGTCTTCCATCAAGGCGGGGCGTCTCCCCGGGCGACCTGCAAGCCTATCTATCCCTTTTGCCCCTCTGCCGTTAAGCCATCCTTCAATGTATTCGATAAGCATTCGAGCGTTTTGTCTAGTGCCCTCAAACGTTATTGGACCGGGTGGAGTTTCTACCACTATTGGGAAATCATCAGCATTTGAGGAAATGTTGCCGACCCCCGACGCGTGCTTGTCTTTAAACGGATCTGCCGCCGTTTTCATATGGTAAATGTGCGCTACCCATGCTCTTATGAAACCTTGCTCTGCTTCCCATCGCTTATCAGCTGTTATCGCTTCGGCCGCTTTGGTGTTGATAGCTTCGTCTCGAGAGGGAAGGGCAGTCGCCATTCCGCCTATGGGCACAGCGTCGTGAGCTCTGCATATAGCGACCAGTCTCCGGAAGATATTAGCTATAAACGGGGTACCCATTACGGATACGTCAAACCTATCTGGCCAGACCGCGTCAGGGTTTGTCATAGAATATTCAAGCAAACTTGCCTTCAGATCCCAGCGTGCAGCGTTCAAACCAGCCGCGTACTCTCCCAAGGTTTTTAAGGACTGCTCCATGCACATCACTATAGGAAGTGATTCCACCAAAGGAATAGCACGAATAATCGCTTCTTTAAGGGAAGGAATTTTGTCCCTAATAGAATCAAACATGTCTCGGTATATTGCTGCTTCTTCTGGAGTTTCCATCTTTGGAAGGTAAAAGTATATACCCTGCCCTCGTTCCGCCTGTGCAACCCCTGCATGGAAAAGTGTGGCGGCTGTTCCCAATATAGAAGCGGGGATCGGACTACCGTCTACCGTATAATCAGGTTCATCTAAATGAAGGCCGCGCTCTCTGTGCATGAAAAATGGTATATTGCCTGGAGCCAGCTCGTAATGCTTGCCTGTCTGAGGGTTATCAAACTGCACAGTTCCCTTTACAGCGTTGAGACGATTTCGTGACGCTTGGATGGTATCTTCAATTGAATGTCCTCCTGAGTCTTCGTCATCATCTAGATAGCCTTCTGCTCTCTCTCCTTCCGGTCCAAAATTCAGTGCGTTTATAAACATAGAGGTAATGGAGGCGGGTCCGGATATCTCAATGCCCGGTTTGCGTAGCTCTTCTGGCATGGGTGATACCTTCCAGTCGCCCGAAGCATCATCAGAGGAAGGGTGAGGTAGTGTGCCGTTACCATCCAGAGAAATCATAAGCATTTCTGTTCGTACGCGCCTTACCTGTTTTATACGCTCTTTGAACTCATCATAAAGAGTGGAAGTCAGCTCTTTGAACTCGGGTGTAAAGATATCTTCTCCACTGTTTGATGATCTGAAGGCGACTCGGTCTTCTGAATGCATAAAATCTCCTCGTCTATGTTTTTTGACGTATTTGGTTGCGAAATCCTGAGCAGTATGCGAGCTTTTAGGGGGGCTTATACAAACTATATGAGCAGTTCGCGAAGCTCGCTAGTCATTTTATCGCCTCGGATTCGGGTAAGGGCTCTTCTTTCTATTTGCCGTATTCGTTCTCTAGTCAAATTCATCGTTTGTCCTATCTCCTCAAGAGTACGTGGCGTATCGTCGTCTATTCCGAAACGCATCTTAAGGACGATTCTCTCTCTTTCTGTGAGTTGCTCTAGAAGAGACTGTACGGAGTCTTGCATAGCTTTTTTGGATGCTTCGTTTGCAGGTGTCGTTTCGGATGTGTCTTCCACCAGATCACCCAATTCGTTCTCAGAGTCTTCGCCGATAGGCGTTTCCAACGATATTGGATCTTGAGAGACTTGCATAATCTCGGCAACTCGCTTAGGATCCACCCCAACCCTCTCGGCTAATTCTTCTATGTCAGGTTCTCTGTTCAGCTCTTGATTCAACTCTCGACGAGCTCGCATAATCTTGTTCAGCGCCTCTACCACATGTACGGGTATGCGTATAGTGCGCGCCTGATCGGCTATGGCTCGCGTAATCCCTTGTCGTATCCACCACGTCGCATAGGTAGAAAACTTGAACCCTTTTCGGTAATCGAACTTCTCTATGGCTCTTTGTAGCCCGATGTTGCCTTCTTGCACCAGGTCAAGCATAAAAAGCCCTCTGTTGAGGTGCTTTTTTGCAACGCTCACAACCAAACGCAGATTGGCTAAGTTTAGGTGCTGTCTTGATTTTTCTCCGTCTCCATGAATCACCTTCAAGCGCGAAGAGAAGATATCTTCTCCTTTCTTTAGTTTCTCCATGAAGTTCTGGTCGGCGAGCTTTTCCGGAAGATCGTCAATAATAGGCGACTCTCCTAATATGCTAGCTTCGGTAATTTCCGGTGGGAGAAGTTGAGACAAAGCAGATAAAGCTACGAGTTCCTTCGTCGTCTCTGTCTCGTCTTCAAGGTTCAAAGTATCAGTCAAGTATTTTATAAGTTCTTCGTTGTATTTGCCGTCAATATTTTCTCTTATAAGCTTGGCGTTGAGTAAGTCTCCCAGGGTTATTGGAGTCTCCAGCCCTAGGAATCTGCCCACTCCGTCTGCCACGTGAGCCTTTGTACTGATCTCTTTTAGTATCTCGGTGACTGTTACTATCGAATTCTTTGGTCGAAGCTTGCCCAGACGTATATCTTCAGTAGGGATAACCCTTTCAAGCGATGGCTGTTCTTCCACAATCTCGTATGCTTCCTTAAGATGGTTCAGTGCTTTGGTCTCCATCTTCTGCAATTTCTGAATATGCTTTTTCTCCGGTATTTTACTCTTTTTCGGATCAATGTCTAGGATCTCCATGAATTCTGGTTCCATAGCGACTTCTTCAAGTGTAAGTCGACGTACATCTTTCATACCAAATCGTAATGAAAGGAGTGTTCTTTCTGAGGGAGATAGTGATTCAAGCATAGGATCGGCGATGTCGTTCTCTATATTTTCTAGCTTCTGGACTCGCTCAACCTTACTGGCCAGTTCTACTTCTTCCTCGGCAGTCAACAGGGGGACTCTCCCTATCTCTCGCAAATAGAGCCTGACAGCATCTCCGGCGAGGCTGGCTTCGCCGCTGTCCATCTGGTTGTAGTAGTCTTCTGAAGAATCGACACTACCCATCTCCTCTATGTGAGTGATAGTATCTGAAGAACTGGATCTGATAACCATATCCGACTCTTCATCTTCTAATGCAAGTAAAGGAGAATGAGAGAACTCTGAATCGTTGTCTTCCGATTCCTTTTCCTCTTCTTCCTCAGAGTATTCCTCATCAGCCTCTTCCCCTGCCTGAGCATAGAGCTGTTCAATGTACTTGTCTGTAGCTTTTGCTCTTCTACGTCGAGACAATTCGTTATTCCTTTTCTAAAATACTAAACTGATGCTTGTTTACCTTGGAGTTTTTAACTTACCCCTATGTAAAAGTATACCTTGCGTATAAGGAGTAGAAGATATTACAGGCTAAAATTCAATTATATGAGTGCTTACATCAAATACTTTAAAACGATTGAGAGGCTTTCAATGGACAATAAATTCAGCTATGAAGCTCTATGGTCCAAAAAATCGGCCGACCAACCACTGGTTCCAACCACCTGCGCAAAATACGATTTACCCTGCTCCTGAAACTCAGCCCTTGGACGAGCTTGCCCAAGCTCTAAGGGCAAAATGTACGGGTATACGTATGATGTGCGCTGATGGGCTATGACTCGCGTAATACCTTGTCGTATCCACCACGTCGCGTAGATAGAAAACTTGAACCCTTTTCGGTAATCAGACTTCTCTATAGCTCTTTGTAGCCCGATGTTGCCTTCTTGCACCAGGTCAAGCATAAAAAGCCCTCTGTTGAGGTGCTTTTTGCAACGCTCACAACCAAACGCAGATTGGCTAAATTTAGGTGTTGTCTTGATTTTTCTCCGTCTCCATGAATCACCTTCAAGCGCGAAGAGAAAATATCTTCTCCTTTCTTTAGTTTCTCCATGAAGTTCTGGTCGGCGAGCTTTTCCGGAAGATCGTCAATAATAGGCGACTCTCCTAATATGCTAGCTTCGGTGATTTCCGGTGGGAGAAGTTGAGACAAAGTAGATAAAGCTACGAGTTACTTTGTCGTCTCTGTTTCGTCTTCAAGGTTCAAAGTATCAGTCAAGTATTTTATAAGTTCTTCGTTGTATTTGCCGTCAATATTTTCTCTTATAAGCTTGGCGTTGAGTAAGTCTCCCAGGGTTATTGGAGTCTCCAGCCCTAGGAATCTACCCACTCCGTCTGCCACGTGAGCCTTTGTACTGATCTCTTTTAGTATCTCGGTGACTGTTACTATCGAATTCTTTGGTCGAAGCTTGCCCAGACGTATATCTTCAGTAGGGATAACCCTTTCAAGCGATGGCTGTTCTTCCACAATCTCGTATGCTTCCTTAAGATGGTTCAGTGCTTTGGTCTCTATCTTCTGCAATTTCTGAATATGCTTTTTCTCCGGTATTTTACTCTTTTTCGGATCATGTCTAGGATCTCCATGAATTCTGGTTCCATAGCGACTTCTTCAAGTGTAAGTCGACGTACATCTCTCATACCAAATCGTAATGACAGGAGTGTTTTTTCTGCGGTAGAGAGTGATTCAAGCATAGGATCGGCGATGTCGTTCTCTATATTTTCTAGCTTCTGGACTCGCTCAACCTTACTGACCAGTTCTACTTCTTCCTCGGCAGTCAACAGGGGGACTCTCCCTATCTCTCGCAAATAGAGTCTGACAGCTTCCTTTTCCTCTTCCTCCTTAGCCTCTTCTCCTGCCTGAGCATAGAGCTGTTCAATGTACTTGTCTGTAGCTTTTGCTCTTCTGCGTTGAGACAATTCGTTATTCCTTTTTTAATACTAAACTGATGCTTGTTTGCCTTGGAGTTTTTAACCTACCTCTATGTAAAATTAGACCTTGCGTAGAAGGCGTAGAAGATATTACAGGCTAAAATTCAATTGTATGAGTAGCTTACATCAAATACTTTAAAACGATTGCGAGGCTTTCAATGGGCAATAAATTCAGCTATGAAACTCTATGGTCCGAAAAAACGACCGACCAACCACTGGTTCCAGCCACCTACGCAAAATACGATTTTGCTGTAGCTTACCCTGCTCCTGAAACTCAGCCCCTGGACGAGCTTGCCCAAGCTCTAAGGGCAGAAATAGACTCTCACGGGGATGATATGGCGATTGAGATGGCCCATTATCCACACCGGTTAGGCTATCTTAAGCTCCGCCAGTTGGTAATCAACAAACTGGAGATGGACCGAGGTTTCAGAACGGACGAAGAGACGATAGCACTTACTGCCGGTTCGGGCGAAGCTATAGCTTTGGTCATTCAAACATTGACTAACCCGGGCGACTCGGTGATCGTAGAAGAGTTTGTGTATTTAGGAACTTTAAACCAGTTGAGCATGCTAGGCGTAAACGCAGTAGAGACGCGAATAGATAGCCAAGGTATTATCCCTAGTGCTCTGGAAGTTACTCTGTCCAAAATGCAACAGAAAGGTGAGCTCCCTAAATTAATTTACACCATACCTGAAAACCAGAATCCTACAGGATCAACCTTACCTACCCAACGCCGCCTGGAAATTCTACGGATCGCCCATAAGTTTGGTGTGCCTATTGTGGAGGATGATTGCTACGTTGATCTGCGGTTTGAAGGCGAATCACAGCCTTCTTTCCGAGCTTTGGACGATTCCGGCATAGTCATCCATGTAGCCTCTTTCTCAAAGCTTATAGCTCCGGGTCTTAGGATGGGCTATCTTTGTGCCGAGAAGGAGGTTATACTACGTGCTCTAAGCGTAAAGCATGGCTCCGGGCCCAATCAGTTCGCTGCTTACGCTATCGATGGCTTCTTACGTAATAATATGTCCACACATAAAGCAAAATTCAACCTTCTTTTGAAGGAAAAGCGCGACTCTATGGATCAGTCTCTCACTGACCATTTTTCAGCTTCAGGTGCGACCTGGTCAAAGCCTCAAGGAGGCTGCTATACTTGGCTTTTGATGCCAAGCAAGTCTGATATATCCTCCATTCGCGATGCAGTGTTTGAAGAAGGGGTCGGCTATATAGCGGGTGACAATTTTTCCCCTTCTGGCAAGGGCACTAACTGTGCACGACTCTGTTTTGCTTTTGAGACCACTGAAAAAAACTACGAAGGTATAGCCACTCTCGCTCGTCTTTTCAGAAGACATAATGTCATGTAAATCTAACTTGTCTTCTTGGAACTAACGACTGACAAGGTGTTACCGAGCTCTATATTATTGTAAGGTGAGCCGTGGCTCAAGGCGTTAACAGGAACAAACCTCCTAAAAAAACCTCATGGCCAGCTCTACTTCTGATTTTGAACCTATAAATAGAGGGGAACGTTGATGCAGATGTTCGGGCGTAATATCCAGTATGTGTTGCCTTCCGTCAGTGGCTGCCCCACCTAGCTGTTTGGCTACGAAAGCGAGAGGAGCACATTCGTAGATCAGTCGGAGCTTACCGCTAGGTCTCGTGTTTGAGCTCGGATAAGCAAAAATTCCTCCTTTCACAAGACCTCTATGGAAATCCGCTATCAACGAACCGACGTACCGCGCAGTATATGTACCATGTTCTCCACTTTTGAGGCTGTCTATCCAACGCTGAACGGATATTTCCCACTCGTTTGATGAAGACTCGTTCACCGAGTAGATCTTCGCGGTTGCATGCTGATTTATCGGATTTGCTCGGATGAACTCCTCTCGGCGTGCATCTAGTACAAAGGTCTCAATTCGTCCGTCGCCTGCGATTGACAAGAGAGTTGAGGGTCCATAAGCTATGTAACCGGCTATAATGATGTCTCTTCCGGGGCGCAAAATTCCCATTTGGTCAGACCACTTCGTTACAGAGAAGATGGTACCTACCGATACGTTTGCGTCAATATTGGAGGAACCATCTAAAGGGTCTATTGCTACTAAGTAAGATGGGTTCGACTGTGCTGTATCAATGTTTATCGGGTGCGTAGTTTCTTCCGAGATTATGACTCTTACGACCCTTGTCTCGCTTATGCGCTTTATGAATAATTCATTGGCGAATTCGTCCAGTTTTTGGACATCGTCGCCCGAAACGTTTGTGGAAAATACAGAGCCGTGCCCCCCTCGGAATCCGGCTTCCGCTAGGTATTCTGATACAGTCTTTGCTCCTTTGGCCATTGCCATAATAATCGCCTCTAACCCCTCTTCTGCAAATAACCCTCCAACACTAGAGGCCACCAACTCTGCCAAAGTTTCTCTTTTCATAGCTTCCTCCGATACCTTGAATCTCATCGTAAGCAGTCTAACTTCATTTTATTCTGCTTTTCTAGGTCTGACATAATTCTTTTCATACATCCAGACAGACTTCATATTCTTATATTCTTAGCATGTCAATTCTATAAAGGAGGAAGTATTGGTTGAAGACCTTGTAAAGACAGCCGAAGCAATGGTAGTACGAAGCAAAGGTATACTGGCTGCTGATGAGAGTACAGGCACCATAAAGAGGCGTTTTGACTCTATTAACTTAGAAAACACAGAGCAGAACCGTCGCCTTTGGCGTCAAATACTACTGACCACACCTGACATAGGAGATTACATATCGGGCGTCATACTGTTTGAAGAAACCCTGTATCAACGTTCTGATACAGGCAGACTTTTTCCGGAAATCCTTGCTGAAAAGGGAATTATTCCGGGAGTGAAAGTGGACAAATCTACTCATCCTTTAGCGAGTGCTGAAGGTGAAGTTGTTACCGACGGTCTGGACGGGCTCCGTGGACGGCTGAGGGATTACCGGAAATCTGGAGCAAAGTTTACGAAATGGCGTGCTGTGATATCGATAGGGGAAGGCAAACCGACATCGTACTGTATAAATGTAAACGCTCACGCTCTAGCTAGATACGCAACTCTTTCCCAAGAAGAGGGTCTGGTCCCCATTGTGGAACCTGAAGTTCTAATGGACGGAACTCACAGTATAAATCGTTGCTTTGAGGTGACAGAGAACGTTCTACATCAGGTGTTTAATGAGCTGATATATCAACGGGCCGTACTTGAGGCTATGGTTTTGAAGCCCAATATGGTGCTTTCTGGTAAGAAAGCAGACAACAAAGCTCCGGCAATGGAAGTCGCACAGGCTACTATGCGTTGTTTTCTCAGATCTGTGCCAGCGGCAATTCCTGGCATAGCTTTCCTATCCGGCGGACAAAATGACCACGAGGCGACTCAAAACCTTTATGAGATAAATAAACTGGCTAACAAAATCAATCCCCCATGGGAGCTGACTTACTCATATGGTAGAGGCCTGCAAGCATCGCCCCTCAAAGTGTGGTTGGGAAAGCCTGAAAACATCCTTGCCGCTCAAAGGATTTTTCAAGAAAGAGGGAGGGCTATCTCCCTTGCACGACAGGGACGTTCATGATGAAGGTAATCAGCATGTGTAGGTGCGAGCTTGAAAACTGAAAGATGTATGTAACCTGCGCCATAAAGATTCAGGAAATCAGACAAGATATCCGTCTTGAAGAAAGGATCGGACATGAAAGACAGCCTTGACATGGAAGACGTCCTTAATCGGACAGTGGAGTTGCGGCGCGAATTTCACGCTATTCCAGAGACAGCGTTTAAAGAGTTCCAGACGGCGAGAAGAATAGCAGAGATACTGTCGCAGGCCGGATTGCACTTGAAAAAAAGCGAACCAGAAACGGCAGTATTGGCCGAAGTTCAAGGGTTTTTAAGGGATGGCCCCACACTGATGGTGCGAGCTGATATTGACGGTCTCCAGATTGAGGAAACAACCGGACTGCCGTTTGCTTCTGGAAATGGGGCAATGCATGCTTGTGGACATGATGCTCATATTGCCATCGCCCTCACCGCGGCCGAAATTCTCCAACGAGAGCGTGAAAGACTCCGTGGCAGAGTGGTATTCGTGTTCCAGCCTGCTGAAGAGACAATAAGTGGGGCGATGGCAATGATAAATGACGGGCTGATTGAGCGAGAGAAACCAGACAGGGTTATTGGCCTACACGTATGGAATCAGCTCGGAATAGGGAAAATCTGGATCAACCAGGGCGTAGTTTTTGCCAGCACAGACGCTTTTCGGGTAGTTATTAAGGGCAAAGGCGGTCATGGAGCGCTTCCTCACTTGACTGTTGATCCAATATCGGCTGCTGCATCGTTCATTTCAGCTTCTCACTCCATTATGTCGCGCGAACTTCCTTCTTCTGATAACTGTGTAATGACTTTTGGCAATCTCCATGCAGGATCTGCTCCCAACGTGATACCCAACTCAGCAACGATAGAGGGTACTGTACGGACATTTAGCCTTGAAGCGAGAGACAAAATCCTGAATGCACTACCGCGCATTGCGTCAGGTACTGCAGAAGCTGCCGGGGCTTCTGCATCATTTGAGATCCTATTTGATACCCCTCCGGTTGTGAACGACAAAAATATTGCACAATGGGTTACTTCGCTTGCCAAAGAAACCTTGGGAATGTCTGCGGTCGCGGAACATGAACCGGTGAATGTCGGAGACGACATGGCAGAGTTCCTTTCAAGAGTCCCAGGAGTTTATTTTCTTCTAGGTGCATCTAAGGCAGGAGCGGCACTTCACCACAACTCTAATTTCGACATAGACGAAAGCTGCATGCCATTAGGGGTGAGTATGTTTGTACGATGTACTAGAGATTTCTTAGCGTAAGTAGGACACGGGACTTCATCTGAAAACATCCGACCTCGTATTTAACTGTTAGGGCAACTCCCCAATCAGTTCCTCTATTCGCGATAGAGAAATTTCTAGATAGGTTTTTGAATATTCTCCCATTAAGGCAAACTGCATCAAATTCCGTTCAGCCAAATAACTACTGCGGTAGCTGAGATGAATACCCAAACTTTCCAGCTTCTTGCCTAGTCCCAACGAATCAAGTTTTTCTGGCACTTTAAAAGTAACAATGGCAGGGGAGCAATATTCTTTGCCTCCTAATACCTCTAAATTAATCTCTTTCAACCTGTCTCTTATGAACGTTGAGCACTTTTCAGACCTAATAAAGTTAGATTCAACGTCAGTCATATCCAATGACCTATTTAATGCGTAAAGCAAATTGGAGGATAATGTGTACGGGACCCCAAGCGTGAGAAAATAGGTTTCCAAATCTAGGTACCGAGGGAGTTTTTTAATGTTGGAGATAATAGAAGAGTTGTGGAAAACAAAAGAAAGACCAGAGTAAGATGCAAGCCCTTTTCCACTGACTCCGGTTGCCATATGCACCTTACTCAAGTCAAGCGGTACTGTTCCCAAGGAGCTTATACAATCAACGCAGACCTTAACTGAGTTTTTGGTACATAAGTCCACAATTTTTTCTAAATTACTAAGCGATCCAGTTGAAGTTTCGCAATGGACAAACCACATCCATTCAAAATCCCCAGTTTCCAAGACTTCTGATATCTTCTCATCTGATAATTGGTCTCCCCATTTTGTAGTACAGGTTACGAAATCCAAACTGAACCTCTCAGCATGGTTAATTAACCTGTCTCCAAATTCGCCATTTGAAAGTATTACTCCTTTTCTGGGTAACAACGAAAGATGAGCTGCCACCGCATCGTTTGCCAATGTTCCGGATCCCATCAATATTTGAGTGAATGTGCAATTCACCAGCTGTGATAATTTTTTCTTGACCCTTCTGATATCTTTCTCAAATACTTCTGACCTATGTGAGATAGGAGGTTTTACAAACTCCTCTCTTACCTCACTACTGATATGAACTGGTCCAGGTTGGAAAAAGTATTTTCCCGAGAGAACTTTGCTTTTATCTTTTAATATCATTGTTCTTCTCTTGAATTCTTTGAGGGAATTATATGTTATATACATAGGTTGAAATGTTGCTCTAGTGGTTCCTACTACTGGACCAAACTCTCTGAATCCTAGTCTTTTGTACAAGCGCACTTCGATTGTATTTGCTGATATAATTGCTAAATCGTACTTTTTGCTTTTACAATAACTATCAAGATACCTCAGAAGCCCTTGGAGTACTTTTCCTTTTCTATACTTTTTTCTTATTGCGAGAAGTCTTAATTCACAAAGCGCTCTTGCTTTCGGTAGGTAGTCGTATAGATTACTTAGTTTATTATCTAGAGAAAATGGACGCTTGTCTCGTACCGCTAGCATCCCTACCAAATAGCCTTTCTTAATACCAATTATATAGGTGTTCTCATCATGAAACTTATCTACTAACTGTCCAGAGGAATCTGTTTTATGCTGAGGTATTTCCTGAACGAAAGTTTTATAGTTGAGTTTGTGTATCTCCTGGAACTCCCAATCCTGTTTTGCTATCTTGAAACGAATCATATTGATCATCCTCATAAAATGTTATCTACTTTTTATCAAATGAAGACTTTGTTGAGCAGGAAAGTAAGGCCAGAAATGGAAACTTAGATGGTGATATCAAGCAAGGTATCTTCCCAGTAAAATAGGTGTTTATGAGAGATTTCAGGTTGTACTTGTTGGCATAAGGCGTTTCCCTAAGTAGATAAGCTAACTGAGAATCCCTATTTTCAACATTAGACAACTTTTGCCTTCTGTTCTTCCGGCTATGAATGTTACGGACTCTATCGTTTTCAATCCCTCTCTCATAGATAGGAGATGCGATGTTTATATGAGCCAACGTTTCACTCGGTCAGACGACGGGCGACACGCCTCCATCGGCGTTGATTGATGCGCCGGTTATGTATGATGCTCTAGGTGACGATATGAAAGCTATAAGGTCTCCGGCTTCTCTTGCTTCTCCCATCCTCCCCAATGGCACCCTAGCACTCAGCTTTGTCCAGTGATCTTCAAGAGAGTATGACGGATCTGTGGAGTTTGATGCCTGCCATCGTGTACGGTGCTGTCCGCTTTTGAAGAGACCTACACATATAGTGTTGACCCTGATGTTGTAAGCTGCGAATTCTTTGGACCAGCTCTTAGAGAGGGAAATGCCAGCGGCGCGGGAAAGGGCTGTAGGTTGCCCTCCTCCTGGTGAGGCTTTGCCACCTGGAGTGGTAATGTTCACTATAGAGCCGCATGTGGATCGTTTGAGCCACGGGAACGCCGCCCTAGTGCAATATATGGCACCGAACACTTTCAAGTTTAGGTCTTCCATCACTTGTTCGTCGGTCATATCCTCAAACAGAGAAGCAGAAGAAGTGCCGGCGTTGTTAACAAGGATGTCTATACCACCTAACATATCGGCCGCTTTGTTCATCATAATCTGTACTGATGTCTTGTCGGTTACGTCTGCCTGAACGTAAGAAGCTTCGCCAATAGCGGACCGGGTTATTTCTGCCGTTGCCTCTTCCAGTTGTGCTAGAGTTCTAGCGGCTATGATGACGTCTGCGCCCTCTGCAGCCAACGCCTGTGCCGTTGCCTTGCCGATTCCGTCGCTACCCCCCGTTATTACAGCTTTTTTGCCTTTCAATTCTAGATCCATGTTGGTCTTCCTCGTATAAAATCTTGTTTGCATGCTATAGTTTACGCTACGCAAGACCATGGGCGGGTTGTTCTCTCTATCGCTCTTGCGTTTAGCGAAGCTGAGTCTATATTAGCTTATACAGTTTATAAAATAAGCATATTGATGAAAATTAAGAATTTGGTCGATAACCATTTGAGCCGATTGAAAGGAAATAGGGAGCAAATAGTGAAGTATAAAAAAGTTTCACCCTTTTCGATTCCTACCAGGGCGATATTCAGCGCAGGTCCTAGCTCCGCGGGGGCAAATGTTCTGGGCGCAGTGTCGCAACCTGTAGTCGGTTACCTAGACCCATGGTTTCTTGAGATGCTGGAAGAGACCGCAGACTTGTTGCGAGAGCTATGGCAGACGAAACAGAGAGCATTCGCTGTGTCTGGCAGCGGTTCAGCGGGTATGGAGGCCGGCCTATCTAGCTTAGCGGAACCTGGTGATAAGGTGGTGATATGTTCTTACGGTCGATTCTGCGAACGTCAGGTGATAATGGCAAAACGTTTGGGTCTGGAAGTGGAGGTAGTCGAGTCAGAATGGGGTAGAAGCATGCCCCCAGAGTTCTTATCGACAACGCTGGATAGAAACTCAAACGTGCGGCTGGTTACAGCCGTCCATGCAGAGACTTCCACAGGGGTTATACAGGATTTGAAACCTCTGGCTAAACTTTCATGCAAGCATGGTGCCTTCTTTATGGCGGACTGTGTAGCATCTCTCGCAGGTAGTCCCGTGCGGTTTGACGAATGGGGGATTGATTATGCTTATTCTGGAACACAAAAGTGTCTGGGTTGCCCCCCTGGACTTGCTCCTGTAGCTCTCAGCGACAGAGCCTACAAATATACTAAGACTAGAAAAACCCCACCCGTATCTTGGTATTTGGACTTGGGGTTAATAGCTGACTACTGGTCGCCTGAGCATATCCCACACCATACTAACCCTGTCAACTTGTGCTATGGTCTGCGTACGGCGGCGGCTCAAGCGCTGGCAGAAGGGTTAGAGATGCGCTTCGACCGACATATGCGGAATGCTTCTGCCTTGCGCGCCGGATTGAAGGCACTTGGCTTGGATTTACTTGACACACCGATGGAAGAGCGGTTGAATCAGATTACGGTGGTAGTTTTGCCGCCGGGTGTAGATGGAGACGCTTTGCGGTTACAGTTATTTGAAGAGTATGGGGTGGAGATCAGCCCTGGGCTAGGCAAGCTGAAGGGTAAAGCGATGCGTATAGGGCTTATGGGAGAATCTTGCACGGCTGACAAAGTGCTGGAGCTGTTAAGCGTACTGGAAGAGATTCTTCCTTCGTACGGCGTTGAGACGATAAGAGGCGAGGCTGCTGCTGCTGCTGCTGCTGACTTGGCTTCCTATTTCAAGACAAGCGCTGAAACGGCAAGGAACTCTCTAGCCGCAGGACAAACGGACGTCGCAAAACCAAGAGTGTATTAGCGTGTCTCAGAAAAGCACTACCTGCGTTGGGAAAAAGACGGGGGAGCCACTTACTGAATATAAAACCAGTGCCGAAGCCCAACAGGCGGCCCGCTATCAGAATTCTACAAATGATGGGCTTCATATGGTTCCTTATAACTGTACGGAGTGCACCAAATGGCATCTATCTCCTACGAATCGATACACGCCCAGCGAAGAATGCCCTTACTGCTCGAAAAATTCGTACCGGAGCTATGAAGACGCTAAAAAGCGAGCCAACATCTCCTGCGAAGATCAAGGCATAAAGCTGGATATTTACAAATGTCCACACGGTACTGGGTGGCATCTCACGAAAAAGTCGTGAACCTTCTTTCGTCACAAGTGGTTAGGTTGCTTTATTACTTTTCGTGTTCTAGCGCATACGCTTCATCCAGTAATTCGCTGACGTAGCGCACTTCTATATTTGATCCTAACTTTGCTAAGTGAGTCTGCATTTGC
Organism: Dehalococcoidia bacterium; assembly: GCA_965203345.1. Classification (GTDB taxonomy): domain Bacteria; phylum Chloroflexota; class Dehalococcoidia; order Lucifugimonadales; family Lucifugimonadaceae; genus CBDBCK01. The sequence continues at coordinate 1,090,303 of CBDBCK010000028.1, forward strand.
ATAGCGCAACCTGGATTACCAGTTGTTACTATCTCTGCACCAGAGTTGATGACATTCTTAGCCTTACGGCGTCCCAACCTTTGTGACATCTCTGGTTCGTGAAGCGAGTACGCTCCGCCCGATCCGCAACAGATTTCCCGCTCCTCTAGTTCGTGTCGTTCCAACCCTGATATAGAGTCGAGAATCTTACGCGGAGCTTTTGTGATGCGCTGGGCGTGTAAAAGGTGACACGCGTCTTGATAAACTACCCGCCTATCTAACCTCCCTTTAGGCTTTTTCATAGGTAATTGTTCTAAAAATTCGTGAATATCCTGCACCTTTTCTGCAACGGAAGCCGCATCGTCTTGTAGCTCCAACTGTTCTTTCATGAGTTCTCCGTACTCTTTGAGAGCGGCTCCACACCCTGCAGAGGCTGTAACCACTGCGTCAAAATCGGCCGACGAAAACGCTTTTATGTTCTTACTCATCATATCCTGAGCTACCTTGGTCTCACCCGCGTGAATGTTGAGAGCACCGCAACAACCTTGACCCTCTGGGACACACACCTCTATGCCGTTATGTTGAAGCACCCTTACAACCGAGTGCATGGCGTCCGCGTGGACTGTCGGCATAACGCAACCGGCTAGTAAGGCAACCCTTGCTCTCTTCTCGTTGTATGCAGGGAAAATTTGCCCTTCCGATTTAAAAGAGCTTTTTGAAAAATGAGGCAAAGACGCCTCTGCAGCCATTACTCCTGGAAAGAGTCTCAGTATCCGGCTCGTGCGTATGACCTTTTGAAGGCCAGTTCGAGAATATAGTTTTAGAGCAGTTCCAAGAGACCTGAGGCTTTTTGGCGAGTTTAGGAGTAATCTGTATCCTGCTGCATTTGCTAACCTACGCAATAAGGGGCGTCTGTAGTGCATGTTCACCTGATGACGCGTCTCCTCCATTAGTCTACTGTAAGGGACGTTTGATGGACAGGCAGTCTCGCAGGCACGGCATTGAATACAAGAGTCCCAATGACTCACTACAGTGTGGTTCAGGTCCACTTTCCCTTGATGTGCTTCTTTCATAAGGGCTATACGCCCCCTAGGCGATTCGGTCTCAAGTCCGGTTTCCAAGTAAGTAGGACATGCCGAAAGACAAAACCCGCAATGGACGCATTTATAAAGGTCGTCCGGGTTTAGACGAAACCGTTTCTCGGTGATGTCGGATAGGGTAGAGGGCAAATGGCTCATCAAAGCCTTCCCAAGAAACGTCCGGGGTTCAATACAGAATCAGGGTCAAAGTGATCTTTCAACCTTCGGATGATTGCAAACTCGTTTCCTCGTTCACCAAAGATATCTATCTCGTCCTTCGTCCCTAGAGGGCATTTTTCAATCAAGAAGCTGCCGTCCGACTCTGCAACGGCAGATCTGCACGCACCAATAATTTCTTCAACTGTCCATTCTAATTTCTCGTCTGTCTTTTCAAAGCGCGCGAATGCCGATCCAAAGAGGAGATCCGCCTTAGCGTTAAACCGCCACCCGTGTGCTTTGTAAGCTATTATTCTCAACCTTTCTAGGACAGAAGCGATATTAGAGGGGTGTACAAATATGCGAATTTCTACGGTTTCTTTGGTTTGAGTGGACGGTATAAACTTGTGTTTAGTTTCAGCTTCTTCGGGAGAGATTTCTTCTATAGAAGCTGCTCTAGCCGACTTGGCGGCTGATATCAAAGAGTCAATCATACGCTCCAGCTGCCCAGGCACGCCCGCAAGCTCAACTAGAACAGTGGCTTCACCGCTCGGTTCGGAGCTATCTATAAATAGTTCTATTGATTCGGGTATAAAAGGCCCGTAGAAAACAGATGTTCTCATCTCGTGGGCCTTGTGCAGGTTTTTAAACAGAATGAAGAGCAGGGTGGTCCGCGATGGGAGAGGATTCAATTTGAAGGCAACATCGGCTATTATTCCCAACGTGCCGAAAGCCCCTATATGCAATCGATGCAAGTCAAACCCTTGAACGTTCTTCACAACTCGCCCACCGGACTTAACGATCCGGCCATCTCCTAGGACAACCTTCATGCCTATCACCCAATCTCTGATCCCTCCCAGTGAACCGCGCAGTCTACCCGGCGCGTTTGACGCTAAGCTGCCTCCGATTGTGGCGAGCTCCGGATGTTCGACTATGAAAGGCAAGCGCAACCCATATTTCTTAAGCACCGAATTAACCTCTGAGACGGTAACTCCTGCGTCTGATATGCATACCATATCTTCGGCGACGCACTCAATATTCCCAGACAGAGATCGCATATCTAACGCGACATCGTACCGCTTTAGTCTGTTACCTATATGGATACGTGTCCCACCTCCCCATACCACCACTGCCTGTCTCATGTGTCGCAGTTCGGTTATAGAAGATGCCAACTCGTCCACGCTTGCCGGAGATAAGACTACATCAGGAACCAGGTCATCCAATTCATAATATTCAGAAGATTTAGGAGAGGATTCCGATGTCTGTACTGAAAGGCTTGCAGAGGGACGAGACCTCATGTTTGCCGTCCTACCTCCACCCAATGTCCTGAATATGCGGATTTGTAGATAGCATCCACCAATTCGGCGGCTTTAAATCCATCATAAAAGGATGTCTCAACCTTGGTTTGGTTGTTTGAAGCTACAGCCTCGGTGAATCGCTGGTAAGGTTGTGGGTAGGGCGCCCCTGGATCCAAATCTTGCATCACTGTGTTGAGGCCGGTCATTCCTCTTACTCCGTATCGCCCCACCGTCTCTAGCCGCCCATCATCGCCGGAAAGTTCGACTCTCGCACAAGTGTTGCCGTCAGGGTCCGTGCCTTTTGATGCAAAAGATATCAGTATGCTCGCATAACCTCCGTTTTTCCATTCCAGAATGCAGGCAGCAGAATCAGGCGTCGTAATGTCTAATCCTTCTGGAGCGTCTATAAAGCTCCGCCGCCGCATGTGCGTGTCAAGTTTGGCAACCACGCGTTCAACCTCACCTCCTATAAAACGCACCATATCCAGCACATGGATGATTTCGTGTACCACACCACCGCCGTGTTCTTCCCGAAACCTCCAAGAGAGAACATGTGGCTTATCTTTCTCAGCCATAGACATACCCCACCAAATGAGAGCGTGCCGTCGATCCCCGACGTATCCTTTGTCAATGTAGCGTTTCAATCGTCCAACCGCAGAATTCCCGCGCTGATTGAAGTTCGTCGAATGGATGATACCTCTTTGGTCAGCCGCTTTCCACATCTCACGTGCGTCCTTAGCTGTAAGTGCCAGAGGTTTGTCACAAAGCACGTGTTTCCCCGCGGCTATGGCGTCCAGAGCTATGGATTTATGACTGCTCGTGGGCGTTATTATATCCACAGCGTCTATATCTGATCGAACCAGCATGTCGCGGTAGTCGGTGAACCCGAACGGTACGTCCCATCTCTTACGCGTCTCATCAAGAGCTCTAAGGTCCCTACGAGAGAAAGCGACCACTTCTACTGAATCATCCAGTTTTCGGAAGTGTTCCATATGCACATTCGCAAATGAACCAGCTCCGATTATCCCTATTCGAACTTTATTTTTGACAGACAATTTAAACTCCTTGCTTCACGACTATATATCAACCACCTGCTTTGTATTTGCTCTTGCCAGACACCTCTAATCATATTTTAATCCTTGGGTACCTTGTGTGATCGTATAAATCTACAAAACCAGAGAACCTCACAGGCACAATCAACGCATTATATAGTGTCACTGCTTCATATACGTTTGCGCTTACTCTTGATGCTATAAGTTAAGGCACTCCCAACAGTAAATGTATTGTCCAGAGGCACTCTCCGCGTAGCTTGTTAAACTATATCACCGGGAATAGCTCGCTTGAAGGTGTAGCTTGGATCCTTTTCAATAAATGTCTCACTGTGCAGTGATCCTCTAGGGAAAACCTTGCCGGGGTTGAATATTCCTTCTGGATCGAATGAAGCCGCTACCGAGCGCATTGCATCCAAATCGTCCTCGGTGAAGACCCATGGCATGTAAGCCTGCTTCTCAATACCTATCCCGTGTTCGCCAGAAAGAGCACCGCCGTTGTCTATGCACAGGCGTAGTATCTTCTCCCCACACTCAACAACCGAACGAACTTGCTCATGATTACGTTCGTCGAAAAGTATGCACGGATGAAGGTTGCCGTCGCCTGCATGGAACACGTTGCCGATTTCAAGACCGAACTCCGCTCCTATTTCCTGAACCTTGCTAACCACTTCCGGCAGAGCGGTACGAGGAACTACTCCGTCTACGAGGTAGTATGAAGGGGCTATAGTACCGAAAGCGCCTATCGCTCCCTTCCTTATCGCCCATAGCTTATCACGTTCCCATTCACTTCCGGCGGAACGCATATCAATGGCGCCGTTTTTGAGGCAGATTCGTTCAGCGTCCCTGAAATGGTGTTCGGTCTCTTCCTCTAGCCCTTCCACTTCCACTATCAAGACACCACCTGCTTCAGGTGGGTACCCCGGCTTATACACAGGTTCGCAGGCGTCCAAGGTTGTCCTGTCCATTATCTCCATAGCGGCAGGAACGTAACCACTACTTATAATGTCAGATACAGTTTGAGCTGCCTGCTTAACGGTTCTGAAGGAAGCCGCTACTGTACGGATAGACTCTGGCTTCTGCAGAAGCCTCACGGTTACCTTCGTGATAATCCCCATCATACCTTCCGATCCTATAAATACGCCTCGCAGATCCATGCCGAAAGTTTCGCGAAACTTCCCCCCAATCTGGATTATGGAACCTTTGCAGTCTATGAACTCCAGCTCTAGTACGTGGTTGGCGGTTGAACCTAAAGCGAGACAGTGAGGACCTCCGGAATTTTCTGCTACATTTCCTCCTATAGTGCATGCTCTCTGAGAGGAAGGGTCCGGGGCGTAGAGCAACCCGAATTTTCTGGCTTCCTCGCTCAGATCCAGATTGATGACTCCCGGTTCTACCACGGCGAAACGGTCTTCAACATTGATCTCCAATATACGGTTGAGACGTGATAATCCGATGGCAATAGATTGGTTCAGAGGGATTGCACCTCCGGAGAGGCCTGTACCCGCACCTCTGGGAGCTATAGGAATCCGTTCAGACGCGGCAACCTTAACGCATTTTGATGCCTCTTCGGCGGATCCGGGCAATAGTGCTATTGAAGGAAGAGCCTTGTCAATAGACCCATCGTATCCGTAGAGCAAGAGGTCTTCGCGCTTCCACAACACATTTCTAGAGCCTACTATCTCTTCTAGTTTCTTGATGAGTTGTGATTTTTTGTCCATTTCGACTAACCTTTCAAATCAACGTCGATATCAACTCTTGCCTGTTTAATTGCGTGGACAAAGCTAAATATGAATCGTAGCTCAATTGATGTTTTAATCCTGTTTTGGAGATAACGATTCCTCTGACCTTCAGGAGATAGTATAGAAATTTCCGAGAAACCAGAGGCGGAGAGCACACTGGATATGCTGTCTTCATCAAAAGCCGAACGCATGCGTTCGCCAAGTTGCTCCGTCCACCATGCTAGCCAGTCATAAGAACGACGTGCATCAGGTACCACCTCACTTCTAAGCATGCGATAGTCAAAGACTAGCTCTGATCCGGGCGCGCTGATTTCCCCAACCGTCTGGATCGTTTCGGCAACTAATTCGGGATCGAGGTAGTACGTAACTCCGAACCAAGAGAATAATGTCCGCTTTGAGCTATCGAAATTGGCGTAGTTCAAGGCGTCTTTTAGTCTATTGGATGTGAAATCTAGAGGTACAAATATCAAATTAGACGGAACGGGCTGTTCAAGCTGTTGTATCCGTTTCCATTTTAAGGCCTGAGTTGCCGGATGATCTACTTCAAAGATACTTAATTTGCTCTCCATATCCCGTCTCCGCAAGGCTAGCGTATCCATACCCGCCCCGAGTGTTACGTATTGTTCTAGCCCAGCTTTTAAGGATTCATCCAGGCACTCTTCGTTGTACTGTGCCCTAGCTACTATTTGTGGTTCCAGTGGAAAGAACGGGGCAAATAACTTGGAAATTACAAGAGATTTGAGGAACGGCTTTCTGAGTACCACTTGCCAAGTTATACTTGTCAGAAGAAATGCATAGCTGTCTGAGAATATGGGTGAAGGATCATACAGCAAATGATGTGCTCTAACCGCCGATACTAGGTCGGCAGTCAAAGTACGGATGTTGCCAAACCGCTTGAGAAAAAATGCAAGCAAAATTAGGATCGCAGTTCTGATGAACGACATGGTTCATTTCCTTATAAGTAATAGTAATGATGTATTCTAGCTTTATGTTAACTCTCAGCGGATTCTTGCACGCGCATAGGAACAAGCCTTATCCCACGAAATTTTTACTCTCATACAGGTGAACAGCCTAAATTTTGAAGATAAGGAAAAGGCTGTAAGTTTTTGGATTCTGTGTTTTGGCTGCTTTGTTCGTCCTGCGGCAGACGCTTTGTACCTTCGGTTGTTGTCTCATTTTGTGATGTCTGCGAAACCCCCCTGGACTTGGGCTATAAGGTGCTCCCAAATGGTTCCATGCCTCTCTTACCACTTAATGATCCGGCTGGTAGGGTATATCTCGGTGAAGAAAACACTCCGATAGTAGAAACGCATCGTCTTTCTTCATTAATTAATATGTCCGGCTCGCTATTCTGCAAGTTGGAGTTTATGCAACCAACGGGGTCTTTTAAAGATAGAGGCTCTTCGGTTATGGTTTCTGCCGTTGTTGAACAGGAAATATGTGAGTTTGTTGAAGATTCGTCAGGTAACGCTGGAGCATCAATAGCGGCCTATTCGGCGAAGGCCGGTATAAAGGTACATGTGTTTGTTCCGTCCTCCACTTCACAAGGCAAACTTGACCAAATAGAGGTGTTCAAAGCGTGCCTCCATAAAGTGGATGGTCCTCGACAGAACGCAACCCACCAAGCCAAACTTTTCGCTCGCGAACGAAAGATACCTTATATATCTCACGCTATCAGTCCATACTTCATTGAAGGGATGAAAAGTGTTGCTTTTGAGATAACCTCTTCAAGATTAGACGTTAAACATTTAGTACTTCCGGTGGGCAACGGAGCACTTTTACTAGGATTGAGTCGAGGCCTCTCTGAACTACTAGTATCTGGACAGCTGCATACGTCCCCTCGCGTACATGCTGTTCAGTCAGATTCTGTAAGACCCTTACAGGCAAAACTCACAGGTGAACACTGGGATCCAGAAGGAGCCAAACCGACTGTGGCTTTAGGTATAGCTTCTTCAAGGCCACCTCGGTTAGATCAGATGGCTCTGGCGGTTGAAACTCGCGGAGGAACCTGTGTTACAATTTCGGATAAATCCATTCTTGAATGGCAGAAAAGGGTGGCTGTCTCGGAAGGGATTTTTTGTGAACCTACTGCTGCAGCCGCGTTTGCTGGGTTGGAGACTCTATTGTCCGAGGGAATCGTACGTCCGGACGAACCTACTATGGTTTTGATAACCGGTAGTGGCTTGAAGGAACCTTTACGACACTAACTAGTTTCGCTGGTAATGCCACATCTAGCCCAAGCTGATCTGGAGTCAGCTTTGAGAGTTATGAGCTATTAGCTCTACCTAGCTTTCTTGTTTCTTTCATAGCATCTGCCAGAGCCTTTGCTCCTCCCTCAAGAACCCAGTCCTCAACACAGTAAGAAATTCGGAAATTGCCCGGACTTCCGAAGCCCGCTCCCGGTACAGCCAATGTACGCTTGGGCAACAGGAATTCGTTGATAAAGGCAGTATCGTCGGCGATCGGTGAAGAGGGGAACATGTAGAAAGCACCTTCCGGTAAAATGCATTCGTATCCGGCGTCTAGCAGGGCATTGTACAGAAAATCTCGCTTACATTTATAGATCTGAATATCTACAGAAACTTTCCGCAGTCGGGCAACCAGTAGTTGTGCCATGGCAGGGGCGTTCACAAACCCCAGAGTGCGTATAGCAAACGTCGAAGCATCAAATAGCCGAATCTTATCGGGGTCATTTGGATTGATAGCTAAGTACCCTATCCGCTCACCAGCCAGCCCAAGGTCCTTTGAATAAGATACTGCCGCGACTGTCCTGATATGGAACTTAAAGATGGATGGACAGGGTTTATCCGTATACTTTATCCGTTTATAAGCTTCATCTGAAACTATGTATATTTCCGTGCCCCATCGTTCTTCCGCGTCTTTCACTACTTCAACTACATCGGTGAGCGTTGCCTGTGAATAAACCGTACCTGTCGGATTGTTGGGGGAATTCACGATGATGGCCTTAGTTTTAGGAGAGAGAGCTTTGGCTAGAGAATCTATGGAAGGCATATAGTCACCGTTGTGTTTGGCAGTTCTGATTTTGCCACCTTGATGGGAAATGTAGAAAATATATTCAGGGAAGTAAGGGGCAAGTACCACCACCTCGTCATCTTGCTCGAGAATAGCCCTTAGAAATATATTGATGGCTCCTGCAGATCCTGTCGTCATGATGATCTCGTTTTCCGAAAACGGGAGCCCGTTTTCTTCTGCCAATTCCTCTGCTAACTCGCGTCTGACTGCAGGGAAACCGGAGTTCGGCATGTAACGGTGCAAGCTCGGCTTGTTAGAATCTGCTAAAGCCCTGAGCTCTTCATTGAACAAGGGCGGTGGTTCTAGTAAAGGGTTGCCCAAGGAAATATCAAAGACGTTTTTCTCCCCATATCTGCGTTTCATCTCCAAGCCTTGCTCAAACATCCGTCTTATCCACGAGCTGCTTTTCATCTGTTCAAGCGTCCGTTTGGATATGCTCAAAGCAATTCTCCTCTCTGATGGTTAAATGGCTTATCATCTGGGGTATTTTGCTTATCATTTGGTAATTTATTGTTAGGTATTTTGGGCGCGTATATTTTGCGCAACATGCCTGGGATCCCGGAATTTGGGTTATGCACCACAAATGTCCCTGATATTTTGTCATGCCAACCTTGCCGCTTCGGGTCAAAGAACATCCATAATATGCCGATACCCAAGGCGGCGATGCCTACCGCTTTCCCTGCAACTTCGCGAGGTATAGCTAAAGCAACTCCTGGTACGCGTCCTTCTTCGTCTACTACTATTATCCCCGCTGCCCACTTGCCAGGAGTGCGTCCCCAGAAGCCGGTTGAGAGTATGAAATAGCCGAAGAATATGCCCAAGTCTTGTGGGGCTGCTTGTGGGTGCCATAGAAAATTTCCGAATATCTGTTTGGTAGTTATGATGATTGCGTAAAGTATGAAGACGTCAATTACGAATGCGTAAACCCTCAACAAAGGGGTAGCTGTCGTTATCTGGTAGCGTTGATTGGGTGACGGAGACCGAGTCCCTTGACTTAATTCCGCGGAATTTTTAACAGGTGGTACCCGGTCTCCGTTTCCTATTTGCAGATTTGAAGCAGAGGATGATTTTTTAGTGGAGCGCCGTTTACGGGCTTTTGATGGTCGGGGCATATGATTTAGATCAATGATGCTGTGGGAAGTATCAGCCGGAAAGATCGGAGTTGTATTCAGTATAAATGCTGATGCTGGCACCCCTGACAGGACTCGAACCTGCAACATGATGATTAGAAGTCACCTGCTCTATCCGATTGAGCTACAGGGGTTTGTGTAGCCGCTACTAAAATTATATGGGTGATGTCTTCAAACTGGAAAGAGGCAAGGCATATGCAAGCTTCAGGCTTTTCATTTCTTGCAATCTAGAAACTAGGTAAGCTACCCGAGTGCAAGAAGACCCGCAATGTTTTCTTGCAGTACACTGTGATTTCAATCTATGCTTTCTACGAAACAGGTAGAGAGATACTTTCTGGATGATGCTAACCGTTACCACCAGGTATTGAAAATGAGTGATACTTTTATCCTTGAAATTCTAGACTAGTCCTATATAAATATAGGATATATCATAGATTAGTCTAAAACATATCCAGGAAATTTACAGGACATGTCTTGGCTTTCGCCTGAATGTGTTGTATCTTTATTGATGTTGGGACGGAGACAATTCTTGAATGATGCATTTGAATTGGACGTAAGAGAAACACATAAGGTGAGTATTTTTTAACCTTAAAATCATGTAACACGGCTCTTATTTCGTAGAAATTCAGAGAGTAATTTAGTCAAGATACGATAAGAAGGTTTACACTACACTGCTTTATAAGGAGGGTGCAGCGCTGATAAAATCTAAGAAGATGCTTACAGTTGAAAGGAAACTGGGTAAAGGCAAGACCTTGGAAAAAGTGATCCCAGATTATGTCAACCACTTTGGATTAACTGGCGCCGCCGAAAAATTAGGAATAACGAAGCAGACACTTTCTTACTGGATGTTGCGATTTAACATACGCTACCACCATGTGGCTGCATCTCCTGGAGAAACTGTATATATTGAATCTGAAAATGGAAGCAGGGTGTCAGTAGAATCATACCGTCGATAATTGATAATTATCATTGCAGTCTTGATAAAGACAGGGTGACACATCGGCGCAACGGTCAGTTCAACTCTTCGCATATACCAAAGTCAGTAACAAACTATCTTTAAATGACTCATGATGATAGACATATATTGACCTACAGGATGATGCCTATTAGAGTGATTAAGGGAAGGGTAAGATATCCGAATTGGCGTCTATGTTGTGCTTGTCCTTAGGGAAATTTTGCTGTACGGTTCTGAATTCAAAAAAAGAGCTTCATTACTAGCGATATTGCTTTTGCTTATCGCAGGGTCTTTACTTACAGCTTGTGCAGAACCATTGGTGCCTACCGCCACTCCAATACCGTTTCAACCAACACCTGCTTCAGAGCCTCTAAGCATGCAGCCAGGTGGTGTTACGCAACCCACGCCTATACCTCCGGATAGTGCGAACGGACAGGCTTTGTTTATATCGGCGACCTGTAACGGCTGTCATTATGTTGATAGAGAAGACACTTTGGTGGGGCCTGGGTTACTCGGCATCTTCGCAAGATCTGGAGAGCGAAAAATTGGTTACAGCCCTGAAGAGTACATTGAGGAGTCTATACGACAACCTAGCGCCTTTCTTGTAGACGGATTTCAAAACCTTATGCCGGCGTTTTCTGCGGTACAATTATCCTCTTCAGACGTTGCTGACTTGACCGCTTATTTAGAAACTCTCCAATAACCCCCAAATAAAAGCGAATTACACCGAAGGTACTAGCTGATCCTCAGCCGAATCTAAATAGAGCTGCAGTTTTGCCAGAAAAATTCTTTCAGAGCTTGGGAATTTCTGTTTGCTTTCCACTTCTGACAATGACAGCGGCTAAGTATCCTGCCGAATGTCCTGCGTCTATGTTCACCACGCAAAGGCCCTGTGAGCAAGAGTTCAGCATCGTGAGCAAGGCAGCAGTTCCGCCTAGACTGGTACCGTAACCTTGGCTTGTCGGTACGCCTATTACAGGACAAGCCACTAAGCCTGCTATTACTCCTGGTAGTGCCCCTTCCATGCCGGCGACCGCAACGATTACTCTAGCGCTCCTGAGTTTGTGGACGCGGGATAAAAGTCGATGAAGTCCTGCAACCCCAACGTCGGTTATTTTCTCCACCTCGCAACCCATCAGTGTGGAGGTCAGTGCGGCTTCTTCTACAATTGCCGCGTCAGACGTACCGGCTGACACTATCTTCACACCCTTGATATTTGCGGGTGCCTCGGATCGTCTGTCTGCCCAAATCATCCGCGCTAAAGGGGAGTACTGAGCTTCACGCACGGTAGCGCGCACAGACTTAAACGTTGACTCGTTTGCCCTCGTAATGATGGCCAATTCTGAACGAGCCAGTAGTTTTTCTGTGATTTTCGTTACCTGCTCAGGAGTTTTGCCTTCACCATAAACCACTTCGGGAACGCCCTTGCGGCTCATCCGCTGGTGATCCAACACAGCGAAACCTATATCCTCTTCAAAAGTCTGTTCTATAGCTCTGGTTGCTTCTTCAGGCTTTATCAAGCCGGAAGCTACTTGTTCCATCAGTTCTCTCAGGCGATTAGGCGGACTGTCTCCAATTTGGGAAAGGCCGGGAAAGTGTGCCATGTATAAATTCCTCCTGTATATATGAGTCGTTCATTGCATAGAACATAAGCGACAATCTGACGAAACCTTGCACAATTTACATTAGCACCGAGCGAGATTGAGTTCATGCCCTCTGCCATCTTGCGATACACAGCCCCATGTTGCGCCGATGGCATAAATACACATATACTTTATCTTCAGTTACACTATGTGCAACATGCAGGAGAAACGTTGATGGCCATAAGCTGTTTACAGGAAAATTTAAGCAAGGCTCTTGGAGTAGTCTCTAGGGCATCCGATTCAGCTTCAACTGATCCCAAGACGATGTACGTTTTGCTGCAAGAGGATGGAGGGAGACTCAAACTTGCCGCCACGAACCTGGAGATAGCCATCAGCACATGGGTAGGTGCTCGTATAGATGGAACACCTACCTTGGCTGTGCCAGCGAGGCTGTTTCATGACTTCGTTAGCAACCTTTCTGGTGCCGGTGAGCAAGTCGAGATTGCAATTGAGGAAGGCTCTACGACCATGAACATAACCTGTGGTAGCTCGTCCGCCGAATTCAGTGGACTGCCTGCCGAAGACTTCCCACTTATACCGTCAGTTTCTGCTGATGCTAGCATTACATTTGACGCGCAGAATTTTAAACAGGCGATAGATCGAGTCCTGCCAGCCGTATCAGAAGAGAAGTCCCGTCCTGTATTGACTGGAGTCAAAGTGGACACGTCAGGCCAAAACGCAATTGTAGCCGCTGCAGATGGATTTCGCCTCTCGGTCGAAAACTTCTCTATGTCTAACCCTTCCTCACACGACATATCCCTTGTCATACCTGGAAAAACTCTCGGAGAAACGACCAGGCTGATAGGACCCGACATAAGCGAAGTAGAGTTTACGGTAACTGAAAATGGTTCGCAAGCACTTTTCAAGATAGGAGATATTGAGATAGTAACCCAGCTTGTGCAGGGTGAATATCCCGACTATGAGAAACTTCTGCCGAAGAGTTTTGAAAGACGGTGTATTGTAGATGTAGGGGACTTCAGGCGCGCAATTGACTCTGCTTCAGTGTTCGCACGCGAAGGCAACCAGATAATCAGGCTCATATCGTCCTCCGGAGAGGATGGGGATTCCCTTAGAGTAACGGCGCGAGCAGATCAGATGGGTGAAGGCAGTATAGAGATTCCAGCTAAGATTGAAGGCGATAGCGGAAGGATAGCCTTCAACTGGCGTTATTTGCAGGACACTATGAAGAGTGACGAGGAAGGGGTCTTGTATATAGAAACTTCTTCTTCGTCTAGCCCCGGCTTATTCAGAATGGAGGACAGAGAACGCTGCTCTCACGTCATCATGCCGATGTACGTCCAGTGGTGAGTTAAAAGAGGTCACCTGACAAGCTGGTTGATGGCGTAACAATATAAAAACCAAGAGAGTTTTACAAGTAGGGTGTTGTTTGTTGACCTTACCATGAATCAGCCATTGACTTGTGTCCGCTCCCTAAAGAAAGCCTTTAGAGAGTTTCAGATTAGTAAGTACAGGAGATGTATCCTTAGTAAGTGCAGGATAGATACTGCAGATAATACCTTAAGTTGAAAGTTAAGCGGCTGGCTTCCGAGCGCTGTTATGTTGTTAGAGAAACAAAGACAACAGAAATTTAGACTCCCAGTTTGCGCACTACGGCTACGAAAGAGACTTACTGATACGGTGAATAAACCCTTATCACACATAGGTTGGCGGGCTCTTCGTTTAGTACTGCCAGCGGCTATGATTACCCTTGGATTATTCCTTCTCCAATCTCCTGAGACCTCTGCACAGCCTAACCACAAGACAGCTTCACTGTTTGTACTTGACGGTAATATAGACCGAGTTTCTGAGAGATATCTCCAGCGTTCTATAGCTGCTGCCAATGAACGGAATGACGTCCTTATAATTATCAGAATTGATACACCAGGTGGCCTGCTTGACTCTACTCGCAAGATGGTTGAGGATATATTCATGTCAGACGTGCCTGTCGTCACATATGTGGGGCCATCGGGAGCGCAAGCAGGGAGTGCTGGAGCGTTCATCGGAGCAGCTGGAGCATTCCTCGGCATGGCTCCTGCTACTAATATAGGAGCTTCCTCGCCCGTCGCTTCAGGTGGTCAGGATATCGGTGATACATTGGAAGCCAAGGTAACTGAGGACGCTGCTGCTTTCATTCGTAGCATAGCGGAGAAGCGTGGAAGAGATCCTGATGTCTTTGCTTCAATGGTGTACGAATCCAAGGCGTTCTCCGCGCAAGAGGCTGTAGAACAAGGGGCAGCAGACGGCGTTTTTGAGAACCTGGAGGAGATGGTGTTTGCACTGGATGAGAAGGTTCTTGACACAGCATCCGGTCCCGTCAAAGTAATCACGGCCGATCTGTTATTGACCGAGCACTCTCCTTCAGCGTTTGAAAGGTTGCTGGCCTTGATAGCCGATCCTAATATAGCTTTCCTGCTAGTTTCACTAGGCGGTCTGGCGTTAACTATAGAGATATTCAACTTCGGTTCTTGGATACCGGGGGTATTGGGCATAGGTCTGCTAGCAGTCGGCTTTGCAGGAGTAGGTCTGTTACCTTTTCATTGGGCGGGTGTCGCTCTTCTGGGTTTTGCGATAGTTCTCTTCATTGCTGAAGCTGCAGCTCCTGGCATAGGTTTTTTTGGGGCAACAGGTGCAGTAGCTCTAATACTGGGTGGGCTCTTTCTCTTTGGTTTTTTCGGAGTGCCCGGTAGTTTTGATGCACCAATAAGAGTTAACAGATGGTTACTTATAAGCATCGGCATAATTGTGGGGTTATTTGTGCTATGGATAGGCAGGGAAGCCCGCAAATCCATCAGTGGAGAATCTTATGTAAGTCCGTCCGCTTCTTTGGAAGGGAAAATAGGTGTAGTATCCTTACGTCTTCACCCTATGGGACAGCTGTTTCTGGAAGGTGAGGAATGGACTGCAGAACTTTTAGGATCCCCATCGGCAGAGGTTGGAGAGAAGGTCCGAGTGGAAAAAGTAGAGGGTCTCAAGTTGTTCGTGCAAGCTTTGGATAAGACAAACCCTCTAAACAGCGACTGATGCGTGACACCTCATGTAACATTATCACTAATGGGTATAAAATGAATCGTAGATTACGAATTACAAAATGACCAATATTCATAAGGAGAAGTGATGGCGCTTATAAACTTTATTCGTGACTACGAACGCATAGCTCGATTCAGGCTGGGCCGATATGAAGGGATGAAAGGCCCTGGTGTTGTTTTTGCTATACCCATACTGCATGCTACAAGAAAGATAGACACGCGTACCACGGTGCTTGATATACCTCGACAAACCAACATCACTAAAGACAATGCCTCGATAGATATAGACTTTCTGGTTTATATGCGAGTGGATATTAATAACGCAAGCAAAGCTGTTTTGGAGGTGGAAGATTATACGGCAGCGGTTGTAGGTCTTGCTACTACTACCCTTAGGGCAGTTATAGGGGAGATGGATCTAGATGAGGTACTGTCTGAAAGGGAACGTATAAACGAGGCGATACGAACGCGCTTAGACAGAGAAACTGAACGTTGGGGGATAAAGGTTACGAATGTTGAAATAAGAGAAGTGGAGCCGCCAACTGAGATTCAAGATGCCATGAATCGACAGATGTCGGCTGAACGCGTCCGCCGTGCGGTGGTACTTGAAGCGCAGGGTACCCGTGAAGCTGATATAACCGTCGCAGAAGGTAGCAAGCAGGCAGAGATTTTAAAGGCTGAAGGTGAAAGGCAGGGAGAGATACTGAAAGCTGAAGGTGAAAGACAGGCCGCTATTTTACGAGCTCAAGGGTTCGGTACAGCTTTAGATACTATTTTTCAGGTAGCGAAAGGTGTAGACACTAATACAATGGCACTTCAGTATGCTGAAGTTTTGAAAAGCCTAGGAGCTGGAGAGTCCACGAAGTTCATAATTCCTATGGAATTTGCTAATCTCACTTCTGCTATAGGAGGTTTTGTAGGCTCTAAAGATGAAGACAAACCAGCGCCTACCACCTCCAAATCTTCCAGAAGCTGAGGGGGCACTGGAACGTCTTAGTCTTAACCTGTTTTATTGCTATTGGCTCTGTGACACCCAGATGATGGGTGAGTATATTAGATAAAACGAATCTAGTCTAACTGTTTCTTATATTTGGTAATTGTTTACACGTGCAGTTAGTCTAGTGGTATGAAGCTTTAAGAGCTCCTCTCCTTGGTGTTTTACAGCTAAAACGATCGACTCATTCTAGAATATTTTCTGAAAATTCAAACACTCCTAAGTATTCAGGTGTCATAGACCGCTTAACAAATCCTCCAAGTTTGTGATGTCGTATCCTTTTTTCTTCTCCTGATGAATCTCCTCTGATATTTCCAATCACTGAGCCTAGAGGCTTATCTGGCCAATAAAAACGACACACTCTTTATCCTAAGGAACAAAATTCGCGTGCTCGAATAATTCCAGAACACACCAGACAAAATCCGCTTTGGCAGGAACATTACGGAATTTTATGGAATATTTCTCCTATTCGCGGAATATTCATATCTTGCCCCAATAGCAATCAAACTCGGTATCTTTAAAGAACATAAAGAAACTTGCTCTTATCAGTCAACAAAACCGGCAAAATTTATAGAATAACAACAGGATCAATCCTGACAAGGAGCAATTGATGATCAAGATAGGGACATATGAAATCCCTGAATGGCCCTTGAATGAGAGCATACAACTTGCGCGTTTAGTGGCTGAAAAGTTCAATGGCCAAGCTTCTCGAAAAGAAATAGCGGAGCAAATCGGCATGTCTGAAAGAGGTGGAGCATTTGCAGCAAAAGCAGGGAGTATGCAAGCATGGGGTCTTGTAGAAGGTCGAGGACAAATGCGCCTTACAAAGGAGATGATTGCATTAATTCGGCCTGGATCTAATGAAGAAATGAGGATTGCTCGCAGTAAATTTACCGAACGAGTGCCTCTCTTTGCAAAACTTATCAACGCTCTGGGGGCAAAGGTGGTTGACAAACTGTATTTATTGGAAGAATTGGAACGAATAACAGGAGTAGATCGAAGAATATCACTTCGGAAAGTGAATCTTATCCAACGTAGTCTCTATCAACTTATCGGAACTACTCTTCGTTCTGCAGAAGAAACGGATCGTTCAGAGCGTCAACCGCAAGTCAAATTGGATCCTCTGATACATCATCAACGGGATAAATCTACAGAACAACAGCTTCATAAAACATCTGGATCAAATCACTTTAATGTTCTGAAGGATGGAAGAGCAAACATATCTCTGCAATTCTCCGGAGGTAACGTCATCCTTGAAGAAAATTGTTCAAACATAGATGCTATGATGCTGATATTATGGAATCTCCGAAGTCAAGCTACCTTGAAGGAGAATGAATCTACGGCTCCTATCTTTCAACTTTCATCCGGTATGTTTTCTGGTTAATCTCCGGGCTCCTGATAAATGAGAATAGAGCTCAATTGTTTCGTTCTAAACACATCATTGCGACCCAAAAGTTCAAAGGTGTAGAGAAATTTTCTATACGAGCCTAATGGTGTATAAACATCCCGAATTCTTCTTCTGTGCAACAAAAAAGTAGGCAAGTGCTAAGTATCTATGACTCTACTTATACAGTTTAATAGATTAATAGAATAAAAGCAGAGATCTATAACCTGATACTCAGTTGATATTTTTGTTTATCCTTGATTTTGTGTATAAAATAGCTTTTTATATTGCTTTAGTCGTTTGATTTAGGAGATTTGTCATGAAGGACAATGTTAGAAAATTTCCTTTATCCTCTTCGCTAGGTCGCGAGTAATACCTGGAACTGCCGCTAATTCCTCCTCTGACGCTTGAAGCACCATTTTCGCAGAGCCGAATCTTCGGACAAGTATCTTCTTTCGTTTTGGTCCTATGCCAGGGACGTCATCCAGTAAAGACCTGACTGACGACTTAGACCTAACACTTCTGTGGAATGTAACGGCGAACCGATGAGCTTCGTCCCGGATGCGTTGCAATAGCATCAATGCTTGCGACCTGGGCTCCAAAGTTATAGGTTCTGGTGAATCCGGGAGATATATCTCCTCTTCTCGTTTCGCAATGGCCGCCAGAGGGATATCACCCATTCTTAGCTTTAGCATGGATTCCAACGCTACGCTAAGTTGACCTTTTCCGCCATCTATCAAAACTAGATCCGGCCTCTGGTTAAAACTCTTGTCCGTGACTGAAGCAATCTTGGAATTTTCCACTTTTTCTGCATCTTGCAATCGCTTGAACCGTCTATATACCACCTCACGCATAGAGGCGAAATCATCATTTGTCTTCTTTATTTTTATCTTGAAGCGGCGATAATCAGATGAACATGGACGACCTTGGATGAAAACCACCATTGACGCCACCACGTGAGCACCTTGGATATGAGATATATCGTAACATTCTATTCTTTCTAACGGTCTCTCCGCGTTAAGCTCTTCCTTCAAAGCGGAAAGAGCGGCGGAAGAAAAGACTTGACTCGACATTCGTTTAATAGAAAATTGTGTCATGCCTTCAGACGCCGTTTGGGTAGCCATCTGGATCAGACCATGTTTTGCTCCTCTTTTAGGAGTAACTATGTAGACTGGTCTTCCGCGTATTTCACTTAGCCAATCGGAAAGTGTAGTTTTGTTTTCAGGAGTATTCTCTACAAGGATAGTATGAGGAACACGGCGTGTCTTTAAGTAAAATTGCCCTATGAACGCTTCTATGATCTCACTGTCATCCTTATCTGATATGCCTTCTACTATGAAATGGTCAGCTTCTATCACGGATCCCATCCTCACAAAGAACACTTCTATCCAAGCCTCGTCGCCTCGTCGCGCCATGCCTAATACGTCCATCTCCTCTTTACCCAACATAACTACCTTCTGTTTCTCGTACATGCGTTCAATGTCACGCAACCTGTCTCGGAGAACGGCTGCGCGCTCAAATTCAAGCAACTCTGAGGCTGAGTGCATCTCCTGGGAGATGTCTGAGATTACCTCTTTGGTATTGCCTTCAAGGAACTTCACAACTTGAAGAACCACCGAACGATATTGTTCACGAGATGCGTACCCTGTACAAGGAGCAACACATCTGTGTATGTAGTGCTCAAGGCAAGGGCGATAATCTTTCCCGGTTATGTTTTTTGTGCAGGAGCGATATGGAAAGAGACGCTTGAGTATAGCGAGGGTTTTTCTCACACTACCTGCCGAAGCGTATGGTCCGAAATATTTGGCTGAATCATTGCTCACTTTGCGCGTTACGTACACCCTAGGGAATGACTCAGTCAGATCAATTTTTATATAAGGATACGTCTTATCGTCTTTCAGTCGAGCGTTGTACTTAGGTTTATGCTTCTTTATAAGGCTATTTTCAAGTAGAAGTGCTTCTTGTTCTGATTCGGCTATCTTGTACTCGAAATCGGCGATGCGTTCTACTAGTTCCCTTGTCTTGTGGGAAAGGCTTGAAGTAGAACCGAAGTACGAACGTATCCTATTGCGTAGAGAGCGAGCTTTGCCCACATAAAGTATTCTGCCTTCCGTGTCTCGATAAACGTATATACCAGGCAATGTCGGCACTACAGCCAACCTTTCACGCAATGCGGCTATTTTATCTTCGATTTCAGGCTTAGTCACAGGCGGTATAGGAAGAATTACCTCGCTTGATACTACTCTATATCGTTATAAACATGCTCAAGAGAGGAGCAAGGATATTCTTTAAGAGGAACTCTATAAGGTTTATAAAGAGAAAGTGAGGATAATTAGAGTCAAAGTGGCAACAGCGGTTAGAATTCCGAACTTCTTAAGCTCTTTTGGTACCATGCGCGTATACACTTCCCCACGGGCTATATTGTGTCGTACCACACCCCGATGCTCTGACATTCTCCGGGAACGGTTTAAAACACGGTCTGCGTTCTCACTTGTTTGAGGTTGGTTCGTCGGTTCATTTAGGGAGATAGCGGATTTAGTTTGATTATCGTCCTGAACATATACGTTAGGTCGGCGCTCTCTACGGCTTTTGCTTCTGCCTTGGCGTTTTTTGTTTGCAGGCACTCTGATGTTCCTTTAGCGATTTAATAAAGCGGACTATACCGGCTTCATGAGAGTTTCATCATTTAGATTGAGAAGAGCTAGCCACCAGGAGCCCTACCTCATTCATATCACTTACAGCGTTCTCTATCACCTTGGAGGCATATTCGTCGCTTAAATCGGAAGCGTTACACATAAAATGATAAAGAAAAGGGTCAAGCGGGGTAGTATCAAAAAATTTGAGAAAGTAGCGATGTTGAGCAGCATCTGAATGCTTTACAAAATCATTTGCCTGCTCCTCAGTCAAATGCCTCTGTCGCATAATTCTACGGACCCTATCTTTTCGCTCGCTCACTATTCCTATCCGAAGCACCCGACGGTCATCTTTCAAAATAGCAGCAGCAGCTCTATTGAGTATGACGGCGTTACCGTTCTCCGCTACCTCTTGGATAACTTCTCTGGTAGTCAACGCGAACTGTTTCTCATCCATCTGCACCGCTGAAGCAGCAGGAGGTTCGTCCATATCGTGATATGACCGAGCAAGTATCTGCTCAACACCTGGGCCAAAATAAGGGTCGCCACCCATTCCAGTTACAGAAGACCTTTTCAACATCTTCTGAACCACGTTTCCCAGGCGCTCGCTCAGCGAGGGTACTTTAGTTTCTCGTTCCGCTATCGCCCGCACGGTCGCGCCTACACGCCTTGCCACTTCTGCAATAATGATCCTGTCCACAAAATCTATGCCTAAATTATCGGCTACCATACAACCTATGTCGCGGACGCCGGAACCGGCTCTTCCTTCAATAGCTATTACAGGCATCTTTATTTATTTTCTGCTTCTTTGATGCTTACTTTTTACAGCTTAACTCAGCCCTAGGATGAGAACTATTATACTCCTTTTTTTTGCGTTCCGAAGAAAGATGAACGTATATTTGTGTGGTTGCTATGCTCGCATGCCCTAGATATTCCTGTACGTGCCTCATTGACGCTCCCCCATGGAGCATGTGTGTGGCGAAGCTATGCCTCAGGCTATGGGGAGAAACTTTGGATTTCACACCAGCAGATGCCGCTCTACGCTTTAGAATCAACCAAAACCCTTGACGAGTTATGCGTCGACCATTTTTATTCAGAAAGAGCGGATATTCTTCCGTACTGAAACGTCGAGCGCGCCCATTCGGAACGACATGATTATCCTGCAACGATTTCCGACCGTTCTTGAGGTAAGTTGATACAGCGTAAAGAGCCGTCTCATGCACAGGGATGACTCTATCTTTGCTTCCTTTACCTTTAGCTCTAACCGTTCCTTCCTCAAAGTCAACGTCTCCGATATCCAGTGTCACAAGTTCGGATACCCTTAAACCGGAAGCATACATCAACTCCAGCATAGCGTTGTCCCGTATTCCGGCAGGGGTCAAATCTTTAGCGGAAATGAGCAAAAGCATGCTGATATCAGCTTCACTGAGGTTTTTAGGTAGTGGTCGAGAGGCATGAACATGTTTGAGAGCAAGAGAAGGGTTAGACATTATGAGCCCTTCGTCAGCTAGAAATTTCATAAACGACCTGACCGCAGCCGTTTTTCTGGAACGCGTAGACGGAGCATAACCTCTCAGGCGCATCTCTTCAATAAACGCCAGCATCTCTCGTTGTCCGATTTCGGTATATAAGCCGACGGAGCGCTCTACGACGGAGATGAAGTCATGAATGTCATTTCGATAAGCCTGCAACGTATGAAGCGAAAGTCCGCGCTCGGCGTTCAAATGATCTAGAAATAAGGTTATTTCTTTGTACATATGGGTAATTCTATCTCTTTGTTGACTAGACAGAAGCGGGCTTATAGATCGAATATGAGCGACTTTCATAACGCAAGTATCAATGCCCTAGAACATTGGAGAGTAAATCTTCGCCCTGCTTGAGTTTTGACTAATTACCCCATAGAATATATTTTAGTTTGTTGGAAGTTCGGTTCATTTTGCGAACAAAGAGGAGCAGACTGTTTAATCTCTAATATGTACCAATTCACAGCAGCAATAGGTATTCCTTTTGACCCTAACGTATTCTCGGCGGGCATGTTTACTCTTACCTGGCATGGGGTTTTCAGCGTCATAGCTCTGATCGTAGGGGTAGGTTTGGCTGTTGTTGAGCGGCGACGTTTAAACGTGGATATTGACCGCGTCTATAACACCGCTATGGTAGCAGTGCTCGGGGGCTTCATAGGTGCGAGAATCGTACATGTCGCAGACTTCTGGTCGGAGTTCACACCCATCCAAATATGGGACTTTTTTAGAGTTTGGGAAGGCGGCGTAGGACTTTGGGGAGGAATATTAGGAGGATGGCTTGCTGGACTGATATTTACATTTCTTGCCGGATATCCTCGTGAAACGATAGGGCGGTTGATGGATATGGGTGCGATAGGTATGTTGGCAGGACAAACTGTGGGACGCATAGGCGATATCATAAACGGTGAACATTGCTCCACATCAACTGATCTCCCGTGGGGTTGGTTCTTTACACATCCAGACAGCCCCGGACGCACTTGTATAACCAACAGCGACAGGTTCAGCCAGGGATATTTTCCAATCGGCACACCAGCCGATACGGCTGTACATCCCACAGTCGTATATGAGATGCTGTGGAACATTGTAGGGTTGGTGTTGCTCTATTTCCTCAGAGGCAGACTGCGGCCTTACGGTAGTATGTGGTTCGTATATCTAGCTTGGTACGCGATAGGGCGGTTTGCAATACAGTGGCTACGTCTCGACCGGGTCCACCTACTTGGTCTTCAAGAGGCTCACATCATAGCTATAATTGTGCTGGCTATAAGTATACCGTTCATTGTATGGAAAACTCGTTTCCAAAGCAAAGGAGGTGAGCCATCAGGACAGAGAACACGGAGACGATCCAAAGCTGTTTGATCTTTACAGCCTGAAGGAGAACCTGTTGCCTCTATACCTCACTAGGACGGATATCAATAAGTCCTAGTTCACGACTTTTTCTGTTGCGCCAAACATTGTTGCGCAGATTGAACGCAATGTCAAACTGATTCGCACTCAGAAGAGAGCGACCAAGACCAAAACCTATTGCGTCAAGCTTATATCCGTTCTGCTCCAAAGTGAGCCTCAAATGGTCTCCTTTGCCTACTGTTCGGACGTTTTCTATACATACGTTTTTTACGGCAAATACAGGATCATTGTTGCCATTTCCAAAGGGCTTGAGCTTTTCCCAAAAACACCACATCGGATGGTCAAATGTGCTAAGCGAAGCGACCACTTCTATTTGAATCATTTTTTCGGTCATTCTGGAGAGAGCATGCCATGCGGCGGCGGTCTCCAATATATCTATGACTTTCTCAAAGTTGCCTGCGTTGGTAGAAAATCCTGCCGCTTGAGAATGCCCTCCGAACTTAAGAAGTAACGGAGCACTTGAACTTAGCGCTTCGTAAATATTGAACTCAGGTATGCTACGAACACTTGCTCTTATAATTCCTTCCTTTTCAGTGAAGGCTACTGCTGGTTTCATATACTCTTCAGCCAGCTTACTGGCGGTAGGACCTAAAAGTCCCGAAGGAAAACCATCACACCGAATAGTGAACACGGATAAGTTTTCCTGTCCTCTGATGTCTGCCCGGGCAACCTCCTCTATTTCGCGGGAAAGAGCCCTACGTTCGGTGTTCAGGACCTCAATTCTATCGGCTAAAACGGCAGCTTCGTTCTCGTCTTCTGTGATCAGAAGCTGAAGACTTGGCTCTGCGTCACCCAGCCTTCCGGGAGCGTTCAAACGCGGTGCTATACGGTAAGCCACCGTTTCGGAATCAATCTCTTCGCCTTGGCTTCGGGTTGAATTTCTTAGTAAAGCCCGTAAGCCTAGGCAGGATGTCGTTTCCAAACTCTTCAACCCTGATTTGACTATACAGCGATTCTCGCCTATAAGAGGCATGCTGTCGGCTATCGTTCCAAGCGCAGCTAGCTCGACTGCCCATGTATCTATGGGTCTGTCCGCTGATTCAAATAGCGCTTGCGCTGTTTTCAGCGCAACTCCGGCACCAGCTGGCATCGCCTCAACGTTTTCGGGATTCAGACCTGGATTGACTATGGCATACGCTTCCGGCAGTTCAATATCCGGCAGATGGTGGTCGGTGATTATCACTTCTATACCAGCAGTGCGTGCGGCTTTCACCTCTTCAACAGCGTTTGTACCAGTGTCAACGGTTACTATCAACTCAACTCCCGCCTTACGGAAAGCGTCTATGCCTCTCAAAGAGAGACCATGCCCGTCCTGATCACGGTGCGGAATATAAGGAGATACTTGACCCCCTAGCGTCCTTATAGTTTTTGTCAATATAGCCGCACCAGTGAGGCCGTCAACGTCGAAATCTCCGAAAACGCCCACTCGTTCACCTGAAGCGATCGCCGCGTTTATACGTTCTACGGCCAGATTCATGCCAGAAGTTTCCATAGGTGGACTAAGATCAAGTATGGAGGCATTTATAAAACGACTGACCGTTTTTTCATTAAAGAGCCCACGGTTATACAAGAGACACCTAGCTATGTCGTACGGTACCTCTGCCATAGCCTCTATAAAAGGCACAGAAACAAATCCAGTGGAAGAGTTGGGAGCTTCCTTGACTTGCCATATCTTTGAAAGAGATTCTACAGCTATGGTCCAATCTCCCTGAATATGAGCGAGGAGTTGTGTCCACCAAAGCCCATAGAGTTAGACATAGCAACACTCACCCGTCCGCGCATGGCCAAGTTGGGCACGTAGTTAAGGTCACAGTTGGGATCTGGTTCTTCTAGGTTGATGGTTGGAGGGACAACGGACTCGGATACAGCCATCGCAGAGAAAACCGCCTCCACACCGCCCGCCGCGCCTAATAGATGGCCGGTCATGGACTTTGTCGAACTTATAGGTATTTTGTGTGCTATATCTCCAAAAACTTTTTTCATAGCAACAGTTTCCATCTTATCATTCAGAGGGGTAGAAGTTCCGTGCGCGTTTATGTACGATATATCAATAGGTAACATCCCGGCGTCTTCAAGTGCGGCTTTCATTGCTCTTACGCCGCCAGCTCCTTGAGGGTCAGGCTGAGTGATGTGATAAGCGTCCGAGGAGGCTCCGTACCCTGCTAGCTCTACAATGGGCGAAACCCCTCGCTTTTCGGCATGATCCAGTGACTCAAGAACCAGAATTCCGCTGCCTTCTGCTATCACAAAACCGTCACGCTCCATATCAAACGGCCTTGAAGCTTTCTGGGGCTCGGAATTCCTCTTGGAAAGGGCCATGCAAGCGTTGAACGCGGCCACTATGATACCGCAGATAGGGGCTTCTGCTCCTCCTGCAATGGCCACGTCAGCCTCGCCTGTCCGTATCATTTGAGCCGCCTGACCTATAGAATCAGCCCCGCTTGCACAGGCAGAGGTAACCGAGAAGTTAGCACCCTCTGCACCTAGCATTATAGAGACCCGGCTTGATGCCATGTCTGCAAGCATCATAGGGGCAGTGAAAGGACTGACTTTGCTTGCACCACGCGACGTTAGCATATGCTGCTGCTGAGCTATGGTTATGATACCCCCTACACCGCTCCCTATCAGGCACACAACGCGGGCAGGGTTCAGAGCAGCCATGTCTAGCTTGGCATGTTCAACTGCTTCAAGTGAGGCGACGCACGCTAGTTGAGTAAATCTGTCAAGCCGCCGAGCTAATTTCCCATCTAAGATTTTTTCCGGGTAAAACTCTTGTATTTCTCCAGCTATTTGGGTCGCGAACCTTTCCGCGTCAAAACTTGATATACAGCCTATCCCGGATTTCCCATTGATAAGGTTTTGCCAAGTGGATCGGGCGTCAATACCTAGCGGTGTGACAGAGCCTAGGCCGGTAACGACGACTCTATTTTTCATTCGGTAATAATCCCTGCGTAATCCTAGCTTCTGATTCAATCAAGTCTAAAGCAAAACCCCTTGTGATTAGAGAGGCCAGATTGGTTTCGTGGATTAAAATAGAGCTGTTAAATCTTGTTGAGAGTGGTTTTACCGCAGGTTTAATCTTGAGAGGAGCCTAGCCCATATCACTTTCGTTCGATCAAGGAGGCTCTGGTTATTCTTTGCTGTGCATTCTACACAGGTGCAGTAGGGGGGGTGAGTTCCACCTCGATATGCTCTTTCTTCAGACATGATTAGGATTTACCTCTATAATATAACAATTATATGCTTTCAAAAACTCTGACAGCCGCTATTATAGGCCTTGAAGGGCAGATAGTGGAGGTGGAAACAGACATAGCCCAAGGAATGCCTGCCTTCAACATAGTAGGATTGCCCGACGCCGCCGTTCAAGAATCTAGAGAACGAGTCCGTTCTGCTATAAGGAATTCAGGTGTTGAATTTCCCCGCAAGAGGATAACAGTTTCCCTAGCTCCTTCTGATCTCAGAAAATCTGGACCAGCGTACGATTTGCCCATAGCAGTAGGTGTGCTTGCAAGCGCAGAGCGAGTACCTTTGAAAAGCCTGGAAGGTGCTTTGTTTTTGGGCGAGATATCTCTTGACGGTTCGCTCCGCCATACTCACGGTATTTTGCCTATGATTGCAGTGGGCAAACGTATGGGTTTGAAGAGTGCGTTTGTTCCGGCTTCCGATGCTGAAGAGGCCTCTTTAGTCAGGGGGGTCAAGGTTTATGCTATAAGGAACCTTGCGGAAATAGTAAATCACCTTACGGGTCAAAAATCTCTAGAACCGTTTCCGCCTTCAGATCCCAAGGAAAGAATCTCATTAAAGAGAAATTTCCCAGACCTGAGGGATGTACGAGGACAAGAGCATGCTAAGCGTGCTCTTCAGGTGGCGGCAGCGGGTGCACACAACTTCCTAATGTCTGGCCCACCCGGATCAGGTAAAACCTTGCTCGCTCGTTGCCTACCCAGCATTATGCCTCCTATGAGCTTTGACGAAGCGATAGAAGTCACCTCAATTTATAGCGTGGCAGGACTTCTCCCAAAAAGTGAGCCACTTGTGTATCAGCGTCCGTTCCGTTCTCCACATTACACAGTATCCAACGCCGGGTTAGTCGGAGGGGGTGCAGTACCCAGACCTGGTGACGCCACCTTAAGCCACAGAGGTGTGCTGTTTCTTGACGAGCTCCCGGAGTTTGGACAGTCCGCTTTAGACTCTTTACGTCAACCTATTGAGGACAAGCTGATAACTATAAGTAGAGCCCGAGGTACAGTTACCTTTCCTGCTAACTTCATGCTCGTCGGGGCTATGAACCCATGTCCGTGCGGCTTTTACAATGATCCTGCTAAACCTTGTTCATGCCCACCTGCAAGCGTGGTGCGTTACCGACGTCGTATATCAGGACCTCTTATGGATAGAATGGACATCTTTATAAATGTGCCAAGAGTGGAGTATAAAAAACTAACCTCGCCTCCTGTAGAATCAAGTTCTGAAAAAATCCGAAAATCTATACTCAATGCTCATTCCAGGCAGGTGGAGCGTCTTGGAAACGGGTCTGCCGTCTTTAATTCCGATATGGGACCAACGGAAGTTTGGGAGCTATGCAAGGTCGAAAACAACGCCCGCCCCCTTATTGAACAAGCTCTAGACAGATTTAATCTTTCTGCGCGCGGTTTTCACAGGATCCTCAAAGTTGCAAGAACTATAGCGGATCTGGCGGACGAAGACCTCATATCAGTCTCTAGTCTTGCAGAATCTATCCAGTATCGCCCTAAGGACTCTCGCTGAACTGGTGTTTATCTGGAAAACCTCCGCTCTCACTACAGTTTGCGAATGGGCGAAAACCTGCAAAGTTGTGGCGATAGACACAGAGTTTGTATGGAGAAAGACATATTGGCCTAAGCTCTGTTTGATCCAGATAGGCTTGCCAGATAAGACGTTCCTCGTAGATGCTCTTTCACCACAGATAGAGATGGCTCCGCTCATGTCATTACTGAGATGGAAGAGTACGCTTAAAGTTATACATTCTGCCGAACAGGACGTAGGAATACTCAAGAGAGTAACTGGGGCATTTCCGGAACCTTTGTATGACACTCAAGTAGCGGCTATGTTTTGCGGCTTCAGGGCAAACCCCGGTTATGCATTGTTGGTTGAAGAGCTTCTTAATATCAAACTTAACAAGTCGCAACAGACAACCGATTGGTCGAAACGTCCTCTCAGTCAGAGACAGATAGACTACGCAGCCAGAGACGTAGCTTATCTGCCGGAGGTATACGAGAGGCTCGAAGGCATCCTCAAAGATTCAAAGAAACAAGAATGGGCGCTGACCGAGATGAAGAAGATAACACCCGAAGCGCTCAGTAAAGCAGGAGAAAAACAATGGCGCCGCATACCTTTGCTGAAGAGAGACGCTGCCCGGCTTGGCGTTTTGAAAGAAGTTTGGCAATGGCGTGAATACATCGCACAGAAGCGCAACCGGCCGCGCAGATGGATTATGTCAGATCAGGTACTAGCGTCTATAGCTCATGCTTTACCTACTGATCATAAGTCGCTTAAAAGAGTTCCAAGCGTAAGCCCCAGGATCATTGATGGATATGGTCGTCAAATACTAGCATCAGTAGATAAAGGTATAGGACAAGCCAAAAACAGAGATCTAGTAAAACAAGCGGCAAAACCGCTTAGCCCTCCGGATCCTGCCTTAGTGAAAGCAATTATGAAGCTACTTCATAGCTCAGCTGAAGAGAACGGGGTAGCTCAATGCCTTATAGCTACTCGCAAGGAAGTAAACCGTCTAGCACACTTAAGCAGATTGGGGAAATCTCACGAAGATATGCAGGTCCTGCGGGGGTGGAGGAGAGATATCTTTGGCCAAAAGGCTCTTACCCTGATTCGGAAAGCGTCAATTCCTCAAACAGCGTTGACGGGTTGAGCATAATACAAGCCGAACTTCTCATAAACCCGATATCTTAGACTTCATACGTTATGAAAATGTTTTGCTATCAGTAAGAAATAGGACAATGCAATCCGAAAATATTGGGTGCTGTTGAAGCCGTTTTACAGTGCGGAGTTATTGCAAGTGATGTATCTTTGAATATATAGATAGGGAGTATGCTATGTCGCCCAGAGAAAAAAAACCAGATGCCCAGCTTGTACTTTGTGTTTTTCCTAACCAGTCGGACTTCATTGTTGTAGATACCCGTCAGCCGGGCGGCGAGATAGTGGAATTGAGTATCAGAGATCTCTTGAACGACGAAACAGTTAAGGACTTGGAAGGGAAATTCAGCAGAATGCTAGAGGAAAGTACCTATGCATTTAGGGACATGATGGGTTTGCCTCTGCGCATTGAAAACCTCCTACAACATGCTTCAATAACGAGCCTGTTGAGAATTATTGATGGAGGGAAGAAATCCTTCAGGGAAGGAACTGGCGTGTTCGTTATGATGTTCACAGGAGAGTTGCTCAAGGCGGATATGAATAGGTTACGTGATGTGCTGAAAGAGTATTTTGAAGAAAAGCTGAGCCCACAACTAGTTGATAACCTTGCTGTAAGCCTTGAACAGAAAATAACCAAAGAAAAAGAGATAGACGCATCCACCTCAAGAGAGATTTTTCGTAGGATTATGTCTGAAGACGAAAACATGCGGTACCGTACCGTGTGGAAAAATACTCAAAACTGAAACTGCTATGGCGTTGTTTTGCCATCTGTTTTTGTTACAGTGCCGACTATCTAGAACTGAAGAGACTTAAACACATTTCTCTCGTCATTTTGAAGACAAAAACATTTGAGAGAAAGAAAAATCATAGTTTAAGCCTTGGATAGTTTTATGACCGCAAATGAACTTCGTAAGAAATTCTTACGTTTTTATGAACGGCTCGGCCATCTTACGTTGCCGTCGTCTTCGCTTATACCCCAAAATGATCCGACCCTTTTGTTGACCAATTCAGGTATGGCTCAGTTCAAGGCGTACTTTTCAGGCGAAAAGAGCCCTCCGTCAAAGCGGATTACAACAGTTCAGAAGTGCTTCAGAACTACAGATATAGAAGAAGTAGGAGATACTACCCACCTTACCCTGTTTGAGATGCTTGGGAATTTCTCTTTCGGTGACTATTTCAAAGAAGAGGCGAGTAAGTGGGCTCTAGAATTGATGACAGAGGAACTGGCACTACCATTTGAAAGGCTTTTCTTTACTGTTCACACTTCTGACGAAGAGGAGAAGGAGATATGGATCAGCCTCGGAGTACCTGAAGAGCGTATATACACCTTCGGAGACGAAGATAACTGGTGGGGTCCTGCAGGAGAAGAAGGTCCTTGCGGACCTTGTTCTGAGATACACTTCTTCACAGGGGCAACAATGCCAGAAAATCCCGACCGCGATTTATGGAGACCAAATCTTCATTCTGGCTTTGTTGAGCTGTATAATCTAGTATTCACGCAGTTTTATCGAGATATAGGCAAGCGTGACGTCCCGCTCCCTCAAAGAAATATAGATACGGGCATGGGACTAGAGCGGACATTATGCGTTTTGAATAATCTGGAGAGTCCGTATGAAGTAGAGCCGCTGGCCTCACTTGTCAGGGTGGTGAATAGGGGCAAAACTCCAGTGGACGTGGAGGCATTGAGAGTCATAGCAGATCATGGGCGTGCAGCGGCGTTTCTTATAGGAGACGGAGTTTCTCCGGAGGCGACAGGGCGAGGCTATGTGTTGCGGCGTCTTATTCGTCGAGCAATGATGTTCATACACAGATCTGGGATACTTGAAAACTCTTTGGAGCTTGTCGCCGAATCTACCGCTGAAGCTATGGGAGACGCCTACCCCGAGCTTCGCTCAAATCTGCCGTTCATAACACAAACTCTTGAGGACGAACGTATAAGCTTTATGCATGTTCTCGGCTTTGGTTCAACCGTTCTCAGAAGCATGATTGATTTCCGAAGAAATACCGCTGCGAAGCTTCCCAGTAAAGAAGATTTACCCGAAAGAGTATCAGATCATGGGGATGGTCAAAGTGTCTCTTCTTCTTGGAGTGGCGCCCATTCATCCGCGGAACTCCTTAAAAGATTGGAGATTGAACGGCCTCGCGGGAACGATGTAGAGACTATAGGGCAAAGAGCAGCATATCATGCTTTAGAACAGGAACTAACCTCTTTGGCTGAAGGTTCTTTAAAAGGACACTTGAAGTGGCCGCGTTTCATCTCAGGAAATGAAGTGTTTATGCTTTACGATACCTACGGTTTCCCTATTGAGATGACCCGAGAGCTTGTGTCCAAAAATGGTCTGGAAGACATAGATGCTGCAGGTTTTTATTTGAAAGTGAAAGAACAACAAATCAGATCTAAAGGTACCGGATCCGGAATGTCCCATCTGAGCGAGTCAAAAATTTACTCAGAATTAGGGTTATCTGATACTAGGTTTGTGGGATACGAAACAGTCTCTTCAGATGGAAGAATTGTTGCTCTGATAAAAGAAGAACGTCCCGTCAAGATGGTTGAGGAAGGTGAAGAAGTGCAGGTGGTCCTGGACATAACCCCTTTTTACGCTGAACGAGGCGGACAGATAGGAGACGCGGGAGTTATGTCACAAGATGAGAATCTGTTGCGAGTAGACGATGTCAAATCCTCGTATGGCCGTTTGAACGTCCATTTTACAAAGGTAGAAAGAGGGAGAGTAAGGGTAGGAGATACGGTTCTGGCTTCGGTAGACAAGAACCGCAGAGAGAGGATTCGCAGGAACCATACCGCTACCCATCTTTTGCACGCAGCGTTGCGGGAGATAGTGGGGATGCATGTTCGGCAATCCGGCTCAATAGTTCACCCCGACTATTTACGGTTTGACTTTACTCATTCTTCTCCTCTTACGCTTGAACAGATTCGAAGTGTGAACGAACGAGTCAATGAACGTATACGCGAAAATCTGCCCGTAACAGTTGAGTATACGACTTATATGGATGCTCTTGCGGATGGAGCTCTAGCTTTCTTCGGAGACACCTACGAGAACGAGGTCAGGACAATAAAAATAGACGGATCTTGGAGCTACGAACTGTGCGGCGGCACGCATATGGATTTTACAGGAGGTATAGGTTTTTTCTTTATAACCTCAGAAACAGGTATAGGAGCAGGCATGCGGCGGATTTTTGCTCTCACAGGAGAAGGTGCTGAGGAGGAACTGACGCGTCGTCTTCAGATATTGGAGGGCATATGTGTCCGCGTGAAATCTCCAATTGCAGGTGTGGTAAATAAGGTTGATCATCTGACAAAAGAATTAACGGAGACGCGTAAAAAAAACACAGTATTGGAAGATGATCTATTGAACGCAACTCTAAATGGAGCGAATGGCGGAGATTCCTCGCTCTCGCGGAAAAATGGGGATTCAAGCCCGTACCAATTTACGATATACGTGAAAGGGTCCAAATTAGAAATTGCGACGATCCGAGCACAAACTGCTCAAACTATCCCGGTTCTGCGCAAAGCAGCTGATTTTATGAGGAGTCGCATGCATACAGGTGTTGTTGTTGCGGGTAACGTCATAGATGGTCGTCCAGTTATAATTGTGATGACCCAGAACAGAACTCTACCTTCATATACAGGAATGAAGCTTGATGCATCCGAGATAGCACTTGGTTTTGCCAAACTGTTACGCGGCGGCGGCGGCGGTAACTCTAAAACAGCACAGGCAGGCGGTAGAGATCCCTCACTCTTAGACAAAGCTCTAGCTGAAGCCGAAAATCTGATACGACGGAGCCTTGGCGTCGATTAAGCTCGCGGGTACGCGACGGATGTTAGGAGTGGATGTCGGAGAAGTCCGTATAGGGTTAGCTGTATCGAATGACTCAGGAACTATCTGCAGTCCTATCAAATCGCTTGATGCATCTAATACTGACAACGATTTAGAACAAATATCGTTTATAGCTGAATCTGAAAAAGCTTCTCGAATAGTGGTTGGTATCCCAATTGATCTGAACGGAAGAAAAGGGAAGGCGGCACGTAAGATATTGGCTCGCGTTACTCGATTGAAAAAGTTTACTTCCTTGCCTGTTCTCCATTGGGACGAACGCATGACCACTCAGGAGGCTAATCGTCGTCTTTTCGAGGTCAAAATGTCTTCAAAAAGGCGCAAGCAGCGCATAGACGGGATAGCAGCAGCGATAATTTTACAAGCCTATCTTGAATACGAACTTTCCAAACTATGAGTTTCACAGGAATAATCGGACATCCTCTAACACACACTTTGTCCCCCTTGATGCATCGGACGGCATTTCGGAAGCTAGGTATGGACGCTCAATTTGAAATATGGGACACTTCTGCTGATTATCTTACTAGCAGAGTAGAGAAGCTTAGGGAGCCTTCATGCTTGGGAGCCTGTGTCACCGTGCCTTATAAGGAGATTATCATTCCTTTTTTGGACATTGTGGATGAAAAAGCTCGCGAAATAGGCGCGGTCAATTGGATAGCCAACAAAGATGGTAGATTGATCGGACATAATACCGATGGATTGGGTTTTCTCGCAAGTCTCAAAGATATAAAAAAGGTTGTTCTTTCAGGGAAACGTGTGGTTCTTATCGGTGCCGGCGGGGCTGCACGTTCGATCGTGTGGGCAGCAAGACACGCGAGGGCTGATAGTCTCACTATAGGCAATCGTACATTTCCGAGAGCAGAACAGATCAGACTTGATTTTGAACAGGAACGCTTCCCCATAAGCGTGTTTGAACTCAATTCACCGGACTTTGTTAATGCTGTCCGGCAGGCAGACCTGGTTGTCAACTCAACCTCAGTCGGTATGAGCAGCGGCCCCGATCCTGGCGGCTTGCCTATTCCTATAGACGCCATAACCTCGCGTCCTTTAGCGTGCGATATAGTGTACTCGCCCAGAGAAACCCTATTCCTTCGCCTCTTTACACAGGCTGGAGCTGATACATTGGGCGGCCTTCCTATGCTGGTCTTACAAGGAGCCATTGGATTTGAGATTATTTCCGGGAGGGTCGCACCTAAGCAGGAAATGGCAATATCGGTAGGATGTACACTGTGACTGGGTTGCGTTTTCTTACAGCAGGCGAGTCGCATGGCCCCGGACTCACAGTGATAGTGGAAGGAATACCTGCTGGCCTTGCCCTCTCAGAGGAGTGGTTGCACCACTACTTGGAAAGACGGCAGCGAGGATTTGGTTCAGGGGGGCGTATGAAGATTGAAAAAGACCGAGCACAGATACTCAGTGGGGTAAGACACGGCTTTACCTTAGGTTCCCCTATCGCACTTTGGATAGAGAACAAAGATTTTGCTAACTGGCGTGAAGCTATGGCCTTAGAGAAATTGCCTCCAGGGTCAGACATCAAGGCCTTCTCTCGTATAGTACCTGGACATGCTGATTATCCCGGCGCTCTAAAATATCTGCACCATGATTTGAGAAATGTTCTGGAGCGTGCTTCTGCACGAGAGACAGCGGCTCGAACATCTGCGGGCGCGGTGGCGGCACGTTTTATAGAAGAAATCGGCATATTTTTGCACAGTCACACTACAGCCATAGGTTCCATCTCGGCTCCTTGTATGGCAGAGGAATCTATAGATTGGGAGGCCGTTGAGAAATCTGAAACTCGGACAGCCGACGCTGACACGGAAGAAAAGTTTAAAGCGGAAATACGTAAGGCAAAAAGAGAAGGCACTACAGTGGGGGGAACCGTTCAGGTTATCGCTTTCGGAGTTCCGGTCGGTTTAGGCAGCCATGTGCATTGGGACAGGAAGCTGGATGGCCGTATCGCGCAGGCTATGATGAGCATAAACGCGGTGAAAGGGGTAGAGATAGGTGATGGTTTTGGTAATTCGCGCCTGCTGGGCAGGGATGTACACGATGTCCTAGAATTTGCACCTGAAGAGCGAACTCGTTTCAGGAAGAAAACGAATCGTGCAGGGGGCATTGAAGGTGGTATGAGCAACGGTAGCCCTATTAAGGTCAATATAGCCGTAAAACCAATAGCTACTATGGCCAAACCGTTGCCTTCGGTGGATATCAATACCGGCGAGTCTTTACCTGCTGTCTATAACCGTTCAGACGTTTGCCAAGCTGCTCGTGCATGTCCAATAGCGGAATCTGTGTTGGCTTTCACGATTGCGCAGGCACTTCTTGAAAAGACCGGAGGCGATGGATTAGATGAGGTCAAGCGCAACCTAGAAGGATATAAAGCTTCGCATAGCAGGTTTGGCCGACCCCACAGCAGACCAAGGACTAAAGCGTGAAACTGTCAGGTAATCTTTACCTCATCGGCTTTTCAGGAAGCGGCAAATCTACAGTCGCGTCTAAAGTAGCTGAGACCGCTGGTCTTCCCCTCTTTGATACAGACAACTACGTTGAACTAAAAGAAGGTAAGGCTATAACTGATATCTTTTCCCAAAACGGCGAAACCTATTTTAGAACCGTTGAGACTAAGATACTTAAGCAAGCCGCTCAACTGATAAATGCTGTGGTAGCCACCGGTGGGGGCGTCCCAGTAAGCAGGAAGAACACAGAGCTGATGAAGCGCACGGGTATGATAATTTGGCTTCAAACAACTCCAGAAATCGTTGTCCAAAGGCTTTCTAGAGCCGAAAACGAAGAGCGACCTCCTAATGTTATGAACCCGAACTCTCCAGGAATTACTTTTATGGAAGCTAGCAAGCAAACTCGTCCTCTCATTAAGAATCCCGCCTCCTTGAAAGATATAGAGGATTTCATGAAAAAGCGCCAGCAATACTATGTTTCAGCGGCCGACGCCATAGTGCATTCTGAAGGGAAAAGGCTGTCAGATACGGTTGCAGAAGTGTTAAAATTGTGGAAAAACTATACATTAGGTGGGCAGGTAATAACGTGAAAAATGTAACAAGTAACCACGTGTCATCTGTGATCAACGTGGACTCTTCTCAGGGTCCTTACAAGATACTGTCTGGACAAGATATCTTGGATAGGGTAGGGGAGATGATGCGTGCCGAAAATATCGGCGGCAATGCATTATTGATAGTGGATGAAGCGATATTTGAGAAATTCTCTAGGCCTGTCCATGAGTCTCTTGAGGCTGCGAATTTTGAGACCCATGTATTCGTCCAAGAATCAGGCGAGCAAAAGAAAACTTTAGAACAGGCGGTTTGTATATACGAATGGTTATCAAAACGAAGGGCAGAACGCTGTGACTGTATAGTTGCGCTCGGTGGTGGGGTAATAGGGGACCTGGCCGGCTTTGTGGCTGCTACTTGGATGCGCGGGATCTCTATAGTTCATATTCCTTCTACCTTGACGGCGATGGTTGATTCCTCAATAGGCGGGAAGACAGCGATCAACCTACCCTTCGGGAAAAATATGGTAGGCGCTTTTCATAACCCAAAGCTTGTACTCCAAGATCCTACACTTCTGCAATCGCTTTCCCCGCGGCAGCTGACTTCTGGGTGGGCGGAAACTATCAAGCATGCTTTGATAGCCGATTTTTCTCTTCTTGAATTTATGGAAGTGAATGCGAAAGAGATAATGTTTTTAGACTCTGCAACTACAGTGGAAGCTGTACTCCGCAGTTCAGCCATAAAGGCTCAGACAGTTTCGGATGATGAATTTGAAGGCGGACGCCGTGCTATGCTTAACTATGGGCACACTATAGGCCATGCTTTAGAGACCATTACTGGGTATTCAAAACTTCTCCATGGGGAGGCTGTAGCTATAGGTATGACCGTTGCGGCCCGCATATCGGAAAAGATGGGTCTGATCTCTCATGAAGACGCATGTCGACAGGAAGACATTCTGACCCTCTACGGCTTACCTGTGTCAGTAGACAGTGTATCCGTAGATCTTCTATTCAATGCGATGATGAGTGACAAAAAAAGCATAGGAGGAGTTCCTAGATGGGTGCTTCTCAAGAGGTTGGGATGTGCTCAAACTGGATGCGAAGTTCCTAATGACGTCGTGATGGAATCGATAAATTCTGTAATCTCATAGCTACTGAACTTTGCTCGCCTCCGGCTACTGCAGGAACTATGCTGACCTCGTCTTGTTCCCTTACAGGACTATCCAGACCTTCTATATATCGTATATCTTCACCGTTCACGTATATATTCACGAAATGGCGTAAACTTCCTTCGTCATTGAAGAGGCGGCCTTTGATGCCAGGATAGTTATTCTCGAGGAAGTCCAGGATCTCACTCACCGTGTTTCCCTCTGCTTCAACTTTGGACTCTTGGTGGGTAAAGCTCCTGAGCGGGGTTGGAATTCTTACATTTACAGACATTTTACCTTCCTATATTTTCTGCATACTCATAGTATGCGGCTTTTGGGTTGCTGTTGATGGGTATTTTCGTTACATTGACAGATCAGCAGGCGTATACGCTAAGTTATAAGCGTCATGAATGCACCGGTTCAAACAGCTTTTCGCTTGCCTTTGCTTGATTGAAAGATGCGATCGAAGGATCTATCTTGAACCTTGGTCGTACGCCTTCCAATGCTTCCAAAGTCTTCAGTCCGGAACCTGTGATAAGTGCTACAGTCTCCTCATCAGGGTCTATATATCCATTTGCGGCAAGCTGAGCTAATGCAGATATGACCACACCGCCTGCAGTTTCCGCGAATATACCCTCGGTTTCTGCAAGCAGGGTAATGCCCCGGCTCACCTCTTCTTCGGGGACTATTGCGGCGGTACCTCCCGATTCAGATGCTATTCTTATAGCGTGTCCTCCATCAGCAGGGTTTCCTATGGCAAGCGATTTGGCCACAGTATTTGGCCGGACGGGCGATGGATAAGAACAACCGTTAAGAAATGCAGCGGCAACGGGCGAACAGCCCGAAGGTTGAGCTATATGGAGTTTAGCGGTGTTCTTGCTGATTAATCCGATAGCTTCCAGCTCCCTAAAACCTTTCCAAACCTTGGTGAAGAGACAACCTGAAGCAACGGGCACGATTATGTTGCGAGGTGTTCGCCAACCTAATTGCTCTGCTATCTCGTAGGCTATGGTCTTGCTACCCTCAGCATAGTACGGGCGCATATTTATGTTGACGAAGGCCCACCCGAGTGTTTCAGCAAGCTCAACGCACAGACGATTTACGTCGTCGTAATTCCCTTTTGTCAGGACGACGGAACCAAACACAGCTGAGCCGATTATTTTACCTTGCTCCAAGTCGGCTGGAACAAATACAAAAGTTTCCATATTGGCTTTTGCTCCATGAGCCGCCGTCGATCCTGCCAGGTTACCAGTGGACGCACAGGCTAGAGTGGAGATACCAAATTCGCGTGCCTTGGTTGCAGCAACTGAAACAGCTCTGTCTTTAAAAGATTGAGTCGGGTTAGCTGAGTCGTTCTTGATCCAAAGATTCCGGAGTCCCAGTGCCTTACCCAAGTTGTCAGCTCGCAAAAGGGGAGTCATACCTGCTCCTAAGTCAATAGGTTCTTCCGAATCAATTGGAAGCAGATCTGCATAGCGCCATATAGTAAGTGGGCTTGATTTTATCTTCCGTTTAGTGAAAGTCCGTGCCACTTCTGCATAATCAAAGCTGACTTCAAGAGCACCAAAGCAGAAATCACACACGTAAGCAGGTTTGGCAACTGAATAGGGACGCCTGCACTCTTTACACTGAAGATTATAAGAATTTGTCATTTTAGCCCTCCAAAAGTTGCAGTTACTTCCGGAGAGTCCGGGAGTGACAGCAGCAACTTTGACCGAAAGTTCGCTGATTCACCGGTTATAGCTGGACCCTGTTTTATTGGTCGGGTCTAACTATATACAAGCATCTTAGATACTAAAGCTGTCGGCATAGCTTTGTCAATAGCTGTATAAAATATAAGGTAGGTTGATTTTAAATCTTCTTTGATATACCGACTGCTCTGCTAAAGCTTCGGAGGTTCTCCTCCGATATCTGCAACATTGTCAATGCCTGCTACTTCCATCATCTTTTTGAGTTCCAAATTTATACGTCTTGGCAAAAACGGCCCTTGATAGACAAGGGCCGTGTATATCTCAGCAGCGCAAGCTCCTCTCGCAAGCACACGCCATACGTCCTTCGCTGAAGTAATACCACCAGAGGCTATTATATCTATGCCGTTCACGCTTCTGTTCACTTCTTCAATCATCCGCAGTGTGTCTTGAAACAAAGGGACACCGCTCAACCCTCCTTTACCCATTGATAAATTTGACGTTACTACCTTCTTGGTGTTTGCGATTACCAAACCAGATGCTCCCCCTGTAGCCGCTGAATATGCCAAGGAGATACTGTTTTTTATGTCGCTTATATTGTCTTCCCAAGGAGGTAGCTTGACCAAGAAAGGCACAGGCAGATTGCTCTTAGAAAGCTCTTCTGTTAAGCTCAAAAGCGTCTTAGGGCTTTGAAAATTCTGAAGGTTTGAGGTGTTTGGAGAGGAGATGTTCACTTCAAGGGCGGTGCAATGGGGAGCAAGTGTGAGTGCACATTTGAGTATATCTTCGGTCGAATCGCCTGATATGCTTACAAATACCTTTCCTCTGACTTTGCGTCCTTTCAGTCTGATTAGTCTTTCAGCAGAGTACGTAGCCCCGTTATTCGGAAAGCCCAGACAGTTATAAAGCGCCTGTTGTCCCTTTAATCTGACCAGCCTGGGGGGGGGGTGTCCTGGTCTTTTGTTGAGAGTTACCGTCCCGCCGACTGCGAATCCGAAGCCTAAATGCAAAAAAGTACTGAGGGCCTTACAGTTTTTGTCCAAGCCTGCTGCTGCTGCTATTGGCGAAAGCAAGGTTACGCCAGCTACTGAAGTCTGAAGACCTGAGACATGAGGACGAAACACTGTTTCCCAGAAGCTCCATAAGATAGGAGTGCTCATAGCTACTTCTGAGACGGAGTGCGCCAACTCAGTTGGTAACAAATTTAGAATGTTTGTGTTTATCATTACACGTCTTCCTGAGGCTATCCATTTATATTCAGGTTAAAATAAATATAGTAGATGAAATCAATTACACTACTATAATCTTAAGGTTCTATTTAACAACTTATGACACTTGAATTTGAATTAGGGAAAGCTGACAGCCCCAGTGGGCATGCCTTAATGTACTTTCGTGACGCGGCTGAATCTGAAAAGATTGCGGCTTCCTACGTGGTGGTTTTGCCTATACCTATAGATATGGCGCGCTATATCCCGCCTATGCTGGCAGGCGCCGTCCCCCAGGTTTCGTCTAGTGACGTCAATGTATGCGAATTCCCCCCCGTGCCGGAAGAGGTAGAAGGCTTTGAAACCCTCAAGAAAGAGACGAAACGACGTGGTGACGATCTCATATTCGGTGGTGTGATTGACTTTTCCGACGTAGGGATGATGATGACCGCCTTGAATGAAGCTGTACAGAAGTATCTTGATGCTTTCAAAAAAGCAGGACACCAATCTTCTATCACCGAAAGTGAAGAAAAAAACGATTCAGATGATCCAAATTCAGTCATATACTCCCTAATGAATGAGGAAGACCTGCTGAAAGAGGCCGCCTCTTTAATGGGTAAGTTACAGTATGCTCTTGAAGGTACTGAGCATGACGCTATCTCCGATACTCGAAAACGTCTGCTAGCTATCAGTGATCTGTTGCCTGAGAACCGCAAGCTTAAGAAATTGGTTCAAATCGCATCTAGTGATAAAGAGCACTCTGCCAAATTAGCTTCCTTATATTTAGAAAGAGCCTACTCTCTTTATAGAGAAGATTACCGCAAAGTGAGCGAACTGGAAAAAGACATAGCCTCCTTTGATTTACCTGAAGAGTCAGCAAACTGATCCAACGCTTGTCATTTCAGTATCCACGCAATCTATAGCGGTTAATTGGCGTTTTCTTTTAGTGCACATAAGGCAAATGCGTTTGCGAAACGCATGCATGTTGGTTTTTTGTCAACTATGTTTGAGTCGCTTTCCTCAGATGAGTACAGAAAATTCTGGATAGGCCTGGTACTGTTCATGTCTGCTACGCAAATGCACCTCATATCTCGCGGGGTGCTGGCTTATGACATAACAGGTAATAGATTCCAAACAGGTATTGTCAGTATTGGGTTTGCGCCTAGCATGCTTTTATTTTCCCTGTTTGGCGGGGCAATCGGCGAACGAATAGACAAACGGCTAATTATTCAGCTGACCCTTACAGTAAGCTTCCTTTCTAGCATCATCATAGCCTTCCTTATTACATTCGACGCTATACATTGGACGCATCTTTTAGCGGGTTCGGCGGTACAGGGAGCAATGTTTGCACTTCAGTCACCGGCGCGGCAGGCGGCGATATCTTCTATGGTGAAGAAAAACCAAGTGTCTAACGCTGTTTCGTTAAGTGCTATGGCTACAAGCCTTACCACTGTGGCTGCTCCAGGTATAGGTGGTTTACTCTACGGCTTCTTGGGCCCGGGCATCGTGTATTTCATAGTGTCTGGACTCGTTCTCGCGTCTATAGTTTCCACCTCCTTGATGACCCCTAAACCCCCTATGCAGGATGCCAAGAAAGAGGCTATGAGAGACGCTATTCTAGCCGGCATAAAATACATATCCCGTCGTCGCGTTTTATGGATGCTGGTGTTTCAAACTATAGTTGTGGCGTTGCTATCTTTCCCGTTCAGGATGTTAATACAAGTCTTCGCAAAGGACGTTTACGGCTCTTTGCCGGAACATGTGGGGTTGCTTTTGACTGCAGGAGGAGTAGGCGGCCTTTTTGGTTCTCTCGTCATAGCAAGCCTACGAAGCGGCAACCGCCGAGGCTTAGTGCTGCTTATCTCTTCATTCATTTCCGCGGGTGCTTTGGGTATTATGGCAGTTGTACCGTTCTATCCGGCAGGTTTAGTAGGTATGGTTCTCCTTGGACTAGGTGAGGCGGGGCGGTTGGCACTGGGACAATCACTCCTGATGGAGCATACAGAAGAAAGGTACAAAGCGCGAGTCATGAGTCTGTTCTTTATGACCTTTGGCTTGATGCCGCTAGGCGTTCTCCCTCTTACAATAGCCATGGATAACCTAGGTGGGCAACTATCGGCGGCGGTCATGGGAGGGGTGCTACTGTTAATGTCTGCGCTGTTCTTAATCCCTCCAACCATAAGGAAACTGGATTGATTTTCTGCGCGGTGATCAATCTAACAACCAAAGCTGAAATAACCTAAATTGACGTGAGTGTTTCATGCCTGTGATAAAAGTGCTAACCGAAGCCCAAGCAGCTCGTATAGCAGCTGGAGAGGTGATAGAACGTCCTGTTTCGGTCATAAAAGAACTATTGGAAAACTCCCTTGACTCGGGAGCGGACACCATATCAATTGATATAAGAGGTGGGGGCAGCGAATCCATAGTCGTGGCGGACAATGGATGTGGTATGTCCCGTGAGGACTTACCTCTAGCATTTCTTCGTTTCAGTACTAGCAAAATAGAAGACGACTCAGATCTAGTATCCATAAGTACGCTGGGTTTTAGAGGAGAGGCGCTTCCATCCATAGCTTCCGTGTCCGAAGTAGAAGTATTCACCCGGACTCATAACAGCGAGAGGGGCAGCAGATACCTAGCTCAATATGGAACTGATCCAATATTGGAAGAGGCTGGGGCCAGTCCAGGGACTTTGATCAAAGTGTCTAACCTGTTCAAGAATGTACCCGTTCGCCGTAAGTTTTTGTCTTCAAATGCCGCGGAAACAGGGCGTATACAGCGACTTATATCGGAGATGACTCTTGTAAATCCATGTGTAACGTTTGCGCTTGTCGTAGACGGCAAAAGACGTTTACATTCGAGATCATCCAATGACAAACGATCGGCGTTTGCTGCCGTTTATGGTCGCGATCTTTCTAAAAAGATGCTGGAATTGGACCCAGCAAGCGATGCTTCGTTCCGCGTAGAAGGTCTTATCAGTCCTCCGGAGGTTACTCGCAAAACGCGCTCTTATATGACTGTCTCAGTTAACGGTAGGCTTGTGAAAAACAAACGCATATTCTATGCTATACGCGAAGCATACCGCAGTTATATACCTGAATCAGTGCACCCTATAGCCGTCTTGGACTTGACTATTCCTCATTTTGATGTGGATGTGAATGTACATCCCTCAAAACAGGACATAAAATTTTTGCGGGAGGATCTCATAGTTTCCTCTGTGCTTATAGGCTTACGGAAAACTCTTGAAAAAGATTCTCCGACTCCAGGTTTAAAAAACTACTATGGGCCGCGGTCTTCGTTGAGTACCGCACTCCCAACAGAACGGTTAAACCACTGGTCAATGAACCTTCATTCGCCAGCGGTCCTTTCAGGAACGGATTCTGAACTGAGCATGTCCCCAAAAGACAGAATGGCAGTTAGTTATCCTCCCTCGCTTGATACCTTAGAATCTATACAAAAGCTACCAGGTAAAGAACCACCGAAGCAGCATTCAAAAGAACACAAGCTTCACCGCGAAATATTGCCTGCTCTTAGGATAATAGGCCAAGCAGAGTCAACTTATATAGTGGCAGAAGCCGAGGGCGGAGTTTTTCTAATAGATCAACACGCCGCACATGAACGAGTTTTGTACGAACAATTATCAGACCAGATACAGAACAGCGCAATTCAGACGCAAACACTGTTGACTCCCTTAGTCATAGAACCGCCTCGCCATTATACAGCGACTTTGGAGGAAAAGAACGAAGAACTATCCGCAGCTGGCTTCATTATAGAGCCGTTTGGCGAAGGAACTTGGATATTACGTGAGGTCCCTTTCATGCTTGCGAGTAATAAAAAGATAGATTCTTTCACTGTTTTGAGCGATATGCTCGATTTGATGACGGAAGACGTGAGACCTGAACCATGGATAAAAAAGCTGACAGCTTCAATGGCTTGCCATTCTTCAATCAGAGCGGGTAAAATTCTCACTATAGATGAGAGTCTTCAGCTTATAACTCAACTAGAGAAATGTGAACAGCCTCGAACCTGTGCTCATGGACGGCCTACGATGCTGTACCTTTCAAGCACCATGCTGGAAAGAAATTTTGGACGCCGTTGACACGCCGAGATTCTATCATTTACGGTTCTGTTCAGCTTTATTTATGATGGATTCTCAAAAAAACATCCAGGTTCGCATAAAGCGAAGAGAGCTTTTGACCTTATCAGATAAGACTCATTCATATGTGTTCAGACTGTTGTTTGTTGCTTGGAAGAAAACGGCTTTATTTTTTGAAACAGTCAAATTTGAACATTCTATATTTGCCTTACCGTTCGCTGTTCTCTCTACGTTTCAAATATCAGGAGGACTTCCAGACTGGGGCAAGTTTGGTTTGGTTGTCTTGGCAATGATCGGTATGCGAACTGTAGGCATGGCGGCGAACCGGCTAATTGATATGCGGATAGACGCGATCAACCCTCGAACAGCCGGGCGAGCCTTGCCAACCGGTAGGGTAACGCAAAAGGAGGTCATGACGTATATAGCCGTATCTTTGACAGCTTACGGAATAGCAGTAGTGTTACTTAATCCCGTTGTATGGTCACTGGCTGTTATACCTGCAGTAATCATGATTCTATACCCCTATCTGAAACGTTTCACTTGGCTTGCCCATTTCGGCGTTGGCGTGATTTATCTGATAGTCCCTCCTGCGGTAGCGTTGGCTTTTACTGGTGAACTGCCTGCCGGATTCATATGGTTGGGCTTTGCAGGAATGGCCTGGGTATCTGGGTTCGATATCCTCTACGCTACTTCTGATACGTCGTTTGATAAACGGGAAGGGCTTCATTCGATTCCTGCGCGATTTAGTATTGATAAGGCGTTATGGGCGGCTCGTTCTCTGCATGCCGTGTCAGTTATCTTTATGTTTGTATCTGGATTGGCCCTTGGAGGTGGGATTTTGTACTATACGGGAGCGTTACTGGCAACCGCACTTCTGACTTATGAAAACCTTTTAATTAAACCTTCAGACCTGTCTCGTTTGAATGTGGCTTTCTTTAATATGAACGGGATCATAGCTGTAGTGTTTTGTGTTTTTGTTTG
Organism: Dehalococcoidia bacterium; assembly: GCA_965203345.1. GTDB lineage: Bacteria > Chloroflexota > Dehalococcoidia > Lucifugimonadales > Lucifugimonadaceae > CBDBCK01. The sequence continues at coordinate 1,135,211 of CBDBCK010000028.1, forward strand.
TCTTGACTCAGTTCTGAAGATCTGAACATGAGTTCCCTGTTTATCCTTGCAATAACTGGAGCAAGCGGAGCTATCTATGCGAAGTGTACTTTACGAGGCATCTTGAACTTAGGACATGATGTTGCCTGCGTGATATCCCCTGCTGGGAAACGAGTACTGGAGATAGAAGAGGGACTAAACCTGTCAGGCAACACCACTAGTGATCAAGCTTTGATATTGAATTGGTGTGATAAGCCGGAAACCAGAGGAACCCTTGAGCTTTTTCACGAGGAAGATGTAGCAGCGAAGATAGCTAGCGGGTCTTGCAGGTCAGAGGGTATGATTGTTGTGCCTTGTTCTGGTGGCACTCTAGCCCGGGTAGCTCATGGAATCTCAGGGGGGCTTATAGAACGTTCCGCAGAAGTATGTCTTAAGGAGAGACGAAAACTCATCTTAGTTCTAAGGGAAACCCCAATCAGTCTCGTTTACATCCGTAACATGCAAGCGGCAGCGGAGGCCGGAGCGACTATTCTCCCTGCAGCTCCTGGCTTTTACCATCATCCAAAAACTATTGAAGATTTGGCGGATACTATAGCCGGAAGAACCATGGACGCATTGGGGTTACAGACGCCTCTTGTGCAACGATGGAGAGGCGTAAATCCAGAAAATGAGAATGAATAATGCCATTTCACAGTATGAGGGCGTTTATATCCGCATTAGAGAAAAAAGGGGAGCTGCATAGGGTTTCCTTCCCAGTGAGCCCTATGCTTGAGATAACTGAGATAGCTTCCAGGGCAATCACGGAAGACAAGCCAGCTTTGCTGTTTGAAAACGTAGAAGGTTCTCCCTTCCCGGTTGCAATAAACTTGCTGGGGTCCAAACGTCGTGTAGAGATCGCCTTAGGTGAACCTGCCGAAGCCATAGGCGAAAGGATGCTTGGCATAGCGGAAAACCTGCTGCCTCCGACTGCAGGAATGGTATGGCGCAATCGAAGGGAACTGTTTCGATTGTCAAACGCACGTCCTAAATATGTACGCAGAGCCCCTTTTATGCAGAACCGCATTATACCTCCTGACTTAACATATTTGCCAGTTCTGAAATGCTGGCCTGGCGATGGAGGGAAGTTTGTAACGTTACCGCTAGTAATAACTCATTCTCCGAAAAACGGTAAACCCAACATGGGAATCTATCGCATGCAAGTTTTTGATAAAGATACTACAGGTATGCATATGCAAATACAGAAAGGCGGGAGCTTTCATCAAGTGCAGGCCGAGCGTATGAATAAAGGGCTTCCCTGTGCAGTCGCCATAGGTGCAGACCCTGCCTTGACTCTTAGCGCGATATCGGCACTGCCCGAAGACGTAAATGAAATAGCGTTTGCCGGCTATCTTAGAGGCTCACGCTCACGAATTCACCGTTTAGGTGAGAGTCTGATAGCTCCTTCGGAAGCTGAGTTCATATTAGAGGGGGTAATTCCTACAAACAGTACACACTTAGAAGGCCCTTTTGGTGATCATTTTGGCCACTATTCAGAGGCTGCCCTCTTTCCCATATTCAAGATACACCGCATATGGCACAGACAAAATCCTATATATGCAGCGACCGTCGTAGGGAAACCACCAATGGAAGACAGATTTATGGGCGACGCAACACAAATGATCGCCGGTCCACTAATACGCTTGCTAAAAAAGGAAATTCGCGACATCTGGGCTTATTATGAGGCAGGTTTTCATAACCTATTGGTTGCGGCGATAGACCAAAGATACACACGTGAAGCTATAAAGACGGCACTTGGGATTATGGGGGAGGGGCAGCTCTCTTTGACAAAGGTTCTAATCCTGGTTGATTCTGATGTCAAGCCCAGAGATTTCAATGAAGTGATGCATGCTGTATGCAGAAATTTCAGATCCGAGAGAGATTTCAGACTGATAGCCAGGACATCTCAGGACACCCTCGATTTCACAGGTGAAGCCATGCACTTAGGGTCGAAGATGATTATTGATGCGACACGCAGTGAAGATCAGTCTAGTACCGATGCAGCTGAAGTAGAAGGACAATCGCTTTTCCGATCAGATTTGCCTGAATCCGTGGAAGATTTCAGGGTTATAGGAGGTCGTTTACTTTTTGTCAAAACCAACTCGGGCGGACGTCGTCTAGTACAAGATATAGTGACCGATCCTAATCTTAGACATCTTAAAATAGCAGCAGTGCTGTCTTCCGATGTAGATATACATAATGACATACAATTATTATGGGGGCTTTTCACTAGGTTTGACTGTGCTAGAGACGTGATTTTCACAAACGCATGTTTCAAAGGCATATCACCCGAATATTCAGGTGTCATGGGCATAGATGCAACTTGGAAGAAAGGTTACCCTAAACCTCTGGAAATGGACCCGACAATAGTAAAGAAAGTGGATTTGAATTGGTCGCGTTACTGGAAATAGAAGAGCCTGAAATAGAGATAATTGACAAGTCTTTACTCCCTATCTGGAACAAAATCCTTCAAGGCAAAAGGCTTTCTTGTGATGACGGAGTAAAAATTATGGCAACCAATGATTTCATCGCAGTAGGGCGGATGGCAGATTGGGCAAAACGGAAATGTACCGAAGATAAAGTTTTTTTTGTTCTGAACTGCCACATAAACCCTACCAATATATGTGTCTTATCATGCAAGTTCTGCGATTTTGCGAAAAAACAAGGACAAAAAGGTGCTTATGAGATGTCGATTGAGCAGATTCTAAGCCAGATAAACCACGATATGCGTGAGGTTCATATAGTCGGAGGCCACCACCCCACCTGGCCATTTGAATATTATGTTGATATGGTGTCTGCCATAAAGCAGAGTTTTCCAGAAATCCAGGTGAAGGCTTTCACCGCGTCCGAGATAGATTATTTTCATCGGCGGTGGAAGGTGCCTCCGGAACGTTCTCTACAAATATTGAAGGATGCCGGCTTGGACTCTATGCCAGGTGGTGGCGCGGAGGTGTTCTCTTCAAGGGTTCATAAGTTACTTCTTCCCGGCAAGGCTAACGCTTCTCGCTGGATAGAAATACACCGAACAGCTCATCAGTTGGGCATAAACTCGAACTGCACTCTACTTTACGGGCATGTAGAAACGCTAGAGGAACGGGCGGAACATCTGATAATTTTAAGAGAACTCCAAGATGAAACCGAGGGGTTTTTGGCGTTTATTCCTCTTGAGTACCAAGTCGGATATACCAAGCTGAGAGCTCGTGGGGCTTCACCATTTGAAGACCTGAAAATGATAGCGGCTGCCCGACTTCTTCTCGACAACATTAAGTACATAAAGAGCTACTGGGTGATGCTTGGAGAAGCTACCGCCTCAATAGGGTTAAATTTCGGAGCGAACGACCTTGATGGTACCATAGCCAAAGAGCGGATAGCGCACGCGGCTCTAGCTGACTCACCTGCTGGAAGGACACGCCGAGCAATGGTGGAGTCTATAAAGGATGCCGGACGTATGCCTGTTGAACGTGATGCCTTGTATAACGTAGTGAAAGTCTATGAATAACGTCAAAAGGCGTTTATCTCTTTTATCACATGGTTGAACGTCTTCGCGTCGGACATATGACGTATCTAAATAGCTCCGTGTTCTATTGGAGCCTCCCTCGGAGTAAGTTTGATTGGCTTCCAATGCCTCCAAGTCAAATGGCGCAAGCCATGCAACTTGGCAAGATTGATGTGGCACCATTACCTACAGCCGCTGTGTTTGAAATGGAGAACTCATTGAAGCGAGTGCGCAACCTTTGCGTGGGTGTTAAATATTTGGCGCGAAGCGTGATACTGTTTTCCAACGTTCCAGTTGAAGAATTGAACGGTAAACGTATAGGAATCACTTCACAGACTACCACGTCTATTCAGTTGCTGAGAGTCTTAATGCGTGATTTTTGGCAAAACCAGCAAGTAGAATATGTTCCCTTAGGACGAGAGAGCGAGGCTGTTCTCATGATAGGTGACGACGCCTTGAAAAAACTATATGGAAACAATATCTACCCATTCTACTATGACTTAGGCGAAGCTTGGAAAAATATGACCGGTTTGTCTTTTATCTTTGCTCTATGGGTCATAAAATCAAGCATCCCTTCCAAGATTTCTTCTCAGTTTGCGGATAGCTTAGAAACTGCTGTGACAGAGGGTTTGAGAAATCTGCCAACTATAGCTGAAACTGCTCAAATAAGTGGTATGGCCCCTTCGGATGTCGAAATTTATCTCTCTGGTTTTATATACTTTCTGGGCGAGGCTGAAGAACGCTCTATTGAGAATTTCAAAGCCCGTATACAGACCATCAGCGTTTATTAGGAACATTATATGCGCGGTACGAAAGGGATTTCGTGAACCATATCAAGGCTATAAAGAAGAAAATTGCACGCGATGAAAGACTAACATCAGTTGACGGTTCTTTTCTTATGGAGCAAGCAGAGCTCTTGGAGCTGGCTCCACTTGCGAGCACAGTGCGAGAGAAACTAAACACGGGCCGACTAGTTACTTATGTAGTGGATACGAATCTAAACTATACAAACATCTGTGACGCCTATTGTTCCTTCTGTGCTTTCTACCGCACTGACCCCGAAGACCCTTCAGCTTACACGTATTCGGTAGAAGAAATTATGGAGAAGATAACCAAAACCGATGCCATAGGCGTTACTACAGTTCTTATGCAGGGAGGACTGAACAATACTTTGCCGTTGAGCTACTACACCAAGATGGTTTTTGAGTGTCGAAGACGTTTTCCAAATGTTACTCCCCATTTTTGGTCTGCACCTGAGATATCTAAAATGGCCCAAGTGTCGAATTTGACCATCAGAGAGGTCCTGCAGGCTCTATGGGACGCCGGACAACGAACGATACCCGGAGGTGGATCTGAGATACTTTCCAACAGAGTCAAGCAGCAAGTTTCCAGATTCGCTCCGAAAGATACTTGGGAGGAATGGGCCTTCGTCCATAAAACAGCGCATGAAATCGGCTTTTTGACCACTGCTACTATGATGTACGGTCATTTGGAAAATAACGAGGATATCGTCGAAACACTCATACATATAAGAGACGTACAAGATCAGGCATCATCATTCCCCGGCGGATTCACGGCTTTCATACCTTGGTCTTATAAACGTAGCAATACGGCTTTGGCAAAGAAAGTTGCGGCGGAAGCCGGCCCGAACCGTTATTTGAGAATCATCGCTGTTTCTCGCCTTCTTCTGGACAACGTACAGCATATTCAAGCATCATGGTTTTCCGAAGGCAAAAAAACGGGCCAAATCGCTCTCCACTTTGGCGCAGACGACTTCGGAGGAACTCTGTTTGACGAAAACGTGATGCTTGCCGCAGGTTTTTACAATAGAACTACAGAGAGAGATTTGCGCGACTTGATATGGGAGTCGGGGTTTATCCCTGCACAACGGCGCACTAACTACGATATCGAACGCGTATTCGTTGCTCCACCTCAAGAGCCAGCCACTGTATAAGGGATGACAGTACAAGCTCATAAATCCATAACTTTCGGCCATAGTCCTGATGCTGACGATGCTTTTATGTTCTACGGTCTGGCCTCAGGAAACGTCCAGATACCAAACATTGAAATAAAGCACGAGATGCGTGATATCCAGTCTCTTAACCACCTAGCATCAATCGGGAAGTTAGAGGTTACCGCAATATCTGCAGCTCATTACCCTGCAGTCTCGCATCTATATCGGATAATGTCTTGCGGTTCGTCAGTAGGACGGCAGTACGGACCAGTGATAGTATCATCCCTCCCTATAAAGGAATCTGAATTAGAAGGAGCCGTAATTGCCGTGCCAGGACGGCATACTACCTCATGGATGCTTTACAGGTTGTTCGCTCCAAAGTTTGGATCTGCTCTCTTTCTCAATTTTGACGACGTGGAAGATGCAGTACGCCAAGGAGACGCGGATGCCGGTATACTGCTTCACGAAGGCCAAATACTTTATCAAGAAAGGGGGCTTCATCTCGTCTTGGAACTTGGTCAGAGGTGGTTTGATTCCACGAATTTACCCATACCTCTTGGGCTTGACCTAGTGAGCAGGAGGCTTGACGTAGATACAGCACAAGCCGCTGTAAATGCTCTCGCCGCCAGTATTCGCTATGCCCGTCAGCAAGAAGACGAAGCTCTGGACTACGCTTTAGAATTTGGCCGTGGGGTGAAAAAAGAGGATGCCCGCCGTTTTGTGCGAATGTACGTGAACGATGATACTCAAGACTTGGGAGAGGAGGGAATAGAAGCCCTTCAAACTCTTTATTCTATGGCGAAAGACGCCTCAATATTAAATTTTGTCCCGACAATTGACATAATCCAATCGGACACCGTTTAGACTGTTTGCTCATACAATAAAGTCTAAATATCACTATTACGCTTCGGCTGACATTCTTGCGTGAATTTTGAAATCAACTTTTGAGCAAACAGAAAAAGTCAAGGAATAAATTAAGTTGCAAGGTTTGTAAATCCACCACATAATACCGATGCACTTGCTATAACTTAACTTTTTGTCTCACCGGTGTAGATATAAAGCCTGTTGTCGTCTTCAGACCTCTCAAACTCTGGCATATGGCGCAGTAGGGCGGCAGCCATTGTGGAAGGACGCGAAACATTGTCAAATGTGACATCTTCGTCTGCAAGCACTTCAAGAATTCTTTCGGCAGTTATGGAACCTTCTTCTTGCCCTAATTCAATAGCTCTGTTCCTGAACTGGTCCTTTCGTGCTGTCGTACCTATACGATTCGCTTTGCCTGATGTCTCTTCTTTAGCAAGAGCGAAAACCAATCGCTCATCATCAGTTATGACAGAACGGATTTTAATGCCTATAATTTTGGATGCATTTCGCAATTTTGAGCGTAGTTGTTGGAGAGTCTCTTCTCCGTCAGGTATCAAAGCTTTAGCCTGATTTATCTCCAATTCACTTATCGTGCTCATAAGTTGTTGTGTAATTGCATCCGTTCTTCTTAGGCTTTTTTGCATATGGAGCTCTGTAATATCAACATCTATAAGTTGAAGACTCATTTTACCTCCTATGTTGAAAGTTGAATCAACATCGAATTTTCCGATGTGTTTATTAATAATATACCATATAAAGCGTAAGAAACTTAACTTGAGATTTGAATAGACTTGAAACTCTCTTAGGTTGGATATCGTTCTACAATTACGAGATAAGGTATCAAGAGTGACCCGAGATTAAAAAATCATGTATCAGAACAGTTCCGACTTGATAATTAAAGCCAAAAGAGAATTTTTCTCTTCTCCCGTTACCTACCTGATGTTCACAGCTAATGTTGTCGTGTGGATAGGGTTAGAAATCACCGGAGGATCAAGTAACCTAGACAACATTGTCCGGTGGGGCGCAAACTATGGGCCAGCAATAGTTAATGGAGAGTTCTGGCGTTTGATTTCTGCGACTTTTATTCATATAGGATTTTTTCATCTTCTGCTAAATATGGCCGCACTTATCATCTTTGGCCGTGAGGTAGAAAAGATTTTCGGCTGGAAAGCTTTTGCTATTTGCTATTTGACCGCTGGAGTAGGAGGAGGGATAGTATCTGTATATTGGCAATCATTCGGAACTGTGAGTGCCGGAGCAAGCGGTGCACTGTTCGGTTTGCTCGGTAGTTTTGGTTCTTATATATTGTTGAACCGTAAGTCCCTAGATGCTGTTTTCCAACGTTCAATTCGATTTTTGGTTTTCATACTTTTTGTGAATATAGCTATTAGTATCCTGATACCGGCGATAGACGGGGCGGCACATATCGGAGGCTTAGTTGTAGGGATGATTTTGGGTATTCTGCTTGCTCCTAAAGCAATAAAACATACGTATTGGGTCGATCCAGCAACGTATTCAGGGTATACTTCACTGGAATTTCGTAGGGCGTCGGTTATGAAAATTTCTTTAGTTACGATTTCATCGGTTGTTGCTTTAGCCGCAGCGTTTTTCATTCTCTTAGTTATCACCTAGGATTGACGAATATTACAATGACGGATGATAGAAATGGTGGAGACGGGGGAGAGTCGAACTCCCCGTCCAGAGTGAGTCGTGTTAAGATTTCTACGAGCGTATCCGACAATCTATATACTTGTGCTCTCTTCTCTGTCGGCGGAGTGTGACAGCACAAAATTCCGGTAAATCTTAGTCTTCCAAGTACCGGTCGCTCAGAAGAAGCGTCTCGGATAAATCGTCGCCCTTACCGGTCCCTTCCGAGCATGGGACTAGCAGGACGTCACTGCTTTATTTAGGCAGCGAGAGCGAGTTCTTTTTCGCCGTTTGTTGTTTGCCGCTTTTACCGAGGGTTCGGCACCTCGGCCCGCAATCTAACGCTAATCAGTCTGTCGAAACCACGCGTCCCCTACAGGTGTAATTGTACCGTATTTACGCAAGAGTATTTATATCTGGCATTATATTCTATGTTTTTTGGCCCTGGCCATCTCTCTTTCGACGTCGCGAGTTTTTATGATTTCTCGTTTGTCATAAGCTTTGCGTCCCTTTGCAAGCGCCACTTCCACCTTTGCGACGTGGTTACGTATGTATATCCTGGTAGGAATTACAGTCAAACCCTTACTTAATACCCTGACCTTCATTCTATCTATCTCTTTTCGGTGAAGCAGGAGCTTTCTAGGTCTTTCGGGTTCATGATCTCCGTAAGGTCCTGCTGGTGTGTACTTGGGTATATGAGCGCTGTGCATCCAGGCCTCGTTTTCAGACACACGTACATAAGCCTGTGATATATTAGCCCGGCCTTCTCGTAAGGACTTTATCTCTCCCCCAGTTAATATCATTCCCGCCTCAAATCTCTCCAAGAGTTCGTAGTCTCTTGAAGCCTTGCGGTAGGTAGCGATATTGCCTCTAGAAGGTCTCATGGCAGTTTTGAGGCCAGGTTTTCCAGTGCCGCTTCCAACTGGACATCTTTATCTGACATAGGAGGGTAGGGCGCCGGTACGATTTTATCTGGGAGGATGCCTTCTCCTTCAATAAGTCGCATGTCGGGTGTGTACCACCTCGCGGATGTAACGTATATGCCTGATCCGTCTCTCATCTCCTGTATTGAAGTAACGCTACCTTTCCCGAATGTTTTTTCCCCTATGAGATATGCCCGATCATAATCTTGCAAGGCTCCAGAAAACACCTCAGATCCACTGGCCGAAAACTGATTGACCAGGACAACCAATGGGATAACTTCAAAGTGTTCTCCTCTGGATCTGGACCCTCTAAATTCCTGCATTTCTTCAACTTCTCGACCAATCAGGCGAGTTATCACGGCTTGTTCTGGCAAAAACAGGGCACTAGTATTCACCGTGGTATCAAGTAATCCGCCTGGGTTGTTTCGTAGGTCTATGATGATACCGGTTGCCCCCATTAATTTCAGATTAGATACGGCTTCAACAGTATCGTCGTCTGTATTTAAAGCAAATGAAGATATCCTAATATACCCAAATTCAGAATCTTCTAGCATTTTGAACGAGACGCTTGGAGTCTCTATCACGTCGCGTATCACTGTAACTGGGAACTCTTCAGGTTCTGATCCGCCCGGAATGTCCCTAGCTATAGTTAAAATTACGGTAGAACCTTTCTCGCCCCGCACTTTTAGAACCAGTTCTTCAAGGGAAAAGTTCACTGTATCCTCTCCGTCCACGGCCGTTATTCTGTCTCCTTGTTGAAGTCCTGAATTCAAGGCAGGCGAACCTTCTATCACCGACACTATGGAAAAATGTCCAGTCTCTAAGTCCTCTTGAACGTGTGCCCCGATGCCTTCAAACTGACCTTGAAGGTCTGATGATCTTAGAGCGAAATGTTTTTGAGGCACAAAAGCTGTGTATCTGTCTCCCAGTGAGTCCACCATACCCTTTATTGCCAAATCAGATGTTTTTTCCGTCGATAAACTTCCCATTGAAGAGGCACTATATGCCTGAAAGACGCAGTCAAATACCTGTAGGGACTCTTTTTTTAAACGGCTCTCTGTTTGACATTCATTGAACGCCTCGGACGACAAGTAGACAGTTTCTTCCGGAAGTTCTCCACGGATTGACTCAAATGCTACTAGAGAGAGGTTATCCGGATCAAGTTTTAGAGGGTCTATATAAAGCTCCTCTAATATCTTATATGCCTCGGAAATTCGGTCGAATAGCTCCTTATCAGTGATGTCGTTCTGTGTAGAGGACAGAAGTTGCGAATCTTGAGCGTCTCTGGGGTTGCATGCCCAAGCTCCGACAGCAAGGATAGTTATTAGCGACACAAACGCGCCAACTCGAAAGATAAACATTATATCGGTTGCAAAGATACTCTAAATCGCTTGTAATTACATAGCTTGTTCACATTTAAGGTTACGTCAACGAGCTTAGTTTTGTTTTAGAAATAACTTTACATAATAGTTATAGTGCGAACTTAATAGCCGACTTCAAACAACATCAAAAGGTTAAGGTTTCAGTTCACCGGCATCCAGCCGAGACCTTCATTACCTTCTTCAAGTCCTCCGCAGTAGATAAACTGGCTACCGTCTGAGTACAATTTACGCGCTGCTTCAGCGTCAAGGTCTAGCTGTATAGTTACTCCGTCTTCAGTGGACACCTCTACAGTTGCCGGACTTTGTTTCAAGATTTTTGTCGGACGAGACTCAAACACATTACCTGCCCCTACTTGTAGAGTGAACCAAGGTTCGGCCTTTCCACGCAGTATGTCGGATAGTTTTGTTTGATCGGCTATCACGAAGCGTGTTGTCTCGCAGGAATAGAATATCTTTGCCGGTAAACGGTCATTATCAAATCCAGATAGCATCACTAAATCCTCCTTCTAAATTATCTCTAGAGTTACCTGTCGGTCGCCTTTTTCTTTACGGCCTTCGGAATCAAGAACGGCACTTATGCTGCTCTTTAGTCGCTCTATCCCCCAACCTTTCAGGGCAGATATCCTTATAGGATGCAACTTGTACCCATTTTCAGCCGGAAAGGATATAGCGGCAGTCATCTCTTCATTTACTTTATCCGCATTGTCAGTCAGCTTGTCTAGCTTGTTTATTACGAGTATTTTAGGAATTTTGGATAATCCCATGTTTTCTAGCAGAGCATCCACAGAAAATATCTGTTCAGCTGCCCTTTTATGGGATGCATCCGCAACATGTAGTATCAAGTCTGCGTTTGACGCTTCTTCAAGAGTAGCGCGGAAGGCAGCAATCAGCACTGGAGGCAGTTTGTTAATGAACCCTACTGTATCCGAGAGCATGGCCGTGCGTTTTGACGGGAGTTGTACTCGGCGGACAGAAGTATCCAAGGTCGAAAAGAGTTGATCTTTTTCGAGCGTTCTCTCAGAAGCAAGCCTATTAAATAGAGTGCTCTTACCAGCATTGGTATAGCCCACTAGAGATATTCCGGAAGAGTAAGAAGCACGCCTAGAATATTGACTTAAGCGCGTATTTTTAACTTTGTCAATGTCTTTGTTCAGCTTACGGATACGCCCTCGGACAAGCCGTCTGTCGGTCTCTATTTGAGTCTCTCCAGGTCCTCGAGTCCCTACACCTCCACCCAGCCGTTCAAGGTGTGACCACTGCCCTACTAGTCTTGGTAAAAGATACTGTGCTTGGGCAAGTTGGACTTGAAGATGTCCTTCGCGGGTGCTTGCACGGGTAGCAAATATGTCAAGAATAAGTGAAGTTCTATCTATCACCTTCACCTTGAGTATCCGTTCAAGAGCACGTTGCTGAACCGGTTTCAATTCATCGTCAAATATGACCATCCCAGCTCTATTGGTTTTGACCATGGCCTTTAGTTTTTCCAGTTTTCCTTTACCCATATACAAAGGTAAAGGAGAGTTCAGTTTCTGGGTGACAGAACCGATAACTTCAACATCTGCTGAAGCGGCTAGCTCTGCCAGCTCTTCCATCGATTCTTCCAGTGTCCAAAGCGTCTTATCTGAGCGCGTCTGCACTCCTGCTAGATAGGCTTTTTCTTTCTTAGGGGCGGTATCATGCAGTTTAGATTTAGACAAGGATCAGCTCATTCTCACCTTTGAAAGCCTTCGTAACCCCTCCTCTATACGGTCGTCCGGAATTGTTAGTGAGAGTCTTATGTACCCCTCTCCTCCTTCTCCATATCCGCTTCCCGGTGTAACCACAACGTCAGCTTCTTCCAGGAGTTTCTCAGCAAATTCAGCAGAAGTATAACCTGGTGGAATGGAAGCCCATATATATAAGCCGGCCCGGGGAGGGTCTGCTCGTAGTCCGATTCTGTTCAGGACAGCAACTGTTCTGTCTCTTCTGCGTTTATATATCCCCATGTTTGTTTTGAACCACGATTCTGATAGGTCCATCGCTCCTATAGCCATTTCTTGGATAGCTTGAGGGCAACCTGAGTCTATGTTAGATTTCACTCTGTTCAGAGCATCTATTATAGCCGCGTTACCTACCGCCATTCCCACACGCCAGCCGGTCATATTTGCCGTTTTAGAAAGGGAGTGAAACTCGACCGACCGCTCAATAGCTCTTTTGGCTTGAAGGATGCTAGGTGGACGGAGGTCTTCGTACGCGGTCTCCGTATAACAGGCATCATGCAAAAGAACTAAATCAAACTCCTCGGCGAAACGCACTGCCTCTTCAAAGAAACTGATATCGGCAATAGCTCCCGTGGGGTTGTTCGGATAGTTTAGCCATAGGGCTTTTGCCTGTCGGACGATTTGGGAAGGAATATCAGCGAAATCCACTAAGTAACGATTACTTTCCTTCAATTTAACTTTGTAAGGCACACCTCCAGCAAAGGCAGAACCAATATCATATACAGGATAAGAAGGATCTGGTGTGATGACAACATCTCCAGGGTCCAAAAGGCAAAGAGCTATATGAGCTATACCTTCCTTCGCTCCTATCAGGTTCATTGCTTCTGTGGCCGGATCTAAAGTAACGTTAAATCTCTTACGATAGAAGTCAGCGACAGCCTGCCGAAATTGTGGAAGTCCTTCGCTTTCCGGGTAGCGATGATTGGTAGGTTTTTCTGCTGCTTCCTTTAATTGTTTGATCACACTGTCTGGCGAAGCTAGATCTGGATCGCCTATACCAAAGGATATAACGTCCACACCTTGCTCCATTTTCTTTTTTATCACTCGTGATATGTTTAGAAATAGATATGGTGGAAGTTGTTTTACTCGTTCTGCAAACTCCATTCTAGTTCCTTTGCTTCATTGTATATATGTGTTTATCCGCTCCATGTTCCCCGAAAAACTTCCTCGGCTGGCCCTTCCAGATATGCCTCTCCGTTTTCAATCGAAACCTTTAAAAACCCTCCATCAAGCTGGACGGATACCGGACTTTCGCATAGCCCTTTAGACGTTGCGGCTATTACTGAAGCGGTGCTGCCTGTACCCGAAGAGAGAGTCTCACCAGCTCCTCTCTCAAATATACGCGCTCTTACGCTGTTCTTCCCTTTCACTTCTACTACTTCAAAGTTGATCCGGTTAAGAAAGTATGTATGATTCTCAACAGCTTTTCCTACTTTTTCAAGGGGAAATTCTTCTATACCGCCTTGGACGATCGCAACTGCATGGGGATTACCTATAGAAAGGCAGAAAAGTTCCATTTTCAGACCAGCCGCCTCAAGGGGCAACTTAGAAGTATCAAACCGCTGAGTGTCTTCTGACAGCCCAATATTTTCAGGTGAAAAGTCTGGTCGCCCCATAGACGTTTTTGCATACTTAACCTTATGGTTTTCAATAAGAGGCCATACTGTACGAATACCGCTTAAAGTCTCTATCTTCAATACCCCGGACTCAGGAGCAGATATTCCGTTATCTATGATGAACTTGGTGAAAAGGCGTATACCATTCCCGCTCATTTCGGCCTCTGATCCGTCCGGATTAAATACCATCATTTGAATATTTGTTTTGGTTGATTCACGTGCCACAAGCAGACCGTCCGAACATATACCAAAGTGATGGCGGGTCATATTAACGGCAAGTTTCGACCAATCTAACTGTTTACCACGTCCATCTATGGCGATGTAATCGTTGCCAGCTCCCTGCAGTTTTACAAAAGGTATGTTCAAATCAGAAAAATTTTGTGGGTGCTTTTTATATAGGGTTTTTCAAATTCATTCTATTAGTATACATTTATGGTTTATCGGTTACTGCCCTTTTCTATCCATTGTACAACTATCCGCTCCGCCTCTTCTTCATGGTTCCTCTCTTCTATCCATACTATGCGAGGATCATCACGTTTGAACCATTTCAACTGATCACGTATGAGCCTTTGTGTCGCCTTTTCAACCAAACAGACGAACTGTTCCAGGTCGATTTTCCCTTCTATCAGAAGTGACATTTCTCTGTACCCTATCGCATCCATGCAGGGAGCATTTGAGGTTATCCCGCTCTCAAGCAGACATTTTACCTCTTCCTTCCATCCGTTTTTAAGCATGTGTTGAAGGCGTTTTTTGACACGTAGCCGCAAAGTCTCTCTGTCAAAATGCAAACCAACTATGAGGGTATCGTACGTCAGTTCAGGCAAACGGAGAGCTTCATGCCCGTCTATTCCTGCTTCTATCCTTTCAAAAGCACGGATAACCCTACGTGGGTTCTGCAAATCTGTACGCTCTGCTTCATCAGGTGCCAACAGCTTCAATTTTAATATAAGCGATCTTAGTCCTCGTTCCTTCAGGTTATTCTGAAGCTTGCGCCTTAGTGCAAGATTAGGAGGGACTTTGGCAACATTCCATCCCTCTAAGAATGCCCATACATACTGTCCTGTACCTCCAGTTACTATCGGCAACTTGCCTCTGCCCGAAATTTCTGACACTTCTCGCCGTGCTAGTTTGAGGAACAGGTTCAAGCTGAACGTATCATTCGGTTCAATGATATCCATCAGTTTGTGGGGTATAGTTCGCATTTCTTCAGCTGATGGCTTTGCAACACCTATGTTTAGTCCTCTGTAAACCAGCCGTGAGTCAGCGTTTATGATCTCTCCATTAAATCTATGAGACATATGCAGAGCTAGTGCTGTTTTCCCGGATGCCGTAGGTCCGACTATTGCCAACAGTTTTACCCGATCATTTGAGCTTATATTTAACACGACTTCAACTTGCCTTTGTTATAAACCAACCACTAACATTGCAGACCGCAATCAATTTACGGCAGTCGTAGAGAAAAAATGATTAAAAGTCGGATGCCTTTGGTATTGAGGACGCTATTCGGATTATCTTGCAAAATTCCTCAGGTTTCAGACTTGCCCCGCCGACTAAAACGCCTTGGATATTAGGTCTATCGATAAAAGGACCGACGTTGATGGAAGTGACATTTCCTCCATATAGCACAGGTATACTTTCGGCTCCTGATCCAGCCAAACTTTGTAGCGTCTGTCTAATTACTGAGGCTATCTGGTCAGCTTGAGCTGGAGAAGCTGGCTGGCCATCCGCGCCTATAGCCCAAACAGCCTCGTAAGCTACCAGCAACCTCCCCCATGCTGTAAAACCATCTGTGCTTTCAGTGAGCTGAGACCTAATAAATGGTACAGCTTCGCCTGTTTTTCTAGCCTCTTTTGTCTCACCTACGCACAGTATCGGAGATATTCCCGCTTCTGAAGCGGCGATCAGCTTCTTGGCAACTGTTTTATTGCTCTCTCCAAAGAGGAAACGCCTTTCAGAATGTCCGATTATTACGTATCTAACCAACTCCTTGAGCATACTCGCCGATACCTCTCCAGTGAATGCCCCATGAGGAGCATAATGGAGATTTTGAGCACCCAGTGAGAGTGTTGATCCTTTGATACGTGAAGCTATCGGAGCGATGAAGGTAAACGGAGGGCATATAATGCAACGTAGTGAAGGAAATTGAGATGCACATGCCGCGATCTTCTTGGCAATGTCCAAACTTGATACCTTATTAGAGTTCATTTTCCAATTCCCTACAACATGAATTGGTGTTGTCACAATTACTCCCTCAACGTTTCTCTTCCCGCATTCTTCAATGCCGTTAATCCAGGCAATTCTTTTCCTTCCATAAACTCAAGCATCGCCCCACCACCCGTAGAAAGATGTGAGAACCTATCCCTCAATCCTAACTTACCCAGCACTGTAAGAGTAGAACCGCCGCCACCTATTTTTATCTCAGCTTGCGACTGCGCTACCGTTGTTGCTACTGCGTCTGTCCCTTTAGCAAAACGGTTGCACTCTATTACGCCCATAGGACCATTCCAGACGATTTTGTTAGCTTGTTTAAGGATAGACATATAGAGTTTTCTGGTTTTAGGGCCTATATCCATAATCTTCATATCATCAGGAATAGAAGACGAGTTGCATATGTAAGGCTGACCCGTGTTGGTGTTCCCGCACAGACCGATTACGTCCAAGGGTATCTGTAGCCGCTTCCCTAGCTCTGCAAAAGCTTTATCTGCCATTTGAACGTCAGTTTCTTGCGGTGTATGAACACCTACGCGGAATTTTTTAGATTTTAAAAAAGAGACTGTCATACCTCCACCTATTAGAACTGAATCCATTCTACGTCCTAAAGAAACAACAACCCCTATTTTATCCGATATTTTAGCCCCTCCTACCATCAATACTGATGGACGTGGACCATCTTCTACGGCTTCCGTCAAGGAGGTTATCTCTTTTTCCATCAGCAAGCCGGGCATTGCTGACATAAGTCGAGGCAACCCGGCTATTGATGCATGTGCTCTGTGAGAGACTCCGAAGGCATCGTTAACGTATAAGTTCCCTAGATTGGCCAGAGCATTGGCAAATGAAGGCGAATTCTTTTCTTCTCCTATGCTGAACCTGAGGTTGTCCAACAACCCCACTTTGCCTGGTCCAATATCGGTACTTCTCAAATTACGCGCCGCTTCTTCCACGCAGCCTAAATCTTCAACTTTCACCTTCAATAAATTTTGAAGCCGTCTACGGATCTGAGACAGGTTCAAACTTGCCACATATTGCCCTTTGGGACGGCCTACGTGAGACATTATTATTACGGAAGCACCTCTACTAAGGAGGTAATCTAAAGTAGGAAGCGAAGCCCGTATACGGAAGTCATCCTCTATAGAACCATCCGGATTTAGTGGGACATTATAGTCTGTACGAACAAGGCAACGTCTGCCCTGCCAGGGAATCTCATGAATGGAGATGAACCCTTGCATTTCCCCTCTCCTCAAGAACTCATCTCTAGCCACTCCGATCCCAAGTCGCAAAGTTTACTCCGTTTTTGAGATGTGAGGTTAGGTACCTTCAATGCTTCAGCAGCCTCCTGCATAAGTTTTTCTATAGTTTCCTTTGCAAACTCTTTCCCTCCGGCATCTTGGGAAAGCCCAGCTAGCTCATCTAAAGCCGGTTTATCTAGAAAACGCCGCATATAAAGCTCGCTTATCCGGCGTTTTGCTTTCAAGTCTCCTTGTTCCATAGCATGAGCGACCATTATATTAGTACGTTTGGCAATAGACCTACCAACTTCATGTGGTAAGCCGTCCTCTATCAAAATAGACATGTCCTGGTATATCTGCCGTGCTGCTCCGACGTTAATGCCGAACGCCTTAAGTGCTTGGCAAATATCACCGCCGTTCAATTGCTCAAGTCCAACTGCTCCTAGTGCCATTGATGCACCAACCATGCTTCCGCCTCGTTTCTTGGCGAGGTTGATACAGATTTCAGTAGAAACCGGTATACGCTCCTGATACATGATGTCCGAATACTCCCCTTCGCAGCGCTCCAAAACAGATTCATCAAATATCTTGATTGCTTGAGAAATGCGTCCTGGTGAATCCTCAGCACTATAGATGTGAAGTCTAGCTAAAGCATGCATACCATCGCCAGCGTTTATAGCTTGAGACGGACCCCAGACCCACCATAACGAAGGACGATCATTACGTTCTGTATTGCCGTCTTGGATATCTTGATGCACTTGGAAAAAGGCGTCAAGGAACTCCGCAGCAAGAGCATAAGCGCAAATCGCACGGCTTCTAGGATCTAAATCAAATATATAGGCAATGGCCAAAGTGAGCCATCCATGTAAGCGCGGCGGCAACGTGGCTGTCACAGTCTCACCATTTTTCTCCATAAAACCCATATGGAAAGACATCATCCCGTAGAAGTCTAATCCTTTTTGTTCAAGCAAATCTCGAATATAAGAGTCAAATCTTGCCTTCGTACCAGGAGGAGTATGTGCAGTAAGAAATTCGTTCTTCATTACCGTATTACTATTAATGGTGGGTTTTTATAGAACTGAGGAAAATCAAAGAACTTATGACCCATATACTATCCAATTGATAATTTTGCCGAAGGTGGATATGCTTTGCAAACTGTGTTCCAATCAAATAATACCCACAAGAGCTCCGTATGAGTTCGGTTAAGCTTGCGGCATCAGTATTAGCAAGAGGCGGGGTAGCGGCGTTTCCTACTGATACCTTCTTTGCTTTAGGTGCCGATGCTTTAAACCCGACGGCAGTATCAATTGTACAAGGTCTGAAGCATAGGGAGGACAAGCCTATGCCCGTCCTCATAGCTTCAATAGATCAAATGAACCTTTTTGCGGAGAACCTACCAGAGGATGCTCTTCTTCTGGCAGAAGTTTTCTGGCCTGGACCTCTAACAATAGTTCTGACCCGGAGCAAAGAAGTACACTCACAAACGACGTCTGGTGATCCAACAATAGGCTTACGAATTCCCAATCATGCTATAGCTTTAGAAATCATACAAAGCGCACAGGTACCCATCATAGGCACGAGCGCAAACTTACGGGGTAGTCACCCGGCTCGCTGCTACGAGCAAGTCAAACAGTATTTCCCCTCATTAGAATGTATAGTAAAAGCACCCTGCGGACCGTTCATCAAACCTTCTACTGTTGTGGACATGTCTATCGAACCTTGGACTGTATTGAGAGAAGGCGCACTATCCCTTGAAAAATTGCAGGAAATCGTCCCAGTCCTTATGCGATCAACGCCATAGCACTACCCTCTATGGCAACTGGTAAGATATATAAGGCTATTAAACTTGATATACACTTTGTTATTGTGATGACGGACGTAATAGGAGCAAGCCTCAATTTACAGGTTATCAAGTTCTACGCGAGTCACTCCAAGGCAAGCTGAGCATGCATACCACCGAATCAACCCAAATGATATTTCCCAACATATCCCTAGAAAGTCTTGAGGCAAGACTCTTTGCCTCCGCCGCCATAGTAAGCATCAAAACCATAGCCTCGGCCCTCTATAGATCCACAGATCCACAAGATGAAAAATAATCGTATGTCCACTACAGTAGAGTATGCCAAGAATATGCAGGCTAAAACCCAGAACGCACCTCCTCTTATTCCTGAAGGACACGACACCGAAACTATACTTATTGTGGATTTTGGATCTCAGTACATTGAAGTTATCGCCAGAAGAGTTCGAGCATCCGGAGTATTTTGCCGAGTAATTTCACCCAAAGATACCGAACCTCTTTTGACAGAGAACACAAAAGGCATAATACTATCAGGTGGTCCTGGGACAGTTTACGAAGAGAAAGCCCTTCATATTCCACCATGGGTTCTGAATTCAGGACTTCCTGTGTTAGGCATATGTTATGGTATGCATCTTATCACCCATGAGCTGGGAGGTAAAATCAGGCTGGGATCTACGAAGGAATATGGGAATGTGCGTATTAAGCGCACTACGGCTGATGGCCCTCTGTTTAAAGGTATAGATAAAGAGATTGATGTATGGATGAGCCATCAATATGAAGTTGAAACTTTGCCTGAAGGATTTACTGCTGATGCAATATCCGAGAACAATGTCATAGTGGTAATGAGGAATGGTAACTATTATGGATTACAGTTTCACCCAGAGGTTACTCATACTCCGCAAGGAGCAAAAATCATCAACAATTTCGTTTTTAAAGTTTGCCAATGTTCCGGCCGCTGGACTCCGGCCAATTTTGTCAAGACAGCGGTAATATCGGTACAGAAGCAAGTGAAAGATGCAAAAGTAATATGTGCCCTTTCAGGTGGTGTAGATTCTACAGTCGCCGCCTCCATAATCCACAGGGCTATAGGCGACAATTTACGTTGTGTTTTTGTGGATAACGGGCTGTTGCGCCTGAACGAAGGAGATCAGGTCATGTCAGCGCTTCGCAATCTTGGAATTAAGGTGAGCCGTGTAAATGAACAGAAGACCTTCCTTTCTGCACTGCAAGGAGTGGTCGACCCTGAACAAAAACGTCGAATAATAGGACACACCTTCATCTCCATCTTTGAAAAACAAGCGAAACAAGAATGGGACGCAAAGTTTTTAGCACAAGGCACTTTATATCCTGACGTTATAGAAAGCAAAACAACAGAGAACCCTTTCGCCAGCAAGATAAAGACTCATCACAATGTCGGAGGGCTTCCAGATAACATGAAGTTCAAATTGATTGAACCGTTACGCTACATGTTTAAGGATGAAGTGAGAGAGGCCGGCATAGAACTGGGACTGCCTCAGGAAATAGTAAAACGACAGCCTTTCCCTGGACCAGGCCTTGCTATACGGATCATAGGGGAAGTTACGCAAGAAAAACTCGACGTTCTGAGAACTTGCGACTCTCTGATTGTGCAAATATTGAAGAAAAAAAGGCTTTACGACGGCTTATGGCAAAGCTTCGCTGTGTTGACAAACACAAGAACTGTAGGGGTAATGGGTGAGGGCAGAACTTATGGTTTCACCATTGCGATACGAGCGGTTAATAGTCAGGATGCAATGACCGCCGACTGGGCGCGTATTCCTCATAAAATCTTGGCGGAGATGTCCAACCGTATAGTCAATGAAGTCCCCGAAGTTAACCATGTAGTGTACGATATTACCAGCAAACCACCAGGTACTATTGAATGGGAGTAGTCCCTACTAAGTGAAAATCTTGATAGTGGGTTCTGGAGCGCGAGAGCATGCACTTGCGTGGAAGGCAGCTCAAAGCCCTGTAGCTTCTGAGATAATCATAACGCCGGGCAACGTTGGATGCGAGTCCGTCGCCGAGACGATAAACATAGCTAGTGACGACATCCAGAATCTAGTACGCCTTGCAAAAGAGCGGAATATAGACCTTACTATAGTGGGGCCGGAAATTCCCCTCTCATTGGGAATAGTTGAGGAGTTTGAACGAAAAGGATTACGTATATTTGGTCCTTCCTCTCATGCTTCGCGTATAGAGAGCTCCAAATCCTGGGCAAAACACCTTATGGATAATCTTGGTATTCCGACGGCACATGCACATTTCTTTGAGACGGCAAAAAATGCCTGGGCCTATGTCCAGACTCTTTACCAAGGGGCTTATGTAATCAAAGCGGATGGACTTCTTGCGGGAAAAGGTGTAGTTGTCCCCAAATCACACGAAGCCGCCAAAAAAACTCTACACGTCATGGAGCAAACGGGAATATTGGATGAAGGTAAGCCCGTACTTATTGAAGACAAACTTGAGGGAAAAGAGATATCCGTCTTCGCGTTTATAGATGGACCAAAGGTATCTCATCCGGTGAGTGCGTGTGACTATAAACGAGCTTTTGACGGAGATACGGGCGGAAATACCGGAGGCATGGGCAGCTACTCCCCTTTTGAGGGCTGGAATCGTACTTTAGAAAACGATATACGTGCAAATTTCATTAAGCCTGTAGCTGAAGCTCTTGTAGAGAGAGGTACCCCATATAAGGGCATGCTGTATCTGGGCATGATGCTAACTCCTCATGGATCGAAGGTTATAGAATTCAATTGTCGTTTTGGTGACCCAGAATGCCAAGCACTAATGCCACTTATGGAGTCCGATTTGGTGGCGATCTGCAATGACGTTGCAAGCCCTGAAAGCACAACACCAGACGTAAAATGGAGTGAGAAAACAAGTGTCGCCGTAGTTGCTGCATCAGAAGGCTATCCTGGAGAAATAAAAAGAGGAGAGATTATCTATGGAATGGGAGAAGCTGAAAAGAAAGCACTCATGTTCTATAGTGGCCTGTCTCATAATGCGTCTGGACAGATTGTTAACTCCGGAGGACGCGTCGCAACTGCAGTAGGCGTTAAAGAGAAGTACGTTGACGCGAAAATACAAGCTTATTCTGCCTTTTCTAAATTTAACTTCAAGGGAATGCACTACCGAAGTGACATATCTGAGCATCTAACGTTGTTTACGCTGGGGAAATTGGGTAAATAAGGCGAACAGATTGATAGAGAGATATTCACGCGCCGAGATGAAAAGGATCTGGGACGAAGATAACGTATTTGATCTGTGGCTGCAGATAGAGAAAGCGGTTTGCGAAGCTATGACTGAACAAGGTCAACTGCCTCAGGAGGATATGGCTGAGATTCGCAGAGCAGTCTTTGATAAAAGCCTTTATAAAAAGCTCTTTGAAGAGACGCGTCATGACCTCGTATCATTCACGGGCGCTGTCGCCGCGTCCGTAGGATCTGCGGGACGCTGGATTCATTACGGCATAACCTCAAACGACGTGAAGGATACAGCCTTAAGTATGCAACTCGTCCAAGCAACGGATCTGTTACTTGAAGACATAAGAATTCTGATGGACGCTATTAAGAAAAGGGCTTTAGAGCATAAAGATACTCCATGTGTCGGAAGGACTCATGGGGTGCACGCTGAGCCTATGAGTTTCGGTCTAAAGTTTGCGCTGTGGTGGGATGAGATACGTCGGCATAAGGAGAGACTGAAGCAGTTGCGACCTCGTCTCTCTGTGTGTATGATATCTGGACCGGTTGGTTCTTTCTCAACGGTGTCGCCTGATATAGAAGAGTCGGTAACCGAGAAACTGAATTTAAATTCTCCCGATGCAGTCTCTAATCAAATTATCCAACGGGACAGACATGCAGAGTATGTCAGCTTACTAGCTTTATTAGGCGCAACACTTGAAAAGATAGCTACCGAGATAAGAGGTCTGCAACGTACCGAGGTTATGGAGGTGGTAGAGCCCTTCGGATCTCCAGGTTACGTTACCAAAGGTTCTTCCTCTATGCCACATAAGCGCAACCCGGAAATATCAGAACGTGTCTGTGGTTTGGCACGCCTGTTGCGTGGCTATTCGTCAACTGCCCTAGAAAACGTAGCACTATGGCACGAACGAGACATTTCCCACTCTTCAGCAGAGCGGATAATTCTCCCAGATGCTTCTCTTGCTACGGACTACATGCTGCACATAATAACCGAGGTGGTGTTGGATATGAAGACTTACCCTGACAGGATGATGCGGAATTTGGAACTTACTCGGGGTATTGTCTTTTCACCGCGGGTAATGTTGGCTTTAATAGAAGCCGGTATGAAAAGGGATGAAGCGTACAATATTGTCCAGGACCATGCTCTCAAGGCTTGGGAACAGAGCAAGGATTTCCGAATTTTGACTATCCAAGACCCCCGCATAACCTCTGCCGTTCCTCCAGAAAAACTGACTGAGCTGTTTGATTATAGTTGGTATTTGCGGTTCATAGATTTTCAGTTTAAGCGACTTGGCTGGAATGATAATTTAGTAGAACGCACATACTCATCAAAAACGAAAACTCAAACGGATCAGGTATCTTCAACATAGACTCTTACCAACAAATGTCAGACTCCTTGAGGAAATCCGCTAAAAACGACCGTAGCCCTATGCACATCATTACCTTGAAGGAGACAAACTTGCCAGGACTCCTGTATCGAGGGAAAGTGAGAGATATGTACGATTTGGGGAACGGACGTCTAATTATGGTGGCAACAGACAGAATATCTGCCTTTGACGTGGTGATGCCCGACCCTATTCCAGGAAAAGGGGCTTTGCTTGCCCGAATGTGCGCTTTTTGGTTCAAGCTGACGAAAGACTTAATGCCAAACCACTTACTGACGCCTCTTTGGGAATGGTCAGACATCGGTATGCGACAGTCCAATGATGCCCTTAATGTACCATCGGAATTTATGAACCCGGAACTCTCTGCCCGTTCATTGTTAGTACGCAAGGCAAAACGGATAGATATGGAATGCATAGCCAGAGGTTATCTCACGGGATCCGCTTGGAACGAATATTCCAGGAATGGGACTGTGAATAATGCCCCACTACCTATGGGTTTGACGGAAGCATCAAAGCTGTCTGAGCCTATTTTCACCCCCTCTACGAAAGCGTTAACTGGACATGACCGACCACTCTCCCGGCGAGAGGGCAAAAACTTAATAGGGAAAGAGCTTTACCGAAGACTTGAAGACATGACTCTTGAGCTTTTTGTTAGAGGATCTAGGCATGTAGAAGGGTGCGGCATGCTTCTCGCCGACACAAAATTTGAATTCGGTTTTACAGACAACCAGTTGATTTTAATAGACGAGGCTCTTACCACCGATTCCAGCAGGTTTTGGGATGCGACCGATTGGAAGCGGGGTTCGTCTCCAGAGCCTTTTGACAAGCAGTATTTGCGCAACTGGTTGGAAAATCAAAGGTGGGACAAGAGGTCACCTGCTCCATCGTTACCTCAAGAGATAATAATCAACACTTTCCATAGATACGAGCAGGCGTACCAAAGGCTCACAGGAGACGCCTCTCCCTTTTTATAATAAAATATACATGACTTCATATAGCGCCGGATGGACATGAGAGCAGCGAGACAGAACACCCACCGGGATAAAGATTTTCAGGTGACAGATTAAGTAAAACCTCCTTGGGAAAATGAAATGAGTGACTCTACAACTACACGCAAAGCTACAACGCGACCAGAATATAGACGGGGAATGACCAAGAGCCAAATTCGTGAAGAACGGAGAACTAAAACTAGACTACGGAAATTAAGACGGCAAAGGCTTTATCTATTCTTAGCGTCATTTGTGGCGGTCGGTCTCATAATTGGCCTACTTGCCCCGAGTGTTTTTCAGAACTTATTTAGCTCATCCCAAAGTCTTGGCGAAGTGGTGGACGCTTCCGCAGATCCAGACGCAGGAAGGCATCAGATCAGCGTAGGACAGGCCCACAGCGGTTATCCGACCGTACCGGCTACTTCCGGACCGCACTACTTCACAAACTCTGTTACATTGTCAGACGGGACGGTGATATCCTCTCCAGCGGATTGGGGAAGATACGATGTTTATATCCCTGACGAAGTATTAGTACAAAATCTTGAGAATGGAGGCATAGGGTTGCACTATGACTGCCCCGAAGGGTGCCCCGACATAGAGGAAACTTTAGCCTCTATACCCCCAGGGCATTGGGCGCAGTTCGTCATGTCACCTTATCCTGGCCTGTTGGAGCAGACCGGATCCCCTATAGCTGTAACTGGGTGGAGACACCATATCTACTTGCCGGACGTCAGCACTGAGTCGATTGACAATATTAATCGTTTTGTAGCAACTTATCAGAATCGTGCACCGGAGGCTCGTTTCGATAATCCGATAAATGTTCACGGCAACTAAATATATGTATATAGCTAACATAAAGGTTATGTTGAAACCGGACGTGAAAGATCCACAGGGTGAGATGGTAGCTAGAGCTATATGGAAAACGGGTATAGAAGATGTTGATTCAGTGAGAGTGGGTAAACTGTTCGTTACACATTTTGAAGCTGGATCTACGAAGGAAGCTGAACAGAAGGCACGGGATATGTGTGAGAAGATATTATGTAACCCCATCATTGAGGCGTCTGAGTTTGAAGTAGTGAGAGCAAGTAGATAGGCGAGACAATTTCACTCCGGGCAGATTAGGTTATCCCTCTCGTTACTATATGAGCGTTCCCTTCGTGCTGGGGATTGTATTGCCAAGTCTTATATCATAAGAACAGGCCGTCTTAAGTGCCCTCGCAAACGCTTTGAAAGAAGATTCAATTACATGATGTTCGTTTGTACCCGCTAGGACTCGAATATGGAGACAAAATTTTCCCTCTATAGCGAGTGCCTCAAAGAAGTGCCTAACCATGTCTGGAGGGAATTCTCCCGCATTCCCTTTTAGGGCCATGTCAATAACTGCGTAGCCCCTGCCGCTCAAATCTATCGCTGCGCTGGACAAGGCTTCATCAAGCGGGCAGGTCATTTCCGCCATACGGACTATCCCTCGTCTCTCGCCCAGAGCTTTATCGATAGAGCGTCCCAAGGCTATTGCTGTATCCTCGATTAAGTGGTGTGAACCTGTCTCTACGTCGCCAGTTGCCTTTATGCTTAGATCCAAGACTCCATGTCTAGATAGTTGATTCAGCATGTGGTTGAAAAACCCGAACGGCGTTTGCACTTTGGCCGTACCTGATCCATCTAAATTTACAGATACAGATATATTAGTCTCTCCTGTTTTTCGCTCAAATTCGCTTACCCTGTTTTTATTATTGTCAGCAGCTATGTTCTCAGTCATAGGCTTTGTATTAGTCTCCTCTCATTATTTGAGACAATTCTTTGATGAGAATGTCTGTTTCTTTTTCGGGAGCAGAAGAAATACGCAGAGAGTTTGCGAGTCTCCCCTGATCGAAGTACCGAGTACATAGACCTCTCTGTGCCAGCTTTAACCAAACATCTCTTGCCGGAGTGGATGTGAAATCACACAGGAGAAAGTTTGCGGATGAAGGCCAATATCGGACGTTTTGCATTAGATCTATAGCGATTTCCATGCGTTTGCGCTGATGTACAAGCTCCTTTACATTCTTCATTAGGTCTTCACTAACCTCTAGCGCTACTGTAGCAACCGCCTCAGCCGCTACGCTTATACTGTACGGTTGCCGTATGGTGAAAAGATTTTCGACTATATAAGGGGAAGTTATCGCGTAACCTATCCTAATGCCGGCGAGCCCTGCCCATTTGCTGAAGGATCGCAGTATCATTACGTTCTCAAACTGTCTGACTAGATGCGCTAGAGTCTTCCCACTGAATTCATAGTATGTCTCATCTATAACAACTAAAACGCCCGATTTTATGAGACTTATGGCTTCCTGTTCTGATATTGTATTGCCCGTCGGGTTATTCGGAGAAGCAACAAACGCAATTTTGAGCTTTTCATCAGACGAATCTGCGTAGCCATTCAAGTCTAGCCTCCATTCTTCATCGCGTTGACAATGAATAACGTCTATACCGATTGCTTGGGCAAAATGGCTATACATGCCGAATGTCGGTTGAAAGTCCGCTATCTTGTCGCCCGGCCGTGCAACTAGCCGAATGGCCAGCTCTATAAGCTCGTCACAACCTGCCCCAGCTATGATTGATTCAATAGGAAATCCCGTATAGCTCGCCAAAGCCTCCCTTATTTTTCTCTGTCTTGGGTCTGGGTACGTGTTTAATGGGAGATTGTGCATGGCTTTTGTAATGGAATGGTGCGTCGGGAAAAGGTTTTCATTGGCATGCAACCGCACTATTCTATCCAACGGCAGTTTCGCCACTGCTGCTATCTGATCACTGGGAGCAACGCCTTCATATCTTCTAAGAGAAGTGATAGAAGGGTTTATAAGTTTTCTGATATTAGTCATAGGAGTTTTGATCTGCCCTACTCACAAATTTCCAGCCTTTACGCGATCGGCAACCTGTGTGAGACTTTATAAGAGCCACAAGTCAGGTAAATCAGTGATTTAGGATTAGGCAAGAGCATATCAAGAGCACATAGTACACTCCTATAAAGTTTACTATGTATTTAAATCCCCATTTCCAATTCTGAAACGCGCTGCCCTTGCGTGTCCCTCAAGCCCTTCAAGATATGCCAGTGTTTCGATATCGGCTTCCAACTCCAAGAAGGATTTCTGAGACAGTTTCACCACGGGCATAAACCTTAAGAAGGTGCGGACGTTCAATGCAGAGTTAAATCGCGCAGTGCCACCCGTAGGCATTACATGGCTTGGTCCTGCTATGTAGTCACCCACTACTTCTGGGGAGTATTCCCCTATAAAGAGACCGCCCGCAACAAAATGCGTATAGTCGATAAGTTCTGGGTTTTTTATCATTATCGATAGATGCTCAGGTGCCCATTTATTAGCAACTTGGACAGCTTCTTTGAAGGATTTGACGTTAATTATTGCTCCATTAGTTTCAATAGCTGTCTGCGCCGTTGTTCTTCTGGAAAAATTTGTCAACTGACTCTTGATCTCTGTCGCGACTGACTCCGAAAATTTCGGCGACAATGATACCAATATAGGACATGCCAGAGTATCATGCTCGGCTTGAGCCAGCATATCAGCCGCAGTCCAAGCAGCATTTGCCGAGTCATCAGCTATTATAAGCGTCTCCGTGGGACCATACAATCCATCTATACCCACCTCGCCAACAACGGCTCGTTTTGCAGCCGTAACAAACACGTTTCCGGGACCACATACTATGTCTGTCTTTGGGACAGTCTCCGTTCCTAAAGCAAAAGCGGCTACAGCTTGAGCTCCGCCTATCTTGAAAATTCTATCCGCCCCAGCGATTGCAGCGGCTACCATGATCGCTGGGTTAGGCAGTTCACCACCCTTTGCCGGTGATGATATGAAGACGTTTTGCACGCCTGCAGTTTTCGCGGGTATCACGCACATCAAAGCTGACAAAACCAAAGATGCAGAGCCTCCCGGAACATACGCGCCCACTGAGTTTACAGGCACTACCTTTTCCCCCAGTTCACCAGATATGTCCATCCAACTCCGAGGCATGATATTTTCCTGAAAAGAGCGGATTCTAACTGCCGCTTTCTTCAGTGCTTCAGTTACATGTTTAGGAACCACAGAAAAGGACCTATCAATATCGCTTTTAGGCACCTCAAGAAATTCCATAACGCAACCATCTAGCGCCTCAGATATTTCAAAAACTGCCTTGTCACCCTTTCCTGCCACTTCTTTAACCACACGCTGGGCAAATTCATCTGGGCATAGTCTCTTTTCAAATAAGCCGTTAGCGTCGCTCATTATCTCGGACGTCTTCTGCCTGTGTGACAAAAAACAGGAGAAATCGTCTGTACCGTTGATAATCCTCATACCTGATCGTGGGGTCTAGAGCTGTCAGTAAAACCCTGTTTATCTTGCTCCATCTTCAGCCTGGTGTAAGTTTCATTGCTTTGGCTATCCAGATTTACACCTTTCATACATTCCATGGCTCCCTTAATTAATCTTTCGTACGCCTTACTGAAGGAACCGAAGAGGAAATCCAGATTTTCCACGCTTATAGAATCAGCACCCACTTTACGCAGATGATCCACGGCCTTGATAACATACGACGACCGAACTATCGCCCTTACCTCGTACCATTCTACCGATTTCCTTCGCACGACTCTAGATATCGTCGGTCCCCGTATATCTTTGAAAGCATCACCGCAAAATACTTTGCCGGCCACCTCTTCCACAGATCCGCCGGTTACGTTTGCACCAACCCTTGCAACTTTGCGTGCTCTCAATCTAGCTTCCATCCTCTCAAGCATCTCTCGCGCCAGGTTAAGCTTGTCTCTGTCTGCGGCGATTGTCTGAAGGTTACCTATAACAGCTGCCTGAGACTCTATAACTGTAGCATTTTCAAGAGGGCGAAGCTGATTCTCTTTCAAGGTAACTCCAGTAGCGGACACATCCGCTATCAGGTCTGCGTAACCCATCAAAGGTGCCGCCTCAAGTGCTCCAGCTACGTGTACTATAGTGAAGTGATTTATACCTCGGTCGTAGAGAAATCTGCGGACAAGCCGTTCAAACTTCGTAGCTATCCGTAGAGGTTTCCTTGCTTCTCTGAATTCCAGAGCTAGCTCTCCCAGGTCGTCTATAGAGACAACATCCACCCAAGACGCAGGGACGGCTATCACCAGCCGCGCGTAGCCAAATCCTGCGTCATCTATAAGTGGACAGACACAACCTATCTCAAGCCTTGATTCACGGTACCTGTCCAACCCAGATATACCCATGTCCGCGCTTTCGTCGTCCAGTTCTGAAGTTATGTCCGATTGGCGCTGAAACATTACCGAGACTCCGGGCAAAGAGGGCATAACGCCTGTATACTGCCTGCTGTTAGCGCGCTTGATTCCTAAGCCACATGATGCCAGAAACTCTAACGATCCTTTGGCTAATGCTCCGTTAGAAGGTATAGCAAGTCGAAGGCTCAAAGCCTTCTCTCTCCTTCATCAGACTCTTTTGAGAGTTCTTCACCAAAGTCGGCAGAGCTTACCATATAAGGCGCATCAGGGAAGGTTAAAACTGTTTTTTTTCCTTGCTTTCGCCTTTCTTTAGCTAACCTGACGGCATCAGCTCTTTCCACAGGATCGTTCGATCCCAACACTACAGCTTTATCCTCTTTAGCGAAAGATGGCGGAGAATTCTTTAGGACTTCGTCTAAGTAGTAAGCGAACCCTAACGCAGGCATATCGGAGTCATATCCTATGGAATAGGCCAGTTTGTCATATCGTCCTCCTCTGCCCACGAGAGCACCGGAGGAGCGTAGCTCAAAGAGCAGCCCGGTGTAGTAGGAAGTGTTTCTGGCAATGCCGAAATCTATATGGACCGAGCTTTTTGCTATTCCTTCTTCATCTAAAACTTCCAGAACCCCTCTGAGAGACTCGGAAGGACAATATTCCAAACCTGACTCTTTCGCACATTTGTCCGCTTCTACCAGAGCTTCGTTAGGTTGACCGCTTATATTTACCAACTCGCACAGCAAGTGAACGGCACTTGAGAAGCGGCTTACATCCACAGGCTGTGAATGCTTCTCAGCCAGCCGTGAGATTATTTCGTCTCTGTTTCTTACCCCTGCATTAGGATCTAGGTCAGGAACAAACCGAGATATAAGAGACCTCGTATCGTCCTCAGACAGCCTGGAGTTTGACTTGTTGGAATAAGCAGTTATGCCTAGCTGTTCTGCACGCTTCACTAATTCCTTCTGCCTTGCAGAATTCAGTTTACGCTCGGAAGATAACAGATTTTCAAACAGAAAGAATATCGCTCGATCTGGAAGGGAGAATTGATCCGCTACGTCGCGTAACATTCCAACGTGTCCGAGAACTACGCGAGGTTCTTTAACGTGCAAGGTTTCCAGTCCTTCTAATGCCATTGCTAATATCTCAGCGTCTGCAGCAGAGTCGTAGCTTCCTATCAGTTCTGCCCCCACCTGGGTGAAAGATCGGGGCATATTTGCGAAAGGGCTTTCTGGACTGGCATATCGGAAGACAGTACCGGAATACTGAAAGCGCATCGGCATAGGAAGGCTATCTATCCTTTCGACGGCATAACGCATAACGGAACCGGTGAATTCAGGTCTGATGCTGACTTCTAAACCACTAGGATCCTTGAAAGAGTAAAGAGTTCCTCCAAGATCGCCTCCCGATTTACGCAGGAAAAGTTCCGTACGTTCCAGAAAGGGGGTTCTAAGAGGCAGGTACCCTCTAAGTCCAAACAATCTTTCAAGCGTTCTGACGGCGGTCTCGCGTGAATATAACTCACTGTTGCCAAGGTACGGCACGTTTGCAATGCCGCGAACTATTTGATTGTTCTTCATCAACCGTAAACTCTACGTATAGTTATTTAAGAGAAATCCTAGCTTGCCGGAGCTTACTAAACCTCTTTATTATAAGGGTAAAGGTTTCAATCTAAATCATGCTTATGAACAATAATCAAACACACAAAATTGCTGTGGTATCCGACTCTGCAGCTGCGATCAGCTCCGAAATTGTGGAGTCATACAATATCGGCATCGCTCCAATGACCATATCGGTAAACGGAGAGATTTTTGAGGACAATCCGGAGAGGTTAAAGGATTTTTATAACTTGCTAGAGAATGGAGACTCTATGCCTTCGATCTCTGCGCCCCTTCCCCGTGATTGGGTAAAGACCTTCAGGAAATCTTTGAAAAATGCCACCACAATATTCTGCATCACTGTTTCGCACAACATGAGCGCGTCTTACGATTCTGCCAAAATTGCTGCCGATATCGTTATGAAGGAGTCTCCCAATGTAGAAATACAGGTATTCAATTCACACACTGCAGCAGGTTCACAGGCTCTTATAGTGCTTAAAATCGCCAACCTAGCAAGATCAGGAGCCTTATTGGACGAATTAGAAGAACAGGCACGCTTTCTGTCCAGCAGGATAAGGCTTTTAGCGGTGCTAGACACCCTCAAGTACATCTATCAAGGAGGCAGGATACCTCGACCAGTTTTCTGGTTTGCAAACCTAATAGATATAAAACCTGTCATGGAGTTCAGCAGAGGTAAGATTTCCAAGATAGCCTATCTGACTTCAAGACGAAAGGCTATACGACGGATGACTATGGAGGCTATAAAAGACCTCGCAGGCGAACAAGGACACGTTAACATTATGCATGCAGACTGCGAAGACGATGCTATTGAGTTAAAAAAAGTGATAGACAGCAAAACCAGACCTTTAGAGAGTATGATTTCCCAGTTTCATCCGTTTATGGGTGGACACACAGGACCAGGACTTATAGGGATCTCCTATTACGTAGATTGATTGACTGCTACAAGCACATTTCGGCGTTGTCTCATATATCCTGTAAATATAAGAGTTCTAACCTTTGTTTAACATCATATTCCCCTATTGTAAGATAGGTTTGAGGATACTTTTACATCGCTATACAGTTTTATCAATGGAAAAATATCCCAACTCTCTTCGCTGGTAAACGTCAATGATCACAAAAGCTCGCAACTTTTTTCTACATACAAAAAAGGGACGTATCCTAGTCCTGGCGATGCTGGCGGCATTAATACCTCTAGCCTGGCTTGCTTGGTGGTTGGGGTCTCCGCTCTTTATAAGTCAAACAGTTGATGAGGAGTTTCCTCTCACGGTCAACGCTTTTATCCCGGAAGGGATGACACGTGCAGAAGCAGAACAAATAATGGGCGAAGCGGCAGAGGCAACCGTGGTAGTGAACGAATCTATGCCCCAGTTAGTCGGTCAGAAGTTGCAGCCCGCTCCTATTATCGCAACTCCAACTCCGACGTCTACGCCTGAACCCACGTCTACTACAACGGAAGAGCCTGATCCTCTCCCTATGAATACCGACCCAGAGCAAACTCTCGAACCGGAAGCCACTGCAACGCCAACCCCCTCCCCTGCACCCCTGCCCCAACCTACGGCGACACCAACACCAGAACCCGCGCCTGCCGGTCCAGTTGCACTCGCGCAAGGCGAATTCAGAGATGCCGATCGCTTTCACAGAGGCAGAGGTACCGCCACCATATATCAGTTGCCGGATGGGCAGAGGCTTTTGCGCTTTGAAGATTTTGAAGTCAGAAACGGTCCGAGACTCCATGTATATCTGAGTGCCCATCCAGATCCTGAAAGCTCCTCACAGGTTAGTTCGGGTGGATACGTAGACCTTGGAAGAATCAAAGGCAACAAAGGAAACCAGAACTACGAAATCCCCGAATCAGCCGACCAATCTGAACTTAACTCGGTAGTGATTTACTGTGTGCCTTTTAGGGTAGTCTTCAGCGTAGCGCCGCTTACACCTGCAAGCTAGCACCTCAAGAGTTGCCAGCTTCTTAGTAACCCTTTGAGAGGTGTTTTTAGACTCAATCTGCCTCTATATAGCACGTTGAGGTTGAATGAGTTGACTATTCCTCCAATGTAATTGAGCAATCTTCTAAACCGGTGTTGCTAGTATCCAAATCCAGGTCAGAAGAGCATAGTGCCGGTGGTATTTCGCCAATCAATCCTTTGTTTCAGATATAGCTCTCTCAGGTTGAATAGATCACCTAATTCCGGAGGTAGTGATTTGCTGTGTGCCTTTTAGGGTAGTCTTCAGCGTAGCGCCGCTTACACCTGTAGGCTAGCACCTCAAGAATTGCCAGCTTCTTAGTAACCCTTTTAAGGTATTTTTAGACTCAATCCGCCCCGATATAGCACGTTGAGGCTGAATCAGTTGCCCTATTCCATCACTCAAGGAGGGCAATTTTCTAAATTGGTGTTGTGCTTAGTAATATACAAGGCAGAAGAGCATAGTGCTGAGGGTATAGAACCCGTCAATCTTAGGTTGTTATGCAGCTCTAGGCTGCCCCCTATCCTTAGTCTAGGGTAACCGGTGTCATCAGTACCCAATCTGGAGAGATTGCCCAATTGCGAAGGTATCTCGCCACTCAAGTCGTTGAAGCTCAAATCCAGGATTGTCAGGTTGGAGAGACTGCCCAATTCCGAGGGTATCTCGCCACTCAAGTCGTTGAAGCTCAAATCCAGGATTGTCAGGTTGGAGAGACTACCCAATTCCAAGGGTATCTCGCCACTCAAGTCGTTGCCAGTCAGCCATAGTTCTCTCAGGTTGGAAAGGAAGCTCAAACTGGAGGAGAGGAAGCTCAAATCCAGGAATGTCAGGTTAGAGAGATTGCTCAATTCCGAGGGTATCTCACCACTCAAGTCGTTGCCAACCAGCGTTAGGAATGTCAGGTTGGAGAGATTGCCCAATTCCGAGGGTATCTCGCCAATCAATCCGTTGCCAGTCATCGATAGTTCTCTCAGGTTGGAGAGATTGCCTAATTCCGAGGGTATCTCGCCAATCAATCCGTTGAAGCTCAAATCCAGGATTGTCAGGTCGGAGAGATTGCCCAATTCCGAGGGTATCTCACCACTTAAGTCGTTGTCAGCCAGCCATAGTGCTGTCAGGTTGGAGAGATTGCCCAATTCCGAGGGCATCTCGCCAATCAAGTCGTTGCCACCCAGATCTAGGAATGTCAGGTTGGAGAGATTGCCCAATTCCGGGGGTATCTCGCCACTCAAGTCGTTGCCACTCAGCCGTAGTCCTGTCAGGTTGGAGAGATTGCCCAATTCCGGGGGTATCTCGCCACTCAAGTCGTTGCCACTCAGATCTAGGAAAGTCAGGTCGGAGAGATTGCCCAGCTCTGAAGGTATTACGCCGCTGAGATTGTTTGCAGAGAGATCTATTGATACGACCTTGCCGTTCTCTGTATTTATACCGTACCAATCATCAATATACGATTCCTCAAGCCAACCTTCATTATTACGCCAATCGTCTCCGTTCGTTGCATTGTATAAAGCAAATAATATGTCGCCCTCCATTGAGTCCTCGCTAACTTTTATCTCTGTAGTTGGAGTCGAGGTAGGCGTAGAAGTGGACCTGTCATCAAAGTTCCCGCACGACAAGACAAACAGACCTGGAGTTATCAATACTGTAAC
Organism: Dehalococcoidia bacterium; assembly: GCA_965203345.1. Taxonomy (GTDB): domain Bacteria; phylum Chloroflexota; class Dehalococcoidia; order Lucifugimonadales; family Lucifugimonadaceae; genus CBDBCK01. The sequence goes on from CBDBCK010000028.1 coordinate 1,170,179, forward strand.
CAGAAACAGTGAAGGGGCATTTATAGAAAATTTCGTACGAGAGTTCGCTATTGGAAAAGCTCCAGAAAGCAGGCTTGAGAGCATTATACTCCTCATTATAAGCTGAAAATATGCAAACTTTATGAGAATGAACTATCCGCTTGAAGTCTCTCCTCTTTGTTACGTAAGCCAGCCGGTCGGTTAGCATACAATAACCCAACTGCTCAAAGGACGAATCACGATTCCCTTATAAGAGCAGAAGCTATCTACAGAAAAGCCTTATTCGGACGTTCTGTAAACCTGGGGTTAAAGGGCAAAGCTACACTTATATCTAATCCTAAGAACAGATCGCAACCTGTGTCATCCTCTGTACAGTCCATACCTCCAGGATCAGATATAACGACGTCTCCATCCGATGGTTAATCAGATGAGATCGATGGGAATCGATTGAATACCGCCTCAACTGCGACTGTAGGAGCATCCGCGAATATCGTGCAGGTATCGATTCCCATGCACGTTCCACCTCAGCCTGTGAACTCATAACCAGCTAACGCGTCAGACATCAAAGTTAGAGTTTCATACCATGCTAGAGACAGTTCGCAGGAGGCAGAGGTACCGCCACCATATATCAGTTGCCGGACGGACAGAGGCTTTTGCGCTTTGAAGATTTTGAAGTCAGAAACGGTCCGAGACTCCATGTATATCTGAGTGCTCATCCAGATCCTGAAAGCTCCTCACAGGTTAGTTCTGGTGGATACGTAGACCTTGGAAGAATCAAAGGCAACAAAGGAAACCAGAACTACGAAATTCCCGAATCAGCCAACCAATCTGAACTGAACTCGGTAATGATTTATTGTGTGCCTTTTAGGGTAACTCCTCAGATCGCTAACTCAGATTTGATAGTCTCATATAAAACCGCAACAGAGGCCATAGGGGATCTTACAATCACCGGTTTTTTGACTAATTGTAATAGTCTCAAAAACCAAATCAAGGAGACGGGCTTGTCTTCACCATAATAGGCTCTACATCCTCAAGGAGTTGTTTAGACAACCCATCCATAATTAGTGACGCTCTACCACCAGTCGCTTCATAAAAGTTGTGCTCCCGAGATCCGTCATCACCTTCATGGCTAAGAGTTGATATAAACTCACTAAGATTTTGCAGTTCCTCATCAGTAGGAGGGTTCTCTTCTTCAATCAACACAACTGTCATAACCCGGAAACTCTTTGGAGAATCTTCCCAGTTTGGAACACGTTCTCCATGCTCATTTATGATGTCTTCAATCGTGTACGTCTTGACATTGCTTGCAGTAAATACATGACCTTCTTCCGTAGATTCGCCCGTGAATTCGCCGTCTTCTGCCACCCATATATCAGGCACTTCTTCTGGTGGTATAAGACCTGCCAAATACAGCTCAATAGGACTGTAAGGAAGATCCGATCCATCAGCTCCCACAGTGAATAAGGTTCCTCGATGTCTTGCTGAATACCGGTTTTCGCCATGATCCACCAGATCGTCAATATTAAATCCACCAAGAGCACCGTTAACGCTACTAAATCCCCAGTGCCCGAAGGGAGGGATAACACTATTTGCCCAAGGATGCATTAACTCATGTACCATTGTTCTCCGACTTACGTGTAAACTTGGTATATGGATGTAACCTTTGAGGTTGCCGGTTGATCCCCATAGAGCTGAGTAAGAAAAAATCCTTTTCCCTATACCTTGGATATCGTTCGCTAGGGGTGAGTGGAAACCATTATAGTTCCCTTGGAAATCTCTATAAATTTTAGAAGCTGATATAAGTACGATGTGATGAAAGTTATCTGCAAAGTTAGAGTAAATACTTGCTATATAGGAAGGAAATAATTCAGAATTGAATGTTGACGTACCTTTTTCAACAGGAAAAACAAGCAAGTTGTCATTATAAATTAGTGTTCCTTCAGGTAGCGGTTCAGGACAGTAAATACCTGTACCGTCGATCTTTATCTTTAAATTAGACTCTAAACGACTACATAACTCCTCAGGTAAAGGAATTACCGTTCTAGTATTAGAAAGATCTAAGACCTCAAGGGCAGATAAATTGCCTAATGAGGAGGGTATAGGATCTTCCCAAATGTTATTAGAAAGGTCCAAGACCTCAAGGGCAGACAAATTGCCTAATGAGGAGGGTATAGAGCCATTAAGAAAGTTGTTAGCCAGCGATAATCTTCTGAGGTTAGGTAAGTTTCCCAGTTCTGACGGTATAACACCAGTTAGATTGTTGTTAGCCAGCGATAATATTCTGAGGTTAGTTAGTTGGCCTAATTCATAAGGTATCTCACCAGACAGAGCTTTGTCTGTTAGGTTCAGTTCAACAATCTTTCCATTTTCTACAGTTACGCCCTCCCATTCATCAAATGTTTCTAGGCTAGTATTCCAATTCAATAGATTACCACTATGACTGTTCCAATTTCTCAGGATGTTTAATTGCATAAACAAAGAACAATCAAGCCCAGTGTTAAGTACACGCCCATTAACTATTCTGCATAATTTTAAGGGCATTGTCCCTGATAAACCTACGTTGGAAAATAATGACAACTTGCTAAGATTAGGTAAGTTTCCAAGTTCTGATGGTATAGTACCAGTTAGATTGTTTCTGAGGTTCGTCATATTTCTAACACTCTGAGGTTCGTCAAAGTACCCAGTTCAGCAGGTATTTGACCAGTTAACTGATTTTCCTGTAGAGACAATATTTCAAGGTTAGGTAAGTTTCCAAGTTCCGATGGTATAGTACCAGTTAGATTGTTGCTAGGAAAACTTAACTCTCTGAGGTTCATCAAAGTACCCAGTTCAGCAGGTATTTGACCAGTTAACTGACTATTATATATATACAATATTTCAAGGTTAGGTAAGTTTCCAAGTTCCGATGGTATAGTGCCACTCAGATTGTTCCCGTCCAGGTTCAATTCTCTGAGGTTCGTCAGAGTGCCCAGTTCTGACGGTATAACACCAGTTAGATTGTTGTTAGAGAGATCTAATATTCCAAGGTTAGGTAAGTTTCCAAGTTCTGATGGTATAGTACCAGTTAGATTATTTCTAGGAAGACTTAAATCTCTGAGGTTCGTCAAAGTACCCAGTTCTGACGGTATAACACCAGTTAGATTGTTGTCAGAGAGATCTATTGATACAACCGTACCGTTTGCTGTATTTATACCGTGCCAATCTTTGATATCCGGTTCCTCAAGCCAACCCCAATTGTTAGCCCATTTGTCTCCGTTCGTTGCATGGTATAAAGCAGTTAATATATCGCGCTCTGTTGAATCTTCACTGAAATTTATCTCAGAAGTTGGAGTCGGTATAGGTGAAGGAATGAGGGTCGGCGTAGGAATTGATGTAGAAGTAGGTGTAGCTGAAGTGCCCGGAGAAAGCGTAGAAGTGGAATTGTCATCAAAGTTCCCGCACGACAAGACAAACAGACCTAGAGTTATCAATACTGTAACCAGAAACAGTGAAGGGTCAGTTATAGAAAATTTCGTACGAGAGTTCACTATTGGAAAAGCTCCAGAAAGCAGGCTTGAGAGCACTATATTCCTCATTATAAGCTGAAAGTATCTTATTCCGCTTGAAGTCTCTCCTCTTTGTTACGTAAACTAGTCGGTCGGTTAACATATAATGACCCAACTGCTCAAAGGAAGAATCACGATTCCCTTATAAGAGCAGAAGCTATCTACTCAAAACCTCATCCGGGCGTTTTGTAAACCTGGGGTTAGAAGGCAACGTTACACCTATATCTAATCCTAAGAACAGATCGCAGCCCGTGTCTTCCTCTATACAGTCCATATCTCCAGGCTCATATATAACGACGTCTCTATCCGATGGTGAATCAGATGACATCGGTGGGAATCGATTGAATACCGCCTCAACTGCGACTGTAGGAACACCCGCGGATATCGTGCAGACATCGGTTCCCATGCACGCTCCACCCCAGCCTGTGAACTCATAACCAGCTGATGCACTAGCTACTAGAGTTACAGTTTCATCCCGCGCTAAAAACAGCTCACAGTCCGTGTTTCCATCTCCACAGTTTATGCCCATAGGTTCCGAAGTAACAACCCCTCCGATCAACGGAGACACGTTTACAGTAACCGTAAGCGTGGGACGAGACGGTAAACGGTCCTCTGCACTTCCTGCCGCGCCACCTCCAGTGCCTGAAGAGTTCAGGATAATACAATCTTCCAAACCGGTGTTGCTTGTATCCAAATCTAGGTCAGGAGAGCATAGCGCCGAGGGTATAGAACCCGTCAGTCTTTGGTTGTTGTTCACCCATAGCAATATCAGGTTAGAGAGCCGCCCAAGCTCTGCAGGTATTCCACCGGTCAACTGATTGTTAGACAAGTACAGCTCTACAAGGTTGAGAAGCTGCCCGAATTCCGAAGGTATGCCCTCACTAAGCTGGTTATTACGGAGGTTCAGGACTTCAAGGTTGGAGAGTTGTCCAAATTCCAAAGGTATAGCTCCACTCAAGCGGTTGTTATGCAGCCGTAAGATTGTCAGGTTCGAGAGATTGCCTAATTCCGGAGGTATCTCTCCGCTCAACTGGTTCTCAGACAAATACAGCCCTTCAAGATTGGAAAGCAGTCCTAACTCCGGGGGTATCGCTCCGCTGAGATTATTGAATTGCAGATCTATCTCAACGATCGTTCCGCTTTCAGCAGTTATACCATGCCACTCGTTAACGTCTGATTCTGTAAGCCATCCCTCATTGTTAATCCATCCATCTCCATTGGTTGCTTCATAGAGGCGGGACAGTACTTCGGATTCCGTAATCACATTTACTTGAACCGCCTCCGAGCAGTTGTTCGCGGTCTCAGACTCCGCAAAAACAGACTCTAAACAGGCACCATAATAGTAAGTCCCGGAACTTAACGGCGTTGTCACTGAAATCTCTTCAGGGCTAGTTTCGGAAGCAGCAAGAATCTTTACCGAGTCAATGCCGACCTCTGTATCGTCCGTGGAGATAGTCGCGTCTGACGACAGATAGTAGCGCAACGTGGTCCAACCCGAAGGTCCGGTACCTTGGTTACGAACTTCAGCGGCCAGTTGGAAATCTTGACCCGCACGCAAGGTATCTTGAGCTATCGTAAAGATCTTAACAACCAGATCAGGAGGTGGGCTCACCGTGATCGGAATCGGTTCTACATCGTCCAAAAACTGTTGAGACAGCCCATCCATAATTATCAAAGCACGCCCGCCGGTTGCTTCATAGTAATTGTGTTCCGGGGACTCCTCGTCTCCTGCGTAACTTAAAGTCGATATACTCTCACTTAACCTCTGTAACTGGTCATTCGTGGCAGGGTGGTCTTCATCAACTAGCAGAACCGCCATAGCCCGGAGACTCTTTGGAGAGTTCAACCAGTTTGGAACGCGTTCTCCGTGTTGTTCTATGATGTCGTCAATTGTATATGTGCTTACCTCGTTTGCCTGAAACACTACTCCAAAATCAACCCACCGACCATCCTCTCCCACCCATAGGTCAGGCACATCTTCCGGAGGTATAAGACCCGCGAAGTACAGCTCAACAGGACTGTATGGACGGGCATATGAGAGAGTGGTCGCACTCTGAGGACGAAAAGGGCCTGCTGAATATCTGTTTCTGCCTAGATCCATCAGGTTCGCAATGTCAAATCCACCAAGGACACCGTTTGCGCTGCTGAATCCCCAATGATACATCCTTGTTGAAGGGATGGCGAAGTTCGCCCATGTGTGCATAAACTCATGTATCGTCGTACGAAACGTGCTAAACGGGCCTAATCTCTCCGGGAGGTGGATGACCCCTCTGAGCTTACCCTCAGATCCATAAAAGTCTGAGTTCGAAAAAATATCTCCTCCCGTACCTTGCGTATCGTTCATTACGACCCTGTACACGCCTCTATACCCAGGGCGTTGGTTGGCAGCAAATCTGGAGTTCAAATTTGAGAAAAATATAAGGTGATCAAATGCATCTTCAAACTGAGAATAAATACTCCGAGCGTAGGCCCTTAACAGATCCAGGTTAGGCAGGCCACCGGTGATAGCATCCTCAACGGGGATAGTAGTTACATCCTCTTCAATAGGCAAAACAAGCAGATTGTCGTTGTATATCCGCGCTCCTAAAGGCAGAGTGCAATCAAGCTCCGTACCGCTGATGTCTAAAATAATTGCGCTACACAATATCGGAGATATAGAGCCAGTTAGTCCAGGATTGTCAGCAAGATCCAGGATTTCAAGGAAACCTAAATTACCCAGGTCAGAAGACAGAGGACCTATGAGGTCGTTGTCGTCCAGCCATAACCTTACAAGGTTGTTTAGCCCGCCTAATTGAGCAGGTATTGCTCCAGTTAGCCGATTATCGCTCAGATCCAGTCTCTCAAGGTTAGTCAGGTCTTCTAGCTGAGGAGGTATTACACCATTAAGGTTATTGCGTGGGAGGCTTACTCTAACAACCCTGCCGTTCGCTGTAGTTACGCCTTCCCACTCGTCAATATCTGCTTCAGTAGTCCATCCATTAGCGCGATTCCATTCGTCCCCATTTGTTGCTTGATATAAGGCGATCAGCGCGTTCACATCAGTCATAGACTGTTCTCCGCAATAAAGTCCCGTGTTAGACAAACGCAAATCAGGTACTACACATAATCCATCGGGCAACCTACCTGACAAATCCACATTAGCCGATAAGGACAGCGTCTCAAGGTTAGACAGGTTTACAAGAGCCGGAGGCACCTCACCAGTAAGAACGTTTTGGTGTAACCATAAGCCGGTAAGGTTGGTTAGATCGCCAAGTTCAGGAGGTATATGGCCGGTCAGCTGATTGACGCTAAGATCCAGAAGTTCAATGTTGACCAGACCACCTAAATCGGAAGGTATTGAACCAGTCAGCTCGTTATCCCATAGAGACAGTATCTGAAGGTTGGTCAGGTTTTCAAGTTCCGAAGGTATTGCGCCAGTCAAACCATTCTGGTACAACCATAACTCTTTAAGGTTTGTCAGGTCCTTCAGCACAGTGGGTATCTGTCCGGTCAGCTGATTATCTCCCAGAGATATGACCTGAAGATTAGTTAATCTTCCAATCTCCGGCGGTATCCCGTCAGACAGGTCGTTGGTGTGCAATCGTAACTCTCTGAGGTTGATCAAGTCTCCCAGTTCCGGTAGTATTGTCCCACTGAGATTATTGGATGAAAGGTCTATCGAAACAACCGCCCCGCTTATTGTAGTTACGCCGAACCAGTCATCTATGTCTGGTTCGGTAAGCCAACCATCTCCCCTATTCCATCCGCCTCCATTAGTTGCATCGTATAGAGCAACTAAAACATCGCGCTCAGTTTCCAGAAAAAACTTAGGCTCTACCACAACGTTAGCGCTCTCCAACGGCAATACACAATCGTCGGGTGTAGCACAGTCCGCCGGACTCCAGCCTGTAAAACTGTACCTGGAGTCAACGGCCGCGGTCAAAGTTACAGTCGTTCCGGCAGGGTAACTGAACTTACAGTGCCCGTTGCCGTCTCCGCAACGTATGCCTTCAGGCGTTGAGGTTACTTCTATTCCGTATGTATCGGCGGAAAGCATAACGGTAATAACTAATGAAGAACAAAGCAAATCTGTATTTGAGAAAGAGAGGTCAGGCACTTCACATAACTCGGCAGGAAGTCCACCGGACAAGCCTATATTGTCGCTCAGATCCAGAACCTCAAGGTTGAGTAAGCTCTCTAAATTCCCTTCTACTGCCCCAGTCAACCGATTGTCACTTAGAGTCAGCACCGTAAGAGTAAGTAAATTCCCAAGTTCCAACGGGATCTCTCCCGTTAACCGGTTGCCAGCTAAAGATAGTTCTTCAAGATTCGACAGTTCTTCAAATTCCGATGGTATATCTCCAGTCAGCATATTACTGCTCAGATCTAACCGCTTAAGGTTGGAGAGAACAGTAAGCTGAGAAGGTATTGTCCCTATATCCCCGATAAGGTTATTAGCATGGAGGTCTAACCCAATGACTGTTCCACCTTCTGTGGTTACTCCGTACCAATCGTCTACATCAGGCGCGGTTAGCCAACCCTCTCTATGATTCCATTCATCCCCATTCGCTGCTTCATAGAAGGTAACTAACGCATCATACTCCATTGGATTGTCCGGGCAGTAAAGTCCTGTATCAGACAAGGTCAAAGATAGATCAGGTTTTCCGCACAATGCATCGGGAACCCTCCCTGATAAGCCTGCATTCCGACCCAATATCAACGTCTCAAGGTTAGTCAGCCTCCCTAGTTCCGACGGGATTCTGCCGATGAGATTATTGTTGTACACCGATAAACCCACAAGCCTGGTCAAATCGCCTAGTTCGGCAGGTAATTCACCAGTTAATTGATTGCTACCCAAATCCAACAGTACAAGATTAGGCAATTCGGTGAGCATAAGCGGTACAGGTCCATCAAGGTTGTTGTCATACAGACTTAACACCCTTAGAGTAGTCAAGTCACCCAGTTCCTCGGGTATTTGTCCAGTCAACCGGTTATCGCCCATAAACAGGTTTCTAAGGTTGGGTAGTTTTCCAAGCTCCATTGGGATTGACCCTTTTAGGTTGTTATTGTAGAGATCTATCTCAACAACCGAGCCGTCTTCTGTCGTAGTTATACCGTACCAATCATTAATATCCGACGCTGTCAGCCAACCAGTATTCTTATCCCATCCGTCTCCATCTGTTGCCTCATATAAGGCGCTCAACAGTTCGGCTTGCGAAACAAACAATGCTCCCACTGTAATCTGAGTCTCATTTACTGTAACTGTACATTGCTCATCGGAGCCTGTACAGGCTCCAGACCACCTGCTAAACACTTGTCCAGGAGTCGGAGTTGCGGTCAAGATTACCTGTATTCCCTGGTTGAATGTTTGTTCGCAGTCTATATTACCTTCTCCACAGTTGATCCCTGCAGGCAGCGAAGTAACGACTCCGCCGGTCAATGGAGATACGTTCACACTAATTTTTCCTGTTTCAGGAACGATAGGCGATGATGACACTGTGAATAACGCCTCCACCGTAACTGAAGCTCCGCTGATTGTAACTGTACACTGGTCATCGGTACCCGTACAGGCTCCAGACCACCTGCTAAACACTTGCCCGGGAGTCGGAGTTGCGGTTAAGGTTACCTGCGTTCCTTGAGCAAACGTGCTTTGACAATTTGTACCGCCGCCGCCGCAGTTTATTCCCATAGGTTGAGAAGTCACAACCCCGTCAGCCAGCGGAGATACATTAACGGTGAGCATTCCCGCCGTGGGAATAGAAGGCGGTGGCGGAAGTGGTGAAGATGGTGGTGCAGGTCGACGTCGTGTAGAACCACCACCACCACCAGATGAAGGAATATCACTCTCAAGTATGGTAAGTCTAGCGATACCAGCGTCTGAAGACACTGACACAAGACTATGACCGCTTGTTATCCCAGTCAGCGTTACAACTAAAGTCTCCGCACCCTCTTCTTCCCTGTCGTTCCTTATGTTGAACTCTATTGACGTACGAGTCATTCCTGCCGCAAATTCCAACTCTCCGTCATCGCAAGGGTCTACCGTAAAGTCTCCGCCGTTTAACGCCGAACAGTCAACTGTGTAACTCACTCCCACAACTTCAGAAGACTCCTTAGTCAACTCCACGTAGAGCTGCACTGTCCCGCCTATCTCTTCAATCTGAACATCAAGACTGTCAGCCGCAAAACCTACAATCCCAGTATCATCGTCCATAACGGTTACAACTAATTGAGAGCGTTCTGCATCTATACTTGCCTTCCCTCTACCGCCTTGTACATCCACAAGGCGTATGGTCACCATTTCGTCCGTCTCTATCAAATCATCGTTAGGCAACTGTACCTGTATCGTGGTGTCATCGGCGCCAGGTGCAAAGATCGCCCTGCCCTCTGTACAGTAAGATAGATCTGTGTCGGCACAATAAACTATGTAGTCAGCCGAGATTTCTTCATCGGAAGGGGCATCTGCATACAATGTTGCCGACAAAAAACCGTCGTCCTCAGTAACGGCTGTAAAGGAATCAAGGAAGCCCAGAATCGTTCGGTCAGAATCAACGATTCTAACCTTTGCCACCTTACCTAAGTCCGATATAGTCGCAGATCCACCCGAAGCGACAACACTTTCCAAAACTACCATGAACTCCTCATCTCCTTCCGTCAAGTTATCATCGGTGATTTTCAGAACGATGTAGTACGGTTCAGAAGAGGAGGCGATTGTAAACAGAGCGGTGTTTTCTCTACAGGGTGAAGTGCCATCTACAAAGTCAGACGCAGTTACAGAGCCTTCACAATGAACGTTATAGGTAAGCTCAATAGAATCGGAAATTTGATTAGGGGTTATCGATAATGGAAGTCTTATCTCACCGTCCTCTTCAGAAGTTGTATATAAGTCTCTGCTGAAACCGATTTCCACATTTGGAATTGGTGTCTGGGTCGGAGTTGATGTAGGTAGAGGTGTTGGATTAGGGGTAGGTGTCAGAGTTGGAGAAGGAGTTAAAAACACCGGAGTTGGTGTAGGCAGAGACGTTTGTAAGCCATCAGGATTGCCACATGCCGAGATGAGGAGACTGAAAGATACAAGGAATGCAACGAAGAATAAATAAAGGATACGCGTGGAAAGTTTCAAGCGGGATTCCAGTATGCGAAATAAGAGGGTCACTGAACTAGATTCACTGGTGAACAGACCAATTGTATGATCGCTATAAGTACAAATGTTATCCTACCAAAGCACCATCCGAGCGTTATATAAAACAGAGATCAGAAGCTTTTGTATACTACAGTGCCATCAGAGTGGATTCGTTTGACGTCTCCGGTCGGCGCAAAAGGGCCGGCCCTCAAAGTTGCCTGGACCATTGCGCCAGGTGCTATTGAAAGAGCTGTACCGTTCTCTGTCGCTTGCCTGACTCCTCCATTATGGTAAGAGGTACAAGGTTCAAGTCCTGCGTTATAGCATCGTCCGTACCAAGGATATCCCCAGCCGCCACCATAGTTACGCCAGTACCATAAGTACTTGAACAGATTTTCTGGCCACGTGGCGAGCCAACCGATCTTACGCTCTTCATTTACGACGGCATACCAACCGGAATTCATGCCGGTTAAGTAAGCCATGTCAAGACTTCGTTCCTCCTTAGAGGGTATAGTTCTAAAATCCACCTGCCGATCCTTGCCTTTGGCAAAAGGCCAGCTGTTCTCTCCACCCGGTAGCAATATGGACGATTTCGCTGTGTCAGATGGATGGTTCAAAATGATCGTCTCAAGAGGCACATACAATCTGCAGCCTCCTTGAAGAAAAGGGGCACCTAAAGTTATATGTTCCAACCACACCGCGTCTAAAGCCTCCTCACCTCTGTTAAAGACCTTCTCTTCCAAAGTCAAGAGCATAGAGTTAGACGTTATGGACAGTGTTTTCTCAACGTATACAGGTGAACGCATACTTGAAGCGGTGAAACTAATGGCCACTCTCTCCGAGGAGTTGACTACGACATTGCAATCCCACGGGATGATGTTCATATCCCCGTGGAGCCCAAACTCTGCTTCTTTTATGGGCTTACCATCCCAATGTCCACCGTGTGGGAGCACAGTTTGCCACCCGCCTTCATAATAGTCGAGCCATACAGAGCTATGATGTCCCGTAGGCGATGGTAAAGCGGCAGGGTTTCTGATTCCCCAAGGTGTTTTCCACATGAACTCCGTATCACTAGGTTTGTGAAGGAAGGAAATTATATCAGCACCTTTACCAGTCAAGACGACTACCCTTATAGACTCATTCTCCAGAATAGCCGCATCTATACCTCGATAAGTCCATTCGGTCGAAACTCTGCATCCGTAGTTTCTTTCTTCTGAATGCACAGCAGTCTCCTTATACAAGCATCAATAAGGGTTGCCTGGACGATAATCCAAGCGTGAAAATTGTCATTAAAAGCAGTATATTTTTTGATACATGTTTGCTGGTGATATTTGTATACATGGTATATGGTCAGTCAGGCATTCGGCTTTACAACTAGACGGAAAATCCCTTCAGGCGAACGGGCAAGACGTTCAAAACCATCTCGTATAGCATTCTCCAGAGGTATGAGACCCGAGACAAGTGAACCGAGTTTGACCGCGCCGCTAGCGACTAAGCTTATAGCGGTCTCCATATCGCCTGGAGCCGCTGCTGCTGTTCCTATGATTTTGCGTTGTCCTCCCACTATGTGGTTGAAATCAAAACGAGTTTCACCCGCGTATATTCCTACAAGGACTGTGATGCCACCGGGTCTTGTCCATCTTATAGCTTGTCCAGGGGTAATGAGCGCGCCTGCGGACTCTGCCACTATGTCGTGTCCGAGTCCGTCCGTCATGTCCAGTAGCTTGTCAGATATATCGGGGTCTGATACGTTCAAAGTTTGAGCAGCACCGAGTTTGGCCGCAACTTCAAGACTCTCGCTGCGCACGTCTATCGCCGTTACTTCTGCCCCTGAAACGGCGAAAATCTGCACTGCAAGGATACCCACTGTCCCACATCCAACCACTGCTACCTTATCACCTACTTTCACACCTGATTTGTGGACTGCTCTTACTGCTACAGTAGCCGGTTCTAGGAGCGAGGCTTCGTCCTCAGTTATACTTTCCGGCAACGGATAGACGTGCGATGCCGGCCAAGTCATAAGGTGAGCAAGACCGCCGTCTGCGCTCAATCCAGCAACTGCCATGTTTGGACATATGCCTTGATCATCTCGAATGCACCAAAAGCATTCACCGCAAGAGCGGACGTTGTTCACAGCAACAAGCTGCCCCTGAGCCAAACCTGAAACTTCCTCACCCCAAGTTTCCACCCGACCGACGATTTCATGTCCCATTATCAGAGGGGCCTGACGGCCACTAACCGGGTTAGGCTTTCCCCACTGAATCCACCTTGGGCCTGTATGGACCTCCTCCACGTCGGTCGCGCATATACCCGTCGAAGCAGGACGCAAGAGCACCTCATCTTCACCAGGCGTAGGATCTGGCCAATCCTCCATTCTGATGTCATTTCTTCCGTGATAGACTACAGCTCTCAAAGTTCCGTACCTTCAAATAAAAATATCCGCCGATTCCATCGTAACTACTCTCTTATTTTCACGTGTTTGATAAAAGACTTCCAACATACTCGCTTATGGCTGTTTCTGTTCTGTGTTTGATAGAGCCTATCCTACCCGGGGGCCTTCTTTTCGTTGTCCGTCCTGGCGAATATTTTCTGTCTCCAAGAGTAGAGCGGTTCCCAACCTATAACTTCCTTTGCGGCGTCGCAATTTATTGGAGCCTCAAAGTCCTTTAGCTTACACTTCATCGGCGTATCGGGATACACTATCTTGAGTGCCGCTTCAGTGGGGACCGCTATCATAGTATCAGCAGCGTTCAAGAACAAACGGCGGTGTCCCTCCCATGCCTTGGCTTCAATCGCCATTACGCATGCCCTGGCAGCGTCGCGAATATGAAGGTAAGTCCAGAAGCCTTGGCACCTCGTCCAGACATCCGATATTGGTTTCGCGTGCAAGTAACTGAAATACCTATCATCCCACATACCGTTGAACCGCATGCTGGCTATTGACATCCAGTCATTTCTCCTAGTGAAGGCGTCTCCTATCTCCTCACCGAGCCATTTTGCTATTGAGTAGGGATCTTCAGAACGGGTTCCCGTACCCTCGTCCAAAGGAAAGTAGTCGGGCGGCTTGGTTTGATGAGGTTCCCATCTAGCGGCAGTGCCCATCGCTCCAACGGCGTTATAGGAAGATCCAAGCACTACGCGCGATATCTTCAATTGTTCTGCTGCTCTGCAAACATTCCACATTGACATGACGTTTGTACGTGTCACGTCTTCTTCGGTATAGTTAGCGGCGCTTGGGCGCGAAGCCAAAGATATCACCCCTTCACAGCCGTCCATAGCGGATATTACCTGGCCATAATCTGCTATATCTACCTGAAAGAACTTAGGAATGCTCGGCCACCCTCTGCGCAGTCTTACAGTGTCTTTTTTGCTGACCAATCTTCCTGTATTACCACTATGGATCAGGTTGCCCATTCTGACGGAGTCCGCGTTTACCACTTCATGCCCGAATTTGTAAAGCTCATCCACAACGTAATGCCCTACAACGCCCGACCCACCTGTAACGAGAATTTTCACGTATACCTCCTGATACTACCTAATAGGGTGTGCTGATCCTACCACGGCATCTTTCTGCCGGTCATCCGTCTTCCTATGTTTGCTTGAGCTTCTGTGGCACCTGATACTATGTTGATCTTCAGGTCGATCATCTTTTGTAAGTTCTCTTCATCTGTCTGGGATGGGTCTTTCCAAGAGCTAAGGAAACGAATACCGTTGTCTTCGCACGCTTTTTGTATATTGGCGCGAACGGCGTCCATTTCAGGAGGGTATGGCGGGTCGTGGGCGTCTTCATATCCGAAGGACATCCCCATATCACCCGGCCCCCATTCTGTGAACGTCAAACCCGGCACCTTGCAGATATATTCCGCGTTGGCTGCGCATTCTTTGTCCTCAAGTTTAAGGCCGAGCATCAGCTCGCCTTTTGGATTCAGAGGCCAAGGGTCTGCTACCTGAATGTAGTGTACGGGCGACGTTCCCCATATTTCAGCAGGGATCCGCTGACCGCCTGCCCCACGTTGACCCTGTTGCAGTCCACCTCCGAGACCTACCTTTTGAAAAGGGTATCGGCACTCCTCCACAAACGCCCTTACTGCCTCTGTTTGCCTAGCGTGGGTATGAAGTATCCCGTGCACTCCGCAACTTAGTACTTGACGGATTTGCCAAGCGTTTGCTCTCACTTCGTTGACGGTTCGGCAGTTTGAGGGCAAGGTAGCGATTACTGTGGGAGTACGATGGCCAGAGCGCGTAGGGCCTCCGGCGACTAGCCCTCGCATAAACTGCAGAAGTCCCGCAGTGTCAAAAGGATTATGTTCAAAGTCCGCCATCAAAAAGTCTGCCCATGTTGAAGCATGAGCCTTACCACTCTCAAATGTAAGCTCTTCGCTTGGGATTGACGTATAGTAAATGGGTTGTCCGGACTCCAAAAGCTGTATACATCGATTGATACGGGGAGAATTATGCTCTTCCATTTAGGTTCCTTTCACTTATTACCTTTTGTTATATACCTTACGCACAAAAGGTTATACCAAGTTTCCTTACTAAATTCCAGCAAACCTCTCGATCGTCTTTTTGAATAGCGCAAGCATTATTGCCGTCAACAGGAAACGAATTGAAACTTGCCGAAAGAAAGGCTAGATGTAGTGAAAACATCTAAGCATTCAACTGTTTTTGGATCGAAACCTAATTCCCCGGACTACAGACATGTTCTGCCTTAGTAGAAAGGGAATCTAGATTGGTCTGTAAGCATCAACTACCCTTGCTCTATCTTTGGCACGCTACTCTCCATAAGCTTCATAAGCCACAGCGCGGCCAAAGATAGAGAGTCTTGGAGTTGTCCAGAAAGTGCTAGGTATTCTACGGTAATTGAACTGATTAACTCTACGACTATATCTTCACCTACGTCTTGTGGGAGCGGATCGTGTGTAAGCCCTTCCGCCAGATATGCGTATGACCGTTCCTCTGAGTAACCTGGTGCAACCCATAATTTTCCAAGAAATCTCAGATTTTCAGCACGAAAACCCGTCTCCTCCCTCAGCTCTCTGGCGGCGGAATCATGTGGATCCTCTCCTCTTTCAAGAGTTCCGGAGGGAAGTTCAAGCGTTATGCTATCTGCGGCGGGTCTCCATTGCCGTACGAACATTATAGAGCCGTCGTTCATTCTAGGTACCAAGACAGTCGAACCTGGATGTTCCACTATCTCTTTACGATAACTAGGGCGTCCCTTTATCCGCAGGGTGTCCAAACGAAGTGATATACGGTCTCCTTCATACAGATGACGCGACCCTTCAGATTCCGGCACGGCGGGATCATGGGCGTTCCTTTCTCCGTTCTGCGTCATCACAGCAGGTCTTATCGGCCGTTTCCGGAGGATATCTTCTTATTAGGCGGAAAGGTCTTCACAATGCCCAAGCGATCGGACATGCCTGCCCAGAAAGAAGAGGGGCTCCCATGCCTTAGGAAACGGGTCTTGAAACCGGATTGTTCCACCTTCACGCGATCACCGTCCGACAAAGACAGTTCAAATATCCCGTCTGCACTTAGAAACGCTGGTGACCCGCAACGGACAGTTAGTTCCAATCTGGACTCTCCAGGTAAAATAGCACCACCGGCTTGGCTCATATGTGCTGCAATAGGCTTTAGCAGATACACACCGAGCCTAGGATCCATCACTGGGCCGCCAAGTGAAAGTGCGTACCCAGTCGAACCAGTAGCGGTAGATATAACTACTCCGTCTCCGCGATAAGAAGCCAAATGTGCGCCGTCTATGTGTGCTTCCACCTCTATCACCCTTAGTCCTCTGCTGCGATGTATGGTAACGTCGTTCAAAGCAAACAAAATCTTCGGTTTGTCACCAGCCCTTTCCACAGAAAGCATATGCCTCTCTTCTATCCGTATGTCGTCTTCATCCATGAAGTTCAAGTATTTGTCTAGTCTGTCCAAGGCATCTGCAGCATCTATTTCTGAGAGGAAACCGACTCGTCCTATGTTTATCCCCAACAAAGGCGTCTTTTGAGCCAAGGCCACATGTGCTGCCCGCATAATAGTCCCGTCCCCTCCTATAACCACTATGAGATCTGCTGAAGAGATATCTGATTCTACAGCTTGCTCGTACGAGAAAATCCGCCATCGCCTGTCCGATTTCCAATGATTGGCTACGGCGTCAGCGAAAGTTGCTGCTTCTTCCCAAACGCCATGACGGACTATTACTATGTCCCTATACCTCGTATTTTTCATGACATATTCGAAACGATTTGAAGTCCATGTCGGTCACAGCGATCTTGAGAGAAGACTAAAAAATATCCGATTAAATACGTTAAATACGGAGAAAACGTGTTTTTATTCATGGAGCATGTTCTAATAAGCTGATTGATTCCTGGGTGACCTATTATAGTATGCTCAATGCCCTTTCAGCGAAGTTCACTAAAAGGAAAGGCAGAGCTCCCAAAATTATGGCTCCTGTGGCAGCGATAAACACCACTCCTCCAAAAGGGGCATTGACCTTGATCTCTTTATCATCAGAGGGTTCCTCCAAGAAAATCGCCCGGATTATCCTCAAATAGTAGTAGGCAGATACAAAAGAGTTGACAGCACCGGCTACGGCGAGCCATTCCAAATCAGAATTAACAGCGGCCCCGAATACTAGGACCTTAGATATAAAGCCTACAGTAGGCGGAGCTCCCAGAAGAGAAAGGACTCCTATCGCCATAAACAGCGCCAGTGGCAGAGAACGTTTGGAGAGACCATTAAAAGAGCTGAGGTCGCTGGATTTCATACGGCGTGCGACTTCCATAATGACCAGGAAGACTGCCAAATTTGAAAAGGCATAACCCGCGAGATAGTAGAGGGCCCCAGTCCCTCCTGCCCCAGACCAAAACGCTCGGGAAAATACCGAATCTGAAGTGGCTATAGCGGCAACTCCCACAAGGATATATCCTGCCTGAGCAATTGTGGAGTAACCCATAAGCCTTTTAATATCCACCTGGCGAAGAGCTCCCAAGTTTCCGTAAGTCATCGAAAGTAGAGCAATAATCCCTATAGGGGCGCTCCAGTCGGGTAGAAAGTCCGGTGAGCCTAAAGCTGAGTAAAGCAACCGCAGGAAAACGGCAAATGCTGCTGCCTTAGACGCGGTCGAAAGGTAAGCTCCTACTGGAGTAGGGGCGCCTTGATAAACATCCGGCACCCACATCTGCCAAGGAAAAACAGCCATCTTAAACCCGAATCCAGCAAGGAGCATAACTCCGGAGGTGATTGTAATGTACGAACCCGTAGGAATGTCTGATGTACCTCCCCTGCCCAGATACGAAAATATATCTTCAAAATATGTACTGCCTGTATAACCATATATAAGAGCTATGCCGAACAACAGAAATGCCGAGCCGGTAGCCGAGAGTATAAGGAACTTTACGGCTGACTCAATAGACCGTCTGTCACGCCTTAAAGCTGCCAGACCCACTACCGGAAGAGCCGTTAGCTCAAATGCGACGTAGGCGGTCAGCAACTCTGTAGCAGAGACGAGTAAGGTAAGCCCTAGAGCAGCCAGTACAATCAACGAGAGAGCCTCACCTTCAAACCCTTTCAGTCTTTCCATGTAGCCGACGGACGCCAATATCACCGCTACCGTTATGCCTATGATAAGAATCTGGAAGAAAGAGGCGAATTTATCTGCTGCAAGCGTCCCCAGAAAGGCAGTTTCCGGGATAGTAGTCCAACCAAACCACAGGTTTAGCGACAAGACAAATGCAGGAATTAAAAGGCCTGCCGTTAAATACGCCAACACTCGCTTGTTCCGTATGAAAAAGTCGCCTATCACGGCAAAGAGAGACACCGCAGCGATAAGAGCCTGAGGAGCTATAGACCAGAAGTCCGCGCCGCTCATTTAATAAATATCTCCAGAACACTATTTTCAATAACCTGAAACAGAACACTAGGCCATACACCTACAACCACTATTGCCGCAGCCAGAGGAACTATCGGCAGAAGATCTCTCAGTTTGAGATCCTGCAGATTATCGTACGTGTTTTGATCCAGGCCTTCTTCGGTGGGTCTAGTCCCAAAGAATATCCGCTGTGCCATCCACAGTATGTACCCTGCCGCCAGCACGACACCAAACGCGGCTATGCCAGTCTGCCACGGGTGCTCTGAAAACGTACCCCAAAAGATAGCTATCTCCGACACAAAGCCGGAAAGTAAAGGCAACCCCAGTGAAGCCAGCCCAGCCAGCATGAAGAAAACGGTGAGGATGGGCAAGCGCGCTCCCAACCCTCCGAGATGAGGTATATGCCGTGTGTGAACCTTCTCATAGAGCAGTCCCGTCATAAGGAATGCCAAGCCAGTAATTGTGCCATGGGAGAACATCTGTAGAGCAGCTCCCGTCAAACCCAAGCTGCTAAAAGCGGTAAGCCCCAGCATAACGAACCCCATATGGCTGATAGATGAGTAGGCAATCAGACGTTTCAAGTCCGTTTGACGGATAGTCACTATAGCACCGTATATGACCGATCCCGCGGCAACCCAAGCCAGTATGCCAGCAACGTCATATGCCGTCAGACCCGGGGTGTCCAGGAAAAAGCCTAGGTTGATGCGAAACAGACCGTAGCCCGCCATTTTAAGCAGCACTCCAGCCAGTACGACGGACACTGCAGTCGGGGCATCTGTGTGGGCGTCAGGGAGCCAGTTATGCAGGGGCCACAAAGGCAGTTTAATGGCAAAGGCTATAAGGAAGAAAGCAAATATGAGAGCTGCCGGAGCAGCTAGACGCAGAGCGTCACCCGCGGCGGATATTTGATCCGGTATACCAACTATGCCCATACTAGGGATAGATAACATCGCCAAGTTGTCTATAGGATGGCTAAGAAATACCATCAAAATCCCAACCAACATAAATGCTCCGCCTCCAAGTGTAAACAAGGCGAACTTGGTAGCTGAATACACCTTACGCCCAGAACCCCATATAGATATGAGCATAAACATAGGGAATACTTCAAACTCAAAGAAAACAAAGAACAACAGAAGATCCAAAGCCACGAAAGAACCCATGACCGCTGATAGTAAGAGCAAGAGCCAAAAAAAGTACTCACGTACCCGATGCTCAACTCTCATAGAAGCAAACACAGCGACAAACCCCAAAAGGCCGGTAAGAAGCACTAGCGGGGCACTCAAACCATCTACCCCCAGAAGATATTGGGATTTTAGAGCCTCAAACGGAAGCCATCCTGGTGCATAGTCAACCAGTCGGACACCTCCCTTAGATAGGGCGTACTCAGAAAATACGATTATGGAAAGCGCTAATAGGAGAGTACCAGCTATTGCCGCTATAGCGCGTGCTCTTCTATGGGAGCTCCCCAGGATCGCCACCAGAAGAGCGCCTACCACTGGAGTAAAGACGGTAACCGTCAATAGGCCGCTAAACACCTACATTGCTCCAATCTGAGCCGACGGCCTACACAATGCGGAACGTAGCAACGTTCTATGCTTTGTCATCCAACAACCAGATATATTATGACTATCAAAGCGACTCCCCCTGCCATGAGCAAACTATACGCCTGGAGTTGACCATTTTGCAGTTGTGTCACCACCTTGCCCGCCGTTATCGTGGTTTTTGCAAGCCAAGCATTCACATTATCTATGAACGAGATGTCTACCCAAGCAGTCCAACGTGCTAAACGATCATAAAACGCCCTTCTCACCATATGGTCTTCATAAAGCTCATCCATATAGTAGCGACGAACTAATATATTTTGCAACCACACCCATGTAGCAGGCGGAGATAAGCCACCGCGTAAACGAACGTGAAGTAGGTATGCGCCACCTACTCCCAATATGGCCAAAATGAGAGACATTCCCAGAGCAGGGAACAAGATGAAGGGAGGTTCAGACCCGGCGCGCACCGCCGCTTCACGGTCTGGGAAGATACCGCTGAAGTCATATAGTGGTTTTTCTAAGTTTAGTGGTCTTTCATTGCTATAAGTTATCGGTAACGCTCTATCCAAGAAGTGCTCAATATCATCAATACCGGCTGTCCCCGATACATTCCCCTCCGCGATGAAACTCGAAAACTGATGCTTATCTATTGGGCCTATAGAGAAACCTACAGGATTGATAAAAAAACCTAACCCTAAAGCCAAAACGGATAGGAAAATTATGGGCATGGTCATGATGCGCGGAGATTCTCCAAGATGTGAGCTGTGCAGGTCGGCGGGAACAGGATCGCCTTTCGCATTCAGGTCCTCTATTTCCTTTTGTGCTCCTCCTTTGTACTTGCCATGAAAGGTCATGAATATGGCACGGAACATATAGAACGCCGTGAAACCAGACGTGATTAAACCTAAAATGAGGGCGACTGTGGCGACTAAACCTCCGGTTTCGGAGGCAAAAGTCAATATCTCATCCTTCGACCAAAAGCCAGAGAGAGGGAAAAAACCGGCAAGGCTGAGACTGCATGCGATAGCCCCTAAGTAAGTGACCGGCATCACTTTTCGCAAGCCTCCCATGTAGCGCATGTTGAAAGTTCCAGAAGCGTGATTGACCGAACCGGCGACTAGGAATAGACCTGCCTTGAAGAAAGCATGCGTAAACAGATGAAATATAGCCGCCGAGTAAGCACCTATTCCAAGTGCAAGCATCATATACCCAAGTTGACTCATAGTGGAAAAAGCCAGTACGCGCTTTATGTCGTTAGACACGAGCGCCATAGTAGCGGCAAAAAGCGCTGTGAAAGCACCGATTAACGCCACCAATGGCATAATATCCGAAGCTTGAAACAAGGGGAAAAGCCTAGCCACAAGAAAGACTCCCGCCGCTACCATAGTCGCCGAGTGTATCAGTGCAGACACCGGCGTCGGACCTTCCATGGCGTCGGGCAACCAGTTATGTAGAGGGAACTGTGCAGACTTTCCAACCGCCGCCGCAAAAAAGCCCAGCGAAGCCAAAGTAGCCGTGGACGACGCGATAATCGCTCCTCCAGCTGCTGCTGCGCTCCCGCCGTCTCCTGACTGTAGAGCAGCATAAAGCGAAGGTAAATCCAAAACGTCATAGGACAGACTACGAGTGGAGGCATAAAGATACATCAACGCAAGAAGAAAACCGAAATCGCCTAAACGGGTCATGAGAAACGCCTTTTTAGCGGCAGCGGCAGCGGCAGGACGCGAAGTCCAAAAACCTATAAGAAAGTAGGAAGATACACCCACGAGTTCCCAGAACACAAACATTTGAAGCAGATTTCTGGATATTGAAAGTCCCAGCATGCTTGCTGTAAACAACGACATATAAATGAAGTAGCGGGAATACCCTTTGTCGCCTTTCATATATCTCAGTGAGTATATTTGCACAAGCAGGCTCACGCTGCTCACAGTCAAAACCATAGTAGCGGTAAGTGGGTCGGTCATTGCTCCAAAACCGAACCTGATTACGGGGTCCCAAAGTTTGTCGCTACTGACGTATAAACCTTCCGGCACGCCACCATCGAGCCAGCCAAACCATACTTCGTAAGAGACTCCACTTGGCGAAAGGAACATAAAAGCAAACGTCAGGACGGATAGAACCCAGGCTGCACCTATAGCAGCTATGGTGATATAAGCAACCAGCCTCGATTCACTACCCCCTCCAAACCGCGCAGGTACAAACCATCGGAGGATAGTTCCTAAAATCATGGACACAACCGGAAGGGCAAGTATCAGCCACATTTTAAATGCTCCCTCAATTTACCCTAGATCTTACGTAGAATCTCGTCTGCCACGTGTTCTCTGCCTTTCGGAACGAGAACTTTGAAAGCGGCAGTCTCGCTCCAGTCCAATATATCCCCTTCTGGCAGTATGGCGGCCGGCAATCCCTCTCCATCTAAAAGATCCTTCCACATCTGGGCAACCATTAAACCCTGTACCCTTTTGTATTCAACCCACATTCCCGGATTTTAGCCCTTCAATTCGGACGCATCCGATATCTGCGCAGAGCCTTTCGTCCTGTAAAGCGCAAACATAAGAGCCAGACCTAAAGCGGTTTCGGCGGCGGCTACTGTTATCACAAAGAGAGCAAAAGCGTGTCCCGTCAGAGCTAATCGGCCACTCTCTGCATCCACTGCACTAGTACCTTCCAAGCCGGCTAAAGCAAACGGAGGAGTAAACCGTGAGAAAGCAACGGCAGCTACAGCAGTCGCAGCAAACATCAGCTCAAGTGACATAATCACGGCCACATAGTTCCTTTTAGCAAGTATTCCAAAGAGTCCTATACCAAACAGTACTATGGATACCAGCAAGACACCTTCAAGAGTCATCCACCGCCCTCCTCAACCAGATCCTCTTTAGCAAGGCTCATCCGCATAATGGCTATAGACGCCAGGAGAGCCGCAACTATAACAAAAGCAGCAATCTCAAACGCCAAAATAAACTCGTTTATCAACAATATGCCTAAAGGTCCGGTCGAGTCGGTCAGAACACCAGGCATTGCCCCGTCGGTTACTGTCTCGGCGGGACTTACAATAACCGAACCATCGGGCTGAGCCGATTCTGTATAGCTTTTTGCCAATATAGATATCGCTGCCTGGTTATCTAGTTCTTCTACTCGAGACCAAGGGGACTGAATTACAACGAACGCCGTTATTGCAGCAAAGAGTGCAACTACCCAAAGCCCCCATGCTTGGAAGCGCATTTTGTGCAAGCTTGAAGCACTAGCAAAATCTTTTATGAACATGATGGCAAATGCTAAAATTATGGTTACCGCGCCAACGTACACAAGTATCTGAACCGCCCCTATAAATTCGGCGCTGAGCAAAAAATAGATTCCGGCGAGTGCAAGGAAAACACCTGCAAGAGCTACCGCAGATCTAAAAAGGTTCTGCAAAACTATAACTGCGACTCCGCATAGTATAGCGACTACCGCGGCCGTCCAGAAGGCAAAGTTAACCAGAAAGGAAGTATCAAAGGAGTCGTTCAATGCCGGTCTACCCATTTACCTTTCATATGATCTAAATCAGGCATCTCATGCCGTCCGACTCGCTTGTGTTCCCTCAAAGGGTCGTTATAGGGATCATATTCTCTTTGTTCAAGCTGAGGCCGATACCAACTGCTGGGGCTTTTCGCAGCAGCGTTCAGCTCTTCCTTAGATATAACGAGGCTCTGTCGCGATTCCTTCCCGCGCTCAAATTTGGTTCCCATATGAAGAGCGTCATAAGGACATGCCTCTACACATAAGCCACAAAACATGCATCTTCCCGCGTCAATATCAAACACATCTATAGAGTAGCTTTCTCCTTCCTGTTGGTCGAATCCACCTGGAGAAGTAACTATCTTTATTATTCCTAGCGGGCAGTACTTAGCACACGAAGCGCAACCGGTACATCGTTCTTCGTACCATGTAAACTCGTTGCCTCGAAAGCGCGAAGATTGTTCAGCCATCACTGGCACGGGATACATAAATATGAGCGCCTGCAAGGCTTCGCGCGGATGGTTTCTCATGAACTGCAAAGGAGACATACCTAGATACTTGGCCGCGCCCATAAGCCATACACGACGGTCAGGATATTGAACCGTAACGGGCTCTCGAAACAGATGCAGAAAGGTTACTCGCAAGCCTTTCAAAATACCTAACCCAAACATCAAAAGCTCCCTCTATCTGCAGGCGCAACAGGGTAAGGAGTTAAGGTAGAGTCGTCAGGAAGCGGAGCTCTTTTGAAGAGCAGCTTGCCGATAAACCACACCGCGGGGAAGAAGAAAACCCAGTTGATCGCTGCTATTATCCAAAGTTCCGAGGTTGAAGGCTGCTGAAATATCGCTAGAAGAGCAGCTGTTATAACTATATTCACGAGTGTCAATTCAAAAAGGCCTTTCCACGCGAGGTTGAGCATCTGGTCTATACGCAGACGCGGCCAAGAAGCTCGAATCCATATTATAGCGAACCACACAATACCAGTCTTGAGGAGAAACCACAAAGGGGCAGGAAGTACGAACCATCCACGCCATCCCGAAAGGAAAAGTGTGGCTATGAATGCTGCAGAAGCAAAAGCTGCTGCATATTCGGCAACAAACAGAAGTCCAAACTTCATACTCGAATAGTCGTTCAAATGACCGGCAGCTAATTCCGATTCTGCCTCAGACAGATCAAATGGACTCCTATTAAGTTCTGCCAACGAAGCGATGAAGAAGACCAAAAATCCTAGAGGTTGCACAATGATGAATGGCACATTCTGCGCCGAAACTATTTCTGCTAAAGAGAGCGAGCCGGTCAGCATCACCACCCCTACTAAAGCCAATGACGCGGGTATTTCGTAGCTTATAAGCAGGGCCACGGCGCGCGTTACAGAGAATATGGATATACGATTAGCGGACGCCCAACCAGCCATAACCGTCGCGAGTGCAGTGATGCCGGTAATACCGAGAACAAACAGAACTCCTACGTTAATATTGGAGACGAATATGCCTGGACCAATAGGGATTACACTCCAAACCAACAGAGTCGGCACCATCACTAGAACGGGGGCTATCAGGTACAAAGGCTTGTCTGCTTCAGAGGGCAGAATGTCTTCTTTGAACATGATTTTGATGGCGTCCGCTATAGGGGTAAGAAGTCCGAAAGGTCCCCATCTGTTCGGGCCTGTCCTCTGCTGAAACCTGCCCAGAAGCCTACGCTCCGTCCATATAAGAACCAATATGGCCGTTAGAATTACGTTTATTAGAACGAACCCCACAACAAAAGCAGCTATCAGAAACGCCAGCCACTCTAGACCAGAAGGCAAAAAGCCGGAGTAACCTCGCTCGGCGCATTCAGTACTGCCGCCGGCAAGATAGCAGTATATGTTTCTAAAAAAAGAGTTGTCCAGGAAAGTACCACTCACCTATCCACCTCCCCTACATTAATATCTATGCTTCCAAAAGTTACAAAAAGGTCAGCCATAAAAGTCCCGACTAGCATCTGCTTCAGCAGAGTCAAGTTGATAAGGGAAGGCGCTCTCACATGACAGCGGTAAGGAGCCGGTGAACCGTCCGAGACTAGATAAAATCCGAGCTCTCCTTTGGATCCTTCTACTGCCGCGTAGGCGTCGCCTTTTGGAGGACGAACTAGAAACGGAACATCGTCATGATGGGGACGCACTGGACCAGGTTCTATCTGCTCTATGCACTGCTCAATGATCCTGATAGATTCGCGTATTTCAGATATCCGCACAGCGTAACGAGCGTAATTGTCGCCTGATTTGCGGATAGGTCGCGAAAAATTTACTTGATCATAATAGTCATATGATTCTCTGTCACGTAAATCCCAGTCAACGCCCGCTGCGCGCAACATTGGCCCTGTTATGGAGGCGTTCACCAAATCAGCCGGCTCAACGCACGCCACGCCAACCGTCCGCAACAGTACTATCTCATTACCGGACATCAGTTCCTCCACCTCGTCCAGCATGTTTGGTATACCATCCAAAAAGACGCGCAAAGCATCCCAGAACTCTTTGGGAGCATCCATAAAGACGCCACCAGGACGGAGGTAAGAGTTAGTTATGCGGGCGCCGCACAGAAGTTCAAACAGTTCAAGTATCCTTTCCCTTTCTCGCATGCAGTACATCAGAGGAGTGCCTAACGCACCCATGTCCTGTCCCAAAAAGCCAGTCGCTACCAGATGACTAGCTATCCGTTGAAGCTCAGCCGCTATCATGCGAAGCCAGACCCCCCGTGGAGAAGGCTCTATCCCGGCGAGTTTCTCTACAGCTAGCATATAGCCCTGGTTGTTCAGCATAGAAGAGACATAGTCCATACGGTCGGTCAAGGTTACTATTTGTGTATATGTACGCTCCTCTGCTAGTTTCTCTGTACCACGGTGCAGATACCCTATTACAGGCTCAACATCCATTATCCGCTCACCGTCAAATGTAACGCGCAAGCGAAAAACTCCGTGTGTTGAGGGGTGCTGAGGCCCTAGGTTTACAGTAAGGGGTTCCGTGTGTAGAGGCATTATCCTCAGATATTCTCCACTAACGACTGCTCATAAGTAGCGAAATCTTTCCGAAGAGGATGTCCTGGAAAGCCTTCCCAAAGCATTATCCGCTTCAATTGAGGGTGTCCTTCAAAGCGTATACCCATCAGATCCCATGTCTCTCTCTCTTGAAAATCGGCTCCACGCCATACAGAAAATACTGATGGGACTGAGGGCGTACCACGGCCCGGATCAGTCTTAACTTTCAGTACAGCAAAGGAGTTCTCCTGCAGAGAACGAAGATGATAAACCACCTCAAAATGATCTATGTAGTCCACCGCTGTAAGGCTCACCAGCATGTCAAACTGAAAATCAGAAGAGCCGTGTAAGAGTTTCGCCGCTTCTAAAAGAACTGAACATTTTATCCATACGCTGTCTTCTTTCCATGATTCGACCGAGTGAGGTAAGGCGGAATTGAGAGCAGAAGCTAGCTCTTCTCCTTTCCAGTAACGGATCATTTCGACCCCGCAGGTGTTCCACGAAGGCTGTACCGTTTGACCTTCTCATGGAGCTGCATTATACCGTACAAGAGAGCGTCTGGCCGTGGAGGACAACCCGGGACATACACGTCCACGGGCACTATATGGTTGACTCCTGGGACTACGGAATAACTCTGAAAGTAAGGCCCGCCTGATGTAGCACACACACCCATGGAGATAACCCATTTCGGTTCTGACATCTGCTCGTACAAACGCCGGAGAGGTACTGCCATTTTCCAAGTAACAGTGCCAGCGACTATCATCAAGTCTGATTGACGAGGCGAAGCTCGGAAAGCTTCCATCCCAAAACGAGATATATCAAATCTGGACATAGCAGTAGCTATCATCTCAAATACGCAGCAAGCCAATCCAAATTGCATAGGAAACATAGACGATTTTCGCGCCCAGTTGAGCATGCCGTCCAAGGAGGTAACCAGCACATTCCTGTCAAATTCGCTTACAGGCTCAACTATGTTCTCAGGGAAAGGCTTACGACGCGTAACCTTCAGCCGATTTATTTCTCTACCTTCTTCTTTATCCATATCCCAAGTAGAGTCGGCGAGGGAGGCCCGTTCCGGCTGAGTTGTCGCGTCGTTTGACAGATGTGAATGATTGTCCGGCATAGTAACAGAGAGAACTAACGCCAGTCTAATGCGTTCTTACGCCAAGCATAAAGATACCCCACAGTCAAGATGAAGAGAAACAGCATTAATGCTCCAAAAATCGTCCAGCCGAACTGGCTTGAAGCTACACCGAACTTGACAGCAACTGGAAAAAGTAAGGCAGCTTCTATGTCGAAAAGGACAAACAGAAGAGCAAAATAGTAGTAACGCAGGTTGAAGCGAGAAGGACGAGGACTGAAGGGTTTCATCCCTCCTTCATAGGCTGTGCTCTTGACTATTGAGGGGCGAGAAGGACGTATCCTGAACCGAGAACCCAAAGCAGATATACTGAGCATACCCACGGGGACAGCTATTGATATTAGAGCGAAGATTATAAGAACCCCGTATTGACGCAGGTAGTCATCCAGCATAGATTAAGCCGCTTGCTTGTCCGTTGAAAAGTGCCTTGTCCTAAACCTGGCGAAGCGCAATGCTTGCCGCATCTTAGTTTAGCACCCTATGAGCATAGCAGCAACTTTGTGACCGGGGTTATTCCACAAAACGTCAAAACTGAATAAAGAGTCGTTAGCCTACACCTTTCATGGCAACCTTAAATAAAATAGGCTGCAAAGTTTACAATCCGTTCTATTCAGATAACAACGGCGCCGGCTCAGGCTTCTAATACGAGGTTACGAGAGGGCGGTCAAATATAGTTACTTTACTCTTAAGGGTGCTGGAATGAACTGGATACCCAGATGGGGAAATATCAGGTTGCACTTACTAAAGGTACCTTAAAGCAACCCTTTGATCTAGAGCATCATCATTGTCAGGTTGTTTGGGTCTTCTTAGGAGGTGGATAATACTTGCCAGGGCGTACCTTCTCTCTCATCACTTTTTCTTTTATGTGCTGCTCAATGGCTTCGTGATGTTCTACCCACTCAATACACTCTTCAGCATACCAGGACGGTACTACTACAACCCCGTCGTTGTCCCCCACTAACACGTCTCCCGGGCGGACTAATACTCCCCCGCATTGAATGTCTATATTTTCTTCTGCAGGTTCGCCCCATGGCCTGCCACCGTAAGGTGTACGTCCACAGGCATACACCGTTAATCCATAGTTCTCGTTCGTCAAGACATCCAAGTCGCGGATAGCACCGTCCGTTACCACGCCATCAGCACGATTCATCTTGAGTTGCAAGAGCTTTACGTCGCCTGCCACTGCCGCGAACTTCTGCCCCATGAGATCTGCTACTAGTACATCACCTGGACCACAACGGCTCATAGCTATATATTCCGGAGAATTCTCTCCAAGTTTGGTCTCAGCATCTTTATCCATCCTGGGCGGTAGAAAACGCAGGGTGCGCGCCCTTGCAGCGAGCCTCTTGCCGGGGGTCATCGGCATAACGTTTTCCATAAATGGCTTCGGTACGCCCAGATCTGTGCATACCGCACTCCATACGGTAGCCGTAGGCACTTTCTTGAACCGTTCTAGTAACTCGTCTGAGACATTGGTAGGGTCCATTGAACGATCAGGGATTTTTATGGCTTCTGCACCGGTATCGGTATTGTCCTCATTGAGCATCGTTTATCTTTCCTCCAATTTCGTACTGTTTATCATTTAACTGATTCTTGTATATAAGTAAAGCACATAGTCCCATATGCAAGACAAAGTATGAAGATGTTTGGTTAATGTCCCATTATTGAGGACGACTTACAAGCTGGAGTAATTTAAGAGCGGGTTTCAAAACTGCAATCAGAAATCCTCCATGCATATTGTTTTTCTTATATACTCGGCACATTTCCAGATTCCCTTTTATAATGTTTCCTATCGACCCGCCGGAATTCCCGCCAGGCGCCATATCCACAAGAATCTGTTTCAGATACTTCACCTTGACCCCGTGCTTAAACAACACGCGCAACATAAAATCCGAGTCTCCCGCAATAGAGTGCTGCTGGTCAAACACACCATAACGTTCGTATACCCGCTTCCTCACAAAAAATGTCGGGTGAGGGGGCAACCAGCCATAATACAGCTTCATCCTGCGATACTCTCCAGCTTGCCAATACCGCACTATCTTGCCATCTTTATTGGTATAGATCTGATCACCATAGCAGGCGTCAATGCTTTGGTCTGTGATGAAAACTTCCATCACGTCTCGTATGACGAATCGGTTAGCATATCGATCATCTGATGCCAAATAGTGAACAACGTCGTCGGATGTCGCGGAAGAACTGGCAATACCTTTGTTAACCCCGTCAAAAATCCCTGCATCCGGCTCACTTATAAAAACTGATATACACTCTTTATAGTTCTCAAGAACTTTCAGAGTACCATCTGTAGAGCCACCGTCTATAACTATCAGCTCAAGCTTATAGTCGTGCTGCTGTGAAAGTATTGTGTCCAGAGAGCGCTCTACTCGAGTGTCGTTGAACACTGGAACTATTACGGAGATCTTCATTGCAGAGAGTCGCTTGTCAACTCAGCCAAGTTCAAAGCCAGTTGGGCGAGAAGTCTAGCCACTGCACCTGTAGCACCCTTTACAACCTCTCCGTCGGTAACCCTTGCAATGTTGACGCCGGCCATATCAAGATGGACCCAAGGTGTATCTTCTGCAAATTCAGCCAGGAACTGAGCCGCTTTTACAGAGCCTGCGGTCGCGCCGCCAGTATTAGTCAAATCTGCTATTTCTGAACGTCTTTCCTTGTCCGCTATAGGGTCATCCAATGGCATGCTCCAAACGTTGTCTCCATGCCTTCGCCCAGCTCTTATCACCTCTTGCAATAAAGAAGTATCGTTACTGTAGCCAGCTGCGTTACCACCGCCCAAAGCTACTCTGACTGCACCCGTCAGAGTGGCCGCGTCTACTATCCGAGCTGCACTGTTCTTCTTGGCGTAGCAGATAGCGTCAGCCAGAGTAAGCCTACCTTCAGCATCTGTATTTTCCACCTCGATATAAAGCCCGTTCATAGCTTTGACCACGTCACCAGGCCTTTGGGCACTACCGCTGGGCATGTTTTCGGTAGCTGGGCACACGGCGTGTACGTTGATTCGGGGTCTAATCTCGGATATTGCCTGCATAGCCGCCAAAACGGCGGCACCTCCGCCCATATCCCCTTTCATATCTCCCATCCGCAACGAAGGCTTCAAAGACACTCCTCCAGAGTCAAACGTTATACTTTTGCCTATCAACCAGACATTGTTGTGAGGAGTGTCTGGGTTTCCTTCGTAAGTCATATGTATCAGACGGGGCGGACGGACGCTTCCCTGAGCTACTGCTAAATACGCTCCCATCCCTTCGCGTTCACACTCCTCACGCGAAAGTATCTGACAAACGATATCTCCATTCTGTGCTATTTGTTCTGCAACCATTGCCATGTCGTCAGGACTGAGACGGTTCGCCGGTTCGTTCACGAGATCGCGAGCTAACATCGCCGCTCTAGCCATCACCTGACCATGCCAAAGACCTTTCTCAAGAGCCGGTAAGTCGGACGCTTTATCGTACATCATAAAAAGCTTGGAGGGGTTTTGTTTTTTAGAAGCAGTCTTCGAACGATATTTCTCAAAGCGGTACAGACCAAGCAAAGCTCCTTCAGAGATGGCTTCCGAAGTCAATTCAGGATCTAAGTTCAAAAATTCAGCTCCAAACAGCTCGGTTACCGCAGAGTCCACTGAGATAGAGCGCAATTTTCTCATAACGCTAGCGATTGCTCTTCGGCATGAAGAAAGAGTAAACGCTTCAGGTTTTCCCAGCCCGGTTATCAGTAAACGCTTCGGACCGAACTCTGGATAAATGGAACTGGGAGTATGAATAAGGGTCAGTTCTCCTGCTGCACCGGTTATTTCTCCTTGATCCACGAGATAGAGTACATAGTCTATAAGTGCGGGAACAGAAGCTAAAGCTTGCAACTCACCTGTCTTCGCGGGTTCAAACAAACCCACGGCTAAAGCGTCAGCCTGAAGGTTCATTAGACTGTCTGAAACTAAAGATATCTCCATAACTCTCCATCTCCAGCGGGCACGCCAACATATCGTAATGCGGTTACATGTTCGCAAGTTAAACATCTAAGGGTAAGGAAACAGAGGTTTGCCGAAATTTCGCAAAGCTATATTCGCCCCCCCCCCCATCCCTTTATCCTTATAGGGATACCGCCCTTCCCAAAGAATCCTCTTGTACTTGCTTCTATCTAAAATAAGTATAAATCGCTAGATAGTCAGTGGGAAATAGTAGCCGAGTCAGTTAAACGTTGCAAAGGCAGAGAGTCAGCGAGACGCTTTAAAAGTATTACCCTGAATACGGTTTACAGAGTTTTCGAAAATACTCCTGCAGGTTGTACAACCATCAGAACCTGATACATAATCCTTACTAGTTGATGAATACCTCTAAGTTGGGTATCGCCACTTGTTTACTCAAGGGTTTATAGCCATTTCCAAACAAAAAACGCTGAAGCATACCGATACCCTGGCGCCCTCCGTCTCTTTTGAAGAACGGTAACAAAGTCCTTTTTCCTTCATAACGATTAACAAGGTAAGTCCAAGAAAGTGGTGTTCCTTCTACTTGCACGTTTGTTCAAACCTTGACATTATAGTTAACGGATACCCGTATACGTAACAGTCACTCGCGAGTTGGGAATGTAGAGGAATTTTTACTTGTCTAGTACTCTTCTTATATAAAGCTAAATATAGTACGGAAGTAACCTTGAACTCTTTTTGCTAAGTTGCTAGGATTTTTTCATAACGTCCAGAAGTAAGAAAGGTATTCATAATGACTTTAGTCAAGAAGAGACGCAACATGGCGGTCAAAGTAGTTACAGATGGGACACACTCCATAGACGGCGGTAGAGTGAACGCAAATATGGATTGGGAGGATTGGGTTCTGCGATATAAACCGAATCGCAAGAACAAGATCAGACTAGGACTGAACTGTCTGCTTATCCAATCACCCTGGGGAAATATCCTGATCAATACAGGAATGGGGAACCGATTTCCCGCTCAACTGAGGAGTTACTACGGCCATACCACATCGAAACTGAACGCTAGCCTGAAGCTACACAAAGTTTCCCGAAAGGATATTGATTTAGTCTATTTCACTAGCGCACACTTCCATGTGATGGGTGGTGCAGTAAAAATCGACAAGGAGGGAGAACCCTTTTTGAATTTCCCAAACGCTGATCATTTAATACAGGAGAATGCATGGGAAGAGCTAAAACAACCAGGCATAACGCAAAAAGACCTCTATGGGCCTGATAGAGACAAGTTTATGGAGGAAATCAAATTGATAGAAGCTGAAAACAAACTGAAGCTGATTAACGGAAACCAAGAGATATCACCCGGCGTATCTGTTGAACTTGCGGAAGGGTTCAGCAACGGTCATTCAATAACCAAGGTAAACGCAGGGTCAGACCGTTACACATACTTGGCCGACCTTGTGCCAACGGCAGATCATGTGCACCTACCGTGCATCACTGCCTGGGACAGACGTCCTGATGATATGGCAAAGGCAAAGAGCAAGATACTAAGCGAGGCTCAGAAAGAAGGCCATATGTTGATTTTCAGTCATGGTACAGAAGTAATTACCGCCTACATTACACCATCAGGTGCAGTACAGCCAGTCAAGATATAAGGTTTTACGGGGCGCGTGAATTCTAATGATTCTTTCAAAACCTGGCGAGATGTGTCCCAAACCTTGCATAACGGTCTGGGATGTCAAGCCGAACGGGAACAGATTGAACGCGTTCATGGAAGCGCAAAAGATGTGTATAGTCGTCTTAGTATTCGGCAGGAGCATCTAGAGCTCGCGAGTCTTCAATAAAAGTAATCGGGAGCTAAGGTGTGGTTTTATGCCTAATTCTGAACAGCTCGGTCAAAATGTCTACATGACAAAACGGGATTTGGTCGTGCTTGTTCAAAGAGGTCGCACCCAAGCAAGTAGATCGTTACACAAACCCTTCCACTCCCCTACTGCTATATCGGTCACTAATCCAACTATAGAAATTGTAACTAAACTTGCCCAGGCACAGATCTTGAAGCAAGTTGACACACTACCGTCAAGTCAGGTTCTACTATCGAGAGCTTTGCAGGTTGTATGAACGAAGTACAGTCTCCCTCAACAGACGATGCAGCACGTACTCTGACGTAGTTATCGGTAAGTCCCCTCCTAGTTCCTTTTTCCCATAGAACAGGTCTGGTTTTTCCCACCAAGTCAAGGCGATATTTGAGGGCAAGCCGGAAAGCTTTTTCATGCGCCTCTTTTACTCGGTATTTCTTATCCGTTTCTGATATATCGCTCTTGAAGTGGGCGGCCGTTGTGCCAGGACGGGTTGAATAAGGGAAGACGTGGGTGGAAGCAAAAGCCACGCGCTCCATCAGTTGTAGAGTAGAGTTGTAGTCCTCTTGCGTTTCCCCCGGGAACCCCACTATTACGTCGGTTGTTATAGAACAGTCCGGAACTCTTTCTCTCACCAGTTCAACCGCCTCTTCAAATCTACTGACAGTATAACGCCGCCGCATCCGTTGCAAAATAGTGTCAGAACCACTCTGGAGCGGTATATGGAAATGTGGGCACAGACGTCCGGCACCCATCCGTGTCCATAAAGACAAGAGTTCGTCATTGATCTCCAATGGCTGGAGGGAAGAGACGCGTATTCTTGGTATGGATGTATCAGCCAGCATGAATTTAAGCATGTTCGTGAGGTTCCATCCTTGCATATCAAAACCGTACGAGCCAAGTTGCGTACCGGTCAGTACCACCTCTAGACATCCATTTTCATGGAGGCTTTGGATTTGAGCGACTATCTCTCCTGGAGGTATTGAACGCTCTCTTCCCCTCACTTTCGGTACTATGCAGTAGGCGCAAACTTGATTACAGCCTTCCTGTATTTTCACTGCTGCTCTTGAACGTCCCAGCAAACTCTCGTTTTCTCCATACCGTTTCAGCATCGGTTCAACAAGTAAACCAGGTGAAGGGTCTATAAACTCGGCTATCTTGTCGGTTAGGTTTTCCTTTTCCCTATTACCCGCTACAATATCTGCAAGGTTTAGGGATTGAAGCGTGGCTTTATCCCGTTCCGCATAGCATCCAGATGCCACTATAAGAGCGTTCGGTGCCCTCCTTCTGGCCAGTGCGAGAGCGTGGCGTGCTTTCCGGTCTGCTGTGGCTGTAACTGTACAAGAGTTCAGTATATACACGTCGGTAGGGGCTTTGTCGAGCACTATAGTGAACCCTGCTCCAACGAGAGCGGACGCTAGCCTTTGGCTGTCTGCCATATTCAGTTTGCAACCATGGGTGTCTATTTTTACAGTAGGTTGAAGAGCAGGCATGGAATTATAGTGATGGCAAGAATAGGTTTAAATCTATAGAGCGTAGGTCGCTAAGTAACTCAAGGATATTACCAAACCGTTATTCTCCATCAGTGTGCCTCTTATTACAGTTCCGAACATAGCTACGATGATAGTAACTATACGCTAGGAGTGGGAGCACCTTTAAGCAGAAGGTTTTCATCTTTAAGTTCTTCCCATAAAGCAGTCGGAATGTTGAATGAGCTCATCTCAATGTTCTCTATAACTTCCGTGGGACTTTGTGCTCCCGGTATAACACTTACGACGGCAGGGTGTGCCATGGCGAACTGAAGTGCAGCTGCTTTCAGGGGTGTCCCGTGTTTTGCACAAATGTCGCGCAGTTTTTTTGCCCTTGTCACCAAAGACATTGGAGCGTAGTCGTAGTTGTAAGAGACAGGACCGGATAAATCTCTTGACAAGATGCCGCTGTTGTAAGGACCGCCTATGACAACTGATATGCCACGCTCCAGGCAAAGCGGCATGAACTCCTTCAGTGCCCCCTGTTCCAGCAAGGTGTATCGGCCTGCTAATAGGACAATGTCTAAATTGAAACGCCTCACCATTCTAGCAGCCATTTCCCATTGATTCATCCCTAGACCTATCGCCTTCACTGCACCTTGTTCGCGTAATTCAAGCATCGCAGGAATAGCTGAATCACACGCCTCTTTCTCCAGATTTCCTACGTCGGGGTCATGAAGGTAAACTATTTCCACCGAATCCATCCCAAGCCTCTTTAGGGATTCATCCAAAGAGCGCAGGATCCCTTCGCGAGTCATGTCGAATACAGGAGACAATGAACTGCGAATGTTCAGTGAGTCGGTAGAGCCTTTGATAAGCAGACGACCGACCTTAGTAGAAATAACGAATGATGTTCGAGGTTTGCCTGACAAGGCCTTACCCATACGATACTCTGACTCTCCGGATCCATACAAAGGAGCAGTATCAAAATAGGCGACGCCGGCTTCAAAAGCCTTGACTATTGTAGACAAAGCATCGTCTTTAGCGACTCCACCGAACAGGTTACCCGACAAGGACATGCCGCTTAGAGCAGCTCCACCCAAACCAAGATTCGTTACAGATATGCCGGTCTTACCTATCGGCACAAGTTTAAGAGGGTTCATACAGCTTATCTAGACAAAGACGCCTCAAGAGCATCTCCTAAGTCTTTGGTTGATGCCGTACCACCTAAGTCATGTGGAAGCATTTCGCCTGTCGTCAACAGATCTTGTACCGCTTTCTCAATCCTAGCAGCGACCATCTCTTCACCCAGGTGACGCGCCATAGAGGCTCCGGTTAGTATCTGGGCCAAAGGGTTGGCAATGTTTTGATTGGCTATGTCAGGAGCACTTCCGTGCGTGGGTTCAAACATTGATGGAGCAGTGCGTTCCGGGTTCAAGTTTGCACTGGAAGCAAGTCCTATGCTTCCGGTTATGATCGCTCCCAAGTCTGTAAGTATATCCCCGAAAAGGTTGCTAGCTACGACAACGTCAAACGCTTCAGGACGGCGTATGAAATCCATACACGCAGCATCTATCAGTAGACTTTCCGTTTCAATCTCAGGAAAACGTTCAGCCACCTCGTTGAACACCTTGTCCCACAAAGTCATCCCATAGCCTTGAGCATTTGATTTAGTAATGGAAGTTACTTTACCTTTTTTATTGCGCTCTCGGCACAGCTCAAATGCGTAACGGGCAACCCTCTCGCAACCCCGTCGAGTAAAGATGGAAGCTTGCACTGCTGTTTCAGCAGGGAAGTCTTGGTAAACAAAGCCGCCCACATTGGCATATTCTCCCTCAGTATTTTCTCTCACCACCACCAAATCTATATCGAACGGTTTTTTATTCTTCAGTGGAGACGCCACGCCAGGCCAAAGGATCGAAGGTCTTACACAAGCATACTGGTCAAAGCGTCTACGTATCGGGAGTAGAAGCCCGTTGAGGGTAATGTGGTCTTGGATGTCAGGATGTCCCACCGCACCTAAGAATATCGCGTGAAAACCCTTCAGAATATCAAGTGCATCTTCAGGCATCATATTACCGTTTGTGAGATAGTATTTAGACCCCCAAGGAAATTCAGTAAACTCAAATTTCGCATCAAGCTTGATACAAGCGGCGTTCAATACCTTGATCGCCTGCTCAACGACCTCTACGCCTATACCGTCTCCTCTTATCACAGCTATATTGTGAACCGTCATCCGTTTTTACTCCAGTTGTGTTGATCTATCTTCACAGGCTTGAAAATCTTTGTATATTCATTAAATACCGCTTACAAGTATCAAAAGGGTAAATTCTCTACTATCTCCGATGACTCGAGAAGCGTGTCGAAATCCTCTTAGTAATCCTCTTTCATCTGTCTTATAAAGGAGGCATTTTTGTTTAGTAATTAATTATTAGTAACAACAGAGTAGTAAAACCAAAAGGCTTTCCCCATAGAATGGGTTGTCGTTTTCTCATTATCGTTAAGATGTTGATTCATACGGTTCTGTAAATCAAGGGATTCGCCATATATAGCATGATGACATTTTCATAATTGCATAAAGCATAGCAACCTGATACTTTTAACAAATCGTTACTAACATTTTCTCTGGAAAATTTCACAGTTGAATTTTTACTGCAGGTTTATTAAATTCTGACATTCTTCTTCTCTTTCTTAAAAAGCATACCTGTTCAACCTCCGGGGAGGTACGTACCCACTTGAGATGTATAAGGATCTGTGTTTTGGTAAACCAGAGCCTTTATTATACCTATTGTACAGAATAAATTACTAGACACATGGCCAGACTATCGCAAACCGTTCTTCATGAGTTTTGATCATTCAGTACCATGGGCAGTATCAAGGGTTCAATCTTTCTACGATCTCTATGACTCCGGCAATGTCGTAGTCGCCTTTATTATCTTCCTGCATCTTGGAGAAGGCTTTGCGGCTCTCTTCAAACAGCTTGAGGGTTACACCCCGTTTCTTCAAGGTTTCAGACACTATGCCGATATCCTTGACAACGTTGCGCAGAGGCGCTTTAGAATTGGCGAATTCCCTTGAGCTTACTATGGGAGCAGCTCGCGAAATAAGGAAGCTTGAACCCCAGCTGTTACGTAAAATTTCTTCGGCGTCTTGAACTTTGACTCCGGCGGATTCAGCGAGAAAGAAAGCCTCTGAGGCTGCCAGACTATGTATAGCTACAAGTATCTGGTTAACCAGCTTCATCGCTGTGCCGGATCCAGAACCTCCCATCCTTTTAATATTCTTCCCCATCATGTTGAAATACGGTAGCACGCGTTCAAAGGCATCTTCGTCTCCGCCGACCATTATAGACAGGGTACCATCTGCAGCTCCAACGGGACCGCCGGATATAGGAGCGTCTAGCATAAACGCCTGTTTGGCTTTCAAAGCCTCATAACATGCGAGCGATAGGTCAACAGACACAGTTGAGTGGTCTACCACTATCTGCCCTGGACGAACTACAGAGATCGTTTCTTCCAAAATAATTCTTTCGGAGGTTGCCACATCTGGCAAGCACACCATAACTATGTCCACGTTTTTCACAAGCTCTTGGGTCGAATAGGCTGCCTTGGCTCCTTTAACCTGCATAGCTTCGACTTTGGAGCGCGTCCGTGTAAATACCGTCAGGTCGGCGCCTTTCTCCAAAAGGTTGGAAGCCATACCCATACCCATATTGCCTAGCCCTATGAAGCCCGTTCTCATACTCAACTCCGATAGTTTGAATGCGGATATCTAGATCCGCGCTAATCCAGGTTTCTCAGCCTTGGATCCAGTCTGTCTCGTATCCAATCTCCAAAGAAGTTCATGGACATGACCACAAGAAATATAGCTAGTCCTGGCCAGAAAGATATCCACCAGGCCTCTTCGATGAACTGACGACCATCGCTGACGCTCTTCCCCCAGGCGGGCACAGGATCCGGTATACCTGCTCCCAAAAAGCTGAGTGTAGATTCAGCAAGTATCAGTTGTCCTACTCTTAGAGAAGCTACCACTAACACTGTACCAAAAGTACCGGGCAGAACATGCCGAATGAGAATCCGGAAAGTCGAAGCCCCGGACACCTTGGCGGAAAGGATATATTCCCTGGTCTTAATCGTCAGTACGTCCGCCCTTATCTGTCTCACGAATGGTGTCCAGGCGAGCAAGGCGATAAGACCTATCACAAGCAGAGTTCTATCAACCTTGAAAGTTGATTCCGGATGCTCCACTATCACCACTATCACAAGTGCTATGAGAATAAACGGCAATGCGAGCCACACGTCTACAAAACGTGAAACCACTTCATCAATCCATCTGCCGTAATAACCTGAGAGAAGGCCTAATAGAGTCCCAATGACTATACCGCTTGATACAGCATAAACCGTTATCTGCAACGATATACGCGCGCCATGTATGACACGGGAAAGAACATCGCGCCCTAGATTATCGGCACCTATTACGTAGCGCGTTTGCGGGAAGGTACTGCGAACAGCACGGTTATAAGCACTCCTCCCGCGAGTGGAATCCAGGTCGTAGTCCGCAGGGTCAGGAATCTCATTGAACATAGGCATAGCCCTACCCCAAGTGGGAGCCAAATTCCTGAACGCCAAGTTCTGTTGAAGAGGGTCTGCAGGGGATATCTGATAGGCAAATAGACCGGTAAACACAAGGCCGATGATAATGATTATAGGGATAATCGGCCAGCGTCTAATTACATAAAAAAATTGTGAAGGGAAGGATCGACGACCGCCTGAGGCCGAAAGAGAGGCGTCTCGTAAAGACGAATCCGCCATGGTTAGTCGTAACGGATTCTGGGGTCTATAACTGCGTAAAGCAAATCAGTAACAAAAGTCAGCCCCACGTACAGAATCGTAAAGAAAAATACGGCTCCCATAAGAAGAGGGAAGTCGTTATTATTGACGGCGGTAATCGCCATATCTCCTAAGCCCGGCCATACGAATATCTGTTCCACTAGCAGCGCTCCCGTCAAAAAACCGGCGAGTATAAGAGTGGAAGCGGTTAGAGGTTGGATTAGCGCATTCCTCAAGGCATGATTCCATACGACACCTTGGTTGTTCACCCCTTTTGCCCTAGCCATCCTCACAAATTCGGAATCCAGCACCTCCAGCATAGCGTTACGGGTAAGGCGCATGTAGCTCGCCATTGCCGCCGTACCTAACGTTATAGTAGGAAGCACCCAATGGCTAAAATCGCCTATCCCTTCACCACGCAAACCTACAGGAAACCACCTAAGCTGAATACCAAACAGCAATATCAAGATAAGCCCTAACCAGAATTGTGGAACCGCTTGACCTAACAGTGCAACCCCTCTCCCTATATAGTCAATATAAGAACCTCTCCTCACGGCCGAAAGAACGCCTATAGGAATACCTACGACTGTAGCAAGCACCCACGCCATCAGACCTAAATGCAGCGTCGCCGGTAGACGGTCAAGCACTATCCCGATTATGGGAGTACGGTCAATCAAAGTAACGCCAAGGTCACCTCTAAAAGCGTTGCCCAGCCATATAACGTATTGAACCACTACCGGCCTATCCAGTCCGAGTTGTCGGCGCACCTCTTCTCGACCTTCTGGAGTAAGTCCATAACCAGAGGTAGCGAACAGATCCAGTGGATCACCAACAGCGCGCGACAGAGAAAGCACTATAAAAGTAGCTACAACCAAGCTAGCAAAGCCAAATATGAGACGTCTGGTAATGAATCTTCGCATTATGCCGTATCAAAAGCCATAGTTAAGAAAGGAGACCTGTAAACCAGAATTAAACAATTGGAGAAGGGCAGGTTATAGCCTGCCCTTCTCCAATTTCCCAAGTTACAAGATCCGAGAGCAACAAGCTTATTGTTGCAACTCAATGTCCCACAGATTGTTTATATTCGCGGCGGCTGCCTTATCCATAGGCCAAGCCTTTATCTTCTTATTGTTGAAATAATAAACATCAGGCACTGCTACGACTCCTGGCTGGAGTGATTGATCGTAAACGTAATCTACGTATTCGTCTGCAGCCTGAAGTGCAATTTCAATAGTTTCAGCCTCAGCCATTCTTGTGTATAAACTAAGTATTTCAGGGGATTCAAAACCACAGCTGAAACCGCCTCTAGTCAAACTAGTTTGCACCAATCCTACAGGGAAGTGCCATGGTTTTGACTCTCTACCCTTGTCGCAAGAAGTAACCCACGGGTGAGTGTTTGTCCTGCCTACAACGCCTGGCCGGAAGGTCTGATAAGAGAATTTCAACGAGAACACTTCAAGGCCCAGCTCACGCCAGTAACCTGCTATAGCGTCTGTAACCTCACCTGTCACTCCAGAAGAACCGCCAAGTTCAGGGCCTGCATATATGGAAACCTCAAATGCATTTCCGCCAAGTGGACCGTCACTTGAAGCTGAACCACGTTGATAGTCCGGATCCTGGGAAGTTATCAACCTCACCGCTTCGTCTGGGTCGTATGGGTATTCCCATTTCTCTTGCCAGCGCGGGTGATTAATTGAAAAGTACTCTACGTGCACAGGCACACCAAGACCGGAGAGCAAAGTATCGTTAACTTGTTCACGATCAATAGCCAAAGCCAGAGCTCTTCGAATGGTTTTAGCCTGATCTAGGTCATCGGCACCGTGACTTCCATCAGGTTTACCTATCCATGGAAGGTCGTGAACAAAAGTTGCCTTAGTTGGAAGCTCTTCTCCAGTTTTAGCGTGTACGTCTTCCCAAAGATTGCCAGAGAAAAACACTCCTAATTGAACTGCCCCCCCTGTGCTCGTCTGTGTAAACTCCGAGGTATCTAGCTTTGCCGCATCCTTAGGTTCTAGATGAGCAGCATCAACTTGTCCAGTACGTAAGAGTGCCAGACGCTGGACAGGCTCCCTTACCGATATCAATCTAACTTCTTCGGTCTTAGGAGTAAACAAATAGTGATTGTTCACGGCTCGCATATGAACAAATTCGTCCCGTCTCCATTCTTCAACTTGGTAAGGTCCGGTAGCTACTATATTTTCCTTGACCCAGTCTTCACCCATCTCGTCATGAGCTCTTTTGGAGAACACCGAGAAGGCTTGGCCAGACTGGTTAATATAGTCGTCTAGCCACGAAGAGTCATACTGAATAACATCAAACTCAACAGTAGAGTCGTCAGTAGCGCGCCATTCTCCCCATAGGCCGGCAAAGTCTCCAGCTTGACCATGAATGGACGTAGGAGTGGTTCGGCTGTTAGCAGTATTCATAGAAAACGCTACGTCAGCAGCGGTCAGGGTCCCAAAGTCATTACCATCCACCACTTGAAATGGAACATCTTCTCTTATGGTAACTCTGGCACTCATAAAGTCAGGAGCCACCTCCCACTCAGTACCAAGCCAAAGTAGAGTTTCATCATTTGGACCTCTCCTGAAGAGTGTCTCCGCAACTCCCCAATTCTTCAACAAATCGTTAGGCTGTGCCGAATTCAGTCCATTCTCACCTCGGAGATCAGTGATATTTGTGGCAATGTAGGCCGCGTTAGAAGGTGTAGATGTATCGGGAGCAGATATAGCATCGGGGGAAGTTGGGAGGTCTGGTGTAGCCGTAGGATCTGGAGAACTCGGTCTAGGTGTGGCCGTAGGATCTGGAGAACCTGAACCAGGTGTGGCCGTAGGATCTGGTGGAGATCCACAAGCAGCAACAATCGCTATCATCAACAACGCAACGGTTGCAAAAACTGTAGACTGAAGTACTTTTTGCTTCATATAAATTTTCCTCCGAGATACAAAGTTATCTTTAAACAAAGCGTACCATAGTACCAAACAGTACGCAAGTTAATTGATTGAGCTTATTTTCTGTGCATTGGACATATCCACCTTCAATGAGTGATTTCATTCAATCCACCCCATGCACTTACCCACATACCTTCTATTAGGTATGAGTCTCCTCAAACAAATCGTTCTTCCCTCTGATCAAGCGCACACCGGCCTAGGCTTGAACCTTCCAATCTTTAAAAGTCTTGCAAATTATAGGAGAGTAACGGCGACCTCAAAGTCGTATCCTCCTTTTTTTGTCTTCTCCTTACTTACTTAAATGAATATATGTCTGTCGTTACAAACAGAGGCCATCATCATTGGTTCTCTCATTTCCAAAGGTAAAGGTACCTAGCGATACGTTTTGAAGGGAGATACCGCTTATCAATCAAATTATTAATCAAAGGCAAAGGGCATTATGAAAAGAAGGCTCTATTGAAAAGCCTATTACCATGAGATACGACGTAATTTCTTATAAAACCTGATTTGGAGCTCACGGTGCAATTTGCTGCCCCGAGCTTCAATCGTTGAAGACTTTAGATCATGAGGAGAGAATATCGGCCATGGAACAAAATCCTGGAGGGTCGTTATATAGTACGAATTTACGAACTCGTCTACTGATCTAGCACCATAAACTGAAGCTGCCTTAAGTAATTTTTTAGCGCCAGCTGGTGTTATAAAATAAGCGTGTGATCCTAGCAAGTGTCCATAATTTAAACGATGTATTTTAGGAAGATCAGAATATCTGTTCATCTCTAATGCTTCCAACCTGAATTTTTTATCTTTCCATGAAGGTTGACCAATATTACAAACGTCTAAGGTATTATTGAACACTTCATCAGATATTGGGGACTTAAAGATAGCATCCTCTTCCAGAATAACCACAGGTTCATTAGATTCAACACATCTTTCCCACAAAAGAAAATGCGACGCAAAACATCCTAGCTGAGCAAAGATATCTCTAAGAGAAAAAAAATCTATTCTAATATTCTTAGAAAAGAACACATCAGCAGAGTATTCACGTGATATCGCAGGAAACATCTCAATATCATAACCAAACTTTCTACCACTAGATAAACAGATGCTAAATTTTGAAAGAGAGTCAACATTATCTGATAACACTATAGCATGTATATTAGGCACCATTTTATAAGTTAGTTCATAGGAGTTACTATAGGCTCATTTACATGTTTCCTCAATCATTGCTTCAAACGACGAAATGATTCAGAAAACATGAGAGTAAACTTGAGAGTTATGCGCCGTATAAATTTATTGTTAGGTCCTATAACTGAAT
The DNA here is from genome assembly GCA_965203345.1 of Dehalococcoidia bacterium. Lineage (GTDB taxonomy): Bacteria > Chloroflexota > Dehalococcoidia > Lucifugimonadales > Lucifugimonadaceae > CBDBCK01. The sequence continues at coordinate 1,214,226 of CBDBCK010000028.1, forward strand.
AACAAGCATCCATATCTAAAGGCCAAGGAGTAAACTCTTGAAGAGAGTTTATACAAAATGAGTTGATAAACTGATCTGCAGGTTGTAACCCTATTTTAGTGGCCATTTCTACAAGTTTTTCAGCTCCAGTTGGTTTCAGGAAGTAAGCATGAGCACCGCGCAAACATCCATACTTAAGCCTATGCAAACCTAAAGGTGTACGAATTGCACTCATATGTTCTCGCATGAAACGTGAAGGACATGACGAAGGTCTTCCAAGATTACATACATCAATCGTATCAGAGAAAATTTCATCCGGTATTGAATTAACAAAAAAGGCGTCGTCTTCTAAAACAATCAAAGGCTCATTTGTCTCTAAGCATTTTTCCCATAATAAAAAGTGAGAAGAGAAACATCCAAGAGTAGCAAAGAGGTCACGGTTATCGATGGAACATATTTTTATTCCTCTCTTGAATAAAAACTCAGCAGAATTTTCTCTAGATATACCAGGGAATAATTTTACGTTATAGCCAAACTTTTTAGCACTGTCCGAACATCGCTTAAATGTATATCTTGAAAGTGCATTATCTATCAAAGTTATGCAATATAGATTATACATAGTTACAAATGCTTGACTAAAAATTATGGCGTCTTGCCTATTACTCCAAGTGTTATTCTCTTAAGCTTATTAACAATGCGCCTTAATATATATCCATACTGAGATGTACTCTTTAAAACTCTGTACTTAGAATCTGTATGAACAGGCCAGGGAGCAAAATCATGAAACTCAGGTAGATAAGCTGCTGATATAAATCTGTCAACATGTTTCATGCCATAAAGATCAGCAGACTTAAGAAGTATTTCGGCACCAGCAGGGGTTATTAGGTATGCATGCGCGCCCATAAGGTACATATATCGAATGAGGTGTAATCCTTTTGAGAATTGTTCCACTTTCCGTACTGAATTTTGATACATTGCGTCAATTCTATGCTTCACAGGTCTACCAAGATTACAAAGATAAACTGTCTTTTCAACAACTTCAGCCGATATTGGTGCAACAAAAAAGGCATCATGTTCCAAAATCACGACTGGTTCATCAATTTCTCTCACTTTCTCCCACAAAAGAAGGTGCGAAGCAAAACAACCAATGACACGAGAAATCTTATCAGGTGTATCAAAAAAGTGTGGATCAATAAAGTTAATAGGCATGTTTCGTTTTTTTATGAAACCCATTGCATCTTCCCATTTAACACCATGGAACGGTTCAACTTGATACCCGAACTTCTCTGCACTTTTAATGCATCGAGTATAACCTTTTACAGCTTTTGGTGAGTCAGGTAAAGTTATACAGTATGCCTTAAGGGTCATATAGGTGAGTTAAACAAAATTAGAACTACACGCTCAATTTACAGTTCTTACCGTTTTGTCAATGATGTCTTTTACAGAGACTATATGTCGTTGAAGTCCTAATTGTTCAGGATCCATTCCCATCGCCAAACCAAGCAACTGTGGAAAGTGAAGAATCGGTAGTGTAGCATTCCCTGGTCGATTCTGTCGGAGTGCTTTGGGTTGATAACCATCAAGATTGATATGGCAGAGAGGGCAAGGGGTAATCATTGCGTCTGCACCTGCGTCTTTAGCGTCGCCTGTATGATTAGCGACCATACGAAGAGAATTACGCTGGTTGATAAACAGTATCGGGAATCCACAGCAAGCTGTTTTTCCCGCAAAATCCACAGCTTCTGCACCTGCTGACTCTATTATTGTCTCTAATGCGACCGAGCGGTCCGGATGATCGGCGAACCCTAGAGCATCCGAAGGTCTGACTATGTAGCATCCATAGAACGGAGCCAATTTCAGATGAGACAGATCACGCCGGAAAGTTTGCTTCACTTTTTCGACGCCAACATCCTCAACCAAAACCCACAACAGGTGTTTCACGTCAGTGGTGCCTCGATAGGTCAGAGACTCTTCATTAAGTGCCTCATTAATTTCCTTGAGATAATCGGGGGATTGCCTCACTCGATAGTTAGCCTGCGACATAACACCTTGGCAAGTGGAGCATATGGTAAGTATAGGCAAATCCATAGCCTCCGCCATTGCCAGCGTCCTGACATTAAGAATATCGCCTAGTTTGCTATTCTTCTCCTGAAGTACTCCTGCTCCTGTGCAAGCCGCTTTAGTAAGTTCTACAGTCTCTATACCTATACGCTTAAGGACCAGGGATGCTGACTGATAAAGTTCCGGGGCCGCTCCTCGCGCTACACACCCAGGATAGAAAGCAAACTTCACGATCCTGCCTTTTGATTCTTGTCGAATATATCTGTAATCCGTTCTCTATCTTCCGCTTCATGAGGTGGAAAAGGTATTTTCCCTCTCACTAACGACTTCAACCCCAGCACAGCCAGTTCTACCAGACGTGGGAAGTTAGTATACCCCGCACTATCAACGGCCAGACGCGCTTCATCAAGCCGGCCGTATTTCCGCACGGATTTGTTAAAAGATTCCGTATGACGATATCCTGGTGTGTTTGTATTGCCAGCGGATATAGCGCGTTCGCGTAGTTCCATTATACGTTCCATAGGCGCTACCTCTTTTGGACATACCTCTACACAGGCCATACAACGTGTACAGTCCCAAATACCTCCATCCTCATCATTCAAGTCGGTCAGACGTTTGGTTGAGGCTGCGTCTCTGGGATCCTCAGTAAAGCGCCATGCCTTGGCAAGCGCTGCAGGACCTATGAAGTTATTATCAACCTCAAGAACAGTGCAATCCGATACACAACAGCCACACATTATACAGTTCATTGAAGTAAGAAGTCGCTCCATAGAGTCATTCGGTGCTATGAACTCTCCTTCCTCCGGAACAAAGTCAGGTTGTAAGTAAGGTGTTACTCTCTTCATCTGGTTGAAGAAAGTAGAAAGATCTACGACTAGATCCCGTATGACATGTTGATTACCCATAGGTTCTATCGTAAGGGTTTCACCTTCAGATGCTATCGCCCCGACTCGAGTTTTGCAAACCAGTCTAGCGCGACCGTTGACTTTCATACCACAAGAACCACATATAGAAGCCCGGCACGAGCAACGAAGGGCTAAAGAACCGTCTTGTTCCTCGCGCACTTGGATGAGAGCATCAAGAATTGTAGCGGATGAATGAGTCTCAACCGAATATTCTTGATCCCAAGAACGGTTCTGTTCTGGGTCATATCTTTTAACTTTTAAATTTGCTTTCATAATATCTAATATACTCGCTCTACAGGCTTCCATTTAGTAATTGTTACCGGAGCTGTTTCTACCTTCGTTCCTTCTTCGATCTTATGAACCAGTATATGCTTAAGCCAGTTTTCATCGTCTCGCTCGGGTATATCTGTGCGGTAATGAGCGCCTCTACTCTCTTTACGATAAAGAGCACATTTACAGACAGCTTGAGCAACGTCCAACATAAAGTCAAGTTCTAATGTGGATACAAGGTCGGTATTGAAAACTTTCCTCTTATGCTCAACAAAAATATCCGATTCGTATTTATGTCGGGCTTCCTCTACCTTATGATCAGCCTTTTGCATACTGTCTTCAGTGCGGAACACACCCATATACTCCGTCATAGATTCAGCCATGTCTCTGCGAATGAACGAAGGACGCACCCGTCCAGAAACCTGAAGTAAAGCCGATATCCGCTGAGTCTCGGACTTCAAAGCGCTAGAAAATATCAAACTGTTTTCGGGAACCATTTGAGGTAGATTTTCTGAAACATGAACGGACGCCCTTCTTCCAAAAACTACGGTATCCAGAAGAGAATTCGCACCAAGTCTATTCGCACCGTGCACGCTAACGTTCGCGCACTCGCCGATGGCATACAGACCAGGAACAGAAGTAAGACCGTTCACGTCCGTCTTGATGCCACCCATTATATAGTGCATCCCGGGACGAATGGGTACAGGCTGCTCCGCTAAATCAAGACCTAAAAACTCCTCGGCGACCTCTTGAAGATATCCGAGACGATGCAAGATAAACTCCCGTCCTAGGTGCCGCAGATCCAAAAGCACGTTGCCATCCACTCCCCTGCCCTCGTTAATCTCTGTCTGCTCAGCTCTAGAGACCACGTCTCTGGAAGCAAGTTCCATATAGTCCGGAGCATACTTCTGCATAAACCGCTCACCCGAAGAGTTCAGCAAGTGAGCACCTTCCCCTCGTGCAGCTTCCGATAGCAGTATTCCTGTACGTGCCAGAGTCGTAGGATGAAACTGCACCATCTCCATATCCATAAGAGGTGCACCTGCCCGCCATGCTAACGAGAGACCATCTCCTGTGCATATAAGAGCGTTAGTAGAGGGCTCATATACCCTGCCGGCACCTCCGGCCGCCATTATCACAGCCCTTGCACGGATCACATGCAATTCGCCAGTCTTTATATCCAGAGCAGTCGCGCCACAAACCACCCCATTATCCTTAATTAGAGAAGTAACGAACCACTCCTCATACACATCCAAGTCATGCTTTAACGCTTGCTCATACAGAACGTGAAGAATAGCCGAACCGGTTATGGCTCCAACGAAATACGTGCGCGCCTGCTTTTGACCACCAAAACGGCGAGTGCCAAGCCGACCGTCGTCCCCACGGCTGAATATCACCCCCATATGCTCTAGCCCAATCACTGCGTCTCCAGCTTCCTGCGACATGATCTCCACGGCATCTTGGTCTGCTAGATAGTCTGAACCCTTTATGGTATCTAGAGCGTGTCCTTCCCAATCTTCACCGCGATCGGTAAGGGGGGCATTTATACCGCCTTGGGCAGCATTGGAATGGCTTCGAACAGGGTGAATCTTAGATATTACCGCCACATCCAAGCCGAGCGACAAAGCTTCAACCGCTGATCTAAGACCAGCCAAACCAGCACCGATTACTAATACATCATGACTAAACATAGTACACCTTTACACTAAAGCATACCACTAATGCTTGGTATGTGTCGGAAGGCTGCGTCTTAGGAAATTTCATGCAGTGGGATGACCTATTCTACATCTGTAAGACAAACAGGCATTAAGGAAACTTTTACCCTGGAAACCCCATAGTCATGCTGTCCCAGTTCGTTTCAACCTCCAAATCTTCAAGCAGTAGCTTGGATGAGATAATTGACGACTCAAATATAACCGGAAGACCAGAGCCAGGATGAGTGCCCCCACCCACAATGTACATATTGCCTATATCCCTAAATCGATTACCTGGTCTATTATGGAACATCTGAGCCAAATTGTGCTTCATATTGAATGTAGCCCCTTTATAAATAGATCCCGCCCAATCTTCTGGAGTTATAGTTTTGGCGGTGATTATCCGGTCGCGTACGCCTTCAAATCCTAATTTTTCCATCTGGTCTAGAACTACCTCGCGAAAACGACTTGATACCTCTTCCCAATTTACATTTTCTGACTGATGAGTGACAGGGCACAGAACATAAAGTGTTGAACAACCTTCTGGAGCCAAAGTTGGGTCCGTAACACACGCGTTCTGGACATATATAGAAGGATCTTTCCAGGTTAGCATATGCCTATCTTCAATATCTTCCAGATTTTCTCTGTAGCTATTTGAGAGATATATCTGGTGATGAGGAGTATTATATAGCCCTTTGATTCCCAAGTAAAGCATGAACGTAGAACAGGAAAACTCTTTCTTTCTAATATGTTTGTCGGTCCATTTTTTCCTGGCGGCACTAGGGGTGAGTTGCATCATGTACTTAGCAAAATCTGCGTTCATCACTACGGCATCCGACCTGTAATTCTCCCCATTGACCCTTAAGCCTACCGCTTTGCGGTCTTGTACAATCACCCTTTCTACGGGCGAGCTCATATGCAGTTTTACACCTAGCTCTTGAGCGAGTTCGGCCATTTTATAGGTGACAGAACCCAATCCACCTATCGGATGAAATATGCCGTATTCGTACTCTATAAAGGACAAGATAGTGAACAGTGAGGAAGCTTTAAATGGAGACATACCTAAGTACTTGGATTGGAAGGACATGGACAGCATAACTCTTGGGTCTTGGAAGTATCTCCCAAGCTCGTCCATCATGCTACGCGCAGGCAATAAAACGCGCGCAAGCCTTATGATTTTCCGAGAAAAAAGACTCTTTAAATCTGGCCATGGAGACTCTAGACACGGTACAGTTATATTTAACTTTTTGCGAGTATCCGCCATGTACCTTGAGAAACCTTCCGCGTCATGGACACCAGCCAAGGCTTTGATCTGGCTCTTCATTTTCTGTTCGTCCTTAAAACATTTGAGACTAGATCCATCTCCAAAGACGAGGCGATAGTTAGGTTCAAGGCATATAAGCTCAATCTCTTCATCTAAAGTGAGGCCGACAGAACGAAATATTGAGCGCAGAGGATCCAAGTAAATCAAAAAGGTTGGACCTTTATCAAATCTGAAACCATCTTGAGAAACGATTTTTGTACGTCCGCCGGGCGAAGACTCTTTTTCCCAGACGTGAACATCAAGGTCAGCTCTCGTCAAAAGCAAAGCTACACCCAATCCTCCAGGTCCTGATCCGATTATGTCCACGCGTTTTGTCATTTTTGATGCAGATGTCGTCTCTTGGAGTTTTAGGTAAAGCCCATAAGCATAGAAAGTGGCCTCATTATCAAATCTTCTGTAAGTGATGATCGTAAGGCCAGTACCTTACCCATGAACATAAGTGGCTCGGGTATCGTAAGCACCACATAATCTCCCTCCTTCAGTCAAAAAGGCGAGCAGTTGCATCATTAAATCCACACTTCCCTGATCAGTTGACGGGGGAATTCCAGCAACCTAAATGAACTTACAAGGAATGCCAAACTCAGCGCATGTGTCTCTGAACCACTCAATAACTTCAGGGTGATACGGTATCCCGTTTTCTCTTCGCTTGATATTTTCCTCTGCTTCTGGCAAACCGGCGTACATTACCCGCTCTGCTCCGGGGCGAGTAGGAGTCTCTTTCAGAGCCTTAAGGTAATCATCCAAATCCTCTTTGAATTTTTCCGGATCTACGAATGCTGCAATGTTGTATGCCAAGAAGTGATGAGCTGACCCTCCGTCCCTGGCATGGCCGGTACCTCCCAATATTGTAGTTAATATCTCTATGGCAACTGCCAGAGAATACCCTTTATGCGAACCTATTTCTCTCGTACCTCCAAGAGGAAGCATTAGAAATTGCTCGGGTATTGACCGCTCTTCCATGATGGGAGTTCCATCAGATTGCGCTATCCATCCAGGCAGAACATTTACGCCCAAACGACGCGCAAGAGCTATTTTATTTCCTGCGACTGAGCTCATTGAAGCGTCAAATATGAAAGGGGCTTCATTTTTAGCAGGAGCAGCTATGCCCAAAGGATTTAATCCGACCATTGCGCGTGCACCATCTACAGGAGCTACTTGCTTCCCACCGGTAGTCATCGCGAGGCCTATCATATCATGTTCAAGTGCGAGAGCGGCATGGTAGGCACAAGCTCCAAAGTGCCGTCCTTTTATGACCGTTACACTTCCTACACCATGAATCTTGGCTCGCTCAATAGCCATACGCATGGCTGCGGGACCCACTACGAGACCATGCCCTCTGTCACTGTCCAATGTTGCCGCTCCTCCTAACTCGCGAATTATACGCGGCTTGGGACACGGGTTTATCTCATTGTCCTTGAAGGCTTGCACGTAGCGGCGGAGCATGTTGCTTACTCCATGAGACTCTATCCCCCGTACGTCAGCGTACAATAGCACATCTGAAGCTTGGAGAGCGTCCTCTTCAGACATCCCTAAACGTATAAAAAGCTCCTTGACCATTGTAAACATTTCATCGTAGTCTACAAATACGGCTATATTTTCAGGTACATGGAACCTTTCAAGCACTATACGGAACCTTTCTTTAGTCAGAAGTCATATGTAAGTATACCTTTTGTTAATCTTTAGGGGAGGATTTTAATAAATTGCCTTTCGGAAACCGCATAAAATTTTAATCCAGAAAGTATTTGCGTGCCATCTCCAAATTACTTTTAATTTGGGCAGTAATAGTATAGTATTCGTTGACTGCGTGTTGAAGTGAATTTTCTATATGACCTATAGCCAGACTAATGTTTGGAGGTATTAGACTATCTCTACAGATCGCCTTCGCCGGGTATAGTCAAAGTATTATATGAGTGCGCTAGATCTGCCACATACCCTCCTGACGGATAAAAGCCTTAGGGATTTATCGCACGGAGAGTCTCTCTAAATGTTTCTAAAGCATCGCCTAAATACATAATCTGTATAACCTTAAGTTTATTTTTAGCAAGAGTAACGGCTTGAAAGTCAACTAGATAGCGCGTAACGTGTTGACGGCCTGATTTCTTACGTCATTATCGCTACCCGAGAACATATGGACCGCGCGTACAGCCAAGGCAGAGCCTCGTATCACTCTACCATCAACAGATATAAAAATTACCAGAGAGGCAACAGCCAAGACCAAAGCGAGTGCAGTCAAAAACGGTTTCCACTGATACGCAGGATTTAAAGGTTCTGACCTTCTGGCTCGTCGCCTAGCTCGTCGGGGAATCTTCCGACCTGCAGGTACTACTGATCGCTTACTGCTATTCTCCTCTTGTCCGCACGGTTTTACTCAATCTTCCCGAGCTGATACGTTCTATAGCAAATACAAAACCCAGAAGCGTCCAGAAAAAGCAAGGGGTCAGACACTCTCCCACACCAGAGATCTGTTCAGCTCCGCGTGTTGCAAGCGAGGCCCACAAACCAACCACAACAGCAGAGAGCTATAAGCTCCCGTTTTCTTTCTCTACAATCCAAGTTCCAGCCAAATCTGAAGAACAAAATTGTGAGCATGGGAGGCCGGCATAAAGATTGTCGACTCCGGTGCAGTCATAGGTTGAATATATCCGAGAGCCGCTGAATGCCAGTTCTTCGCCAAAACCAAAAGGGTCTACTCCGAGGTATTGCAAAAGACCGTAAAGAGAAGTCAGAAACCCTATCGCGGTTATTGTCCGCAGAAAGCACAAAACCTGATCTGAAGTACGAATCCGCACGGTCACTGTAACCAGCATAAGCATATACCCAAATATGGCGTACAGTTCATATCCTGGATCATTCGCGTCCCTTCCGAAAAATCTGATTCCTGGAGACGCTGAGAAAAAAGAAAAAGAGGTAGTTATTTCCGTTGAAAACAAAGACTACTGCTACAAGTCCAGGCACGTAGCTTCAAATACGATGTCCAAACGGTGGACAAAGTATCAGATATAGAAGATGTACGCCGCCCAATCAAAGTTTGGGTATATGTGGTGATGAGAGTATTTATAAAACGCGTCTCTATCAGCCGTGACCACTAAGAATCTTTATTTGAAAGCCTTTGAAACAATATATACCCTACTCTTGAGAGTATTGACGCGCTGACTCTAAACTGTTTTTAGCTTTTATAGCGCTTGTACGATAGTCGTTAGTTTCTCGTTGAAGTGAGTCTTCTATATGACCTATAGCCATGCTGATGTTTGCAATTTTTAAACCCCCTCCATCACTCAGAAGATTGTAGGCGCTTGCCAGATCTACAGAGTAACCTGAGAAAAAAGCACCTTCCGGACTTATTGACCTTAGTGTATCCCTCAGAGTGTTGAAAGCATCTCTCAGATGCAGAGTCCTCAGGCTATTCTTAGCAAGTGTAATAGCTGAAAAGTCGTTTGGGAAGGAAGCTGCTATAGTATAGTGCTGTACCCCTTCATCTTCTTCACCGAGTCTAATTAATAGACGTCCTAACTCGTAATGAAGAGCGGTTTTGATTTCAACGATTTGATCACTATTCTTACCAGTTTTGTTAATGTACTCTATCCCTTCTCCAAAAGTTTCGCGTGCTTCTTCGTTCATTCTTAATCTGACAAAGGCTTGACCCATAAAAAAACTGGCCTGCGCCCTTACTTCATTTGAAGCATTTCTTGATTCAACAATCATAGTAGTCACCCGGATCACATCTTCGTCTAGACCTAATGTACCGTAGTTCGTAGCAACATTTACCAAAACATTATAGAAAGAACTCATGTAATTCTCAATATCTCTTAAGTGGTATTCAAGTTCTTCACGTGTACGTTGTAATCTTTCCTCCGCGCCATCGTGGCCTTCTTGTACTCTAAGCTTCTCAAGATTTATCATCTCCGCTAGAATGCTGGTCTTCCATACACCAGAGCGAAACGACCATGGTTGATGTGCTTGATGTCGATCAATAGTTTCGTCTGCTACCCTTAAGGCTTCGCTCGCTTGAAACAAGTGTCCTTGCTTCTCTTCCGGATCTGGTGTAGAGACATATTGCCTTAATTGGTTTTGAGCAAGAGGCACAAGTTTATCAACGAGGCGGGAGGCGAAATCTTCCGCACGAGGGTCAAGATCTATAGCATCACGTAACGTGTTGACGGCCTGATTTCTTACGTCATTATCGCTATCCGAGAACATGTGGACCGCGCGTACAGCCAAGGCAGAGCCTCGTATCGCTCTAACATCAACAGATATAAAAATTACCAGAGAGGCAACAGCAAAGACCAAAGCGAGTGCAGTCAGAAACGGTTTCCACTGATACGCAGGACTTAAAGGTTCTGACCTTCTGGCTCGTCGCTTGGCTCGTCGGAGAATCTTCCGTCCTGCAGGTACTACTGATCGCTTACTGCTATTCTCCTCTTGTCGCACGGTTTCACTCAATCTTCCCGAGCTGATACGTTCTATAGCAAATACAAAACCCAGAAGAGTCCAGAAAAGCAAAAGGTCAGACACTCTCCCCACACCAGGGATCTGTTCAGCCCCGCGTGTTGCAAGTGAGGCCCACAAACCAACCACAACGGCAGAGAGCCATAAGCTCCCGCTTTCTTTCTCTAAAACGAAAGCGCGCCCTCGGAAGACAACAAGTACCATAGCCCATATCACAGACACAGCAAGCCCTATAAAGGACAGAAGTCCCCACAATCCAAGTTCCAGCCAAATCTGAAGAACAAAATTGTGAGCATGGGAGGCCGGCATAAAGGTTGTCGACCCCGGTGCAGTCAACGGATAAACCCTTCTATACATATCTTGCCCATACCCGAAAATATGCCTTACGCCTCGTACTAATCCAGCCTCCTCAGGCCAGTTTTCTCGGGTACGCAACAACTCAAAAGCCCCAGCCCATATCTCAGTTCGCCCGGATGTAGCAACGTCCAGACTGCCTGCACTAAATGTACCTACTACACGACTATTGGTACCAGAGCCTAAGATGCCCGAGGTTGGTTCGTCAGAGAGCGAGGTTGGTTCGTCAGAGAGCGATGATATAAGTGCAGGGACAAAGGTGGTTAGTACAACACTCATTGCTAAAGCAGCTGCCAACAATCCCAGCACTTTCCCAAAATCTATCCGTCTGTACAGAAAAAATGCAACTATTACAGTAGCAGGCAGTCCCCCTATCACCAGAGCAAATATCGGTCCCCGGCTTCCAGTCAACCAAATAACAGCCCACTGAAAGGCAATAAATATAACTCCTGCAACCAGAGGCCACAGTTTGCCTCGGCGATGATGTTCCGTCATCGTCCATGCAAGCGTAAGCCATGATGACATAGCTACGAAAGACGCAAAAAATATCGGATTCCCATAGGTCGAATATACCCGAGAGCCGCTGAAAGCCAGCTCTTCGCCAAAACCAAAAGGATCTATTCCAAGGTATTGCAAAAAACCGTAAAGAGAAGTCAGAAACCCTATCGCGGTTATTGTCCGCAGAAAGCGCAAAACCTGATCTGAAGTACGAATCCGCACGGCCACTGTAACCAGCATAAGCATATACCCAAATATGGCGTACAGCTCATATCCTGGATCATTCGCGTCCCTTCCGAAAAAGCTGATTCCTGGAGACGCTGAGAAAATCGTAGACATAATTTGCCCAAACGTGAATAACCCCACAAATAGCAGTCCCCAGCGAAGAGGATCACGTCCCGCCCAGATTACAGGACGCTTCCAATAGCTGACATGAGTTTCATCCTCGGCTGACTGCCTTGCAGTGCGAGGTTGCCACTTGAGTGCAAGCTCTAAAATCCACAAGGACGCCAAAACCAATCCAATCAGATGGACTGCGTATTGCTTGGGCTGGGTAAAATGGAACAGATAGTTATTGCCGTTGAAAACAAAGGCGACTACTATAAGCCCAGCCAGCCAGGTCACCTCAAACGCAACATCCAAACGCCGGGCAAGAGTAAGAGATAGAGAGGACTCGCTTGCCCTAATCAAGGTCTTAGGTTGCGTGCTCATAAACGCTGTTGAAAAGAGATAGAGAGCATGAAGAATTATTCCTATTCCAGTTGTTCAATATATCTACAGATAGTATACGCAAACAGAGAAGCAACAGATCTACTACTTATTATATAAATCACCTGAAACACCACTTAGTCATTTGAGACTAACACTCGACATTAGCAAAGGGTCTGGTATAAAATTCTTAACAATCAGTCAAAAGTTGCTAAAAGGAGACTTGAATGATAATTTCTACTACGGACAACATACATGGTAAGGAGATATCAGAGTCGTTAGGGCTTGTCATTGGGAGCTCGGTCAAAACTCGGGCGATAGGTAGGGACATTACTGCCTTTTTGAAGACTATTATGGGCGGAGAAGTGCGCGAATATACTCAACTACAGAAACAAGCGCGCGACAAAGCGACCGAGAGAATGATAGCTGAAGCGAAAAACATGGGCGGAGATGCGATTGTAGGGTTACGGTATGTCACGTCCGACATTCTTCAAGGCGTATCCGAGATTTTGGCTTATGGGACAGCCGTGAAGTACGCATCTTCCGAAGAAGAAGAGACAACTTCAGCATAATAGACGTAAGCAACTTACAACTTCAGCGAGCGTGAGTGAGTTTGGCACGCCCGGAGGGATTCGAACCCCCGACGTCCAGGTTCGAAGCCTGGCACTCTATCCGCTGAGTTACGGGCGCGTACTTTAGTTTGGGGTGGACGGCGGGATTCGAACCCACGATCTTCAGGGCCACAACCTGATGTGTTAGGCCACTACACTACGCCCACCACTTATAAGCTGGAACACTGTACAAGTGATCCGGCAATTGACTGGCGAGTCAAACACCTGCTCTAAAATCAGTGTATTACAGCCTTGGCATATCCAGACAAGGTTAACCTGGAACACCTTATATGAACTTGGTACATAGAGTCATGAAAGGCTGAGAGTACAGGGCAATTCACAGCCAATATTGCCGTGATAAATAGGGTTGTAAAGGCTCTAATGTGAACAAAAACATCATTCGGAAGACTCCACCGAGTAGATAGTCGCCTTCCTTATAGTATCTCCTATCTCAATACGTTCCACGTTTTCAAAGCCTTCATAAACGTAACCAAATACGGCATGGCATGAGACCCTCCTTTGGCTGCAATCTTTAATACTGCCGTTAGGTGAGTAGGCGTCTAGATGAGGTTGAGGAGCTAACGTTATGAAGAACTGGCTCCCGTTCGTATCAACTCCAGAGTTTGCCATAGACATAGCTCCTTTGACAGAATGGTTCAAGTCAGGGTGGAACTGATCTGCAAACCTGTACCCGGGGCCACCTATACCCGTTCCCATTGGATCACCTCCCTGCACTACGAAATCAGGGATAACCCTATGAAACACGATACCGTCATAAAAACCTATACAGGCTAGATTAATGAAGTTTTCCGTCGTATTCGGCGCCCTGTCATCAAATAAGCGTATTCTTATATCGCCTTTATCGGTCTCCAACAGAGTAAAGTAGTCCAAGCCACTGAAGTCTACGGTGCCCGTTGGAGGTACTGGAGGATCAGATGCTGTTTCGCATATCTTCGCCTCTGTTAGTTCGGAATTAGAGGGTACAGGTTCGGTAAAAGGTGAGGTGGTCTGGGGTGCAGGTGTAGACGTGGGAGCAGGTAGGGCCGTAGTAGGAGTCGAGATAGGTAAGAGCGTAGCCGTAGGAATCGAGGTAGGCAAAGATGTAACTGTAGGCGATGGTTCGGATGCCCCACAACTCAGTATGAATGCCGAAATTAGCATGAGGGCCAAAGTACCAGATGCACCAATAAAGCCCAGCCTAAACATCTCTGAGGAAAATAACTGTCGGATTTCAGATTTCTCCTTGATCTAGTGTGTTGTCTGTATTGTCGTTCTACACGAAAGGGTTTCAGTTATCAAGTGTAACGCGCCGCATAGCGAAAGGTAAAGTTTATTCAACTTGCTTCAAGCTATATAATTCTTTATGTTGTCTCATCGCAATGGGTACTTTACAACCGCTGGGAGGATTTTGGAGTTGGAGAAGAACTCGCAATCATATCTTAGAGCTTTCTGGTTGGGGCGGGTACCTTATCTTGAGGCTGTATCGATTCAGCGAGATATTTTAGAGGCAGTCAAAGGCGGCGCTGAAGACGTCATTCTCTTCCTTGAGCATCCACATGTATACACCATAGGGAGACGAGGAAACCAGGACGAGGTGCTGGCCGATGACCGAAGACTCTCTCTGCTGGAAGCAGAAGTAATCGAAACCGACAGGGGTGGCAGAACCACGTATCATGGGCCAGGTCAACTGGTCGCTTACCCTATAATAAACCTACGAAAGGCGAAACTTGGACCCGTGGCATGGGCACGCTTGCTGGAAGAAACCGTCCTCGCAACCCTCATGAAATACGGCATATTCGGACATCGCGTTGTTGGACGTACCGGGGTGTTTGTAGAGGGAGAACCGGGAGAACGTCCCCCGAGTGGAGAAAATCCGAAAGGTAGAAAGATAGCGGCTATAGGGGTCAGAGTAAGCGGAGGAGTAACGATGCACGGATTTGCGCTCAATGTAGCTCCCGATATAAGTATGTTCGACTACATAGTGCCATGTGGTATGCCACAAATGGCGGTAACCTCTATATACGAAGAAGCTGCATTGATGCCGAGCCTCTCGGAAACCGCACTGAAGGCCGCACGGACATTAGCAAATATATTAGGCAAGGAGTGTGTTTGGGATAAATTGCAATACCCCTTCGCCACTACGACTATCATTTCAGATAGTCTCAAGAGATCCGTTCCAACGTTACATAATTAAGCCATCTGCCTGAATGAAGATAGAATCCGCGCTGAAGGACCTCGAATGCTCCTACTGTTCTGCCTCCTTTGACCCTGAACGCCTGATACGAACGTGCCCCAAAGACGGAAAGCCGCTCCTCGCCCGCTATGACCTTGACGCGGCGGCGAAGACCCTTCGTCCAGAGGCAATGGCGCAAAGGGTCTCATCTCTCTGGCGCTACGCGGAGATCCTGCCCGTCAGACGTTCCGAAAACGTAATTTCATTAGGCGAAGGGTGGACGCCCTTACTTCGGCCCGACTCTCTCCAAAAGAACCTCGGCGCTCCGAACTTATTCCTCAAGGACGAGTCGGTAAACCCGACCGGTTCATTTAAAGCACGAGGAATGACTTGTGCAGTCTCGAGGGCAAAAGAGTTGGGGGCGCTTGAGTTATGTGCTCCATCAGCTGGCAACGCGGGAGGGGCTTTGGCTGCCTATGCAGCTGCGTCCGGCCTTCGCTCGCACATCTTCATGCCCATGGACGTTCCGCAGGCCAACGTAGTGGAATGCAAGGTTTACGGAGCGGAAACGACGCTAGTGGAAGGTTTCATCACAGACGCCGGAAAGATATGCAAAGAGCAAGCGGATATACATGGGTGGTTTGATGTTTCAACTTTGCGCGAGCCCTACAGAGTCGAAGGCAAAAAGACGATGGGATGGGAACTGGTTGAGCAACTGGGAAAGGTACCAGACGTGATCATATATCCCACGGGAGGGGGGACGGGTCTGGTCGGCATCTGGAAGGCTATGGAAGAGATGGAGCAGATAGGCTGGATAGGTTCGGCTCGCCCCCGCATGGTATCCGTTCAGGCTGAAGGATGTTCGCCCATAGTGCGTGCTTTCAGGAGTGGAAACAGATTCGCTGAACCGTTCGACAACCCAACTACGTTAGCCGCGGGTTTGCGCGTGCCGGCGGCTATAGGCGACTTTCTCATACTGGACGCCATAAGGCGCAGCGGAGGCACTGCTGTAACTGTGTCTGATGAAGATATGCTTGCAGGCGTATCAGAACTTGGCAGCCTGACAGGCGTCTTTGCAGCTCCAGAAGGCGGCGCTGTGTTCGCGGCGCTCAAAGTTCTCCTGGCTTCCAAAGACATCGAAAAAACCGAAACTATAGTCTTGATGAACACGGGATCAGGATTGAAATATCTCGACAAGACTGCCACCTCAAACCTCTAGCCTCTACACCGAAGATCTAAAGCCTTGATTCACCATGTGGCTTTCCACTCCATCAGGATACAAGCGCTGAAATTCATCAATCAGCATCCCCATAATTACTGAATCAAAACGCGTACCTTCATGGGGCCTACTCTTTCGGAGGGTACCTTCATGTATAAAGCCTATGTGGGAAAACATATTCACCGCGGGCTTGTTATATTCCGGCACGTCTACCCAAACCCTGTACAGCCCTACCTCATCAAAAGCGTGCTCAAGAAGAGTAAACGTAGAAGCTGTTCCGTAACCCTGATGCCATAAGTCTTTCCGACCTATCAGAACCGAAGCCTGACCGTCACCTATCCCTTCCTCAACCGCTATCTGAGCCTCACCTATATGCTCATCCTGTATCCTCGTATATATAGAGAATATCTCCCTTCGAGGATTACTATGAGGATCGTGAAAGACCGCGTCCCACTCCGATTCCGAAGCATCAACCATTTTATTAGGGTCATAACCGAGGTGCGCAGAGTCACCGTAAGAATAGCGCCCAAACCAAGCCTCAGACACCTCTGTATCCAGTATCCAGCCGGCCACCCGTTCCACGTCTTCCCTGGAGACGTCTCGCAATACTATCGGATTTGCCATATTCACTCCTTCGCGGTTATGGTTAAGGGTGATTACATAGTCTGACACAGAGTGGATTAACCACTGAAAATTACTGCCTGCTCTTACACTTCTTACACTTTAGCACAAGAGCGGTCAAGTGTCAGGTGGCATATTATATACATAGACCTTGAAACTAAAGGAGGTTTTTGATGGATAAGCAATGGAAAATGGAAGCCGAGATAGAGTATTGTGTCCCTTGTGGGTACGCAAACCTCGCGGCATACATGGCTAGTGAACTGTTTCAAGCCGCAGGCACGGCAATAGCCATATCACTCAAGCCCGGAGTTGCAGGAGCATTCAAAGTTACCGTAGACGGTCAGACTCTATGGGACAAAAAAGCTCAAGGGAAATCCCCTCACATTATGGAGGTCAAAGAGCTCAAGGCAAAAGTGGCCAACATGTTAAAAGAGGCTGTAGCTTAAAAAGCCTAACGCTACGGTCGTCTTTGCAGGACAAGCAAGTTTGCAAGCAGTCTGCAAAGCCTAACTTTAAGTTCAACTACAAATCCTAATAATGCCCAAATGTGCTGTTCTCTATGACGCCAAAGCCCCGATGAGGGTAACTGACCTGGTACAGCAACCTCCACGGCAAGGAGAGGTGCGCGTCAGAATTACAGTCGCTGGCATCTGTGCAAGCGATCATCACGTGATGCTGGGTGAAACCAGCTTTCCTTTACCCATGGTTTTAGGGCATGAAGGCGCGGGAATCATTGAAGAGACGGGGCAAGGAGTACAAGGACTTAAGGAAGGAGACTCGTGCATACTCTCTTTTGTTCCTTCGTGTGGATTTTGTACAACCTGCAGGCTTGGTAAAGGCAATAGGTGTGAGACGCACAGGTCTACCGGTGCCTACCAGTTTGACGGTACTTTGCGCCTGAAGGACAAAGCGGGGAAAGAAATATTTCAGTTTGCAAAGTTGGGGCTGTTTGCAGAAACGGTAATAGTACCCCAGCAGGCTTGCAGCAAACTTCCGGAAGACGTGCCAATGGAAGAGGCAGCACTCATGGGATGCGCAGTTGCGACCGGCATAGGGGCAGTTATAAACGAACCGAGAATCAAGCCGGGTGTGTCCATTGCCGTCTTTGGAGTAGGGGGCGTAGGACTTAACGCTCTGCAGGCAGCTAAAATGGTAGGTGCATTCCCGATCATCGCGGTAGATATAAACGAAGACAAGCTGGAGTTCTCTCGAGGTTTCGGAGCTACCCACGTCGTCAATTCTTCTTCCAGCGAAAGGGACGTAGTCAATATCATACGGGACCTAACGAGCGGAGGCGCCGAGGTTTGTATTGACGCCTTTGGAGGATCAGCAGTTACCGAGACTATGATCACCTGCATGAAACCCGGAGGGATGGGGATAATCGTGGGTCTGGCTCCAGAGGGAGTCTCCGCTTCAATAAACATGGTGGACCTCGTCCGCAATGAAAAAACCGTCAAGGGGAGCTATTATGGTTCTGCTCCTCCTCACGTTACCTTCAAGACCCTGTTAAATCTCCGTAGAAACGGGCTCATAGATATCGCAGGGCTGATAAAGCGCCGCTACAAACTAGAAGACATAAACGAGGCTTACCACGACCTGGCAAACGGAAAAGATGGGCGCGGGCTTATAGTTTTATAAACGGTTAGGTAGATACAGGCACAGGCTTACCCACTACTTATTAACCACCAAGTAAGGAGGCTGGGTTGCTTGTATCCTTTCTGCAGAGTGTTCCTTCTCAGAAAAAGACAGAAGCCGTCCCCCTATCCCCAAAGAGACGTCAGGCTCTAGTCGTACAACTGGACCCGCGGGGCGACCATTGACGCGCACGCTTGTGCTTTCGAGGATACGGTTGTAGTGGAACTCCACCCAACCTCTGCGGAAGCGAAAGGAGGCGTTCCGCAACAGAAGATCCTCAACCTCTGAAGCCGTTACTATGCTAGGGCTGAATAGTCGTTTGCGAAGTGGTCGTTTCAGGCTTGAGAAATCGACCACTACCCTCCCAATGTCGTCGTACAGAACACCAAACGGTTGAGGGCGTCTCATAGCCATATACAAAGCTAACAAAATAATCAGCACCATCAACGCCGCCGTGCCCCAAAACCAGGTCGGAAATCCGTACAAACTGTCAGGGATCAACGGAGTCCCAACCCCTGTAAATAGCTTGTCGGAGACCTGCGAAAGGGAGTAAACCCTGCTCACGTGCTCACTATCCAGATATGTCGTAAGTGAGTAATCTCCCTCTTCCCTTGAAGTACCGTATATATTGAATTGCCACGCCATACCGTTCTCAACTATAGACACAGGCGTCACTTCACCTTCAAACGTCTTGGCACCGTCCGCAAATTGGGCTGACAGCTCTTCCGGCAGCACGAGGTGTGGTCGGCCATCAAGTGTAACCTCCGCCACTCCCGCCAAAAACCTTTGCCCTACTTCTATCGGTTCTTCAAGATCGAAGGAGCTCAAGGACAGTTCGGGAAAGTGCTCAGTGCGGAAATAAGTCTCATTCTCTACAGTTCCGCTGTAATCGAGCCAACGCAGCCTCAACAACGTGCCGTTGACTCCCTGAACGTCCACGTGGTGAACCGTCGCAGAATATATGCCGTCCCCTGCTGTAGCGTCTCCGTCCAGGCCGTTATCCTGCATCTCATAGGTGGCGGTCTTGCCCGTCGCGTCTGTAATTCTCGCCTCTATAAAAGCCCCCGAAATAGTCTGCATCTTACCTTCAATGAACGGAGCAGCAGACAAGCTGAAGTCCGCGCTTATAGGAAAAATATCCGAGTCTACCAGCTGCAGCTCTAAAGGGTTGTTAGTCTCTGAGTGCGCCAGGAACAGTCCGGAGCCTCGTCCCACTACTACCCAATGCCCCGGAGCGGGTGACTCCAGACGCGCCGTCAGCAGGTTTGGTGATTCAGAAATGCTTATACCCTTCCCGGTAGACTCCATCGCTGTACCGTCCGGCCCATGAAGAGTAAACTCCGCCGTTGGGTCGGATTTGTAAAGCACAATCAACGACGAGTCAGTATAAGGAGCCACAGACACTATACCCGCCACGCTTGAACTCTCCAGCTCCATATTCACAAAGGCTTCTGCCGTTATACCAGACGTATATTGCACAAATTCACTCACGCCTTCGGACCCTCCCATATGGAAAATGGACCCATTGGTCATAGTTGAAAGTTCACCCATTACCCTCTGCGATTCAACCGAGGAGCTCGGCAGAGTTACAGCGTCCAGTACCCAGCCCTGGTCTACAAAGAGAGAGGCCAGGGTACGCATTCCCTCCAGTGTGGTTTCCGACTGGTCAACAAGCAAAGCAGGCGTTATAAAAATAGCACGGCTACCCTTCGGAGCCGCATTCTCCAGGAAGTAGCTGTAAATGTAGGCCGCTGCCCCCAGTACATCGGAACTCGCTTCCGCGGGCGCGGGTAGATCATCCAACGTTCGCCGGATAGAATCAAACTTGAACCTGGTTTCAACCGTCGCAACGTCACCCGGAACCTCGCTGAAAAGTAATACGCGGGCGGAGTTTCGATCTACAACGTCCAGCGTCGTAAAAAACGCGGTACGCATATTTGACGCGTCATCAGAGCTAAGGGCAGCGTCCGTATCCAGCGCAAACATCAAGATTCCTTTACCGGTGTCTGCCCCTTGCTCCTCCTCAGATTGACCTGAAACAGATAAGGAGTTCAGGGTCAGGGTTAACGCCGAGACGATAACCGCGCAAAATATGAACAGTAGCCTGTAGTTGTAACTCATAACTTACCTACTCCATACAAAAGGGGCGGCGTACAGTCACAATCGCCGCGCAAAAGCCCCACTAGAAAGAGGTCTATACGTACGAAGGTTACCCGCCACGGAGATACGTCGCCGCACGGCGTTCTATACGACTTATGGGAAATTTAGAGAACAAACAGGGAAAAACGCTCACCGTGCTACCTTATCAAACCTCGGTATTCTCGGTATTCATGGAGCCTGAGCGATCCTTCATGCGCCTACCACTGTACCGCCGCGCTTTCCATGACGTCCCTTTACCTTATAATATCTAGGAGAAGAACAGGCTCATGTGGTAGCCACTATTTATACTTCATGGTGTTTTTTACTTTGTTTTTGCTATGAAGTTTGCTGAAATCACCAGGCAGCCTTGTCATATCAGGCGTTCAGTGTATATGCTAATTCTCAAGAGCTTATGAAAATCACGGGATGAGATAAAGACCATAAAAGCCAATGAAAATCACAGGACTACGAACCACCGTTTATGAACACTCCCTCACCCGGAGGATGGGCGACGCCAACTCTCCGTCCGGTCGTGTACAGGGCAGCGCCTGTCTAGTGGAGCTGACCACGGATGAAGGACTCATCGGCATAGCATTCGGATCAGGAGGTGCAAGGCAGCAGATGCAGTCTCTGGTCAACCGTGCGCTGCTGGGAGAAGATCCAAGGCACGTCAAAGGGCTATGGCAAAGAATGGTAAGCCTGGCCTTCAAAGCTGGGCATTACGGCATAATCAACGACGCAATATCTGCCCTGGACGTCGCACTATGGGACCTTAAGGCAAAATACAACGGTGAACCCCTATGGAAAACATTGGGAGGGTCACGGCCAAAGGCGGCCGCATACGCTTCAGGTCTGGACATGCCGCTGTCCGACGACGATATAGAAGCGTGGTACCGAAAAATGGCGCAAGGATGGGGATTTTCCGCCGGCAAGCTCAAGGTCGGATTAGATCAAGACGCAGACATGAGGCGCATAGAACGTATGCAAAGAGGCCTGGAAACCGCTGACAAGACCACCATTCTCTACGTAGACGCTAACGAGTTCTGGTCTCCCAAACAGGCAATAAGAAAAGTGAGAGAGATGGAGGAGCGGTTCGATATAGGATGGGTTGAAGAGCCTTGCCGAAGGTGGGACTTCCTGGGTCTCCGTAGAATATCAGACGCCATAAAGGCACCCGTTTGCGCAGGTGAAAACCTTGACACCCTTGGCGAATTCTTGCCCTACTTTCACAACCGGTCCGCCGACGTTGTGCAGGTATCCGCGGGGATGACCGGCATAACCTGTGCTTTACAGCTCGCAGACGCCGCTTACGGCCTGGAACTGCCTGTAACCCTTGGAGGTTCACCAGGCAACCTGCACGCTCACCTCGCACCCGCAATACCAAACTTCATGACTATGGAAGTACAGGAACCGGAACCGGTGGACGGAGTGATGACCTCTGACGTAACTATAAAGGACGGGACGGCTATCCCCGGCAACAAGCCAGGCAACGGGCTAGACGTAAACAGAGACGCACTCAAGGCGCAAGAAGTGAGCGTAGTCTCCTCTTCCGCGGGACCCTCACCCTTCGGCAGACGGCCGGGAGCAGGGTTATGGGACAATCCCCCCACCCGGGAAGAAAGAAAGGCAGCAGCTTCGGGTGTATCAGGGCATGAGTACGCCCCACCTCACGCTGCGACCTCCGCAAAGGACACTACTTAAAAAGCGCAAAAACGTCCCTCTCCTCCAAAAGCGCCGGCGCTGCTATGTTTACAAGATTTAAAGCTCCTGACAAAAATGAAATACAGAAAAATAGCCCTACAATACGACGAGAGGCTGACCAACGAAGAGATACGCGCACTTGAACTGTTCAACTCACTCTTTCCAAAAGAGCAGATCTCTCTAGCCTACGAAGATCGCCAGGTAACCGCCAGTCTGCGCGAGGTTGGTATAAACAAGCTGGAAACCGTAACGCGCGACCTTGCCGTCCACTCAGTTAAGCCCATATTTTCCGACCTGTTGAACGCCATCCTCCAGATAGGCAGCTACGGCATAAACAACGGCAAAAGAAACTACACCGAATACAACCAGGAGCGCAAAGTAAAAGGACGCAAGGAGAAAGAGAAAACAAGAGGGAGACACTACTACGCAGAAGGCAGCACCTTCTCAAAACAAAACGTAACCCTTCCCGCCGACTACCAAAACTGCATCATCGTAGACGACAGTGAAGCCGTCCTCCAAAACCTCCCCGACAACTGCATAGACCTGATCTTCACCTCCCCGCCTTACAACTTCGGGCTTGAATACAGGGAAGATGAAGACGCAAGCCTGTGGGAAGACTACTTTCAGAAGCTCTTCCAGATATTCAAACAGTGCGTCCGGGTGGTCAAGTACGGCGGCAGGATAGCCGTCAACGTCCAGCCGCTGTTCTCCGACTACATACCAAGCCACCACCTCATAAGCAACTTCTTCATAAGACAAAAGCTTATATGGAAAGGGGAAATTATATGGGAAAAGAATAACTACAACTGTAAATACACCGCGTGGGGCAGCTGGAAGAGCCCAGGCAATCCCTATTTGAAATACACATGGGAGTTCATAGAGCTGTTCTGTAAGGGAGACCTGAAAAAGCCAGGCTCCAGGGACAACGCAGACGTCTCGGCCGAAGAGTTCAAAAAATGGGTAGTGGGCAAGTGGTCCATCGCACCCGAAAGGAACATGCAGCAGTACGGACACCCGGCGATGTTCCCTGAAGAGCTGGCCGAGAGGGTGCTTAAACTGTTCAGCTTTAAGGGTGATACAGTGCTGGATCCTTTCAACGGAGCTGGAACAACTACAGCCGTCGCAAACAGGCTGAACAGGAACTACCTGGGAATAGATATATCCCCCGACTACTGCGAAGCGGCGGAACGGAGACTACAAGATACGGAAGTATACACGGAGACAAGGCTTTGAAAATCACAGACTACAGGCTTGAGCTATACGTCCAGAAGATGGACAGAGCTATAGGAGACGCCAACTACCCGGCAGGTGAAGACCTGATGAGCTCCGCCCTGCTATGGATCCATACCGACGAAGGGATAAGCGGCATAGCGCCCGCGGGTAACCGCCTGGTCGAGAAACTGTTCCCGCTCATAGAAGGCGAGGATCCTCGCGGCGTAGCGGGTCTATGGAACAAGATGACTGACGCCGTACACAAGAACAATAAGGAAGGGTTGATAGCCGACGCTATATCAGCCATAGACGTAGCGCTATGGGACCTGAAAGCGAAAATTGCAGGCGAGCCCCTGTGGCGCACCCTTGGAGCGCGTGAAGGCAGGGTCAAGGTCTACGCGTCCGACATAGGCTACAACCTGTCGGAAGAGGAGCTCTTCTCCTTCTACTCCCGAATGGCGGACGCAGGCGTAGAAGGCGGCAAGATAAAGGTGGGCTTAAGCATGGAGGACGACCTCCGGCGCATAGGCGTAATGAGGGAAGCCTTCTCAAAGACCAAGGCGCGACCATACCTGATGATAGACTCCAACGAGTACTGGAGCCCCAAGCAGGCTGTCAGAGCCATACACCGCATCGAAAAGGACTATGACCTCTTCTGGGCAGAAGAGCCAGCGAGAAGATGGGACGTAGAAGGTTTGAGGCAGGTAACACGCTCCATATCAGCTATGGTAGCATCAGGAGAAAATCTAAACGGACCGGATGAAGCCGCACCGCTCATAGCAGGCCAGGCTGTAGATATCCTCAACATAGGAGTCCGCCAGTCGGGAATAACCGGCGCTATGAAATGCGCAAACCTCGCCTTCGCGTACGAGATACCGGTAACCATGATGAACTGCCCGGCAAACTTCATGGCACACCTGGCAGCAGCTCTCCCCAACCATTCAATGATGGAGGTAGTAGACCCGGGACGAGAAGCCGCTTTCCAGTCGTGGGACAACCACGTTGAAGAAGGATGGATACTCCTTGGAGACGCCCCCGGTCTGGGGATAACCATAAACGAAGACGCTCTACAAAAACTGCAGGCGAAAGAATGGGACCATGAACCCAGGTTCCCTTTCTCAAGACGCGAAGGCGCAGGTTTACTCATAAAGGAAATAGCCCCCGGTGAAGTCCCATGGAAACCGGCATAGTGGAGAACTGTAACGGTTGGCAAGAGGTTGATGTGATGGATTGGAAATATTGCCAGAAAATATCAAAGAGAGTATCAAAGGAAAATATGTGATGCTACAAGAAAAGGCTAATTTAGAAAGTTGGACAAAAATGAAATTTTCTGACTTTTGTGAAATTACAAGAGGGAGTTCACCGCGACCTATTCATAATTATATTGCACAATTTGGTACGCCATGGGTAAAAATTGCTGATGCCACTGAGACAAACTCAAGATACATATTCAAAACAAAAGAATTTATTAAACCTGAAGCAGAATCTAGTAGTAGAGTTGTCTATCCGGGAGATTTTATTATTTCTAATAGTGCAACACCAGGCTTACCGAGGTTTATGAAAATCCGTGCTTGTATTCATGATGGATGGCTATTGCTTCGTGAGATTAAAAATGTTGATAAATTATTTTTATATTACCTAATTTTGAAAGAAAGAAAATCATTATTAGTACAAGGTAATGGAACTATTTTTACTAATTTGAAAACAGACATACTCAAGAATTATTCTATCCTGTTCCCTCCACTCCCCGAACAAGAATCTATCGTCGAAATGCT
The DNA here is from genome assembly GCA_965203345.1 of Dehalococcoidia bacterium. Taxonomy (GTDB): domain Bacteria; phylum Chloroflexota; class Dehalococcoidia; order Lucifugimonadales; family Lucifugimonadaceae; genus CBDBCK01. The sequence goes on from CBDBCK010000028.1 coordinate 1,239,551, forward strand.
ATCATCCCTTGACGACAAGATAGACCTGCTACACCGCCAGAACAAAACCCTTGAAGATATGGCGCAGACACTGTTTCGGCAGTGGTTTGTGGAAGAGGCGGATGAAGGGTGGGAGACTAGCACCATCTCCGATGAATTTGATTTTACAATGGGACAATCGCCACCCGGAGATTCCTACAATGAAAAAGGGATAGGTGTTCGGATGTTTCAAGGAAATGCAGATTTTGGTTTTAGATTCCCGCAAAATAGAGTATATTCGACTACACCTAAGCGCTTTGCAGAGAGATATGATACCTTGATTAGTGTGCGAGCCCCTGTTGGCGAACAGAATATGGCTAAAGAGAAATGTTGCATCGGCAGAGGTGTAGCCGCTATCCGTCACAGAAAAAGCAAAGAATTTTATACATACACTTATTTCAAAATGAAGTCGCTAATGGAAAAAATAAAGTAATTCAACAGTACAGGAACGGTATTCGGAGCCATTACTAAAACTGATTTGGGTAGAATAGAAACCGTAAAACCACAACTAGAATACATTACTAGTTTTGAGAAACATACAAGGCCATTAAACGACAAGATTATTAGAAATTCCGAACATACCGATATACTCGAAAATCTACGTAATATTTTATTGCCAGCACTTATGAATGGAAAAATAAAAGTCAAAAATATCAATTCATACTTTAAAAGAGAATCATCATGAAATCTATCAAGGTTAAATTAGAAAACTGTTATGGTATCAACAAATTAGAATACGAATTTATTTTTGATCCAAATCATCGTACTTTTTCTATTTATGCTCCTAATGGTGTAATGAAAACTTCATTTGCTAAAACTTTTGAAGATTTATCCCAAGGTAAAAAATCACAAGATATTGTTTTTCCTAAGAGAAAAACAGAGATGATAATATCGAAAGATAATGAAAACCTCAAACCAGAAGAAGTGTTTGTCATAGAACCATATAATGAAGGTTTTAGTTCTTCAAAAATATCTACCTTACTCGTAAATCAAAAACTGAGGGACCAATATACCACAATTCATTTGGATATTGATTCAGAAAAGAATAAATTACTAACTGTGTTACGAAATTATTCTGGACTAAAAAATGAAGAAATAGAAAAAGAGATATCAAAGGTATTTATGCAAAATCAAGAGGGAGAATTTTTTAAAGCATTAGAGACTCTTAATCCTAGATTAGAAGATAACAAAGGAGATTTTATAGATATTAAATATAATACAATATTTAGTGAAAGAGCTTTACGTTTTTTTGGAGATGCAGATGTCCAAAAACACATTAAACAATATGTAGAAAAATATGATGAATTAATTGCCCAATCTAAGTATTTTAAGAAAGGGATATTCAATGATTATCAAGCAGAAGAGATAGCGAAGCGATTGGAACAGAATGGATTTTTTAAAGCAGAACATTCAGTTTTTTTAAAGGGCAACCCAGATGAGATAACTACACAAAAACAACTTCAAACAATAATTGAAAATGAGAAAAATAGCATCTTTACAGATACTGAACTAAAGAACATGTTTTCTATCATACGTAACAAAATTATAAAGAATCAAGAGCTAAGGGATCTGGGAGAATATCTTACAGCAAACAAATACATTTTAAGTCAGTTAACTAATATAGAAAGTTTTAAAGCTAAGGTATGGCTGAGTTACTTGAAACAAGAAGAAGGACTATACAGATCGGTACTTGAGACGTATGAAAGATCTAAGAAAGAGATCGCTAAAATCATTCAGCGAGCACAAAACGAAAGAACTAAATGGCAAACTGCTGTAGACATTTTCAATTATAGGTTTTATGTCCCATTTAAAATAATTATTGAGAATCAGACAGAAGTAATATTCAATGATGAAGCCCCTACTATTGCCTTTGAGTTTCAAGATCGTAATTCCATTCAAAGTATGGAAAAAGAAGAAATACTAAAAGTGTTGAGTCAAGGTGAGAAACGCGCTTTATATATTTTGAATATTATTTTTGAAATCTTAGCAAGAAAAGATATTAAACAGGAAACATTATTCATAATAGACGACATTGCAGACTCTTTTGATTATAAGAACAAATACGCGATTATTGAATATCTACGAGATATCTCGAAAGAGGATTTTTTCTATCAAATCATTTTAACACATAATTTCGATTTTCATAGAACGGTAAGTAGTAGGCTAAATATGGCTAGAAGTAACAAACTAAATACATTGAGGGGTGAAGATGACATAAAGCTTCTAGAGGAAGTGTATCAACATCATCCTTTCACGGATTGGAAAAAACATTTAAACGACAACAAAAAACTATTCGCTTCTATTCCACTTGTCAGAAACTTGGCAGAATTTTCTGACGATCAAGAAACGAAGGATGAACTAACGTCTTTTTTGCACATAAAAGATAAAACAAAAGACTTAAAATTGGAGAACTTAAAACCAATATTTAAAAAAATTCTCAAAAGTGGAACTGACAATATTAATGACACTAGTGAAAATTTTCTAGACACATTAGAAAAAGTAGCCTTATCTATTCGAGGTGATACTGAAGACAATATGAAACTAGAAGAAAAGATCACTTTAGCTATTGCAATCAGACTAAAAGCTGAAAGGTTTATACTTACGAAAATTAACAATTCAGGTGATATTAAAAAGAACCAGACTTACAAATTAGTCAAAATGTACCAAGATAAATATGAGAAAGATTCAAAAAAGTCTGGCATATTAAAAATTCTAGAAAAAGTATTGCTAATGACCCCAGAAAATATACATATCAACTCATTTATGTATGAGCCTATTATAGACATGTCAGGTGAGCACTTAAAACAGCTGTACGAAGAGGTAAACGACTTACCCAGATTAGATAAACAACAATAAAATCAGTGTGATATTACCTCCCTGAAGCTAGCACTTCAAGCCACCAACGCAGACTTACAGGCGGTATCATTAGAACTGTTGAGCCGTAACGGGCACGGGTATATCGCAAAGGAGAGATCAAATGTTGTCGAGAGGCTTTTTCAGGCGGCGGAAGGATGATGTCTCCAGTAGCCGAATCCCTCCGGGACAGTACCTTGAGAGAGGCCTCCCCTTCCTCTCGGTGGGATCAACCCCTAGAGTCAAGAAGGTTGATACAGAACGGAGAAATTGAAACAGAAAAATCTAACTTCATATCTAATGAAGAAGCGGATGGTAAGTATAAACATTTTTTGCTTGAAGAAATGGATATGATTGTCCCAACATCTGGAACATTAGGAAAAATGGCGATTATTAGGAAATAGCATTTACCTTTGTTACTCAATACTAGTGTTATCCGATTCCGACCAAAAGACGGCGATAATTATTCATTTATGTATCAATATCTGAAGTCACGACATTTCCAATAAAACCTCCAGGCATTGGCCTCTGGCAGTGTTCAAAAGAACTTTGGACCAATTCATTTAAGAGCAATGAAACTCAAATTACCACTAAAGCAGTTACTCAAAAAGTTTTCAAAACAAGCTAATAGTCTCTACAAGAAAATCAACGAAAACTACCTTCACGCACACATACTCGAAAAGTTGCGCGACATTTTGTTACCAAAGTTGATGAATAGCGAAGTGCAGGTAAAATTTCAATCTGAGAAATATACAGAAGAGTAATATATGAAAAAACAACAAAAAACTATCCTTGATATGGATCACAAGCAAGCAAAGAAATTTTTCTTGAAAAGTGAAAGTTATACTAATATTCATTTACCGCAATATTTTAATTTCGGAAAATTATTAGAAAAGGTCAATGATATACTTGAAAGAAAAAGGTTATCAGATTTTCAATCTAAGAAACCTAGCGAATATAAAAATAACAACCATACTATCTGGATTTATAAAGGTCAACATGAATGGCGACCACTACAACTCATTCATCCGGCAATTTATGTTGACTTAGTTAACAAGATTACTAAAGAAGAAAATTGGACCAAGATTAAAAAAAGTTTCAAGGAATTTTCACGAGATGAAAAAATAGCTTGCATGAGCATTCCAGTTGAATCACAAAATGAAGAAAAAGATAAAGCCGCCCGAATATCACAATGGTGGCAAAAAATAGAGCAAAGATCTATTGAACTTGCATTAGATTACAAATACATTCTTAATACTGACATAGCAGATTGCTACAGATCAATTTATACACACGTTATAGCATGGGCATTAGATACAAAAGAAGTAGCCAAAAACAATAAAGAGAATACAAAGGATTTCATTGGTAATGGTATTGATAAATCTATCCAGAGTATGCAATATGGTGAAACAAATGGTATTCCACAGGGTTCAGTGTTGATGGATTTCATAGCTGAGATGGTACTGGGTTATATCGACCTGCGTATATCACAAGAGATACCGAGTACTGTCTCAGATTATCAAATTATAAGATATCGAGATGATTATAGGATATTTACAAATAATTCTGATTCTGGTGAAGAGATTCTAAAAATAATTACTGAGATTATGTCTGAGCATAGGATGCAGCTCAATCATACTAAAACAAATTCATCTGATCAAGTGATTCTGTCATCAATAAAAAAAGACAAATTGGCATGGGACCAGAAGAAACAAAAAGCAAATACTTCACAAAAAGATCTATTAATTATTTATATGCATGCAAAAGAATATCCCAATTCCGGAAGTTTAGATAAAGCTTTATTAAATTTTTATAAAACACTTAGGAAACAAGCAAAGAAACAAAGGAAGTTAAAAAGTGATGTACTGCCAATTATTAGCATCGCAGTAGAAATTGCACTTCACAACCGTAGAACCTATCCCATCATCTCAGCAATACTGAGCATATTAATTGCACAATTTGATGATGATGATTTCAAAAGGTCTATTTGTGAGAAAATATATCAAAAATTCCAAAAATTTCAAAAAACTGGATACATACAAATTTGGATACAGCGTCTTTCTATGTTTTTTACAACCAATATTGAATTTACAGAAAAATTAACCAAAGGGAATGAACCTAACACAAATATATGGTGCAGTGATTGGATAAAAAAAGGACGCTTAAAATCATTGATAGATAATCCCGGTAACATCGTAGATGAGGATATTAAAAAAAGGACCAGCCCAGAGATTGAGCCTGATGAAGTCGCAATCTTTATTGAACGATATACAGAACACCTACATGGGTAAAGACACCAACGGCTATCAGAAAATTTGGCGGCGCTCTCTTTTCCGACCGCTGTTATGACCATGTCTTCCTTACCCTTCTCCTCATCCCTTAAGCTTGTTACCCGAAGCTATCAAAGCCGACCGCCAGTCGGTATCATTAGAAGTATTAAGCTATAACGGAATGTACGCGAGAATATCGCAAAGGAGAGATCAAATGTTGTCGAGAGGCTTTTTCAGGCGGCGGAAGGATGAAGCCTCAAGTAGCCGAATCCCTCCGGGACAGTACCTTGAGAGAGGCTTCCCCGTCCTCTCGGTGGGACCAACCCCCAAAGTCAAGCTGGAAAACTGGACTTTCTCCATAGACCACGGTGGCAAAACCCTTGCGTCCTGGTCCTGGGATGAACTGGGCAAGCTGGAGAGAACAGAAATCCACGTTGACATACACTGCGTAACGAAGTGGTCAAAACTGGATACCGACTGGTCGGGCGTCTCCTTTGATACCCTCTTTGGGACGGCGAATATAGAACCTCCCGAGCAGTTCGTTATGGCTTACTGCGACGGGGGATACACCGCTAACCTGCCCGTTGCGGACATAACCGGTGGCAAGGGGATGCTTGCACTGGAGTACGACGGCAGGCCCCTCAAGCCTGAGCACGGCGGACCGGTCAGGCTGTTTGTGCCTCACCTTTACCTTTGGAAATCGGCAAAATGGGTGCGCGGTTTGCGTTTCATGGCAAAGGACGCTCCCGGCTTCTGGGAGTCTTACGGCTACCATATGTACGGCGACCCCTGGAAGGAACAGCGCTACTCCGGCGATTGACCTGTCTGACCGGTATAAACGAGTATGCGCGTTATACCGACCGGCGTCTCAAAATGGCGGACGGCTACGGTTCTGGATACAACCGTAGAGACTCCCTCCGTCAAATCGCTACTTCTTGACATACCGGACTTCCCCAAATTCCGCCCGGGACACCACGTAGACATACGCCTCACGGCACCCGACGGTTACCAGGCACAAAGGAGTTACTCCCTCTCCTCTGCGCCGGAAGACGACAACTTCCGGGTAACCGTAGAACTGCTGGACGATGGCGAAGTTTCGCCCTTCCTGCACGACGTAGTCCAACCCGGCGACGCCTTTGAGGTGCGGGGACCTGTCGGCGGGCCATTCACCTGGAGGGCAGAGGAAGGCGGTCCATTACTGCTGACGGCGGGAGGTTCCGGAATCGCTCCCATAATGTCCATGATTAGACACCGCAAAGCTACAGGCTGCCACTGCAAAACCGTCCTCCTCTATTCGTCCCGCACGGTTGAGGCCATCATATTCCGGCGAGAACTTGAGGAGCTTGGCCGTCAAGACGCCAATATGAGCGTAGTGCATACGCTCACGCGCTCAGTTCCTGAAACATGGAACGGACGCACCGGCAGGATAGACCTCCGCCTGGTAGAAGAGGCAGCAATAGAGCTCGGCAACGAAGGAGACCGAGGTTGCATCCGTGCCTTCGTCTGCGGTTCAACCGATTTTGTGGAGGGTACCGCTGACTTCATGCTTGAGGCAGGCCTGGACGCCAGTAAAGTCGCTACCGAGCGGTTTGGATAGGTTCGGCGGGCCCTTCACCTGGAGGGCAGAGGAAGGCGGTCCATTACTGCTGACGGCGGGAGGTTCCGGAATCGCTCCCATAATGTCCATGATTAGACACCGCAAAGCTACAGGCTGCCACTGCAAAACCGTCCTCCTCTATTCGTCCCGTACGGTTGAGGCCATCATATTCCGGCGAGAACTTGAGGAGCTTGGCCGTCAAGACGCCAATATGAGCATAGTGCATACGCTCACGCGCTCCGCTCCTGAAACATGGAACGGACGCACCGGCAGGATAGACCTCCGCCTGGTGGAAGAGGCAGCAATGGAGCTTGGCAACGAAGGAGCCCGCGGTTGCATCCGTGCCTTCGTCTGCGGTTCAACCGATTTTGTGGAGGGTACCGCTGACTTCATGCTTGAGGCAGGTTTGGACGCCAGTAAAGTCGCTACCGAGCGGTTTGGATAGGTGACGACCGTCCCGTTACTCTAAAACCGAAAACAAACGAGATCATCTGGATCCATCACAGAGCCAGGCATAAAAACGGCAACAAGGACAAAGCGCCCCTCTATTACCTGGCTACTATGCTGACCATGCGGCGAGGGACGTATATCTTCCTGGTTATCTCCTTGCCTGCAACGTGCCTGGTCGCTCCTTCGCTTGCGAGCGCTGCTTCAAGGGCCTCATCCTGCGAAACTCCTACGGGAAGCTCTATAACGTCCCGGACCTTGCCGTTCACCTGTACGGCTATGGCGTCAGTCTCTTCTGTGGCTAACCCTTCATCCCATTCAGGGGTGCGCTGAAGGTGTATCGAAACAACGCCCCCGCGTCGGTGCCACAACTCCTCCGCTATGTGAGGAGCTACAGGCGCCAGGTGAAGCAACAGACGGTCTATAGCCTCATCCCAGGAACCTTGAGATACCAGGTTATCTTCCCGTATCTTCGACAGGTTGTTCGTCATGTCCATGAGCTTCGCTATGGAGGTATTGAACTTGAAACGGCGCATATCCTCCACTATTTGCTTCGTTGTAGAGTGGCATAGCCTCTTGAGAGCGTTTTCCTGTTCGTCACTTGTTGGCGCGTTCTTTGCGAAGTCTGGAGGATTCAGCGCCAGTTCCCATACACGATTGAGCCAGCGCGCAGGTCCCTTTATACCCGAGTCCGACCAGTCGCCTCCTTGATCCCAGGGACCCAGAAACATCAGGTAGCAGCGCATAGTGTCGGCTCCGTACTTGCTCACTATAGGCTCCGGGTTAAGAGGGTTTGAGCGCTTGGATATCTTCTTGCCTGACTTGATCAACATACCCTGATTGAAAAGGCGGGCGTAAGGTTCTCCAAACTTCAGGAGACCCAGGTCTCGAAGCGCCTTTGTGAAAAACCGCGCGTATAAGAGGTGCATTACGGCGTGCTCTGCGCCTCCCATATACTGATGCACCGGCGACCAGTGTTGCAATCTCTCAAGGTCAAAGGGCGCGCCTTCTTCGTCGGGACTGGTGTAGCGGAGGTGATACCAGGCAGAATCGACAAAAGTGTCCATAGTGTCCGTTTCTCGTTCTGCAGGCTTGCCGCACCTCGGGCATGGGACGTTCACGAACTCTTTATCCAGTTTCAGGGGGGATTCCCCCGATGGAAGGAACTCCGCCTGATCCGGTAACAATACAGGCAGATGCTCATACGGCACTGGAACTGTGCCGCAATCGGGACAGTAGACTATGGGGATCGGAGTGCCCCAGTACCTTTGCCGGGATATGAGCCAGTCGCGCAGATGGTAAGTAACCGTCTTCCGTCCCCATTTTTCGGTCTCAGCGAACTCCGCTATATGCCGAAGGGCATCCGACGAGGACATGCCGTTAAATTTACCAGAGTCTACAATCGTGCCTTCGTCCAGGTAAGCGGCCTTCAAGGGTTCTCCGTCCCAATCAGGAGGAGCCACTACTACCCTTATATCCAAGCCGTAGGTCTGGGCAAATTCAAAGTCTCTATCGTCGTGAGCAGGGACACCCATTACGGCGCCTGTTCCGTAGGTCATAAGCACGTAGTCGGCAACGAACACCGGCACACGTTCGCCATTGAAAGGGTTGAACCCGTACCCGCCAGTGAACACTCCCTCCCTCTTCCTGTCGGCAGCGGTGCGCTCTATCTCACCTGCGCCGCTTGCCTTATCTACGTAACCCATAACCTCCGGCTTACGTTCCGACGTCGTTATCTTCTCCACCAAAGGGTGTTCTGGAGCAAGAACAATAAACGTTACCCCTCCAACGGTATCGATGCGAGTAGTGAAGGTCTCTATCTCCTCACCAGGCATACCTTCTATTGCAAACCGGATAGTTACTCCTTCTGAACGACCTATCCAGTTGCGTTGCATAGTTTTGATCTTCTTCGGCCATTCTATGTCGTCCATCTCAAGCAGCTCATCAGAGTAGTCGGTAATCTTAAAGAACCACTGGGGCATAACCCGCTTCTGCACTGTAGAGCCGCACCGCTCACAGGAGCCGTCCCGCACCTGTTCGTTTGCCAGCGTAGTGTTGCAATTCGGGCACCAGTTCGCGGACTCACTTGCGCGGTAGGCCAGGCCGGCCTCAAAGAACTTGAGGAAGAAGTACTGATTCCACTTGTAGTATTCAGGCTTGCAGGTTACCACCTCACGAGACCAGTCGTAGGCGTTGCCCATAGAGCGGAACTGTCGACGCATATTGTCAATGTTTCGTAACGTCCACAATCGAGGATGTATGCGGCTTCGTATGGCGGCGTTTTCCGCGGGCAGACCAAAGGCGTCAAAGCCCTGCGGCTCCATCACGTTGAACCCTTCCATACGCATAAAACGAGCGTGTGCATCGGCAGGTGCAAAGGCGTACCAGTGACCTATATGAACGTCCCCTGAAGGATAAGGAAACATAGTAAGGGCGAACCAGTTAGGGGCCTCACCCAAAGAGTCGGACGTTTGGTAGAGTCCCTGCTTGGTCCATTCCTTCTGCCATCTGGATTCGATAGTTGAAGGGCTGTACTCCTCGGCCTCCTCACCTTGGGGTTGGTCTTGTGATGAGTTCATTAGCGGGTATCCATTTGTCTATTTCTGTTTGTCTATTTCTGGGCGTAGTCTTGCAGAGTTTTATTGTACAAAACAGATTTGGGTAATCAGCACGAAGAACTCTGCACCGCATGCGCGTTTTTGTCTCAGGAAACAGTAGGAAAATTACGGCGTCAACGGAACGTCCAAGGCAACAAACGTAGTGCGTCGTTTCTCCACAAAACAGGACGGTATACCCTATCTTCCGGGCTCTCCGCGACCATCGTCAAAATAGGCGCGCAGATCCAGATTCTCTTGTATGTAGTTTTGGGTATCCGTCACCAGATTTTCCTGTAACGGCCTGTCCCAAGAAAGCGCCGCAGTGCGGAGTTCTCTGAATACACGTCATCAGGCTAGCAGTTCCTGTCTCCGGATACAATCATCCATCAATCCTCGCGGGACGGCACGGGCAGTCAGTCAGCCCTGCTGCTCACAAGCCGATGAGGCGCCTGAACCATGGGGCGTCCGGCTTGATTTCGCGCATCGCTACTATGAGCATGAGTGCCGACACGATGACCAGCGGTATGTTGATAACCCCACCCGGAGCGGTTCCCGCTGTGGGTATAGGCTTGAATCCGACTATCAGCTCCCGCATGAGGTATTCCACCATCAGTAAAAGATAGAGCAGCGGGAGTAATCGTCGATAGCGGATGAGCGAAACGACGTACAGAATGCCTATAATCAACTGCGACAAGCCCCATAGCGAAAATGCACCGATGACCGCAGCGCTGCCGTCTGCACTGAAGGTATCAAGCGGAATAGTCGCTATGCTCTGCGCGCCGCCATCTGCTGCCAACAGATGATGGAAACTTCGCCACACGGTAAGTGCCGTCAGGGGTATAAACAGGTAGAGCGCAATCAGCGCACCCCGATAGTCATTATTCAATGGCGAAGGAAATAATCTGACTATAAATTTTTTCATGATGTTCATGTTATCGACTCCAAGGTTTCATTGCCTTATGTTTATCCGGTTCACACAAAAGAAACAGGGCTTGCTTTGCCCGTCTCATAAATTATAGAGTTAAGCGCTTGCAACAAGCCGTGAACTGAAGAAACGCGGAACGTCCAAGGCGACGAACGCAGTGCGTCGTTTCTCCATAAAACAGGACGGGGCTTCTATCTTCTGGGTTCTCCGCGACCGTCGTCAAAATAGGTCCGCATATCCAGATTCTCTTGTATGTAGTTTTGGGTATCCATGATCAGATTTTCCTGCAACTGTATAGAAAGCCCTCCGTCTACAGTCAGCAGGTGTCCCGTTACGAAGCTGGACTGCGGTGAACACAGAAACGACACGGCGTTCGCTATGTCTTCGGGGACGCCAGTGCGCCTTACCGGGTACTGCAACTCAAAAAGATGGAAGCCCGCTTCATTGCTGGAGGTCTTCCATAGCTCTTCCAGTTTCTCGGTTACTATATGCCCAGGAGCTATGGCGTTCACAGTTATACCAAGCGGCCCGAAGTCTATAGCCATCTGCCGGGTCATTCCTATCACAGCTGCCTTGCCCGTCTCGTAAACTATAGATTTGGGCGCTTGTAACACGCCGTGAACCGAAGAAATGTTGACTATGCGCCCGACGTTTTCCGCTGGAGGTTGACCGCTTCGCAACCCCGCACCCTGCCAGGGACCGCCCTCCCAGCCCGGGAACGTCCCAGATTCTTCCATAGCAGGTATCGCGTACTTTGCACCGAGATAGTGGGCTCTGGTAAGCAGTGCCATCCCAGCATCGAAAATATCTTCCTCCACGCTCAAAGCTGATCCGTCCCCTTTATTGGAGACGACCCCGTAGGCATTCTGCACCAGAATATCCAGTCTGCCCCATTCTGACATCGCCATCCCAGTCATCGCCTGCGCAACACCTGAGTCCGACACGTCGGCAGTCATAACGATAGCAGTCCCTCCCCGCTCTTCAATAGAGCGTGCCTGACGTCGTCCTGCTTCCTCGTCCACGTCCACGATAAGCGTCCGACAGCCCTCACCTGCCAGCCGTCTTGATATGCTGCCACCTATACCCTGCGCCCCACCTGTAACTATGGCGGCGTAGTCCTGTAAGTTTTTCTCCGTCATCTTTAAGGTGCTCCTTTACTTCTACTCCGATAACGTAGGCGATGCAACGCGTAACGGTATCTGCCCGAAGGATACACCGTTCGGACGAGATTTTATACTCACAACGGTTATATCCGCGTCTCCATATCTGGATTGCTCTGGGTGTAGTCCTTTATACGTGCGGCGAAGTCATCTTGCAGGTGTATGGTAAGTCCTCCGTCAACCGGCAACACGATACCTGTAACAAACCCTGACGATGGGGAACACAGAAACGCTACGGCGTTGGCAATATCATAAGGTGTCCCGGTTCTTCGGACCGCGTACTGAAGCTCCAGGAAACGCATTCCGGTTTCATTTACTCTGGGAAAGATGTCAGCTTCGCCCCGTTCAGTTATTATCAGTCCGGGCGCTATAGCGTTCACCGTTATCCCTAAGCGTCCGAAGTCCACTGCCATCTGGCGCGTCATACCTATCACTGCCGCCTTTCCGGTCTCATATACGACGGAGTTGGAAGCCTGCAACATACCGTGCACCGACGATATATTGACTATACGGCCTACGTTCTCTAAAGGGCGTGCGAATCTGGGAGTTCCAAGTCCGCTTTCTTCGTGAGGTGTCCAGCCGGGGAAAACCCCTGAAGCTTCCATGGCCGGAACCGCGTACTTTGCTCCCAGGAACAGAGAACGTGCCAAGAGGTTTATACCGGAATCAAAAGCCTCTTCGCTCGCCTCCACTGCAGAACCTCTTCGACCTTCTCCGCCGTCATAAGCGTTCTGTACTAAAATATCAAGTCTGCCCCACCTGGACATGGCAAGTTCGGTCATCTCCCTAGTAGCGGACGGCTCACCCACGTCCCTCTCCAAAGCGAAGGCAACTCCGCCCTTCTCCTCTATACGGCGAACGTTTTCGTTAGCAGCTCCGCCATTGATATCCACTATCAGTGTCCGCGCACCTAATGCTGAAAGCCTTCGGGCGGTAGCTCCTCCTATACCAAGGGCACCCCCTGTAACTATTGCCACGCAGTTATTTAAATCTCGAGACGTCATCCTTCATTCCTTAAACTATGTGCGCTGATTCATATATGTGAGCTGATTCACAGCAGATTATAAGTAAAACCGTTAGGCATTAACTATATCGGCGTCCTGTTGCTCACAGACCGCTGAAGTGCCTGAAGCATCAGTAAAAGATAGAGCAACGGGAGTAATCGTCGATAGCGGATGAGTGCGACAACATACAGAATGCCTACAATCAACTGCGACAAGCCCCATAAGGAAATAATCTGCCTGTAAATTTTTTCATAATATCCTCGTTTTAGTACCGGTTCGCACAAAAAGCAACGGGGCTACCTTGACCATATTGTATACAACGGAAGCTAGAAACTCGTAGCATGAAGCTTCCATCGCCGGAGCAGCGTATTTCGCTCTCAAGAACAGAGAACGTGCCAAGAGGTCTATCCCGGAGTCAAAAGCCTCTGCGCTTGATCTAATTCCATAACCAATAAGTCAAATATATCTATAGGCTGCTCAATGTTACTCCGTTAATTTGCCTGCCGAAGCCCTCGGACTGCAGTTGTTCTGTGGATAGATAAACTACCACGGTAAAACCTTGGTAAAATACACCTATGAGCTTTGACGTATTAATAATGGGTGGACATGTCGCCGACGGGACGGGACGACCTGCCTTCCGAGCAGATATTGGAATAGTAGGCAAGCAAATAGAGGCGGTGGGAAATCTTGGGAGACCGGAAGTCAAGCGGGAAATAGACGCCTCTGGACTTATCATCTGCCCCGGTTTTATAGATACTCACGTCCATGCAGACGGGGCTTTGCTGAATGACGGGCAGCACGCCTGCGGGATACTCCAGGGAGTAACTACGGAGATAATCACAGCAGACGGCATAGGATTAGCTCCCCTTTCACAACAAAACTTTAAGGCAATGAGCCGCTACCTTTCCGGCATACTTGGCAAGATACCAGAGCACCTTGATATGTCTTCAATTGAAGCCGCTCGCGGTAATTACCATAAGCGCACTTCCTGTAATGTAGCGATGTTCGCGGGCCATGGCCCCATCAGGCTTGAGGCGGCGGGTTTCCGTGACGTGCCTCTTCGGGGTGATATTCTGACGAAAGCGAAGCGATTGCTTACCGAAAGTCTTGAACAGGGGTGTTGCGGATTCGCTACGGGTCTCTCCTATTACCCTCAATCTTTTTCGGACAGCCAGGAGTTGGTAGAGCTGTGCGAGACGGCGGCCAAGTTTGGTGCACCCTTCTCTGTGCACCTTCGGAATCACAACGTAGACCGCGCTTTTCACGGCGGAGGAGTCCTTGAAGCCATAGAGGTATGCCGCCGAAGTGGAGCCAGGTTGCACCTGGAGCATTATCGCACGCAACCATACAGCGCGGGGCAATTGGAAGAGCTGCTGGCTCCCGTTGAGGAAGCCCAGGCAGAGGGTATAGACGTTACTATGGAAACTTACGGCTATCCCGTAGGCTCGTCCCACCCTCCTCAGTTCTTCCCCAGCTGGGCGCATGAAGGCGGCGCTGACCTGTTGCTTGAAAGGCTCCGTGACCCCAGGATGCGCTCCAAGCTCAGGGAAGCAATCCAGACACAGATGCCAAACGGCATAGCGGATAATTCCTGGTCGTGGATAGGCTCAAGCCAAAACTCAGGACTGCAAGGGCTATCCTTTTCCGATGCCGCAGACAGAAGAGGTGAAACGGTAGAAGATATGGTGATGAACGTGATGGTTGAAGAGGAGATGGCGTGCGGGTTTAGGGCAAATCCACCAGTGAGCGCTGCTATATGGAGGCAGGTGGAAGCGGATATAATGCACCTGATGACCAGACCAGACTACATGGTGGGTTCCGATGCTATACCCGTGGGAAGGCTTCCGCACCCTAGAGCCTGGGGTTGTTTCGTGAGAATGCTAGGCCGACTGCGGCGCAGGCACAACGTACATTTAGAAACCTTGATAAGCCGCATGACGGAACTACCAGCCAGGCGTTTCGGCCTTAAAAATCGAGGGGCCATCACTGAAGGTGCTTTCGCAGATATAGCTGTCTTTGACCCTGAACTTATAAACGACAGAGCCACTTTTGAGGATCCTTGCCAGCCAGCAGAAGGAGTCCATTTTGTATTGGTCAACGGCGCGATAGCGGTAGATAAGGGACGTACAACGGGGGTTTTAGCCGGCGAAGCGGTGCCTTGATGGTCACCCGCGCAGAAGGTAACCAAACTGCTGAAGCTAAAGCACTCGGTCTCCTGCAAAAGGTGTTCGGATACCCCTCCTTCAGACTGGATCAAGCGGAGATTATAAAGACTCTGATCAACGGTGGTGATGCTTTGGCTTTGATGCCTACGGGCGGAGGCAAGTCTCTCTGTTATCAGATCCCATCCATGCTGCGTTCAGGGACAGGCGTCGTTGTCTCCCCTCTCAAAGCCCTGATGCAGGATCAGGTAGACGCCCTACGTCAGTTCGGAGTAAGGGCAGGCGCGCTCAATTCTAGCGTCTCTCCGGAAGAAGCAAAAGATACAGGTCGCGCCCTGGCGCGCGGAGAGCTGGACCTACTATACCTGGCTCCCGAAAGGTTGCTCATGCCTTCCATGCTCAGCTTCCTGGAAAGGGTCAACATAGCCATGTTCGCCATAGACGAAGCTCACTGCGTCTCTAGATGGGGACACGACTTCCGAAAGGAGTATATTGAGCTCTCCGTACTCCACGAACGGTTTCCTGAAGTCCCAAGGATAGCCCTGACCGCCACCGCAGACGAAGTAACCCGCAAAGAGATCATAGAATGCCTAAATCTCCAGGACGCCCAGATATTCATATCCGGTTTCGATAGACCCAACATTAGATACCGCATTTCAGAAGAGCCTAACCCTCGCCAGGCCCTGCTCAACTTCATAAATAGAGAGCACTCAGGAGAGTCCGGGATCATTTACTGCATGACTAGAAAAAATGTGGACTTCTACGCTGAATGGTTTTCTGAGCATGGTCTGAATGCCCTTCCTTACCACGCGGGAATGTCCGAAGAGGAAAGGATAGTCAACCAGGAGCAGTTCACACGAAACAACGGTATGGTGATGGTCGCCACTATCGCGTTCGGTATGGGCATAGACAAGCCTGACGTCAGGTTTGTAGCACACATGAACCTGCCTAAAAACATTGAGGCTTACTACCAGGAGACTGGACGCGCAGGTAGGGACGGCCTACCGGCAGATGCATGGATGACTTACAGCCTCAAAGACATAGCAATACTTCGACAACTGGTGGACGGATCCGACGCCGAAGAGGAGTTCAAACGGATAGAACGACACAAGCTAAATTTCCTGCTAGGGCTATGCGAAATAGCAACCTGCAGGAGAAAGGCGATACTGTCTTACTTCGGGGAAGACGTTGATGAGAACAACTGCGGCAATTGCGATAATTGCCTTGACCCTCCAGAACAATGGGATGGCACGGTAGCTGTACAAAAGGCCCTTTCCTCTATAGCACGTACAGGACAGCGTTTCGGCGTCCTGTATCTGACCAAAATCCTTATGGGGAAGGAAGATAAACGCATACAGCAGTTCGGACACAACAGACTAAAGACTTGGGGGTGCGGTAAAGAACTTTCTAAAAGTGAGTGGGAATCCGTCTTCCGTCAGATGGTCGCCCGTAATATTGTTCGAGTGAATATGGAAAATTACGGAGAGTTGATTTTTACGGAAAGCAGTATAACCATACTTCAGGGTGAAGAGACAATCCGGGCAGACCTCGGAAAAGTAAGCAGCGCACCAGGGATAGAAGATCGACGACTGATGATCAGAAGCAGTCTTTGTCCACTGAAACGAAGGATGCTGAAACACCCGAAACCTCCTCCGCGCCTTCTTCCAATCCGGAACAAAAGACCGATGAAGAAAACTCCCGAACCGTTCAAGCCACCCCCTGCTCAGCGCGTCTACCGAATCAGAAACGATCAGGAACCAGCAGGGGAGTTATGGAACAGACTGAGAAGAGGAACAGGTGCTTCGTTATGCTAACAACAGCACAGAACCGCTTAGATAATAGCCTGTTTGCCGCAGATCGAAGATGTCAAAGATATACAAAAAGAAGACAGTTCTTTACAATTACGATTCAAAAAGTCCATTTCGTGCCGTCAGATCCTTTCAACGCAGAAGGAACTACCAACCCTTTCCGTGGGTCTCCCTTTTGTTATCAATTTGAAGTTGAGTTACTCAGAGAAACTGATAAAGAAAGAACTTCCTGATACAGCGAGGAAACAGATGAGCGAGCAAAAGAGTTGTTGTCTCGCTTTCCACTGGAATGACTCTCCGCGTTGAGGGTTGAAACGACCCGAAACCTCCTCCGCGCCTTCTTCCATTCCGTCAAACAAAAGACCGATGAAGAAAACTCCCGAACCTTTCAAGCCACCCCTCAGAGAAACTGATGTATTCAATCTGAGCGAGCAAAAGAGTTGTTGTCTCGCCGAACTCAAACTAGGAACGATCAGTATCAGCGATAGAGATAGCTCGTCTACCGAATCAGAAACGATCAGGAACCAGCAGGATAAGGAGTTATGGAACAGACTGAGTGAATTGAGAAAAAAGATATCCCATGAACAAGGGGTCCCCCCGTATTTTATATTTCATGACTCAACTTTAAGGGCCATGGTTTCCGAGCGTCCTGAAGACTTATATCAACTGGCACATATCACTGGAGTAGGCGCGCGCAAACTGGATATATACGGCGAACGCTTCCTGCAAGTGATAACAGAGTTCGCTTGAACCTGACCAAAGATTAGGCTGAAGAGGCATTTCGCCCAATAAGTGCGACAGCCAATGCAAAGTTTTCAGAATGAGAGGACTCGACTGATGGATGCAGGCCGGTCTGCCCGGCATATATCTAGTCACCCCAAACGGGACTATCTGGAACGGGTAACATTACGCTACTCGGCAGATGAGCTTGAGAAAGTACCAGAGGGTATGCTCCAATGCTCCTTTGGGTGCGGCAACCCCGTCAGGCTAGCGGATATCTCACTTGGGGAGGCGGTGGTTGACCTGGGATCCGGAACAGGACTAGACTGTTTGCTAGCTGCTCATGCAACAGGGCGAAAAGGGAAAGCCACGGGCGTTGACGTCAATGAAGAACGGTTACAACAAGCTAGCGCTTACTTACAAGAGACAGACGTCCAAAATGTGGAGTTCCTCACAGGAACTATTGAAGAGCCCCCCATTGAGGATCAAACGGCGGACGTCGTCATTTCTAATTGTGCTCTCACTCACGCGTCAGATAAGGATAAAGCGCTTAGCAACGCTTTTCGCGTACTGAAACCCGGCGGCAGAATCGTAGTATGCGACGTCGCTTTGATGAATGAATGGCCACCGGATACGCCTGCTTCGGTAAGGGAGTACCTGCACTGTTTAGCTCACGCGGATGTGCGCGAGAACTATTTGGAAAGGTTTGCGCGTGCCGGTTTCACCAATGAAGCCATAGTTTTTGATGAACCTATGAGCATCCTTGAACCTCACGGTGATTTACCGGACATGGTACGCAATATCGCTATAAAAGCGGTAAAGCCAGCGTAATACTATTAATACATTCAGAACGCTCCTCAACGATAAAAAGGCCGACGTGTCCTCACTGCCCGACTCACTCATAGACCTCTCGGCAAAGCTCTCAGACCAATGCGACGGGCTTAAACTGCACCCTTCCCTGTACAAGTACAACCCTCTTGCATATGCTGGAGATGTTTACAAGCAATACATAAACCGCTTTGCCTTGTCCGAAAAACGAGCTCTGTTCGTCGGTATCAACCCTGGACCGTGGGGAATGGCACAAACCGGCGTTCCCTTCGGCGAAGTGAACGTAGTTCGAGATTGGCTTAAATTGCAGGGCAAAGTAGGGCAACCGCAGCGTGAACACCCCAAGTACCGCGTCCAGGGGTTCGAGTGTAAGCGGTCAGAAGTGAGCGGCAGACGCCTTTGGAGGCTGTTTCGGGAGCGTTTCAAGACCCCGGATCGTTTCTTTGAGGAACATCTGATAATCAACTATTGTCCTCTGATGCTGATCAGAGAATACCCAAACGGACATGCCGCAAATCTCACGCCTGATAAATTGCGTAAAGGGATGAGTAAGCCTTTGTTCGCTATCTGCGACGAAGCCCTCTTGCAGACCTTTGCCTTACTAAAGCCTGACTATATCATATGCATAGGCAGGTTCATTGAGAAACAGATCAAGGGCATATTCGAGAACGGTGCCGCCACCACAAGCATAGCGAGCATGCAGCACCCTAGCCCTGCAAACCCTAAATCGAACAAGGGTGATTACGCTACCATCGCTTCAAACCAGCTCATTGAGCAGGGAGTTTGGTAAAAGGGGGCGTGAATGATTTCCCCCTTACAGGAAGCCTTCAATAACTGTAACTGTTCTCAGTCGGTAAAGATAAAAAGAATGCCCGCCATTTCAGGAACAGCGGGCATCAAGGCAGGATCTCTCTTCCAGACCCTATATATCCTTGGCTGAATAAGCTCTTATCTAGGCGAATATATTATAAGGAACCGGTATCACCTCGCTATTAGGAACTAGGAACGGGAATGAACTCCACTTAAATAGGGGTCACTTCCGCATCCTCCTTTGTAATCGTCCTCGTCCTCAATGTCTGTATGGGAACTGGTATGTTGACTCCTGGGCTCTATAAGGGTCGTCGCAATGTTGTCGTTCAGGTACTGTTCGTCATAATCCTCAAAGTACCCCTCATAACTATCCCTAATGCCATCCTCTCCGTCGCGCTCTTTTTCATCAAAGTGCCTAAAGTGCTTCCAGAAATCGCTGCGGCCAAAACCTTTACCTCCCCAACGGCCCTTGTGCTCGGTTCTGCCCAAAGAGGAAAAGACCGCCTTCTTTGTCTCTTCGTCAAGGCCGGCAAGAGCTTCTTCTAGGCGGTCTTTCAGTGCCTGACCTTGAACAACGTAAGCAGGGAAGTCGAACTCTTCATTATCCAGATCTGCCCTTATGTCTGCGACTACAGCCTTCATGTCGGTAATGATATCCTCAAGGTCTGTCCTCACCTCATCCGGCAAGTCTTCTATCTCGGCCAAAGCGGCAGCGGCGCTGTCCAAATGAGCCTCTTTGGCGTCTAAAGCCTCAGCCGATAGACTCTTTTTCATATAGTCGTAGCCGTGTTTATTGAACCTGTGACTGTTGCCGAAACCGCCGAAGCGTCGAACGTCCTCTCCCAATGTTTCGATCAGCGCTTCACGCAGTCCGGCAACAGCTTCAGGATCTTCTTGAGCAAGTTTCATGGCGACTGCAAAAACTTCGGAGCTCAAAATGTAGATATCATCTTCGAAATCGCTGGGCATGAATGTACCTTCGTCAATTTCACTTTGAGCTCTCTGTAAGAGTGCCCCCGCGTCCTCAAAAGCCTCATTCAGAGCCGTTACGGTTTCGTCGCTTAAACCTTCAGCATCATCCACGACCGCTTTGACTGCATCCATAGTGGTCTGCAACTCCGTTATGCACGCCGATACCGAGTCCTCATTAGCTGTAGTAAAGGCTGCATGGCAACTGTGCTCGGAATTCGAACCGGAGATCATACGCGGAACAAACCCAGCTACCATCAAGACAGCCAGGCCAAGTAACGCTCCTATTGCCCATATTTTCATTCGCTTGGTCAACACTGTTATCTCCTCCAAAGAGATTAATATTTTGTGATTTTCAAAAGAGGATACGCAACAAAGATCAGATCGGTTTTAGCTCATGAATGGAACTTGTTAGCGTTTTCCCTAAAAATATAACGCCAAATATACGCCTGGGTGCATATTGAATTAGCTTCGGCACAAGGGAGCTATATTTATGGCTTCACTGCACTTCCATCAGCACGTCGAACGGTGTCCCATGCTCCGTTGTACGCACGCGGCTTATGAGGGAACTTAATGGCCAGTTCTTCGTTTATTTCTATGCCCAAACCGGGTTTGCCGTTGGGCCACATCATACCATCTCTCACTTCAGGGCATCCAGGAAACACTTCCCTGGTGTTCTCTCCGAATATGGCGTATTCCTGTATCCCAAAGTTCGGAGCGTTAATGTCCAAGGCAAGGTTCGCCGCATGCCCAACCGGGGAAGTATCACCTGGGCCATGCCAGGCAGTCCTAACCCCGAATAGTTCCCCCATAGCCGCTAATTTTCGGCAGGGAGTCAACCCCCCCATCTGGGAGATATGTATACGGATAAAATCGATAAGTCTATCCCGTATCATTGGGACTACCTCGTGCGGATTATTCCAAAGTTCACCCATTGCTATAGGAGTGGAACATTGGCGGCGCACCATTCGGAAGTAGTCGTTGTCTTCAGGGCTGAAAAGATCTTCCAAAAAGAAAAGTTGATACTTTTCTACTTCTTTTGCAAACCATACGCCGAGTATAGGAGGTACACGCTCATGGACGTCATGCAGTATCTCCACGCCATACCCGAAGCGATCTCGTATATATTCAAACAGTCCTATTGCCGATCTAATATAGGGCTTTGGTTCGAATATTCCTCCGGGATGCGCGTAGATCTTCGCCGGGTTATACTCTTTCAGCCAGCTTGTAACCGGTATCGGACCAATAGAAGCGTCTCTGTTCTGAGAGGTTTGTTGGCCCTTGGATCCTTTGCTTCCGTAGGTTGAATATCCAGGAGTGGACACTTGTACGCGTATATGATGAAAACCTTGCTCCATGAACGCCTGCATACGATCGCCGACTTCCTCATTAGAGTCACCCGAAGCGTGCACGTAGACGGCGGCAGCCTCACGCGATCTCCCACCTAGAAGGTCATAGACGGGCATACCTGCCATCTTGCCTTTTATGTCCCACAGTGCCTGATCCACTCCGGACAAAGCGTTCCCTAGAACCGGCCCATTACGCCAATATGAAGAAAGATAAGCCGAATGCCATACATCCTCTATATCTGCGACGTCCCTACCTACCAGAAACGGACGTAAAAAATCTTCCACGGCCACTTTGACGGCAGTTGGACGCTGTGTAAAGGTAGCACAACCCACGCCGCTGAGCCCAGGTTCTGAGGTATCTACCTTCACTACAATCAATCGGATATCATCGGGTTCCGTCATTATAACCCGTACGTCTCTTACAGTTATTCGTCGCAACTTGAATCTCCCTTCTGCAAGGTTAAGTCTTCCATCTAAAACTGTAGAATACAGCATACTCTCGTTCAAACAGCAGACAGAACAATACAATCGCTATATGAAGAACAGACAAGCAGGTACGGATTTCGCGGCTAGAGCGGCAGTCAGACTACCTATACGCCGCTGCGATAATAGTCTCCATGCAACAGAATGAGCTCAGTTTTCGCGCTCCTCAACAACAGTGGCGGCAGGTAAACCCGCGTCTTGCATTTCAAGCATATCCTCAGGCAGTTTTTTGGAAGGTCTCACACCAAGCTTCTTCAATTTCTCAGTTTGCGCGAGCAAATTGCCGCGCCCATGGACCAATTGACTGAGTGCCGTCTTATATTTGCTTTGGGCCGTATCAAGCGCTTTACCAACGCCTTCCATATTGTTGACAAAGCCAGCCGCCTTATCGTAGATCCGAGCACCCAGGCGGGCAATATTTTCCGCGTTTTCGTTTTGTTTTTGCAACCGCCACAAATAGCCAATCGTGCGCAAATTAGGCAATAGTGTGGAAGGGCAAACAATCGCCACCCGCTTATCCCATGCCATGCTCAATACATCCGGTGCTTCCTGCATTAGCAAGAAATAAGACGCCTCAATAGGCATAAACATCATCACGAAATCAGGTGTCTGCAGAGCGTCAATATCCTGATATCGCTTCTCCGCAAGTCCCTTTATATGCGTGCGTACCGAATCCAAAAAAGCCTTGAGCGCAGTAGAGCGACTGCTCACGTCCCCCGAGTTCACGTAATCCATATAAGAAGGCAATGAAACCTTAGAATCGATAATCAGATGCTTTCTATCAGGCAAGTGAATAATCACGTCAGGAATTTGCCTCGCGCCTATCTCAGCATTCTTCAATTCCAGACCTTCGCCTTGAATTACGTATTCTCGCCCGCGCTCCAAACCAGATTCTTCCAAAATACGCTCTAAGGTGAACTCCCCCCAATTCCCTTGTGTCTTGACGTTACTAGTCAAAGCTTCGGTTAGATTCTTGGTCTCCGAGGTCATGCGTTCGTTGATGGCTTTGAAACCCGTTATCTGTACTTTGAAATCCTTGATTTCAGTGTCGAGTGGGGTAAGCAGCACTTTAAGGCTTTCTGCGGACTGTTTCTTGAGTTCCTCAGTGCTCGCTTTCAGCATTTCATTGGTCAGATTCTTGAAATCTGCACGCGATCGCTCTTGAGCCTCCTTAAAGGCGGCAACCTGCTCCTCTGCCTTGATCCGAGCCGCATTAATATCATCACGCTCTTTGCGCAAAGCCTCTAGCTTATTAGACTGTTCCGACAGACGGCGGGTATCGTCTTCCTTGGACTGGAGTGATTGCTTCTGAACCTTCTCAAAGCTGGTAACCTGCTCTTCTGCCTTGATCCGAGCCGCATTAATATCATCACGCTCTTTGCGTAAAGCCTCTAGTTCATTAGACTGTTCCGATAGACGGCGGGTATCGTCTTCCTTGGACTGGAGTGATTGCTTCTGAATCTTCTCAAAGCTGGTAACCTGCTCTTCTGCCTTGATCCGAGCCGCATTAATATCATCACGCTCTTTGTGCAAAGCCTCTAGCTTATTAGACTGTTCCGACAGAAGGCGGGCATTGTCTTCCTTGTCCTGAAGTGATTGCTTTTGAACCTCCTCAAAATTAGCAATCTGCTGGTCTGCCTTGATCCGAGCCGCATTAATATCATCGCGCTCTTTGTGCAAAGCCTCTAGCTTATTAGACTGTTCCGACAGAAGGCGGGCATTGTCTTCCTTGTCCTGAAGTGATTGCTTTTGAACCTCCTCAAAATTAGCAATCTGCTGGTCTGCCTTGATCCGAGCCGCATTAATGTCATCGCGCTCTTTGCGCAATTTTTCTATCTCTCTCACCTGCTCCGTTAGACGGCTATCATAATCTTCTTTGGTTTGACGCGATTGCTTTTGTACTAAGTCAAAGCTGGCAAACTGTTCTTCCGCCTTGACACGAGTCGCATGAATATCGTCACGTTCTTGTCGTAATTCCGCTATCTCTCCTGCCTGTTCTGCTAAGTGACGCTCATAGTCTTCTTTATTTTGAGTCAACTGCGCAGCTAACGAAACATTTCTGGTTTGTGCACGTGCCAATGCATACACACCTATAACGATAATGCTCAAAAGTAAAACCGCAACTATAATAACTACTATATCCATTATCATTGATCCCTTTTGCACTCTTAATGCCCGCAACCGCAGTACTTATCTTTGCCGTATGACAATACACAATGGGCACCAGATTGCACAATAGATTCAAACTGCAACCGCTATACTGCAATTGCTACATAAAAACTATAATAACAGGGGGTAGCAACCTATCATTAGACGAGAAAAATAAGCTGATCGTCGGTAGGTTATCTCAAAGTTAGGTGATAACATTTCCAGCAAATCCGGATCTCACACAATGACGTTTTATGGAGCCTTTGAAATTATATTCCGGTCGTTCAAACGCCCTTCTTCTCTTCATCGTTCGCTCCTCCTAAGAGTAGGGAGTCCAGAGATAGCTTCAGCAACCCTCCACTTGGGTGCCGTACCGGAGTAAGCATGAGAAGCGGGGCACTGATGATACAAGGCACTGGTTCAGATGTCGGTAAGTCTTCAATAGTAGCCGGATTATGCCGTATAGCACGTCGGCGCGGGTTACACGTGGCTCCGTTCAAGCCGCAGAACATGTCGAATAACGCCGCAGTATGCCCTGGTGGCGGTGAGATAGGCAGAGCACAGGCTGTACAAGCACGGGCAGCCGGGCTTGAGCCTACGGTTGATATGAACCCAGTACTGCTCAAGCCTCAAACGGACCGCACGTCACAGATCGTGTTGCAGGGCAAGGTTTTATCTTCGATGGAAGCGGCGGAGTATATGGCGAAGCGCAGAGAGCTACTGCCGACCGTTATTGACAGTTTTGAACGCCTGACGTCTGAGTACGATCTTGTCATAGTGGAAGGAGCAGGCAGCGCGTCTGAAATCAATCTTCGGGCAGGCGACGTTGCAAACATGGGATTCGCACGCTACGCGAAGGTACCAGTCTGTCTGCTGGGAGACATCGACCGCGGAGGCGTTATAGCCTCGCTGGTTGGTACACGAGCAGTACTGGAGCCGGGCGACGCCGCGCTGGTAAGGAGTTTCGCAATCAATAAGTTCAGGGGTGACCCAGAGCTGTTCACCTCTGGAGTGTACGAGATCGAAAGACGCACCGGCTGGGATTGCCGAGGCGTGATTCCATGGCTTGAGGCGGCGAGGCGGCTTCCTCAGGAAGACACGATATTGCTTGAACATGACCAAGCCACCACACTTAGTTCAGGCAACAAGCGGACACAGATGAAGATAGTCGCTCCAATGCTGTCCAGGATAGCAAATTTCGACGACGTAGATCCGGTCAGGATGGAGCCTGGAGTAGACTTTGGTTTCATCTCCCCAGGAACGCCGCTGCCGCGTGACGCCGACGTAGTGATACTACTAGGGACAAAATCTACGCTCGGAGACCTGCAATTTATGCGCTCGCAAGGGTGGGATCATGACGTCATAGCGCATGCACGCACAGGTGGACGCGTTATAGGTTTATGCGGAGGCTACCAAATGCTAGGCAGATACGTGCACGACCCACATGGAATGGACGGACAAGCAGGTAAAGCTATGGGGCTCGGTTTGCTTGATATTGAAACGGTGATGCAAAGAAAAAAAGTGGTGCGCCAAGTCTCTGGGCGATATGCACGAAATGACACACCACTGTCGGGATACGAGATACATATGGGGCATACTTCAGGCCTTGACCTTACGCGGCCATTCGCGTATTTGGAAGGAGAAGTTGAAGGAGCCACTAGCGCAGACGGTCGCATTGAAGGAACTCATATACATGGTATATTTACAAACGACTCCTTCCGGTCCAGTTGGCTTGCTGCGTTGCGCGGCCGGAAGACGTCCAAACTTGCCTATGAAGAGACTGTAGAACGCGCCATAGACGATCTGGGTGATGGGCTTGAGACAGCGCTTGACGTGGACGCCCTGTTTGTGGACGCTGGCGTTGAATAAGCGGGCAAGAAACGGATCTACGCGACAATGAACAACTGTCGTTCATCTATAAAATTAGGTGAACATAGTAATATGCTTTTAGAACGCTACACTTTGCCCGGAGATGAACTATGAAGCAGATTACCTGGCATGGAGGAGAAAATTTCACAGCTGATACCGTACCAGACCCCGTTCCCCAGCCGGGGGAGGTGGTAGTAAAGATAGACACGGCCGGAGTTTGCGGTACCGACGTCCATATAACACAAGGACTGTTCCCCTCTGATCCCCCAAAGGTTTTAGGGCATGAGTTCAGCGGAGTTATCTCAGATGTCGGCCAGGGTGTACCTGTCTACAGAATTGGGCAAAGGGTGGTCTGCGACACTACAAGCCATTGCTCAGAGTGTGAACATTGCCGTTCCTGGAGCTTTGCGCGTTGCGAAAGGGCAAAACCTAGCGGAGGTGCCTTCGCTGAGTACTCTCTTATGCCCGCAAGTTCAGCTATAGTCATAGACGACTCTTTGTCCCTTGAACACGCCTCAATGACCGAGCCTGCCGCATGCTGTCTCTCCGGGGTGCAAATGCTGGAAGACGTTAAAGGAAAAACGGCGTTAGTAGTGGGAACAGGTGCTATGGGCTTATTCACAATAGGCTTCTTGAGATTAGCAGGCGCCGCGGAAATCATAGCGTCAGAACCGGTCGCGAGCAGAAGGCGAATGGCTGCACAGTTCGGAGCGTCTGTTTTGCACGACCCATCCGAACGTCCTCTTGCGGAGATAGTGAACGAAATCACTAACGGACGCGGCGTTCATATAGCAATCGAAGCTGTAGGTCAGCCTTCGTTAGTTGGCAATTGTATATCAGTGATCAGACCTAAAGGACAAATGCTGCTGATAGGGGTTTCTCCGAAAGGTTCCAGCTTGCCTACGGACTTACACGATATGCACTACAAGGAGATAGTCATAAGGGGCGCCTTTGGACGAGGTTACGCCTTCGCAAAGACCCCTGAAGAGCTGGCAAAATTGAACTTGACTGGCGTAATTAGCGGCTACTATCCTCTTGAACAAGCCCCACAAGCTATTAAAGATTCCGCGTCTGGAGCAGGCATAAAGATGGTGGTGAAACCAAACGGCTTGCCTGGCGCATAGTTCAGATGGAACACGTGAGACGTCAGATGGCAGGATAGTAAGCAAGCTCTTCACCAGCTCTTCCGGATCCTTACCTTTTCCACACTATTTTGTCCTAATTTGGAAACCTGTCCTCGTTACTTAACCAGGCAGGTCTTTGCCATCATTCATATTGAGGACGACACAAGAGCAAGTTCAGACATCAGATCTTTCAAGTTCCAAAACGCAGTAACATGAACGTGAGGTCGTCCGGGTGGGAAGGTTGTGCTCCACCTGGGCTGTTCATTCTTCTAGTAACTTCGTTGGCAATAAGTGATACCGCGTCTTTCAAAGGTGGTTTAACCGCCGCCTGAATTATCTCCTTTTCAAACATATTGTCAAAGAGGCCGTCGCTACCAATAAGCAAAATGTCTCTGGCCTGAACGTCTATCCAGGTCCCCGCCTCTAAAAAGAGCTCACCGTCTTGACCTACCACTCTGGAAACAATATTTCTGTAAGGATGAGAAATTGCCTCTTCAGGAGCTATCAGCCCGGAACGTTCGGCAAGAGCCACAGGGGAATGGGCAACGGTTCTGTGTACTACGCTACCGTTTGGTTTTAGGATGAACGCCAGAGAATCTCCTGCATGTAGAGTCTGCACTTTCTCTCCATTTAAGGCAAAAGCGACAAGGGTCGTGCAGTTGCCTTATGCCTCCGAGAGGAGTTCTTTGTGAGCTTGCAGTGCTCCTTCAGTTATGACGGCGGAAGGGGAATCGGCAGAGTCGCGCTCGCGAACTATCGATTCGACTGTGAGCCTTGAGGCCCGCGCTCCATTCGGCGAACTTCCAACGCCGTCCGCTATCGCCAAAATCGCAGATTGTTCATCAACCATCAGCATAGCAGCATCTTCGTTGTCGCCTCTATGTTTAAGAGGTGAAGTCCGGCTGAAGAAATACAGCTCACCAAATGGAAAGCTTACGAGTTCGGGAACCTCTGCATCCATGTCGCACGCACGCCAAACTATACTCGTAGACGCAGGTTCGGAACGCAAGGCAGTTACCTTATCCGTTTCCATTTGCGTATACTAGCCGGATTATCCACGACAGGGGACTGTAATCTACCCCACTCCACAAAGGACACTTCGGCTACGTAAACGTCGCCATTAGAATCCACTGCAACGCTGTGCGGCCATAGGAACTGATCTGCTCCTTCACCAAATATGGGTGAGCCGAAACGCGCGACTAATTCACCTTGAGTAGTGTATATGCTCACTCGGTTGCCGAGGTTAGGCACACCTCGTTGAATTGGTGGAGGTCCCTGTTCACCCACGTACAACAGCTTATCAACGCTTGTATAAATCGCCGTTGGTTTGTGTACGTGCCATTGGCGCATGAATTCCCCTTCTATTGAGAAAACTTGAATCCTGTGGTTCTCTCTGTCACATACCGCCACTTCATCCCCTAAGACGGTTAAGTTGTGAGGAAGACTAAACGCACCGGGGGTGCTTCCCGACCTGCCCCAGGACAAGACATGTCTGCCGTTGCTTTTCAGCCGATGTACGCGGGAATTCCCGTAGCCGTCTGAAATGAAGACGTTGCCCGTTGCTTCATGTACTGCCACATCGGTGGGACGGCAGAACATACGTCCGCTCTCCCGTTCCGTCGCCTCTCCATTCCCTATAGTCATGAGGAAATCCCCGCCCGTGGTGGTCTTATGTATCTGGTTGCCTACGTCGTCTACCAGCCACAGGTTGCCGACCGTGTCAAAAAAAGCCGCATGTGGACGCTTAAAAGACGTATACCAAGACTGCACACTTGAACCATAAGAGTCCTTTGAAATTCGTACCGGCCCCCAAGGTCGTTCTTCACCCCAAGTCCGCAGAAAATTGCCCTCAACGTCAAAAACAGCTACAGGGAAGTTACCTCGGTTAAACACGTACACATTATCGTTGCCGTCCACCGCGACCGCGGTAGCCTCACGCAACCATACGCCATGCGGGACTTTAGCCCAACCTGGATCAGGCTCAAAACGCAAGTCTCCGTAACTATGATTCGTCATAAAACTCCTCTTTCATATGCAAAATGATAATACACCTGACCATCAAGCAAGTTCAAACAGAGCAATAGGTGTTATGCTCTTGGACTAGGTTTCCTGAGAAAATCAATAAACGCGGGTGGGTGGCTAACACTTAATAATTATTGTGCTTATAACTAAAATATGATAAGTGAGTCGATTCAAAACATTAGCCAAATATCTGGCTGATATATTAAGTGCGAAGGAAAAATAAATACACCGTTGGTAGGACGGGTATAAAGGTTGAGATAAAGATGAAGGATAAACGATAATGCTCAAAAAGATAAAATTTGAGGGCTTCAATGGCGATACTCTTGCTGCCTCTTTGGAAACTCCAGAAAATGGCGAACCGGCCGCGTACGCCCTACTGGCTCACTGCTTCACTTGTGGTAACAATCTCAGGGCATCCCGTTACATGTCCGAAGGACTTGTGCGGAAAGGTTATGGAGTCTTGCGGTTCGACTTCACCGGCATCGGCAGCTCTGAAGGTGATTTTTCCAACACTAACTTCACATCCAATACCGAAGACATCGTCAAGGCGGCTGACTATATGCGCCGTGAGTTACGCGCTCCAAGTATTCTCGCCGGGCATAGCCTTGGAGGAACAGCGGTTCTAGCGGCTGCTAAGAATATACCGGAGGCGCAGGCAGTCGCTACAATAGGCGCGCCCATTGATCCGGAGCACGTATGTCGTCTATTTTCCGAAGACCTAGAGACCATACGCACTCAAGGGGAGGCCGAAGTAACACTTGAAGGGCGCAGTTTCAGGATAAAAAAGCAGTTCTTACAAGACGTAGAGAACACAGTCGTAGAGAACACTATAGGCTCAATGAACAAAGCTCTCTTGATATTCCACTCCGCCGCCGATAAGACCGTACATATAGACAATGCACGCAAGATATACGAAGCAGCGATGCACCCGAAGAGCTTCATAAGCCTTGATGAAGCAGATCATCTCCTGTCTAACAAGGAAGACGCCCTATACGTATCAGAGGTGCTTGCAGCTTGGGCTAGCAGGTACATGCAGGTGAACGTCAATGAGAATGGAGCTACGTCTGGTTCTGGGAATACGGCATATGAGGACGGAGTGTCGGTGGTCGAGACCGGAGAGAGCCTGTTCACGCAATCGATAATGACGGGTATACACATAATGGCCGCCGATGAACCACTAAAGATGGGCGGCATGGACAAGGGCCCATCACCTTATGAATATCTGCTGGCTGCCCTCGGAGCATGCACGTCAATGACCTTACGACTTTATGCACGACGCAAGGGTATATCACTCAAAAGAGTCAAGGTGTTCTTGCGACACGGCAAGGTTCACGCGGAGGACTGCGCCGATTGTGAGACAAAGCACGGAATGATAGACCTCATAGACCGAGAGATAGTACTGGAAGGTGAACTATCAGACGAGCAACGCCGAAGGATGATGCAGATAGCCGACAGGTGTCCCGTTCACCGAACCCTGACCTCTGAAGTGAAGGTCAAAAGTAAGCTTATCTGAAGATATACACTATGAAAACCTTACTGCTTTTCAGGCACGCTAAATCGGACTGGAGCGCTGCTTATGGTTCTGATCATGAACGGCCTATCAACGAGCGTGGTCGGAACGACGCCCGTCTAATGGGGCGCTTCCTTGCGAAGATCAACACACTACCCGATAAGGTCATTGTATCTTCTGCCGTGCGCGCTCGCTCAACCCTTGAGCTAGCTATGGAGGCGGGAGAATGGGACCATCCACCCGTCGAAATAACGGAACGTCTCTATGAAGCAACAACGGATGACGTTCTTGAGGTCATACAGAGCCAAAACGGTAAGTTCAACAGGCTACTCCTCGTCGGGCACGAGCCTACCTGGTCAAGTGCGATCGGGCGTTTTATAGGACATGGTCGCGTGCGCGTATCAACGGCTGCAATGGCGAGGATCGACTTTGCAGCACCGTCATGGGACAATATAACCTTCGGCGGTAAGGGTGAGTTGCGCTGGCTTGTCTCTCCAAAGCTACTAAGGTAGATTCAGGCAGCTCGGAAAGTCCTTATACTTCTGCTCTATTCCGTGTCGTTGTTGCCGGCGGACCAAAGCCAGTCCAGGTCAGTAAAGGCAAGTTTTTGCTTGAAATTTTCTATGTTATCCCGGACGTTGAGGATAAGGCACCGGTCATTACCGCCGTTCTTAATACCTCGTAAACCTCTTCCAATCATCTGAAAGTAGAGGTTTGGACTATATACCGGTCTTGCTACAATGATGGAGCGCGTCTTGGGTGCATCAAAACCCTCACGAAACACACCGTAATTGACGAGCGCCTTGATATCACCGCGTCGAAATTCTTCAACTACTTTTCGGCGTATTGCGAAATCCGTGTATCCGCTTACCGCCCTGGACTTGATACCTTGCGTATTCAGAAGTGCTGCTACAGTTTCTGCGTGCTCGACCGAAGTTGCAAAGATGAGGGCGGGCCAATCCCTCTCAACATGGTTTTTATATGCTTCAATGATACGCTCGGTACGATTAGAGTCTCCCGCGATACGTCTTTCAACATTTTGAGGAAGCCATGGTGTAGATTCCATTTCCTTTAGTTCATCGTCACTTAGGGAGAATATACCGCCTTCAATGATTTTATGATCGGCTTGTGCAAGCACGCGCATTTCTTGCAATTCATGAATAACCTGCTCCGGCTCATCACTCTTAAAAGCACCGGCGTCAAGTCGGTTTCTGCCATAACGATTCACTAATCTTTTTGTTTCGTCCTCATTGTAGCCTCGATAGGGTGTTGCAGTGAGGCCGAGTAGAAATGGTTCGCTCTCTTCGCGACGGCGAGTCAAACCAATATCTTGCATGACTGAGGTAAAAGTTGGGGCAATCGATCGGTGTGCCTCGTCAAAAACAATGAGCTTAAAATCTTTTAGAAATTTATACTTTTCAGGTTCGTTACTAAGTTTTATGTACAGGGTCTGACGGGTGGCAACTACGACATGCAAATCATTTGTTTGTAACGGCCTCGGCTGACCTCTCCACATTCTGGAAATGCGCAACTGTTTACCATGAGCACCAATACTTGACCATACCTGCCGCCATGACTCGACCGCTTGTTCGCACAGTTCATCTCTGTCGGCGACCCAAAGGATCCCGCCTTTAAAGCTATCACTGCACATTGCCTCAACAATTGCTTGTACGGCAACGCGTGTTTTGCCCGACCCCGTTGGCAAGCTGATCATCCCGCTTCGCTCAATACGTTCAGCGCCATTCGTATGTTCACTACGGAGCATCTTGTGCACATTATCAACAATAATCTCTTGGTAATGGTGGAGTTCTGGAAGTGAGTATGGGCCTTCAATTTCCAGAAAAGGTTCACGTTTTCTATTTCGTTCCCCAGCCCACTCGGAAGAGAATCCAAGTGAGCAAACGAAATCAATAGCCCGTTCTGATCCAGCCCATTGTTTAGGTGGATCTAATCGACTTAACGCCCATTTATACTGTTTAAGAGCGCCCGAGTGGTACGTGGCAATTGCGGCCCCTGCAATATTGATGCCGCTTAGCGTGGTATCCTGATTTTCAAGTATATTGAGCAGTAATTCAGGCAGGCCTTGACGTAAATCTGCTTCTCCTACAGCGGCCAGAAGACGTTCCTCATCTGTAGACTTCTCGCTGATGGCAGAGCGTTGGTTATTGATTTCTTGTTCTGACTCGTAATCCAGTATTCCCTTAATTTGGTCATCAGACAAGTCTAGTGGCAACTGGTTTGAAACGACTTGCAAGTCCTCATCTTCATCTCCTGTGCTGACCAAATAAACATCGGGGGCGTGAAAAATAGATGCCTGAGTGTCGTTGCCAATAAGGATTTGTTCGCAACGTATGAGTCTACATGCTTTGAGGTTTGGTGGGAGATGTTTTTCTATTCCGGGCCAAACATCAATAAGTGGCACTGGATCTTCCTCACTTTTAAACTCCGGTGTTGGTTCTATCAAGCCGAACGTTTTCTTAATTAGATCGGCCTTTGCATGTTTCAGCAGTGTGTATAGAGCTAATAAGTTTTCCGGTTGGGGGCCAAGTGCATGCTCAAATGGAACGATACCTGCAGAAGTTCGAATTTGACCATGTTTTTTTAGCGCCTCTATAGCTGGCGAGGCGAAACGCATATCTCCATATTTTCCCTGCGTCTTGTGTTTCATTATCCATTGTTCGTACGTGGAGTCCAGAGATAACAAAGCATCTGTATAGTTTGCCTTGCCTTCATCTGACAGCTTATTTCCTTTAGTACCCCTTGGGCCTTTTAGTACCTGTAAAGGCCCGGGTCCTTTTCTTGATACGAAATCCAGAAGATGTGGCCGAGGGTTACCGGATAGCTGGGGTTGCGATTGAAATTTAGCACCGCAGTCTTTGAAAAAATGGGAGAACCATGGTTCAGAAGACAAGTCCCTATCTCCCCGAGGTACGTCTGTCACTCCAAATTTACAGAGAAGTTCATAGTCGGCTTTATGGAAGCTCATATCTACAGTGAAATTCTGGTCTCGACTCCCATCGCCGGGAACGATATTGCCGGGCAATAGAACCGAATGTGAATGCCGCCATCTGCCAGATTTATCGCGGACAGGAGGTTGTACTGGGTCGGTTTTCCATCTCGGGTTTTCGTGGTATCGAATGAAATTAAATGTCTTTTCTGTTCCTAACTCACGGGTCAATTCCCAGAATTTTTCAGTAAGACCGGGATTCCTTCCCCAGAAGCCTTCAATAAAAATGAAATTGATTTTCCATTCAAAGACTGGCGAGTAATGCAAAAAGAAAACCATCGGGATGAGACTCCCTGAGTGCTTCAAAAAAATCACCGGGATTGAGTTCGCTGTGTGTTTCAAAAAAATCACGGGACAGTACTCTACCGGCAATAATGTTGAACCTCCTCTCCAGCGATATAGGCTCTAGTCCTAATTCTTTTAACCCCGAAAGTGTATCTCTGTCCAACGCTAGTTCTGAATGAACATACGAAATACCGTCTTCGTCATCTGTTGATGATGTTGGCAGAAAAAGACGATCGGGATCCGGTTCCTGCCATTTACCATCAGCAGTAAGAACGATTTCGCCAAGTTTATTTTTTCTAATGTCAGAATCAATAGCGGCGGCAGTCTGAATGGCAGCTTTGGAACCCTCAATAGCTTTGTCTGGTTCCTGTCCGTCTATTAGTGCTTCCAGCCATTCGGCGATGGAGGCTCTGGGTACACTTGAGGGGTCATCAAACAATCTGTCAATGGTAGCAAGTCGGTTGCGGTTGAGCGCCCTGTGGTGAAGCCAATACGGTGGACGTCCTGGATATGCTGCCCATCGCTCAAAAGGCTCAAGGTTTATTGACCCCTTAGTCAGTTCTTCGGGTGGATATTGAATTTCCTCAGTGGCACACAAGTCTCCGTTTTGATTGGGAATGATTTTGTTCCCGCGGAGATTTGAGAACAGTTCTGTGCGGAGTTTATCACTGTGAGGAAGATCTCCGCGCTCCTGTCTGCGCGGCAGTGCGTCCAGATGTCTTACAGGGTCGTCCTTAGTCGCAAGTTGAGGCAGCACCTCCGCAATCATCTCTGCTGCAGCTTCAATCAATTCATCATTGTATGGTCCGGGCAACAGATTCTGACGATCTTCGTTGGTTTTCCACGGCGCATTCAGGATACCGCCGAGGAGGCTTGGTGTATTCGTAGGGAAGAACGCCCAAAAGTGCTGATGGTCACTGGGGGATCTATCAAGTGGTGCAGCCCAGCAGATTGGCACTTCGCCACTATCATCAAGAGATCTTCGGTCTTGTTGAGCATTTTCTGTTATGTGGTGTGTACGTTTAAACAATCTCCAGCGGCTGACTTTGCTGTCGTCATGGAGATGATATTCACCATCAGAATTTTCCAGTTTAAGAACCTTCTGGTGCTCGGATGACTCGTCGTTAAGGGTTAATTCATGGACATGTTCAACGAACAGAAGAAACTCCGGCGGAAAGTCGTCCATCTGCTTGGCCAGGTCTTTGTAAGCATTGCGTTTAAGAGGTAGTCGTACGATGTTTACCGCCCAATCCATGAACTTATGCAGAACATCATCTTTCTCCCGATTCTCATCGGGATCAATAGATACGGGCAAGCGCAGTGCTGGATAACGTTTGGCATTTTGAACAACTTTATCTATGCGCTCAAGCGATATATCACGATCAAAGCGGAATGAGCCAGAACGACTAAAAAATTCAGGATTATCGGTAACACCCAGAACAGATTTGAAGCCGAGGCCAAACCTCCCTATCGTGCTCGTTCCTCGCTTGGGGGACATATGTGAAAACATGAGTGCTTTCACACCATCCTGATAAATCGCTTCCCCATTATCAGCACAATACAGATAGTTTTCTGTTAGGTGAATATCCAGGCGTCCACCGTCCATATTGGTGGTTAATGCATCAGCACTGTTCTGAATCAATTCAAAGAGCTGGCGGTGAGCATAACCACCGCGCGCTGTATCTTCTTCAAGATTGGCATGTTCCTCAACCAGGGTTGGTTGGCTGCCATAGGCATCAAGGGTTTTCCTTGACTCCCCAGTGATAAAAGCACCTAATCCTTCGTTTGGTCTGGCCCAACTGTCCCTCATTGTTATTACCTTGCAATGGGCAGATTCGCAAACATCCGTATCCTACCAGTTAGTAATCGCTCCATCCTCTCGCCTTAAGCGAGGCGGCCATCCCCTTGGGTCTTTATAGTGCCTCTCAGCTGCCTCAAGGTCAAGATCAACTCCCAGGCCTGGCTCATCGGGACACCAGGCGTACCCTTCTTCCCACAGTATCTGTCTGGGGAAAAGTTCTTGAGCAAACGACCCTGGACGCTTCGGCATCTCCTGTACCCCAACGTTAGACGACGCCATACAGAGCGATACGCACGCCGCCGCTGATACTGGACCCAACGGATTATGTGGGACTATATCTATATAGTGCGTCTCTGCCCAATGAGTTATCTTCGCGGCTTCCGTAAGGCCGCCAACTATGCATAGATCTATGCGGGCGTAATCTATCAGCTCTTCCTCTATCACCTCCCGGAACGCCCATTTAGAAGCCCACTGCTCACCCGCAGCTATAGGCAGCGTTAGCTGACGCCTTAAGTTCCGATACGAGCCGGGATTCTCGGAACGTATGGGATCCTCTATAAAGAAAGGCTTGAGATGCTCTAGATCCTTGCACATCCGCACCACATTAGCTGTATCTAGCCTAGTATGCGCGTCAAAGCACATCTCTATGTCCCACCCGACCGCCTCGCGCACATGGGACATCATATCGACTGCCATGCGCATAGACTTGTGAGGATCCAACGTGGATATACCCTGCGCCTCCATCGTGCCTCCTGTTTCTGGCTGTCCCCACCGAACAAACTTCCAGCCTTCGTCCACCGCACGTTTGCAGTTATCTATCAGTTCTTCCTTTGTACGTCCTTGTGTGTGGGGATAGCAAACCACCTTATTACGCACCGGCCCGCCCATCAACTTATACACAGGCATATCCACGGACTTCCCTTTTATATCCCACAATGCTATGTCAATGGCACTTATGGCGCAACAGTAGACCTTGTCCGCCGGGAAGAATCCAGAGCGGAACATCTCTTGCCAAAGGCGTTCCGTCTCCCAGGGATCGGCACCAACTACCAGCTCCTTCAGATGATCTACCGCCTCAGATATAGCCCGGCCCCAATTGCGTATCCCCACTTCACCCAAGCCGTAATGACCGGCGTCCGTATCAACACGTACTATAAAATATTGTCTGCCTCCCTCGTCCTGAATGGGAAAGCTGCGTATATCAGTTACTTTCATCATAGCCTCGCTTGCTTTTCATGGTCTTCAGCCAAACACTTTTGATGATATATGCGCAAGCCGTTCTATGGTTAAGGGGCTTAGCCGGTGCTGCACTCTAATAAGTCAACAGCTGTAAATGAGTACTAACGTGTGTTAATTTCATCCAGCAATCGGTGGACGTTCTGCTGCCTACCGACAAAAATCCTCTCAAGTTCGCGCCGAACGAGCACCCAATTCACAACTCTGCCCAACACGCCGAACGGCAAACGATAATCAACGACGTCTACAACCCTTGTTCCGCCCTGTTCCTCTTTAAAAATATGCTGATGATCCCAATAAGCGAAAGGTCCGCTCACCTGTTCATCTCGAAACTCCTGGTCCGGTTTCCATACTGAAATGAGACTATGCCAGACAACAGGCAAGCCGCGCACACGCATCTTGTAGATAAACATACGGCCTTCGTACATCTCGTAATCTCTACCCTTAGGCACAAAAACAAGCCAGGGAGCATTCACTCGACCGTTGTTTGAAGCGTTGCTCAGAAACTTAAAAACATCAACTCTTGGAGCGTTCAGCCATGTAGAGCATCGCAAACTGTATATGCCACCTCCGAGATACGAGCACGTCGGCGGTTCATCCTTGGGAAGAGATGTGCCAGATTTTATGCTCTCTGGCATCAGCCTCTGTTTAAAGCCAAAGCTGCAGTTTTCCCTATAGATATCGGGGATTCCGCCACGAAAGCCCCGGCGTCCTCTAGCGCTTTCATCTTTTCCGAGGCGAGACCAGCACGACCGGTTATCACCGCTCCGGCATGCCCCATACGTTTGCCAGAAGGCGCCGTCCTGCCGGCTATAGCCGCCGCTACCGGTTTTGTCATCTTCTCTTTTATAAAAGCCGCTGCTTCCTGTTCACGTTCCCCTCCTATCTCCCCTATAAGGACGACGGCGTCCGTCTCGTCGTCTATCTCAAAGAAGCCAAGCACGTCAGTGAAAGATAGGCCGTGTATGGGGTCACCTCCTATACCAACGCAGGTAGACTGCCCTATACCCAAATGTACCAACTGGGATATCGCTTCATAGGTAAGCGTGCCAGATCTAGAGACCACTCCCATTCGTCCGGGCTTCACTATCTCTTGCGGTATTATGCCCGCCTTTGCGCTAGCCTTGGGAGTTATAACTCCAGGGCAGTTCGGTCCAACCAAGAGGCTGCCCGAACCTTTCAGGTAAGCCTTAACCTTTACCATATCTTGCACCGGTATACCTTCAGTTATGCACACTATCAGCCGTACACCAGCGTCCGCCTGCTCCACTATCGCGTCCGGTGCAGCAGGTGCAGGCACGAATATTACTCCGGTGTCCGCGCCGGTCTCGTTTACCGCCTCCTGCACAGACTCAAAGTAAGGTACTACGTCCTCAAATTTCCCCCTTCTCTTCGGATGAACCGCCGCCGTGATTTTGGAGCCGTAGTCCAGCATACGCTGTGCCTGGAAAGAGCCATCACGTCCCAGACCTTGTATTAGTATCCTGTTGGAAGCGTCAAGGAGGATAGACATCAGTTCGCCTCCATAAGTTTCTTAAGCTCAGACGCCGCCTGCTCCAAATCCGATGCCGCGGTTATCCCCAAGCCGGACTGTTCAAATACTCTACGGCCCTCTTCCGAGTTTGTCCCACGCATCGCAACCACTATTGGCATCTTACTGCCAGTCTCATTCGCGGCTGCTACGACTCCTTCTGCAACAACGTCGGCGCGGGCTATCCCGGCGAACAGGTTGACAAGTATCGCTTTAACATCGGAATCTGCATTTATTATGCGGAACGCTTCCTCAATCTTCTCCCTGTTGGTGGAACCGCCTACGTCAAGGAAGTTAGCGGGTGCAGCTCCAGCCGCAAGCGTTACGTCCATAGTGGCCATAGCCAAACCGGCCCCGTTTACCATGCAGCCTACGCTGCCGCCTTCCAACTTCACGTAAGATATGCCAGCCGAAGCCGCTCTACGCTCAAGAGGGTTAAGCTGCGTGGGATCCCTCATAGATTCAATATCGGGATGACGAAATAGGGCGTCGTCTTCCACCGATATCTTCGCGTCAGCCGCTATAACCTCGTCCTCTTCCGTTACTATGAGGGGGTTTATCTCCACAAGTGAGCAATCTTTCTCCTGAAACAGCCTTACCGCTTCAAGTATCACACTCTGGACGATTCCACGCAATTTGTAGGGCATGCCCAGCTCTATAGCAATGTCCCGCGCTTTGTAGGGCGAAAAACCGAGCATAGCGTCCCCCGTCTTTTTTATCACAAGTTCGGGAGGCGTCTCTTCAATGCCCATACCACCGGCCGCAGAAGCTATAACGGAAAGGGTGGCGTTTGCTGAATCGATAGTTACGCCCAGGTATATCTCTTTCGCCGGTCGCACTATCTCCTCCACAAGCACCTTGTTCACGGGTGCACCTTCCCTCGTTGTCTGCTTTGTTACAAGGCGAGTGCCCAGCATAGAGTCAGTAATCTCAGCTGCCTCTTCAGACGATCCTGACATACGTACCCCACCAGCGAGTCCGCGTCCACCTGCGTGTATCTGTGCCTTTACTACCGCCTTGCCACCGAAGCGTTGAGCGACCCGGGCGGCGACTTCGGGCGTCTCCACCGCTTCTCCCTGTGGGACTGGTATACCGTAAGCGTTAAAAAGTTCTTTAGACTGATATTCGTGTAAGTTCATCTTACCTCCTTAAAATACAGTCTAAACCCAATCAGTGACAGTTATATTAACTTCCTCTCTCTCCTAGGAGGATAAAGGGTGAGAGAAAAGCTAGGAACCCCACTCATCCGCCTGCAGCTCTGCTTGCTTCATTATTCTGTCCGTGGCGATTTTCTGTTGATCCGGTGGGTAACCGTACCTTTTCAAAAGCCGTTTAACAATGACTCTCAGTTTTGCCTGCACGCTTTCTTTGACAGCCCAGTCAATTGAAGTGTTCTTTTTCACACGCTCCACAAGAATTTGCGCAAGTTCCCGCAAGGTTTCATCTCCCATCACATCTTTTGCGCTTTTGTTCATAGCAAGCGCGTCATAAAACGCGACTTCGTCATCGGACAAACCCATCTCCGAGGATCTCTGATCCGACATCTGCATCTCTTTCGCAATCCGAATCAATTCCTCTACGACCTGCGCCGCGGTCAGGAGGTTATTTTTGTATTTTCTAATCGCCTCTTCCAACATCTCGGAAAACCTTTTGCTTTGCGCGAGGTTCTTTTTGGTTCGGGTTTTTATCTCATCGCCGAGGATTTTCTTTAGAAATTCCATGGCAAGGTTTCTGTGCTTAATCCCTTGTATTTCCTGCAGGAATTCATCGGAAAGAATAGAAATGTCTGGCTTTTTAATTCCAGCGGCGTCAAAAATATCAATCACGCCTTCTACAACAACGGCTCTGTCAACAATTTGTCTGACTGCCGTTTCAATCTCGGCATCACTTCTTCCGCTTCCTTCCGGTTCAAATTTATTAATGCGGGATTTAACCGCCTGAAACAATCCGACTTCGGCTTTTATGTACATTGCTCTTGGGTCAGGAACCGAAAGGGCAAACGCCTTTAACAGCAGGTTGACCTCTTGTGTAAATCTTTCCTTCCCGTCTTTGAGTCCGAGAATATAGTCTTCGGCTTCAAGAATGATTTTTAATTTCTCTCCGGTGCCGACGTTGAAATACTCTTTGTAATTAAATTTGTCCAACATATCACAGACCACTTCGTATTTCTCCAGCATTTTTTCAATCGCTTTTTCCCTGTCAATGGTCGGCTCTCCTTTGCCGCCGCTTTTGGTGTACAAAGAAAGGGCGCGTTTCAAATCAGACGCTATCCCGATATAATCAACAATAAGCCCGCCGGTTTTGTCCTTGTAAACCCTGTTTACACGAGCGATTGCCTGCATCAAATTGTGTCCGCTCATAAGTTTGTCAATATAGATTGCATCCAGACATGGGGCGTCAAAACCCGTCAGCCACATATCGCACACAATAACAATCTGCAAAGGGTCTTCGGGGTCAATGAACCTTTGTCTGATTTCTTTTCTTTCCTGTTTTGTCGTTGCGTGTTTCTGCCACTCCACCGGGTCGCTTGAAGATGAAGTCATAATGACCTTTATCACGCCCTTGTCTTTGTCGTCATTCTGCCACTCAGGGCGCAAGGCGATTATTGCATCATACATCTCAACCGCGATGCGTCTGCTCATGGCGACAATCATCGCCTTACCGTTCCATGTTTCGCGTCTTCTGTCAAAATGATACAGAACGTCTTTTACAACGGTTTTTACGCGTTCCGTATGTCCGATTATGGCTTCGATTCTTGTCGATTTCGCCTTTGCTTTTTCAGTTGTCGTTGCTTCGCTACTCTCGGTTATTGATTCAACTTCAGAGTCCAATTCTTCCTTTTCTTCTTCTTTGAGATGAACTGCAACAAGGCGCGATTCGTAATAAATCGGCACGGTTGCCCCATCTTCAACCGCCTGCTCTATGTCGTAAATATCAATATAATCACCGAAAACCGCCGGAGTTGAAACATCTTCGGTTTCAATCGGCGTAGCGGTAAATCCTATAAATGAAGCATCGGGCAGGGCGTCTCTCAAGTATTTTGCAAATCCGTATCTTGTTTTCACGCCGTCTTGTATAAAATGAGTTGTTGCGCCAAACCCGTATTGGCTGCGGTGTGCTTCATCGGCGATAACAACAATGTTGCTTCTGTTTGAAAGAAGTTCAAAATTTTCGCTGTCGCCTTCCGGTGAGAATTTTTGAATCGTGGAAAATACAACTCCGCCGCTTGCCGTTTGTAAAAGTTCTTTCAGATGTTGGCGGTTTCTTGCTTGAACAGGAGATTGTCTGAGAAGTTTTTCACCTGCAGCAAATGCGTCAAACAACTGATCGTCAAGATCGTTGCGGTCTGTGATAACAACAACGGTAGGATTTGCCATTTCCTTGCTTGTAGCAATCAGCCCTGCATAGAAAAGCATCGAAAGGGACTTACCGCTTCCCTGCGTATGCCATACAACTCCAGCCTTGCGGTCTCCTTCGGGTTGGTCTTTAACGCTTGGTAATCCGTATCCTTCGGGATTTTCATGGAAGAACGTTTGACTTTCCCTATATGATGCCCTGATTGTTGACTTAACCGCTTCCTTTACAGCATGGTATTGGTGGTAAGCGGCGATTTTCTTTTCTTTTTTAACGGTTGTTAATCCCGTTTCCACGTTTTGGTCTTTCGCGCTTTCAAAAACCGTAAAATTTCTGATTAAATCAATCAACACATCGGGGCGGAGCATTCCCTTTATCAGAGTTTCTATTTGAGGGGTTGTTTTGGGATCTTCTTTTACGCCGTCCACGGTTTTCCACGCCATAAAGCGTGACCAACCGGAAGTCAGTGAACCGGCTCTTGCTTCAAGTCCGTCCGAGGCAACAAGAACGCCGTTATAGCAAAACAGGGTCGGTATTGTCTGTTTATAGTTTTGCAGTTGGTCAAACGCTTTTTGAACGGTTGTTTTTTCATCGGTCGGGTTTTTTAGTTCAATCACCGCAACGGGCAAACCGTTAATGAAAACGACAATATCAGGACGTTTTATTGTGTTGTTTTCCGTAACAGTAAACTGGTTGCAGAAGGCAAAGTCATTGTTTTGTGGATCTTCAAAATCAATCAACTTAACCTGTGCGCCGACAGTGTCTCCGTCTTTTTGATATTCTTCCCTAACGCCCTCAATCAGCATTTCGTAAAATTTTTCGTTGCTCTCAATCAGATTTTGACCCGAAAGAGCGACAACTTCCCGCAACGCCTGTTCGCGAACATTTTCGGGTAATCTCGGATTGAGTTTATAAATCGCGGATTTAAGGCGGTCGTAAAGGATAACATCCGACACACCATTCCTTTCAGCTTCTTGCTGTTCAAAAGAAATGTATTCATAACCCTGCTGTTGGAGCAAGGCTATCGTGTGTTCTTCAATGTCTGATTCGTAAAGGGTGGTCATTCAGATTGTATTATCCCATAAACGTTGTATTGGAACAGCATACAGTTTTTCTCCGAAGCTAAGCATTTTTTCGCCACTATAAAGCACCACGCCACCGTGGAAAGAGTCTCCCATGGCGGACTGCAAACGGTGCAAACCGCGAAAGTCGGAACGAGAAATGGTTGAGGATGCCTTGACTTCCACTCCGGCTACGGAATTGACGCTGCGCCAGATGACAATATCTATTTCAACTTTATCTTTGTCCCGATAGTGAAAAA
This sequence comes from Dehalococcoidia bacterium, assembly GCA_965203345.1. Taxonomy (GTDB): domain Bacteria; phylum Chloroflexota; class Dehalococcoidia; order Lucifugimonadales; family Lucifugimonadaceae; genus CBDBCK01. The sequence continues at coordinate 1,282,759 of CBDBCK010000028.1, forward strand.
ACCGATGTCTGTTTTTATGCCCTTCCGCCTGCCTCATTAATTCCTGAAGCACAAAAGTTTCAAGCAACTGCCCCAGCAATGCGCGGTCTTTTTTTAACTCATCCGCGTCCACTGCCAACAGGGCGCAGGCAAGCCCCGTGTCCGACAAATGCAGTTTCGGCGCTTTTACGAACTGTTTGCGGCGGTTGATGTGCCATGCGGGCACTTTCTCGAGCAGAAACAATCGCTCCAGCAACAGAAGGTAGCCCTGAATTGTCAGTCGGCTAAGTTGAAAAGATGATGCAAGTTTATTGATGTTCAAAAGACGCGCGGTGGACATTGCCGAAAGTTCCAGCAGTCTCGGCAAGTCTTCTACAGACTGGATGCGTGAAATTGTAAATGCGTCTGTGTTGGCTATGGTCGTCAAGTAACTTTCATACCATTCAATCCGGCGTTTCTTGTTGGAGTATTTCAGAGCAGCTGGATAGCCCCCGGAGACGATTCTTTCCGATAGTTCCACTTGTTTCGTATGCCAGCGTGTCGGAAATTGTGCGGAAAACAGCGCATCCAGAAAGTCCGGTTTTTTGCCTGCCAGTTCGGTTTGTGCAAGCGGGTGCATGCGGATGATCTCCATTCTTCCGGCGAGCGAGTCGGACAATCCGCGCACATGCAGGACGCTGACAGAACCGGTCAAAACAAAACGTCCCGGGATGCGGTTTTGGTCAACAACCAGTTTTATCTGTGAAAAGAGATTGGGAGATTTCTGAATCTCATCCAGTATGACCCTTGGAGGCAAGGAATTAACAAAACCCACCGGATCATTTTGCGCGTAATCCAGGGTTTCTGGATCATCCATGCTGAGATACTCGTATCCTGCGGACTTGCCCACTTTTTGCGCAAGCGTTGTCTTTCCGCACTGGCGCGGCCCGTGGATCAGCACGACCGGAGAGTCTTTCAGAGTCTCTTTCAGCTGCGGCTCAATATGACGAGGATACAGTTTTGGCATGCAACTGATTATAACCTCAAAGTGCAACTGATTGCAAGTTTAGTAGGTGGCTGATTGTTAGTTTAGTAGGTGGTTATTTGTTAGTTTAAAGGGTGGACGTTTTTCAATCAGTTATTTTTTCCATTACTGTTTTACCCTTGCTTGCCCGCTCATCAGTTTCGGCAACAAACGGTAAAAGATTTCATTGCCTTAGGCTTCTTGCTATTCAAAAAAAGGGCTATTGTGTGTTCTTCAATGTCTGATTCGTAGAGGGTAGTCATTGATTTTCTTTTGATGTTATTTTTTTCAACAAAGTTGCCAACATATTTTCCATTTTTTCTATATCAATATTCTCTTTAAATTTTTCTCTACATTTTGTTTTTATTGCGTTTTGTATATCCTTAGTTTCTTTCTTTTTTTGATTTGGAATGGAGTCTTGAATGAATTTCATCCTGTCAGTATATGGAATATTTCCTGAAAGTGGTATTGTGTATTCTTCAAACACTTCTTGAACTATTCTCGAGAAAAATTCTGACTTATAAAAATCTTCAATAGTAATTGCATCACAACCTAGATCCTCATAAGTGAACCAATCTTGAAAGTTCTCCATTTTTTTTCTTTGTTGTTTCGCTGGTCCGTCGGCATCAGATAGAATAAAATATTTTCTATCTGCCAATTCAAGTATTGAACTGACATTTCTGATGTTGTTTACTCCGTCCGTGTAGCATATTCCAAAGTCTTTCCAATCTGTATCGGTCATGAACGACTTGAGAATCTTTTTGTCTGTATATCCTTCCAGCAAGATGTTGTTTTTCTTTAAGTCCTCGTAGATGGAAAACCCTATTGCCCTATAAACATTCTCTGCGGGTGAGGTGCCATCTTCTTTTACTTCTTTAAATTCTGTGTTTTCACTTCTTCTAGATCTAGATACAATCAGGTTGTTTTTTATATTATCTGTGTCAATCATTGATATGGAGTGTGTGGCATAAACTACTAGATTGTTTGCTCCCAACTTTATTAGCTTGTTTCGTAAGTCTTTTGCGCTACTGGGATGTAGCCCAACCTCTGGTTCGTCAATTAAGATTAATTGTTTGTCAATTGAGTCTCTTTTGTCTTTAAGACTCATCATTAGTAAGAATGAGACCAGCCTGCGGAATCCATCATTCTCTGAAAAATTAAACGAGTTTGTTTCTTTGATCCCTATTGCTATATTTACTCCATCGTTTCTCAATGCTATTTTGACTTTTTTGTATTCTTTCCAGTTATTCTTAATGTATCTGTTTGTCTTTTTATTCACATCATTAAATAGGTTATCAATTTTGTTAAGTCCATCATCTGCTCTTGCATCCGTAATCTTTTTTCCAATATCTTCTTCCTTAATACCTGCCAATAAGAACATGTTCATTAGTGGAATACATTTTCTTGGATTGTTGACAAATTCATTTCCGATAACATAGTTAGGAAGATCGTTCTCTTGTGCGGAATATTTCCAATTTAGAACAGGAAAAACATATTTAGCCGGTGTGATGACTTCTTTTATGATTTTTCTTAGAGATTGATAAATTTTCTCTATTGTTATTTCTGAGAGAAAATGCTTTATTACATCCTGATTTTCTTTGTTAATTTGAGAAAGATAATCTTGGTTAATAAAAGAGTTGATATTTGCTTTTGGAAATAGTTCAATTCCAGGAGGTATTTCACCTGTAACCTGATACCATTGACCAAATATTTCTGCATTCTTTAGTTCTCGATATGTCCAATGACCTACTTCTCCACATTCAGTTTGATATAGAATATATGTTAAATATTCTTTGAAAAAATCTTCAATTGTCAATTTTTCGGTTATTTTATCTTTAACTCCGGTAGGGAATAATTGATAAAAATTTTCTCGCACTTGCTCAATCTCGTTTGAATTTAAGCTAAAAAAGAACCTGACATACGCTTGTTTATCGTACATTTCTTTTTTATCTTTCCTAGCAAATTCAGCCCCAGATAATAAATTAAGAGCCTTTAACATATTTGATTTCCCGCTTTCATTCTTGCCTACTAGCACTTTGTGTCCACAACCTTCAAACTCAATTTCCATTTCTTCAATAGAACGAAAGCCATGGATTTCAACTTTTTTTAATTTCATAATGTCCTCTCTTTACATTTTAGTTTCTCAACCGTCACTTCCTCACTCATCAATTTTGGCAATAAAGTGTCGCGCAGTTTTTCAAGAGTTTGTATCTGTTTTTGATTCGAGTATGTCTTTTGAAATAAAGGGCTAACCGTGTTTTCAAACCGTTTAGAATAGTCTTTGTCTGGTATTATAATGGGTAAAGACTTGATAATTGCTGTGTTGATAGACGTTACTATAGACGATGTGCTTCCCAATGATTCAAACTTAAATGTCTTGAGATAGAAGTATAAATACTCTTTATTGTATGGCGTGTCAGGATGAAATTGAAACTGTGCTATCGCTTCATTGGACAACATATTTTCTGTTGTCATACTGACCCTACCAACAGTCATTTTAAAACTCAAAATCACTGTATTGACAGGTATTATGGGAATTTTGAATTTGTCAACAGCCTGTTGAGTTAAACATTCAGAAGTGTTGAAGATATATATTTCATTTTCCGCCATATCTTGAATTGAAACCCATTTCCAATCTCCATGTTTTCGGGAGAACCACTGAAATTCTTTTCTTGGCGGAGTTCTACCAATGGCAATATTGACGGTTTCGCCTAAAGGTTTTTCTTTCCACCCCTTATCCGCCTCTTCCACAAACCACTGCCGAAACAAGGTCTGTGCCATATCTTCAAGGGTTTTGTTCTGGCGGTGAAGCAGGTCTATTTTATCGTCAAGGGATGATAGCACTTCGGCGATGGCTTGTTGTTCGGGGAGTGGAGGGAGAGTAACAGGAAAATTCTGAAAATGATTCAGCCTCAGTGAGAGTACTGTAGAACCAACGGCAACACTGGTAAAGTACTTTCTATTATTGAACAGATAGTAGTATATGTACTTGCTATTTACTTGGTTGTTAAAGTTAAATACAGCGTATGCTCTTTGATGAAGATCAAATTTACCTCGATAATATCTAGGGACAAAGTCTTTTCCTTCTCCGGCAACAATTACTGCTGTAGTGTCAAATAGGTATTGGTTGTTTCTTTTTATTATTTGAGATCGATCAAAAAGAGGATATTCTCCGTGTTCAACGGCGTCTTGAGAATTTCTCTTGCCATTTTTGATATCTGCAATTTCACCCAACTTTACCTTTTGCCAATTTTTGCTATTCTTCACTTTTGTATTTTCTCCGTAAAGTTCAATGGCAAGTGTAGAAGCTCTTATGTTCTTCTCTTTATACGCTTCTTCATACTTTACGCAACACCAATTTTTACCCCGTCGTAATCAAATCCTTGATTGTGCATGTTTTTTACAGAAAACATAGGCCTGCCACCATTGAATCCATTTGGACTACAATGGGATCCATCTGTAATTTTAAGACATATTTCACTTAATGTTGTTTCTTTCCACTCATTCATCAATCTTCACTTTTACCGGTCGTTTCGGCTGCGCTCAACGACCGGTTTGTATTTGGAGCCCGTTGGCTTGTTGGCTGAGCGGAAGCCGAAGCCAACATGAGACGTTTCATTCAAACACTTCGCCAACTCATGCAACCTCTCCGGCATGCCCTGTATCAATGCTTCCTTCTTTTTTCTACTCCAGCCTTGTACCTGTTTTTCCCGGTAAAAAGCTTCATCAATACGGTCATATTCTTCAAAGTATAGAAGCTTGACCGGCAGTCTTTTTCTTGTGTGGTTTGCTCCTTCACCGGCTTGATGCTGGGCAAACCTTAATTTGAGGTTATTGGTACTGCCGGTATAGTAGCTGCCATCAGCGCATTTCAATATGTACATCCAACCTTTCATTCCGGCAGTTGAATTTTTGAGAGGTTGCTTTTTATCCGTTTGTTCAGTTCTTCTTCTTCCTTAATCTGTCCCTCAAACTCCGCTTTTAAATCTGCAAACCGTATTTCAAAATCAAAATCATCCTCAGTTTCCGCAAGTCCCACATAACGCCCCGGACTCAAAATATAGTCCAACTCTTTTACTCTCTCCACATCCACCGAAGCACAAAACCCCGGCACGTCCTCATACTTTCCGCCTTCTTTTCTCCATCCATGGTAAGTGTCCGCAACCTTGGCTATATCTTCATAGGAAAACTCCCTTGTTTTACGGCTGACCAAACGCCCGAGTTCGTTTGCGTCTATGAAAAGTATCTCACCGCCTCGCCTGCGATCTCCGTTATAGCCGTGCCGTTTGTTTGAAATGAACCAGAGACACGCTGGAATTTGCGTATTCAGAAAAAGTTTCGTCGGCAGATTTACAATGCAGTCAACAATTCCCGCCTCAATTATGTTTTTGCGGATAACATCCTCATTTGACGACCTGGAAGTGAGAGAGCCTTTTGATAATACAAACCCTGCAACGCCTTTTGGTGAAAGGTGGTGTATGAAGTGCTGAACCCACGCGAAGTTGGCGTTACCCACGGGTGGCATGCCGTATTTCCATCTGGCATCGCCTTGCAGTTGTTTGCCGCTCCAGTCGCTGTCGTTAAACGGCGGATTTGCGAGAATAAAATCCGCTTTCAGGTCAGGATGCGCGTCATTTAGAAATGACCCTTCATTATTCCACTTCACCTGTGAGCCGTCTATGTTGCGAATGGCGAGATTCATCCGGCAAAGGCGGTAGGTGGTCTGGTTGCTTTCCTGTCCGTAGATTGAAATATTGTCGACGTTTCCTTGATGTTCTTTTATGAATTTCTCGCTTGAAACAAACATTCCTCCACTTCCGCAGCACGGGTCAAAAACCCTGCCTTTGTACGGCTCTATCATTTCCACAAGCAGGTTTACTATGGATGCGGGAGTATAGAACTGCCCGCCTTTTTTACCTTCGTCAAGGGCGAACTGTCCGAGAAAGTATTCATATACCTCACCGAGAACGTCTTTTGATTTGGCGGCATCACCTCCAAACGCAATATCGCTGAATAGATCAATTAACTCCCCGAGGGTTGAAGAAGAGATGTTGGGCCTTGCAAAAACTTTGGGCAGAATTCCTTTAAGGGTTCTGTTTTCCCTTTCTATTGCTCCCATCGCCTCGTCTAAAATTTCTCCAATAGTTGGCTGTTTTGCCTGAGATCGAAGATTTGCCCATCTAGCGTTTGCCGGAATCCAAAACACATTCTCTGATAGGTATTCATCGGGATCTTCGGGGTCTGCGTATTCCTCATTTTTCAGCTGCTCATACCGGGCTTCAAAAGAGTCAGATATGTATTTAAGAAATAACAGACCAAGCGCAATATGCTTGTATTCCGCTGCGTCTATGTTTTTGCGCAGTTTGTCTGCCGCTTGAAAGAGTGTGGACGCAAGGTTTATCCATTCTTTGTTTGTCTGGTTCATCGGTCTATGATTACCTCTCTAGTTGCAGCAGCTTTATTGGGCGCGGGATGCTTTATTTGGCGGAGGGGGCGGGATTCGAACCCGCGGTCCCCAAGGATGAGGACTCCGGTTTTCAAGACCGGTGCAATCGTCCACTCTGCCACCCCTCCTGTGCTGTACTGTTTTATTTTAACGGCTTAAGGCGACATGTAGGTTTACTCCATTTCGCCCCAGTTTTCCCCCTGCTTGACGTCAACCTCAAGCGGGACGGACAGATCTAGAGCAAGAGGCATAAGACGCGTTACAAGCTCACGCATGGCGTCCATCTCACCGGGTGCTACCTCAAATATAAGCTCGTCATGGACTTGTATAGCCATACGGGATTTTGCATCGCTTTCCTGCATTTCGGCATCAATATTGATCATTGCTATCTTGATGATGTCTGCAGCTGCTCCTTGTATGGGCATATTGATGGCTACCCGTTCCGCTGCCGCTTTTGCCGCGCCTTTCCCTCGCAGGTCCGGGAGGTATCGGCGTCTGCCGGTGATGGTATCTGCGTAACCGTTCACTCGCGCCTTATCTTTCACTTCTTGTATGAATCCTCTGATACCGGGATATTTGCCAAAATACAGCTCTATAAACTCCCTTCCTTGTGTTTGGGTCAAGTCGGTCTGCCTTGCCACTCCGTACGGTCCCAGGCCGTATATGACTCCGAAGTTGAGTATTTTGGCTATACGCCTCTGCTCTGCCGATACTTCTTCTACACCGTACATTGCCCTGGCGGTGGCGGAGTGTACGTCCTCTCCCTTTAGGAACGCCTCGGACAGCGCCGGTTCCTTTGACAAGTGCGCCAGAACCCTTAGCTCAATCTGGGAGTAGTCAGCGGAGAGCAATCTCCAACCGTTATCACAATCCGCCTTAAAAGCGCGGCGAACCATCCGACCGGCTTGTGTGCGCACCGGTATGTTCTGGACGTTCGGATCGCGGCTTGAGAGCCTGCCTGTAGCGCTACCCACCTGATTGAACGTCGTCCTTATGCGGCCGTCTTTCGGGTCTACAAGGCCAGGCAATGCGTCCACGTAAGTAGACTTCAGCTTGGTCAGCTCTCTATATTTAAGAGCAGCCGAGGCAAGCTGCAAGATACGTTCATCAAGCTCTTTACGTGCGAGATAGCCCTCCAGAGCGTTGGCGTCCATCGACCATCCGGTCTTTGTTTTGCGCGTGTGAGGAGCTTTCAGTTCGTCTATGAGTATCTGCGCCAGCTGCCTGTTGGAGTTCAGATTGATAGCACGCCCTCCAAAAAGAGCCGCTACCGCCTGTTGAACCTCGGCTATCTCCGTAGCAAGGTCAACGGACATAGCACGCAGAATATCGGAATCGAGTAGTAGTCCGGCTTGTTGCATCTTCACTATGACAGGCAAAAGAGGTATCTCAATATCGTAAAATACCCTCTGCTGTCCAAACCTCTCGATATCTTCCTTGAACTTATGCCGAAGTCGGAAGGTCATCTCTGCATCTGCAGAGGCGTACGCAGCTGCCTTTTCGATTGGAGCTTGCGCCATACTTTTCTGGGAGCTACCTCTTCCTATCAGCTCCTCAATAGGGGTCATCTCCTCTCTGTATATATCAAGCGCTAACTGTTTGAGACCTTGGGTCCTGTAAGAACACAAAGCAGCGGCTATCATAGTGTCGAATATGGGGCTTGCAACCCGTATCCCTACCTTTTCCAATACTGTTATATCGAAGTTGGCATTGTGTGCAGCCTTCCACTTCTGGCTATCAGCAAATATGGGACGTAACGCGGCGACCACCGCCTCAAGGGACAATTGCTCGCCTTCGTCATGTCCTACGGGGATGTACCAGCCTTTACCTTCTTCAACGGCGAACGACACGCCCGTAAGTGGTGCTATAGATGGGTTGATTCCTGCCGTTTCGGTGTCAAAGCCGAACCCCTCTGATCTGGACAGGGCATCCAAGAGGGTTCCCAAAGTCTCTGTGTCAGTTACCGTCATGTACTGTATAGAAGAGGGAGAGGACGTGGTAGGAGAAGGTCCGCCCGAAGTGGAAATAAACCCATCTAATCGAGCTTGATTCGGCAGAGGTTTTTCTAGAGGGGCATCCGGATCTGGGATGAGCCTTACTATGGAACGAAACTCAAGCTCTGCGGCGGCCTCCAGTACTTCTGACCTCTTGTATTGCCAGAACAGAGCATCGTCCATAGCAAATTCAATATTGAAGCGACGCCTTATGGTTGCCAGGTCTTTAGACATTTCAGCCTTGTCACGGTGCTCTTCTAACAGTGCCTTAACTCGTTTAGCGCCTCGCAACCCTTCAATATTTGGCACGTCTTCTATGTTCACCAGCAAGTTTTCCAGAGTGTTGAATCGGGACAGGAGGAGCCTCGCCGCTTTAGGTCCTATACCAGGCACGCCAGGGATGTTATCGGAAGAATCACCCTCTAGCGCCTTTATATCCGGCACCGATTTGGGAGGTAATCCGTTGTATTTTTGTTTGACTGCTTCAACGTCATATACCTTTGATTCGCCGAATCCAGAGTACATCAGCAGACGCGTATCTGGAGAAACGAGCTGTAGTTGATCGGCGTCGCCGGTTAGTATGAGCGTAGGGAGACTTTCTTTAGAAGCAATTAGGCTAATCGCACCCACAATATCGTCAGCTTCGTATCCGTCCTTCTCATAGAATGGCACACGAAAAGCCTGAAGCAGCCGCTTCACCAACGGTATTTGAGCGTGTAGTTCAGGGTCTATAGGTGGACGGTGTGCTTTGTAGTCGGCGAACATCTCATCACGGAAGGTGGGTGCCTTAGTGTCAAACGCCACCGCTGCATGCGTAGGTGAATACTCCCTAACAACCTTCAGGAACATATTAAGAAATCCGTACACCCCTCGCACGTCTGAACCATCCGACCGGGTCAATCCTCCCTTAATAGCAAACCAGGCCCGGAAGATGAGCGAATGCCCATCTATAAGTAAAAAGAGAGGTCTATCAACTTTCATATTGTCCTCTAATAGTCCATGTAGATACAATATATCAAAGTAGCAAAGTATAAATAGAGTATTGAGTATATTGAAAGGTGGCCGGCTTCAACCACATTTGCAACGTATAGCACTCCTAAAGTTGCTCACGTTACATGAAATATTATGTAAATTGTCTTTCGGAAAGCACAGCTACCGATGAGCCACGTATATTACTTTACTATGTCCAATTCTACTTCTCCCCTGCACTCTGAAGGGATGCTAAAGGAGATGAAAGCCTGCTTTACTTGGGGCAAGGACATAACAAACGGCATTACCTTACTAATCCCTCTTCCGAAAAAATCGTTCCACCATCAACAGTAAAGCATCAACGTAAAGCCCCCCTATTTACCTAGATATATATAATGACCAATCAAAACAACGGCCCAACTTCAAAAGCTACCCCAAAGCCGGGCGCACTAGACGGAATAAAGGTAGTAGATTGTAGTCAGATTCTGGCTGGGCCGTTCTGTTCAATGCTGCTTGCGGACATGGGCGCCGACGTAATTAAGGTGGAAAAGCCGAACGGCGGAGACGATATGCGTCGCTGGGGGCCACCTTTCTTGAATGGAGAGTCGGCAGCGTTCATAGCTATGAATCGTAACAAGCGGAGCGTCGTTATAGACATCAAGACTGAAGAGGGCGTAAAAGCTGTCCAAAAACTGACGGACAAGGCTGACGTGTTTATAGAGAATTACCGGATGGGGGCAATGGAACGGGCGGGGCTGGGTTACGAACAGCTCTCAAAACGCAACCCTCGGCTCATTTATTGCTCAATATCGGGATTTGGTCGAACAGGGCCAGACGCTTCAAGAGCAGGTTTTGACCTGATCGCCCAGGCTATGAGCGGACTGATGAGCATAACCGGCTTGCCTGACGCTCCTCCCGTAAAGGTAGGAGTTCCAATCGCAGACCTGAACGCAGGGATGTTTGCGGCACTAGGCATACTGAGTGCATGGATAGCCAGGGAGCGAACGGGGCAGGGTGAGAAGCTCGATATATCGCTGCTAGAATCCGCTCTGGCGTATACGGTATGGGAGTCGTCAATACACTTTGCGACGGGCGAAGTGCCACGACCACGAGGATCAGTCCACAGGCTGACTGCACCTTATCAAGCGTTGCACTGCCGAGACGGTTGGATAGTGGTAGCTGCTCCTTCACAGAAGCTGTGGGAAACTTTGTGCAACTCCATAGATGCCGACCACCTACTTGAAGATGATAGGTTTAAAACCAATTCAGACAGAATGAACAACCTGCAGGCACTTGAAACAGAGCTGGAATCTGTGTTGTTGAAGCGTAACAGAGACGATTGGCTCAAAATCTTGACGGGCGCCGGATTACCGTGTGCACCTGTTTACGATATAGGCGAAGCATGGAATAATGAGCAAGTCAAAGCGCGTGATATGGACGTTCCCCTACAACATCCAACCAGCGGCATTGTGAGGAACATAGGTTCTCCAATAAAACTGAAAAACTCGCCTCCAAGCTTGAGGAAGGCCGCTCCACTCTTGGGACAACATACTAAGGAATTTTTGTCAGGATAAACTCCATATAGTAAAATAGTTACGCTGCATAGATAAATACTGCAGAATCGATATATGAATAAGAGTCAAAAAAGCAAAATTTAAGGTTCGCTGAGCTACAGATAGGAGTTGGATAAGGACCTATGGCCGAAGAGGACGTCAAATGGTGGAAGCCAGCAAATTCGTAGAACCGGAATAGTAAAACACACAAATGCGCCGAATAAAAAAAGCACTTATAAACAGGTATGATAAGCTCTATCATGATTTCATGGTTCAAAGTGAGTACGTTTATTATAATATTAGTTGCCACGCTGGAATTGCATTAATACAAATTGGAACCAATATCGAAAATTTCATTCAAAAGTTCCGCACCAAAAGAGATCCTACAGGTCATATTGATATTATAGTAGCAGGTTTGGGAAGATGTGGGACAACCATGGTATCTACTTATGTATGGACTACTTTCCCTTCTCTCAATATAAGAAAAACACATAGCTTGCACCCTTCTATACTGTTAGCAGTTGTAGAACCAATTCCTATCCGTCCTACAAAAAATACAAAGATAATATGGATGTTTGGAAATCCTATGAACATCATAATAAGCTTAAATAGTATAGATATAATGAAAGCACACTATTTGAATCTACAATCACCTAACTATAAACAACACTCCAAAAGATTTACCCAAGACACTTTGCTTCTAGAAAAGCATTTTGATGCCTGGTATAAGCCTCAGAAATTTGAGTTCTTGTCTGTGAAGTATGAAAGCCTTAGACATCAGAAGAATGTCATAGCGATTGAAGATTTCTTAAGGCTTAAGCTTGATTTGCCGGTATGGATGGAACGGTCAGTTGACTGGCGAACCCACCCAAAGAAAGATGAGCTATTGAGGACTTACGGCCGATTGGCAGAGAAGATTGAGGCTGCAGAGGACGTCAAATGGTGGAAGCCAGCAAATTCGTAGAACCGGAATAAGACACAGAATAGGAAAATGCACAAATGCGTCGAATAAAAAAAGCACTTATAAACAGGTATGATAAGCTCGATCTTTATAATAATTTCATGGTTAAAAGCGAGGAAGTTTATTATAATACTAATTGCCTCGCTGGAATTGCATTAATGCAAATTGGAACCAATATCGAAAATTTCATTCAAAAGTTCCGCACCAAAAGAGATCCTACAGGTCATATTGATATTATAGTAGCAGGTTTGGGAAGATGTGGGACAACCATGGTATCTACTTATGTATGGACTACTTTCCCTTCTCTCAATATAAGAAAAACACATAGCTTGCACCCTTCTATACTGTTAGCAGTTGTAGAACCAATTCCTATCCGTCCTACAAAAAATACAAAGATAATATGGATGTTTGGAAATCCTATGAACATCGTAATAAGCTCAAATAATCTACATCAGTTGAAATTACACTATTTAAATCTACAATCACCTAACTATAAGCAACACTCCAAAAGATTTACTCAAGACACTTTGCTTCTAGAAAAGCATTTTGATGCTTGGTACAAACCTCAGAAATTTGAGTTATTGTCTGTGAAGTATGAAGGCCTTAGGCATCAGAAAAATCGGGATATGATTGACGATTTCTTAGGGTCCAAGCTTGATTTACCGGCATGGAAGGAAAGGTCAGCTGACTGGCGAACCCACCCAAAGAAAGATGAGCTATTGAGGACTTACGGCCGATTGGCAGAGAAGATTGAGGCTGCAGAGGACGTCAAATGGTGGAAGCCAGCAAATTCGTAGAAAAGACACACAACAAATGCGTCTAATTACAAATTGTAGGCCCTATTATAATTTTATGGCTAAAAGCCAGTACGTTTATTATAATATTAGTTGCCACGCTGGAATAGTATTAATACAAATTGGAACCGTTATCAAAAATTTCACTTACAGTCTCGGCATCAGAAAAAGCAATGAAAAAAGAACAGGTTATTTAGTGGCAGGTATGGGGAGGTGTGGGACAAATATGGTATGTAATTCTTTAAACACTTATAGGTCTACTCATCCTTCTTTTTTTATAAGAAAAACACATGGCCGGAATCCTTTTATACTGTTGTCAGTTGCAGCATTAACTGCAGCCCCTATCTGGCCTATAAAAAATATAAAGATAATATGGATGTTTGGAAATCCTATGAACATCGTACTAAGCTTAATTGAAAAAAAAGAGTTTCCTGTACAACTACACTACCTTAATCTACAATCACCTAACTATAAGCAGCACTCCAGAATATTCACTCAAGACACTTTGCTTTTAGAAAAGCATTTTGACAACTGGTATAAACCCCAGAAATTTGAGTTCTTGTCTGTGAAATATGAAAGCCTTAGGCAGCAGCAGAATCGCCATGCGATTGACGATTTCTTAGGGTTCAAGCTTGATTTACCGGCATGGAAGGAAAGGGCATTTGACTGGCGAACCCACCCGAAGAAAGATGAACTGTTGAGGACTTACGGCCGATTGGCAGAGAAGATTGAGGCTGCAGAGGACGTCAAATGGTGGAAATCCAAAAGATAAAGGGAGTTTGGCAGACTCAAATTAGCTACTATAGACCATTTCCAGTATTCTTAATTGACATGAGAAAGGAAAGGTAGACTGTACAATAGTTATATAAAGTGTCGGTGTGCTAATTTGGCAGTTCCTAGAATAATCATAGAATGCAGATAAAGCAAAATCAACCTAATTCAGTCTCTCGCTCAGATTTTATAGCGTTTATGGAAGGCTCTACACGGGCGGTACAAGCTCACCAGGCCTTGATAGATGCTCTAAATGTTTTCCCGGTGCCGGATGGGGATACAGGCACTAATATGGCACTTACTCTGGATTACATACGCGAACAGATTGATAAGAGTGCAACCTCCGACGCCTCTGATACATTGCGGTTGATGGCACGTGCAGCGTTGCTGGGCGCTCGAGGGAACAGTGGGCTAATACTTTCCCAGTTTTTCAGAGGGGTTTCAGAAAGTATGGGCGGTAGTTCGGTATGCACACTGGAGATATTTGCTCAAGGTATGGCGAAAGGAGCAGAGCTCGCAGAGAAGGCGATAGGTAATCCTCGTGAAGGAACAATGCTTACAGTAATGCGGGAAACCGGCAAGAGAGCGCTGGAATTTGCAGCTTTGAATGATGATTTCCCTGAGATGTTAAAACAGTGCAGTGATGAGGCTTTAGAGGCCGTGAAACGCACCCCTGAACAGCTAGATGTTCTCAAAAAAGCAGGAGTAGTGGACGCCGGCGGTCTCGGTTTTGCTACGGCGCTAAAAGGTGCATACGCTACTCTAATAGGCGAACCCCCAGAGGAAGTAGAACTCCCTGCAGATTTGTCCTCCTCAACATTGGTCAGCAAAGGGACCCTGGTTCAAAGAGGTTTCGTAGATGAAACGGGACATGAAGAGTGGGGGTATTGCGTCGTGTTCGCGATAACGGGCGAAGGGTTGGCATTAGAAAAGATACAAACAACTGTAAGCGAGCTCGGCAGGTCGGTTGTTGTAGCCGGAGATTCGTCTTTGGTCAAAGTACATATCCACTCCGAAGATCCGGGCAAACCTCTTAGCATTGGTCACTCGTTTGGTCAACTAGAAAATATACAGATAGCCAATATGGACAGGCAGACAGAGGAATGGGCTAAAGGGAGGCAAATAGAGGTAAGGGTAGAAGCGGAGAACGTCAAAACGGCAGTAGTGGCTGTGGTAACCGGAGAAGGTATGATGAAGGCTTTTGAGAACAGCGGTCTCGGTGCAATTGAGATTATAGACGGCGGCAACACTATGAATCCAAATGCCAGTCAGATAGCGCAGGGGATAGACAAGGCCTCTTGCGATAGCGTGCTAGTATTGCCTAACAACTCAAATGTCTTGGGGACGGCTAAACTTGCGACCGAGCTTTCCACAAAGAAGGTTGCGGTGCTAGAAACCACCTCAATGCAAGCCGGACTGTCTATGCTTCTATCGTTCACTCCTGATGAGGATTTCGACACTAATAAAGCATCTATGGAGTCGGCACTGAAAAACGTACAAAACGGCTCAGTGTTCCGTTCGGTTCGCAACACTGAAGTGGGAGGTGTTACGGTTAAAGAAGGAGACTATATAGGGATAGTCGAAAACAAGGTTGAGGTTGCTTCGTCTCCACGCGGTGCCCTTTTTGCCGCTTTGGAAAGTTCGACTAAGGACGGTGATATAGTTAGCATCTATTACGGGAAAGAGGTGGAAGAGAAGCCGGAAGATCTAGTCAGAGATATTGAAAAGAGACTGCAAGGCGTAGAAGCGGAAGTTATGTGCGGCGGGCAACCGCATTACATCTACCTGATAAGTATTGAATAGAGACGTACTCAAGATATCTTTAAATTCCAGGGTTTGAGAAAGAATCAGAGCAGGAGATTGACGTTTTCTGCCCGTAAGCGAGACAACGACAGGAGTAAAGTACATGCTGGCTGATTTATCTGGAAAGACGGCGCTGGTAACGGGAGGAGCTCAAGGGTTAGGCCTGGGCATAGCTCGTAAGCTAGCGGAGCAGGGCGCGGATGTAGCCATAGCTGATATGAAAGAAGAAGAGGCGGATAACGCGGCAAAAGAGATACACTCTATGGGGAGAAAGTCATGCAGGTTTTATCTGGACGTTACAGATCAGTCCTCCATTAAGCAAGTGGCCGCAGAGATGGCAGATAAGGTAGGCCCTGTAGATATATTGATAAACAACGCCGGAGTTTCGGGTGCTTCAGGTGCGACAGGCATGGGATTCCGCGACGTGGATTGGGAGTTCACCTGGCGAGTAAACGTGAAAGGATTAGCGGATATGACGGAGGCGATACTACCGCAGATGCGCGAACGGCACTACGGCAAGATAATCAATATATCCTCAGTAGCAGCTCGTAACGCTCGATACTTAACGGCTTACTACGCTACTACAAAGATGGCTGTGATCGCATATACGCAGGCATTGGCCAAAGAGGTGGCGCAAGACAATATTAACGTGAACGCTATAGCACCAGGACGAATATGGACTGCGTTCCACCAGGACTGGATGGCTAATCGCCAAAAGCAAGGAGACCTCGCGGTATCTAGCAAAGACACTTACTCAGTGTTTGAAACAGCAGCTAGAGAAACTATACCCATGGGCAGACCACAGACACCAGAAGATATAGGAGCGCTGGCAGCCTTCTTGGTCTCGGAAGACGCCCGAAACATAACGGGGCAGACGATACAGTGCGACGGTGGACAGGTGATGGCGTAAACCTCCATAGTCAGTTTGGGAGATTCGCCATTTTTTCGCGAAAATTCCTCCACTGATTCTTGAGTGCAGCATGATCAGGCTGAGTCAAACCAGGATCATAACGGAACAGCTCCAGCACCGTTTGTCTTGCCTGACGCATGAGTTCAAAATCCCAAGGCTTAGCTATCTTGATATCCGGCCATCCCGATTGTTTGGTTCCTGTATACTCTCCCGGCCCTCGAAGCCGTAGGTCTTTCTCGGCCAGTTCAAAGCCGTCATCGGATTCTGCGAAAGCGTTCAGTCTAGCGTTTGACTCTTGTTCCGGATCATCGGTTATGGCTATACACCAGCTACTCTCTCCACCTCTCCCTACCCTACCCCGCAGTTGGTGTAGTTGCGCCAAACCGAAACGCTCAGCGCTCTCAATTATCATCACTGTAGCGTTCGGAACGTCTACACCTACTTCAATGACGGACGTCGCCACTAACGCCTGTATTTTCCCTGCTCGGAACTTCTCCATGACCCGATTTTTCTCTTGAAGCTTCATTCTGCCGTGCAACAACCCAAGGGTTATTTCGCGCAATGCATCTGAACTATGCAATCGCTTGTACTCGGACAGAACAGAACGTGCGGTTATGGTCTCTGAATCCTCTATTAAAGGGCATACAATAAACGCTTGTCTGCCTTTAGATGCCTCTTCTTTCAGGATTCGGTATGCATCCGTGCGGTCTTCTTCAGTTCGTGCTCGTTTCGTGACCACCGGTCGGCGACCATAGGGCATTGCACGAAGGGTTGAGACTTCCATATCTCCGTAAACAGTCATCTGCAACGTCCTAGGTATAGGGGTAGCGGACATAGCAAGCACATGAGGCCGTGGGTCGCGATCTGCGAGAGCTGACCGCTGTTCCACACCAAAGCGGTGTTGCTCGTCTACCACTAGCAGGGATAGATCAGGTATAGAGACGCTCTCTTGAAGCAGGGCATGAGTACCAATGATCGCGTGCACGTCACCTGCGGCTATTGCTTGAGCCATCCATCGTTTGTTCTGCATTGAAAGACCTCCAGTGAGCAGGCCTATCCTCATCTTGTGGCCTAATCCCGGTGGTTCTGCCTCCTTAAGGGTATCCACTATACCTATATCGCTTGCACTCAGCTGTTCGCACGCGCTCAAAAAGTGCTGTTCCGCTAATACTTCGGTCGGGGCTAGCATTGCGCTTATGCGACCTTGTTTGATCACAGCTAACATAGCTGCCAGTGCAACTACCGTCTTACCTGAACCTACCTCGCCCTGAAGCAGACGCGCCATTGGATATGGGTTTTGCATATCGTCCAGTATTTGGCACAACGATTTCTCTTGATCTTTGGTGAGGGTAAAACCTAGACTTTCCGAGAAAGTTTCCGCGGCTCTCCGACCTTCTAATATAGGCTCGCTAGCTCTCTTATCTCTCCACTCTTGCCGCTGCCTGATTACAGACATCTGAATCAGCAGTAGTTCGTCAAACGCCAGACGTCTCCTAGCTTGTACCGCAACATCCGGACTGGTCGGATAGTGGAGATTCTCAAGAGCATCTTGCAGGGTGAAGAAATGTCCGTCGGCGCGAATGTGTTCTGGCAGCCAGTCCTCTATATCTGGGACAGTAGCATCAAGAGATCGACGGCTCACGTTACGTATGGTGCGCTGATATAGCCCCTCGGTCAAAGGATAAACAGGCAGCAACCTGCCAGCGTGGGTAAGTAAAGCGTCCATAGAGGAAGTTATCTCATATTCCGGGTTAGTCATTCGAGGGAGTGATCCTATAAAGGACACGTCACCACTTACAGCTATTGAGTTACCGGGTTTGAGTTTTTTCAATAGGTATGGCTGCCCAAACCACGTTATCTCTATCGCACTACCGCTGTCATCCTTAACCAAGGCTTTAGCAGACTTTCCATGTCTGCCTGCACCAGAATTCCAAGCGCTCTCTATTTTTCCTCGCACAGTAGCCGAGTAAGGAGGCTGCATAGCCATAGGCGTAATATGAGATATGGGAACAACGCGGGAGTAATCCTCATAACGAGCTGGAGTCTTCCAAAGCATGTCCTTTACCGTACCTATACCTATCCTTTGGAACTGTTTAGCAAACCTCTTCGGGAAGTAACGCAAATCACCTATGGGCGCGTCTAGGTCTATGCGATACTTGCTTTTAGAAGGCTTGCGAGGTTTCTCAACGGGGGTAGGTCGTGAAGACTCAGTATCAGTCCATCTAAGCCGCATTGAGGATGAGTCGGAAGTGATTTTCAGGCGACTTGCATCTTTTTCCAGCAACTTTACAGCCGCCTCAATCCATAGGCATCGGGCTTCCTTATTCAGTTCAGAATAAAGCCACCCGTTCGGTGGTCTTAACCTTTGGACACTTCGCCCAGCGTTCGCTATGAACTTGTCCAAACCACCAATTACAGCCGCGTCTTCACAACCAAGGCGACTCTCCAACCTTAAAACACTCAACGCTTCCGTCTCGGTGATGATAGAGCTCGTTCTGTGCTTGTAATGCGACATGCTCTCGTACAGAGAAGCTGTTATTCGGTCATAAACGCCAGCCCTATCGCTCCAGGACCCAGGTAAGTACCTATGGTAGGACCTATGATGGTTACGTTAGCTTTATCGTCCGACGCTAGTTCGGTTATACGGCTAGATATCATTTGAGCGTCATCCAAACAGTTGGCGTGGAGAACCCACGCAGATTTAAATGGGACGTTGCGCCCAGCGATTTTGATAAGGCTTTCTATAGCTTTCGCCCGGGTTCTGGGCCTGTCAAGCGGTCTTGCTTCACCGTCCGTGAACTGAAGCAAGGGTTTTATCTTGAGGAATGAGCCCAGCATCAAATTCGCTCTGCCTATACGTCCACCTTTATAAAGATACTCAAGTGTCTCCACCATACCTAAGAAACGTGCCTTTGCAGCAAGTGATCGCGCTTTCCGTACAGCCTCTTCAAAGGAAGCGCCCCCCTTTACAGCTTCAGCAGTCCCCAGCGCCGTCAATCCAAGTGCCATCGAAGCCTGAAGAGTATCTACCACTTCTATATGAACCGATTCATCCGACAACGCTTCTTTTCCCTGAATCGCTGATTGACAGGTACCGCTAACCTTGCTGGATATATGAACCGAAACTATCGCCTCATAGTCTTTTGCCAGCTCTCGATAGACTTTCTCAAAGTCCCCCGGTGAGGGCTGGGAAGTCTTAGGTAATTCAGAAGAAGCACTCATCATCTCAAAAAAGTGTTCCCTGTCTAAGTCCACCCCATCCTTATACTGCTTACCTTCCAGGGATACATTAAGGGGTACGACTGTCAGACCGTTAGCCTGTGCCAATTCGCCGGGCATATCTGCTGTGCTGTCTGTAACTATTGCTATAGACACTATATTCCTCCTTTCAGTCGTTATCCGCTCATTTTGCTATTACTGTCACATAATTAATTATGACCTATAAGAGAATCTGTGGACTAAAATTTGCTCTTATCTCTTATCAATGTTTATCTAACCTGTATTTATAGCCCTGTCTTATAATATCTTACAGATAATACATAATAAGGGTAAACTCTTTGATTACCATATTTTCCTCCCTTAAGCCTATCAGTGTACCGTTCGCTGAAAACGTACAACGCAACGCAATCCAAAGCTGGTTGGCACTTGATCTGCCCTGCGAGATTATCCTCCTTGGAGACGATGAAGGAACCGCTGAGATCGCCGCTGAATACGGCATACGCCATCACCCAGACATTCCCTACCATGAAAACAGGCTGCCTTTAGTAGGGCCTCTCTTTGCACGCGCACAAGAAATAGCCACTTTTGATCTGATGATGTATATCAACTCCGATATTATATTACTCAGCGACTTCGTTTCAATTCTGTACAAAATCGCTGAATGCTACAAGAACAGACCAGATCATTTCTGGTAGTCGGAAGACGTACTAACGTGAAACTGACGGAAAGATTGGACTTCAACGACCCAGGCTGGGAAACTTCTTTGAGAGCGGAGGCCAAACAACATGGCTGGCTGGCCTCCGTACTGGCGATGGACTATTTTATCTTCCAAAAAGGTCCTTGGCCCGGGAAAATACCTGCGTTTACTCTTGGGGCGAATTACTTTGACAATTACTTGATGGGTTCAGCTTTTGCTAGGGGTATGGACGTGATTGACACCACAGAAGGTATTACGGCAATCCAACAAGAATACTACAACCGTAGAAGTGAAGCACATGTTTTCAAAAGGGCTAGAAGTCCAGAAGCGAAACGATTAGAAAATTTATACTTCCAAGGTTTTTATTTCACCCTTGATTATCGATTCACCACCGACCAGGCTAACTTAAAATACACCAGTAACGGTACCCGGAAAAGACTGTTCAAATTGTACGACATAGTACTATTCATAAGTATACATGGTCCTACAAAGTATCCGCAATGGAATTCAATATTTAAGACTGTTTGGCGTGCTTGGCTTTACCTGAAACGGAATCTAAATAGTTAAGATTGTTGGGAGCAGCCAGCCTTATCTGAGACTGAGATATGATCACACATATAACCGTATCATTAGACACCTACTTAGGTGGGTTGGATGGAGGGGAGGTAATCCTAGATGCACATGTAAGGTACATAGACTATTTTAGTATAGTATGCACTTATCGCGATATTTTATAGATAATTAGATAATAAGGACAAACTCTTTGATTACCATATTTTCCTCCCTTAAGCCTGTCAGTGTCCCGTTCGCTGACAACGTACAACGCAACGCAATCCAAAGCTGGTTGGCACTTGATCTGCCTTGCGAGATTATCCTCCTCGGGGACGATGAAGGAACCGCTGAGATCGCCGCTGAATACGGTATACGCCATCACCCAGACGTTCTCTACCATGAAAACAGGCTGCCTTTAGTAGGATCTATCTTCGCACGCGCACAAGAAATGGCCACTTTTGATCTGATGATGTATATCAATTCCGATATGATATTGATCAGCGACTTCGTTGCAACTCTGCACAAAATCGTTGAGTATTACAAGAACAGAAACAGACCATTTCTGGCAGTCGGAAGGCGTACTAACGTGAAACTGACGGAAAGATTGGACTTCAACGACCCAGGCTGGGAAACTTCTTTGAGAGCGGAAGCGAAACAACATGGCTGGCTGGCCACCGTACGGATGATGGACTATTTTATCTTCCAAAAAGGTCCTTGGCCCGGGAAAATACCTGCGTTTACTCTTGGGGCGAATTACTTTGACAGTTACTTGATGGGTTCAGCTTTTGCTAGGGGTATGGACGTGATTGACACCACAGAAGGTATTACAGCAATCCAACAAGAATACTATAACCGTAGAAGTGAAGCAAATATTTTCAAAAGGTTTAGAAGTCCAGAAGTGGAACGATTAAGAAATTTATACCGCCAAGGTTTTTATTTCACCCTTGATTATGCATTCACCACCGACCAGGCTAATTTAAAATATGCCAGTAACGGTATCCGGAAAAGACTGTTCAACTTGCGCGACATAGTACTATTCATAAGTATACATGGTCCTGCAAAGTATCCGCAATGGAATCCAATATTTAAGACTGTTTGGCGTGCTTGGCTTTATCTGAGACCAAGATATATTCACATACATAATCGTATTCTTAGACGCCTACGTAGGTGGGGATGGAATCGAGGCACATTTATCGTAGACATTAGAAATTTTGCACCCTAAAATTTACTCTGAACAACGTTTACCTAACCTAATATTCATCGCGCTATATTGTAATAATATCTTATAGATAATAAGGATAAAGCTCTATGATTACCATATTTTCCTCCCTTGTGCCTGTCAGTGTGCCGTTAGCTGACAAAGTACAACGCAACGCAATCCAAAGTTGGTTGGCCCTTAATCTGCCTTGCGAGATTATCCTTTTCGGAGATGATGAAGGAACTGCTGAGATCGCCGCTGAATACGGCATACGTCATCAACCAGACATTCCTTACCATGAAAACAGGCTGCCTTTTGTAGGGCCTTTATTTACGCTCGCGCAAGAAACAGCCACTTTTGATCTGATGATGTATATCAACTCCGATATTATATTGCTCAACGACTTCGTTGCAACCCTGCACAAAATCGTTGAGTACTACAACAATAGAACCAGACCATTTCTGGCAGTCGGAAAGCGCACTGACCTGGAAGTGACGGAAAGATTGGACTTCAACGATCCAAGCTGGGAAACTTCTTTGAGAGCGGAGGCCAAGCAACGCGGCAGGCTAGGACCCCCACATATGGTAGACTATTTTATCTTCAAAAAAGGTCCTTGGCCCGGGAAAATGCCTGCGTTTATTATTGGGGGGAATCACTTCGACAACTACTTGGTAGGTTCAGCTTTGGTTAGTAGAGATATGGACGTGATTGACGCCACAGAAGGGATCACAGCAATCCAACAAGAATACTATGACCGTACAGATAACGCCTATCTTTTCAAAAGATATAACAGTCCAGAAGCGAAACGATTAGAAAATTTATACTTCCAATGTTTTTATATCATCCCTGATAATCCTTATCGATTTCTATTTCTATCCAAGGCGAACCTGGCTAACTTAAAATACACCAGTAATGGTATCCGGAAAAGACCGTTTGAGTTGGACGACATAATATTCTTCATAGGTACATACGGTCCTACAAAGTATCCCTGGTTGAGACCAATATCTAAAACTGTTTGGAGTACCTGGTTTTATCTGCAAACGAGATATAATCACACATATAATCGTATCCTTAGGCGCCTATTGAGGTGGGCTGGGTGGAGGCACCTATAGATGTGCATTAAGGTACATAGACTATTTTATATAATATGCCTTGTCGCGATATTTTATAGATAATTAAGGGTAAACTTTTTGATTACCATATTTTCCTCCCTTGTGCCTGTCAGTGTGCCGTTCGTTGACAACGTACAGCGCAACGCAATCCAAAGCTGGTTGGCGCTTGATCCTCGGAGATGATGAAGGAACCGCTGAGATTGCCGCTGAATACGGCATACGTCATCAACCAGACATTCCTTACCATGAAAACAGGCTGCCTTTTGTAGGGCCTTTATTTGCGCTCGCGCAAGAAACAGCCACTTTTGATCTGATGATGTATATCAACTCCGATATTATATTGATCAGCGACTTCGTTTCAACTCTGCGTAAAATCGTTGAATACTACAAGAACAGAACCAGACCATTTCTGGCAGTCGGAAGGCGTACTGACCTGAAGCTAACGGAAAGATTGGATTTCAATGACCCAGGCTGGGAAATTTCTTTGAGAGCGGATGCCAAGCAACATGGCAGGGAGAACAAGGCACATACGATAGACTATTTTATCTTCAAAAAAGGTCCCTGGCCCGGGAAAATACCTGCGTTTACTATTGGGGCAAATTACTTGGACAACTACTTGATCGGTGCAGCTTTTGCTAGGGGTATGGACGTGATTGACACCACAGAAGGGATTACAGCAATCCAACAAGAATACTATAACCGTCAAGATAACGCCTTTGTTTTCAAAAGGTCTCAAAGTCCAGAAGCGGAGCGAGTGAGAAATTTATACTTCCAGGGTTTTTATATCATCCCTGATAATCCTTATCTATTTCTATTCAAGGTGAGCCGGGCTAACTTAAAATACACCAGTAATAATATCCGGAAAAGACCGTTTGAGTTGTACGACATAATATTCTTCATAGGTATACTCGGTCCTACAAAGTATCCCCGGTTGAGACCAATATTTAAAACTGTTTGGAGGACCTATAATAATCGGATGCAGAGACATAATCCTATCATTAGACGCCTACTTAGATGGGCTGGGTGGGGGTACCTATAGATGTGGATTAAGGTACATAGACTATTTTATATAATATGCCTCGTCGCGATATTTTATAGATAGTCAAGGATAAACTTTTTGATTACCATATTTTCCTCCCTTGTGCCTGTCAGTGTGCCGTTCGCTAACAACGTACAGCGCAACGCAATCCAAAGCTGGATGGCACTTGATCTGCCTTGCGAGATTATTCTCCTCGGGGATGATGAAGGAACCGCTGAGATCGCCGCCGAATACGGCATAAGTCATCAACCAGACGTTCCCTGCCATGAAAACAGGCTGCCTTTAGTAGGACCTCTCTACGCACGCGCACAAGAAATAGCCACTTTTGATCTGATGATGTATATCAACTCCGATATTATATTGATCAGCGATTTCGTTGCAACTCTGCACAAAATCGTTGAATACTATAAGAACAGAACCAGACCATTTCTGGCATTCGGAAAGCGTACTGACCTGAATCTAACGGAAAGATTGGACTTCAACGATCCAAGCTGGGAAACTTCTTTGAGAGCGGAGGTCAAGCAACGCGGCCGGCCAGCAGCCCCACAGCTGATGGACTATTTTATCTTCAAAAAAGGTCCTTGGCCCGGGAAAATACCGGCGTTTGTTCTTGGAATGAATTATTGGGACACATACTTGGTAGGCACAGCTTTGGCTAGAGATATGGACGTGATTGACGCCACAGAAGGGATTACAGCAATCCAACAAGAATACTATGACCGTAAAGATAACGCCTTTGTTTTCAAAAGACATGAAAGTCCAGAAGAGAAACGATTAAGAAATTTATATCGCCAAGGTTTTTATTTCATCATTGATTATAAATTCAGCACTGACCACGCTAACGTAAAATACACCAGTAATGGTATCCGGAAAAGACCATTCAAGTTGTACGACATAAAATTATTCATAAGTATACACGGACCTGCAAAGTATCCGCAGTTGAGACCAATATTTAAAACTGTTTGGAGTATCTGGCTTGATCTGAAACCGAGATATAATCACACATATAATCGTATCCTTAGACACCTACTTAGATGGGCTGGGTGGGGGTACCTATAGATGTGCATTAAGGTACATAGACTATTTTATATAATATGCCTCGTCGCGATATTTTATAGATAATCAAGTATAAACTCTTTGATTACCATATTTTCCTCCCTTGTGCCTGTCAGTGTGCCGTTCGCTGACAACGTACAGCGCAACGCAATCCAAAGCTGGATGGCACTTGATCTGCCTTGTGAGATTATTCTCTTCGGGGATGATGAAGGAACCGCTGAGATCGCCGCTGAATACGGCATAAGTCATCAATCAGACGTTCCTTACCATGAAAGTAGGCTGCCTTTAGTAGGATCTCTCTACGCACGCGCACAAGAAATAGCTACTTTTGATCTGATGATGTATATCAACTCCGATATTATATTGATCAGCGACTTCGTTGCAACTCTGCACAAAATCGTTGAATACTACAAGAACAGAACCAGACCATTTATGGCAGTCGGAAAGCGTACTGACCTGTATCTGACGGAAAGATTGGACTTCAACGATCCAAGCTGGGAAACTTCTTTGAGAGCGGAGGTCCAGCAAAGCGGATGGCCAGCAACCCCACAGCTGATGGACTATCTTATCTTCAAAAAAGGTCCTTGGCCCGGGAAAATACCGGCGTTTGTTCTTGGAATGAATTATTGGGACACATACTTGGTAGGCACAGCTTTGGCTAGAGGTATGGACGTGATTGACGCCACAGAAGGGATTACAGCAATCCAACAAGAATACTATAACCGTAAAAATAACGCCTTTGTTTTCAGAAGATTTAAAAGTCCTGAAGAGGAACGATTAGAAAATTTATACTCCCGAGGTTTTTATTTCATCATTGATTATAAATTCAGCACTGACCACGCTAACGTAAAATACACCAGTAATGGTATCCGGAAAAGACTATTCAAGTTGAACGATATAATATTATTCATAAGTATACATGGTCCTGCAAAGTATCCGCAGTGGAAACCAGTATTTAAAACTGTTTGGAGTACCTGGCTTTATCTGAAATGGAATCCAATATTTTGGAGTACCTGGCTTCATCTGAGACTGACATATAATCGTACCCTTAGGCGCCTATTGAGACTGACATATAATCGTATCCTTAGGCGCCTATTGAGGTGGGCTGGGTGGGGTTACATCTAGATGCGCATTAAGGTAGATAAACTATTTATAGATAATGATAATAAGGATAAAGTTCTCTGATTACCATATTTTCCTCCCTTGTGCCTGTCAGTGTGCCGTTCGCTGACAACGTACAACGCAACGCAATCCAAAGCTGGATGGCACTTGATCTGCCTTGCGAGATTATTCTCCTCGGGGATGATGAAGGAACCGCTGAGATCGCCGCCGAATACGGCATACGTCATCACCCAGACGTTCCCTACTATGAAAGTAGGCTGCCTTTAGTAGGACCTCTCTACGCACGCGCACAAGAAATAGCTACTTTTGATCTGATGATGTATATCAACTCCGATATTATATTGATCAGCGACTTCGTTGCAACTCTGCACAAAATCGTTGAATACTACAAGAACAGAACCAGACCATTTCTGGCAGTCGGAAAGCGTACTGACCTGTATCTGACGGAAAGATTGGACTTCAACGATCCAAGCTGGGAAACTTCTTTGAGAGCGGAGGTCCAGCAACACAGCTGGCCAGCAGCCCCCGAGCAGATAGACTATTTTATCTTCAAAAAAGGTCCTTGGCCCGGGAAAATACCGGCGTTTGTTATTGGAATATATTATTGGGACACATACTTGGTAGGCACAGCTTTGGCTAGAGGTATGGACGTGATTGACGCCACAGAAGGGATCACAGCAATCCAACAAGAATATTATCGACGTACAGATAAAACCCTTGTTTTCAGAATACATAAAAGTCCTGAAGAGGAACGATTAAGAAATTTATACTTCCGAGGTTTTTATTTCATCATTGATTATAAATTCGGCACTGACCACGCTAACTTAAAATACACCAGTAATGGTATCCGGAAAAGACTATTCAAGTTGAACGATATAATATTATTCATAAGTATACATGGTCCTGCAAAGTATCCGCAGTGGAAACCAGTATTTAAAACTGTTTGGAGTGCCTGGCTTTATCTGAAATGGAATCCAATATTTTGGAGTACCTGGCTTCATCTGAGACTGACATATAATCGTATCCTTAGGCGCCTACTTATGTGGGCTGGGTGGGGTTACCTATAGATGCACATGAAGGTAGATAGACTATTTTATATAGTATGCTAGTATGCACTTATCGCGATATTTTATAGATAGTCAAGGATAAACTTTTTGATTACCATATTTTCCTCCCTTGTGCCTGTCAGTGTGCCGTTCGCTGACAACGTACAACGCAACGCAATCCAAAGCTGGATGGCACTTGATCTGCCTTGCGAGATTATTCTCCTCGGGGATGATGAAGGAACCGCTGAGATCGCCGCCGAATACGGCATACGTCATCAACCAGACATTCCCTACCATGAAAACAGGCTGCCTTTTGTAGGGCCTCTCTTTGCGCGCGCGCAAGAAATAGCCACTTTTGATCTGATGATGTATATCAACTCCGATATTATATTGATCAGCGACTTCGTTTCAACGCTGCACAAAATCGTTGAATACTACAAGAACAGAACCAGATCATTTCTGGCAGTCGGAAGGCGTACTGACCTGTATCTGACGGAAAGATTGGACTTCAACGATCCAGACTGGGAAACCTCTTTGAGAGAGGAAGTCAAACAATATGGCTGGCTGGCCACCGTACTGATGCTGGACTATTTTATCTTCCAAAAAGGTTCTTGGCCCGGGAAAATACCTGCGTTTACTCTTGGGGCGAATAACCTTGACACCTACTTGCTGGGTTCAGCTTTGGCTAGTAGAGATATGGACGTGATTGACGCCACAGAAGGGATCACAGCAATCCAACAAGAATACTATGACCGTACAGATAACGCCTTTACTTTCAGAATACTTAAAAGTCCTGAAGCGGAAAGATTAAAAAATTTATACTTCAGAGGTTTTTATTTCATCATTGATTATAAATTCAGCACTGACCACGCTAACTTAAAATACACCAGTAATGGTATCCAGAAAAGACCATTCAAGTTGTACGACATAAAATTATTCATAAGTATATACGGTCCTGCAAAGTATCCGCAGTGGAAACCAGTATTTAAAACTGTTTGGAGTACCTGGCTTTATCTGAAATGGAATCCAATATTTAAGACTGTTTGGAGTACCTGGCTTTATCTGAAATGGAATCCAATATTTAAGACTGTTTGGAGTACCTGGCTTTATCTGCAACCGAGATATAATCACACATATAATCGTATCCTTAGACACCTACTTAGATGGGCTGGGTGGGGGTACCTATAGATGCACATAAAGGTACATAGACTATTTTATATAATATGCTAGTATGCACTTATCGCGATATTTTATAAATAATCTAAGAAATTTATACTTCCGAGGTTTTTATTTCATCATTGATTATAAATTCGGCACTGACCACGCTAACGTAAAATACACCAGTAATGGTATCCGGAAAAGACTATTCAAGTTGAACGATATAATATTATTCATAAGTATACATGGTCCTGCAAAGTATCCGCAGTGGAAACCAGTATTTAAAACTGTTTGGAGTACCTGGCTTTATCTGAAATGGAATCCAATATTTTGGAGTACCTGGCTTCATCTGAGACTGACATATAATCGTATCCTTAGGCGCCTACTTATGTGGGCTGGGTGGGGTTACCTATAGATGCATATGAAGGTAGATAGACTATTTTATATAGTATGCTAGTATGCACTTATCGCGATATTTTATAGATAGTCAAGGATAAACTTTTTGATTACCATATTTTCCTCCCTTGTGCCTGTCAGTGTGCCGTTCGCTGACAACGTACAACGCAACGCAATCCAAAGCTGGATGGCACTTGATCTGCCTTGCGAGATTATTCTCCTCGGGGATGATGAAGGAACCGCTGAGATCGCCGCCGAATACGGCATACGTCATCAACCAGACATTCCCTACCATGAAAACAGGCTGCCTTTTGTAGGGCCTCTCTTTGCGCGCGCGCAAGAAATAGCCACTTTTGATCTGATGATGTATATCAACTCCGATATTATATTGATCAGCGACTTCGTTTCAACGCTGCACAAAATCGTTGAATACTACAAGAACAGAACCAGATCATTTCTGGCAGTCGGAAGGCGTACTGACCTGTATCTGACGGAAAGATTGGACTTCAACGATCCAGACTGGGAAACCTCTTTGAGAGAGGAAGTCAAACAATATGGCTGGCTGGCCACCGTACTGATGCTGGACTATTTTATCTTCCAAAAAGGTTCTTGGCCCGGGAAAATACCTGCGTTTACTCTTGGGGCGAATAACCTTGACACCTACTTGCTGGGTTCAGCTTTGGCTAGTAGAGATATGGACGTGATTGACGCCACAGAAGGGATCACAGCAATCCAACAAGAATACTATGACCGTACAGATAACGCCTTTACTTTCAGAATACTTAAAAGTCCTGAAGCGGAAAGATTAAAAAATTTATACTTCAGAGGTTTTTATTTCATCATTGATTATAAATTCAGCACTGACCACGCTAACTTAAAATACACCAGTAATGGTATCCAGAAAAGACCATTCAAGTTGTACGACATAAAATTATTCATAAGTATATACGGTCCTGTAAAGTATCCGCAGTGGAAACCAGTATTTAAAACTGTTTGGAGTACCTGGCTTTATCTGCAACCGAGATATAATCACACATGTAATCGTATCCTTAGACACCTACTTAGATGGGCTGGGTGGGGGTACCTATAGATGCACATAAAGGTACATAGACTATTTTATATAATATGCTAGTATGCACTTATCGCGATATTTTATAAATAATCAAGGATAAAACTCTCTGATTACCATATTTTCCTCCCTTAAGCCTATCAGTGTGCCGTTCGCTGACAACGTACAACGCAACGCAATCCAAAGCTGGATGGCACTTGATCTGCCTTGCGAGATTATCCTCTTCGGAGATGATGAAGGAACCGCTGAGATCGCCGCTGAATACGGCATACGTCATCACCCAGACATTCCCTACCATGAAAATAGACTACCTTTAGCAGGACCTCTCTACGCACGCGCACAAGAAATAGCCACTTTTGATCTGATGATGTATATCAACTCTGATATTATATTGCTCAGCGATTTCGTTTCAACTCTGCACAAGATCGTTGAGTACTACAAGAACAGAACCAGACCATTCCTGGCGGTTGGAAGGTATATTAACCTGCATCTGACGGAAAGATTGGACTTCAACGACCCAGGATGGGAAACTTGTTTGAGAGCAGAGGCCAAACAATATGGCTGGCTGGCCGAAGTATATACGGTAGACTATTTTATCTTCAAAAAAGGTCCTTGGCCCGGGGAAATACCTATGTTTACTCTTGGAGCGCATTACGTGGACAACTACTTGATCGGCGCAGCTTTTGCTAGGGGGATGGACGTGATTGACACCACAGGGGGGATTGCAGCAATCCAACAAGAGCTCCTGAAACGTAGAAGTGAAGCATATGTTTTCAAAAGGTTTAAAAGTCCAGAAGCGAAACGATTAAAAAATTTATACTCACGAGGTTTTTATTTCATCATTGATTATATATTCAGCACTGAACACGCTAACTTAAAATACACCAGTAATGGTATCCGGAAAAGACCATTCAAATTGTACGACATAAAATTATTCATAAGTATACACGGTCCTACAAAATATCCACAGTGGAAACCAGTATTTAAAACTGTTTGGAGTACTTGGCTTTATCTGAAATCGAGTCCAATATTTAAGACTGTTGGGAGTACCTGGCTTTATCTGGGACAGACATATAATCACACATATAATCGTATCCTTAGACGCCTACTTATGTGGGCTGGGTGGGGGTACCTCTAGATGCGCATTAAGGTAGATAAATTATTTTATAGATAATGATAATAAGGATAAAGTTCTCTGATTACCATATTTTCCTCCCTTAAGCCTATCAGTGTGCCGTTCACTGACAACGTACAACGCAACTCAATCCAAAGCTGGATGGCACCTGATCTGTCTTGCGAGATTATCCTCCTCGGAGATGATGAAGGAACCGCTGAGATCGCCGCTGAATACGGCATACGTCATCACCCAGACATTCCCTACCATGAAAATAGGCTGCCTTTAGTAGGGCCTCTCTACGCACGCGCACAAGAAATAGCCACTTTTGATCTGATGATGTATATCAACTCCGATATTATATTGCTCAACGATTTCGTTGCAACCCTGCACAAAATCGTTGAATACTACAAGAACAGAACCAGACCATTTCTGGCAGTCGGAAGGCGTACTGACCTGTATCTGACGGAAAGATTGGACTTCAATGACCCAGGCTGGGAAACTTCTTTGAGAGCGGAGGTCCAGCAAAGCGGCTGGCCAGCAGCCCCACAGCTGATGGACTATTTTATCTTCAAAAAAGGTCCTTGGCCCGGGAAAATACCTGCGTTTACTATTGGAGCGAATTATTGTGACACCTACTTGGTAGGCACAGCTTTGGCTAGAGGTATGGACGTGATTGACGCCACAGAAGGGATTACAGCAATCCAACAAGAGCACGTAAACAATATAAGTAAAACATATGTTTTCAAAAGGTTTAGAAGTCCAGAAGCGAAACGATTAAAAAATTTATACTCCCGAGGTTTTTATTTCATCATGGATTATATACTCAGCACTGACCACGCTAACTTAAAATACACCAGTAATGGTATCCGGAAAAGACCATTCAAATTGTACGATATAATATTATTCATAAGTATACATGGTCCTGCAAAATATCCGCAGTGG
This sequence comes from Dehalococcoidia bacterium, assembly GCA_965203345.1. GTDB lineage: Bacteria > Chloroflexota > Dehalococcoidia > Lucifugimonadales > Lucifugimonadaceae > CBDBCK01. The sequence goes on from CBDBCK010000028.1 coordinate 1,314,665, forward strand.
AGACCAGTATTTAAAACTGTTTGGAGTACTTGGCTTTATCTGAAATGGAATCCAATATTTTGGAGTACCTGGCTTCATCTGAGACTGACATATAATCGTACCCTTAGGCGCCTATTGAGACTGACATATAATCGTATCCTTAGGCGCCTATTGAGGTGGGCTGGGTGGGGTTACATATAGATGCGCATTAAGGTAGACAAACTATTTATAGATAATGATAATAAGGATAAAGTTCTCTGATTACCATATTTTCCTCCCTTGTGCCTGTCAGTGTGCCGTTCGCTGACAACGTACAACGCAACGCAATCCAAAGCTGGATGGCACTTGATCTGCCTTGTGAGATTATCCTCCTCGGAGATGATGAAGGAACTGCTGAGATCGCCACTGAATACGGCATACGTCATCAACCAGACGTTCCCTACTATGAAAGTAAACTGCCTTTAGCAGGACCTCTCTACGCACGCGCACAAGAAATAGCCACTTTTGACCTGATGATGTATATCAACTCCGATATTATATTGATCAGCGACTTCGTTTCAACTCTGCGTAAAATCGTTGAATACTACAAGAACAGAACCAGACCATTTCTGGCAGTCGGAAAGCGTACTGACCTGAAGCTGACGGAAAGATTGGATTTCAATGACCCAGGCTGGGAAATTTCTTTAAGAGCGGAGGCCAAGCAACATGGCTGGGAGGCCAAGGCACATACGATAGATTATTTTATCTTCAAAAAAGGTCCCTGGCCCGGGAAAATACCTGCGTTTACTATTGGAGCGCATTACTTGGACAACTACTTGATCGGTGCAGCTTTTGCTAGGGGTATGGACGTGATTGACACCACAGAAGGGATTACAGCAATCCAACAAGAATACTACTACGACCGTAACGATAAAGCCTTACATTTCAAAAGATATCAAAGTCCAGAAGCGAAACGAGTAAGAAATTTATACCTCCAATGTTTTTATTTCATCCCTGAATTTCCTTTATTCAACACCGACCAGGCTAACTTAAAATATGCTAGTAATGTTATCCGGAAAAAACCGTTTGAGTTGTACGACATAATATTCTTCATAGGTATATACTGTCCTACAAGGTATCCGCAGCTGAGACCAATATTTAAGACCGTTTGGCGTGCTTGGCTTTATATTAAACGTAGACTCAGACGTATACGTAAGTTTACCCTTGGGCACCTACGCAAGTGAAGATACCTCATAAAACGCACATAAGCTATCTTCTAAAAATAGGAAGCATTGAGCTATCTACATATAAGACTATAAATATAGTTAAGCCTCTGCTATAAAATCATAAAGAGTAAGTTTGGCTCACATTTTCATATGCTCACTATCTTCTCTTCCCTCAAACCTGTCAGCATACCGTTCGCTGATAATGTGCAGCGCAATGCAATCGAAAGCTGGTTAGCACTTGATCTGCCTTTAGAGATTCTGCTGTTGGGAAACGACGAAGGAACCGCTGAGATCGCCGCTGAATACGGCCTCCGTCATAATCCGAACATTCACTATCAGAAAGGCGCTCCTCCTTTGGTTGGTCACTTGTTCGCACGCGCACAAGAACTGGCAACTTTCAACACGCTAATGTTCGTCAACTCAGATGTGATGCTGATCAGCGATTTTGTTCCAGCTCTTCACGCAATAGTGGAGCATGGCGAGAGCACAGGGAAACCGTTTCTAGCTGTCGGGAGGCGTATTAATCTAGAATTGAAGGAACGTTTGAATTTCAACGATCCTTCCTGGGAGGTATTCTTAAGAACAGAAATTAAGCAGCGAGGACAACTAGACGAGCCCGAGGCATTAGATTATTTCATTTTCAAGAAAGGCCCTTGGCCCGGAAGAGTACCGAAGTTCACTATCGGGGCACAGCGCTATGACAACTGGATGGTTGCTAAAGCGCGTGGTATGTGTATGGATGTAATTGACGTTACTCAAGGGATTACGGCAGTACAACACGAATATGAAGACCGCACCCAAAACGCTTATAAATTTAGAAGGCTATACGGGCCAGAAGCCATACGGCAAATATCACTCGTGCCAGAAAAATTCAGCGTGAGTTTATACGACACCAATATGGAATATACCCGTAACGGTATCAAAAGAAAATCGTTCAAGTGGGATCATATCATGCGCTTCCTCAACTATTATGGCCCTATACGGTATCCGCAATACAGTAAGGCGTTTTATATCGGGTTTTCCATCGGAAATCGCCTTCGTAGTTTGATAAGGAAAATCAGGCGGATTTACTCCTGAAGTAGATATCTGAAACGCTTTATGATAGATTGTTGATAGTAGATTGGTGCGCTAGGTTCAACACAACCTGTGCATATTATAGGATTCCTCAAGTCCGGCGCAGAATTGCTCCTATGCTTATAGTATTTAAGGTTAATCTGCTTTTCGTATGCAAAATTACTAAAGGCACTAACACAGCAATAGCCCTTTATAGCCCTTTGAGATTGCTAAAGGAAGCATTGAAGTAAAGATACACAATTCAGTGAGACAAAAACAATTTAGAGAGTAAATTCAGACAGGAGCAGAGATTGAAAATAGGCATAGTTGGCGTAGGAATAGTTGGGCAAGCTCTTAAGAGCGGCTTTGAGCAAAGAGGCTTTGAGATAAAAGTCCATGACATTAAGTTTGATACCAGCATTGAAAATGTCCTCGACACAGATCTAACGTACATTTGCGTGCCAACCCCTGAGGCGCCGGACGGTTCGTGCAACACTAGTATTGTTGAAGGTACGATCGAAGAGTTGTACAGCCTTGATTATGAAGGATGCATAGGTATCAAAAGCACCTGCAAGCCGGGAACCACTCAAAGACTGATAGACCATTTTGACGACAGAGTGATGTTTGTACCAGAGTTCCTGAAAGAACGCACGGCGGCTTACGATTTCGTGTACAGGCATAATTTGCTCGTAATAGGGGCGACAAACTTGATACACGCCAATACGGTACGCCGATCACACAATGGTATAGCCAACAAATCCATCAGAATATCTCCTACTGAAGCAGAGATATTGAAATACATGCACAATAGCTTCAACGCTATTCGCATAACATTCGCGAATACCCTGTTTGAGATGTGCAAAAGTGTGGGGGCCAATTACGAGAGTGTCAAAGAAGCCTTCATAGAAAAAAACGAACTTCCTGACGAATATTTAGACGTTATGGAGGGGCTTAGGGGATTTGCGGGGATATGCCTGCCAAAAGACTTGAAAGCTCTGGATCATTTCACGCGTGAAGAGTTGGAATTGCCATATGAACTTTGGCGGAACATAATAAATGAGAACTCAAAATTTGTTCCTACCGCTTTTCCAAACATGCGCCTACATTGAAAATTACAGTTACCGGATCGAGCGGGTTTATTGGGAGACATCTATGCCGCAGGCTATCTGAAGGCTCTAATATAACCGTAACAGGTACAGACCTGCATGAAAATCCAGATGCAGAGTACAATGAGATAATCGGAGACCTTACCGCCTGGGACTTTGTTGCCACCCTGCCTGACGCCGACTTTGTAGTACATCTGAGCGCTTATAACAAAACCCACGCGTTCTACTCAAAGCCTTACACGGTTATCGAAAACACCATGACCCCCACTATGAATCTGCTGCGTCGTTACCAGACATGCAGGAAATTTGTATATTCAAGTAGCAGTGAAGTATACGCCGGGGGGGTCAGTTTAGGCTTGATACAACTTCCAACGGACGCTTCCACACCCCTAATAATAGACGACATAAGAAACCCCCGATGGTCTTACGCTGCCAGTAAGATAATGGGTGAAGCCGCAGTTATAGCAGCACACAAACAGTTTGGCATGCCTTACCTCATCATACGTTACCACAATGTGTACGGTCCCGGACAGACCGACCATTTCATACCCGAATACTTTCAACGTGCACGCAATGGAGATATACACTTGCCAGGTGCTCACCAAACGCGCAGTTTTACTTACGTTGCAGACGCAGTATCAGTAACCGAACGCGTCATATTTGACAAAACCAATGAGATAATCCATATAGTAAACCCGAAGGAGTTCACCATTTTAGAAGTGGCGAAGGTCATAAACAGACTGGCGGACATAACCACTGATCCTATTCCGGAGCCTTCCAGACCCGGCAGCGTGGACAGAAGAGCCGCCGTAGGCGTGCTGCCAGATTACCCGTACATCGATCTGGAAGAAGGAATAGCTAAAACTTTGACTGCTTTACGCAATGACACGTCAAACATGGATACAAAATGAGAAAAGTACAAGGAACAGCTTGCTAGTTGATTGGAGATGAGAGATGACAGATAAACCAAAGGTATTGTACATAGGACGTAAACCCGAAGATACCAACGCCAGGTATCCCGACCCAGTCCATCAAAGGCAATCTGTGCTTGACGGTGGTGGAGAGTTTGTGGAGTTTTCAGGAGCCAATATGGAAGATTTCATATCGGATATCCAGGAAGCAGACTCACTTATATGTCAAGGGCACCTTATGCCCGAGGAGTTGTTTACCCACATGGGGGCTAACGGTCGCTGTAAAGGCGCCGTTCTTTTCGGTCACGGATTCGACAAGCTCAACCTGAATAGCGCTAATCAAAACGGAGTTATATTGGCTAACACAGCTTCCTTTGGTACGGAAGAGGTCTCTAACCACGCTATGATGCTGTTCCTGGTATGTGCTCGCAAGTTTGTTCTTCATAATAAGCTGGTCAAAAGTGGCACATGGACGCGCGAATATCTCCCTCATATGGGACACATTGAGGGAGAGACCTTCGGCATAATAGGGCTGGGCGACATAGGCAGAGCAGTCGCACGCAAAGCGCAAGCGTTTCGATGTAAGGTCATAGCCTATGACCCTTTCATCTCTTCTTGGGACGCTAAAGAATACGGCGTAGAAATGATGGGCACCCTTGACGATCTGGCTCGACGTTCCGACTATGTATCCGTGCATACATTCCTGACCCCAGCCACAAAGGGACTGATAGGTGAGAATTTCATTAGCCATATGAAGTCTTCAGCATATCTCATCAACTGCTCTCGTGGTCCGGTGGTTGACGAAAAAGCTCTCATAAACGCTCTTCGCCAGAAGCGCATAGCCGGCGCAGGTCTAGACGTTTTTGAGCAAGAGCCCGTTTCACCGGACAATCCGTTGTTGAATATGGACAACGTGGCCGTTACTAACCACTACGCATCTTATTCAGAAAAAGCTTGGGAGCGCGCCAATAAACAGCTGGGCGAAGAAGCTGTGCGGATAGCAACAGGTTATTGGCCGATGTCACTCATAAATCCTGGAGTCCAAACAAAACTTCCCTCGCGCAAAAGAGCGATAGCCTGGGAAATAATGGTAAGTCAAGCACAGCAATAAGCACTTTCAAACAAAAACTCAAAAGGAGGAATAACAAGCATGCCCGCACAAAAAGTTGTGATATTAGGTGCAATAGACTCAGCCGAACACGAGAAGGCCGAGCTGGCAAACCTGGACGTTGAAGTAGTCATAGCAAATCCATCAAGCGATGGTGAGGCTATAGAGCTGGTTCGGGAAGCCGACGCGGTGATGAGCCGCGGAGACTGGGGAAGAAGACCCATCATTGAAGCAATGAACAACTGCAAAGTGTTCGCCGTATATTCGCACGGATTCAACCATGTGGATACGGACGCCCTTACCAAAAAGGGGATAATGCTTACCAACGGTTCCGGAATGTGTGCTGAAGAGGTGGCAGACCAAGCCGCCGCTTTTATCCTGGCCCTCAACCGCTCGGTTGTGCAGTCCACTTCTGACTTGCGAGCGGGTATATGGAAACGTTCAAACTATCTACCTATAAAACCGCTGGACCAAGCGACTCTAGGGCTAATAGGATTTGGAAACATCGCCCGAAGACTGGCGAGAAAAATGAGCGGATGGCGTATGACGACCATAGTTTACGACCCATATGTTCCGCTATGGATAACCGAAGAGTACGGCGTTGAAAGAGCATACGAATTGAATCAAATATTCCATGAAGCCGACTATGCAACAGTCATAGTTCCTCTGAACGATGAAACCCGGCATATGATAGGAGAAGAACAGTTCAACCAAATGAAACCCTCTGCCTATTTTGTGAACGTATGTCGTGGCGCTGTTGTAGACGAGACAGCGCTTATCAGTGCGCTAAAGGAAGGCAAAATACGTGGCGCAGGCTTAGATGTATTTGAAGAAGAGCCTACGCCCGCCGATAATCCACTATTGCAGATGCCAAACGTCATAACCGCGCCACACATAGCAGGAGCCTCGGAACGTTCATACTGGCTCAGCAGACAACGAGCAGGCCAGCAAGTGGCATCAGTACTACGGGGCGAATGGCCACAAGCCGTCCAAAACCCTATAGTGGCCCATAAAATCGAAAGCCTCGACCGTTCACGCACGGTCAAAGGTCGCATATCAGGCTGATATGACTTAAGGGAACTTCTGTCCCTACCTCAAGGCTTTCAAATAGACTCATCTGCGGTAGGGTTAATAGGAAGAGGTTATTCGGTTCAACGATGTTGCGCACGACTCTCCAGACGTGAAATTATGCGAGCTGCTTTGAAATATTTCAACGGTACCCAGGGGCGCGAGAAAATACCTTAGTACGGTCACCTCCTCCTAGTTTATTATTAGAGTACGTACTGCCCTCTAATGAAAATGTCTACTACATCAGTCATATTTGTACCCGAAGATCTCGATATCTTTTTCATATATACGGGCTATGCAGTCTTGAAGATCTGGTTCGTCATCAAAATAATGCTTGTAGCCATATCTGATCGATTGGTTAAGGTGCGATATATTCAAAGGGAGATTCAGTTTGTTTATCAGTCTCTTGTAATCTTCGCTAAAATTCTCAAATCGTAATATATCTTTCACCATACGATTACCGTCAGCGTCCAAGACAAACTTGTGCTGAGGTAAAAGATGTACATTGGATGCTGAAGAGCTACCAATCGACTCAATAAATTTACGAAACTTGGCCTCTGGAGACAACAGTTTATAGAGAATCTTTGAGATAGCCTTTCTGCCTACAGCCTTTCTGATCCTTCGCTTTGAATCTACCTGGTCATGGTAAAGGGTTCTATTTCCCCCTCTCTCTCGCCAAATAAACTCACTCACGATCCTATCCCAGGGGTTACGTACAAAAGCAAAGCTATACATTTCTTTGAATTTAGGCAAAAATCTCTCGGCCTGCAATGCCGTCAGATGCTGCATCTCTTTTGAGTTGGCATAAGGGTTAGGAAACCGGCCATAAATATACTGTCGTCGCTGATCAGAAGTAAGCTGGTTTGCTATATCTAGGCCGGGGTCTATGTGCAATCCGTCCTTCTCAAACAAAGCCATTTCAATGGATGTGCCTCCGGTCTTGGGAATATGCACAAAAAAGGTATTCAGGGAACTGATTAACATTACCAGTTGGTTTTTCAGTATAACTACAGGATCAAAAGGACACAGCTAGAGCAGTACCCTGCCGTCCTTCTTTTGGTTGTCTATGAATGCAAATACGTTATCCACGGCAGTATTCAAGCTGATGTCAAGAGCTTCTTTCGTTACAGCGGCGATATGTGGGGATAAAATCACGTTCGGCATATACCGCAGAGGGTTGTAACGCCCTATCGGCTCCTTGTCAAACACGTCAAGAGCGGCTCCTGCAATAGTCTGGTTTCTCAGGGCTTCAGCAAGAGCGTACTCGTCTACGAGCTTGCCGCTAGCGGTATTTACAAAGAGCGCGCCCGCCTTCATCAGAGCAAACTCCTCTCGCCCGAGCATCCTCCGGGTTTGGTTATCATAACGCAAGTGCAGGGATATTACGTCTGATTCCTGTAACAGCGTCTCAAAGTCAACGCGCGAGGCGTTCGCAGGAGGAGTCCATCCATAGTCAGGGTCTCCCGTGTAGTCATGTCCTGGCATAACCATCACTTTCATGCCGATTCCAGTTGCTAACTCTATCATTCTACGTCCAATGGCCCCTGCGCCTATAACACCCATAATTTTGCCGCAAAGCTGAGCCAAAATACCTTGTGGCCACCCTTGATTGCGTACGCGCCAGTCCAGCTCCGGTATCTTATGAGCAAGTGCCAAAGCTAAAGCTAAAGCATGCTCGGCGACAGAGTCACGCGTTACTCCCGGAGTAGAAGAAACTACTATCCCGCTATCGAATGCCGCTTGAGCGTCCACATGGTCAACTATAGTGCCCCAAAGTGCCAAGTGCACAAGTCCACGGCACGATTCAAGCACATAACGCGTAAAAGGGGTATCTGAACGTAGAGAGACAACAGTATGCGCTTCATAGATTCGATCTATCAATTGACGTTCGTTCTCAACCGAATCCGTGTATGTATCCACTATTATCCCCGGCCGTTCATGTTGAAGCCTGATTAGCGCCGCTGAGTCTGACATCACTACAGGGAAATCGTCAGGGATTACTATTTTCAGAGGCTTATTCGCCAATTTGTTACTTCCACAAATAAACAGGTATATGAAAACAACCGTCCACCTACAGAAATTATAATAAAATTGGCGTAACGGATATAGGGAACTTATAGATGGTCTTACAGTGAAGTTCACAAGTCCAAATAATATTCACTCTTCTCACCCAAATTTCAGCCATAGGAAACGCAACAAATGACGCAGGTAAAAGTAATGTACTGGAAAGAAGTACCCGTTCAGGTAAAGGCGACTGACGACAGTGGAGAGGTAACTGTACCATTGGACGGTCGCTTCCAGCAGGCAGTAGACTCTTTAGCTATGTTTGACGGTTCAGCGGGATCCGACGAATACCTGGAAGGCTGGCAATGGGGGGAAACCTTTGAAGACGACCGATCAGCAGAAGAGGCAGCAAAGACGCACGCAGAGCGTTTCAATAAGCTGATACCTAGAAATTTCGTAGCCACAATAAGGGAGCAGCACAAAGCCGGCACAAGAAAGCCTTTCCCTGGTGTCATAGACACTTGGCTGCATAACTCGCCAGAGTAACGCGCTGTAGTAGGGCTTGACATCATAGGAGACGTGTACCCTTCAGAATCACATATAAACGGTTAGAGCTTGCGGTTTATGCAAGTACACACAAGGTAAACAGCATGTATACTGTTACAGGAAATTCAGGGGCGTCAGACAAGATTGATCATTGGGATATAAACGCGTGCGAGACAGACCTTGCAATATGATTAAAACCAGATAACCAGGTACGCCAACGTAGCTCAGTGGTAGAGCAGCGGTTTCGTAAACCGCAGGCCGTGGGTTCGAGTCCCTCCGTTGGCTCCAAGCATGTTTGCTCTTCAGCCCTCGGATATTTCCAGAACGGCTCAAAGGATTGTAAGGAAGTAATCGATACAATCGGGAAAACGACAGAGTGAAAATGCATAGGTTAGAATTGAGTATAGTGCAACCTTCCAGTAGGACACAATTAGCGTGGAAATAAATACATCTCTCCAACTGCTTTCCCAGCCAGACTTGTCCAACAGCATTATGATCTGCGCTTGGGAAGGATGGGCGGACGCCTCCGAGTCAGCAACTCGCGCCGTTTCAGAGTTGATAAGGCAGACGGGAGCAGAAAAGTTCGCCACTATAGACCCGGAAGAGTTCTACGTATTCTCAGAGAACCGTCCCATCGTAAGCAACGGTAACGAAGACAAAAGGGTATTGCATTGGACTTCAAATGCTTTTTATTTCAAGAAGATCGAAGGCAAAGGTAAGGATATCATTTTTTTCAAAGGAACCGAGCCTAACTTGCAATGGCGGCATTATGCAGAGCATTTTGCCCGTATAGCGTGTATATGCGACACTCAACTGCTCATTACGTTAGGTGCTCTTTTGGCTTCTGTACCGCATACTCGCCCACCACGCATAAGAGGTTCTTCCTCAAGCCCAGCGCTAGGACAAGGCTTTGAGCACGTACATTACCCCAAACCCGACTATGAAGGCCCCTCTGGCATGACTTCGGTCGTCGCGGAACGGCTGAGCGTTGCCGGGATCCCTTCAGCTTCAATATGGGCGCACGCTCCTCACTACCTGCGAGCCAGGCACAATCCTGTGCTCACTGCGGGCATCATCCGAGAAGTCACACAATTCCTGCCCACCCCGCTCAATCTTCAGGAAATCCAAAAAGAAGCCGATAAGTTTGACGAGAACATATCAAAGGCACTGGAAGATGAGGAGGATATAAAAAAGTACGTAGCTGCTTTGGAAGAGGAGTTTGACTCAGATAGTGAACCTCTTCCCAACGTTGAACGTAAGAGTCTGGTTGAAGAGCTAGAAGAGTATCTGAGAAAACAACGATCAAGTGAAGAATAAGGCCGGACGTAAAGTCTTCTTTACCCTATCTAGACCAAACATTAGCGCCATAATAAGCACAAAATTTTGAAAGTACGCAATTGTCCTCCATCGCTATAATAGGATTAGGAATGATAGGTGTCTCCTTAGGGATGGCACTAAAGAACAAGCACGCCGATAAGATTCACATAACGGGGTATGATTCTGATGACGACGCTCAGAAGCATGCAAAAAAGACGGGAGCTATAGACCAGGCCTGCTGGAAATTACCAGATGCCGTGAGAGATGCAGACATCGTAGTAATTGCGACACCTGCAATACAGGCCTACGACATTCTGGAATCTATCGCTCCTCATCTTCAGGCAGACGCTGTTATTACTGACACTATCGCGGCAAATGCAGGCCCCGCTGAATGGGCAAAACAGATCCTGCCTAAGAACGCTGATAACTACATAAGCGGATGTCCTCTAGCAGGTAACAATCTGACCGGCTTCAATAATGCCAGACCAAACCTATTTGCTGGTGCCAAATGGGCTGTCTCACTATCCCCCAAAACCTCTGCAAGAAGCACCGCTATTGTGCGTCAGATGATAGAAGACGTTGAAGCTTCCCCCATATTCATGGACGCTCAGGAGCATGACTCTTTCACCGCCGCTGCATCGGCCTTACCACTTACCATTTCAATAGCTTTGTTGTCAGTCCTTTCGGAAAGCCCCTCTTGGCCGGACATATTCCGTTTTGTGGGGACACACTTCGACGCAGCGACCAAGCCTGCCGGTTCGGAACCTGCTTCCACTGTCGGAGGTATAGCGGTCAACGCCGACTTAACCGCAGAGTGGATAGACATTTTCATAGAAAAATTGCAAACGATGAAGGAAGCGATACTTGATTATGAACGTTCGCTCGATCCAGACGGAAAGTGGGCGAATGCGTGCGTGACTGCTTGGGAAACGAGGGTACGCCTTGATGCAGGGGTTTACCCCAAACATGGAGCAGAGTCGGATCCTTTGCCTAATTCCGCCCAAGCTCTTGGCTCACTGTTTCTAGGTGAAACCGCGTACAAGCGACTTACTATGTTGAATCAGTCGGGACGCGATTCAATGAAGTACGACCGTTCCAAGTTACGATGACACGGGTTAGACAATGCAAGCAACTGTTGCTCCCGCAAAGTGGATAAGAGGGGAGATATTCGCTCCTCCAGACAAGTCCATATCACACCGCTCTGTGATTTTGAACGGTATAGCACAGGGTAAATCAAACATAAAAAGGTTTCTCTTTGCGGACGACTGCATATCGACTGTCGTTGCTATGCAGGCTCTGGGAGTAGAAATCAAAGAAAACGACGACGGGGTAACTGTGCTTGGAAGAGGACTGAATGGTCTTCAGGAGCCGGATAGAGTGTTAAATCTCGGCAATAGTGGGACCACCGCCCGCCTGCTGTCCGGTGTCTTGGCAGGCAGGGACATATTTACAGGAGTAACAGGAGACTCATCGCTTAGGTCTCGTCCGATGGATAGAGTTGTGTTTCCTTTACGAGACATGGGAGCTCGCATTGAAGGACGTAACGGCGGTCGTTGCTTACCATTAGCATTTCTAGGAGGGACGACGCTTGCCGGGACCATTCACGAGGTGAAAGTGGCCAGTGCACAAGTCAAATCAGCGCTTTTGCTGGCAGGTTTACGAGCGGAAGATGGTCCTACAACCGTCATTCAGCCGGCAAAATCCCGCGATCATACCGAACGAATGTTAGATTCTATGGGGGCAATCCTGTGCACCGAAGATCAGAGCGTAAAGGTCTATCCCGGAGAGTTGCGGGCATTAGACGTTACAGTCCCGGGTGACGTCTCTGCCGCCATGTTTTGGCTTGTCGCCGCAGTTATTCACCCCAATGCGGAGATAACAATAAAAAACGTAGGCATCAACCCGACTCGTGCCGCGGCACTAGACGTGCTGCGCCAAATGGGAGGTGAAGTATCCATCGAAAACTCGCGAGAATCCGCCGGCGAACCTATAGCCGACATATACGCTAAATCCAGCAGATTAAAGAGCGCCAAGATAGGAGGTAACGTAATACCCAGACTTATAGACGAAATACCTGTATTGGCTGTAGCGGCGGCGGCGGCGGAAGGAGAAACAATTTTCTCAGACGCGGCGGAATTGAGGACAAAAGAGACAGACAGAATAGCAGCAACCGTATCATGGCTTCGTCGTGCAGGGATCACCTGTGAAGAAAGGACCAACGGACTCACGGTTCAAGGGAGAGGAACCATAAAAGGAGGTAGCTACAGTTCCAATAACGACCACAGGATGGTAATGTCAATCGCCGTTGCCGGAGCATCGGCAGAATCGCCTGTAACTATAGACAATGCAGAAACTGCTTCGATATCTTACCCAGATTTTTGGAAGGACGCATCAGCGCTAGGCATAAGCGTTTCATGACAGAGACAAAACCGGTAAAAAAAATTGTAGTAGTTATATCTGGACCTTCGGGCGCCGGAAAAGACTCAATAATAGAACGGCTGCCACAGGCAGGTCTTGAATGCTTACCTGCAGTTACCGCTACAACGCGCACAAAACGTCCAAACGAAAAGGAAGGAATAAACCACCATTTCAGATCAAAGAAGCAGTTCATAAAGATGCAGAACGAGGGTGAACTGCTTGAGTGGGCCAAGGTTTACGACAAGCTATACGGGACACCAAAATCAGAAGTAGAAAATGCCCAGAAGAAGGGTTTACATCCCGTTGTCAGGGTTGACGTACAAGGAGCAAGACAGCTAAGGCTCCTCTCGCCAGATGCTTTGCTTATATTCGTCAAGCCTCCGTCTATCGAGTCTCTGCGAAAGCGCCTCAAAAAGCGCAACTCCAACCTGCCTAAGGATATTGAACGAAGGCTGAGTGCAGCCAAAGATGAGATAAAAGACGCCAGATGGTTCGACTACTGTATAACTAACGAGGACGGCTACCTTATGGATACAGCAGCTCAAACCGCACAGATAGTGCAGTTTGAACAAATGCTACGTGAGACTGAAAAGCAACTACGTCTGCAGAAGCACAATTGCTAATCAAACCACAAAGGATGAAACCGTTATGAAAATTGTGATAGCTCCTCAAGCTTTCAAGGAAAGTCGAACAGGATTGAAGGTAGCAAAGGCTATAGAGATTGGGGTTAGGCGTGTATGGCCAGACGCTGATACGGTTCTAGTACCGGTTGCGGATGGTGGAGACGGGACACTCGACACTTTAGTAGAAATCTCCGGAGGTATAACCAATGAAACGATGGTTACGGGACCTATGGGAGAAAAAGTGAACGCTAAATGGGGCGAGATGGGTGATGGAACGACCGCAGTTATTGAGATGGCGCAGTCCTCTGGGTTGGCTCGTGTGGATCCATCGGATAGAGATCCCCGTACAGCAACTACCTTTGGACTAGGAGAGCTGTTCAAAACTGCTATGGACAAGGGTAAGACCCATTTCATAGTAGGTATAGGAGGAAGCGCTACAAACGATGGCGGAGCAGGTTTTGCGCAAGCGTTGGGTGCTGCTCTTCTAGACGAGCAAGGTGAGGAACTGCCTACAGGAGGTTCCGCGCTAGCACGTCTCCACAGGGTAGAAGCGTCAAACATGGACGCTCGTCTGAAGACAGTTGACATTCAGGTTGCATGCGACGTGAATAACCCATTGTGCGGCGATGAAGGTGCTTCAGCAGTATTCGGACCTCAGAAAGGAGCAACGCCAGAAGTGGTAGCAGAGTTGGATACTGCCCTTCAGCATTTCGCAGACATAGTTAGGCGCGACCTCGGAGCTGATGTAGCAACCCGGCCTGGAGCAGGCGCAGCGGGAGGATTAGGGGCGGGATTGATGGCGTTTGCAGGCGCTACGCTTAGGAGCGGTGCTGATATAGTGCTTGAAGCGGTACAGTTTCAAGAAAAGCTAAAAGGCGCCGATCTAGTCATAGTGGGAGAAGGCATGTTTGACAACTCTACCTTTTTCGACAAAGCTCCCGCGGCCGTGGCTAAACGAGCGGCTAAGCAGAACGTGCCAGTAATCGGAGTAGCGGGAGGGCTTTCTAAAGGGTTTGAGCGGCTGCACAGTTTGGGAATATCAGCGATGTTCAGCATAGCGCCAGGTCCTATAACTCTGGAAGAGGCGATGACACGCACGGATGAACTCCTAGAGATAGCGTCCGAAGAGGCTTGTAGAGCTTTCGCAGCAGGCAGGCAGGCGGTGGCGAGTGGATAAATCGGGACAACTTTGATAGCACCTTATAACTTCAAAACGACTTCAGACACAGAGTTTCCAGCCGTCCTGTGAGAAGCGATACGTTAGCAGAGAAACTAAACGAGTAGGAAAAACATTGAATTCAAACAGATTCGACGTAGTGATCATAGGTGCAGGTATAATCGGGCTAGCTTCCGCCTTGGAACTGATAACCCGGCACCCTGACAAGAAGTTGGCGGTGTTGGAAAAGGAGGATACAGTCGCCTCCCAGCAGACGGGACACAACAGTGGCGTGATACACAGCGGTATCTACTACAGCCCAGGTTCACTCAAGGCTAAATTCTGCGTGGAAGGCCGCGCGTCCATGAACCGTTTCTGTGAAGAGAACGATATACCGACGTGGACTTGCGGCAAGCTGATAATAGCTACATCTGACTCAGAGCTGTCAAGGCTTGCAGCATTGTATGAAAGAGGCAAGGCGAATAAAGTAGAAGGCCTGGAAATGGTAGGACCAGAGCGGATAAAAGAAATAGAGCCGTTCGTAGAGGCGAAGCAAGCATTATGGGCACCGAAAACTGGCATAGTGGATTTTCGAAAAGTGGCGACGGCTTACGCCAGCAAACTGAAGGCTGCCGGTGGGAAAATTCTGCTCGGGTCAGAGCTGACGAAGATAACCAACAACAAGATGGAAATCGTGATTCATACCCGAACAGGCGATGAGATTTTGACAAAGAAGGTTATAAACTGTGCCGGGTTACATTCGGACTTGATTGCCTTAATGGCTGGCGAACGTCCCGGCGTCAGAATAGTGCCTTTCAGGGGAGAGTACTACGTCCTAAACAAAGATAGTGACCATATAGTGAAAGGGTTGATATACCCCGTGCCAGACCCTGCCTTCCCTTTTCTGGGCGTCCACCTTACCCAAACTATGAAAGGATTAGTGGAAGCAGGCCCTAACGCAGTACTGGCCTTCAAACGGGAAGGATACCGCAAGACAGACGTTTCCCTAACGGACCTGGCGGGAATCATAAAATACCCTGGCTTCTGGAGGCTGATAGCCTCTAACTGGCGGACGGGATTATGGGAAATCAACAGGTCTATAAGAAAGTCCGCATTCGTCAGCAGCCTACAAAAGCTGATACCGTCAATAACGGCTAACCAGCTGGCACCCGGAGGATCTGGAGTAAGAGCACAGGCTGTAAAGCCCAACGGCTCACTAGTGGACGATTTCTATATACAACAGTCTCGCAACTTTGTACACGTATTGAATGCCCCTTCGCCGGGAGCTACTTCTTCGCTGGTGATAGGCAGATATATTGCTAACATTGCGGAAGAGTCGTTTAGTTTGAACAATTAAAGTAAAATTCCACTTATAAAGCGGTGTTTTTGCGCTCAGCATAATGCTTTGTTTAAAGACAAAAATGTTATTTATATACCATATAGTGGTAATATGAGAATGCTCAAAATGGCTTATGCAACTGTTGCTTTCGGTGCAGGAAGCCTTTTGGCTGGCATGGGCATAGGTTGCATGTCTGACAATAATAGATATGTAATCCCCACTCCTACAGTTCAGACCATATATCCAACAGAAACTCCAACTTTACAGGATTACACGCCTGATCCAAAGCCTACTCCAGAACCTGCTGAGCCGACTCCAGAACCTTTTGATATAACAGATTTCAACAATTATCCTATTGGCGAGGTTTTGGTAGAAGGGGCGTTCAAGGTTGGTAAAACATTGAAGGCAGACGCGTCTTCTATAAGAGATTTTGATGGTCTTATGGAATTTTCATATCAATGGCAGCATCTTTTTGCCGGAGACTGGATTGATATTGAAGGCGCGACTTCTGATTCGTATAAGGTGATGGTGTCTGATTCAAAAAGACGTTTGAGGGTTTCTGTGTCTTATACTGATGGTCTTGGAGTTCATGAAGAGGTTGTTTCAGATAGTAGCATTCTTGTTTTAGACGAATATGCTAGATTTTTCAATTCAAACCAAAGGCCAAAAGAAGAGTTTTCAAGCTATTTTACTAGAGAATTTTTTGATGATGTGGGCCTTGAACGATATGGAGCTCTTGCTTCTTTTGTGAATAATGCTTCATCCGGTACGCTTTCTGCTCATAATAAAGTTAGGTTGGATGAGATTCGTGATTTTTTGGATGGTTCAAACTCTTTAGATTGGGTTTTGCATCTTAACAGAGAAAATTTTGTAGAATATCTAAATACTGAATTGAATCAGCAGGTTGAAGAATATGGCTATTCTGATGAGATTATGAAGGAGTTCTTAGACTATGCTGTGGAAAATAGAGAAATTCTCAACTCCATAAATCCTAGAGATGTCAATCTTCTTGGTGAAATATTCGTATCATCTCCAACTATTATTAATTATTATAATCATGAAGTTTCAAGAATTATAAACAGCTTAAGAGAGGGTGATATTCAATTACTTTCAGACAGCAGGTCTATATCTGATTATCTAAATTCTATTGCAATAGGGTCAAAAAGGAACAATAAAGATGATTTGCCTATATTTCCTGTATCTCGCGCATTATTTTTTTATAATTTTGAGGCCAATTATATTGGAGGTAATACGTCACCATACACATTTGATTCTAATATAAAAAATCATCAGAGGATTTTGGATTATGTATGGGAATATTTGGAGGATCCTAAAAAGAAAATTTTTGAATTCGGAGATAAGTCTTCAGTTACTTTCCGAAACCCGATTTTTCTCAATAATAACGATCCGCCACAATGGGTTGCAAAAAATCTAATAGAACGAACTTATACTAGTTGGAGCGAATCCCGCATACAAGGTAGAATAGATTGGGAATCTCTCATAGAAAAAGATTCTTCAGTGAATCAAATAGCTGATTTGATGGCACTTGCTCTTCTTCAAAAAGCAGAGCATGTAGATTTTTTTACTTATAGACTTCAAGTTCTCGGATCATTTGCAGGTATGAATACTGTGGCCACTGCTGCATGGTATCCTTATGGGAGTCGCAGTCAAATGGCTGCTACAAGATTATTTTCAATACCGATCACAGAAAAAAGAAGGGAAATTCTAAACAGAGTTTCAGACGAAGAACTTGTCAACGATCAATGGCTTTCAATACCTCTCACAAGAAAAAATCTTCTGATAAATGATCAGTCGCCATCAATTGCTTTGAGGACAATTCCGTTTTATACGGAAATATATAGATTTGATGGAAATGCTGATGAGAGATTACCTCGTGATAAATGGACGTCAGTAAGAAACGAAATTCATAGGTATATAGAAAGTCAGAAAGAACAATCCAATCAATAAACTCAACCAGTTAAGAATAGAATTGATTTTCAAATAAATAGAATGTAAGTGAAATTCATTAATTTTGTAATTACGGCTTTGTTTAATATGAATATGTTTAAAATGGCATATGCTTCAACTGCTTTGGGAGCTGCTGCTCTTTGGAGTATGATTGGTATTGCATGTGCGCCTGTAGACAGATATCAACAGTCTATTACAAGTACTCCAGATGCTTATCATTCTCAGGTTCCAGAGCCTACACAGCAGCCCACTTTAGAGCCAACACCCACACCAACTCCTAAACCAACATATACACCCACACCAGTCCCTACACCAACACCCACACCAGTCCCTACACCAACATCCACACCAATCCCTACATCAACCCCTACACCAATCTTAACATCTTATGATAGATTCATGGCAAGAATTGAAGATGATATAAAGCCTTATTTTACAGAAGAATTATTTGAAAATATAGGCTGGACAAGGAGCCTTAATCTTGCTAGGTTCGCTGGAGACGCTGTTTTAGGCAGGCTTTCGGATTATAATGAGGATAGAAAAAAGGATATGAAGCGTTTACTTGATATAGGTCCATTTTTTAGTCATCATGAAGACGACTATGAGTACTTTGAACGTGAACTCAAGAAAACAGGCGAAGCTTACGGATTTGAGAAGGACAAGATAATAGATTTCATACAGTTTTCTATACAAAATCCAGATCTACTCAGCAACATACATGAAGACGATATGGATCTTTTGGGACATATTTACATTTCATCCCCAACTTTCATAGAGAACTTTTCACAGGACATAGAATATTATATGAAATTTTCTAGAGGAAGGGACTTCCATTCAAGTGTGTTCTATGCTATACTTCCAAACAGGATGATATCAGACTACTACGAACTTCTAGCTGAGAACAGCTTGAGAAATGGAAAGAGTGAAATGCCGATTTTTCCTTTTTCGCCAGATTTGCTAACATATGATATGGAGAATAAAATGCTTCATTCTGACTTTGAAGTTAGTCTCTTTGACATCATGAGGTATAACATAGAGAATGCAAGGCAGACATCAGATCATGTGTGGAGCTTTCTAGAGGATCCAAATGGGAAATATCTTGATTTTGTCACTGAAAGAGATTTTATTTATCGATATGGTCGGAATGTAGATGAAGTTGTTCCAAAGATTTTGGAAATTTTTAAACGCTGGGATAAGGTAGTGGTTTCTGGTAGTGGTAGGATATCCTTTTTAGGTGAACCATTCTACGACTTTCCAAGTCCTGATCATTGGATAGAACTTTACAATGAGGATCTTTCTACAAGACAGGTAATAAGTCTTATGATTCTGGCAGCTGGAGAGCATATTGGTCATTTTGATTCTTTCTCATCTTTATCATATTTCTATAACACAATAGTGGGAAATAGTGTTCCTCGTCTATTTGCGTCTTATCCTCTATGGCTTGAGGGAAGAATTACCCAAACTAATGGTTTGGTAGTCAATGATAATATTCTAGATATACTAGACATAACTGAAGATGAGGTTCTTGGAAGTTTTGAACTATATGGAAGAGAACATAATATAATAGCTCTTCCATGGACTACAAAGTCGGATGCAAAGAAAGTAGGGGTTCCTGAAATTAGCATAGTTTCAACATATAATATTGGAATATATTCAATAGATGATATGCCATTAGGGAATACGACTTTTCCTGAAATAAGAGAAAGAGTTCCATATCTCTATGACTATATAAAAAGGACTCCAGGCACAGATCTTCGTCATGAAAGAGATGGTCGGTAAGTAAATTTTAAATACCAGTCTTAATCAATTCTTTACGTTAAAAATTATGAGGTGTCTGAATGAGGTCTGTTTTTATAATTACTAATACTTGTTGACTATTCAGTATCTCATCTCCAATATTATAATGAATACAGTGGTTGAGTCTATCATTTTTTACGCACAACAACTATCCGATTTGTGAGTGTACCTATCTTGTTGTTGCTTATTCCCCAGCAATTAGAAGTTTTGGTAAAATTCTGTTTGTTCACAATTACTTCTATTGGTTGAAATGGTAAATCTGCTATTGCCTTTAATACTTCCCTGTCAAGATTGACTTGCCCGTTGCGCACTTCGCCGACTTCAAACGCCACATGCCCGCCGCGCATTACTACTCTTGCAAACTCTGCAAAAACTGTGTTAACAAAATCTCGCCACTTCTCCACTGATCTATGATGATCTATTTTAATTGAGCCTACATCTATATTTGCAAACCAGCAACGCAACCAGTTATCTTGCGCATAATTCACAACATCTAAAAAGGGTGGTGAAGTTATCACTAACTTTACGACATTATCTTTTACATATTCCAGTTCGTCAGCTTGGCAACATCTCAATTTGTGCTTACTGCTGATAGGAGGATACCCTGATCGTAATAAGCTTTTACTCTTTTTCATTACAATTTGAGTCAAGTCTTTTGGTTCTGGTGTACGATTATACGTCCTGTTTATGTGTTCCTGTTTCTTAACTGACACTGCCTGATTTGGTGGCATGGTCTTTACCGATAGGAAGCCGGACGAATGCCCTGTCAACCTGTTCAATATCACCATCCTTATCCATTTGTCTTCATCACTCATTCCATCAGTTGCTTCTTGCCTGGAAAACCATTTTTTGATAGCCAATAAATGACTTAATGTTTTAGAGTGAAAAAATGTCAGCAAAGGACGATCCTGTGCCGTGATATTTGTGCTGTTCGGCATCGACTTTAATCTCTTTTCTACGGCAGACAATTCCGGTGGGTTCAGGCGCGGCAAAGTTAGTATCGTTGACAGGGGGTTTATATCACTGCTATACGCAACCCTTTCCATCAATGCAGTTTGTAACGCTGTTGTGCCTCTTCCCATAAACGGATCAAGTACAACGTCGCCTTTTACTGTGTATTTTTTGATGAAATAATCAGGCAATTGAGGCTTGAAGCAGGCGCGATAACTTATCTCATGTAGACTATGGCCTTGCCGCTGCTTCGCCGTCCAAAAACTACCTACTTTGTAAGCGGTCTCCGCTAATGCAGCTCTCAACTTATCAACTCTTTGTAAGTTAATAGCTTACCGCGCATTTGCTTTACCAGCACCGTCATCCTGTCCGTAGTATCAACCTTCACATTCCCCTTATTCAAACCAAGGGTAAAGTCATCAGAGATAGTAGAAAACATTGCCAAGTAGTTCCACAATGCTGATCGTCTCAGCTGTACGCTTGGTCATAGCATCCTGTTTCCGGTTGGTTCAATATGTAGTACAACACCAGTTCCTGGCTCATCGTCAAGGGCTGAAAATCTTATGCAATATATATAATGCGATTCGGTGGCCTTTACGCGTATTCAAGTATATAGTTCCTTAAAAATATTGCCCCGCGAGACGGCATCCACGAGGTCTAGCTCAAAGGACTTTGGGTCTTATATCCCAGCCCTTGAACTACCCAGCACTTCTGGATTGACTATATTTTCTGGACGTTGTGCTCTTACTACTCGCACTACCTCTTCTGCCGTTCTACGTTGCAACTCTGCCGAGGAAGATTCAGAGAAGAACGCTGTGTGAGGAGTTGCTATGAAGTTCGGTTGCGCGAACAGCCGTTCGTTCGCCTCTGGCTCCATTGTTTCAAGGACGTCCAACCCCACACCACCCAGCTTGCCCGATTCCAACCCGTCAGCCAACGCCCCTTCGTCCACCACTCCCCCTCTAGCACAGTTCACTATAACCGCGCTATCTTTCATCATAGCTATTTGTTTCGTGCCTATCATTCCGCGGTTTTGCGGCGTTAATGGGACGTGGACAGTTACAAAATCGGATACGCGCAAAAGCTCATCAAGTGACATTGAACGCGCTCCATCAACCGTTTCTCCTGCATTTATCAGCGGATCGTGCATCACAATAGACATGTTGAATGATTTCGCCAAGTTAGCCACAGCCCGCCCTATACGTCCAAAGCCCACTATTCCGAGCGTAGAGTCGGAACTTCGTTTTACCGGCTCATTCAAGCTCAAGGAATCGAGTCTCCCCAACTTGACTGCCCTATCGTGAGGTAAAAATCTACGATTCAGGGCTATAATCATCCCTATGGCATGATCTGCTACCTCGGATATGCAGTAGTCAGGTACGTTCGTAACCACAATGCCTAGCTCAGTGCAAAGCGGTACGTCTATATTATCGACGCCGATACCGTATCGGGACGCTACCACACATCTATTCGCCGCCTTCAGGACCCTCTCCCCTACCTGCGCAAAACAAAACATTATAGCATCTGCATCCTCTACCGTCCTAGCCAACGAGTCTTCGTCTTGCAATGGTGCAATCACAGGTTCTATACCTGCTTTATTCAAGACCGCTCGCTCTGGAGCTATAGAAGGCAGCACTCTATCCGTAATAACCGCCTTGAATTTTGTGATAGCCATACTGCACCCTCCTTTATAAAGGCCATTCCATAGGCTTGAACTGGCAACCCTCCACAAAAAAGTCAAAGAAATCAGGAGCTGTCTCCAGTTCCACGTGATCTATTCTTTTGCAAAACAACTCTATATGTCTGCGCAGATCTGCGGAAAGCAGAAGCATAGCCGCGCCGCTTGAAGCAGCATTGCCTATCTTGTATATACGTTCAGGCGAGAAATCGGCTATGAAACCTATCCGCGTTGCGCTCTCCAGTGATATATAGTTGGCGAACCCTCCCGCAAGGTAGAATTTGCTATACGATTCATGAGGCAGTTGATGAAACCTCAAAGCTATAGATTGACCGCAGTAGTTCGCCGCCTTCGCCTGCGCAAGTGTTGATATATCAGAGCGAGACAAACTCAACCCGTAAGGCGGAGCAAATTCAAATTCATCCCTTCCGTCTTCAAACCTGCCAAGTTCGTCCATAACTCCAGACCTTCTGAACTCCGCTAGAAGATCTACTAGCCCGGACCCACATATACCCAAAGGCGCGCCGCCGCCGATCACTTCGTAGTTTGTCTCTCTGTTTGGCGACACTCGTATGGTGGATATCGCGCCGTCGTAGCCGGGCATAGCGCACTTTATCCCGCCTCCCTCAAACGCAGGGCCGGCAGGACAGGAAGCTACTGTCATATGCTCTTTATTCCCGATAAGTACCTCAGTATTTGTGCCTATATCCAGCAAAACGGAAGGAGCGTCTGACTCGTACATCCCTGAACTAACCAGGCACGCTGTAGAATCGGCACCTACGTGAGAGCCTATAAGAGGAGCTCCGTATACATCGGCTTCCGGGTTTATACGGACACCCAATTCACCTGCCTGCTTAACCATCGCTGTGGTATCACGCTTACCGTCCAGCATTTCAGTTTCAATTGTAGAGCGGTAAGGTTTGACTCCTATAGGTTGCACGTCCAGACCAAAGAACAGGTCGCGCATTGTCGGGTTACCGACCACTGTCATCTCGCATATCTGGCGGCGGCGTATATTCAAACGTTTAGCCATCTCGCCTATCTCAAAATTGATTGCTGACACTATCGCCTTGTGTAGTTCGCCCTTATTTCGACCACCGTCGTAAGAGATTCTGTTCATCACGTCCGAACCACCGAAACGCTGCGGATTCTCAAACGAAGCGGTATAAATAGTTTTCTCAGCCTCAACGTCCACTAAGTTCAATACCACAGTAGTCGCTCCAATATCGGCTGACAACCCTAGTATCCGCCCCGTATAGCGGCATATATATCGGCTCATTCCTCCTGCCGTAGTAACCACTCGTCCATCAACTTTTGATAATGCAGGCGACGGGCAAAATGAAGAGCTCACCGGCGGGGCCGAGGATAGTATCTGCATCTGGCGGCGTATAACGCTGAACTTGACGGAGGCGGAAGGATCCGTAATCCGTGCTTGGCACGCTAGTCTGTAAGTTCCACTAAGAAACGATTCCGGATCAGTACGGTCAGACAGAGCGTGGGAACCCTCCTCTACGTTCACTATGCACTCGTGGCACTGGCCGGTCCTGCCACAAGAGGTAGGAACTCTTATCGAAAGCTCATCTGCGTAATCAAACAGTGAGCGTCCTTTAGATAGAGGGACAGATTCCCGCCTATGAATTAGAGGCGACACCGGCGGTCAGATTATCCACGCGGGGCGATAATCAAGTTTGTCACTACCCGTGCAAATGGGCAAAGTTGGATCCTCTGTATCTGGGTGCTTTTTGTAAAAGAACTGATTCCGGCAGGCAAAGTTCGCCGTACAGCGCGATTGAGCGTTTTTATAAGGGCAACGAACTTTGCCGGAATCATCGGCTATGGCTGATATATCCGCAAATATCCGGTACATCCTTTCCAAAGTACCTTTTAATTTTTCGGTATCTTCCGCCGGTCTGGGGTTGTTTTTCATCATATTACCGCTCAACTGGCTTTTTGCGTTGTTGTTAGCTTTGTCTGATTCAGTTGCGGACATCCGTTCAATCTCATCAGGCTTCATTTACATGTCCGATTATAAGAAACCAAGTCAGTCCTCTTGAAGCTCTCTCAGAAGCTCCATCATTTCCTTCGCCTTCTCCACACACTGAACGGCATTTTCACCATATGCATCCGCGCCCATCTCATCTGCGAACTCTTGGGTAACGGGTGCACCTCCTACAAGGATACGAACCTCATCCCGCAACCCCACGTCTTCAAAATAGGTTATAGTCCTACCCATGTTCGGCATCGTCGTCGTCAGAAGAGCAGACATACCCACCAATGAAGAGCCGTGGTCTTCTACTGCTTCTGCAAACTCTTCCGGTGCAGTATCAACGCCCAGGTCGTGGACCACAAAACCAGCTCCGCGCAACATCATTATGCACAGATTTTTGCCTATGTCATGCAGGTCGCCCTTCACCGTCCCGATAACCATGCTCCCGATAGGCTTTATGCCAGACTCTGAAAGTATAGGCTCCAGGTAAGTCATGCCCGTCTTCATTGCTCGTGCGGCTATCAACACCTCCGGCACAAATATGACGTTGTCGCGGAACTTTACGCCCACGATGGCCATGCCGTTCAAGAGACCATTATCCAGCACCTCGTTGGCAGTGTAACCCTTGTCAAGCGCCTCTTTTGTAAGTTTGTCTACTGCTGAAGCGTCCCCAATTATCAGACTATAAGACAGCTCGTGCATCAAATCGTCCGCAAGCTCCAGAGATTCACCTATGTGCTTTCGTTCTCCAGGGCGGGTTACCCATTCAAACTCTTTTAGAAGACCTTCGTGATTTATGGGCATGTTTTAGTCCAGATTTCGGTTGTTCAGATTTTACTTACAGGCGGCTTAGAATAAGCAGGATTCGGGCATAAGAGCCAGGAAATCAGACGTCCGTTCCGCTTTTTTCATGCTCAGACGTCCAATCTTCTACGGCTTCTCTTATAGCTATCAGATTCTCTGCTTTCGTCTTGAGTGGTATGGCGCACTCTGGTGCTATGAGTTGCACTCCCGCGTCCAGATCGCGGTACACTTCCTGACGCACCTCTGCTATGCCTTTGGAATACAGCGTCTCAGGGTTATTGATATTGCCGGCCAGCCGTATCTTACCGTTCACCGCTTCCATAGCCTCTTGAGGGTCATTCTTAGAGTCAAAATGAAAGGCCGCCATGCCCGTTTCAGCTATGTACGGCATCCTGTCCACCGTAGCTCCGCAGATATGCAGAATCAAAGGTACTGGCAAGGCCTCCACCAGCTCTTGGTGAAGCTCAAGGAGAAAGCGGCGGTAGTATTCGGCAGACACGAGGTCCCCGGTAGCGTGATCAGGGACAGTGAGAACATCCGCGCCCGCGTCTATCTGAGCCTCGCCAAATAGCACTGTAAACTCTTGGAGCTTCTCAAGCGCAACCATAGTCTGTTCCGGGCTGTCAACGGTGCCCAACAAGAAGTGTTCTACCCCGAATACGTGGTACGCTAAAGTCCAAGGGCCCATGGTCTTCCCGATTATCGCTACATCGTCCCCATACTCATCCTTGAGTATCTTTATTGAGTCGATAATGGCGACCACGTCCCTATGCTGGAGGAAGTCGGAGGGAACCTGTATGTCGGAGGCGTCTCTCCAGATAGGGCGGCTCATCCTGACAGTAGGCCAATTGTCTTTTTGTTCCCACTGCATCTCGCAACCCATAGCGGATGACTCTTGGATTATGGTGAAGTAAGGAGCTATAGAATCGAACCCGAACTCAGTAATCTCAGTGGCCGCTAACCGGGCGTTCAGCTCTGCGTCTCGGCAGGCGTCGGGGAATGGAGCATCTACCAAATCCATCATCTCAACGGTAGCCACGGACGTTGGGTTGGCTATCGGTGCTCTGTCTACTGGCAAACCCGCCAAGGCGTCCATAACCCTTTGTTTGGAGTTCATAATACGCTTTTCTCCATGTTCAAGTTTGTGAAAATCCCAGAGTCTGGGTCGTCATCTGCCCTTGCTGTTCTTGCATATTCAAAGTCGCCTCGGTCCCGCTTACGTTCTTTGCGTAAGAAAGCAGTATTCGGGCCAGGCCGTCGTGGCGCATACCGTCGGGGAACTCAAAACGATCGGGAGCCACGCGCTTACATTCACCGTATCTTATATAACCTCCGACTACCGCCTTTACGCGCATAGGAGCGCGCTTCTCATCCCCTACCGCGGAGACAACGTATACATGCTCGCCGTCCGTACCTTCTCCGGATACATGGAACGTAAGCCTGGTTTTGTTGTCCTTAGCTGATATGGGTCCCGATGGCAAAGGTTTATCCAGAGCGGCTTCAACGCATTCATTGAACATAAACTTGATGGGGCGCTCTATGATCTTGCCCTGGCGATATGAAGCCTGATTATAAACCGAAGGTGAGGCAGTCATTTCGCCCCATGCTACAAGGCGATCCCTTATCTGCTGCATTCTGTCTTCAATACCAGGAAGGGAGGCGTACGACCATACGGAAAATGTACGGTTCTTCAGGAAAAGCCCAACCGATATTGAATGGAAATGAGGGTCTATAGCAACCAACTCTACACAGTGCCCATACCGTGCGATTATATCTTTTACCCTAGGATGCTTTTTGTCTGAAGTAACGTATGTCATGAGAATGCCTTAACCCAATTATATGCATATATCTACGCGAAACTTCTCTTGACAGTTTACAAGAAAAATCGTTATACGCTTTTATGGGTTGCTCATTAGCGTTGTGGCGTCATGCACTCTATCTATCTCAATCTCGCCGTTTGTCCATTGCGTCATTCAAGACCTTACGGAACGCGGATATATGTTCCGGAGAGGTACCGCAACATCCCCCCAGTACGTTCACCGGCAGTTCAGCGAGAGTCTTGTATCTTTCGCTCATATATTCCGGGGTTTCGGGATACTCCGCCCCGCCTTTTTTAGGAATAGGTATACCCGCGTTAGACTGAATTGCCAAGAAACCGTTGTCTGACTTCCTCATCAGTTGCGCTATCTCAACCATCTTGTCAACTCCGTTGCCGCAATTCGACCCTACCACGTCCGCGCCTGCCTCTCTAAGGCCGTGTACCGCCGCTTCTGGAGAAACGCCCATCATCGTGAAGTATCCCCTAGGGCCCAGGTCAAAGACCATAGTAGCTATCACAGTCAGGGAAGTGTTCTCCTTGGCGGAGCGTATCGCTATACTTGCCTCTTCCAGGCCCATTTGAGTCTCTATAGTTACCGCGTCCGCCCCGCCCTCTTCCTGCGCAGATATCTGTTCAGATAAAACATCATACATCTCTTGTTCTGAGACGTCGCCAAGCGGTTCTATGAACTCACCCGTAGGGCCGACTGAACCCGAAACAAAGCAATTTTCGGGAGCGGCGGCGCGTGCGTTCTTTGTTGCTGCGATATTCACCTCCCGGACTTTGTCGCCTATGCCGTACTTAGAGAGAATGAAGCGATTCGCGCCAAAGGTGTTGGTCAACACCATGTCACTGCCTGCGTCAAAGTAGGCCCGTGCCATGTTAGTTACCGTTTCCGGTTGTTCCAAATTCATACGTTCGGGGGAGTCCCCTGGCTCCAGGCCGTGCTGTTGCAGGTACGTGCCTGTCCCGCCATCAAAAAGCAATATCTGCCCTTTGGTGAGTTGGTCCATTATTGTAGAATTTGTCGTCAGGGTCATATTTATCTTTCAAGTCACAATGGTTTATGTGAGCTACGAATATCTAGTAAACAGCCACCAACAATTACGTGACTACTTGACTACTACATTCTAAATCAGTTGATCCGCGGTTGGATGCCATTCAATGATAATAGTGATGTATTCAAGCGTCGGGAAGATTAGGCTCGCAACAGTCTGCAGAACTCCGAGCTGATGCTCAACTACCTGCATAAACAAAGGGGCAGCAAAGGTTGCACTCTATATATTCTCCGGGATAGTGCATGTTACGCCTCAACGGTTCAAGGCAGAGCAAATCACAGATTTTAAGGTGCACCAACATACTAAAACTCATAGGGAAGCAGATAACGCGCGTTCTAACAGAACAAGTAATTGTAAAGTTAATATTGACTATAAACCATAAAGATCATAAAATATAACCAAATGTATGCTAAGTCATCTGAACCATTGAACATAACTGAAAGGATTTGAAGCGCTAAATGGACAATAAGCAACTATGCGAGAGCTTAATAAAAGCAGATAAACAGGAAGAGGTTGAGAAGTTGCTGAAAAAGGCTGGTTATTGGGATGACCGGGACTTGTGGAGAGATTTAGGAGACATTCCAAATAATCACGGAACAGTCGGCGGTCAACAAAGTACAGCGATGGGAGCATTAATCGAAAAGATAACCAACAGTATAGATGCAAGACTGGTAAATGCATGCCTCGAACAACGTATTGATCCAACATCAAAAGATGCCCCAGATAGTATTTCTGAAGCAGTTGAAAAATTCATAACAAAATATCCTACAGAAAATACAAGCAGTCTAGCCAGATGGGATAATAAAGATATAACGAATCAGAAACCTCGGATCACAATCACATGGACAGGTCCAGCATACACCGGTCGGGATAAGGCTAAATTCAAATCTGAATTAGAGAAAAAACCTTCAATAACCATAGCCGATGAAGGTGAAGGACAGACGCCTGATGATTTTCCTAATACGTTTTGCTCATTACATAAGAGTAATAAAACCTCTATCAGGTTTGTACATGGACGATTTAACATGGGAAGTACCGGTACCCTTCGATTCTGCGGAAAGGAAGATGGGGATCAACTGCAACTCATAGTCTCACGGCGCAACCAATCTATCCTAACATCTCCATCTTCTCGAGATAGAGAGTGGGGGTTTACTGTTGTAAGACGCTTTAAAGCTAGAAAAGGTGAAAGATATTCAGTATACCGTTATCTCGCACCTAAAGGTGAAGTCCTATCATTCGCCGAAGAATCCCTCAAAATATTACCTGAAGGCGATAATGCATATGCCCGAAGTGCAGAACATGGAGCCCTTATCAAATTATACCAGTATAATGTCCTTAACACAGGTCTTACGGAAGCTAGAAAAGAAAACAAAATTTATAATGATCTGAATAACTTATTGCCATTACCTGCTCTGCCTTTTGAATTTCATGAATGCAGACCATACACAGGCAATATAACCCGTGTTTGGGATATTAAGGGACTATCAAATAGCCTTGAAGAGCAAAATAACCCTGATGATCTGTTCGAACGAAAGTTTCACCCTCACCCTGGAAGGCTCTCGATTCGTAATAAATATTCTTTTCCATTTGAAATATACTGTTTTAAGGACAATAAAAAGAAAAGCAATTTGAGCAGATCTCGTACAATTATCTATACAATAAATGGACAAACACATTCTGTTCAAAATTCAAGCTTTTTAACTAGAAGCAGTATCAGAGGATTATCTGAAATAAAAAATAATCTTCTTGTGATTGTAAATTTATCATCAATTGAATCAAGCGACTTTGAGACTCTGTTTATGACAAACCGAGAGAAAATGAGTGAGTCAGAGTTAAAAAAAGATATCGAGAAGGCATTAGAAAAGTATATTGCTGAAGATGAAGACTTAAAACGTATCGATAGAGAAATGAGACAAAGAAAAATAGGCAATGCGACTTCTGAAGCTTCTTTAACAAAAATTATAGAAGCTCATCTGCCAAAAGATATTTGGAACTGGTTTATATCAGGAGATATTAAAACACATGAAGGTGTTATTAAACATGGTCCAACACCACCAGATGATCCAACACCACCAGCAAAACTTAACTTGCATCAATTTCCGACCTATTTTAGATTTGAAAAGAAAAGTGATTATCGTGATATAGAAAATGGAGGTCAAATATCTATTTTCGGTCGCGAAGTAAGTCCAGGGAGCGATTTACACATACGTTTCGATACAGATGCGAACGATGAGTATTTTTCACCAGACAGAGGGGTGGGAAGGTATAAAATTTTAGATGGACATGGTATAAATATGACTAAAAGTTGGGAGCAAAGTGGTCCATCTGATGGTGTTGCTAGATTTACTTTAAGAGACACAAACGACTTTAAACCAGGTGATAGATTAGAATTTCAATTTCGAATAGAAGATGATAATATAAGTGGCCCTCCATATTTTTTAAATAAGCTTTCAGTAAATGTCATCGCTAAAGCCAAACCTCCAGGTGGTCCTACTAAATCTCGTAAAACTCCAGGTGGTTTTCCTACAGCTGCTCCGCCCAGAGTAGATTGGATAGAAAAAGAAAAATGGGAAGATCATAATTTCGATGAAACATCAGGTGGAACGATTATGGAAGACACTGATTATGAGTATACAGTAGGTGGATTCCCCTACTGTATACTCATAAATAAAGGAAACAAATATTTGGAGCATGCATTGCTGAAAATAAGTAAACAAAGAGGTGAAACAGAAAGAATTACTAACTATTACAAATATAGTATGTACTTTGCTATTATAGCTTTTGTTAGAGGGCAAGAAGGAAATAACCAAGAAGGAAATAACACATCAGATACAGAAGAATTCGTTCGTAAAGCAAGCAAAGCCGTTGCTCCAGCTATAATGCTTATGATGGATTTGTCTTCGAAAATTGAGGCTAAATTAAATAACTCAAACTCAGAAGAAGATTCCGATTAAAATAGAGATAGAATACAGGAAAATAAATGGAACGTATAGTCCCTACAAAGCAAGCAACATCCGATCAGCGTTTTAGCCAAAAGAATCTAATAATGCTCAGCTTTGGTGGTGGACCACCCTCAGTGGCTCTTCTGGTTTTAAATGCTCAAGGAATAGTCAAGCCTAAAGCAGACGTTATAATCTTTGCGGATCCAGGGGCGGAGCACCCGGACACTTACAAATATCTGCCCGCGTATAAAGAGTATGCGGATAAACACGAAATGCGCTTTTATAGCATTTGGGATAACAGAAAAAAAGAAGGTGATCTTTTATGGTGGTTACGTAACAAATCTAATTCTATACCTTTGTTCATAAAAGGAAAGGACGCTATAGGTAGACGACAATGCACAGTATCTGCAAAAGTCAGAGTCATAAATCGATTTATGAGAAACGAGTACAAAGCTAAAACTTTCACTACACAGCTAGCGATGACGCGGGAAGAAATTTTCCGAATGAAGCCAGCTCGTCAGAGGTACATAACCAACATATATCCCCTTGTGCATCTAGGTATAAACAGAGAAGAGTGCCATAAGATAGTTGAAGATGCGAACCTGCCTATACCACCACGTAGCGCTTGTACGTTCTGCCCTTTTCAGACATGGGACAGATGGGTGGAGCTTGCAGACAACCATCCTCGTGAATTTGAGAAGGCTGAGGAGATTGAGAAGATATGCACAAAACGGTCTTTAGACGCAGGGAGGAGCGAGACATATTTGACGCCTCTTATGATCCCGCTAAGAGAAGCAGTTGAAGTAGTAAGGTCAGGTAAATCTCTTGAGGATGGTTCTGATCCAGCAACCATGGAATGCGCCGGAAACTGCTTCACTTAGCCTGATGTGTTTCAGCTTAGAGGCTTGTATATCACAGTAAGGTTAGAGGCATTCCAGCTGTTATTTTATACGCCTCAAGCAAGTAGAGGGGAAGGTTACTTACATCATCTAAGCTTGTGATTTGTTTCCCGACTTTAACGCTTGCTATAGAATAACCTTGTTCCCTAGTATTGCATATTTGCGAATAATCAAATAACCCTTGATGGAGGATAATTATCAGAGGCGTTTATTTTGGATAAACAAATTATTTTACTGACGACTTTTCCTGCGAGGATCAAGACATTTCCTGACGATCTCCAGCGTTTGCGGGCGAAGGAGTTTGAACAGTGTCTGGTGAACAACTGCAACACCGACATAGACCGGGCGATCGTGTTCTTTGAGGGTGATGAAAGCGACCTGGACAGATTTCCGAGTCTTTCTCATGCCAAGGTTGAGGTGATCTTTATAAGTGAGCGCCCCAAACTCAGCCTGTTCTTTGATTATGCTAACGAGTATCTGGTGGGGCATTTTGTGATCGTCAGCAACGCAGATGTTTATTTTGATCAGCACACGCCAGTCAACCGCATCCGGGAGATCAAGCCTAATTGTCTGTGGGCACTGTGCCGATATGTTCCTGATGGGCAAATTTCCTATAAATGGAAGTTGCAGGGTCGCGGAGAATGGGGCTCTTATGACAGTTATATTTTCCAGGCCCCACTCAGGAAATTTAATTGTGATACTTACATTGGAACGAGACAAAGCGACAGCCTGCTGGTGAACAATGCCATTGAGGCCTCAATCAAGGTATCCAGTCCGTGCTTGTCACTTGTTATTAAGCATCTGGACAGTCTAGCCTGGGCCGGCAAAGAGAGCCACGCACCTGTCGAAATAGAATTTCAGTCAAAACATTCGTTTGAGAACAAACGCGGTCGTTGGACTGGACCGGATTCCCTTCGTCAGTATGTCTATCCCTATCCTTCATATATAGAGGACGAGGCATATATGTCACGTGATCGACTGATGTGTCGTATTGCTTTGGGGTATCGCGGGTATCGTCATTCGGTTCGTACTTCTCCCAGTATTTTTCGACCTTTTATAAAACTCATTTATGTGATATCACGTATTATCACGAAGTGTTTTTGTTTATATTTTGTCTAATTTGGTAAAACAAATTATTCTACTGTCGACTTTCCCGCGAGTATCAAGACGTTTCCGGACGATCTCTGGCGCCTGCGTACAAGTGTCTGGCGAACAACCGTAACATTGACATAGAATAGACTGGATGATCGTGTTCTTTGAGGGTGATTAAGGCGACCTGGACAGATTTCCAAGTCTTTCTCACGCCAAGGTGGTCTTTATCAGTGAGCACCCCGAAACTCAGCCTGTTCTTTGATTATGTCAACGAGCATCTGGCGGGGCATTTTGTGCTCGTCAACAACGCGGATATTTATTTTGATCTGGACATACAGGTCAATTGCGTTCGGGAAATCAAGCGCAAACGCCTGTGACACCTATCCGATATAATTCTGATGAGCAGACTTGCGATAAATGGAGTATGCAGGTTGACGAGAGAAGCGGCTCTTGTGACAGTTATATTTCCCAGGCCCCGTTACTTAAGCCTGTTATAGATTTGGAGTGTGCATTATGATACCTGGCAAGTTTGAATATCGCCGTCCTTCCAGCGTTTCGGAAGCACTGTCAATTCTGGCGAACGAAGAAGACGCTAAAATCCTCGCTGGGGGACAAAGTCTTATCCCAATGATGAAGTTACGCTTTGCCGAACCTGCCGTTCTGGTAGATTTAGGCGGATTGGAGGAACTACAGGGCATAACAGAGGATAATGGTACGCTGATCATCGGGGCTATGACTACCGAGAACGCTCTGATACAGTCCGAATTGCTGTCGCGGAAGTGTCCTCTGATTCAGGCGGCGGCACGCCAGATAGCCGACCCACAAGTGAGAAACCTTGGCACTGTTGGCGGTGATATCGCCCACGGTGATCCTGCAAACGATCACCCAGCCGTTATGATTGCCGCCGATGCGGAATTCGTTATAACGGGAAAAAATGGAGACCGTACCGTAGCTGCCGAGAAGTTTTTTCACGGCACTTATTGGACGGAGTTGGGCGAGAATGAAATCCTGACGTCTATACGCGTGCCCGCTTTTAGTTCTACCAATGGTTTCGGCTACTCCAAACTTAAGCGTAAGACCGGCGACTACGCTACCGCCGGAGCTTCAGTAGTGGTGAAGATGGACGAGGGGGTATGCGTAAATGCTTCTATAGCACTCACCAACGTTGGACCAACCCCTATAAAAGCTGAAGGCGCCGAGCAAGTACTGCTGAATACGCACGCGGACGGTAATGTAGTGGAGGAGGCGGCATATAAAGCTATGGAAGTATCCGACCCTGCTGAAGATTTGCGGGGAACCATAGAGTATAAACGCAACATGACGGGCGAAATGACTAGGCGAGCCGTCCGCGCTGCTGTAAGCACGGCAACTGGAGGATAAAATGGCGAAGCAACCTGTCTCCTTTACCATAAACGGTGAACCCGTTGAGGTGCTAGTAGAACCGAGGGAGCTTCTAGTACACACCATCCGTGAACGGTTACGGTTTACCGGTACACATATAGGTTGCGAAACTACGCACTGTGGAGCCTGTACAGTCGACCTTAACGGTAGGTCGGTCAAATCCTGCACCGTGCTTACCGTGCAAGCCGGAGGTAGTGAAGTGACCACTATTGAAGGGATAGCCAACGCCGACGGCACATTGCATGCCGTTCAGACCGCTTTTATAGAGGAACACGGATTACAATGCGGCTTCTGTACCCCCGGCATGATAGTGCGTGCTTATCGCCTGCTGCAAGATTCTCCAAACCCTTCAGACGACGATATCCGCACCCAAATGGCAGGTAACCTATGTCGTTGTACCGGTTACCAAAACATAATCAAAGCGGTACGCTCAGCATCCGACAAACTGCAATCAACTCCAAAAGCTTAAGGAGAGAATTGATGACAACGCAGCCTAAAGTAGATATCCAAGGCATCGGTGCGGCTCGTAAGCGCCGTGAAGATCCCCGCTTTATACAGGGTAGAGGCCGCTATGTAGACGATCTAGCGTTGCCTCGCATGCTTCACGCTGACATTGTGCGCAGTCCATACGCGCATGCCCTGATAAAGTCTATTAATAAAGATAAGGCGCTAGCGTTGCCAGGTGTACACGCCGTGCTTACTGCCGACGACCTGAAACCGCTGAACCTGCACTGGATGCCGACTTTGGCAGGAGACAAGCAAGCGGTTTTGGCGGATGAGAAGGTGCACTTCCAATATCAAGAAGTAGCAGTAGTTATCGCTGATGATCGCTATATAGCAGCTGACGCCGTAGGCTTGGTAGAGGTAGAGTACGAGCCTCTGCCGGTGCTGACCGACCCTAAAAAAGCGATGGATGCTGATGCCCCCATACTGCGCGATGAAGTGCAGGATCAAGATAACGTCGGACAAGGTAAGCGCAACCATCCCAACCATATCTTCACTTGGGAGGCTGGCAACGCGGACGCCGTCGCCCGAGCCTTTACTAACGCTACGGTAACTGTCCAAGAGGAAATGCTGTACCCGCGCGTGCATCCCTGCCCATTAGAGACATGCGGCTGTGTAGCGTCTTTTGACAAGGTTGAAGGCAAACTCACTGTCCACATAACATCGCAGGCGCCGCATGTAGTCAGAACGGTGGTATCTCTGCTGTCTGGTCTCCCGGAAAGCGACATACGGATAATTTCGCCTGATATCGGCGGCGGCTTTGGCAACAAGGTTGGCGTATATCCTGGCTATGTCGTGGCCATAGTGGCGTCTATAGTTACCGGACGTCCCGTCAAATGGATTGAGAATCGCATTGAGAACATTTCCACCACAGCGTGGGCACGCGACTACCACATGAGGGGCGAGCTAGCCGCCGACGAGAACGGCAAGATACAAGGTATGCGGGTTAACGTCATCGCTGACCATGGAGCGTTCAACTCCCATGCTCAACCGACGAAATGGCCTGCTGGTCTATTCAGCATATGCACCAGCTCTTACGACATACCTTCCGCTTATGTCAAAGTGGACGGTGTATTCACCAACAAATCGCCGGGCGGCGTGGCTTACCGTTGCTCCTTTAGGGTAACTGAGGCTATATACATAATGGAACGGCTCATTGACTCTCTGGCGTATAAGCTGGGCATTGACAAGGCGGAAATTCGCCGTAGAAACTTTATACAGCCTGATATGTTCCCATACAAGACCGCGCTGGGTTGGGAGTTGGACAGTGGGAACTATCCGATGGCTCTAGAGAAAGTACTCAAAGCGGTAGGCTACGACAACCTGCTCAAGGAACAAACAACGAAGCGCGCTAAAAGGGAACTGATGGGCATCGGTATAGCGTCGTTTACAGAGATACTCGGAGCTGGTCCTACCCGCAATTGCGACATCCTGGGAGTCGGTATGTTTGACAGCGCCGAGATACGCGTTCACCCTACCGGAAGCGTTATCGCGCGCATGGGCACTATTTCACAAGGACAAGGACACGCCACTACTTACGCTCAAATAATTGCCAGTGAGCTCGGTATTCCATCCGACAACGTGCAGATAGAGGAAGGAGACACCGATACCGCTCCCTATGGTCTTGGGACGTATGGCTCACGATCTACACCGGTGGCGGGAGCAGCGACGGCTATGGCCGCACGTAAAATACGAGAGAAAGCGCGCCGCATAGCAGCTCATGCCCTTGAAGTTAGCGCCGACGACCTTGAATGGGATGAATATCGCTTCAAAGTTAAGGGGGTCCCCGGTCGAGAGAAGAGCATGAAGGATATAGCCTGGCTTGCCTACAACGACCTTCCCGAAGGCGAAGAACCAGGGCTGGAAGCCGTTGAGTATTACGACCCGCCCAACTTCACATATCCGTTTGGTGTCTACTTATGCGTGGTTGACATAGATCGCTTTACCGGAGAAGTCAAGGTACGCCGTTTCTATGCACTGGATGACTGTGGCACTCGTATAAACCCCATGATTATTGAGGGGCAGATACACGGCGGGCTCAATGAAGGTTTTGCGGTGGCTATGGGGCAGGAGATGCCTTACGATGAGGAAGGTAACCTGCTAGGTAATACTCTTATGGACTACTTTCTACCCACTTTTGTTGAGACCCCCTACTGGGAGACTGATTACACGGTTACACCGTCGCCACATCATCCAATAGGCGCAAAGGGAGTAGCAGAATCGGCACACGTCGGCAGTATACCCTGTTTTACCAGCGCAGTAGTGGATGCTTTCGCTCATCTAGGGGTTACACATATGGATATGCCGCATACCGCATATCGAGTGTGGCAGGAGATACGCCGACACGGGCTAGACAAGCGCTCTTAGTGCAACCCTGCCCCCATTATTAATACACACCCGCGTAACGTTTAGGAAGGAGAACATACTATAAAGGTAGAAATTTCAAAATCGTTTGACATTGACGCTGCTCCAGAAATAGGCTGGCAGGTGTTACAAGACGTAAACGCCGTCGCCGGTTGCATGCCTGGTGCAATAATCACCGAACAGATAAGCGACGTTGAATACAAAGGAGAGATACACGTAAGGCTAGGGCCAGCAGCGTTGAAGTTCAATGGTACCGTTGAGGTTACCTCAAAAAACGCTACAGAGCGAGCCATAAGCCTTGTTGGAAAAGGCAAAGATACCAAAGGCGCATCATCGGGACAAATGGAGCTCAGTGCCCAGATAATCGGTAGCGACGACGGTAAATCTTTCAAGCTGGAGGGGTCATCAACCATTACAGTTATCGGGACGGCCGCGAGCTTCGGAGGGCGCCTTATGCAACAGGTGGGTAACCAAGTTTTGAACGAGTTCGGTAAATCTTTTGAGGCAAAGATAATCGCACTCGCGACAACCGGTGAGACAACCGATACGAACGCCACCGAGTCAAGCCCACCCACAGGTATGGACGGAGTTGGATTTGGAATGAAAGTCTTGGTCGGCTATATTAAAAGCCTTGTTAAAAAAGGAGAACATACTATGAAGGTAGAAATTTCAAAATCGTTTGACATTGACGCTGCTCCAGAAATAGGCTGGCAGGTGTTACAAGACGTAAACACCGTCGCCGGTTGCATGCCTGGTGCAATAATCACCGAACAGATAAGCGACGTTGAATACAAAGGAGAGATACACGTAAGGCTAGGGCCAGCAGCGTTGAAGTTCAATGGTACCGTTGAGGTTACCTCAAAAAACGCTACAGAGCGAGCCATAAGCCTCGTTGGAAAAGGCAAAGATGTCAAAGGCTTATCATCGGGACAAATGGAGCTCAGTGCCCAGATAATCGGTAGCGACGACGGTAAATCTTTCAAGCTGGAGGGTTCATCAACCATTACAATTATCGGGACGGCCGCGAGCTTCGGAGGGCGCCTTATGCAACAGGTGGGTAACCAAGTGTTGAACGAGTTCGGTAAATCTTTTGAGGCAAAGATAATCGCACTCGCGACAACCGGTGAGACAACCGATACGAACGCCACCGAGTCAAGCTCACCCACAGGTATGGACGGAGTTGGATTTGGAATGAAAGTCTTGGCCGGCTATATTAAAAGCCTTGTTAAAAAACGGTAGTAACATAAGACCGATATGGGCTATATTAATGCTATGAAAAGGTGGATATCAATTCAGCTGAGCAAGGGTTAGTTGAATATGCTTAAAACAGCCTATGGCACTTGTTCTAGGTGCGGGATGCGTACCTACTGGTAGCAAATCTGATAATAGTGTCTCTCCCATAGTCTAGAACGCAAATCCGACAGGAATTCCTTACGTACAGAATTCCACACTATAAAACCTACATCCACTCCAGAACCTATGTAGACGACTCTAGAGCCTTTTGGACATAACAGATTTCAACAACTATCCGATAGGCGAGGTTTTGTGTGTTAGGTAGCGAGAACAATGTTGGCAAAATATTGACACCATATGCATCTTCTATAAGTGATTATGATAGTCTAGGGAGACTTTCATATCAATACTTTCTGAAAACGAACAGCAAATCCATATCTAATTATCTTATAATTCTATTATAGTAGGGTTGAAAAGAAACAAAAATGATTCACCAAATTTCTAATATCTAATGCCTTATTTATCTATGGTTTTGAGTCTAATTTAGTCTTGACAACAGACTTACTACACGTATTCGTTTCTTGGGCAAAGTAATATATACTGGAATGCTCTTATAGGAAAAGAGTCTTCAGTTATTCATGACATAGAAGGTCATCGAGATAGTTTCCAAATTTTTGGATTTTGTGTAGATCTTAACCCTATAACAAACCACGCATGTATCTTATAGATGTAGAAGAAAACGTGGTGCAACATAACTATTTTCAATACCTGTCACAGATGAAAGAAGAGAAATTCTAAATAGCGTTTCAGATGAAGTATTTGTCAATGAGAATAATCCTATTTTTTAAAGAAATATATAGGTTAGATGGAAATCTTAATAAGAGACTAGGATATCATGTAATGGAGTTCAGTAAGAGATGAAATACACAAATATATAGAAAGCTTGATACAGACGTCTTATAAATGAATAAGGAACGTACCCCCAACATAGCCACCGAATTCACAGAGATGCTTGCTACTTCAGGTTATATTGCCGATAACAGTATGGCGACTACATTGGCTCTGGCGAGACGTCTGCGTCGCCCGATACTGCTTGAAGGGAAAACTGGTGTAGGTAAAACGGAGGTGGCGATCGCTCTTGCCTCGGCGTTGGAGTGCAAACTTATACGCTTGCAATGCTATGAAGGGCTGGACATCAACTCAGCGGCTTATGAGTGGAACTATCACAAACAG
Organism: Dehalococcoidia bacterium; assembly: GCA_965203345.1. Lineage (GTDB taxonomy): Bacteria > Chloroflexota > Dehalococcoidia > Lucifugimonadales > Lucifugimonadaceae > CBDBCK01. Next base: position 1,354,228 of record CBDBCK010000028.1, read on the forward strand.
TTACTCGCTCTCAGTATAAGGAAAGGCACTGACGTAAGCCACGAAGAGTTGGAACGCGACGTATTTGGGCGACCGTACCTCATGGAAAGGCCTCTGCTGCGCTCTATTGTTGGTAAAGATCCGTCTGTGTTGCTGATAGACGAAATAGATCGTGCTGACGAAGAATTTGAAGCTTACCTACTTGAACTACTCGCAGATTTCCAGATAACCATCCCTGAGTTAGGCACCATCAAAGCTGATAGCATACCTTCAGTGGTTATCACATCCAATGATACTCGTGATCTGAGCGACGCTCTGCGCCGCCGCTGCCTTTATCACTACGTAGATTATCCATCGTTTGAGAAGGAAATGCGCATATTGCGCTCACGCATCCCGGAACTGGACGACAAGCTGGCAACACAAGTAGTCTCGTTTGTTAGAAAACTACGCTCCATGGAATTGAAACGACACCCCGGGGTTGCTGAAACCCTGGACTGGGCTGCGGCTCTTATGGCACTGAATATAACGTCACTGGAGCGTGAAGCTGACACTTTGCTTGAATCGCTCTCGTGTCTGCTCAAGACCAGGGAAGACCGCGAGTTTATGACCCTGTCTGAGGTGGAGTCTATGGTGGGAGCAGGAGAGTAATATGACGACAACTTCTGCAGGTGACGCCGATTTGCAGTCTACACCACCGCCTTTGAGCGAAAGGCTGGCGGGCTTTGTGCACGTCCTGCGCGCCAATGGATTCAAAGTGGGAGTAGCAGAACAGATGGACACCTGGAGAACAGTAACAGTAATGGGCATTGATTCTGCTTCAAGTCTTAAGGACAGCTTGAAAGGTCTGTTATGCTCCAACTATCGTGAATGGGAGATGTTCAACGACCTGTTTGAAGCTTATTGGCGGTCTCCGAGCTTGCGCCATTATGCCACACGGTATTCGGGTGCTCTGGGCGAAATAGCGCCGACCCCCAAAAGGGCTGATGACTATACCGCCATCAATTTGCAAGCAGAGGGCTACGACCTCGGTTCGGACGGCGCATCGTCTGCTGAAACGTTGCTCCAACGCGATTTTGAGTTCATTGAACACCAATCTGAAATGGAAAAACTGGAGGAACTGGCAGAAGATTTAGCACGCAAGATAGGGCATCGGATCTCCCACCGTCAAAAGCGCGTGCCTAACGGACGCTTCGTGAATATGCGCCGTACGATACGCACAAACTTTTCCTACGGAGGCCTTCCTATAAAGCCAGAATTTACTGCACACAACCTGCGTCAACCTCACCTGTTAGTGGCCACCGACGTGAGCCGATCTATGTCCGTTTACGGTTACATATTTCTACGCTTCATGCGGGGCTTGCTTGGCGCTTTTACCCGCGCCGACGCGTTCGCCTGCCATACACGTTTGGTCAATCTCACCGATGCTCTGCACAAGCGCGATCTCACAACTGTGCGACGCTCTCTAAACCTCGTCTCGGCCGGATGGTCCAGCGGTACTAGGTTGGGCGAATGCTTAGCTGAACTCAATCGCAGTTACTCCTCGTTGATGTCTCATCGTACCATTATGTTGGTAATCAGCGACGGATTAGATACGTGCCCACCTCAACTGGTAGCTGAACAGACCAGACTCCTGCGATCCCGCAACCGCAAGCTGGTATGGCTCAACCCGTTGCTAGGACGGACTGGCTATGAACCACGCACCGCCGCAATGCAAGCTGCCCTACCGAACGTTGACCTATTTGCACCCGCCCACAATCTACAAAGCCTCATCGATATAGCGCCTATGCTGGCGCGTTTATGACTCAACGCACTGATATGTTAACTCCCCACTCCCGCGATCCACTGCTGGAACAAGCCCACGAGATGGAGAAGCGACGTCAGCCGTTTGTACTCGCTACTGTCGTGCGTTGCGAGTCGCCGGCTTCAGCGAAACCGGGAGCAAAGGCTTTGGTTACCGAGCGCGGAATTGAGGCAGGTTGGATAGGCGGTGGATGTACACAGCCGATAGTAGCAAAGGTAGCTAAGGAGTCTCTAATCTCAAGGAAACCCGCGCTTATACGCATCACTCCCAATGCCAACGAACTCGCAGAAGAAGGCGTTACACAATATAAAATGTCATGCCACAGTGGCGGTACACTGGATATATTTATTGATCCATTTGTGCCTGCGGCAAGCGTATTAGTTATTGGCATCTCCCACACAGCCGTTAAGTTCGCCGAGCTGGCCTCTGCTCTGAATTTCTCGGTAACTATCGCTTTTCCGGATGTTGATCGTAAGCACTTCCCTACTGCTGACGCAGTTTTGAACTCTCTTGAGTCTGATCATCTGAAAGCAACAAGGCGGCACGCAATAGCAGTGGTAGCCACACAAGGTAACCGCGACGAGGCAGGACTAGAGGCTGCTCTGGCATCTGGAGCTCCATATATAGCCTTAGTCGCAAGTGAGCGCAAGGCACAAAAATTGCGCTCACATCTACTAGAAAAAGGACATGCCCGAGAGCAGGTAGAGGCAATCAAGGCACCAGCCGGAGTAGAAATAGGCGCTACAACGCCGGAAGAAATAGCTTTGTCAATATTAGCTGGGTTAGTAAAAGCATGTAACGACGGCACTCTGTCTACTGAATCTACCACACACGCCGAAAGCGCCTCGCTGGCGGCGTCTGAAGAAGCCGTAGACCTGGTATGCGCAATGATCGTAAACCGAGCTACCGCGGAACATACCAGCAAACATAACGGTCACCTATACTACTTCTGCAATTTCCACTGTAAACAGCAATTTGACGCTGACCCTCATTCCTACATAAAGAAGACGGAACAGGCGGGCACAGAGTGAAGAACATAGCAGCAATACTGCTGGCCGCAGGCGAATCTCGCCGCATGAACGGTCACAACAAGCAGCTCCTACCTATAGAAGGTGTCCCTCTCATTCGCCGCTCAACAGAGATACTATTGCGTGCTGAACCGGAGGAATTGACGGTAGTCTTGGGGCACCAGTATGAGGATATAGAACCGCTGATCATTGACTTGCCAGCCAAAACGGTTTGTAACGAGCGTTACCGTGATGGACAGATGACGTCGGTGCAGGTAGGCGTGCAGACCTTGAGAGGACAGGCTGGAGGTATTATGATATGCCTCTGTGATCAGCCATTGATGAGGGAATACGATTACATTTCTATTGCCGAAGCCTTCACGCAGTTAATCGACAAAGGATCGGAACGGATACTTATCCCCACTTATAAAGGTAAACGAGGCAATCCGGTTGTGCTACCCCGCTCAATGTTGTCCCCTATCAATGGAAGCGGTGAGACTCCTATGGGCGACGTAAATCTAGGTTGCCGCAACGTCATCAAACGTAACCCCAACAAAATAACAACGCTTGAAATGCCCAACGATCATGTTGTAACCGATATGGATACCCTTGCAGATTACGAGCATATCCTGCAACGGATTAGGCTTAAAGGACGCTCTGTAAAGGAAGCCAGGGCATGAGCAGTAATCTTTATAGTTTGGCAAGTGAATTCCGTAAACGTAATCTCCCGTTCGCCGTCGCTACGGTCATTGAAACTCTAGGCTCATCATCCGCCAAAACCGGCTCCAAAGCTCTGATCGACGAAAATGGCGCAATCCTCGTCGGGTGGATAGGAGGAGGTTGTGCAGAGTCGGCGGTACGTCAAACGGCAGTAGAATGCCTGAACTCCAACGAGACTACGATAATAGATATTGATCTGAACGAGGAGATACTAGGCGTAGGCATGCCTTGCGGAGGGAGTATGAAAGTGTTTATTGAACCGATAAAGCCTAAAGCCACTCTGTGGATATTAGGACGTGGTGCTATCACTGAGACACTATGCAGACTGGGGGACCTCATAGGCTTGCGCGTAGCAGTAAATGACGTGGGTGCCAACCTAACGAATTACCCAGACGCCGCCGAGGTTGTTACTGACGACCCAGATTACGCCAAACTGACGCCCGCTAAAGACGATTTTGCCGTAGTGGCCACACAACACAAAGGCGACCATCAATCAATGAAGATATTGCTACATTCAAACGTCGGATACATTGCACTGGTAGCAAGCCGCAAGCGCTCCGGGTTAGTGCTGGATTACCTGAAAAACGAAGGTTTCGCCGCTAATGCGCTTAGTCGCGTGAGCGCTCCCGCCGGGTTGGATTTGGGTGCACAAAACCCCGAAGAGGTGGCACTCTCCATAGCCGCTGAGATACTCATGCGGCGACGTAATGGGTCAGGGCAAAGCAAATCCCAGATTCAAGGTGGGCCAGCATAGTCTAAAACCCTCTTCTGTGCCAACGGGTGCATTATTACCTATTAGCCCACTAGCCCACAAGACTTTAGACAGGGTATTATCTCCAGTGGTTTGGGCTACCTACTGCCTCTCGTCAAGTTCAAGTTTAAGAACAGCTACTATTAAGAGACAACACGGCGCAAATCTTTAGACATCGCGTTTCTATCAATGTGAGTGTGATTGACGAGGGCAACTACTGCTTCTCGCATGGCCGGACTCTATTGTATAAATGGCCTACGACTAGAGGTTGAGTAGGAACCTTTCGGGAGACTCGAGAAGCTGCTTTATACGCGCCAGGCATTGGACAGCGTCTGCTCCTTCTACTATACGGTGATCGTAAGTCAAAGCCAGGTACATTATCGGGCGCACCTCTATCCCTGATTCCGTTGCAACGGGCCTGTCCTTGATTGCGTGCATACCCAGTATTCCTGTTTGAGGAGGGTTGAGTATCGGGGTAGAAAGCATTGAGCCAAATACGCCACCGTTCGTGATGGTAAACGTGCCACCCCGCAAATCTTCCAACACAAGCGTCTTATCTCTGGCTCTTTCCGCAAGTGAACGTATCTCTTTCTCTATCTGGGCCAAGGTTTTGGAGTCAGCCGAACGCACCACTGGGACTACAAGACCTTCCTGAGTTGCTACGGCTACACCTATGTGCTTATCCGTCTTATACACTATCTCGTCCTCGTCCAGTTCGGCGTTCAACACAGGGTGATCTTCAAGGGAAACACAGGCAGCTTTTACAATGAATGACATCATGCCCAAGCGCACGTCGTGTTGGGTCTCAAATTCCGCCTTATAGCGCTTACGAAGGTCTATCACTGCGCTCATGTCCACCTCGTTATAGGTAGTAGTCATAACCGCTTCGGCTTGAATCTCTGATAGACGTTGCGCCATAGTAATCTGACGGCGCGTCAGACGTTGACGCCTTTCGCCTTTATCCAATTTACCTCCTTCTTCAGGGACAACCGCTGCATCGGGTTCAGGTTTATCGGAGGCAACAGTAAAATCCGTCGTTTCTTCATCCTGGGTATTCCCCGAATCAGACGATACAATCTCTTCTTCATCAAGAGAAAAGGATGATGTTGCATCGCCCGGCGTGTCGCTATTTAATTCAGAAATATCCTCATTACTACTAGCCTCTTTCCAAGCGCTAGACGTAAGGTCTTTGCTCAAAGCAGGGTTCTCGGAAGAGTTTTCCGATTCAGTTTCTGTTTTTGTTTCAAGGACGCGTTTGGCGACTGCCTTCTCAACATCGGCGACGGTGATCTTACCCTGGGTGCCTGTACCCATAACCTGAGACAGATCTATGCCCAAGTTATTTGCGGTCTTACGGGCAAGCGGGGTAGCCGATGGAGGCTCGCTTGCTCTGTTACCGTTTATGCTTGATTGCGCGGCCAAAAGAGGCTGATCTACGGATACGAAGTTTGTTTCTTCGGTTGAAGTATCTAGGGGTTCAGGTTCCTTCTTCGCGGTCTGGGATATAATACCCAACACGTCTCCGCGTACTACTGTTTCTCCAGACTGTTTCATTATCTTCTCCAATACTCCGTCAGCCGGCGAAGGAATCTCCATATTGACTTTATCGGTTTCAAGTTCAAGCAGGGTTTCGCCGAACTTGACTTCGCTGCCCGGTCGCCTTATCCACCTGCCTACTGTGGCTTCAAAGACCGATTCGGCCATCTCTGGAACTGATATGTCTATGGGCACGTTCATCTCCATTATGGTTGAAGTTAGAGTCCTACGCCCAACGCTGTATGTATCAACTGGTTCTGGTGTATGCGGTGAAGCCAGTTAGCTCCTTCAGCGGGGCTTGGCGTTGGAGGTCTGCCTACGTATTCCAAAGAACGGTCTCCTAAAATCCTTTCAAGCAGAGAGCGTACATAAAGCCACGCCCCACGGTTCTCCGGCTCTTCTTGCAGCCAGATTACGCGCTCAGCATTGCGCATACTTGCTAACAACTCTCCCAGTTCCTCTTCAGGGAAAGGGTACAGCTCTTCTATGCGAACCACTGCGAAATCCCTGGCCTTTTCCGCGGCCGTGCTCAAGGCTAGATCCATATACACTTTGCCGGTGCATAGAACTATCCGCTTAACTTCCACTGCATCTATTCCATCTTTGTTATAGACGATTACTGGCATAAAACGCCCGTTAAGCAAATGCGAGATTTTGGATGTTGCGAGTGGATGACGCAATAGGCTCTTCGGTGTCATAATTACAAGCGGCTTTGGTTCAACGGAGAGAGAAGACGTCTGTATACGCAATAAGTGGAAGTATTGACTGGCCTCCGTCGGATAAGCTACGCGTACGTTGTCCTTTGCCGCTAGAGCGAGAAATCGCTCCAGGTGGGCGTGCGAATGGTTCGGGCCTTGACCTTCGTAGCCATGCGGAAGCAATAGTGTAAGACCAGATGCTTGACCCCATTTAGCCTTTGCAGAGACTATCATCTCATCCACTACACTCTGCGCATTGTTTACAAAGTCTCCGAACTGAGCTTCCCATATTACCAAGGTTTGCGATCTCGCTACGGAATAACCATGCTCAAATCCAAGGGCACTTATCTCAGAAAGCGGTGAATTATATATGGAGAACGAACCCGGCCCAAGCGAGGCGAGAGGTGTCCAAGTCTCCCCAGTCTTACTGTCAAACATGACGGCGTGGCGATGAGAAAATGTGCCTCGCTCAACATCTTGGCCTGTAAATCTGATAGACGTACCTCCCTTAAGTATCGAACCTATGGCGAGTGCTTCCGCGAACGCCCAGTCGGCCTTACCACTTGCGAAGTCTGCGGATCGCGCTCGCATCATTCGAGCCACGGACGGATGAGGAGAGAAACCTTCCGGCGGTTCGGTTATGCAACGTGACACTTCTATGAGTATGTTTGCTGAGTCTAGTTTCTCTTCGTATGAACCGTTTCGGGAACCTCGGCGCAGAGAACGCGTAAGATGTGGTGAGAGCGATCGGTTCTGCTGCTTGACCGGACGGTCGGACTCAAGTTTGGTCTTAATGGAGAAGAGCTCACGCGTACAGGTTTCGACCATGACTTCAGCTTCTTTAGCGGATACGACGCCTTCTTTATCAAGTTGCGTTGCGAACAGAGCACGTACACTCGGTTTGGTTTTTATCTTCTTATAAGTAATCGGCTGGGTGATAGAAGGGTCGTCGTTTTCGTTGTGCCCATGTCGTCTGTAGGCCAGCAAATTAATAAGGAAATCCTTCCCGAACCTTCGTCTGTAGGCTACAGCGAGCTGTGCGACTGATACACACGCCTCCACGTCTTCGGCGTTTACGTGAGCTATGGGGATATCGAAACCACGTGCAACATCTGAACTTTGTTCACCTGAAAAACTGTCGGCAGGGTTTGTAGTGAAACCTATCTGATTGTTAAGGATTATATGTATAGAGCCGCCCGTATCATAACCTGATAGAGAAGAAAGGTTAAGCGTCTCCGCTACTATGCCCTGCCCCGCAAATGCTGCGTCGCCATGAAACAGAACCGCCATAGACCTTGCATCACCCTCTCGTCCATTCGCTGTGTCTTGAATAGCGCGCACGCCTCCGATGACAGCGGGATTGACCACCTCCAGATGGCTGGGATTTGGGAACAACATCAAGGTGATATCAGGCGTACCGTCGGAATCTATATCACGATTAATTCGGGTACCTAAGTGGTACTTGACGTCGGTCATCCATTGGCTGCCGTCAAGGGTAGCCAAGTGTGCAAAATCACCTTCCATGAACTCTGACAATATGGCGGAATAAGGTTTGTCAAGGACGTGCGCGAGAAAATTCAGCCTTCCTCTATGCGCCATACCGAACACTATATTGGAAATATTTGCTGATACCGCTTCCATTATTATCTGGTCGGTCAAAGCTATAACCGATTCTGATCCTTCAAGACTGTACCAACGCTGCCCCGGGAAAGCTTTATGCAAGAAAAGCTCAAAAGTCTCAGATCGGGTTATCAGTTCAAGCAGATACCTTTTATGTGAATTCTCTATAGGGCGCCTAGACAAACCGAACTCTATCTGAGTCGCGAGCCAGTCTGATTCTGCACGATTGCGGATATGTGAAATTTCATAGCTGGTCGTATTACAGTAAGTGTTTCTCAGCCGATTTACCAAATCAGCTATGGTCTCCCTGTTTACAAGTGCATGCTTTCCCAGAAATGGAGCAAGGCAACTAGCAGGTGCTTCCATAGTCTGAGGTAAAACGTTGTGCAGCTCTGGCGACAGAAAAAAGTGGGAATTATCGAGATCGTCAAGGGGGTTTGTACACGACAGACGGTAACCGTAACGCCGAATAAAGTCGATATAGGCCAGTAGTGAAGCCGTCTGGTTTGAATCCAAGTAAGGGGAGACAACTTTCGAGGAAGTGGGCTGGACTTTAGTACTGGCTGGTGCTTTAACGGTTCCGTTTGTAGAGGGTTTCGTTATGCCTGGACTATAGGCAGAAGCTCTCGTCGAAAAGATGTCCGTTTCGTTTAGTTCCTGTATTGAGGCAAGATAACCGGCGTTTAGAGCACCGAAGCTACGGAATTGCTTTGGTACCCTCTTTGAGGAGTATTTACTACGATTGGAGAGCGTTCCGCTTCGAACGGCTCGGCGGTGCATATATTACAGGATGCAGAGGTTCATGCGATTGCTTCGTCTACCCTCGCCTTTATCGTCTCTTTTGGTTGAGCACCTACTATCTGCCCCACTGGTTTCCCATCTTTAAACACTAACAATGTCGGGATACTCCTGATACGATACTCAGAAGGTACATTTGAGTTAGCGTCCACATCCATTTTGAAAAATTTTACGGACTCTCCGTACTCTTGAGCCAACTCTTCCACAACTGGTGAAACTATCTTGCAGGGCCCGCACCATTCCGCCCAAAAGTCCACAAGAACAGGGGTCTTGGAGTTCAAAACAGTTTCTTTAAATTCAGAGTCGGCAACTTCTGGTACCATCCCCATTATCGTAGTCCTTCCTTTGCATCATATCAAGCGTAACTTACAGGACGAAGCCTGCTACATAACAGTAATCATTTTAAATCTACTAGATTCAATAGACATGATGGACACATATCAGCAAGTTCAATAGAGAAACTATTAGATAAAAAGGAAGTTTTCATTATGCTCCACTCTGTTGTCTGTCACTATTGGCACCTCAACCGTGAACATCACCTCAGGTGCACACGTAGGTATCGTTCCCTCAGTGGCAAGCACTAGGCTATCAAACATCTATTGGAGCATTATGATATAGTCAAGGTTTTGTCAAGTCGCAGTTCCCCACTCTTATCCTACTCTCATCCAAGAAGCCTAATCTGAATCTTCCTAATAGTTCTTTCTCTGCGATTGAGACGCACGCAATTTGAAGGATGAAGCTTGGTTGTGTAGAAATAGTATTATAATCCTAGACTCAACGGAGATCGATTATCTGCGTAGGAGTATCAAATCACAAGAGGTTAATATATAATACCCTAATGCTATGGTTAAATCCAGACAAAAGCAGCGGATACCTCTACAAGCACTGGAAGGAAAATGGTACATCAACATGACCAACTTTCCAATGTGGCTAAAAAGGGATAAGACAAACCCTACTCTAAACTACTCAATTGAGCAAAGAAGAGGGATAACAGGCCTCAAAGATGAAGTGATTTACTCAAAGGACAGCAAACAAGAAAGTATCCTTGGTTTTGATAAGCAGCTAGACGGCAGAAAATTTGAATGGCGCGGTAGAGGAGTAATGAGCCTGTTAAAAAGCAATTGGGAGGTTATGTACTTTGCGCTTGATGAAAGCTGGGCTGTGATCCATTTTGAAAAAACCCTATTCACACCTGAGGGCTATGACGTGATATCCAGAAACAGCACTATGGAGCCCTCAATTCAGAAAGAACTGCCCAGTGTATTTTCCGACTTAGATATAACAGCCCGACTGACTTTGATACAGCATCAATAATGTCACAAGGGCAACAAAACCAATAACGGATCACATAAGTATCGATGTTCCTCACTTCCTCTTCTTTGAAGCCGAATAGGAGGCGCGCTTGGTTGAAGCCGGGGTCTGCTTAGAAAGCGGGGTTATAGAAACATGCTTTACCCGCAGTAATGACAAGGAAGACACAGGGTCAGGATCCGGATGGTTTTGCATTTCGGAAGACAAGGAGGCAAAGAGCGACGTGGAGGTCGCTGTTCCTTGGTGGCGAGCATCAAGTACGGCGCGCGCCTTCAGAAACGGCTCACCGTTCTCTTGCAGAGAGACCTCGTCGCCTTCTTCAATACCGAGTGACGTGGCATCCTTCGGGTGGATAGAGACGGTTTCTTCCCTGCCGACAAAGTTCATACCCTCGCTGACGCGAATATCCGCCGTACGTTCGGGTTGATGAAGTACCCGACCAGGCGCAAAGAGCATAGTCTTGCCGTTGGTCGGAGCACGCAAAGCGGCCGGATTCCAAGAAACCAAGTTAGAGGTCGGCACATCAGTATCCTCCGGTGTCTCATTTGGAGTTGAAGCAGGCATGGGCAGGGTGAGTGCAGATATTTCTTGAGTGATACATTCAGGGGTTTCCCAATTGAAGCCTTCTATGCCGAATGTCCCAGCCAGTTTTGAGAACAGTTGCCAGCCGGTTTTTTGGTCGTGTTTCGGTCTCCATAAGGGGTTTATCTGCTGGACTCTTCCCTCAATATTGGTGGTAGTTCCTTCGTTTTCAGCGTACGTTACGGATGGAATTATCACATCCGCCATTTGAGTGATACTGTCTTCAAAAACGGAAAGAACAGCCAAAAATTCAAGGCGGGACAAAGCCTGAGCCATATCCATACTAAAGAAGTATTCACTGTCCATAGATATTCCGTCAGATAAGATAATCGCGGCTTTGATTCTTCCTGAACACATAGCTTCCAGCATCTGCGGGAAAGTAAGGCCGACGCCTTCAGGCAGAGATATTTTCCAACTGGCCTCTACTTTAGATCGCGCTTCGGTATTGTCAACCCGGCCGGTTGGGAGCAAGTTGGATGCACAACCAGTCTGCCTGGCTCCTATTGTGTTAGCTCCTCCGTAAAGGGGAAAAAAGCCACCATGATCATTATTGAGACAGTTGGTCAGAACCGCTAAGTTATAAGTCACGTCAACGACGGAATTTGCTTGAGTTTCTGTTATGCCATCGTTGCCAAACACCACCGACGTCGAGGCGGCAAGTATCAAGATTTCAGCGGCCTCTTCCACTGCAATTTTTGAAACGCCCGCCTCTTTCGACAGAGACTCAACGGACAAGCTAGTATCTTGAATCTTACGTCTGCCGTCCTTATGATCCGGGTCATCACGTATCTTCGCGTCCAGTACAGCCCTTTCAATCGCCGCGAGCGCAAGAGGTTCAGTCCCCGGCTTAGTCTGTAGCCAAACCTTCGCGTATCGGGTCATTTCTGTCTGTCGGCTGTCCACTACTACGATCTTTGCGCCGGATCTCTCAGCTCGCTTTATTGGAACAGCGATCACGTTTTGTTCTTCGGACGGATTAGCGCAAGCTATAAGAATTGCTTCGCTCTTTTCGAGGTTCCATATCGGCTTAGAAGACGCAAATCTCCCGACACGCCTCTCAACGGCCTCTGCGTATCCGGGAGCAAGGTCTAAAGCGGTAACGACGTTGTTTCCTCTTAAGGCAGAACGGACAAACTTCTGGGCAACGTAGTGATCTTCGTTTGAAGATCGGGGAGAGGTTATAATCGCTGTTTGGTCGGGAGAATACTGCTTAAGTGTCTCCGCTATACGGGTAGTAGCCTCTTCAAAAGAGAGAATTTGCTTTTTTGAATCTCCCTTTTTGTTGCGCGCAAACGCTTTCTTGAGACGGGATTTATGGTTAGGATAATCGTAACCAAACTTGCCCTTCATGCACGCCTGACCAAGGTTCACAGCTCCTGCCAAGTCGCCCTTGAATCTTACCACCTTATCCAATTTGTTCACTTCAGCGACCATCTGACATCCCACCGGACAGTTCATACAGATAGTAGACACCTCCTTAGAGGCTTTCTCCCATTTATAATCTCTTTCTACAAGTGCCCCCGTAGGGCATACGTCTATGCATGCCCCGCAAAACTCACAACCTGACTCCAGCAAGGATACCCCGTGAGCAGTGCCGACCAAGGCCACTCCGGAGCGTTCGGTGAGCGTCAACGCAGCGTCAACGCGCACCTCTTCGCATACGCGCACACATCTCGCACATACTATACATAGGTTATAGTCACGGTCATAGAAAGGGTCATCAACATGAATTGGGAGGTCGCGGCGATGATAATTAAGCGGTGTACGCAAGTCAAGTTCGACCCAACGTACCGTATCTTTCAACTCGCACCGTTCGTTTTTAGGACAAATAGTACAGCGGTCAGTTACAGCTACGTGCCGTTGGCATATATCCTGTGGACCACATAGCTCTATCCTATGGCAGGTCAGGCATCCGTGAGGATGTTCAGACATAAGCAGTTCCACAATACCTTTGCGTAATTCTAGTATCTCCGGACTAGAGCTCTGAACTACCATGTCAGGCGAGCAAGGCATAGTGCACGATGCCGTTACAGTCTTACGTCCGTTCGACTCCACTTCTACCACGCACGTCCGGCACGCCCCGTAAGGCTTCATGTTAGGGTAGTAACAAAGATAGGGGATATACACCCCTGCGTCTAGAGCAGCTTGCAATATAGTCTGTCCCGGCTTGGCGGTCAGGCCTTTCCCGTCTATCGTTATATGCATCAGATCTTGAGACATGGTTCGTTTGGACAGTCAGCGGTTATGGACGTGTTCGAGTAGGTAGTATCATTTCCGCTTCGGCGACTGACTTAGGCGAAGGGGAATAGTAACCATTCAACCGTTCGGTAAACTCTTCCTCAAAGTGTCGTAGAGCAGACGATATAGGGTTAAAGCCAAGCTGACCATGCCCACAAAGGGAACCTGCCTTCATGTCGCGTCCTATCTTCTCTATATGCTGAAGATCGTCGGGACGTGCCTCCCTTTTGCACATCCTGTCTAGCATCTCCAACATGTGTGTATTTCCTAATCGGCATGGGAAACACTTTCCACAAGATTCAAACTGATTGAAAGCCACCAAGTTGCGTATCAGATCAACGGTATCCACAGTCTCATCGCACACTATCAAACCGCCAGAACCCAGTATTGCGCCGGCTTTGGACATAGCGTCAAAGTCTATCGGTGTATCAAAAGACTCCTCACCCATCACGCCTCCAAGTGGGCCGCCTGTTTGCAATAACTTGATCGGCCTGCCGCTCGGCGTACCTCCTCCTGCTTTTTCCAACGCTTCACGTATCGTTATACCCATTGGAACTTCGTAAAGACCCGGGCGGGATATGTGTCCTGAAAGGCAGAGGATAGCTGTGCCGGAGCTCTTGCTTGTTCCTATGTTCTTAAATGCATCTGAACCATTGGAGATTATCCAAGGTACATAAGACAGGGTCTTAACATTATTAATGTTGGTCGGTTTCTCCCAAAGGCCGGCGGCAGCGGGAAAAGGCGGCTTAAATCTGGGAGTGGAGCGTTTACCCTCAATAGCCTCCATAAGGGCGGTCTCCTCACCTGCAACGTACGAGTCGCCTGTGAGAGCCACCTCTACGTCAAATGAGAAGGTCGAACCAAACAGATTCTTGCCCAGCAGACCGTACTCGTAAGCCTGTGATATAGCCGTTCGCATCGCCTCTATAGGCAGGTCGTGCCCATGCCGAATGAAAACGTACCCTTTATGAGAGCGAGTCGCGTAACCGTTCAGTATAAGGCCTTCAAGAAGAGTATGAGGATCGCTCTCCAGTATACCTTTATCATTGAATGCGCCCGGATCCCCTTCCTCGCAGTTGCAGAGCACATACTTCATGGGGGCCTTGGAAGGCGCCAAAAAAGACCACTTAACACCGGCAGGAAAAGCGGCACCTCCTCTTCCCCTAAGACCAGAAGCCTTCACTTCGTTCACTATATCTTCCGGAGTCCGTTCCGTTACGGCTATAAAAAGAGCAGAGTATCCACCAGAGGCGATATATTGGAGAATATCACCAGGATCTATGTGGCCGAAGTTCCTTGTGGCGATTTTCACCTGCACATTCCACTCTGGCAACGATTCGATCCTAGGGACGTTGGAAGAGGTCGTGTGTGTGGCGCCGGATACAGCGAAGGCATTCGGGTCGGGCAACAGATCTACTCGAGAAGCCATTTTTCGTACCACACGATCAGCGTCTTCTGAATACATGTTTCCAAAAAATATCCGAACGGCATCAATGGTAACGTCTATAACAGGCTCACGGCTCATCAGTCCGAGCGAACCTACAATAGAGACGTTTACATCTAGGCCCGTCTCCATTACGGAAGCAGAGATAGTCTCATATACCCTCTTGAAGCCAGCAGCTTGGCCAGAAGAGCCTCCACCGACCCTTATCCAGGGTTTATCATCGGTTAGTTCCTTCCATCGGAGGTTAGCTTTATTGACGATATCTGTGAAATTAACGGACATTAGGATAGATCAGACGATACGGACTCGGTTCAAAGTAGTGTTGAAGCCGTTTCAGATGCGCTCTCAGGGGTAACCCGTCCAATGAGACTATGGTTTACAGATATGACGGGAGCATGTGCACAAGCTCCTAGGCAAGTATTATATTTCAAGGTAACTCCACCTTCCGCTGTCTCACCTTCACCGTCAAGATTCAAGGTGCTCTGAACCATCTGCAATATCACTTGTGCACCCATTACGTGGCAAGCAGGACCCCAACACACCTCCAGGAGGTTCCGACCTGGAGGTGTGAAGCGAAAGTTCGTGTAGAAATCCGCAACGTTCCAAACTTCGTTTAGTGTAACTCCGCAAAAATGAGCGGTCTCCTTTATAGCTTCGTCAGGTAAATAATGAAGCGCGTCGGAGATAGCCAAAAGACAAGAAAGAACCGTCTTTGTAGGTTGCCGTTGAGACTCAAGAGCATCTATAATCACCTTCCGC
Source organism: Dehalococcoidia bacterium (assembly GCA_965203345.1). Lineage (GTDB taxonomy): Bacteria > Chloroflexota > Dehalococcoidia > Lucifugimonadales > Lucifugimonadaceae > CBDBCK01. The sequence continues at coordinate 1,369,472 of CBDBCK010000028.1, forward strand.
GTAAGATCTGCAGAAGTCTCAAGTTGATCAACCACTATAAAAGTCTCTCCAAATAAAACAGTCCTTCACTCCATTCAGTATATCAGTTGGTTAATTTACTGATAGAACGATTGACGTCAGCAGTCAGCTATTTATCATGCTTCCGGCGGAATGAGAGTTTAAGCATCCCTGCACTGAGCAGCAGAAGTACAACACCCCCGGCAAACAGACTTACAAGCCACAAAGTAGACAGTGATACACCACCCGTAGGCGGAAGCAGACCACGACGACCAGCAGCGGCAACGGTATCATCATCGTCTACCGGCTCAAGGATAGTCAAGGTTGTTGTACAAGGGAGAATGCAACTGTCTACACCTTCAGGAGCACTCAAGCTCAGTTCAATCGTCTCGCCATCGTCAATCACAATATCAGACCTTGCTCTAACCGTGAAGCTGCGAATGGTTTGATGGGAGTTGAACTGTAATTCATCCGGAATATCGCTGAGATAGTAATCATCCTCACTAGCGGTACCTCCGACCAGTCTTATCGGTATATTTATCGTGGTGCCAGGAGTTCGGGTAAGTCTCACTGTAACACTTACAGAGGATCCCTCAAGCACACTGTAACGAGTAGAGTCAAACTGTACCTCTATAGATCCACGACCACCGGTATCATCGGGAGTACCGGAACCGGGCCGTCCGCCGGAACCGGGTCGTCCGCCGGTGGACGGCACGTCATCGTCAACTATAGACACCATCGCATCCACGTGAGCGCCATCGTTTACCATAGCGGGAAGAGGCCTGACAAAGCTCAGACTCAGGTTCTCACCATCGTCGTTAAAAGTATCTTGTGCAGCACTCAAAGTGATACTCTTCATACTTTCTCCAGGAGAGAAGGTTAGTGATGTAGCAGACAACATGTAGTCAGAGGTTGAAGCACCCGCATTACGCACAACGTCTAACGATATCGTAACAGTACGTTCCGGAGCAACAGTTAGAGTTACCATCACTGTTATAGCCTCACCTTCCGACACTCTGTAAACGTCAGAGTCGAACGACACCGACACTTCAGGCACATCGTCATCAGATATCGACACTGCAGCAGTCCGATTGGAACCCTCTATCACCATAGCGGGAAGAGGCCCAAAGCTCAGGCGCACACTCTTGCCATCATCATCTATATCATTGTCCCGTACCATTACAGTGACGTTCCTGGAGGTAACGCCAGGACTAAACACCAATGAAGTAGGAGACAAACTGTAGTCTGAAGAAGCTGCGCCACCCTCTCCAGAAGCCTCTATAGCTATCGTCAATATACGCTCAGGATCCACATCCAGCGTTACTGCTATAGTTACTTTCCCACCTTCAGACACAACATAACTGGAAGAGCCAAACGACACAGATACCAAAGGATCGTCGTTATCAGTTATAGACACTATTGCATTCACGTGATCGCCATTGTTCACCATAGCGGGAAGAGGCCCAAAGCTCAGGCGCACATTCTCATCATCATCGTCTACGTCATCGTCCGTCGCAGTTACAATGACGTTCCCAGAGGTAACGCCAGGACTAAACATCAATGAAGTAGGAGACAAACTGTAGTCTGAAGAATCTGCGCCACCTTCTCCAGAAGCCTCTATAGCTATCGTCAATATACGCTCAGGATCCACATCCAGCGTTACTGGTATAGTTACTTCCCCATCTTCAGACACAACATAACGGGAACGGCCAAACGACACAGATACTTCAGGATCATCATCGTCTTCTATCATCACAGTCGTAGTCGAAGGAGTAACGACTGAAAACCCGCGTGGAAGATCAGTAGCATCCAAGGACAGCGTTACGCTCTTGTCATCGTCATCCTCTTCCTCTGGTATACCGGTCAATGTAACAACAGCCCTCGTCGCATCCGCTGCAAACATTATTGTCGTTGGAATATCAGCAATGTCTGAAACGTCCTCAGTACTTGATATCGATATCTCAACGTTACGGAGGGGGGGCTCGCTCAAGTTCACAAATAATGACACCATACCGCCCTCAGGCAATATGTAAATGTCCTGTCCGAATGACACCTCCACGCTAGGTATGTCGTCATCCAGCACACTCAACGTTGTGGTCCCAGGATCCCCTACACCAGCACGAGTATCTTCCGCAGGAACACTCAACATCAGTACCACCTGTTCATCGATCGAGTTAGTGTCATTCGGGGCAGTAATTGTGAAGCTTTGGACAACGTCACCACCTGCCATAAACGTTAATGATTCTGGAATCCCCATCAATGATGCAGCATCGCCTCCCGTGACGGCTATAGATACCACCAACGTCCTCTCAGGATCCGCACTTAATATCACACTTATGGGCATTGATGACGATCCCTCCGATAGCTCATAAGTAGTAGCTTCAAATGACACAGATACTTCAGGATCATCATCGTCTTCTATCATCACAGTCGTAATCGAAGGAGTAACGACTGAAAACCCGCGTGGAAGATCAGTAGCATCCAAGGACAGCGTTACGCTCTTGTCATCGTCATCCTCTTCCTCTGATATACCGGTCAATGTAACAACAGCCCTCGTCGCATCCGCTGCAAACGTTATTGTCGTTGGAATAGTCTCAGCAATGTCTGAAACGTCCCCAGTACTTGATACCGATATCTCAACGTCACGGAGGGGGGGCTCGCTCAAGTTCACAAATAATGACACCATACCGCCCTCAGGCAATATGTAAATGTCCTGTCCGAATGACACCTCCACGCTAGGTATGTCGTTATCCAGCACACTCAACGTTGTGGTCCCAGGATCCCCTACATCAGCACGAGTATCTTCCGCAGGAACACTCAACATCAGTACCACCTGTTCATCGATCAAGTTAGCGTCATCCGAGGCAGTAACTGTGAAGCTTTGGATAACGGCACCACCTGCCATAAACGTTAATGATTCTGGAATCCCCATCAATGATGAAGCAGCGTCTCCCGTGACGGCTATAGATACCACCAACGTCCTCTCAGGATCCGCACTTAATATCACCTCTACGGGCATTGGTGACGATTCCTCCGATAGCTCATAAGTAGAAGTTCTAAATGACACAGATACTTCAGGATCATCATCGTCCTCTATAGTCACACGCGCAGGCACGTGCGTTCCTTCACTCACACCACGAAGACCAGTAAGGTCTAGTCCCAGAACTACAACCTCATCATCGTCATCCACAGTGTCATTCACAGCTTCAAATGTGATAGTCACAACCGTTTCAGTAGGTCCGAACGTTACAGTAGCAGGAAGTATTTCGTAATCGGCGGAAGTAGTTGAGCCTTCGAGAGTCTCCACACCTATCGCCAATGTCCGACCAGACTGTCTATCAAGAACTAACGACAATTCCATAGAAGCACCCTCCGCAACAACATAATCCGATTGTTCAAAGGACACCGTTACAGCAGAACCATCGCTCTCCAGAATGGTTACCTCGGAAGTCGAACTGGCACTTTCAAAGGAACCACCAGACAGAACCCCAGGACCATCACTGAACAACACCTCAAACCTCTCTGCCATTTCATAGTCCGGATCGTCGTCAATAGATACAGAGATCGTCCCAGAACGTGTGCCAGCAGGAATCATCAACTCCGTAGCTAACAAAGTGTAATCCGAACTACCTGCTGTATCGGCTATAGTTGACACACTCAACACAAGGTCATAGTCCAAAGAATGCGTAAGCGAAACCATAACGGTTACAGCTCCAGCTTCTTCTGCTACAGATACATCCGTAGAGGAAAGTCCAAAGTCCCAAGGGTTGTCATCCAAACGCAACATATTACCAGGTGTTATACCTATAGCCAGTCCGGCTTGATCCATAAATATATCAGCGGGCAAAGAGTGGAACCGGTTACTGTTCAGCCACAAACGTTCCAGCATACCCAGCCCTGTGAATATATCGGAAGGTAAGTCCATCAAGGCGTTGTTGTCCAGCTCAAGGAGCTGTAACCTCGTCAAAGAGCTGAACAGATCTGAAGACAACTCCGACAGTTCGTTGTTGGAAAGATCTAGAGTTCCCAAAAACGTCAGATCGTTGAACAAACCAGCAGGCAAGGTATCTAGTGAGTTGTGATCCAATAACAGCCTCTCTAACGCCGTCAGACCAGCAAACAAACCAGCAGGCAAGGTATCTAGTGAGTTGTTGTCCAGGTTCAGTTCCTCTAACGCCGCCAGACCAGCAAACAAATCAGCAGGCAAGGTATCTAGTAAGTTGTTGCCCAGGTTCAGTTCCTCTAACGCCGTCAGACCAGCAAAATCACCAACCGACAGATTCTCTATTGACATAATAGACAGATCCAAATCCGTTATCGCCATCAAGTGCTCAGCGGTAACGTCTGCACAGTGATCAACAGCTGAAACCTGAGCAAGGGCTGCCGCTACCTTCCCCGTCCTACTGCAAACACCGCCATCACTGTCAAGAATGATTATATTAGTCGTAGGATGAGTACCTCGTATCACGCCTTCAGGAAGAGTATCAAAGCTCAGAGTAGTCATACCTTGGCCAGAACCTGATACCCTCAACTCCATCGTAAGAACACTACCTGACAGGAACATTACGTCTTGTGTACGCAAAGAGATATTAGTGTTGTCTGCCAATATTCTTATCGTCACATCACGTCCAGGATCCATGTCCAGTATAACTGTCACAGGTATTTCTTCACCTTCCCTGACGGTATAACTAGATGCACCGAATGACACTGACACCCCAACAGGTTCAACAGGAGCACCCGTAACCTCAATAACCGCCGTAGATGGTGTCCCCCCTGTTACGCCTGAAGGAAGATTAATAAAGCTCAACGTTGCTGTGCCTACCGCTAACGCCGTTACCATCAGGTCCTGATCACGACTTGCCCCTGGCATGAATACCAGCTCATCACTACTCAGTGACACAATCGCAGGGTTGCTTGATACAGATATCGTTACCTTTTGAATAGGGTCTGCGTCCAAAGATACTGTCACCGGTACCATGCCGCCAGTCTCTACTTGGTAACGAGCAGCACCGAATGACACTGACACCGCAACAGGTTCAACAGGGGGTGTAACTGCTTCATCGTCATCCAATATCAATACTTCCTCAGTTGACGGAGATCCCAACGATACATTGGACGATGAAGGATCTATCATCAGCTCCAGAGACACCCTCTCCCCGTCTTCGTCAACCAGATCGTCAACCGCAGTTACATCCAGCGTTGCTTCTCTCCCTTCAGGACCAAACGTGAATGAGGTGGCCGACAAACTGTAATCATCTTCCGTTGCTCCACCCAAACCGCTCGCTAATACATTTACAGACACCGAACGACGAGGTACTATATCCAGAACTATAACCACTGGCACTGAAGATCCTTCCGATACCTCATAATCAGCTGATACGAAAGACACAACCACAGCAGGGTTAGACGCTTCAACCGTTATCAATACTGTATCCGAAACCGCACTTGTCTGGCCAGTGTCATCTGTCACAACGAGGGAGAACGAAAGCTCAGCGTCTCTTGACAGATCAACCGGGGAAGTAAACGTAGGTTGAACAACAGCAGAATCGGACAGTGTCACAGGCTGACCTGACTCCTGAACCCAGGAATATGACAGTGCACCGCCTTCAGGATCCGTACTGCCACTACCGTCTAACGTCACCAACACACCTTCTGCCACTGTCTGGTCAGGGCCAGCATCCGATACAGGTCGTTCATTAACTACTGCAGCGTCATCCAATATCAACACTTCCTCAGTTGATTGAGATCCCAACGATACATTGGACGATGAAGGATCTATCGTCAGCTCCAGAGATACCCTCTCTCCGTCTTCATCAGCCGAATCCTCAACCGCACTTACATCCAGCGTTGCTTCTCTTTCTTCAGGACCAAACGTGAATGAATTGAAGGACAAAATGTAATCATCTTCCGTGGCTCCACCCAAACCGCTCGCTAGTACATTTACAGACACCGAACGACGAGGTACCATATCCAGAACTATACCCACTGACACAGAAGAACCTTCCGATACCTCGTAATCAGATGGTACGAAAGACACAACCACAGCAGGATTAGACGCTTCAACCGTTATCAATACTGTATCAGAGGCACTTGTCTGGTCAGTGTCATCTGTCACAACTAGGGTGAACGAAAGCTCAGCGTCTCTTGAAAGATCAACCGGGGAAGTAAACGTAGGTTGAACAACAGCAGAATCGGACAGTGTCACAGGCTGACCTGACTCCTGAACCCAGGAATATGACAGTGCACCGCCTTCAGGATCCGTACTGCCGCTACCGTCTAACGTCACCAACACACCTTCTGCCACTGTCTGGTCAGGGCCAGCATCCGATACAGGTCGTTCATTAACTGCTGCATCGTCATCCAGTATCAACACTTCCTCAGTTGACGGAGATCCCAACGATACATTGGACGATGAAGGATCTATCATCAGCTCCAGAGATACGCTCTCCCCGTCTTCCTCAGCCAGATCGTCAACCGCAGTTACATCAAGCGTTGCTTCACTCTCTTCAGGACCAAACGTGAATGAAGTGGCCGACAAACGGTAGTCATCTTCCGTGGCTCCACCCAAACCGCTCGCTAATACATTTACAGACACCGAACGACGAGGTACTATATCCAGAACTGCAAGAACCTCCACAGAACCACCTTCCGATACCTGATAATCAGCTGATACGAAAGACACAACCACGGCAGGGTTAGACGCTTCAACCGTTATCAATACTGTATCCGAAATGGCACTTGTCTGGTCAGTGTCATCTGTCACAACTAGGGTGAACGAAAGCTCAGCGTCTCTTGAAAGATCAACCGGTGAAGTAAACGTAGGTTGAGCAATAGCAGAATCGGACAACGTTACAGTCTCACCTGAAGACTGAACCCACGAATATGACAGCGCACCGCCTTCAGGATCCGTACTACCACTACCGTCCAACGTCACCAACACCCCTTCCATCACTGTCTGGTCAGGGCCAGCATCCGATACAGGTCGTTCAGTAGAGGTAATATCTATAACCGTCGTAGAATGTGTCCCTGCTGTTACATCCGGATGAAGATCAATAAAGCTCAACGTTGACGTGCCTACCGATGATGCCGTTACCGTCACTGACTGGGTACGTACGCCGCCCGGAATAAACTCCAACGTATCACTACTCAATGACACAAGCGATTCGGCACTTGATACACCTATCGTTACCGTTACCGCTCGTAGAGGGTCGGAGGTCAAATATACTTCCACCTCTACAGTCCCGCCAGCCGCTACATTATAAACAGGCTCAACGAACGACACCTTCACCAAAGGTTCAGATATAGTCACCGTAGATCTAAACTCGCGCACAAGGCTAGACCCGTCATAAATCACCGGAACATTTGTGAACACCAGCTCAAACGTCTCATCCCCTTCCAGTAGAGAGTCTGGCAATATGCCTACATCAACTGTGCCTACTAGTGCGCCGGTTACTGCATCTTCGGATCCTATCCCAAGCAACACACTAGAGAGAGCAACGTAGTCCGAACCTGACTCCGCAGTAACGTCAACTGTGGAGACTGACAACGTCAAGTCGTAATCCAGGTCTGTCAACAGTTCAACGGTTACAGACGCAGTCCCAGCGTCTTCAAACACTCTCTCGTCAGATACAGAAAGGGGAGAAGCCCAGGGGTTGCCACCCAGACCAAGGAAAACCAATCTCGCTTCCAGTTCAGGTGATATCACACCAGGAGGCAAAGAAGTCAGATCATTCTCATTCAGGACAAGGCTCACAAGGTTAGCCAGACCAGAGAACACATCCGACGGCAAAGAAGTCAGATCATTCTCATTCAGGAGAAGGGTCTCAAGACTACCCAGACCAGAGAACACATCCGATGGCAAAGAAGTCAGATCATTCTCATTCAGGAGAAGGAATCCAAGCGAGCCCAGACCAGCGAACACATCCGATGGCAAAGAAGTCAGATCATTCTCAGCCAGGTCAAGGGTCCGAAGTGAGCCCAGACCAGTGAACACACCCGACGGCAAAGAAGTCAGATCATTCTCAGCCAGGTCAAGGGTCCGAAGCGAGCCCAGACCAGTGAACACACCCGAAGGCAAAGATGTCAGACCATTCTCAGCCAGGTCAAGGCGATCAAGGTTATCCAGATCAGTGAACACACCCGACGGCAAAGATGTCAGATCATTACCCTGCAGTTGAAGGCGATTAAGGTTATTCAGACCAGAGAACACATCCGGTGGCAAAGACACCAGACTATTACGCCCCAGATTAAGGTTCGTAAGATTACCCAGACCAGTGAACACATCCAATGGCAAAGTCGCCAGACCATTATTACTCAAGTTAAGTTCCCGAAGCGAGCCCAGACCAGTGAACACACCCAAAGGCAAAGATGTCAGACCATTATTACCATCCAGCCTAAGGGTCTGAAGCGAGACCAGATCAGTGAACACACCCGAAGGCAAAGATGTCAGACCATTATTACCCAAGTCAAGGCGCTCAAGGTTATTCAGACCAGTGAACACATCCGATGGCAAAGATGTCAGATTCCGGTTGAAAAATATACTAAGTGTCTGCAACGAAGTCAGACCAGAGAAGTCTCCAAACTGCAGTCTAGTAAGGCCTGGTTCATTACTAATAGTCAACCCGCTTATGCCTGACAAATGAGCCTCGGTAATTTCTTCACAACCCGTGACCGTAACACCGGAAAGAGCATTAGCTGCAGTTATAATCGCAGCCTGAACTTCCTCGGTCCTGTCACACACATTAAGGACAGGGTCGTTATCTATTATTGACACTAGTGCACTTGATTGAGTGCCGACAGATACACCCAACGGCAATTCATCAAACTCCAGAAGCAACGTCTCCCCGTCGTCGTCCGCTGAGTCGTCTATTGCGGACAAGGAGAAGGACACCTCCGTCACACCTGGACTAAACTCCACTGTAGCTGGCAAACCAGATACAACAGCCGATGTGCCAACACCTGAACCCACTATAGTTATTGCCAAATTACGCCCAGGATCCACATCCAGAACCACCGACACGTCCAATGTTTGACCTTCAACTATCCTATAGTCCGGTTCACCAAACGATACTGTCACCTCATCGTCCAGTAGCAATACTTCCTCAATTGAAGGAGATCCCAAAGACACATTGGAAGATGAAGAGTCCAGAGTCAGCTCCAGAGATACCCTCTCTCCGTCTTCATCAGTCGAATCCTCAACCGCACTTACATCAAGCGTTGCTTCGCTTTCTTCAGGACCAAACGTGAATGAAGTGAAGGACAAACGGTAATCATCTTCCGTGGCTCCACCCAAACCGCTCGCTACTACATTTACAGACACCGTCCGACGAGGTACTATATCCAGAACTGCAAGAACCTCCACAGAAGATCCTTCCAATACCTGATAATCAGCTGATACGAAAGACACAACCACAGTAGGAGTAGAAGCTTCAACTGTTATCAATACTGTATCCGAAACCGCACTTGTCTGGCCAGTGTCATCTGTCACAACGAGGGAGAATGAAAGCTCCGCGTCTCTTGAAAGACCAACCGGGGAAGTAAACGTAGGTTGAGCAATAGTAGAATCCGATAGTGTCACAGTCTCACCTGAAGCCTGAACCCACGAATATGACAGTGCACCGCCTTCAGGATCCGTACTGCCGCTACCGTCTAATGTCACCAACACACCTTCTGCCACTGTCTGGTCAGGGCCAGCATCCGCAACAGGTCGTTCATTAACTGCTACGTCGTCATCCAATATCAACACTTCCTCAGTTGACGGAGATCCCAACGATACATTGGACGATGAAGGATCTATCATCAGATCCAGAGACACGCTCTCTCCGTCATCGTCAGCCGAATCGTCAACCGCACTTACATCCAGCGTTGCTTCTCTTTCTTCAGGACCAAACGTGAATGAATTGAAGGACAAAATGTAATCATCTTCCGTGGCTCCACCCAAACCGCTCGCTAGTACATTTACAGACACCGAACGACGAGGTACCATATCCAGAACTATACCCACTGACACAGAAGAACCTTCCGATACCTCGTAATCAGATGGTACGAAAGACACAACCACAGCAGGATTAGACGCTTCAACCGTTATCAATACTGTATCAGAGGCACTTGTCTGGTCAGTGTCATCTGTCACAACTAGGGTGAACGAAAGCTCCGCGTCTCTTGAAAGATCAACAGGGGAAGTAAACGTAGGTTGAGCAATAGTAGAATCCGACAGTGTCACAGGCTGACCTGACTCCTGAACCCAGGAATATAACAGTGCACCGCCTTCAGGATCCGTACTGCCACTACCGTCTAATGTCACCAACACACCTTCTGACACTGTCTGGTCAGGGCCAGCATCCGCTACAGGGCGTTCATTAACTGCTGCATCGTCATCCAATATCAACACTTCCTCAGTTGACGGAGATCCCAACGATACATTGGACGATGAAGGATCTATCATCAGATCCAGAGACACGCCCTCTCCGTCATCGTCAGCCGAATCGTCAACCGCACTTACATCCAGCGTTGCTTCTCTTTCTTCAGGACCAAACGTGAATGAAGTGAAGGACAAAATGTAATCATCTTCCGTTGCTCCACCCATACCGCTCGCTAATACATTTACAGACACCGAACGACGAGGTACTATATCCAGAACTGCAAGAACCTCCACGGAAGATCCTTCCGATACCTGATAATCAGCTGATACGAAAGACACAACCACAGTAGGAGTAGACGCTTCAACTGTTATCAATACTGTATCCGAAACCGCACTTGTCTGGCCAGTGTCATCTGTCACAACTAGGGTGAACGAAAGCTCAGCGTCTCTTGAAAGATCAACCGGTGAAGTAAACGTAGGTTGAGCAACAGAAGAATCGGACAACGTGTCACAGTCTCACCTGAAGCCTGAACCCACGAATATGACAGTGCACCGCCTTCAGGATCCGTACTACCACTACCGTCCAACGTCACCAACACCCCTTCCATCACTGTCTGGTCAGGGCCAGCATCCGATACAGGTCGTTCAGTAGAGGTAATATCTATAACCGTCGTAGAATGTGTCCCTGCTGTTACATCCGGATGAAGATCAATAAAGCTCAACGTTGACGTGCCTACCGATGATGCCGTTACCGTCACTGACTGGGTACGTACGCCGCCCGGAATAAACTCCAACGTATCACTACTCAATGACACAAGCGATTCGGCACTTGATACACCTATCGTTACCGTTACCGCTCGTAGAGGGTCGGAGGTCAAATATACTTCCACCTCTACAGTCCCGCCAGCCGCTACATTATAAACAGGCTCAACGAACGACACCTTCACCAAAGGTTCAGATATAGTCACCGTAGATCTAAACTCGCGCACAAGGCTAGACCCGTCATAAATCACCGGAACATTTGTGAACACCAGCTCAAACGTCTCCTTCCAGTAGAGAGTCTGGCAATATACCTACATCAACTGTGCCTACTAGTGCGCCGGTTACTGCATCCTCGGATCCTATCCCAAGCAACACACTAGAGAGAGCAACGTAGTCCGAACCTGACTCCGCAGTAACGTCAACTGTGGAGACTGACAACGTCAAGTCGTAATCCAGGTCTGTCAACAGTTCAACGGTTACAGACGCAGTCCCAGCGTCTTCAAACACTCTCTCGTCAGATACAGAAAGGGGAGAAGCCCAGGGGTTGTCAGACAGACTTAGGAAAACCAATCTCGCTTCCAGTTCAGGTGATATCACACCAGGA